>JALCQR010000005.1 GCA_022651385.1 Clostridia bacterium | reverse complement strand
ATAGAAAATATCCGGTGGTAATGCGATTGTGGGAGACACCCGTATCCATACCGAACACGCAGGTTAAGACTCAATCGGTCGATGATACTTGGCTGGAAACGGCCTGGGAAAGTAGATGGCTGCCGGAGACAAATAATCCTCAATAGCTCAGCGGTAGAGCAATCGGCTGTTAACCGATGGGTCGTAGGTTCGAATCCTACTTGGGGAGTTTTCCCGATAAAGGGATAAGAGATTATGGCCCGATGGTCAAGCGGTTAAGACACGGCCCTTTCACGGCTGTAACCCGGGTTCAATTCCCGGTCGGGTCATTTTAATTTATGGCGTCGTAGCCAAGTGGTAAGGCAAAGGTCTGCAACACCTCTATGCATCGGTTCAAATCCGATCGACGCCTTTTGATACAGTCCTTTGGCTGTATCTTTTTTTATATATTATATTTGCGGTTGTGGTGGAACTGGCAGACACGCAGGATTTAGGTTCCTGTCCGCAAGGGTAAGGGTTCAAGTCCCTTCAACCGCAGTTTTAAAAAGCCTTCTGTTTTGAATGGCTTTTATTTTGTGTTTTAGAAAGAATAACTATATTGAAAAGATGTTTGCGATGAACGAAAACAATATAACGAATATTATTAATGCATTAAATAGTATTTCAAGTGCTATCAAATTACATAATCCAGTTGGAAAAGCAATATTCGGAGCTGCATGTGCTGGTATTATAGTATTTATACTTACAGAATTAATTAAGGGTCTTATAATTAATCCGAATGTAAATTACATAAAACTTAAAAAGAAAATTGAATTTACACTTATCATGTATGCAGATTTATATTCAAATCCCATCATATATGACACAAAATTAGAAAACAATAAGTTTTATGATGATGCTGGTCAGGCTATCAGAAAATGTGCTGTAGAATTGTATGTTTTTTCTGGAACTCTTATTCTTATAAGGTTCAAAATTCCAGATAAGTGCGTAATGACAGAGGCGTCAGGAGAATTGATGGGTTTATCAAACAGTTTATATACTCCTAAGAATACTGCAGATATTCATACGAAAAACAATATAAAAAGAGTAAACAAAATTTGTGAAATGCTAAGTATTAGTGTAAAAAAATAACCAGAGCAGATTTAAATTGTCCGTTTTGGTTATTTTTATGTTTAATAATGAATATAGTAGTTATTTTTAACTGACATGTTTAAGTTTAGGGTGTTTTATAGGCTCCTTTTGATTTTTTTCCTCGTATTTTTGTTCTTTTTGAAATCTAAGCATATCAACAAAAGCTTCAAGTCTCGTAATATATCCTGTTTCACCAGTCATTTCGTCCAGTATAAGTGTCATTACAGGCACACCATTTTTTCTCTGAATTTCGCCTAATGTGGTCTGAGCTATAATTTCAGGCATACACGTAAACGGATATATCTGAATAATGCCGTCATAACTGCCGTGGCTTAAAAGCTCTGTATTTCCTATTGTGTAAATTCCATGCCCGCCTATATCGTCAGTATGCATATAAGGCTGTGCAGCCTCAATTGACTTGTCGCGACGATTAAAAGGAATCATATATTTAATAAAATGTTTAAAAATCCACTCGCTTACACCCATTGTATTGTGTACATAAGCACCCATATTCCCAAGCTTTTTTTCGATTTCGAGATTTGTAAATGAATCACTTGATATAAAAATCTCACCTACTAAAGCGATTTTTACCGGTTCAAAAGTTTTATCTATCTCTACATGTTTAAGTTCTTTTCTGGCTTCTGTTAAGGCACGATGTATATTTTTAAAACCATGTACTGTCTGTGCTTTCTGCTCAAACTCACGCATAATTTTATCCGTAGTACCGTGTTTTATCTCGCGGCAGCGTATTTTTCTGGAAAGAGCATAAAGCTTATCAACAGCAAAAACTGTCCAGCCGGCATTTACTGCGGCTTTTATAACCGATAATTTTGATTTTCCTGTAAGAAACGGTCCCAAATTACGTGCAGCTTCTTTATATGTTAAATGGCTAAAATTAAAATGAATATAATTAAATTTATAGCCCATACTCCGCAGTATATCCTGCATGAGGTCACCGTAGTAGC
The DNA here is from genome assembly GCA_022651385.1 of Clostridia bacterium. Lineage (GTDB taxonomy): Bacteria > Bacillota > Clostridia > Lachnospirales > Anaerotignaceae > JALCQR01. The sequence goes on along the minus strand of JALCQR010000005.1, from coordinate 185,134 downwards.
TCATTCGGCATTGTCCGCCGCTTTCTCCGAAAAGAATAGTATCCGCTCCATTATTAAGCCCATTTATAAAATCACCGAGAACTTTTTTAAAAGGCAGACACATAAATTCAGGAGAGTTTGCAATGCCAATTTCCATTGTCTCATGTGAACCTACAGGAGGCATATAGTAATCCAGCCCAAGCTCATCAAGCAGCACTTTTACTGAAATATAGGCATCTCCCATATGTGGAAATGTAATTTTCATTATTATCCTCCTTTAGAACCTTAATCCTCTATCATATCAAGAAAAGCCTCAAGCCGTGTATCAAATCCTGCTTCTCCGGTATGCTCATCAACTGTGATTTTCATAAATGGCATATTTTTTTCTGTATTATGCAGGTGGCGCTCTATAAATTCCGTAACCAATGAATCAATTCCGCATGCAAAAGGTGACAGATAAATCATGCCTTTTACCTGCGGCAACTCCAAAAAAGCCGATGCACTGCCGAGAATATCACTTCCGAGTTCATAAAAATTGCGGTTTTTAAAAATCGGAAGATGACTGCGACGTACATTACGTGTTAAACTATTAGGCGTAAGTACCTGAAAGTTTTTTTGTTTGAGTTTTGAAATAAGGCCCATACTGAGCATTTCATCATAAATCATATATGGATGTCCCAAAACGGCGATGGACGGCATATTTTTTATTCCCGGCTCAACTGAGCCTACTTTCATATCGGTATCAAGTTTATTTTGTACTGAATTTACGAAAATATTTTTTACAGTTTCATAGTCTATGCCAAGTGTATTGGAAATCGAACCAAGGCTTGCTTTGGTTTTTTCCGTTCCCTTATCAAAATCTATGTCAACTTCCATAAGATTGACTTTATTATGCAGATTAATACGCACCATATCGGGAAGCCCGCAGAATTTAGGACAGTCCATTTCATGCCTGCCCATACTTATATAACGCGGAATGAACACATAATCGGTTCGTTTTGCAAGTGCGTCCACATGCCCCGTAAATACTTTTACCGGCATACAGACTTCACTGCTGCAAAGGCTTACACCACGGTTCAGAATTTCACGGCTTGTAGGTCCGGATTTTTCAACATGGCAGCCAAGCTTTGAAAAAAAATCTTCCCATAGCTCCCCATGAGCATAAAACATCATTGATGAAGGCAATCCAACTGTTATATCCGAATTTGATTTTTGTGGTTTTGCATGTTTTAAAATCTGATTCATTAATTTTTCTCCTTTAAACCGCAACGCTTAAGTTTGACCATTTGCCGCATTTATCTCCCCAGCGTGCTCTTACTTCTCCGTTTACACGTACTTCTATTACCTCACATTGATTTGAGCATCCATCACATTCGATGCTTCTTGTCTCAAATTCATTAAAGGCATTTTCAAAACCGTAAAATGCTGTAGGTTTACATGTCTTTTTAACTTTTTTCTTTGCCAAAAGTGCCGCTCCATATGCGCCCATAACATCATAATATTCCGGGACATACATTTTAAGGCCAAGCTCATGTTCAAACGCAGCTTTTATGCCGATATTTGCAGCCACTCCGCCTTGAAACATTACAGGACCTACAATTTCTTTGCCTTTGGCAAGATTGCTCAAATAATTGCGCACAAGTGCCTCACATAATCCTCGTATTATATCCTCCTCGCTATGTCCGGTTTGCTGTTTGTGTATCATATCCGATTCAGCAAATACCGCACATCTTCCGGCTATCCTTGTGGGATTTTTTGAACGCAGAGCATATTCGCCGAATTTCTCAATTGGTATTTCCATACGTTCCGCCTGCCTGTCCAAAAAAGAACCAGTTCCGGCGGCACATACGGTATTCATTGCAAAATCGCATACAACACCGTTTTTAAGAAAAATGATTTTGGAATCCTGACCGCCTATTTCCATAATTGTTCTTACATCCGGAATAATTTTTTTTGATGCTATGGAATGAGCGGTTATTTCGTTTTTTACAATATCGGCACCTGCTATTACAGATGCAAGCTGACGCCCGCTTCCTGTTGTTCCGGCACCTGAAATCTGGATATCGCCGAGTTCATCACGAAGGATACGAAGCCCATGCGTAAGTGCTGCAATAGGTTTGCCGCATGTGCGGAGATATATTTTTTTTATAACTGTATCGTTTTCATCGGTTACAACAAGGTCTGTGCTGACCGAACCGACATCAATACCAAGATAATATGGATTCAATGCTTAAACCTCCTTTATAAAGTTAATAACAGCATTACCAGAAATTAGCTTTTTATTCCTTTTACTGCATTAATACGAAATTGTTACGCCAATTAAAGTATATATTAAATATGACATTTTTGATGTTTTATGTTATATTTGCATAAAGGCAAATAATGTTACATGAGAATAAAGGAGTGAAAAAGGATAATGAGATATGTACATACAAATATCATTGCCAAAGACAGCAAAGCATTGATTGAGTTTTATAAAAACGTATTTGAATGTAAAAGTATAGGTGAAAAACGAGATTTGCACGGTGAGTGGCTTGACAGACTTACAGGAATAAAGGATGCTCATATTATTGGTGAGCATTTATGTTTGCCGGGATATGGAGAAGATCATCCGACTTTGGAAATATTCAGCTATTCTGATATGATTGAAAATCAAAATAAAAATGTAAATTGCTGTGGAATAGCACACATTGCTTTTGAAGTTAATGATGTAAAAAAAACGCTTGAAAAAGTATTAAAAGCAGGCGGAGGTCAAGTTGGCGAATTGATTTCAACCGTTTATCCTAACGGAGAAAAGGCAATTTTTGTCTATGCGACAGACATAGAGGGAAACATCATTGAATTGCAAAGTTGGAATTAACTTCATAAAAAAATAAAAATAATCAACAAATAATAACTTAGTTCATTTTTATAAAAATTTTAAAAAGTTGTATTAAAAGTTGTATTAAAATTATATTGTTATTAAATTTATAATTTTATTGTAAAGCAGGGATGCAATGATGGCGTTTTTAGATTTTTTTAATAGAAAAAAGAAAAATTTTAAGACTTATCCGTATAGGGCACAATCGCATATGATTTTTGAACAGCTTAGAAATGAAAAATATAATCTATATAAGGAATATCGTTTTGCCGACAATGACAAGAAAAAGGAAATTCAGGCCAAGATACATGAAATAGACAAAGAAATGAACGCCGAAATAATACAGCATCATCTTTATGCTGATGGATTTAGAAAATCTGATTTAAAACGGTATTATCGTCATATACGTTTTGCACGGCCAATATCAATTGTTGTTAATCTGATTCTTTGGGGACTTCTGTTTTGGTTTGGCGGAGTCTCAAATGCGCTTAAAATTATTATATTGATTTTTGCATTGGCTTCAACAATTGGAAGCATTTTCGAGCTTACTTTTCTTTTAAGGGTGAAAAGCCGAATACTAAATCCTGTTGAAGAGCTGAAAAAGGGTGTGGAAGAAATTGCAAACGGCAACTATAATGTAAAAGTGGAATCTAAAACGCCGAATGAGATAAGCACTCTTATATCTGCATTTAACGACATGGCCCAAAAGCTCAACGAAGACGAACAGGTTAAAACTGAATATGAAGAAAACAGAAAAGCACTTATAGCCAACATATCCCATGACCTTAAAACGCCTATGACATCAATTGAGGGATATATAGAAGCTCTGCTTGACAGAGACGACTTAACTGACGAAAAAAAGAACAAATATCTTAAAATCATCGCAAACAATACGGACTATATGAACCGGCTTATTGACGACCTGTTTTTATTTTCAAAACTGGATATGCAAAAGCTTGACTTTAATTTTGAAAAAATCAGCGTACGTCCTTTTTTACGTGATATGATGGAAGAACTTGGTTTGGATTTTGATGAAAAACATATTTTATTTGAATATCATGATGAACTGGAAGAAAATTTTAAAGCAAATATTGATGCTAAAAGATTTTATCAGGTTATAAGGAATATTACAGGAAATGCAGTAAAATACGGACCGAAAGCTGGCCTTTCAATTAAAGCAAGACTTTACAGAAAAGACAATAATTTTTGTATTGATATTTCCGACAACGGCCCCGGAATACCTCAAGAAAAAGTTTCACATATTTTTGAACGGTTTTACAGAGTTGACAGCGAGCGGACAAAAGATTTTTCCGGCACAGGTCTTGGTCTTGCCATAGCAAGAGAACTTGCAGAAGCACACAGCGGACGGATATCTGTTAAAAGCAAGGTGGGCAAGGGAACATGCTTTACCATATATATGCCGATTTTACTGGAAAAATAAAGGAGTGAAAAAACAGTGAAAAAGATAATGATTATTGAGGATGACAGAAATATTGCCGAGCTGGAGCGCGACTATCTCAAGCTTAACGGATTTAAAACGGATATTGAGTCTGACGGAGACAAGGCAATACAAATGGCATTATCGGGAGACTATGCACTTCTTATTGTGGATTTAATGCTGCCTGGAAAAAGTGGGTTTGACATTATCAGAGATATCCGCAAAAAAATGGAGATTCCAATGATTATTGTCTCTGCAAAAACTGATGACATTGATAAAATACGAGGTTTCGATTTTGGTGCAGACGATTATATGACAAAACCGTTCAGCCCGGCTGAACTTGCGGCTCGTGTTAAATCACATATCAGCCGTTATGAACGTCTGAGCGGCGGCAATGCTTCATCGGATATTATATCAGTTAAAAATCTTGAAATTTATACTGCGTCGCACAAGGTTTTTGTAAGCGGCAAGGAAGTGCTATTGACTACAAAGGAATATGAGTTGCTTTTATTTTTGGCTTCAAATCCCAATATTGTATTCAGCAAGGAGCATTTGCTTGATTCCATTTGGGGAATAGACTTTTATGGAGAGCAGGCTACTGTACCTGTCCATATACAGAAAATACGCAAAAAAATTGAAAAAGACCCGTCAAACCCGGAATTTATTGAAACACTATGGGGCACCGGATATCGATTTAACGCATAAAAAAAGGTGTTTTACAACACCTTCTTGTTTTCACTGCATTTAAGATTCAGACTCATTTTTTCGACAGTCTGGTTACTGACATCGTGTTCAATATTCCATGCATCTTTTTCAGCTGTTTCGTTTTTAATTTTCATGTTTTTAAGAAATGATTTTATTATTAAAAATCTCTGCATTATAAGTTTTGCTGATTGAAGGCCTTTTTCAGTCAAAACGATTCTGTTTTGTGAAGTATTATCAATAAGACCTTCATTTTTCAGGCGCTTCAGCGCCGCAGTTACGCTTGGACGCGATACATGATTATATACTGCCACATCTACGGGACGTATGAAACTGCAATCTGAAGTACAATTAAGATTATAAATTGCCATAAGATAACTTTTTTCAGACTGAGTTAGTTTTATATCTTTATTCATAAAAATTACCTCCAGCCAGTTATGAGATTTGCAAAACGACAGGGTTAGTGATGATGGCAAAAAGTTTTTACTACTGAAAAATCTGCACGATTAAATTTGTGTACGCAAAGTGCAAAGAAACACAAACCTATTACTACAATAATAAGAAATTCAAGCTGCGGCATAAGGACAAACCCTCCTACATTATAAGCAACTCCTTCTTCTACAAGCTTTGCAGATGAAACACCTGCCATATCCATAGTAACAAAACGGAAAATTGATGTTATATAAGTAAGCGGATTTACATATACAACAGGCAAAAGAAACTTAGGCATTATAGTTGTTGGTATATAGGCTCCCGACAGAAATGAAAGCGGCATCATTAACAAAGTTGATAGAATCTGAAAAGCTGAAGAACCTTTTGCAACGGTTGCTATGAAAAGCCCTATTGAACCGAAAGTAAGACCTGCAACAGCCATTATTCCCAATGCTCCGAAAAAGTGCAGCACATCAAGTTTTAAACCCATAAACATACTGGCAATTAAAATCACAAGACCCTGTATAACAGCTATAACTGATGACGAAAGAATCTGACCTATAGATATTTCATAACGCGAAATAGGAGCAACCAGTATTTCTTTCATAAATCCATTTGCAATATCATCAAGTATTGCCGTGGAATTATTTAGTGCCTGCTGAAAAACTGTCATAATAATAACACCGCAGATAAGATAGTTTGTTGGCTGTGTAATTTTGTTTGCAATTGATGACTTCATTACAAAAGAAAATACAAACAGAAAGAAAAACGACATAAGAAAGCTTGCAATCATCCTTACTTTGTCACGTGAAAAATTAATAAGATTACGACTAAGTATTGCAATTGTTTTTCTCATTATTCCCTAATCTCCTTTCCCGTTACTGCCAGAAATACATCATTTAAAGAACCTTTTGTTACCTCGAAATCTTTTATATTTTTTTTGACGCCGGATAGAAAATCTATTGCGTGTTCAGTGCTTTTTACAGGAATTTTAAACAAGCATTTATCTTGACTAAACCGTATACCCGAATGACTCAGAAAGTCTGACATTTCTTCTGGGTTTTCTGCCGTCATTTTTAATTTTGTTGATGTAAACTGCGCTTTTAGTTCATCAGGTGTGCCGTAAGCAACAATATTTCCATGGTCTATAATTGCAACACCTGAGCTTATTTCTGCCTCATCCATATAATGAGTTGTGAGAAAAATTGTAATGTTTTTCTGCTGCTGAAGACGATGTATATAATCCCAAACGTTTGCGCGAGTCTGCGGGTCAAGTCCTGATGTGGGTTCGTCGAGAAACAATACTTTAGGAAAATGCACCAGCCCACGTGCAATTTCAACACGGCGTTTCATACCGCCCGAAAGACTGCCTACTGTATCTTTTTTGCGGTCTTTTAAATCAACCAAATCTAAAACAAAGTCAATGCGGTTTTCAGTTTCACTGCGCGGAACACCATAAAAATCACAATGAAATTTTAAATTTTCCTCAACTGTAAGCTTCAAATCAAGAGTTGATTCCTGAAACACAATTCCTATGTCTTTTCGCACAAGATTTCTTTGTTTGGAGACGTCATGGCCCCCGATATACAAATTTCCTTCTGTCTTGTCAAGTATTGTACAAAGTGTATTTATAGTTGTACTTTTTCCGGCACCGTTTGGCCCCAAAAAAGAAAAAATCGAGCCTTCTTTAACACAAAATGAGATGTCATCCACAGCAGTGAAATCTCCGTATTTTTTTGTGAAATGCTCGACCTCAATTATATTCTCCATATAAATTTTCCTCCTTAATTTATACACTTATTAGCGTGTATGCTATTTCCTTATTTACATGAAAAGAATAAAATATCAGTTTAAAAAATACATAATTAAATTTTAAAAAAAGCATAAAATTAATGTCAAATGTATAATTTATCATTAATTGATAAAAAATAAAGAAAAATAAATTAAAAAAATAATTTAATATTTTTATTGTAAATTTATATAACATGTGCTATACTAACTTAGAAATAAAAATTATCTTCAGGGCAGGGTGTAATTCCCTACCGGTGGTAAAGCCCACGAGCCTTTTTGGCATGATTCGGTGTAACTCCGAAGCCGACAGTACAGTCTGGATGAAAGAAGGATGATTTTAATATTTATTATGTTTGTTATGCCCTGAAAGAATATTCTTTCGGGGCTTTTTTTAATTCTGGAGATGATATGTTTTGACTGATGAAAAATATATGTTAAGAGCCATTGAGCTTGCCAAACTGGGTGAGGGAAGAACAAACCCAAACCCGCTTGTGGGCGCCGTAATAGTTAAAAACGGCAGAATAATCGGTGAAGGCTATCACATGGTATACGGAGACCTTCATGCCGAAAGAAACGCTATTAAAAATTGTAATGAGGACATGAAAGGTGCCACTATATATGTAACTTTAGAGCCATGCTGCCATTACGGAAAACAGCCTCCGTGTACAGACGCAATTATTGAAAAAGGATTTTCAAAGGTAGTTGTAGGTTCAAGGGACCCGAATCCTCTTGTTTCCGGAAAGGGTGTAAAAAAACTTCGTGAAAATGGAATTGAAGTAATTGAAGATTTTTTAAAAGACGAATGCGACAAAATAAATAATGTATTTTTTCATTTTATTACAACAAAAACTCCGTATGTGGTAATGAAATATGCAATGACAATGGACGGAAAAATTGCAACATCAACCGGCAAATCAAAATGGATAAGCGGTGAAAAATCAAGAGAAAATGTACAGAAAACACGTAATAGACTTTTTGGTATAATGGCAGGAATTGGGACAGTTTTAACCGACAATCCTCTTCTTACATGCAGAATAGAAAATGGCAGAAATCCTGTGAGAATAATATGTGATTCTTCTTTAAGAATACCTATTGAAAGCAATATTTTAAATACGGCAAAGGATATACCGACAATTATTGCTTATTGCCACGACAATTTTGAAAAAGAAAAAAAAATAAAAGCCTGCGGTGCCAAAACAATAAAGGTTTCGGAAAAAGACGGGCACATTGATTTAAAAGAGCTTATTAAAATTCTTGGAGAAGAAAAAATCGACAGCATTTTGCTTGAAGGTGGCGGAGAGCTTAATTTCTCCGCACTTAAAGAGGGAATTGTACAGGAAGTACAGATTTATATTGCGCCTAAAATATTTGGAGGAAAAGCAAAATCACCGGTAGGCGGAATCGGTATAGACGAGGTAAAAGATGCTTTCGGATTTAAGCTTACCGACATTGAAAGATTTGACGAAGACGTACTTTTAAAATTTGAAGCAGGAGGCAAAAGCTGATGTTTACAGGAATTATTGAGGAAGTAGGCACAGTTAAGGAAATCAAAAAAGGAATAAACAGCTCAAGACTTATGATTGAGGGAAAAAATATTTTATCCGACGTAAAAATTGGTGACAGTATTGCAGTTAACGGTGTTTGTCTTACTGTTACAAGTTTTGACAAAACAATATTTAATGCCGATGTTATGAGTGAGACTCTTTCAAGAAGTTCTCTCGGCAGTCTTTCATCGGGAAGCCAAGTAAATCTTGAAAGGGCAATGGCGGCAAACGGACGGTTCGGAGGACACATTGTTTCCGGTCACATCGATGGTACAGGAATTATATCAAATATGAAAAGAGACGACATTGCTGTTTGGATAACTATAAACACAACAAAGGATATATTAAACCTTATTGTTGAAAAAGGCTCTATTGCAATTGACGGAATAAGTCTTACGGTTACCAATGTTAATGACACAAGTTTTACTGTGTCTATTATTCCGCACACAGGAACAAATACCACTCTTTTGACAAAGAAAAAGGGCGAAATAGTTAATCTTGAAAACGACATTATAGGAAAATATGTACAAAAACTTATGGGTATAAAAGAAAAAGAAACTAAAGGAAACAAAAGCAATATTACAATGGATTTTCTTGCTGAATACGGATTTTGACAATAAATTAGGAGGACTGAAAATGTTTAAATTCAATACAGTTGAAGAAGTAATTGAGGATTTAAGAGCCGGAAAAATTATTTTATGCACAGATGACCCGGAAAGGGAAAACGAAGGCGATTTTATATGTGCGGCTGAATTTGCAACAACAGAAAACATAAATTTTATGGCTAAATACGGAAAAGGCCTTATATGTATGCCTATGAGCAGCGAATACACAGAAAAACTGAAGCTAAACCAAATGGTCAACGAAAATACAGACAACCACTGCACGGCTTTTACCGTTTCAATTGACCATGTAGACACCACTACAGGAATTTCAGCTGTAGAAAGATCTATTACAGCTATGAAAGCAGCTTCAGACGACGCCAAGCCAAGTGATTTCAGACGTCCGGGCCACATGTTCCCTCTTGAAGCAAGAGAAGGCGGAGTTATGAAAAGAAATGGTCACACAGAGGCTACAATTGACCTTTTAAGAATTGCAGGACTTAAGGAGATTGGTCTTTGCTGCGAAATTATGGCCGACGACGGAACAATGATGAGGACTCCTCAGCTTATAAAATTTGCTCAGGAACACAATCTTAAATTTACTACTATTAAGGCTATTCAAAGCTGGAGAAGAAAAAACGAAAAAACTATTGAACGAGTTGTTCAGGCAAAACTGCCTACCAGATACGGAAACTTTACTATTTACGGTTTTGAAAATCCAAAAACAGGTGAACATCATGTTGCTCTTACAATGGGTGATGTATCAAACGGCGAGCCTGTGCTTATAAGGGTACATTCGGAGTGCCTTACAGGCGATGTTTTCGGTTCCGCAAAATGCGACTGCGGAGACCAGCTCCACGCCGCAATGAAAATGATTGCAAAAGAAGGCAGAGGCGCTCTTGTATATCTTCGTCAGGAAGGCCGTGGAATCGGACTTATAAACAAGCTTAAAGCCTATGCGCTTCAGGACCAAGGTCTTGATACGGTAGAGGCAAATATTGCTCTCGGCTTTGCTCCGGATCTTCGTGATTACAGCAGCGGAGCACAAATAATTAAGGATTTGGGAATGAGCAAGCTTAGACTTATGACAAACAACCCTACAAAGATAGACGGGCTTTCCGACTACGGCATTGAGATTGTGGAAAGAGTGCCTATTGAGCCGGAACACATGCACCAAGCAGATTTTTATCTTAAAGTAAAAAAAGAAAAAATGGGACACATTCTTCATTTAAAAGAAGGCAAATAATTACTACAGGAGGAATTTTAAAATGAGAACTATTGAAGGAAAAGTTATAGGAAGCGGTGTAAAAGTTGGCATTGTTGCAGCAAGGTTTAACGAGTTTATAGTATCAAAACTTGTAAGCGGTGCTGTTGACGGTCTTGTTCGTCACGGAGTTGAAAACGACAGCATTGATATTGCATGGGTGCCGGGGGCTTTTGAAATTCCGCTTATAGCCGAAAAAATGGCCGACAGCAAAAAATATGACGCTGTTATTTGCCTTGGTGCTGTTATTAGAGGCGCTACATCACATTATGATTATGTATGCAGCGAGGTTTCAAAAGGTATTGCTCAAGTTAGCTTAAACAGCAAAATGCCTGTACTTTTTGGCGTACTTACGACAGAGAACATAGAGCAGGCTATTGAAAGAGCAGGCACAAAGAGCGGCAACAAGGGCTATGATTGTGCTCTTTCAGCTATTGAAATGATTAATCTTATAAAAGAACTCGAAAAATAAAAATTAAGAATTAGATTTAATGTATAAAAAGTGATGGAGTTTTGCAGACTTTTCATTACCGTTTGGCTACGACGAAAAAAAATTAAATCCAATACTGTAGAACTTTTTAGATGTATTGGATTTTTGTTTGCTAAACATTTATAATATTATTTTGGTATATATAAACTCAAAAAAACAAGTGTTTATAAAGGGTTTCAGCTTTTTATTGTACATTTTATAATCATCAAAAACAAAATTAAACCTAAAGAGAATATATTCATTCTTTTTAGGTTTAATTGAGTTGTTTTAAGAATTATTTCTTTAAAATTTTTTTAATCTTTTATGTACTTATTTATGTATATGCGCATTTATAAGAAAAATTTGGTTTTCTAATGTTAATTAATAACATTAATATTATTGTGCAAATTTTTCTGCAGAATTCTTTTTTACTAAACCAAAAATCATGCCAACTACATAACCGATTATAAACGGAATAACCCAGCCAAATCCATGAGACTGGAACGGAACACTGTGAACAGCAGTTGAAATTACCGGAATATTAGGTGCATATGCCACTAATAATTCTGCCAGAGCAAATACCATTACAACATATACAGCACCTTTGTTTGCTGAATCATTAGGCGTAATTTTTCTTAAAAGAAGCAGTAAAAGCAGTGTAAGGCCCAAAGCATAGAATGTTGTAAATATCGGGCCTATAATTGCAATAAGCTTGTTAAGGCCAATTAATGATACAACCATACTGACAAGCGACCATATTATTGATATATAACGATACTTAACCTTGCCTTTAAGTTCTTTATAGAAAAACTGTGATGTTGCGGTCGTTTCACCAATAGCGGTGGTAAGACAGGCAAGTGTGACAGCTACGCCAAGAGCCTGACGAGCAAGCGTTCCGCCGCTCATTTCAATAAGCCCGATAAGCAAAGGCGCATTTCCAATAGATGCGTCAAAATGACTTCCTCCACAGGCACCTAAGTAAAAAAGGCCGCCATATATAACAGAAAGACAGATAAATGCTACTATTGCAGCTTTTAGTGTTGCATTTCCACATTCCTTACCTGTTTTATATCCCTTTGCCTTTACAGTGCCAAGGAATACCGATGCCATAAGAAAAGATACAATTAAATCTCCTGTATTATATCCGCCAAGCAATGTGTGAATAAATGCACCGTTGCCTATGCCTGTATCAACAGGAGTATCAACTGGGGAAATAATGTTTTTAATAACAAGTATGAAAAGAATAATAACCATTACCGGAGTAAGAATTTTGCCTATATGGTCAAGGGCATTTTCTTCTGTTTTAGTAAAGAATATTACAACTATAAAATATATAATTACTGCCGGAATATACGGAATTGAACTCGAAATAGACTGAACACCAAGCTCAATACCAACTGCGCCGGTTCTTGGAACAGCTGCGAGCTGACAGCCAAGAACGAGCATTAAAAACAGATATGCCTTATAGTACTTTATTCCTACGTGGTCATACATCCATTGCTCCATATCATCCATATAACCAAATATGACTATGGCGAGCAGAGGAAGAGTAACACCAGAAACTATAAGGCCAATAACACCCGGAAACCACTGGGTTCCGCTTTCAAGCCCAAGCATAGGCGGAAATATAAGGTTACCGGCACCAAAATATGTTGCAAAAAATGCAAGTCCTACAAACAAAAGCTCAAATTTACTTTTTTTCTCTTTCATAAGATTTTTTCTCCCCTTTCGAATATAATTATTACATAATATAAGTTTCAAGTAAAATATTCAAATGCTATTAATAACTATAACAATTTAATATACCGGTTATTAATTTTATTTTGTAAAGATATGCTAAAATAAACTTATATTTAATTGTATTTTGTAAAAATTTGCTAAAGTGAACTATATAATACAATGAAAGGAAGGTAGATTCTTATGACTTTGCAGCAGTTAAAGTATGTTGCCATGGTAGAAAAATGTGGGTCTTTCAGTAAAGCATCAGAGAAGCTTTATGTAGCACAGCCAAGTATAAGTAACCTTGTCCACGCACTTGAAAAAGAATTGGGTATTATTATTTTTGACAGATCATCTATGGGTATTACAATTACAGATGAAGGTAGGGACCTTCTCAGATTAGGCAATAAACTGTTAAAAGATGCCAACTATATAAAAGAACATTTTCACTCGAATAAAGAAGACTTTTTATCATTTCGTGTAAGCAGTCAGCATTATGATTTTGTAATGCAGGCTTTCAGCAATTTTGCAAAAGAAATCAATTCTTCACCATATTCACAGTATACTCTTGGGCTTAATCAGACACAGACATCAGAAGTAATTAAAGATGTACGAAAACAGCACAGCAATCTTGGCATAATATTTTTATCAGATATAAACAGCAAAAACATGAAAAAAACTCTAAGCGGCAACAATCTTGAGTTTTGCATTATTGCTAAAACAAAGCCGCATATTTTTGTTTCCAAAAAACATCCTCTTGCAAAGAAAGCCGGTGTAAAACCGGAAGAACTTATGGATTACCCATGTATACTATATGAACAGAACTACTCATCTCCGGGTTTCTTCTCCGAGGAAATGCTTCTGCCGAATTTTTATCCTAAAAAAGTGATTTATGTAAGTGATTTATATGTCAGTACGAACGTTATGCGTGACTGTAATGCTTACGACATAGGAACGGGTTTATTATCAAAACATCTCTCAAAAGAATTTTCTTCAATACCTATTGATGTGGATGATATAGTTGATATTGGCTGGATAGGAATTAAGGGAAAACTTCTTAAGCCAATAGAAGCACTATTTCTAAACTATTTAAAAAAACAAATGATTTCTCAGGACGGTAAATTATTAGGACGGTAAATTATTTTGTTATAGAATGCAATAGCTTTAGGATATTTCCAATTTTAAAAAAAATATGCTACCATAAATTTTGTATTAATCAATCATTATTTGGAGGTGTGTATTATATGAGTACTTTAAAATTGAAACATCCTGACCTCGATACCAATAATCTTAACTTTGATACCGTTGAGGTGCACGCAGGCGAACCAAGAGATATGTATGGTGCATTAATTCCGCCAATTTATCAGACATCAACATTCTATTTTGATTCAACTGATGATGCGGTAAGAGCTTGTGACGATTATGCGGAAAGTTTTGCATACAGCCGTATTACAAATCCTTCTCAGGATTATCTTGAACAAAAACTTGCTGCATTAGAGCATGGAAAAGGTGCTGTTGTATATGCTTCAGGAATGGGTGCTGTTTCAGGTGCATTGTTTGCTCTTTTAAAAAATGGCGATCATGCTATATTTGCAAAAGCTAAATATTCCGGAACAGAGGATATTACAAGTGACTGGCTTCCAAAATTTGGAATAGAACACGATACTTTTGATTCTTCTGACCTTACGGAAATCGAGCCTTTGATAAAACCAAACACAAAACTTATTTATATTGAATCACCTGCAAACCCTACCATGGTTCTTTCAGATATTGAAGGCGTGGTTAAAATTGCAAAAAAGCACGGAATAAAGGTGTTTGTTGACAACACATTTGCAACTCCGTTTAATACAAATCCTCTTGATTTAGGGGCGGATGTTGTAATTCACAGTCTTACAAAATATATCGGCGGCCACGGAGATATTCTTGGCGGTGCTGTTATTTCAAATGATAAGGAATTTTTACGCGAGTGCCGTCTTGGCACATTAATGCACTTTGGCTCTGTTATTGCACCTTTTAATGCCTTTCTTGCAACCCGTGGCTTAAAAACTCTTGGTGTAAGAATGCGTCAGTATAATGCAAGCGCATTAAAAATTGCACAATGGCTTGATGCAAATCCAAAAATTGAAATTGTAAGGTATCCTATGCTTGAATCCAATCCTCAGTATGAAATTGCAAAACGTCAAATGAGGGGCGGCAGCGGTATGTTGAGCTTTGATGTTGCCGGCGGTCTTGAAGCTGGCAAAAAATTCATTAATAATTTGAAACTCTGCACTCTTGCTGTTTCATTAGGTGATACAGAAACTCTTGTAGAACAGGCTGCTGCAATGACACATACAATGATTCCAAAAGAAATCCGTGAAGCTGCCGGAATTACAGACGGCATGATTCGTATGTCAGTCGGATTGGAAGACCCGGATGATATTATTGCGGACATTAAGCAGGCACTTGATAAAATCTGATAATTTTTATTAATACATATATGATTCCCCTTAAAGTATTTTAAGAACGCCAATTTTAAAAGTATCAAAACAAAAAACCTCATTTAATATCAGGTAAAATGATATTGAATGAGGTTTAATTTTTATAAATTTTTGTGGAAGAACATAATGGTTTGGTGCCGAAGGCATAATAAAGTTTAGGTCAAGCCTTTTTAAAGGCTTGCAGGGTTTGGGACAGAGTTCCAAGGTCTTTAATATTATGGAATAATGCTGAAGCTTTTTAAGATTAAGACCTTGGGGGTTTCACTTAGCAAGTTCAGTGATTTTCCTGCGGGAAACAGCCTTCGGCTGCCGCCCTTTTTCTGGCGGTCACGCACCAAACCCTGACCGCCCTTTAAAAAGTGCGGCCGTAAACTTACATAGCCTTCGGCTCCAATTCGAAGGGTTATACAAATTATATCTATGTTCTTTTTTTAACATATTATTTTACTTTTATAGATATTTGGAATATAATCTTCTTTAATGGCAGTAATATATTATTGCTTTTTAGCAAAGGAGAATTTTTATGGACAAGAACATTGAGCTTGCTGAACTGAGAGTTAGGATGATTACAGCCGCAAGAGATATTCTTGCACTTATCAGAAGCAGGCTTTTTATAGATTTTAGATTTATGGACAGCGCTGTGGCAAGGCTTGACATAGAAAATGACGATATGGTAAAAACTCTTTCAACAAGAGGAAACATTCTTTATTACAATGCGAAACATGTTATTGAAACATACAAAGACGAACCTACAAGAATGAACCGCGAATACCTTCATTCAGTTATGCACTGCGTTTTCAGGCACCAGTTTGTATCACCTAAAATCGACAGGGCTAAATGGAATTTGGCTTGTGATGTTGCTGTGGAAAACATACTGACAGAAATGGGAAGCAAAGACCTTAACTGCAAAGGTGAGCAGTATCAAGAGGATTTTTTAAACAAACTTAAAAAAGACAATGCCTCTATAACTGCTGAGAGAGTTTACAAATATCTGAACGACAACAAGTATTCCGATGATGAAGTTAAAAAAATCTCTGAGCTTTTTGAAAGAGACAACCATGTAACATGGTGGCCGGACAATGACAGCAAAGACGAAGAATCTACTGACGGAAACGGAAAATCGGCAGAGGATAAAATGAAAGAGCTTAGAGAGCTTCAAAAAGAATGGGAAGACATAAGCTCAATGCTTAACGTGGACCTTGAAACTCTCAGCCGTGAAAAAGGCGGAATCAAAGCTCTTATTCAAAATCTCAAGGAAGTAAACAGGCAAAAATATGATTACAGTGAGTTTTTAAAGAAATTTGCCATAATGGGCGAAGACCTTATGATAAACGATGATGAGTTCGATTATATTTACTATACTTACGGATTGGAACGTTATGGAAACATGCCGCTTGTGGAGCCGCTGGAATACAGGGAAACAAAGAAAATTTGTGATTTTGTTATCGCAATAGACACTTCCGGAAGCTGTCAGGGTGAGATAGTGCAAAAATTTCTTGAAAAGACTTACAACATAATGATGCAGCAGGAAAACTTCTTCAAAAAAATAAACATACGCATTATTCAATGTGATGACAAAATTGAAGACGAAATAAAAATAGAAAGCAAGGATGATTTCGACACTTATATGAAGTTTATGCAGATAAAAGGTTTCGGCGGCACTGACTTTCGACCTGTATTTGAAAGAGTAGACGAGCTTGTTGAAAAAAAAGAATTTAAAAAGCTTAAAGGCGTTATTTATTTTACCGACGGATATGGAAAATACCCTGAAAAAAAGCCGAATTATGACACGGCATTTATTTTCCTGGGGTATGACGCCGAAAGACCTCAGCCGCCTTCATGGGCAATGAGAATTGTACTTGACGAGGAACAGATAACACAAAAATAAATTACGGAGGAAATTTTTATGAACATAAAAGAAGCTAAACAGGAAGTTGAAAATGCTGTAAAAGCTTATCTATTAAAAGACAAGTTTGGCAAATATGTAATTGAACGTGTGCGCCAAAGGCCGCTTCTTATTATCGGTGCCCCGGGAATTGGCAAGACAGCTATTATGGAACAGGTTGCAAAAGACCTTAAAATAGGACTTATTTCTTATTCCATGACTCATCACACAAGACAAAGTGCCATTGGACTTCCGCTTATAGAAAAACGCGAATACGAAGGCGAAGAATACAGTATTTCAGAATACACAATGAGTGAGATTATAGCTTCCGTTTATGAATACATGAAAAGTACAGGTTTAAAAGAAGGCATACTTTTCCTTGATGAAATAAACTGTGTTTCAGAAACACTTTCTCCTGCGATGCTTCAGTTTTTACAGTACAAAACTTTTGGCAATCATCCGGTTCCTGAAGGCTGGGTTATTGTTACAGCAGGCAATCCTCCGGAATACAACAAATCCGTGCGTGAATTTGATGTTGTTACTCTTGACCGTGTTAAAAAAATCGTAGTTGAGCCTGATTATGAAAGCTGGAAAGAGTATGCCCTAAACAAAGGAATACATCCGGCAATCACCACTTATCTTGACATAAGAAAAAGCAATTTTTACTTTATTGAAAACACTGTCGACGGAAAGGCATTTGTTACGGCAAGAGGCTGGGAAGACTTGTCGGACATGATTTATATTTACGAGAAAATTGGAATTAAAGTTAATGAAAGGCTTATCTCACAATACGTACAGACTAAAATAATAGCAAAGGATTTTGCCGTATATTATGACCTTTTCAACAAATACCGTTCAGACTACAAAGTACTTGACATACTTGACGGAAAATACGACGAGACAGTCAAAGAACGTGCCAAAGACGCTAAATTTGACGAAAGACTTACTCTTATGGGATTACTGCTTGATACCGTAACCGGATTTATGAAGAAGAATCTGACTGAGGAAAAGCTTACTGGGGCGCTTCTTGACGTACTTAAAGATGTTAAGGAAAAATCAGCGGCTAACGAAAAGGATATAGTAACTATTCTTAAAGAAAAAACAGACGAGAGAAAAGAAATACTTAAAAAAGAAATTAAACGCGGACTTATAAAAAAACAAGACGAATCTATTATGCGTGAGATTATTTCACGTCTGGAGGATTATACTGCAAAACTTGCCGAAGAAGGAATAACCGAAAACAAAAAGGGTTTTGCTTTAATTAAGAAAAACTTCGACAATTCGGTGGATGAATTTGAAAAGGATACACAAAGCACAAAACAAAAGCTTGACAACATGTTTAATTTTGTTGAAGATGTTTTCGGACGCGACAAGGAAATGCTTATTGCTGTTACAGAACTTACTGCAAACGTCAACAGCGCCGAGTTTATAGGAAAATACGGCAGTGAAAAATATTTTGAAAACAACGAGGCTATGCTTTTTTATCAGAGACAGGCTGAAGTGTTTAAGCAAATTGAGGTTCTCGGAAAGATGATGTGACGGTGAAAAATATGAAATTTTTATACTCTGAATCTGAAAACGGTCTTATTATTACCGGCTGTGACTGTGATATGGAAGAAATAAAAATACCTTCACAAATAGACGGAAAGAACGTTTATTCTATTGGACACAATTCTTTTTTCGGTAAAAACGTTAAGAAATTATTTATTGCAGAGGGAATAAAAGCTATAGAAAGTTTTGCGTTTTCAAAGTGCTGTAACCTTGAAGCGGTTTCACTTCCTGAAAGTCTTGAAGCGATAAGAAAATCGGCTTTTGACGGCTGCTCTAAAATTGAAAAGATATATATACCGGGAAATGTCAAAGAGATTTCCGAAAAGGCTTTTTCATGGTGCAGCGCCATAAACGAACTTAGGTTTGGAGCAGGGAAAAAATCAATTGGATTTAGCGCCTTTTCATTCTGTTCAAAATTAGAGGAAATTATATTTTCAGAGGGGATTTGGAAAATCGGTGTTTCGGCATTTTCAGTATGCGGAAATCTCAAAAAAATAATATTTCCCAAAAGTCTAAAGGTAATCGACAGCCAAGCATTTGAGGCATGCTCATCACTTGAGGAAGTTAATATGACGGAGGGTCTTGAAAAAATAGGCAGCTGGGCTTTCAGAGAATGTAAGGAACTTAAGGCAATTGAACTTCCGCAAAGCCTTAGGAATCTTGATGAGGGAGCATTTCTCAACTGCGTAAGCATAAAGAGTGTTAAACTGCCTAAAAACATAGGTAGGATTAATGAATGGGTTTTTGGAAAATGCAGAGGCATTGAACGAATGGAAATGCCTGAAGGCATTAATGAAATTTGTGATTTTGCGTTTTCAAAGTGCAGAAGAATAAACGATTTTGATATGCCGAAATCTATTAAAAAAGTTGGAAAAGGTGCTTTTTCCGGATGTTCCGAGCTTGAAAAAATCAATTTTGAAGGCATAGAAGAAATGTCACATAGAACTTTTGAAATTTGCAATGCTTTAAAGACAATTGTTTTATCATACAGGCTTAAAAATTTCTCAAGCAAAATTTTTTATGAGTGCAATGCTCTTAATGGAATTGAATTTATAAGCAAGTATGACGGTACTGTTTTTATACCATATGAACCTGCCGGACTCAAATTTATTAAAGAAACAGGCAAGAAAAAAGTAAACTGGAAGAAATACGACAACATTTTTGAAAAACTTAAAAAATTTGAGACAAAAAAAAGCATGGCTGTTTTTAGGCTTAAAAATGGTGTTAAATTGACTGAAAAAACAAGGGATAAATATATTAAATATTTAAGAATAATGTCAAAAAGAATAATTGACGAGGCTATAAAAAATGATGACACGGATATGCTCGGATTTATGGGAGACAACAGTCTTATAAGCGAAAAGAACTGCGACATGTACATCAAAGAATCAAGTTTATCTCAAAGCAGGTGTACTGGATATCTTATAAATTACAGACAAAAAAAATTCGGCTGTGTAAAAAGACGTTTCGTATTGTAATTAAAACAAAAAGATTTAGAAATATGTGATATACTGGTTTATATTATTAATTTATTAATGGAGATTTTTAAAGTGATGAAAAAAATTTTTAGAACAACGGCTATTTCTCTTGCCGCTATGTGTATTATGTGTACAAGTGCTTTTGCACACGACGCATATATTGACAATATGAATTATGTTATTCACGCCGGAGGCGAGGTTGACGGCGTAAGCGGAACCAATTCTTTAGAAGCACTTAAAAATTCATTTTTATATGGGTACAGGTTTATGGAAATGGATTTTAATTTTACTTCCGATGAAAAACTTGTATGTATACATGACTGGGATTTGGACTATTGTCTTACAAATAAAAGAGTCGGTGAGGCTATGTCATACAACGACTTTGTAAACGCAAAAGTTGAGGGAAAATACACGACTGTTACAGCCGACAGCCTTGCTAAATGGCTTTCAGGAAAGACAAATACTTACATAATTACGGATATTAAAGAAGACAACATTAAAGGGCTTAAATATTTAAGCGACAATTACTGCTGGATATGTGACAAAATAATACCTCAGATTTACAATGAAAACGAATACGAACAAGTAAAAAAGCTTGGGTTTAACAACATAATTTATACGGTTTACAAACTGAATTTCAAAGACAAAACAGACACAGATGAAATTGTGAGATTTGCAAAGACCCATGATTTAGCTGCAATTGTTTTTCCGGACGAGCTTGCAACAAGTGATTATGTAGCTAAGCTTAAAAAAAGCGGCACAAAATTGTTGGTACACACTGTAAATGATGAGTCAGAGCTTGAAAGACTAAAAAGCATTGGTGTTGACGGCATTTATTCCGATGTATTTAAAGAAAACTTGAAAAAGCCCGAAAAAAATACAGATAAGAAAGACGAAGCCGCCGCATACAATGAGGTAAAATACCAAAACATAATAAGCAGAACTGACAATAACACAAATTCTTCAGACAATGAAAATTAAAATGAACAAGATAGATTG
The DNA here is from genome assembly GCA_022651385.1 of Clostridia bacterium. Lineage (GTDB taxonomy): Bacteria > Bacillota > Clostridia > Lachnospirales > Anaerotignaceae > JALCQR01. The sequence continues at coordinate 163,941 of JALCQR010000005.1, read as the reverse complement.
TATAAAAACACAACAGAATACTATACAGCGAAGGGATGATGATTTATGGACTTCAATTTTTCTCCACAGCAGCGGCTTATAAGAAAACTTGCAAGAGAATTTGCGGAAAAAGAAGTTGAGCCTATTGCAGCCGATGTTGACAAAACCGGCAAGTTCCCAAGAGAAACTTTTGAAAAAATGGTTAAAGCGGGATTTACCGGAGTTTGTACGCCTGTTGAATATGGCGGAAGCGGCGGAAGCGACATAGAAAAAGTAATTCTTGTTTCGGAAATTGCAAGAAAATGTGCCGCCACTGCCGGAATTCTTTCAATACATACAATTTTTGCCTCTGTAATACTTAAATTCGGAACGGAAGAACAAAAGAAAAAATATCTGCCTAAAGTTGGTAAAGGAGGGTGTCTCGGCGCTTTTGCGCTTACAGAGCCTAACGCTGGTTCCGATGCCGGAAACGCAAGGACTACAGCTATTTTCGACCCTAAAACAAACGAATATGTTTTAAACGGTACAAAATGCTTTATATCCGGAGGAAGCCAAGCCGATTATTTGCTTATTTTTGCTCTTACTCAGCCTGAGAAGAAGCTAAAAGGCCTTTCCTGCATTATTGTTGAAAAAGGAATGAAGGGGTTTTCTGTAGGCAGGGTTGAGGATAAAATGGGAATACACGGTTCTGAAACAGCCGAGCTTATTTTTGAGGGCTGCCGTGTGCCTAAGGAAAATCTTGTAGGAAAAGAAGGAAAGGGATTTAACATTGCCATGACTGCTCTTGACGGAGCAAGAATCGGAGTAGCTGCTCAAGCTCTCGGAATTGCTCAGGGGGCTATAGACCTTTCAGTAAAATATATGCACGAAAGAGTACAGTTTGGAAAACCTATTGCAGCCTTGCAGGGATTGCAGTGGTATATTGCTGATATGGCCACAAAAACCGAAGCTGCCAAGTGGCTGGTATATTACGCCGCTTTCCTTGACGCAAACAATATGCCTCACACAAAAGAAGCTGCAATGGCTAAGCTTAACGCTTCTGAAAATGCGAGATTTGTTACAAATTTAGCTTTACAGATACACGGAGGATACGGATACATGAAAGACTATCCTCTTGAAAGAATGTACCGCGATGCTAAAATAACGGAAATATATGAAGGTACATCTGAAATACATAAAGTCGTTATATCGAGAGCTGTTTTAGGCAGATAAATAATTAAAAGTTTCGCCAATTGTTTTTTAGACTAAAAACATAAGGCGAAACTTTATTATAACTATGACATGTTTTGTATGCTCAGATTGATGTATTAATGGAGGTCAAATGGAAGTTTTTTATGGATTTCGATTTGGGATGCTTTTACAGCTTGCAGTTGGACCCATGTGTCTTTTAGTGTTCAACACAGCTGCCTCAAGCGGTTTTTTTAACAGTTTTAAACTTGTTTTAGCCATTGCCTTAATTGATGCGCTATATATTTTTTTAGCTTGTTTAGGCGTAGGAAAACTGATTTCAAAACCAAAAATAAAAAAATCAATTAAGATTTTTGGGGGAACTGTTTTAATGATATTTGCGCTTAATATTTTTTTCGGCGCTTTTGGATTTCAGATTCTGCCGTCATTATCGCTTTCTTATGCTTCAAGCACAAAAAGCATATTTTTAAAGGGCATTCTTTTAACTGCTTCCAATCCTTTGACTATTATTTTTTGGAGCGGTGTTTTTTCGGCGCAGATTGCAGACAATAATTATGCAGCTTTACAACTTGCTTTTTTTGGATTTGGATGTGTTTTATCAACTCTTTCTTTTTTAACCGCAGTAGGGATTTTAGGAACTTTTGTTTCATCTTTTGTATCACAGAATATTATTCGTGTCTTAAATATTTTAGTGGGCATAATTATTATGTATTTTGCAATAAGAATGTTTATTAAAAAAGAAAACACGCAATAACATATAATGTGCTAAAAATAAATATAATTAAAATGAACAAATTCTTTGAGAATAAAAGATATGACAAAAAAAAGAGTATTTATAATTATGTTTGCGTTTGCAGTATTATTTTTGGCAAGAGGAGTTTTTAATAAACGAAACATTTTGGCAATGTCAGACGACGGCAAGACAAAGGGATATTTAGCTATAATCATAGATGATTTCGGATACGACGGCGACGGAACTAAAGAAATGCTTAACTTAAACGTTCCGTATACAGCTGCCGTTATGCCGTTTTCGGAAAAATCAGCCCCAGACATTGCGGAAATGGAACAAAAGAATATTGAATACATAATACACATGCCTATGCAGAGCCTGACAGGACGACCTGAATGGGTTGGCAAAGGAATTTACACAAAAATGAGCAAAGATGAGGTTTTAGACAGAATTAACGAGGCCTTCAAAATTGAGCCGAATGCCGTAGGAATGAATAATCACATGGGTTCTGCGGTAATGGAAAATAAGCAATGCCTTACATATGTTTTGGATTATCTTAAAGAACACAACCTGCCTTTTATAGACAGCATGACATCACAAAAAAGTAAAGCAGAAAAGGTTTGTTCAGAAGACGGATGTTTTCTTATGAAAAGGAACGTATTTCTTGACTCTACAAACGACATTAATTACATCAAAAAGCAGCTAAAAAGAGCCGCAAAAATTGCCGCCGAAAAGGGTACTTGTATTGCCATAGGGCATGTAGGCCCTGAGGGCGGAAAAATTACTGCTGAAGCTATAAAGGAATTATATCCTGAAATTACCAAAAGCGGAATTGAATTTGTGACCATAAGCCAAATGAAGGAAATAAAAGAAAATGAATGTGCTGACACTAATAAACAAATTCGCTGACGAGAACAAAATTGAATACGGCATATGCGGTGCCGAAGATTTTGAGTATTTAAGAAAAGATTTTGAAAGGGCTGCGGTAAATTTTGCGGGATTTATAGGCAGTGACACAGAAAAAAGAATTTATCCAAAGCTAACTTTGCAAAATGCCGCAAGCATTATAGTTTTAGCAAAAAGCTACTATAAAAAATATTCTTTTTCTAACGACCAAAATTTAAGAGCAAACATTTCTATGGGTGCTGTTGGAACTGACTATCACATGGAAATGAAAAAGCTTTTTGAAGGTATTGGCAACATACTTGAAAAATTCGGGGCCAAATATGCCGCTTTTTCAGACACCGGGCCTTTATGTGATCGGGCCGTTGCCGAAAGAAGCAAGTTAGGTTTTCGCGGGAAAAACGGGTGTATTGTAACACCGAAAAGTGGAAGCGCTGTATTTTTAGGATACATTATAACGGATTTAAAACTTAAAAACACTAATAATCATTACGACGGCTGCAAAGATTGCAGAAAATGCATTGACGCCTGTCCCACAGGGGCTTTAAGCGACAATGGTTTTGATTACAGAAAATGCATATCATATCTGACACAAGTAAAAAGAGTGCTTTCTTTTGAGGAAATGAAAAGCATAGGATTTGAGCTTTACGGCTGTGACAGATGCCAAAGAGTATGCCGCGGCACAAACAATAAGTTTGAAGAAATAAACGACATTGAAAAGTGCAGACCGCTTATTAAAGACATACTTAAAATGTCAAACAGGGAATTTAAAGGAAAATTCGGAGGCACTGCTATGGGCTGGAGGGGTGCAAACATAATAAAAAGAAATGCTATTTGCGCTCTTTTAAAATACGGAAACGATGAGGCTATAAATTTAGCCGAAGTAATGACCGAATCCGAAAGCAAACTTTTACGCCAAACGGCTATAAGAGCTTTAATTTTACTTAATAACGGGAATATAAGTACTTTTTTAAGCGAATATATAAAAGAAGAAAAAGACAAAGATATTTTAAAAGACTTAGAAATTTTGGAGGAAAAATGGGATACTGGAACACAAGAGGACTGAGGGGCAATGCATTTGAGGAGCTCATAAATTTTACAAACGACAGGTACAGACGTCTTGGCGTAGCCGTAATACAAAAAATACCAACACCGATTACACCTGTTAAAATGGACAGCGATAAAAAAGTAATCACGTTAGCATACTTTGACAAACAAAGTACCGTAGACTACATTGGCGCTGTTCAGGGACAAGCCATATGTTTTGATGCCAAAGAATCCAAACAGAAAAGTTTGCCGATACAAAACATCCACAGGCACCAAATAGAATTTATGCATGATTTTAACGGCCAAAATGGCATCGCTTTTTTACTTGTACACATGGCTTTATACTCAAAATACTGGTTTCTGCCTTTGGGAACTCTTGAAAAATACTGGAACGAAGCTGCAAAGGGCGGCAGAAAATCAATTCCTATTGAGGCTTTTGAGGACAAATACGAAATTAATATAAGAAACGGAATACTTGACTATCTTGAAGGCGTAAACACATATTTAGTTGAGAGAAAGCATACTGAAGCAAAATAGGCAAGTCTTATGCACATTTTTACATAAAATAATAATAACGATTAAAATATTTTTTTAAACTTATATGTACTTTTTTTAAAACGTTTGTATAATTTACACAAAAAAAAAGTATACACTAATTTCCTATTGACATTTTTATAACGAGACTATAAAGTATATTTGTAAAAACATGATTATGGATTTACTATACGTCTGGATTAATTACTTTTTTTGATGCTTTGACAGGCATATTTGGAACTTTGCATATTTTATAAACACACAACTTTTTTGACGGATGTGTGTTTATTTTTAGAAATAATAGTTAGCATGCCAAATATTTTGAATAGGTATTTTTTCCACGACGCTAAAGACGTAAAGATGTTTTTGAAAGGCAAATGAGCCTGCATGTTACATTATATTTTTTAAATAGGAGGATTCGTAGATGGAAGGCTTTAAATTATCAAAAAGACAGGAACTTGCAAAAGAATTATTCCACAGTTTCGCTGAAAACGAAATAAGAGATATCGCCAGAGACATGGACGAAACTGAAGAATATTCAATGGAGCTTGTTAAAAAAATGCAGAAATGCCATTTCTTTGGTATTCCTTATGCTAAAGAATACGGCGGAGCAGGTGCTGATGTCCTTACATACACACTTGCTATGGAAGAATTATCAAAAGTTGACGCTTCAACAGGAATAACTCTTTCAGTTCATACTTCACTTTGCTGCTCTTGTATTAACGAATACGGCACAGAAGAACAAAAACAGAAATACCTCAGACCTCTTGTTGACGGCAGCAAAATCGGCTGCTTTGCTTTAACTGAGCCTAATGCCGGCACAGATGCTTCAGGTGTTCAGAAACAGGCTGTTAAAGAAGGAGATCACTACATCCTTAACGGTACATCTATTTTTACAACAAACTCAGGCTTTGCTGATACTTTCATTGTTTTTGCTCTTACTGATAAATCAAAGGGACCTAAAGGTATGTCTGCATTTATCGTAGACAGAACTATGCCTGGCGTTTCTGTTGGATCAAACATCCCTCGTATGGGCATAAGAGCTGCTTCTAACTGCGAAGTTGCTTACGAAGATGTAATCTTACCTGCTGACAGACTTCTTGGACAGGAAAACAAAGGATATAAAATTGCCATGGGTGCTCTTGCCGGCGGACGTATCGGTATAGGTGCTCAGAGTGTTGGTATTGCACAGGGCGCTCTTAACGAAGCTATAAAATATGTTAAGGAAAGAAAACAGTTTGGTAAAGCTATAAGCAAATTCCAGAACACACAGTTTAAAATTGCTGAGATGCAGACAAAGATTGACGCTGCAAGACTTATGGTTTGGAGAGCAGCAGACGCTAAAGACAATCACGAAAAATATGCTCCTCTTGCCGCAATGTGCAAATTATTCGCTTCAGATGTAGCCTGCGATGTTACACGTACTTGTGTTCAGTTATTCGGCGGTTACGGATACTCAAGAGAATATCCTGTTGAAAGAATGATGAGAGACGCTAAGATTACTGAAATCTATGAAGGTACTTCAGAAGCTATGAAGATGGTTATCGGCGGCTCAATGAGACTTTAATCGGTATGGATTTCAAATTCTTTTATATAAAATATCGGAAGGAGATCAAAAGATGAAAATCGTTGTATGTATTAAACAGGTTCCAGATACAGTAGATGTTAAAATAGATCCTAAAACAGGTAACCTTATAAGAGAAGGCCTCCCTGTTATAATCAACCCGGATGACAAGGTTGGTATTGAGGCTGCTCTTTCTATAAAAGAACAGATAGGTGGTACTGTTACTGTTATTTCTATGGGACCTCCTCAGGCAGATGTTGCTTTAAGAGAAGCTCTCGCTATGGGTTGTGATGAAGCTATCCTTGTTTCAGGCAGAGAATTTGGTGGTTCTGATACATATGCTACATCAGGCATTCTTGCCGCAGCTATCAAAAAGTTCGGTCACTTCGACCTCCTCATTACAGGCCGTCAGGCTATTGACGGAGATACTGCTCAGGTTGGACCTCAGCTCGGTGAAAAACTTCACATCCCTCAGGTTTCTTATGTTGAGGAAATTAAGGAAGTTGCCGAAGACCATCTTATCGTTAAGAGACAATTTGAGGATGGTTACCACATTATTAAAATTAAAACACCTTGCCTTCTTACCGCTATCGGCGAACTTGCTAAACCAAGATACATGACTGTTGACGGTGTTATGGACGCTTATGACAAAGAAGTTAAGATTTATGGTTTTGATGACCTCAAAGACGACCTTGAACTTGACATGATAGGTACAAAGGGTTCACCTACAAACGTTTACCAGTCATTCCCTAAACAGCTCAAAGCTCCTGGTACTGTTCTTAAGGACATGACGGACGATGAGTATGTAAACGCTATCATGACTAAACTTGAAGAAAAACACGTAATCTAATTTGTACGTTTGATTTATATTTTTAAGGAGGAGAACCCGACAATGAGTAAAGGAATTTTTATAATTGTTGAACAGAGAAACGGCAAAGTTCAGAACGTTGGTCTTGAACTTATCGGCGAAGCTACAAGATTAAAAGCAGACTTAGGCGATGATGTTTATGCTGTATTATTAGGCTACAACATGAAAGACGAAGTTGAAAAATTATATCATTACGGTGCCGACAAGGTTATTCTTGTTGACAATAAGTATCTTAAAGACTATGCTACTGAGCCTTACACAAAGGCTGTTGCTGAAGTTGTTAAAAAGTTTGATCCTGAAATCATGCTTTTCGGAGCTTCTTCAATCGGCCGTGACCTTGCACCTCGTGTTGCAAGCCGTGTTAAGACCGGCCTTGTTGCAGATACAACAGGCTTAAGAATGGCTAAGACAGAACAAGAACTTTCTCAGGAAGCAGCTCATGGCTGCAAGACACCTGAAAGAGCACTTCTTATGACTCGTCCGGCTTTCGGCGGCAACCTTCTTGCTACACTTATGTGCCCAAGAACAAAACCTCAGATGGCTACAGTTCGTCCAGGCGTTATGAAAAAAATCGACAAGGACGAATCAAGAAAAGGCGAGCTTATTAAGCTTGATGTTGAATTTACAGCTGATGACATGAACATCGAAATTCTTGAAGCTGTTAAGGCTGAAAAGAAAATGGTTGATATTACTGAAGCTAAGGTTCTTGTATCCGGCGGACGTGGTGTCGGCAAAGACGGATATGAAATGCTCAAAGCTTGTGCAGACCAGCTTGGCGGTGAGGTTTCTTCATCAAGAGCTTGTGTTGACGATGCTGCTTGCGAATGGGCTAAACCTGAAATGCAGGTTGGACAGACAGGCAAAACAGTAAGACCTGACCTCTATCTTGCATGCGGTATTTCCGGCGCTATTCAGCATGTTGCAGGTATGGAAAACTCAGACCTTGTTATATCTATCAACAAAAATGATACAGCAGCAATATTCAGCGTATCAGACCTTGGTGTTGTAGGCGATGTTAAGAAAATTCTTCCAAAGCTTACAGCTGCTCTTAAGAAATATAACGAAGCTAAAGCTAATGCTTAATTAGCTTAATCAATAAAAAAAGACCGCTTGGCACAATGATTAATTTCATTGTACCGCGGTCCTTTTTTATTGTTTGTTTTTAATATCGGTATTTTTTATATTTAGCTTTTTATATACGGTTAAAATCATGACGACAAAGCACAATGAAGCTCCTACAAAATTTGATATTGGCTCAGCCATGAATATACCATTTGTGCCAAAACCTATCTTTGGTAAGATATATATTAACGGTACAATCAATATCAATTTCCTGAATATTGAAAAGAATATTGCTCTTTTTGCAAAGCCCAAAGACGTGAAAACAGACTGACCGCAATATTGAAAGGCCATCATAAAAAAGCCTATAAAGTATATATGAAAAACACCTATTCCAACAGACAATAAATTACTGTCTTTACTGAACAAACCGATAAAAAATCCGGGAAAAAGAAACATTATAAGCCACATTACTGAAGTATATAAAATCAAAACAAATGACATGAATTTTATTGCTATTTTTACACGCCCGTACTTCATTGCTCCATAGTTAAAACCCATTACAGGCTGAGCTGAACTGGATATACCGGAAACTGGCATTTGAACCACTTCTCTGACAGAATTTATTATTGTCATTACTCCCACATATACATCGCCGCCATACAGCTGAAGATTTGAGTTATATACAACCTGCACAATACTATTTGTTATTGACATAGTAAATCCTGCTGTACCAAGCAAAATTATTTTTTTTACTCTTGAAGCGCTTAACAGCATACTTCTTTTTCTGATTTTAATAAAAGCATTTTTCCCTGTAAGAAATTTTATTGTCCATACAGCAGAAACAAACTGAGATATTATTGTTGCAAAAGCAGCTCCTACGACTCCCATGTCAAGTACAAATATAAACAAAGGATCAAGAACGATATTTACAACAGCTCCTATTGCCACTGTGCCCATACCGGTTTTTCCAAAGCCCTGTGCGTTTATAAATGTATTTAACCCAAGAGAAAGCATTTGTGCAACAGTGCCACACAAATATACGGTTATATAGCTTTCAGCAAATGGATATGTGACTTCACTTCCGCCAAACATATACACCAATGGTTTTCTAAAAACATATCCGACAAACATTAGCGAAATACTAAAAAGAATCAAAAGAACAAAGCTATTTGACTGTATTTTTTCAGCCTCATCTATATTCCCTTTCCCTCTTTCTATTGAAAACAAAGCAGCTCCGCCCATTCCGATTAAATTTGAAAAAGCTATTATTACAGATATAAACGGAAGACAAACACCAAGACCTGTAAGAGCATTTGCCGATTGTGTGCCCAAATGTCCTATATATATCCTATCTATTACATTATACAAAACATTTACAAGCTGTGCCAATGTCATTGGAACGGCAAGTTTTATTATATTTATTATTACTGAACCTTCTGAAAAATCATTTTTCTGCATTTTTTACTCCTTACATAACTTATTCTTATATTGTAGCGCTGATAGCTCTAATTGTCACCTTATTTTTTTGAAATAAATTACATTTTTTACACGAAAATATTACAAAATTTCATTAATATATTTAATAACGTTATGTGCAGTTTTTGACGAAATATCACGAATTATAGCATATTTTGTTGACACGGTAATATGTGTATGATAATTTTATTTATATCAATAAGGAGGGGATAAAGTGAAAATTAAAAAATACAGTGAGTTCAGTAACCTTAAAATGCTTATGAAAAGAAGAAAATGTTCATATAAAAAACTTTCTGATGAAATCGGCATAAGCATTGATGCCATAAACAACAAATTAAATGGGTATACGGCTCTGAACATTGATGAAGCAAAACGTATTAGTTGTATTTTGAAAATTCATCCTTCTGAATTTAACAGATATTTTACGGGCTTATGAAGGACATAATTATGAAAAACGACAACAAGGACTTGGATGATCCAATAATAATCCAAATGGAAAAATACGGTGTGCCACAGGATTCAAATACTATTCAAACATGGAGGGACGATGACGAGCTTTGGACGAAATCAGAAAAAGAGACATAAATCTATCACAGTATAACATATCACTTTATGCTTACAGAGAACTTGAATATTTTTGTCTGCAATACAGTGAGAAAAAAAAGGCCGTTAACAGGCTTTATTGTTTGAAAAAACATAATGAAAATTTAAAAGGGCTTAAAAACAAGAAAAAAATTAAAATGCTTGAAAGTGACATAAACATGATTGAAACGGCAGCCAAAAAGGCCGACAGCCAGCTTTATTCATACATACTTAAAAACGTAACAGACGGTATTTCATATGAGTATATGGATGTTCCCTGCGGAAGACGAAGATTTTATGAACTGCGCAGACTTTTCTTTTTTAATCTTTATTGCATGAAATATAAAATGGGTAACCAAATACAAGTTTAAATTATTTAAGATATAACCAGAAATTCAAAAAAACAGAAATAATTCTGTTAAGGATTTTGGAGGTGATTAATGTAGGTACAGAGAAAAAAATAAACTCAAAGCAAAAAAAAACAGCTGAAATTCTTGTTGGAGATAGCTTTAACACAGACCTTACAAATATATGCGAAACAGCCGGGATAAGTTTAAATACCTTATACCAATGGCTTGGAACAGAAGAATTTCGCAAATATCTTGACTGTCTTGTGGACAAAGTTACTATCGGAGAAGTTGCTTCTGTTTGGAAAAGTCTTTTAGAACAATGCATAAAAGGAAATGTTCAAGCAATAAAACTGTATTTTGAATTAAAGAACAAATACAAACAAGATACAAATGTTGCCGCCATGAATCTTGTTCAAATTCTGGACGACATTCCTAAGGACAAAAAAGATGGTTAAACTGAGTGAACTGATAGCGCCGGCGTTCTTTCAGGCACACAGCGACATATGCAACCAAAAATATACCCACTACTGGTTTAAAGGCGGCAGAGGTAGTTGCAAATCATCATTTATTTCAATTGAAATTATTCTGGGAATGATGACGGATCCCAATGCCAACGCTGTGGCACTGAGAAAAATAGGAAACAATTTAAAAGACAGCGTTTTTGAACAGCTTTTATGGGCCATTGACATGCTTGGTGTTTCAGACTATTGGGAAGAAAGGCAAACTCCGCCGAAGCTTTCTTTAAAAAATACCGGGCAAAAAATTATTTTCAGAGGTGCCGACAATCCAAGCAAAATCAAATCAACTAAATTTAAGAAGGGTTATGCAAAATTTATTTGGTTTGAGGAAGCAGATGAATTTTACGGAATGGAAGAAATAAGAAACATAAACCAATCTTTAATGAGAGGCGGAAACAATTTTGTTATTTTTTATTCCTACAATCCACCTAGAAGTATTTCAAGCTGGGTAAACACTGAATCAATCAAAAACAGACCTGACAAAAAAGTATATGAAAGCACTTATCTCGATGTTCCGAAAGATTGGCTTGGAAATCAGTTTTTTACAGAAGCTGAATATCTTAAAAATTCTGACTACGAAAGTTACAAACACGAATATCTTGGAGTGCCTACAGGAAACGGAGGAGAGGTATTTAAAAACATTATTATAAGAAAAATAAGTGAAGATGAAATCAAAAGCTTTGAACATCTTTCAAGAGGACTTGACTGGGGATATGCAAACGACCCTTTGCATTATACGGTTAACAATTTTGACAGAAAAAAAAGGAGGCTTTTTATTTTTTACGAAATTCATGCAGTTGGGCTCTCTAACCGCAGTGCAGCAGAGCTTATTAAGGCCGAAAACAAAGAAAACGGAGTCATAATTTGCGACAGCGCAGAGCCGAAAAGCATTGCCGAACTTAACTACGAAGGGCTAAATGCCATTGGAGCTAAAAAGGGAAAAGGCAGCATTGATTATGGAATCAAATGGCTTCAGGGAATGGATGAAATTATCATTGACAGCCAAAGATGTCCGTATACCGCCAAGGAATTTTTGGAATATGAACTTGAAAAAGATGATTACGGCGGATTCAGAGCTTTTTATCCCGATAAAAACAATCACTCCATTGACGCTGTGAGATATTCAAGGCAATTCGACATGGATATGGTGAAAGTGAGGTAGAAATGTTTTTAACAGAAACTGACTTAATTAATGCGAAGATTACCGCCGACAGAAAAATAAACGAAAGCGACATACTGAAATACATCATAAACGAAGATGAAAACAGCGACAAAAAAAGAAAAATGATTGAAGGTGAGAGGTACTACACTTACGACCACGACATATGCAAAAAGGATTTCAGGCAAAGCCGAATATCCGAAAGCGTGACTGATGATAACGGCGACGAAAGTGAAAAAATAACCAATTTTACAAATCCGAACAGAAGCAACCACCACAATGTGAATGCTTTTCACAGGATTCTTGTAGACCAAAAGGTTGGATACATAATAGGCAGAAAACCTGTCATAAGAGTAAATTTCGACAAAGAAAAAGACAGCAAATTTGAGAAAGCTGTAGACAAATTTACAAGCGAGGATTTTAACGAGGTTTTACAAAATCTTCTTACAGGTGCAAGCAACAAAGGTTACGAAGCACTGCATGTTTATTATGACAAAAACGGCGAACTTAAATTCTGCATTGTTCCGGCAGAGGAAATCATTCCAATATATGACAGCAGATTTGAAACTGATCTTGAACAGCTTATTAGGTACTATGACACCATAGTTATAAGAAACGGGCACAAATATATAAGAAAACGTGTTGAATGGTGGACAAAAGAAAACGTCACATATTACGTGGAAGATGACAACCACAATTTTATTTATGATGAAAGTGTGGACAAGAATCCATGTCCCCATTGGTGGAATGTGAGTCTTGAGGATGGATTTGAGAAAAAAAGAAGTGAAAACAACTGGAATAAAGTACCGTTTATTATTCTCAAAAACAACTCAAGAGCAACCACCGACCTTGAGGCTGTAAAAGGGCTAATTGATGCATATGACTTATTATCAAGCGAAGCAACAAACAATTTGCTTGACCTTGTTGAGCTTTACTGGGTAATACAGGGGTATGGCGGAGAAACGGCAGGAGCAATAGCGAAAAAGTTACAGATAAACAAAGCTGTAAACATCTCCGACAGCAGCGGAAATGTGGAGGCAAAACAGACCGACATCTCAATGGAAGGACGGCTAAACTACATGAAAATGCTGAGAAAAGACATTTTCCAGTTCGGCCAAGGTGTTGACACCGATGTTGACAGGCTTGGAAGCTCAACAAGCGGCGTTACACTTAAATTCCAATACACACTGCTGGAGCTAAAAGCCGCCGGCATAAGTGTTCAGCTTAAAAAGTGCATAAACGAGCTTTTATGGTACATGATTGAAGACTACAACCGAAAGCACAAAACTAATTACAGCACCGACATGATAAACGTTTGTCTTAGAAGAAACGCTATCACGAACGATTATGAGACAGTACAGATGATACAGATGTCGGAAGGACTTATAAGCGACGAAACACTTATAAGCAATCATCCTTTTGTTGATGAGATAAGCAAAGAAAAATAATTTACGGGCGGGCAGAGGCGGGATGAAAGGAGATATTTTATGCAACAGCTTTCAGACATTCTAAACAGTGATTTGGACAATGAAGAAAAACTAAAAGGAATTGAAAACTTTATTGAGCAAAATTACGTTGAAAAAAGTGTTTCTGACGAAAACAAAAATCAGACAGAAGAAAAATACTTGGCTGAAATTCAGAAGCTAAAAAATGATTTTGAAAATGAGAAAAAGCAGTCGTTAATTGACAATGAAATCCAAAAATGCGGCGGTAAAAATATCAAAGCCATAAGAGCTCTTATTGAAGAAGGCGATATTTTTAACGACGAAAACGGAAATCTATGTGTCGACCTTTCAAGAATTATGAAAAGCGACCCGTATCTTTTTACTCAAAAAAGTGAAAATCTGGTGGGAACCGGAGTATCCAAAGGCAATCTATCAAAACGTAAAAAGTCTTTTATGGACTATGCAAGAAAAGGTGCCGGACTTAAATAAAAGGGGGATTTTAAATGGCAAACAGCATTGATTATGCATCAAAATTTTTACCTGTAGTTGACGAAATATACAAAGCGGAATCTGTGACGGAAAATCTTGATTCAAACTCTATGACCGATTTTACAGGCGCAAACGAAATTAAAATATTAAAAGTATCAACGACTGGCCTTGGCAATTATTCGAGAACAAACGGATACCCGAAAGGCGATGTGACTGCAACATGGGAAACTTTAAAGCTTTCACAGGAAAGAGGCAAAGAAATCTCTGTTGACAGAATGGACGACGAGGAAACATTAGGAATGGTTTTCGGAAAAGTTACCGGAAACTTTATGAGAGAATGGGTTGTACCTGAGCTTGACGCCTACAGATTTGCAAAATACGCTTCATCTAACGGAATCGGCACAGATGCGGCCACAATTACGAAAGACAACATTCTTACAAAAATTGACGACGCTTCAATGCAGATGGACGACGCCGAAGTGCCTCAGGAAGGACGTATGCTTTTTGTAAGCAGCGAATTAAAGCCTGCTTTTAACAGTGCTTTATCACGTCAATGGACAAATGAAAACGAAGCCAACACTGTCGTTACAAAATACAACAACATGAGTGTTTTTTATGTTCCTAAAACGAGATTTTACACTGGTATTACTCTTAACGACGGTGCCGACAGCTGGGGATATGCAAAAGCCGACGCTGCTGTAGGCATTAACTTTATGATGATATATCCGGAAAGCGTTGTACAGGCAAAAAAATTTGCCATGCCTAAAGTTTTCTCGCCTGACGAAAACCAGAAGCTTGACGCCTGGCTTTTCCAGTTCAGACTTTATCATGACGCTTTTGTTTACGAAAACAGGGCAAAAGGCATCTTTATGAGCAAAAAGGAATCATGAAAGACTGGTGATTTTGTTTGAACACACTCGAAAAAGCAAACTTAATTTATGGAAAAAGCACTGATAATGAACGCCTTGATTTTGCCGTAAAGCGAGCTAATGAAATAATCTGCGGTTACTGCAACATAAATGAAATTACAGACGACTCTCTTGACGACATATGTGCCGAAATTGCGGCGGACATTTACAGCAGAGAATGCGACGGAGAAAAACTTAAAAGCATTTCGGAAGGCGATGTATCTATGACATTTTTAGAGGATGTGGGATACAGCTATATAAACAACTACAAAGCAAAGCTTGAAAAATTCAGGAGGTTAAAATGGAATTAAAACAGGCAAAACTGCTTTTTAATGACAAATGTGACGTATACAGATGCACTGAGGAAAAAAGCGGAGCTGTTACAAAAAACACATACAGTCTTAAATATGATTCTGTAAATTGCAAGCTGAGTTTTTTAAAAAGTGGTTTTGACAGTGAAACAAATACTATAAGCACAAAGAACCAAAGTGTACGGCTTTTTCTTGAAAATGAGCCCCAAATTGAAAGCGGTGACGTAATTATTGTTTACCACATGGGTACAACAGTAAAATATAAGGCGGCCTCAGAAGGAAAGCATTACATAACGCATCAGGAAACAGAGATTGATATTTTTGATGAAAATCCTTAACAAGGAATGATTAGAATGGAAGAAAAAATTAAAAATGCCATTGAAACGGCTTTAGACAACTGTTTCGGAGATGAATTCAGAATATATGACGAGAAAGTTACTCAGGGATTACAAAAACCATGCTTCTTTATAAGAACTATTAAATCTGAAATTCAGTCTATGATTATGAACAGAGGAATTTTAGACGTGGTTTTTGAAATTGAAGGCTACAGCAAATGCGGTTTATATGAGGAACTTACAGATATGCTTGGGAAAATATTTGAGGCCATTAAAATTGTTCAAAGCGATGATGAGAAATACTTTGCTTTCAGGCGTGAAGCATCATGCGAAAAAGACAAGGTCATTATTGAGGCGGAATACAGAGTAAGCATATATATTACTGAGGACAGCTCGGAACTTATGGAAAAACTTGAAATGAATGAATAAGAGAGGTGTAAATTATGGCTTTAGGAGGAGGTACTTTCCTTACTCAAAACAAGGTACTGCCGGGTACATACATAAATTTTGTCAGTGCGTCAAACGCAAGTGCCAGCATAAGTGACAGGGGTTATGCGGCTGTGGCCTGCGACCTTAAATGGGGAACGGAAGGTAAAATTTTTGAGGTAACAGCCCAAGAATTTTTATCTGACAGCTTCGATATTTTCGGATTCGATTACAGTTCCAACGAGCTTAAAGGAATAAAAGATATTTTTACAAACGCAAACACGGTTTATTTTTACAGACTTAACGGCGGAGACAAGGCAACATGTTCTATTGCTAAGGCAAGATGCGGCGGTACAAGAGGAAATGACATAAAGATTACTGTTGAAAGCGGTGATGACGGGTTTACGGTTAAAACATTGGTGGATGAGACTGAAGTTGATTCTCAAACCGTTACGTCTGCGGACAAGCTTGAAGACAATAATTTTGTTACATTTATAAAAGATTCAATACTTGAGGCTTCAGCCGGAATTTCTCTTTCTGGCGGAACAGATACCGAAAGCACAGCAGCCGACCACCAGAAGTTTTTAAATTTATCGGAAAGCTACAGCTTTAACATTTTAGCTTGCATAAGTGACGACAATGCCATAAAGAAACTTTACGGTGATTTTACCAAGACAATGCGCGAAGACTATGGTATTAAATTTCAAGCGGTTATACACGATTACAGCGGTGATAATGAAGGTATTATTAATGTAGGAACTGATTCAAAGGAAGATGAAAAATACGGCCTTGTTTGGTGGGTCAGCGGAGCTGAATGTGCATGCAACATAAACGAAAGTTTAACAAACAAAACTTATGACGGGGAATACACACCGGATGTTGACTTTACTCAAAGTGAGCTTGTAAAAGCAATAAATGCAGGAAAATTTATGCTGCACAGAAACGGAAACGACATTAAAGTGTTAGAGGACATAAACTCATTTACCGAGTTTTCAGACACAAAAAGCAGCGATTTTTCAGACAACCAGATAATAAGACTTTTAGACTCAACAGGAAACGACATTGCCGTTATGTTTAACAATCACTATCTTGGGAAAGTTCAAAACAACAAGTCAGGAAGAACTGCTTTTTGGAACGACATTGTTTCTTACAACAGACAGCTTCAGGACCTTGGCGCTATTGAGGATTTCAAAGCGGAAGACGTTACAGTCGAAATCGGAGACGACAAGAAAACAGTTGTTGTTAAAAACTCCATTACTCCTGTATGTGCTATGAGCAAGCTTTATATGACGGTTGTTGTGGAGTAAAAAAGGGGGAAAACAAATGGCGCAGGTAATGAATGCGAAAGACACTATAATTGCTTCTATGGCTGAATGTTATGTTACAATCGACAATCACAGATACAACTTCATGCAGGCAATCAACCTTGAGGCAAAAATGGAAAAGACTAAAGTAGAAGTGCCTATTTTAGGAAAAACCGGAAAAGGAAACAAATCAACAGGCTGGAAGGGAACAGGTACAGCAAAATTTCACTACAACAGCAGCGTTTTCAGAAAGCTTTTATATGAGTTTAAGGAAAATGGAGAAGACATGTATTTTGATATACAAATCTCAAACGAGGACCCTACAAGCAGTGTTGGCAGGCAGACAATTATACTTAAAGACTGCAACCTAAACGGCGGTGTACTGGCGAAGTTTGATGCTTCGGCTGTATATCTTGAGGAAGAATACGACTTTACTTTTGAGGATTGGGAAATGCCTGATAAATTTACAGAACTTGGATAAAATTTTTATCCCGCAGCAGTGGTTTTTATTACTGCTGTGGGATTTACATAATAGGAGGTAAAAATGGATCTTGATATTTTTCTTAGCCAAAACAAAATTAAAAAAGAAAATGTGAAATTTGCGGCAAGCCAAAGCTTTCAGTTAGACGGAGAACCAGTTTTATGGGAAATAAGAGCTCTAAGCGGCGATGAAGAAGAAAAAATAAGAGTTCTTTGTATTATGGAACAAAACGGCAAAAAGGTATTTGACAATGCCCGCTACTTAGGGAAAATTGCGGCTGCCTCTACTGTTTATCCGGATTTATTTAACGAAAAACTCCAAGACAGTTACGGGGTTTGGGGTGAAGATGAATTGCTTAAAAAAATGCTTACAGCCGGAGAATACATAGAATACATAAAAAAAGTTCAGGAAGTAAACGGATTTTCAAAATCTATGAATGAGCTTAAAGACGAAGCAAAAAAATGATAAAGGAAGGTTTGTTTGACACAGTTGTGGCATACAAGGCCTTCCTTAAAGCCGGATTGCTTCCTTCGCATTACATAAAGCTTTCAAAGGAAGAGCGCGCATTTATTGCGGCTTGCATTGAAATTGAAACCGATAAAAAAAGAAGGTGAAAAAATGTATTTGGTTTACATAGGCAATATTCTTCTGCCTGTAGCTCCTGAAAAAATATCTATTAATTACAAGGGGCAAAACGACACAATAAAGCTTATAAATATGGAAGAATTAAGCCGCATAAGAACTCCGGGGCTTACGGAATATGAATTTGATGCTATACTTCCGGGGGGAAAAGTGCCTTATGCGCAATATCTTACTACTTTTAAAGAACCATATACTTATATAAAGGAACTTAAAGAAATATTTTACGGCGGCAAAACTGTACTGTTTAAAATAATAAGAAAAGACTTGCCTTACCAAAGAGTCGGTTTTACAACCAAGGAAACAGTTACAATTGAAAGAATAGGGATTGTAGAAGCGGCAAATGATGGCCTTGATGTGAGAATCAGCCTTAAATTAAAGCAATACAAAGCTGCTAAAAGCACAAAAACCGGAAATATTTATGCTCAAAGCTCATATGTCAGAACAAGCTCTCACGAAACACCATTACTGTACACAGTTAAACCCGGCGACAATTTATGGAGCATTTGCAAAAGAGAATTAAACAATGCTCTAAAATACCCTGAAATTGCAAAGTTAAACGGTATAAAAGACCCAAGCAAAATTTATCCGGGGCAGGTGATTAAGCTTGAATAGTGCAAAAATAGAAATAGACCATGACAATACTACTTTTACTGCTGTGGCCGAGGAAAGCGTAAAAATATCTCAAAGCAGAAGCCTTATGCCTTCAAAAGCTATTTTTAATGTGCTTAAAGATGATAAACTGGATTTTACAGAAGGCGACAAGGTTAGGATTTACATTGATGACATTGGATTATTTTCCGGCAGGATATTTTCAAAAAGCCGTGACAAGGAAAAATTAATTTCTGTTACTGCATACGACCAGCTTAGGTATTTAAAAAACAAAGGCACATATTTTTTTACAGGCAAAAATGTTTCGGGAATAATTAAGACAATAGCCGGTGACATGAATCTTACAGTCGGAGAAATTGAAAATTCACCTTATACGGTATCAGACATGATTTGTGACGACAAAACATTATTCGACATAATTCAGGGTGCAATTGACGAAACTTACGAAAACACAGGTACTCTTTTTATACTTACCGATGATTTTGGCAAGATTTCTTTAAAAAACTGCAAAAATATGGCTGTGGATTATTCCGTTTTGGACAGCACTGCGGAAAATTTCAGCTACAGTTCTTCAATTGACAACGGAGTATTTAACTGCATTGAGCTTACAAAAAAAGACCGAAAAAACGGTGACAAAGAGTATTTTAAAAAAGATGAAAACCTTCAGTCAAGGTGGGGAGTTTTAAAATATTCAGGCAGTGTATCAGATGACGAGGACGGAAACTTGAAGGCTGAAAAATTATTAAAACTTTACGGGCAAAAAAAACGCAGCCTTTCAATAAATGGAGCTTTTGGGAACTCCAACGTAAGAGCAGGAAGCCTTATATATGTGAAAATGGAAAACGAAACCGATATTGGCATAGACAGCAAAATGCTGTGCGAGGAAGTTGAGCATATATTTAATAACGGTATTTACACAATGAACATTGTTTTAAGAGGAGGTCTTATAAATGACTGATTTTAATGATTTTTGTACTTTGGACGACCTCATGAAAAGCATAGAATATATTGAAAACATGGCTGTTAAAGATAATGATTTTGTTTTAAACGAAAATAACGAGAATAAAAATGATATTTTTGGTATTCCGATTGTTGAAAACAATGAAAAAGAAAAAAATAACGACGACGGAAACTTAAAAAAAGAAAATCCTAAAAACGTTTCATCTGTTTTCGATACGTTTTATACGAACACAAACAAATTTTTATCTGAGATAAGTTCAAACGTTCTCACAAACAAAATTTTAGCTGAAATGAGTTCAAGCTTTTTAACAAATAGTTTTAATTATGAAGACAGCAATTTCTCAAATAATGATTCTGTTCTAAACTTAAATAAAAGCAAAAATACTGATTACGAATATACAAACTTCTTAGACTCGACAGAAAAATTTGAGAAAAATTTAAACAATGACGAAAGTTTTTCGGAAAATTCTAATATAAAAAAATACGCGCAGCATAACGAATATTTCGGCGACAATTTTTACAATAAAAACACAACCAGCGATTTAAGAAGCCAAGACAAAAACATAAACATTGTTTTGAATAACTATTCAAACATATACAATAAATCAGACGAAGACAACATGATAAATTGTCTTGCCGAAAAAATAGCCGAATATGTTGCATACGGCGGTGAAGGTACACACATATAAAAGGGAAGTGATTTATTGGACAAATTAATAAATGCTTTAAAACAGCTTTCAGTCTCAGCAAACGAGGCATCGGATCCAGTTAAAATAATTTTTGGGACAGTTGAGAAAGAGAAACCTCTTATCATACGTTCTCAGCAGAAAATGAGCATTAATGAAAAACACCTTTTACTAACTGGTGCCGTAATGGATACACAGCAGGAAATGGACTTCGATATTTATACCGAAAATACAAATTCATACACAAATCACAACCACAAAATACTGGGTAAAAAGAAAATTACAATATGCAACCATCTAAAAAAAGGCGAAAAAGTTATAATGCTTAGAGTTCAGGGCGGACAAAGATTTATTGTTCTTGACAGGGTGGTGGAAAATGTATGAGTGATATGATTACCAAAACATATTGTCTCGATGAAGACAGAAAAACAATTCATGGTTTTATTTACGAAAAAGAAGCAATGAAGCAGGCAATTAAAAACATATTATATACTCAAAGATATGCTTTTGAAATTTACAGTTACAATTATGGAAGCGAAATAAGCAAAATGATTGGTACTAATTTAGGTGATACTGAAACTATTATTGAAAAATACATAGAAGATGCTCTTCTTGCCGATGAGAGAATAAGCAGTATTGAAAATATTGAAGTAGAAAAAAACGGCAGAAACTTCGAAATAAAATTTAATGCTGTTACTGCCGAAGGCCTGATTGGTATGGAAACGGAGGTGTAAAAAAATGTTTGAAAATATGACTTATGAGGAACTTTTGAAAAGCAAGCTTGCATTAGTTGACGACAGTCTCGACAAAAGAGAAGGAAGCATTATTTATGACACTCTTGCCCCAAATAGTGCCGAAAGCAGCAGGCTTTATGCAGACATGGATATTTTTGCTGACAGAATGTTCGCCGATACGGCCATAGGCGATGACCTTGAAAGGCGAACTGCTGAAAGAAACATAAAAAGGAACAGCTCTGTAAATGCAGTATTTAAAGGTTATTTTTATGACACCGACGGGAACGCTTTTGACATTTCTATCGGTGACAGATTTCAGGGCGGTACAATGAACTACAATGCCGTTAAAAAACTTGACAAGGGTGTCTTTAGCATGCAATGCGAGACACCCGGCAGCGAAGGCAACAGCTACACTGGGAAAATTATTCCTGTTGAATACATTGACGGTCTTGCCACAGCGGAAATTTCTGAAATAATTACTTACGGCGAAGACGCTGAGGACGACAACAGCCTAAGAAAAAGATATTTTAACAGTTTTGACACCAATTCATTTGGCGGAAACATTGACGACTACAAGAACATTGTTTCTCAAATAGACAGTGTTGGAGGATGCAAAGTATTTCCTGTTTACTATGGCGCCGGTACTGTAAGACTTGTGTTAATTAACAACGGCTATGAGATACCCGATGATGACATTATAAACGAGGTACAAGAATTAATTGACCCTAAACCAAAAGGA
This sequence comes from Clostridia bacterium, assembly GCA_022651385.1. Classification (GTDB taxonomy): domain Bacteria; phylum Bacillota; class Clostridia; order Lachnospirales; family Anaerotignaceae; genus JALCQR01. Next base: position 141,912 of record JALCQR010000005.1, on the reverse strand, counting down.
AGCGGATATGGAAAAGCTCCCATCGGACATGATGTTTATGTTGAAGCCGCAAAAGGAAAGACAATAAACGTCAGTGCAAGTCTTACCATTTCTGACGGATATGACAAAGACACGGTTTTTCAAAACGCAATAGAATCAATTAAGGATTATTTTTTACAGCTTGCCAAGGAATGGGGACAAAGTGACAGTCTCACTGTCAGAATAAGCAGAATTGAAATGAAGATACTTGACACCGACGGAGTGATTGATGTTGAGAATGTATCAATAAACAGTGCAAAAGAAAACATTGTGCTTGACAGTGACTGCATACCTATACTTGGAACGGCGGTGTTTGAATGAAAAAATACTTAGAATATCTGCCGGAGTTTTTAAGGGATTACAGAGAAATTAAGGCTATAGCAAACGCAGAAGATGCCATTTTTAGCGACGAGGAAGCTTATCTTAATTCATGCATGTCAATGCCATGGGTAAGCACATCAGACGAAAAAGGAATAAAGCGTTATGAAAGCATGTTTGACATTAAAAGCAGTAACTCTGATTCGTTGGATACAAGAAGAAAAGCAGTAAAAATATATTTAAACCGTTCTTTTGTTTATACATACAAGAATTTTGACGAATATCTATGTAGCATATGCGGAAGCGACGGGTATAAATTTGAGGTCTTAAATTCTGAATATAAAGTTAACATTAAGCTGGCATTAAGTGTAGCTTCTCTTTACAACATGGTAAGCGAAAATGCAAGAAAAATAATTCCGGCCAACATGGCTCTTAATGTAGAAATTATGTATAACGAGCACAATGACATTTCAAAATACACACACAAACAATTATCAGCATACACTCATGATGAAATGAGAGAAAAAAATATAACCTCCTAATTTTTAGGAGGTTACTTACATGTGCGCGACATGATTCGAACACGCGGCCTTCTGATCCGTAGTCAGACGCTCTATCCAACTGAGCTACGCGCACATAACTTAAAGCATTACTAATTATAAGAGTACTTACTGATTTTGTCAAGTGAAAAAGACAGGTTATTTGAAAAAAATATTTTCAGGATTATAATGATTTATTTTTATATTTCAAAACCGTTGCATTTATCGCTTAATTATAATTATAATAGATAATTATAAGGAGGGACCTACTTTATGAAAAATAATACACCGACTCCGCATATAGGAGCCAAAATGGGTGAAATAGCCGAAACAATTCTTCTTCCGGGAGATCCGCTGAGAGCAAAGTTTATTGCTGAAAACTACTTGGAAGATGTAAAGCAATTTAACTCCACAAGAAACATGTTTGGATACACAGGTAAATACGGCGGAAAGACACTGTCTGTTATGGGAACCGGAATGGGATGTCCTTCAATGGGCATCTATTCTCATGAGCTTATTAACTTTTACGGATGCAAAACACTTATAAGAATAGGAACTGCCGGCTCCATGAACAAAGATGTTAAAATAAAAGACCTTGTTATTGCAATGGGTGCCTGTACGACCTCAAACTACGTAAGACTTTTTGGACTTCCGGGTGACTTCAGCTGTATTTGCAGTTACAAACTATTAAAAAAGGCTGTTAAGGCGGCTGAGGAAACAGGAGCTAATTATCACGTAGGCAACATACTTAGCTCTGACATGTTTTATACTCCGAAAACAGCGGCAAACGGTGTTTCATGGAGTGACATGGGAGTGCTTGCAGTTGAAATGGAAACAGCAGCCCTGTACAGCAATGCAGCCATCGGAGGTGCTGACGCCATAAGCATTTTTACTATTTCAGATTCCACTATAACCGGAGAAGCAACAAGTGCCGAAGAGAGAGAGACATCATTTACAAATATGATTGAAACAGCTTTAAAAATGATTTAACAATATTAATTATTAAGATTATTGCAGATACGAAAGTATCTGCTTTTTATAAGACAATTACTTCACTATACACAATAAATTTAAAAAAATATTTATTGTAACGTGATATTTTTCTGGAAATATCATCTAAATGTTGTGAAAATATTAAATTTATGAAATTTTTGTAAATATTAGCACTCACCTATTGCATTGGCTAACAAAGTGTGCTATTATTACAACTGTAAAAAGAAAGAGGAATAAAAAGAACAGGCAATGTTAAAAATAAAAAAAACTTAAGCCTGATTTTTAAGGAGGTATGACTTATGATGATGCCTAGTATTTTTGGAAAAAACTTATTTGATGATTTTGATGATTTTTCTTTTCCTTCATTTGGAAGGTACAATCGTTTCTTTGACAGAGAAGCCGTAATGAGGACTGATGTTAAGGAAGAAAACGGAAAATACGTCATGGAAATGGATGTGCCGGGATTTAATAAAAATGATGTAAGCATTAATCTTGAAAATGGTTGCCTTACAGTTGAAGCTAAAAAAGAAGGAAACAAAGATGAAAAAGATGATAAAGGCAACTTTATCAGACAGGAAAGATTCAGTGGTAGCTGCAGCAGAAGCTTTTATGTTGGTGAGAATGTAAAACCTGAAGATATCAAAGCTAAATTTGAAAATGGTATCCTTCATATCGAGCTTCCAAAGTTTGATGAAAAAAAGCAGCTTGAAAATAAAACAAATATTTCTATAGAATGATAATTTAGTACCATCTCCCCCTTTAAATAAGTAAAAACGCAGAGGCGATGCAAGCAAATGCTGCATCGTTTCTGCGTTTTTGCCATTTATATTTGGTAAACTCTATTGTTGCTATTAATATACATTTTTTGTGCTTTTTTTCATTTTTAAGAAGCGTAACATGTAATATTTTCTATATATACTATATAAGTTTATGCAAAGTGCATTAAACACGGTTATAATTTAAGATGAAAATTATATAATTTATTTCTAACTTTTTGAACATTAATACGTATTTATATTGTATAATTATTAATATTGAGTTAGGTATGCTTTTTTTATTTTGCAAAAAGTTTGCATGTGTAGGCGTTGCCATGTCAGGCCAGTAGACCGCTTTTTTATGAGTACCGGCAGACAGTTATGACAAATAGGAGGACACAGCATGTTTTTTCTTTTTTATATTGCATGGTTCATTTTTAACGGCAGAGTCACAGTTGAAACGGCTGTGATAGGATTTTTAATATGTCTTTTTTTATATCTTTTTTCAGTCAAGTATCTTGGATACAGCAGGGAAAGAGAAAAAAGAGTAATAAAAAAATTGCCGTCTATAATAAAATATATTATTGTGCTCTTTTTTAGTATAATTCAATCTAATATTTCAGTTATGAAAGTAATTATTTTTGGAAAAAAAGAAAAATCCGTTACAGTTAAGTTTACAACTGACCTTAAAAGGGACAGTTCAAGGTGTGTGCTTGCCAATTCGATTACTCTTACTCCGGGAACATATACAGTTGGGCTTAAAGACGGATATTTTATAGTTCATGGTCTTTTGCCTGAATTTTGCAAAGACATTGAAAAATCAGATTTTGTTAAACAACTGAAGAAAATGGAGGAGCAAGAATGAATTTTTTATCATTATCCACAGTTGAAAAAGCATTGTCTATATATATTATGGTAATGGCTGCATTAGTGATTTTTTGTTTGGTACGAGCTGTTAAGGGCCCAAGATTTACAAACAGAGTTGTAGCGGTAAATGTAATTGGTACAATGGCAACGGCTATGATATGTGCTCTGTCAGCTATGCTTCATGAGGACTTTTTGGCAGATGTTGCTATTGTATACGCTCTTTTGAATTTTATATCGGTTGTGGTGCTGTGCAGAGTTGTTACGCTTCATCATAAGGGAAGACTCATGCACATTAAAGGGGAGAAAAAGGATGACAATTAAAGATATAATTGGGCTTATACTGCTTTTTGCAGGGCTTTTTGTTTTTATTATCTGCACAATTGGATTATTTAGATTCAAATATGTACTTGATGAGATGCATGCGTCGGCCTTGGGTGATACTATGGGTATTTTTCTTACAGTAATTGGCGTTATTTTACTTTCAGATACTTTTATACATGTTTTAAAACTGCTTGCCGTTGTTGGATTTATCTGGCTTACATCTCCTATTGCTACTCATCTTATTGGAAAAACAGAACTTCTGACATACAGCAATGTTGATGAATTTGTTAGGAGGAATGATGATGATTCTTGATTATGTGCTTTTAATTTTTCTTATTTTATGTGCTATAGGTACTACTATTACAAAAAACTTACTTGATGCCGTAATTATTTTTATGGCTTACAGTTCAGTAATGGCGGTAATTTGGGCGCTTTTGCAATCACCTGACCTTGCCATAACCGAAGCGGCTGTCGGCGCCGGAGTTACCGGAATATTGTTCTTTATAACTCTTAAGAAAATTCATTCTGTGAAAGGAACCCGTGATTAAATGAAAGAAAACGGCGGAAAATGGGAAAAATTTTTTAAATGGATAAACGGTGAAACAACCATTGACTCAGTAATACTTGAAAACAGCCGTAAAAAGCGTTTTGCCAAAAGAAAATTAAGACATCAGAAAGCAAAATTTATTGCCTTAAGACTTAAGCACTCAAAAAGAAGAATACAAGAAATAATATGCATAATTGTAGCTGTTGTTTTTATAGGCATACTTTTAAAAACTGCTTCTGAGCTTCCCACATGCGGAAAGCCCGACAATCCCGTAAACAACGAGGTTTCCGAAAGATATTTGGAAAAAGGTGTTGAAGAAACAGGCTCCATAAACCTTGTATCCGGAATGATTCTTGATTACAGAGCATTTGACACATTCGGAGAAAGCTGTGTGCTTTTTACTGCTGTTATATGTGTTGCCATGCTTTTAAAGCGTGATAAAAACAACATAGACCCTATAGAAGACCAGGAGCTTAAAGAAGACGAAGAAATTAAAAATGCCGACGGAAGCCTTATATTGAAATTTGTAGCAAGACTTGTGATACCGTTTATATTTTTATACGGAATATATGTAATTTTAAACGGCCATCTTTCTCCGGGAGGCGGATTTTCGGGAGGCGCTATAATCGGCGCAGGACTTATGCTTTACTCAACGGCATACGGACAAGAAAACACAAGGCGGTTTTTTACTTATGAAACATTTAAGAAAGTATCTGCTACATGCTTACTTATATATTGTTTTTCAAAAGGCTACTCGTTTTTTACAGGAGGCAACCATTTGAAAAATATTATACCAAAGGGGATACCCGGCAATATATTATCAAGCGGACTGATACTTCCTCTTAACATTTGTGTTGGTATAATTGTTGCATGCACTATGTATGGTATATACTCGTTTTTTACAAAAGGGGACATATGATATTATGACTAATATGCTGAGATTTTTAACTGAAAATCATTATGAGGCCGGGGCGATTATACTTTTCGGCATTGGCTTTTTAAATCTGCTTTTGCAGGATAACCTGATTAAAAAGTTTATAGGCTTAAACATAATGGATACGGCTGTTTATCTGTTTCTTGTTTCTCAAGGGTATATTGCCGGCCATACGGCGCCTATTGCCACAGTTGGCCAAAAGGCTCTTGCATCGAAGTTTATAAACCCTATACCAAGCGGGCTTGTACTTACCGGTATTGTTGTATCTGTAAGTGTTACGGCGTTTTCTCTTGCCCTTGTACAACGACTTTATAAAAAATACGGCACCCTTAGTCTTGATAAGGTTCTGGTGTTGCTGAAGGAGGACAAAGAAGATGAATCTAATCCATAATATACCTTTTTTCAGCATTTTTCTTGCAATGTTTGCTGGAATAGTGACAATACTCATAAAAGACGGCGACAAAGCCAGACGCCTGCACTTAAGCATTACTGTAGTGATAGGTATTATGAGTTTTATACTTCTTATGTACACTTACACTAAAGAACAGCGCTTTACTTTTATGATGGGGCATTTCCCTTCGCCTTGGGGAAATGAGCTTAAAGCAGGACCTCTTGAGGCTATGCTTGCGCTTCTTTTTTCGGTTGTAATGTTTTTAAGCATAATCGGAGGCAAACATCTAATAAAAAAAGAAATTCTGCCTGAAAAACAAGGATTTTATTTTATTATGATGAACCTCATTTTCGGAGCAATGCTTGCCATTATATATACCAACGATTTATTTACGGCTTATGTTTTCATTGAAATAAACACAATATGTTCATGCGCTCTTATAATGGCTAAGGATTCAGGAAGCAGTATAATAGCTACAATTCATTACCTTATTATGAGCCTTTTGGGGTCCGGATTTATACTGTTTTCAATTGCTATGCTTTATTCAATCACAGGGCAGCTGCTTATGACTCAGCTGAAGGGCAGTATAATGGTCCTTTTAAGCAGCGGCGAATACAATTTTCCTCTTACTATAATAATAGCACTTTTTACAATAGGAATTGCTATAAAGAGCGGACTTTTTCCGTTTCATACAATGTTGCCAGGAGCGTATGATTCGGCCACAACAGCTTCAAGCGCTATTCTTTCGGGACTTGTGCTTAAAAGCTATATAATACTTCTTATAAAAATGTATTACTGCGTATTTACAATAAATATGATTAGACAGATGAGAATAACCAATCTTTTATTCTTCCTTGGCCTTTGCGGAATGGTAATAGGCTCGCTTTTGGCTTTGAAGGAACGAAGAATAAAAAGAGAGCTTGCATATTCATCGGTTGCACAGATAGGCTACATATATATGGGCATTGGTATTGGAAGTGACCTGGGAATTGAAGCCGCTGTGCTAAATATTATTGCGCATGCTTTGGCAAAGGCACTGCTTTTTACGGTAGTTGGCAGAATGAAGGATGTTTCATTAAGCCAAGATTTCAATCACTGTCTTAAATGTGCGGCACACAAAGACCCTATTGCTGGAATAGGTTTCCTTGTTGGCTCATTTTCAATAATAGGTATTCCTCTGTTTGCGGGATTTGCCTCTAAACTTTATCTCGCTATTGCGTCATTTATTTCACCGGCAAAAATGGCTTCGGCTTTTATAATAATTGCAGCCAGCATGATTTTAAACGCTATGTATTTTATACCTCCTACAATAGATATTTGGTCTCCGGTACATGAGAGTGATGGTAATTACGGGCCGAGGGCAAAGGTATCAAAATCTTTTGCACTTTCAACAACAGCATTTATAGCCATAAATCTTTTAGTAGGCCTTAACTATAAATATATAGTTCATATAGTTGACATCGGAATCCAACTCATGCATTAACGATTCAAAGGGAGGGAAAAACAACTGATGAACAGCAAAATTTTACTTTTTCCGATATTTTTTCCCATGTTTGCTGCTATAACTATGCCTTTTCTTAGAAAAAGCAACATAAGAAATATAGTTATATCGGTGATACTTGCAGTGGAAACAGCTGTAGTGCTTTTTATTACTTATAACAGAGGGTTTGAAATAACTATTTGGCAGATAAGCAATATTTTAAGCATTTCATTTAAAAACGACGGTCTAAGCAGATTCTTTTCATGCTTTATTGCTGTTATATGGCTGCTTGTAGGAATATATTCGTTTGAGTATATGAAACATGAAAGAAATGTGGAAAGGTATTTTCTTTTTTACCTTATATCTCTTGGGGTTTTGCTTGGAATATCATATTCGTCAAACTTTATGACAATGTATCTTTTTTATGAGTTTATGACACTTATGACTGTTCCACTTGTGCTTCATAACGAAACTCATGAGGCAATAAATGCCGGACTTAAATATATGGGCTATTCCGTTTTCGGTGCCGGACTTGGATTAATTGGATTTTTCTTTCTATGCCACTATGCGCCTACAACAAGCTTTATTCCGGGCGGTGTACTGACAATGGATGCAATAAACAGACACGGCAACATATTAAGAGTTGTGTATTTAGGAATGATGATTGGTTTTGGATGTAAAGCCGGCATGTATCCTCTGCATGCATGGCTGCCTACGGCACATCCTGTTGCACCGGCTCCGGCAAGTGCTGTGCTTTCCGGTATAATAACAAAATGTGGCGTATACGCTGTTATTAGGACAACGTATTATCTCTATGGCGTAGAATTTTTAGAGGGTACATGGGTACAGAATGTACTTTTGATACTTACAATATGTACGATTTTTATGGGCTCAATGCTTGCTTATAGAGAAAAGCTGCTTAAAAAGCGGCTTGCATACTCCACTATAAGCCAAGTATCATATATACTTTTCGGCGTTTTTCTTATGACTCCCGTAGGAATGTGCGGAGCTTTGCTACATATAATAGGACACGCCATAGCTAAAAACTGCCTTTTCCTTTCAGCCGGTTCCATTATATACCGTACAGGAAAAACATATGTGGATGAGCTTAGCGGCATTGGAAAACAAATGCCTATTGTAATGGGATGTTTTACTGTTGCGTCGCTTTCACTTATAGGAATACCGCCTACAGCGGGATTTATAAGCAAATGGTATTTGGCAGCAGGTGCTCTTGATTGCCGCTTCGGTGGTTCTTTGCCGACGATAGGCGTAGTGGTGCTTATAATTTCAGCGCTTTTGACAGCCGGTTACCTGCTTGATATTGTTGCTGAGGCCTATTTTCCAGGCAAAAATTTTGACTACAGCAAACTTGAGAAAAAGGAGCCTAACGGTTTGATGTTTGTACCGCTTTTAATACTTGCGGCGGGTGTTGTGCTTGTAGGTTCTTTCCCTTCATCTCTTGTTAGCTTCTTTAATTCGATAACAAACGGACTTTTCTGATTTTTAAGTAAAGGTGGAAATAAAATGGCATCTATGATAATATTATTGCCCATAATACTGCCGTTTTTTGGCAGTTTTATAATAATCGCAAAGCCTTTCAGAGACAGACTTAAAATGCGCATATGCACAATGAGCATAGTCTTAGCTACAATGTTTATTGCTCTTTATGCCATTTACTTTTCCGGTGTTGAAAGCTTAACTGTATACCGATTCGCATCGAATATGTCTCTGGCGTTCAGACTTGATGGTCTGGCAAAATTTTATGGTACCATGGTAAGCATACTATGGACGGCTACAACTATTTATGCCTTTGAATATATGAGTCATGAAAAGTATGAACAGCGATTTTTTCTGTTCTTTACAATGTCGTTTGGCGTAGTGCTTGGCATAGCTTTCTCGGCTAACTTACTTACTTTGTACTTATTTTATGAGTTCCTTACTCTTACGACGCTTCCTCTTGTAATGCATGAAATGGATAAAAAAGCATATCACGCAGGTAAAATTTACTTAACGCACATGATGGGAGGAGCAAGCCTTGCTTTTGTTGGTCTTGTAATTATAATATGCTACAGCAATAACATTGATTTCAAGCTCGGCGGAGTGCTGAATCCGGCAATGGTAGCGGGAAATGAAAATATTTTAAGATTTACGTTTTTGGTGGCGTTTTTCGGTTTTGGTGTAAAGGCTGCCATATTCCCGTTTTATTACTGGCTTCCTACGGCTTCCGTGGCTCCGACGCCTGTAACGGCTTTGCTTCATGCCGTTGCTGTAGTAAAATCAGGCGTATTTGCTATAATCAGACTTACGTATTTTTGCTACGGAATTGATTTGTTAAGGGGATCTTTTGCACAGAATATTATGATGGGTGCGGCACTTTTTACTATAGTTTTCGGCTCGACAATGGCGCTTAAGACTTCACATATAAAACGAAGATTTGCTTATTCCACAATGAGCAATCTTTCATATATAATATTTGCTGTTTCAATTATGACATTAAACGGCCTTGCTGGCGGTCTTTTGCATATGCTTTACCATGCCGTAGTTAAGATTACAATATTCTTCTGTGCAGGTGCAATACTTGTACAGACACATCGTGAGTATGTAAAGCAAATGGAAGGACTCGGAACAAAAATGCCTATAATTTTCGGATGCTTTACGGTAGCCGGATTTGGACTTGTAGGCGTTCCGCCTTTTGCCGGATTCCACAGCAAATGGAACATAGCCATAGCCGCATTACAGTCTGCTAATCCTTTGGCTTACGCAGGCATAATGGTGCTTATAATATCGGCTTTACTTACGGCACTTTATGTGTTTACTGTTGTAATATCGGCTTATTTCCCGAAGACGGGAGTGCTTGAAAACAGAGATGACACAGGCGCTCACGATCCGCCTAAGTTAATGACGTTACCTATAGTTGCTCTTACGGTTTTATCGGTGGTTCTTGGGTTCATGCCGGCACAGCTTATGCAGCTTTTAAGGTTTATAATAAGCAGTTGAATTTAATTTGAAGGCAGGTGATTGATTTGGCATTATTATTGCCTTTTCTTGTAATATTCCCTATGGCAGGGGCTGTGGTTTCATACATTATAGGACGCAGAAACAAAAATGCGAGAAACATGTTTGCAAATGCTCTTGTTACAGTTGAATTTGCAGTAGCAATATTTATGAGTAGTAAAAGTGTGGAATTTTCGTCTGCATCGTTCTGCGGCCTTGGTATAAATTTTGCCGACGGCGGTCTTAGAGGTATACTTAGTGTTTTATGCGGTTTTATATGGTTTACGTCAACTCTTTTCTCGACTGAATATTTAAAATCATATAGAAACAGAAACAGATATTACTTTTTTATGCTTTCTACTCTCGGGGCCACAATGGGAGTGTTTTTATCAACCGACTTTTATACGGCACTTATATTTTTTGAAATAATGTCGTTTACATCATATGTTTTAGTTGTGCATGACGAAACGGAAGAAGCGCTTTACGCAGGTGCCACATATCTTGCAGTAGCTGTTATAGGCGGTCTTGTTACACTTTTAGGTATGTTTTTTATGTACCATTTGACAGGCACACTGGATATGCGTGAGCTTGGAGAAATTATAAAAAATGTTTCGGACAAAAAACCGTATTATATAGCCGGACTTTTGATTTCTTTTGGGTTTGGAGCAAAAGCCGGAGCATTCCCGCTTCATATTTGGCTGCCTCAGGCACATCCTGTTGCACCGGCTCCGGCCAGCGCTCTTTTAAGCTGTATACTTACAAAAGCCGGTGTATTCGGTATTTTGGCTTTAAGCTGTCAGGTCTTTATGTATGACGCAAACTGGGGATTTTTTGTACTGATAATAGGAACTATAACTATGGTACTCGGAGCAGTCATTGCTGTATTTTCAATAAATTTAAAACGTACTCTTGCCTGTTCTTCTCTTTCACAAATTGGGTTTATACTTGTTGGAATAGGTATGCAAGGGCTTTTGGGAGAGGAAAATGCTCTTGCATCAGGCGGTACAATTTTACACATTATAAACCACGGTGTAATTAAATGTACACTGTTCCTATGCGCGGGCGTTGTTTATATGAACATACACAAACTGAATCTGAATGAAATACGAGGCTGGGGAAAAGATAAACCTTTTTTGAAAATAGTTTTCCTTATAGGGCTTTTGGGAATTGTTGGAATTCCTCTTTGGGGCGGGTATATAAGCAAAACTCTGCTTCATGAGAGTATTGTTGAATACTCACACTTACTTGTTAATGCCGGACAGAGCACTTTAATATTTGATATAATTGAATGGCTGTTCCTGTTTTCAGGAGGACTTACTCTTGCCTATATGACTAAACTTTATATGGCCTTGTTTGTTGAGGAAAATCCATATCCAGAAAAACATAGCTCAAAGGGAAAGTATATGAATCATACAACAACAGCCGTGCTTTTGTTGTGCGCGACAATAATCACAGTTTTCGGAATTTTGCCGCACAATACTCTTGACGTTATTGCACACTGCGCAAGACCTTTTATGAACAGTACGGACCCTGCGCATGCAGTGCATTACTTCTCATTTGCAAATCTGAAAGGTGCCTTAATAACAGTTGTTATAGGTGCTGCTGTGTTCTTCCTGTTTGTCAGAAAAGCGCTTATGGCAACAGATGAAAACGGCAACAGGGTATATATTGACGCATGGCCTTCATGGCTTGACATTGAAAAAAATATATACAGGCCTGTTTTAGTTAAGATACTGCCTGCCGTATTAGGCTGTGCCGCAAAGGTATTTGCCGGATTCCTTGAAGATTTGATGTTTGTAATACTTGTGGTATTCGTACTTGTGGTTAGATTTTTTACAGAATCTTTTGAGTATATAGCTGAAGTTGGTATGTATATATTTCTGAATAAGGAAATGCCTAAGTACGGAGAAAAAAGAGAGTATGGCGATGATGTTTATTTTTCGACATTTACGCCTGAACTTCATGATGAGGAAAAAGGTTTCAGAGAAAACCTTTCGGGGGCACTTGTATTTTTCGGAGTGGGAATGGTTGCGGCGTTGCTTTATATAATTTTTTAATTTGTATGCTTTAGAATGTATTTTTGAAAATTGATGCCGAAGGCATAATCAAATTTATGTCAAACTTTATTTTCTGCTAAGCATAATCATTGAATTTGTTAAGCATACTGCCAATGTCTTAAATGAGAGGTTTATGTAATCTGATAAATACAAAAAACCGGTGATTCATATGAAATCACCGGTTTTTTATATGTCTATTTATTTAATTAATTCCTTCAACTTTTAGTACTGATTCAAAAGTCTTGTAATCAATATTTGTGTTTACTCTTTCGATATAAATATCTCCGTCATCAACTGCTTTTGCAGAAGGTGTAAGAACTTTTTCGGCTATAACTGACTTTTCAGCCATTTCCTTAGCAATTTCCTTCTCGTCATCATATGCAAAACGTTTTGTCATTGCATTTGCAAGAGTATTTATAACCTCAATATTTGTTTTGCTCTTTGCTTTTACTGCGGCGTTTACTTCTCTCTTTGTACCGTCCATGCTTACTACTGTACCGTTGCTTTCACAAAGCGGTATAAGAGGAAGAACTACATCAGCGGTTTTTGCAGTGTTTGTAAGACAAGTATCGGCAACTGCCACAAATTCCATATCTTTTCTGTCAAAACCGTCAATGTCTTCACCGATTATAAACATAGCCTTAAATTTGTTTTCATTAAGCGCATCTTTAACAAAGCAGAGCGGAAGTATTCCCAGGTCCGCAATTGACTGAGAGTTTACATTTGACTTTATCTGTATAACGCCGTTACGAGGTGAGCCTATATGTCCGCTTAATACAGCTATGTCTGCTGCGGCTTTTGCGGCATCTGCTCTGACTTTGAACTGGTCTACTATAACAATTGCCTTTTTAGCTTTTGGCGATACAAGCATTTCAGCTGCTTTTTCAGCCTCAGCGGAAACTTTTACATCCTTGAGGTTTTCGGTAAATGCTTCATCTGCTTTGCAGCCTTTTTCAAGCAATGCCTTAAGTACAGACTTAATTGCTGAAATCTCTGATGACTCAATATAAACTTCTGCCTCATTAGCTTCCATTGAGTCAGGCACATTGTTTATTGTAATAAGCTTTGCACCGTGTTTTACAGCCTGACGTACTTTTACGCCGAAAGATGCATGGTCTTTCATAAGGTCTGTGCCCACAAGAACAATTGTATCGGCAGAAATAAGCTCATCCGTCTTGCATGTTGAGCCGTCAAAGCCTATAATTTCTGAAACACCGCTCTTATTTGTGTTCCAGCAGAATACCGCCTTTGCTCCAGCGACTTCTTTAGCATATTTCTTTGCTGCATACATTTCCTCTGTTGTAAGCTTATCTGAAATTGAAACCGCAAGAGCATCATATCCATGACGTATAGCCGTTGACTGAAGTTTCTTTGCCGTATAAATTGCGGCTTCTTCCCATGATACAGGTGTAAGCTTTCCGTCTTTTCTTATCATAGGCGATGTAAGTCTGCCGTTTTTCTCTGCCTCGCCGAATCCAAAACGTCCTTTTACACAGAGAACTGAATTATCATCAGGGGTTGATTTTACAATTGTATCGCCTTTTGTATGAAGCACTGTTGTACATCCAACCGAGCAGAAAGAGCAGGTTGTCTTTGTACATTTTGTATCAAGAGGTATACGTTTCCCATATGTGAACTTTTCTCCCAAAGCTCCGGTTGGGCAGAGGTTTACACACTGGCCGCATGAAATACAGTCGGTAGCCTTTAAAGGAAGATTAAGAGCAGGGGTTACTATTGTATCAAAGCCACGGCCTACAAGACCGAGGGCCGTACGTCCCATAACTTCGTCGCAGACTCTTACGCAGAGACCGCAAAGTATACATTTATCTGGATTTCTGTCTATAAACGGATGTGTGTTGTCTATAGTTCTGTTATGACTTGCACCTGCATACTTTTCAGGCTGTACATCGTATTTTCTCGCATAATCAATGAGTTTACACTCGAAATAATCATGACATCCGCACTCAAGACATCTGCTTGCCTCACGCTGTGCCTGTTCCTCTGTAAAGCCTTCATTTACTTCATGGAAGTTATCCTTTCTTGCACTGGCTGAAATATGAGGCATATATTCTCTTGCCTGTTTTGGTCTGTCGGCAAGAGTCTCTGACGTAACGTCTGTTCTTTCCGAAACGTATGGTTTTTTATATGGTACGATTTTGCCTTTAAGGTAACTATCAATAACATCGGCTGCTTTATTTGCCTCGGCAATTGCTTCAATTGCTATTCCGGCGCCTTTATTTGTAGCATCTCCGGCGGCAAACACGTTTTCAATATTTGTTCTGAATGTGCTTTCATCGGCAGCAATTGTGCCTTTCTTTGTAAGCTCTATACCGTCAAGACCTTCAGGATTAAGTTTTTGTCCGAGAGCCATTATAAGGCTTGATACCTTGAGATTCTCTACTTTGCCTTCTATTGGTTTTGGCCTTCTTCTGCCGCTGGCGTCAGGTTCGCCAAGTTCCATAAGCTGGAGTTTAACATGGTCGATGCTTCCGTCAGGCGCCGACACAACCTCACTTGGATTTGTAAGATACTTAAATGTTACGCCTTCTTCTTCGGCTTCATCTATCTCTACATCTTCAGCAGGCATTTCGGCTTTTGTTCTTCTGTATATACAGTAAACATTTTTTGCACCGAGTCGCACCGCCGTACGGCATGCGTCCATTGCTGTATTTCCGCCGCCGACTATTGCTATGTCTTCTCCGGCAAGTATATTTTCGCCCATTGCCACTTTTCTGAGGAAATCTATACCGCCGAACACGTTTTTATTGTCTTCGCCAGGAATGTTCATTTTTATGCTTGTCCATGCTCCTGTTGCCACAAGAACAGCGTCATATGTCTTTTGAATATGGCTAAAAGTAATGCTTTCGCCGATTTTGACGTTATTAAGCATCTTTATGCCCATATCTTTTATAAGCTCAATTTCTTCATCAAGTATTGATTTCGGAAGTCTGTATTCAGGTATTCCGTATCTTAACATACCGCCCATTTTAGGCATTGCGTCAAAGACGGTTACTGCATGTCCTTTTATTCTTAAATGATAAGCAGCGGAAAGTCCCGCAGGCCCGCCTCCGATTATTGCAATGCTGTGTCCAGTTTCAGGTCCTGGAGCAGGCATATAAGGCTCGCCGCTTTCAAGGTCTTTATCACCAATAAAGCCTTTTAAAAACGCTATTGAAATAGGCTCGTCCACAAGCTGACGGCGGCATTTTCCTTCACAAGGATGAGGACACACACGGCCTATTGAAGAAGGAAACGGGAACTTATCTTTTACAAGTTTTACGGCTTCTTTATATTCTCCGTTTGCAACAAGCCCTACGTAACCCTGACAGTCTGTTCCGGCAGGGCAGGCAAGTGAACACGGAGGACGGCAGTCGCCGTTATGGTCGCTTAAAAGAAGCTCAAGAGCAGTTTTTCTTGACTCTATTACTTTTTTGGATTCAGTATTTATTACCATGCCTTCAGAAATTTCTGTCGCGCATGAACGGAAAAGTTTTGGGCTTCCTTCCATTTCAACAACGCATAATCCGCAGGCACCATATATGTCAACTCTCTTATCGTAGCAGAGAGTAGGTATGTCTATGCCGTTTTCCCTTGCAACTTCAAGTACAGTCTGCCCAGGGAAACCTGTGACTTCCTTGCCGTTTATATTTAATCTGATTTTTTCAGCCACTTTTTATTCCCTCCTTTTAGTCAACAACTACTGCACCGAATTTACATACGGTTGCGCATTTTCCGCACTTTATACATTTTTCAGTGTCTATTACATGAGGCTCTTTTACTGTTCCGCTTATTGCGCCTGCAGGACAGTTTTTAGCACACATTGTACATCCTACGCACTTATTTTTGTCTATTGAGTACATAACAAGGTTTTTACACTGATGCGCTGTACATTTATGTTTATAAATATGGTCTTCATATTCATTTCTGAAGTATTTAAGTGTTGTAAGAACAGGGTTAGGCGCCGTCTGGCCGAGGCCGCACAAAGCTGATGATTTTATCTCGTTTGCGAGAGACTCAAGAAGCTCGATATCTCCGTCTTTTCCTTTGCCTTCGGTAATACGTGTAAGAATTTCAAGCATTCTCTTTGTGCCGACACGGCAGTGAATGCATTTTCCGCATGATTCCTTACAAGTAAAGTCAAGGAAGAAACGAGCCATATCAACCATACATGTTGTCTCATCCATTACAACCATTCCGCCTGAGCCCATTATTGCTCCAGTTGCGGAAAGCTTTTTATAATCTATAAGCGTATCGAAAAGCTCGGCAGGTATACATCCGCCGGAAGGACCGCCCATCTGTACTGCTTTTACCTTTTTATCGTTTTTAATTCCTCCGCCTACACCAAAAATAACATGATTTATTGTGGCACCCATAGGAATTTCAACAAGTCCGCCTTTTTTAATCTTTCCTGTAAGGGCAAATACCTTTGTTCCTTTGCTGTCAGGAGTACCCATGGCAGCAAATTTTTCTCCGCCGTTTAATATTATCCATGCTACATTTGCGTATGTCTCAACGTTATTTATATTTGACGGTTTCTGCCAAAAACCTCTTTGAGCAGGGAAAGGGGGTTTAAGACGTGGCATACCTCTTTCACCTTCAAGAGAAGCGATGAGAGCTGTTTCCTCGCCGCACACAAATGCTCCGGCGCCGGCCTTTATACGTATATCAAAGCTAAAATCGGAACCAAAAATATTTTTTCCGAGTAATCCTTTTTCTCTTGCTTGTTTTATTGCGTTTGTAAGTCTTTTTATTGCAAGAGGGTATTCGGCACGCACATAAACAATGCCTTCATCAGAGCCCATAGCGTATGCACCTACAAGCATACCTTCTATTACGGAGTTAGGGTCGCCTTCAATAACGGCTCTGTCCATAAATGCACCTGGGTCACCTTCGTCGGCATTGCAGATGGTATATTTTTTTGTGCCTTTGGAGTTTCTTGCTGCCTGCCATTTAAACCAAGTAGGAAAACCTGCTCCGCCACGGCCTGCAAGACCTGATACCTTTATGATTTCAATTACCTGTTCAGGTGTAAGCTCTTTTACGCATTTTTCAATTGCTTTATATCCGCCTCTTGATATATATTCATTTATATCCTCAGGATTTATAATTCCGCAGTTTCTGAGGGCGATACGAGTCTGTCCCTCAAGGGATTTTTTATCTTCTTCGGGAATAAGGTATTTTTCAGCCGTTTTTCCCGCTAATTCCGACTCAATTATTTCTGTTATTGAGTTTGTGTCAACCTTTACATATGTTGTTTTTTCTCCGCTGTCTTTTATAACATCGACAATCGGCTCAAGATAGCACATGCCTATGCAGCCTGTTACTGTAACATTAATATTAAGGCCTTTTTCGGCAATATATTTTTCCGCTGCGTCAGACACTTTATCGGCACCGGCCGCAATCCCGCAGCTTCCTTTTCCGACTACAAGTTTCATTTGCCCTCAGCCTCCTTTGCCTTAATTTGGGACAAAATATCTTTTGCCTTTGCTGGTGTAAGAGTTCCGTATGCTTCGCCGTTAATCATCATTACCGGTGAAAGGGAACAGCAGCCAAGACATGCAACGCTTTTTATTGTGAAAAGCCCATCCGGAGTAGTTTCGCCGTCTTTTATACCAAGATATTCGCATATAGCGGCCTGAATAGCTTCAGAACCGTTTACGTGACAGGCGGTTCCCTGACATATCATTACAAGATATTTGCCTATAGGCTCAAGCCTGAACTGAGCATAAAATGTAGCTACGCCAAGTATTTTTGCAGGTTTGATGCCTGTTCTAAGAGAAATATAATTTAAAAGCTCAATTGGAAGATAACCGTATATATCCTGCGCATGCTGAAGAATAGTTATAAGGCTTCCTTTAACAGGCGCATATTCTTCAAGAATAGGTTCAAGAAGTGCAGTATCTATACCCATTTTTGCAAGTGCCTGTGATTCAGTCTGTACACAATTGCAGATTTCACTCATTTTTACATCTCCTTCTTTATTATAAGTCTATAGCTGGGACAGAGTATTAAAAATAAAAACGTTTATGTTTTGTTATTTCCTTAACAATTAAATTCCCACTCATACGATAATACCATATAAAACGCACCATTTCAATGTATGATAAAAGAAAAAATGTTCATTTTTTGATACAATGTTATATGTTGCATACTATTGCATTAATGTCGGATTTCCTTACAAAATCGGACATATGATGTGTATACCAAAACTTATATAACAGATTACAATAAAATAAATTTCATTATAATCCTGTATTTTGTTACTTTTCCGTAATTAAATTTTTTTTGTTATAAGTTATTTCAGCTTTGCAGTTCTTCCCACTTATCATAAAGTTCCTCCAAGTATTTTTGGGTTTCTTCCTTCTGCTTGAATATTTCCTGTGCTTTTGTATAATCTGTTGCGATTTCATTGGTTGCAAGAAGCTCATCAAAGCCAGATATTTTTTCGTCTGCTTCTTCTATTTCTTTTTCAATTTTTTCTATCTTATTTTTAAGTTTTCGGTCCTTTGCCTGCTGCTCTTTTTGTGCCTGCCAGCTAAGTTTTGTACTGGTAGGTGACTGTGCCGGTTTTTCTGTTTCGGCCTGCTGCTCAAAAAGCTGTTTTTCACGCTCTTCATTATTTTTCTTTTCGACATAATAGTCATAGTTTCCGAGAAAAAGCCGAGCTCCGGTAGGTGACAATTCATATATTTTCTGTGCAGTTTTATTAATAAAATATCTGTCATGGGAAATATAAAAAACAGTGCCTTCATATCTATTCAATGCGTCCTCAAGTATTTCCTTTGAGTATATGTCAAGATGGTTTGTAGGCTCATCGAGTATTAAAAAGTTCGACTTTGACAAAAATATTTTTGCAAGTGATACACGTCCTCTTTCACCGCCGCTTAAAGAGGATATTACTTTAAACACATCGTCGCCCTCAAACACAAATGCAGCAAGAATATTTCGTATCTCGCCGTTTGTAAGAGTAGGATATGTGTCAGATATTTCCTGAAATATTGTCTTTGTTTCGTCAAAATTATGCTGCTCTTGGTCATAGTAGCCTATATTTACGTTTGTTCCGAGGCGGTATGTGCCGCTGTCAGCGTGTTCAATTCCCAAAAGTATTTTTAAAAGCGTACTTTTGCCTATGCCGTTTGGACCTATGAGAGCAACTTTTTCACCGCGTTTTATATCAATATCTACATTTGAAAACAAAGGTTTATTTGTAAATGCCTTTGAAAGCCCTTCGACATGCAAAACATCATTTCCGGATGTTATCTTTGGCGTAAATGTAAGGCGCATTTTTTCAGGAAGATTTTCAGGACGGCTTGTAATCTCCATTTTTTCCAATGCCTTTTCACGGCTTTCAGCTCTCTTAATTGATTTTTCTCTGTTAAATGAGCGAAGCTTTGCTATTACTTCTTCCTGATGTTTTATTTCACGCTGCTGCTGCTCAAAATGATTCATTTCTATTTGGCGGTTTACAGCTTTTTGTTTTGCATAAAATGTATAGTTTCCCTCATAAATATACGATTTTTTGTTCTCAATCTCTATTGTTTTTGTTACAATTTTGTCAAGAAAATATCTATCATGAGATATAATTATCACTGCACCGTTATAGCCTTTCAAGAAATCCTCGAGCCACGATATGGATTCTATGTCAAGGTGGTTTGTCGGCTCGTCAAGAAGAAGCATTTCAGGATTTGAAAGCAAAAGCCGGCCTAAAAACACACGTGTTTTCTGACCGCCTGAAAGCTCTTTTATCGGACGGTCATAATCGCTTTCTGAAAATCCAAGGCCTTTTAAAACGCCTTTTATTCGGCTTTTATAACTATATCCGTCTTTTAACTCAAACTCATGCTGGAGATTTGAATAGCTTTCCATATGTTTTTCAAGCTCATTTCCAGAAAGAGAACTCATTTTTTGTTCCATTTCCCTCAAACGTTTTTCTATGTCAAGAATAGGGCTGAAAACCTTAAGTATTTCGTTATATATTGTCGATTCTCCTTCAAAAACCGTATGCTGGCTTAAATATCCAAGCTTTATTCCTTTTTTTAGATATATTTCTCCGCTGTCTGATGATATTTCACCTGTTATTATCTTAAAAAGAGTTGTCTTTCCGGCGCCGTTTACTCCGACTATAGCAGCTTTTTCTCTTTCTTCTATATTAAATGTGATCTTTTCAAGTATCACCTCTGTGCCGTAACTTTTATGAATATTACTGCATGAAAAAATCATAATTTGTGCCTCCGATTAAAAAAGTTTCTTTATATGTTAAAAATTTCTTTAAATGTAAAAAAAATCATTCAAATCTGCGATTTTTGTGTTAAAATAAATATAAATGTGTAGATTTTTAAAGTTTGCGTCTTTGACGCTTTTTGTATATTTAGAATAATACCAGAAAACGGCTGCAATTAAAAGACTAAACATTGACAGAAAAATAACTTAGGTGTTATACTTAATTGATTAAGGGGTGGTTTACAAAATGAGTAATAATAATGAAAGGAAAATTTCAAGTGCTGTTATAAACAGGCTTCCGAGATATTACAGATACCTTGGCGATTTGCTTGAAAGCGATATAACAAGAATCTCCTCTAAGGAGCTTAGTTCTAAAATGAATATAACCGCTTCACAAATCAGACAGGACTTAAATAATTTCGGCGGATTTGGACAGCAGGGATATGGATACAATGTGGAGTATCTATATAACGAAATCAAAAAAATATTGGGACTTGACAGAATTTACAGACTGATAGTTGTTGGCGGCGGCAATATCGGACAAGCACTTGTTAATTACACAAACTTTGAAAAAAGAGGTTTTGTAATTACTGCGGTTTTTGATGTCAACCCTCGTCTTATTGGAATGACAATAAGAGGTGTTGAGGTATACGATGTTGACCGTATGGAAGAATATGTTAAAAGCAACAAAGTCGATGTGGCGATACTTACTTTACCTCGCTCACAGGCAAGCAAGGTTGCTTCCGATTTGGCTTCATGGGGAATTAAAGGAATGTGGAATTTTTCTCATGTCGACCTTAACATGCCTGAAGACGTTATTGTCGAAAACGTACATCTTACCGACAGCCTTATGACTTTGCTTTATAAAATCAATAAAGTTGAAATGGATGAAAGCAAAAGCGAAGATTTCAATAAATGAGGAAAATGAAAGTCTGTATTTTTTTGTGAAAATGCGGGCTTTTTTATTTTTACTTGCGGAGGACATATGGATACAGGACTTATTATTACACCTATTGCCGGAGCTGTAATAGGATATTTTACAAACTGGCTTGCTATAAAAATGCTTTTTAGGCCTTATAAAGAAAAAAAGTTATTTGGATGCAAACTGCCCTTTACCCCGGGGCTTATTCCTAAAGAAAAGGACAGAATTGCCAAGGCTTTGGGAAACGCTGTAGGAGAACAGCTTCTTACAAGCGACACAATAATTGAATCCCTTACTAAGGAAAATGTGCTTGAAAGCATTGACAATTTAATGGATGCCGGATTTGACAAAGTTAAGCTTAGCTACCTAAAAGTTGATGATGTGGCAAAAAAAATATTCGGTGAAAAATGGCAGGAGATTTCTAATCAGGCATCGGATGTCATATGTAAAAAAATGTCTGAGCTTCTGGCTTCTCAAAACTGCCGTACTGCGGTTTCCGAAATATTAAACAGCAATATAAGAAAAATACTTGATAAAAAAGTAGAAGACCTTCCTATGGAAAAGATACTGCAATATATAAAAAATATGCTGATTTCGTCTTTTAAAGACATTTCCGAATCAGGCATAGTTAACAGTGCAGTCGAAAAATCTGTATGGAGTTTTATAACATCACTTAAAGAAGATGAACGCAAAATCAGCGAGATAGTATCTTGCTCAACAGTTGACGAACTGAAGGATTATCTGTCTTTAAAAGCTCCTGAGGCTGCAAATGCTTTGATTTCAATGACTGATGACCCGGAAGTTGAGGAATTTTTAAAAGGGAAAATAGCAAATGTTATTTCAAGCTTTACAGGACCGCTTGTAGGGATGTTTATTAAGCCTGACGATGTATATGTGAAGGTGATAGAGGGCATTACAAATTATTTTAATGACCCTATAAACATGCCGGAAATAGAAGAGCAGATTGGCAAAGCAGTTGACAAATTTATTGAAAACACAGTCGGCTCAGTTGCTACAATGGTATCAGGACAGATTAGGGAAAATACGGTAAACAGGATTACGTCTTTCATTGTTTCCGAAGCGGGTAAAGAAGAAAATATAGAACTTTTTGCACAGAGAGCAGTTAATTTTATAAATGACAATTCCCAAAAATCCATAATTGATATTATAGACTTTGACGGGACGGCTGATAAAAAAATATATGACCTGTGTGTTTCACTTACAGACAGCATTTTTACAAAGCTGCTTGAGGTTATTACTCCTGAAAAAGTTGATGAAAAAATATGCTCTTTGCTTAAGCTGAGAATTTCCGTGCCTGCTGCACACTTTAGCCTTGATAACTTTATATCGGTTAAAAAAATAATTAAAAAAGGCTACTGTACATTAGTAAGAAGGGCAGCACCGAAAATGATTGAGGCCTTTAGTGTGTCCGGAGTTGTAGAGGAAAAAATAAACTCATTCAGTATGGAGTTTACGGAAAAACTTATTTTATCCATTGCCAAAAAAGAGCTTTCGGCCATAACCGCAATAGGCGGTGTTTTAGGCTTTGTAATAGGACTTGTACCGGTAATTGTAAGCCTTTTTTGATTTGTTTATATAAAAGTTAATATTTATGAGTACAAACTGAACAAAATACATATTGTATTTTTGTTCAGTTTTTTTTCGCTAAACAGCGATAATTATTTAACAATACTGTTGACATTACAATATGATTTTGATAGAATGTAGCTGGATTTCAAAACGGAATCCTATAATGTCGAATAAACGGAGCTGAGGCAGTTGGGCAAAACGAAAAACATACAATCAGTTGAAAGAGCTTTTGCTATATTGGAGCTTTTCGGTGAAACAAACAGCATGATGAGTGTTAAAGAAATTTCGGCAGCCCTTCAGCTAAGCAAAAGCACGGTATTTGGTCTTATAAACACACTTTATAACCTTGGATATCTGCGCCAAGACAGCGAAACGCTTAAGTATAATCTTGGTCCAAAGGTGCTTGCTTTGGGCAGTGCTGTAAGCCAGAATGATATTATTGCCAAAACATCTCACAAATTCATGCAGGAAATTTCCGATAAATTTCAGGAGACATGTTTATGCGTAATTGAAGAAAACGGATATGTGGTCTATATAGACAAGACCGAATCCACAAGCTCAATTACACTTAAAACAAGAATAGGAACAAAAAAGGAATTATACTGCACCGGTGTCGGAAAAGTATATTTGGCATATATGTCTGAAGAAAAAAGAAAAAAAATATTATCTAAACCTATGGAAAAGAAAACTGAAAATACAATAACAGACATTGATTTGCTGGAATCTGAACTTGAAAATGTAAAAAAACAAGGGTTTGCTTTCGATGATGAAGAATTTGAGACTGGCATATGCTGTTTGGCTGTTCCGGTTTTTGGCAGAGGCGAAAACGTTATTTCGTCAATAAGTCTTACGGGACCTATTTTCAGGATTAAAAAATTGGATTTTAATATTCTTGTCAAGTCTTTAAAAGATGCGGCAGGCAATATCAGCAAAAACTTAATGCTTTAAATATGCGAAGATGTATTATTATTTAAAGGAGGAAACAAAATGGAAAAATACCGCAGTGAAGAAATTATGAATTTATCATGCAAGGGATACTTTAAGTCTATGGGCTATTCGGAAGACGAGCTTGGACACAAACCAAGAATAGGTATAGCCAATTCATGGAATCAGCTTGTTCCGGGACACTACAATCTTAGACAAGTTGCCGAATATGTAAAAAGAGGTATTTATGCAGCCGGCGGCGTTGCCTGTGAGTTTGGTGTAATGGCAGCCTGCGACGGTGTTGCTCAGGGACATATAGGTATGAAATATATACTTCCTTCAAGAGAAATAGTATGTAACTCGGTTGAAATTATGGTTCAGGCTCATCAGCTTGATGCTGTTGTTCTTCTTGCTTCATGCGACAAGATTGTTCCGGGCATGCTTATGGCTGCTGCAAGGCTTAATGTTCCGGCTATTCTTGTAAACGGCGGACCAATGCTTGGAGGTATATTCTTTGACGGCAGAAAATCAGACGGCACATCTCCTGACGAGGCAAAGGGAATGCTTGCAGCCGGCAAAATTACACAGGACGAGCTTGATAATCTTATTGACGCATGCGGCCCTGGATGCGGTTCATGTTCATTCTTCGGAACGGCAAATACAATGTGCTGTGTTGCAGAAGCGCTTGGTATGTCACTTACAGGATGCGCTGTAATACCTGCCGTATATGCTGAAAGACTCAGATGTGCTTACAACTCAGGTATGAAGATAGTTGAGCTTTGCAAGAAAGATATTAAGCCAAGAGACATTATTACGGAAGCTTCTGTAAGAAACGCAATTAAATGTGTAATGGCAGTCTGCGGCTCAACAAACGCAGCTCTTCATATAAGCGCCATTGCTCTTGAAGCCGGACTTAAGGACATGAATGTTATGGATGCATTTGACGAGATTAGCAAGACAACGCCTGAGCTTGCTAAAATAAATCCTGCTTCACACTGGAGCCTTGAAGATTTCTACTTTGCAGGCGGTATGCCGAGAGTAATGCAGAAACTTGGCGACATTCTTGACACATCGGTCATGACAGTAAACGGCTGTACACTTGGGGAGTCACTTAGCAAGTATAAGTTTATATATCCGGAAAATAAAGATCTTATTAGAGACAGAAGCAATCCTTACAGTGAAACAGGCGGACTTGCAATTTTAAGAGGTAACCTTGCACCTAAGACGGCTATTACAAAACCTGGTGCCTATGCTCCTGAACTTAGAAGATTTACAGGCAAGGCTAAAGTATTCGACTGCGAGGAAGATGCAGAAACCGCTATACTTAACGGAGAAATCAAACCGGGCAATGTAGTAGTAATACGTTACGAGGGACCTAAAGGCGGACCTGGAATGAGAGAAATGTATAAAGCTATGAAATACCTTTATGGTATGGGACTTAACCTTTCAACAGCTCTTATTACAGACGGACGTTTTTCAGGAACAAACAACGGCTGCTTCGTAGGCCATATTTCTCCTGAAGCTGCAGAAGGCGGTCCAATCGCTATAGTTGAAGACGGAGACGAGATTTATATCGACGCTATAGACGGCAAGCTTGAACTTAAGGTAAGCGATGAAGAAATCAAGAGAAGACTGGCTAATTGGAAGAAACCTGAAAAAGAAATTCCGGAAGGCTATCTGAGACTTTACGCAAAAGTTGCAGCATCTGCCGACAAAGGTGCCATTATTGATTTATAAAATTGAAGAAGGGCACTGCGGATTTTTACCGCAGTGCTTTTTTGTATAACGGAGAATTAATATGAAACTAAAAAGAGAATTTTATTTAGGCGACACGCTTGAAATCTCGAAAAAATTAATAGGCAAAATGTTAGTGCATAAGACACCGGAGGGCATAACAAAAGGCATGATAGTTGAGGCTGAAAGCTATATCGGGCCTTTTGACAAAGCTGCCCACTCTTACAATAACAGAAAGTCCGAGAGGACAAAAGTACAATATAAAGAAGGCGGATATGCCTATATCTACCTTATATATGGAATGTACTGCTGTTTTAATATTGTGACATCTACAAAAGGCAATCCGGAATGTGTGCTTATCAGAGCTCTGGAGCCGATTGAAGGCATAGAGTTAATGAAAAAACGCCGCAAAACCGATGATGTAAAGAAGCTGACAAGCGGTCCAGGAAAGCTATGTGATGCAATGGGCATAAACAGAGGTCTTTACGGCTGTGATTTATGCGGCGATGAACTTTACTTGGAAGACTATAGAGATGATTTGGAAATTGAAACTTCAAAGAGAATAAACGTGCAGTATTCCGAAGAAGCAAATGATTACCCGTGGAGGTTTACGGCAAAGGATAATAAATTTATATCAGTTAAAATAAAGAAAATTAAACAGTAAGTTATGTATGAGTGTAAAATAATTATTTGGGCGAAGCCTATTAAAGTTTAGTGCAAGCCTTCACTTTCAGTAATTTTGCAAGCAAAATCCGCCTCGTCCGCATATCTTTGCGGTACTAAAAGGCTTGCAGGGTTGGCGGGACAGAGTCCTGCCGGTCTTTATTACTTTTAAGCGCATTTTTATAGGGTTAGGGGAGCTTTTTGCAAGTGAAAAAACTCCCCTAATTATTTTTTTGTGCAATATTTTTTTAGATATAGGTTTTTCTACACTCTGAATCCGATATATAATACCGGATTTTTTTGTTTTATGAATTTAATTCCTTAAATATTTCATGTACAGTTGTCATTTTATCAAGCCTATAGGCATTTTCACCGCAGAAAATTAGTGAGTTATCGGCCTCTGTTTCGCTTCTTACGGCGCGAATGAGAGCCATTGTAATACAATATGGAGTTGTTGCCGGATCACATTTTTCAAGACATCTAAAGCAATATGTTATTTTTTCATTTTCTTTTTCACGTTCTTTTACATACGGATTTCTGATAGCTCGTCCGGGCATTCCCACAGGGCTTTTTACTATAACAATATCTTCTTTTTTTGCGTTTATATATGCCTGCTTAAAACTCATTGGAGCATCACATTCTTCGGTAGGTACAAATCTTGTAGCCATTTGAACTCCGGCACATCCGAGGGACATATAATGGTCTATATCCTCTCTTGTATATACGCCCCCGGCAAAAAACACCGGTATGCTTCTTTGATATTTTTCTTCAAATATATGCACATATTCAAGTATCTTTATTACTTCTTTATCGTAGTCTTCCTGTGTGAGATTTATTGCCTCATCATGCTTAAAACCAAGGTGTCCTCCTGCCTTAGGCCCTTCAATTACAATAAAATCGGATATTTTTTTATATCTTCTCTCCCACAGAGAAAAGAGAACTTTTACAGCCTTTTGTGATGACACTATTGGTGCGAATTTTACGTCAGTATCCATTAAAAGCATAGGAAGCTCTATAGGAAGTCCTGCTCCGGATATTATACAGTCGGCACCGTTATCAACGCAGCACTTAACATATTTATCGTAATTACATGAAGCACGCATTATATTTACACCAATAACGCCGTTATTTGAAATTTCTTTCGCTCTTTTTATATGCTGCCCGAGAGCTTTTAAATTTGCACCAAGTGGGTCTGTATCCCATTCCGGAAGGTTATACCCCGGCTGTGCCGCAGATATTACTCCCATGCCGCCTTCTTTTGCCACTGCACCGGCAAGGTTTGAAAGACTTACGCCTATACCCATTCCGCCCTGTATTATTGGCACCTCAAGTTTTATATCTCCTATATTAACTGGTTTTAGTTTCATGTGTTCAGTTCCTTTCTATAATAAAGGTTTGATAATCAAAAAAATTTACATTTATACAATGCCATGTAGTAATTAATACTATATTACACTGAATGCTTAATGTCAATAATGATTAAGTAAAATATATAAAACATTTACATTATTTATTTTGTTCAAAACTTACAATATTTAATTATATTTTGCGACTTTAAAGGGAATTGATTACAAAGTGGTTTTAAAAAACATGTCTAAATCTTTTTTTAAATATAAAGAAAAGGTACTGAATAAATATAAAAGATGTGCTATAATATTTAATATCTTTACGATAAATGATTTAATAATTGATAAATATATACTTTGATTATCAAAGTATTTAAGTTTTCGGTGTGAAGGGAGCATATATGGACGAAAGGACCAATCTTATAAATGAGCTTATCGTAGATATTTATAACGATATAATGAAAATTGAGGGTGAAGCCTTTAGGACTGGTCAATTTAAAGATGTCTCAATAACGGAAGTACACACTATTGAGGCAATAGGCATGTTTGAGCTGAAAAGTATGAGCGAGGTAGCAAGAACTTTGCGCATAACTGTAGGCACTCTTACGGTTGCCACAAATAACCTTGTTAAAAAAGGCTATGCACAGCGTTACCGCAGCGAGAGCGACAGACGCGTTGTAAAACTTGGCCTTACTAAAAAAGGACGGCTTATATTCAGGATGCATTCAAAATTCCATGCCGAGCTTGTAAAAAGTATGACTCAGATTCTTACAGACGACGAGATTGACATACTTGAAAAAGCGCTTTCGTCATTGAATGTTTTTTTGAAAAACAAATATTTTAGTGAAAAAAGTGAATGAGTGGAAATGGAGATATGACATGTATTTTTCAAAAATAACTGCTACGGGAGCTTATGTTCCCGAAAGCGTAATAACAAATGATGACTTATCAAAGATTGTCGACACAAACGATGAATGGATAGTATCAAGAAGCGGAATAAGAAACAGACATTTTGCCGTAGCTGAGGATGAAAACACATCCGACATTGCTGCAAAGGCCTGTAAAATGATTATAGAAAGAAGCAATATTTCTCCTGAGGAAATAGACCTTCTTATTGTGGCAACTGTTTCGGCGGATTACAGCACGCCTTCAACAGCATGTCTTGTTCAGGCAAAGGTTGGAGCAAAAAACGCAATCGCATTTGATATTGGCGCTGCATGTTCTGGATTTATATTCGGGCTTTCTATTGCCAACAAATACATTCAAGCCGGAACTGTTAAAAACGTTGTTGTAATAGGTGCCGAAGTGCTTTCAAAGTATCTCGACTTTACCGACAGAGGCACATGCGTGCTTTTCGGAGACGGAGCTGCAGGAGTCCTTTTGCAAAGAAGTCAAAAAAGAGGTATAATAGCAGAAGAAATTGGAAGCGACGGCTCAAAAGGACATGCCCTTACAGGCGGAGACACACCTGTTAAAAATGCTTTCAGCAAATGTGACGGAAAAGCAAACAGAAGCCTTAAAATGGACGGAAGGGCGATATTTGATTTCGCAACAAGACAGGTGCCTAAATCAGTGGAGTCGCTTCTTAAAAAATCGGAAACTGACCGTGATACAATAGACTTTGTAATAGCTCATCAGGCAAACAGCAGAATAGTTCAGATTATAAGCAAAAAACTTAAGATACCAATGGAGAAATTTTATTTGAACATGTATGAATACGGCAATACTTCATCGGCAAGTATACCAATAGCATTAAACGAAATGATGGAAAAAGGACTCATAAAAGAAGATTCGCTTGGACTGCTTACCGGATTTGGTGCAGGTCTTACATGGGGCTCAATGCTTATAAGATTTTAAAATAAAAGAAAAGGTCAGGTAAAAAATGTACGCAGATATTTGTAAAAAGCTCGGAATAAAATACCCTATAATTCAAGGGGCTATGGCATGGATTTCAGACGAAAACCTTGTTTCGGCAGTTTCAAATGCCGGAGGGCTCGGAGTGCTTGCAACGGGGCACCTTGACGGGGACGGCTGCCGCAGGGCAATAAAAAAGATTAGAGAAATGACGGACAAGCCTTTTGCCGTAAACATAATGCTTATGTCGCCATATGTAAAGGATATTGTAAAAGTTGTATGCGAGGAAAAAGTTCCGGTTGTGACAACAGGTGCCGGAAGCCCGGGAATATATATGAATGATTTTCATTTGGCAAAAATTAAAGTGCTTCCTGTTGTTTCAACGGTTGCAATAGCGAAAAGAATGGAAAAAGACGGTGCCGACGCAGTTATTGCTGAGGGCTGTGAATCCGGAGGACATATTGGAAAGACAACCACAATGGCGCTTATACCTCAGGTAGTGGATGCTGTAAACATTCCGGTTATAGGAGCCGGCGGAATAGCCGACGGAAGAGGAATGGCTGCTGCAAGAATGCTGGGAGCGTCAATGGTACAGGTCGGAACACGTTTTCTTGTTGCCAAAGAATGCAGTGTTCATCAAAATTACAAGGATAAAATACTTAAAGCAAATGATATTGATACAACAACTACCGGGGCTCTTACAGGACATCCGGTAAGAGTTTTGAGAAACAGGCTTGCAAGACAATTTGAAATTCTTGAAAAGAAAAACGCGCCTTCAGAAGAATTTGAGGCAATAGGCAAGGGGGCTTTAAGGCGTGCCGCAAAAGACGGAGATGTGGAAATGGGCTCTGTAATGAGCGGACAGATAGCAGGTCTTGTTAAAAAAGAACAGACAGCCGAAGAAATAATTAAAGAAATGTATAACGAATATGTAGACGTGCTTAGCAAAGCAAGTGTATTATAAAAGGTGGAGAAACATGAAAACAGCATTTATTTTTGCAGGACAGGGTGCACAGTACAAAGGAATGGGAAAAGAGCTTTACGATAATTTTGCATGTGCAAAAGAAGTGTTTGACAAAGCTGACGAGGCTCTTGGATTTTCTATAAAGGATATTTGTTTCGTTGACGAGGAAGCTAAACTTAATAAAACGGAATTTACACAGCCTGCCATACTTACAATGAGTATAGCGGCCATGAAAGTTCTTGAGGAAAAAGGCATAATGCCTGACTATGCAGCAGGATTAAGCCTTGGAGAATATTCGGCTGATGTATGTTCCGGTGTTTTTGATTTTCAAGATGCTGTCCGTCTTGTAAGAAAAAGAGGCCGATTTATGACGGAGGCTGTTCCTGAGGGCAAGGGTGCAATGTACGCAATAATTGGACTTGACAGGGAAACGGTTATAAAAGCATGTGAGGAAGGCAGAAAGTTCGGATATGTTTCTCCTGCAAACTTTAACGCTCCGGGACAGATTGTAATTGCCGGAGAAGCTGAAGCTGTGGAAAAAACAGCGGCTATTTTAAAAGAAAGAAAAGCCAAAATGACTGTAAAACTAAAAGTAAGCGGACCTTTCCACACAGCTCTTTTAAAGCCTGCCGCTGATAAACTTGCACTTGAGCTTGAAAAAATAAATATAAATGATATGCGTATACCTGTAATCACAAACGTAACAGGCATGCCTATAGAAAAAACGGAAGATATCTCAGATACACTTGTAAAACAGGTTATGAATCCTGTAAAATGGGAAGATACTGTAAGGTATCTTTATGAAAATGGTGTTGACACATTTATTGAGGTCGGTCCGGGAAAAACTTTAAGCGGATTTGTAAAACGCACTGTAAAAGGTGTTAAAATATTTAACGTGGAGGACATAAAATCACTTGAAAGAACTCTTGGAGATATAAAAAAGTGATTAGTCAGGAGGAAAATAAATGTTAAAGGGAAAAACTGCCGTAATAACTGGAGCGGCAAAAGGCATTGGTTTTGCTATAGCTGTGGCTTTAGCAAAAAAAGGCTGTAATATTGTTATAAATTACAGAAGCCACATTAAACAGGAAGTAATTGACACTATAACTGCTTTGGGAGTAAAATGTCTTGCAATAAAAAGTGACGTAAGCAAATTTAATGAGGCAGAGGAGCTTGTTAAAACAGCTAAAAAAGAAATGGGCTCTGTTGATGTGCTTGTAAACAATGCAGGAATTACTAAAGACGGTTTGCTTATGAGAATGAGCGAGGCTGATTTTGATTCTGTAATAAACACAAATCTTAAGGGTGCATTTAATACCACGAGACATGCGGCCGGAATAATGCTCAGGCAAAAAGAAGGCGCTATTATAAACATATCATCTGTTGTGGGACTGATAGGAAATGCGGGACAGGCAAACTATGCTGCTTCAAAAGCCGGCATAATAGGTCTTACAAAGTCAACGGCAAGAGAGCTTGCCTCAAGAGGCATTACATGCAACGCCGTTGCTCCGGGCTTTATTGAAACGGATATGACAAATGTGCTTAATGATGAACAGAAAAAGAAGATGACCGACAATATACCTCTAAAGGCTGCCGGAAAGCCGGAGGATGTAGCTTCGGCAGTTGTGTTCTTGGCTGAAAACAGATATATAACAGGACAAGTGCTCAACGTTGACGGCGGAATGGTTATGAACTGACTTATGGGGGTTAAATAATGAAAAGAAGATGTGTAGTTACTGGAATGGGCGCTGTGACGCCTATCGGCAATACAACAGAAGAATTTTGGGAAAACCTTAAAAACGGTGTAAACGGCATAGATTTTATTACTAAATTCGATGCCTCAGACTTTAAAGTGAAAATTGCGGGAGAAGTAAAAAACTTTGACCCTGAAATGTATGTTCCAAGAAAAGAAGTAAAAAGAAATGATATGTATTCTCTTTTCGCAATAGCTGCTGCACAGCAGGCATATGACATGAGTGGTTTAAAAGAGGATGAAATAGATCATGACAGATTCGGAGCTATAGTGGGAAGCGGCATAGGCGGCCTTTTTACAATGAACGAGCAGGTAATGAAAATAGTTAACAAGGGACCTTCAAAGGTTTCACCTCTTTTTGTGCCTATGACAATAAGCAATATGGCGGCAGGAAACGTGTCTATAAGATTTAAAACAAGAGGAATAAGCGCAAACGTAGTATCGGCATGTGCTACTGGTACAAACTCAATTGGAGAGGCTTATCTGAAAATTAAAGACGGATATCAGGATATAATGTTTGCAGGAGGAGCAGAAGCCTCAATTTCACCTATAGGCGTAGCCGGATTTACCAACCTTACGGCTCTTTCAAGAAATCCGGACCCTAAAAAAGCTTGCAGACCGTTTGATAAAAACCGTGACGGTTTTGTAATGGGCGACGGAGCCGGCATGCTTATTATTGAAGAACTTGAACATGCCAAGAAAAGAGGAGCAAAAATATATGCTGAAATAGTGGGATACGGCTCGACAAGCGACGCATACCATATTACGGCTCCATGCCCTGACGGAAGCGGAGCTGCAAAAGCTATGAAAATGGCAATGGAAAGCGCCGGCATAACTCCTGACGAGGTCGATTATATAAATGCCCACGGAACAAGCACAAAGGCAAACGACAGCGGTGAAACGGCTGCTATAAAGCTTGCTATGGGGGATTATGCGAAAAAAGTTGCAATAAGCAGTACAAAGTCAATGACAGGGCATCTTCTTGGTGCGGCCGGAGCTATAGAGGCTATAGCATGCATAGAGGCTGTTCAATGTGATTTTGTTCCGCCGACTATTAACTACGAAACACCTGACGAGGAATGTGACCTTGATTATGTTCCTAATGTCGGAAGAAGCATGAAGGTTAAATATGCTCTTTCAAATTCTCTCGGATTTGGCGGACACAATGCCGTTTTATGCTTTAAAAAATGGGAGGA
Source organism: Clostridia bacterium (assembly GCA_022651385.1). Classification (GTDB taxonomy): domain Bacteria; phylum Bacillota; class Clostridia; order Lachnospirales; family Anaerotignaceae; genus JALCQR01. Next base: position 108,532 of record JALCQR010000005.1, on the reverse strand, counting down.
CTGAAAATGAATTTCAATGAAGTTAAAGAACTTATCTCAATAATAGATAAGTCAAGCCTTAAAAATTTTGAGCTTTCTCTTGATAATTGCAATGTTAAAATGAATAAAACAGGCACTTTGAATCACATGCCTAAGGAAAATAAAGAATCTTATGACGCTCCTGTTAAGCAGGAATCGACATTGTCTTCTAAAGAAGAACAGGAGGACACTGCTGAAGAAGAAAAAAAGACTATAAGTGGAAATGTTGTTAAAGCACCTCTTGTAGGCACGTTTTACAACAGTGCCGCACCGGGAAAGCCGGTATACGCACCTGTAGGCAAAAAAGTCAAAAAAGGTGATGTGCTTTGCATAATTGAGGCTATGAAGATTATGAACGAAGTAGTAAGCGAGTTTGACGGTGAAGTGCTTGAGGTTTGTGTTGAAAACGAGCAGCTTGTTGAATACGGACAGCCGCTTTTTGTAATAGGCTGATAAAGCGGAGAGGACAGTTATTATGATTGCAGATATTAATGATATAATGAAGGTGCTGCCTCATAGACCGCCGTTTCTTCTGATAGACAGAATTGAAGAATTGGAAGAAGGCAAAAGGGTTGTTGCCATAAAGAATGTTACAATGAATGAGCCGTATTTTGTGGGACATTTTCCTCAAAAACCTATAATGCCTGGTGTGCTTATAGTGGAGGCCATGGCTCAGGCAGGTGCTTATGCCGTACTTTCGAAAGATGAGTTTAAGGGGAAAATTGCCTATTTCGGCGGAATTGACAAAGCAAAATTCAGAAAACAGGTTGTTCCGGGAGATACTCTCAGAATCGAAGTGGAAATAATAAAACTTAAATTAAATGCCGGTATAGGCAAGGGAATTGCTTATGTGGACGGCAAGAAAGCCTGTGAGGCTGAAATCACATTCCTTATAGGATGATTTGAGGTGACACTGAATTGTTTCAGAAAATTTTAGTTGCAAACAGAGGGGAAATTGCTGTTAGAATTATCAGGGCATGCCGTGAAATGGGCATTGCTACAGTTGCGGTATTTTCGGAGCCAGACAGAGATGCGCTGCATACTCAGCTTGCCGATGAGGCAATTTGTATAGGCCCGGCCAAAGCCGCTGACAGCTACCTTAATATGAAAAATATAATTAGCGCTGCCGTTGCCACAAAAGCTCAGGCTATACATCCGGGATTCGGTTTTCTTGCGGAAAATGCTATTTTTGCCGGAATGTGTGCTGAATGTAACATAAAATTTATAGGCCCGGATGCTGATATAATTAACGCCATGGGTAATAAATCAAATGCAAGAAATATTATGATTAAAGCCGGAGTTCCTGTTATACCTGGAAGCGACGGTGTAATAGAAAACATACATCAGGCAAAAGACATGGCAAAAAAGCTTGGCTATCCTGTTATGGTAAAGGCTTCCGCCGGAGGCGGCGGAAAGGGTATAAGGATAGTACGTTCTGAAGAAGAACTTGAGGATGCCTTTATAAGTGCTAAATCAGAAACCAAAGCTGCTTTCGGTGATGATGACATGTATATGGAAAAACTTATCGAAAACGCAAGACATATTGAAATACAGATACTCTGTGATGAGCACGGCAACATAATACATTTGGGGGAAAGAGACTGTTCCCTGCAAAGAAGAAACCAAAAGGTGCTTGAAGAATCACCGTCACCGGCGCTTAACGAAGAAACAAGAAAAAAAATGGGCGAAGCGGCTGTACGTGCTGCAAAAGCGGTTGGGTACAAAAATGCCGGTACAATAGAGTTTTTATATGACAAAAACGGTAATTTTTACTTTATGGAAATGAATACCCGTATTCAGGTTGAACATCCTATAACTGAAATGGTTACGGGTATTGATATTGTAAAAGAGCAAATAAGAATAGCCGAGGGCAAAAAACTTTCTATTACTCAGGATGATGTAAAAATAACAGGGCATGCAATTGAATGCCGTATAAACGCCGAAAATCCTGACAGAAATTTTGCACCTTCACCGGGAAAACTTGAATATCTTCTTGTTCCGGGAGGTACTCTCGGAGTAAGGATTGACAGTGCCGTTTACGCCGGATGTTCCATATTGCCGTATTATGATTCTATGATAGCTAAGGTTATAACATACGGAAGGACAAGGCAGGAAGCCATTGAAAAGATGCGCAGATGTCTTTACGAATTTGTAATAGAAGGCGTTGATACCAATATTGAGTTTCAGGAAAAGATACTTACAAATGAGAAGTATCTGGAGGGAAATTTTGATACAGGCTTTATTGCCAGGGAAATTATTAAATGACAGGTGACATCTAAATGAATCTCTTTAAAAAGAAAAATTATATACCTCTCGGCAAAACCGCACAGTACAATCGTCATGCAAGAGCTGAGGAAGATTATTCCGACAGTCCTATAATACCCAATGGTTTATGGGTAAAATGCAGACATTGTTCATCAACCATTTACAAAAAAGAAATGGATGAATTTCAAATATGTCCAAAATGCGGTGGACATTTCCGCATAGGTGCCAGAGACAGGCTAAATATTACATGCGATGAGGGAAGCTTTGAAGAATTTGACGCCGATATGACGGCAAAAAATCCTATGGGCTATCCGGATTATGAAAAAGTGCTTGAAAAAGCAAGAGAAAAAAGCGGCCTTAAAGACGGAGTGGTTACAGGAAAATGTACCATAGGCGGATATAAGGCTATTATTGCCGTAATGGACAGTAATTTTATGATGGGCTCAATGGGTTCGGTTGTAGGCGAAAAAATTACAAGAGCAATAGAAAAATCAACTGAAATGAAACTGCCTATGATTATTTTTACCACATCCGGCGGAGCAAGAATGCAGGAAGGCATAATATCCTTAATGCAGATGGCCAAAACATCAGCCGCCGTTAGAAAACACAGCGATGCAGGGCTTTTATATGTTTCGGTTATAACAGACCCTACAACAGGCGGCGTAAGCGCAAGCTTTGCAAATTTAGGCGATATTATACTTGCCGAACCTAAATCCATACTTGGTTTTGCCGGAAGACGTGTTATTGAAGGCACTATAAATGAAAAGCTTCCTCCTGATTTTCAAAGCGCTGAATTTCAGATGGAACATGGTTTTGTAGACAAGATTGTAGATAGACGCAACATGAAAAGCACTCTTGTCACTATTTTAAAGCTTCATTGTCCGAAGGAGGTTGATTAAAATGAGCAGAGCTTCTGAAATACTTTTTAATTCCAGAAAAGTTTCAAGACCTTCTTCACTTGATTGCATAGAAAAAATATTTGATGATTTTTTAGAGTTTCACGGGGACAGATGTTTTGCCGATGACTGTGCAATGGTTGGTGGTATTGCGTCACTTGACGGGATGCCTGTTACGGTAGTTGGCATACAAAAAGGCCATACCGTTGCTGAAAATGTATCAAGACGTTTTGGTTCTCCCAATCCAGACGGGTACAGAAAAGTAATAAGGCTTATGAAACAGGCAGAAAAATTTCACCGTCCTATTGTTGAATTTATAAATACTTCCGGAGCATATCCCGGAAAAGGCGCCGAGGAACGCGGTCAGGGCGAGGCTATAGCCAGATGCCTTTTTGAATCGGCAGGAATTAAAACTCCTATAATAAGTATTTTTATAGGCGAAGGCGGAAGCGGCGGAGCTCTTGCAATGGCTGCCGGAGACAGAGTATGGATGCTTGAAAACGGAATGTATGCCGTTCTTTCTCCAGAGGGCTTTGCATCGATATTATGGCGTGACCCTTCAAGAAGCAGTGAGGCTGCCGAGCTTATGAAAATTACGGCAACAGACCTTCTTGCAAACGGTGTTATTGAAAAAATCATACCCGAAGCACCGGAAGGAATAGAAAACAATGTTGAATATACAACTGACTTTATAAAAAAGGACCTTATTGAGGAATTCAAGGTGCTTTGTGCAAAACCTATTGATGAGCTTCTTAAAGAAAGATACGAGAGATTTAGGAAGTTTGGAGAATTTGAAGAATAAAAATATGATTAAATTTAAACTTTAAAAAGCTGCAGGCGTTTACCGCTGTGGCTTTCTTGGATGTAATTTTATATTTATAATTTAGAAAAAGTGTTACAGTTTTTTATATATTTTTACATATCTGTTAAGCCTATTTTAAGAGCAAAAAGGAAAATAAATAAAATGCTAAAATTAATTTTATATATAAATAACAGCCATGAAAATTATCATGTCTCAAAATGACAAAAAAAGCATTAAATAAAAACAATTAAAACAATTATTTGCAAAGTTTAGATTTTCCGGTATTTTTACAAAAACGCAGCTTTATTATTGTTATGTTTAATAGCAATAAGCTGCGTTTTTTACATTTTAATCTTAATTAATATTTTTGGTATTTGCCTAATCTTTATTAATCGTTATCTTTTTTCGTAATATTTCTTATATGCATATAGACGGTGTTTTTTGAAATGCCCATCATATCGGCAATTTTAACAACTGAATCTTTAAAGTTGAAAATACCCTTGTCATTTAATATTGCTATAATTTCCTTGTTTTTATTTGATGTTGTAATTGTACGGTCATTATAAACAATATCTGATGCTTCTTTAAGCGATATTTTAAGAAGCTCATCAACATCATCTACAAAGCTTTCTGCAAATGTTGTAGAGTGTGTATCATTATTATTTGCATCAAATCTTAAAAGAAATTCCGAAAGCGGCGTATTAAGATAATAATTAATACATAAAAGCCCTATAACGTAACCTTTTTCACCCATTATTGCTATAGAACAACTTTTTAAAGGAATTCCGTCTGATGTTTTATTGAAATACGCCATATGATGACAGGATTCGCTGTCACTGAGATTTTTTATCATAGACAGACCTAAATCAGTTATTGGTGACCCCTCTTTACGACCGGTATGCTGTCCATTCATTATTTTTATTACAGAGTGCTCAAGATTTCCGAGACTGTGTATTACTACTTCACAACCTTCACCAAGATATTCCGCAAGGCCCTCAGCTAAAATTTTATACGAATTTAGTATTGCGTAATCTGCTTTTGATAATGTAACCGGCTTCTGCTTCATTTTATCTTCCTCCCTTAATAAAATGTATTTAAAATACAATTAAATTTTATTCGATAGTTATATTTTCAGTATATACATTTTTTTGCATTTATCAAGAGATTTTGAATAAATTATTGACATTTTCATTATTTTGAACAATAATTAAGTAGATTTTTTTATTATTATATTGCCGAAAGTAGTGAAAATATATAAAAACCATAATATGTTTTTATTTTAATGTATTAAAGTTCAGCACAAAAACAAATATCAAGGGGAGAGTAAAGTGTCAAAGAAAATGTCTGAATGTGACAAATACGATAGAATAAGAAGACTTGAAAGGGATGCGGAGGCTGAAAAAAGAAAACACAGTGAGTTAAATAAGAAAAAAAGCGGCAAGAGCAGAAAAAGAGAAGATAATATTAAAGTATACAAATTTAAAAACGTTGATTTTGATGATTATGACGATTAATTTATATAGTTGTTGAAGTAAAAAAGTATTAGACAGCAGATGAGTATAATTTGCTGTCTTTTTTTATTTCTTATGACTGAAATCTATATAAAAATTTTCCAGTGCGTAGCTGTTTCGACATATTATTTATTTACTGTGGATTATAATCATCAAGTGAGGTGATAGTGTTGAATACAGCAGAAAAAGCGAATGCGGAGATTAAAACAATAAAAAATTTCAAGAAAATAAACTTAAACAAAGCTGAAATATTGAGCAGAGTATCTGTATGCATATCATGCTTTATACTGCAATCGGCAGTGTATAACCGAAGCGTAATGCCGTTTGGCATACCGTCTCTTTTAGCCGTAAGCTGTTTTGGATATGTGTTTTATCCTGCCGGATTATGCGCATTTGCGGGGCTTATGCTTTCTCGGGCGGAATTTAAAGCCGGACATGCTTTTGCCATAATACTATGTTTAATATGCGGATACATATTTGAGAACAAAAAAATAAAAAATTCCAAAATTATGGCTTTGACTTCCTCAGGCTGTGCACTTGCGGCTGCGCTAACAGATACCGTAATAAGCGGCGATGCCGGAGTGTTTTTTAACGGCTTATTTGAATGTCTTTTAGTGTTTCCTATTACTATATTATTTTTAAACGCTGCGGAATGTATTAAGAGTATAAGCAGCCGAAGAAAAATAAAAAGCCAAGATTTAACCTGCTGGCTTTTATACATATCTGCAGCAGAAGGCTCTCTCTTCTTATACGGCAAATACGTTGCCGGTATATGCATTGCGATAGCGGTTTTTATACAGCTTATATGCTCATATTATGCCGATATGATTTACAGTTTGTTGTTTTCGATTGCTACAGGTTTATCGATATATGCGTTTTCAGGCAATTTTACTCTTTTGCCTTTGCTTTTGTTTTCGTCTTCAATTTGTATTTTTTTCGGCAAAAGCCGGTCTCAAATGCTGCTTGTATTTGCAATATCTTGTGCGGCGGTCGGTTTTTTTACCGGCATAAACACAAACCTTTATATAGCGTTTGGCGCAGTTGTAGGAGCTTTTATGTTTATGGCTGTTCCCGAAAAAACTATATGCGGTATTATAAATTATGTATCTGACGTAAAAACTGGACCGTCAGATTATGTTGAAAATGTAAAGGAAACGGCAGATGAAAAGGTTAAGCAGTTTTCTACGGCTTTAAGAAGCCTTGCCAAGGCGTTTAAAACAAATGATGAACCCGCCGACGAATACGGCAAAAAGACAAACAGACTTATTGATGTGGCAGCCAAAGAGATGTGTGACAACTGTCAGATGTGTCTTTACTGTTGGAAAACACGCAGCGTAGACACTGGACATGCGTTTTATGAAATGATTTCGCAGTATGAGAGAAAGGGACACATAAATATTAATGAAATTCCGAGCGACTTTTCAAAATACTGTGTTAAACAAAACAAACTTTCTAAATTTTTGGAAAAAATATGTTCCGATATGAAAAACGGTGAAAAAATTGACAAAAAAATTGAAAACAGTAAAAATATAATCAGTGACCAGCTTTTTTCAGCGGCTGACATTTTCTCAAATTTAAAATGCGATATTATATTTGGTGAAAAAGAAGAAAAAATTTCGTCGGACATTTCAAAGAAGCTTGAGGATAAAGGGTTTAAAACAAAAAGCGTAGTTACATTTTTGGACAACGCCGGAAGGCTAAACATAAGAATTACGGAAGGCAAGAAAAAGCCTAAGCAATCGGAACTTCTGCCTCTTATTAACTCTGTTTCGGGAAGAAGTATGAGAAGAATAAAGCAGACGGACGCCAAAGATGGTATGCTTGCATTTATAGAAAATGATATCTTCGGGTACAAATATGCCTATTCCTCATGCCGCAGGGACGGCTCTGAGGTATCAGGCGACAGTTATTTGGTATATGAAAACGAATACGGCATGCTAACCGCGGCAGTTGCGGACGGAATGGGCTCCGGAACTCAGGCAAGAGACGAAAGTAAAAAAGCCGTAGACATATTAAGACTGTTCTGCGAAGCCGGAGTACAGGCCGAAACAGCGTCGGAAGCCTTAAACTCAATACTTTTTGGCAAAAACAACAACGAAATGTTTACAACTCTTGACATATGCTGTATTAACATGCATTCCGGAAGAGGAAGAGTGATAAAAAACGGCGGAGCATCGGCTTTTATAATACACGGCAGAAATACAGAGGAAATAAAAAGCTCGTCGCTTCCTGTGGGCGTACTGTCTAAAGCAGAGCCAGAGATTACCGGATTTGAAGTTGAAGGCGGGGATATGATAATACTTGTAACGGACGGAATTACAGACTGCATTGAAAACAGCTCTGAATTTTTAAAAGACATATTAAATTCCGGAAAAAGAACTGCCTCGGATATTTGTTCTGAAATGGTTAACAGAGCAAAGGCACTGCAAAACGGAAAATGCCGCGATGATATGCTTGCGGTAGGTATGAAAATTTATGAGAAAGTGTAAAATTAAGAGATTAATACTTAACTGTTTATGTTAGACAAGCTTAGCTTACGCACATGTGGCGCATAATAAACGTAAATCAGCGTTTTTCTTGATATTATTTTTCATAAGGTGTAATATTATTAGAAACCGCAGAAAATGGAGGAGACATAAATGAAATATGATTTCAAGATTAAAATTTTTGCTGACGGCGCCGAAGCCGATAAGATGAAGGCACAGTATAAGGACGGCATAGTAAGCGGTTTTACGACTAATCCGTCTCTTATTAAAAAGGCCGGAGTTAAAGATTATAAAGCTTTTGCGAAAAACATTGTTGAAAATATACCTGATTTGCCTATTTCATTTGAGGTTTTTGCCGATGATTTGAATACAATGGAAAAAGAAGCAAAGGTTATAAGCGGCCTTGGAAAAAATGTATTTGTTAAAATTCCGTCTATGACCACAAAGTATGAATCTACTGTTCCTCTTGTAAAAAAACTTACTGATGACGGCATAAAAGTCAATATAACTACGGTTATGACAGACAGTCAAGTTGAAAGTTTTATAAAAAACGTAAATCCTAATACACCTTGTTTTTTGTCAATTTTTGCAGGAAGAATAGCTGATACAGGCGCAGACCCTATGCCTATAGTAAAAAAAGCAGTTGATATGAGCCGCGACAACAAAAATCTTATGGTATTATGGGCAAGTACAAGAGAGTTTTATAATATAATTGAAGCCGAAAAACTTGGTGTGGACGCCATAACGGTGCCTGACAGCGTACTTGCGAAATTTAAAAATTACGGCCGTGACTTAAATGAGCTGTCTCATGACGCCGTAATAGCTTTTTCAAACGACATTAAAAGTCTTAATATGAGCATACTTTAACAAAAATAATACATGTGGAAATGTATTTTTAAATGATATATATGCGTTATATTAAGACAGACAAATCAAAACATATATGTATATATGTCGAAATATGTATTTATGTTTTACAGTGACTGTATTTTAGTGTATAATTATATTATCAAAGAGAAGGGGCGGCTTAAAATGCCGGTAATGGTAATATGATATGAAAACTAAAATAATAATGTCTTTACCGTTTGTTTTAATACTGATAATTGCTATTGTAAGGATGTACAGAAAGGGTTTTAGTATACTGCCTTTTATAGCCATAATTTTATGTGCTTTAATGATTGTTATGACTATGTTTATGTCAAAAATGAATAAGTGAGTTGAAAATTAATGCGGATTGGCTACGGATACGATGTTCATCGTCTTGTAAAAGGCCGAAAACTTATATTAGGCGGTGTAAAGATTGATTACGAATTTGGCCTTTTGGGGCATTCCGATGCAGACGTGCTTTTGCATGCCGTAATGGACTCGATACTCGGTGCTGCGGCGCTGGGCGACATAGGCAAACATTTTCCGGATACCGATGAAAAATACAGCGGTATTTCATCTTTAAAGCTTTTAGAAAAAGTTTCCTACTTGATTAATCAGAAAAAGTATGCTATTATCAATATTGATGCAACTATTATAGCTCAGAAACCGAAAATGCGGCCGCATATCGACGCTATGAGAAAAAACATTGCCGATTGTCTTAAAATCGACATTGATAATGTTAATGTTAAGGCAACAACCGAAGAGGGTCTCGGTTTTACGGGACATGAAGAAGGCATTGCCGCAAACTGTGTATGTTTAATAGAAAAAAATATTGTTTAAAGACTGTGAAGAAAAAAGAGTAACTGACAGATTTTCCCAGAGAGGGCGGTGCAGTGCTGAAAGCCGTCTGTGATGAAGTCAGCGAAGTGCATTTTTGGAGTTTCCGTTTGGACGTGACCTGCGTTAAAGGATTCGAGTGACAGCGTATATGCTGTAATTAGAGTGGAACCACGGTAAACTATCCGTCTCTGAAAATTTTTCAGAGGCGGTTTTTTTTGTACAGCTAATTTGGGAGGAATTTAATATGTCATTTATAAGTGAAGAAATAAAAGTTGTAAAAGAAAAAGATCCGGCTATAAAGAAAACAGTTGAAGTATTTCTTTATTCAGGCTTCTGGGCAATACTTAGCCACCAGATTGCACATAAATTTTATCTGAAAAAAATGTATTTTACTGCAAGGCTTATTTCTCAGATTTCAAGATTCCTTACTGGAATCGAGATACATCCGGGAGCTAAGATAGGAAAAGGTTTTTTTATTGACCACGGTATGGGAGTTGTAATAGGCGAAACATGCGAAATTGGAGATAATGTTTTGCTTTATCAGGGCGTAACGCTTGGCGGCACCGGCAAAGATGTTGGCAAAAGACACCCGACTATAGGAAACAATGTTATGATTGGTTCCGGTGCCAAGGTTTTAGGTCCTATAAAAATAGGAAATAATGTAAAAATAGGCTCAGGCTCTGTTGTGCTTAAAAATGTTCCGGATAACGTAACGGCGGTTGGCGTGCCTGCAAGATGGAGTACATCTTACGAGAAAAATTCAGAAAGCGCACATCCTTCGGATACTCTTGACCAGCTTAAAATACCGGATGTTATTCAAGACGAAATAGATAATCTTAAAAATAGAGTTGATGCTCTTGAAAAAGGAGTAAATAAGGACGATAATAAAGACAGCAAAGACAAATTGGAGGCAGCAATATGAAACTGTATAATACGCTTACACGAAAAAAAGAAGAATTTGTACCTCTTGAGCCCGGAAAAGTAAAAATGTATGTATGCGGTCCTACTGTTTATAATTATATCCATATCGGAAACGCAAGACCGTATGTTGTATTTGACACTGTACGCCGCTATTTGGAATACAAAGGATACGACGTGACATATATTCAGAATTTTACAGATGTTGACGATAAAATAATTAAGAAGGCAAATGAAGAGCACTCAACCATGAGCAAAATTGCAAACAGATATATTACAGAAGCCTTTACCGACGCCGACGGACTGAACGTAAAAAGAGCAACTCATCATCCGAGAGTAACTGAAGAAATGGACGGTATAATCGACATGATACAGACTCTTATTGACAAAGGCTATGCTTATGTTCATGACGGAACAGTATACTATGACACGAAAAAATTTAAAGATTACGGAAAGCTTTCAAAAAAGAAACTTGACGAGCTTATAGAAGGCGCAAGCGAAAGAGTTGAGCTTGACGAAGCCAAAAAAAATCCTACCGACTTTGTGCTATGGAAACCTTTTAAACCGGGTGAGCCTAAATGGCAGTCGCCTTGGGGTGAAGGCAGACCCGGCTGGCATATTGAATGTTCCGTAATGGCTAAAAAATATCTCGGCGATACAATTGACATTCACTGCGGAGGCGAGGACCTTATTTTTCCTCATCACGAAAATGAAATAGCTCAAAGCGAAGCTGCTACAGGAAAGCAATTTTCAAAATACTGGCTCCATAACGCGTATATTATGGTTGACAACGTTAAAATGTCAAAATCCCTCGGAAATTTTTTTACTGTAAGAGAAATTGCAGCGGAATTTCCGTATGACGTAATAAGGTTCTTTATTTTAAACGGACATTACAGAAGCCCTCTTAATTTCAGCCGTGAGCTGCTTCAGGCTTCTCAAAACGGTCTTGACCGTATCAAAAACTGCAACAGCGACCTTTTGCACTATATTGAAAACAGCACAGGAAATATAACGGATTCTGAAAACGAAATGAAAGCCGAAACTGAAAAATACGTTAAGCAGTTTGAAAATGCTATGGATGATGATTTTAATACTGCCGACGCTATTACGGCAATTTACGAGCTTGTAAAATCGATAAACAAAAATATAAAAGACGGAAAAATGTCTAAAGAATTTGCCGAGCTTGAAATGAAAACACTTACCGACCTTACCGAATGTCTTGGAATTAATAAGGAAAAAGAGGCTATTAAAGACAGTGACAAATCTGAAATAGAGGCTCTTATAGCACAAAGAACAGAGGCAAAGAAAAACAAAGATTTTGCCAAAGCCGACGCAATAAGAGATAAATTATCACAAATGGGTATAACAATAAAAGATACTCGTCAGGGAGTACAATGGTTTAGGAGCTAAATATGAGTATTATTTTAGACGCATTTGACAAAAGCCATATAAATGATTATTCGCCTCTCGTGCTTGCGTATATAGGCGACGCCGTGTTTGAGCTTATTGTAAGAACGCTTGTTTTATCATTTGGCAATGCCCCAGTAAATAAGCTGCACAGAAAAAGCAGCCAAATTGTAAAAGCAAAATCCCAAGCAGAGATGTATTTTAAAATAGAAAACATGCTTAGTGACGAGGAAATGTCGATTCTAAAAAAGGGCAGAAACGCCAAAAGTTTTACATCACCTAAAAACGCCGACATTTCCGATTACAGGCATGCAACAGGCGTTGAAGCACTTTTTGGATATTTGTATCTGCATGACAGGCTTGACAGAGCCATTGAGCTTTTTAAGGCAGGCATAGCTGATGAAAATAAAGGAGAATAAACTTTGAACGAAAGAAAAGAACAGGATGACAAACAGGAGAAGCCATTAAATGAAAATCAGGTTGAAGGCAGAAACGCTATACTTGAGGTGTTCAAAAGCGGCAGAGATATTGATAAAATAATGGTTGCCAAAGGCAACACCGAAGGCACTATAAGACGCATAATGGGAATGGCATCTGATAGAGGCGTTGTTGTACAGCAGGTTGAAAGAAAACGTCTTGACGAAATAAGCCAGACCAAAAACCATCAGGGAGTAATAGCTATTGTATCGGCTCATAACTATGTTGAGGTTGAGGATATAATTGCGTCGGCAAAAGAAAAAGGAAAGGATCCGTTTATTATAATACTTGACGAAATAACGGACCCTCATAACTTAGGCGCAATACTGAGAACCGCCGACGCAGCTGGTGCCGACGGTGTTATAATATCAAAAAGACGTTCGGTTGGTCTTACGGCAACCGTAGCCAAAACATCGGCAGGTGCCATAGAATATGTTCCGGTGGCGAAAGTTACAAACATAGCAAACACTATTGATGAGCTTAAGAAAGAAGGCATATGGATTGCATGTGCCGATATGGACGGAACAAATTATTTTGATACTGACCTTAAGGGACCTATAGCCCTTGTTATAGGAAGTGAGGGTGAAGGTGTTGGAAGGCTTGTTAAAGAAAAATGCGATTTTACGGTTTCAATACCTATGCTTGGAAACATCCAGAGTCTTAACGCGTCTGTTGCGGCTGCGCTTTTTATGTACGAAGTAGTTAGACAGAGGAGAAACAAATGAGTTTAGCAAGAGAATATCTTCTTGTGGACGGGTATAATATTATACACGCGTGGGATGAACTTTGGAGCCTATCGGAAATAAGTCTTGAAAGTGCGAGGCAAAAGCTACTTGATATAATGAGCAATTATCAGGGTTTTAACAGCAAAGTTACGGTAATAGTTGTTTTTGACGGATATCTTGTAAAAGGAAGTATAGGAAGCGTAGAAAAATACGAAAATATATATGTGGTATTTACAAAAGAGGCCGAAACAGCAGACCATTATATTGAAAAGACCGTAACACGTATGCCCAAAGAAGTTAAAATAAGAGTGGCTACATCCGACGGTCTTGAACAGATTATAATTCTCGGAAACGGCGCTACAAGAATTTCGGCCCGTGAGCTTAAGCTTGAGGTGGAAGCTTCCAATAAAGCAATGCGAGAAGAATTTATTGAAAACAGACCGCCTAAAAATAATCTTCTTATGGATAATCTGGATCATAAAACAAGGAAACAGCTTGAAAAAATGCGAAGGCAGAAATAAGATATGGAGTTATGATAAGTGAAGGAAGAAATATATAGCACTTTAAGTGATGAACTATTAATTGAAAAAGCTGTGAAGGGCGATACTCTTGCTCTTGATTTCGTAATGAACAAATATAAAAGTATGGTAAAAAGCAAGGCGCGCATGTACTTTCTTATGGGTGCCGACCGCGAGGACATAATTCAGGAAGGAATGATTGGGCTTTATAAAGCCGTAAGAGATTTTCAGCCGGAAAGAGGAATTGCTTTTAAAAAGTTTGCCGAGCTTTGTGTTAACCGTAAAATGATTTCGGCTATAAAAGCGGCGTCAAGACAAAAGCACATACCTCTTAATTCCTCTATTTCTCTTAATAAAAAAGTATATGAGGATGACGAGGAAGAGACATTTATGGACTTTATTGAGCCGGAGGAAATTACAAGTCCCGAGGCCATTTTTATAGGTATGGAAAACAAAAACGTAATGGTAAACTATTTTGCCAGGGAACTAAGCAAATTTGAATCACGTGTTCTATCTCTTTATCTACAGGGAAAAAGCTACAGCTCTATTTCTGAGATTACGGGAAAGCCTGAAAAATCAATTGATAATGCTTTGCAGAGAGTTAAGAAAAAAACAGAAAAATTTATGCAGAGGATGAATGCCGAATAAAATCAATGGCAATTAAGGCAATTGGAAGCAGATTAATATTAGTATGATTTTTGCTCTGATAAAAAATTTGTTCTTGTTAAACACGTAGTTTTATGGTATACCATAGTTAGTTATAACTAACTATGGTTTGCTTAAGTGAGGTGCAAATATGTTAAAAAAATTATTTCAAAACACCAGAAAACCAATTGGGGCCATGGGATGGCTTATACTTAAGGGTATGAACAAAGGCCATGCAAAGCTGGCAAGCTGGGGATTATCTTATTTACATTTAAAACCAAATGCACATGTGCTTGATGTTGGCTGCGGAGGCGGAGCAAATATAGAAAAATTATTATCGGCCTGCCATAATGGGTTTGTGGCAGGTATTGACTATTCTGCTGACAGTGTTGCGTTCAGCAAGAAGAAAAATATAGAAGCGATTAAAAAATCGCACTGCCGGATTCTGCAGGCTGATGTTGGTAAAATTCCATTTAAAAATGATACTTTTGATGCAGTGACGGCATTTGAAACCATTTATTTTTGGCCGAATCTTATACGTGCATTTAGCGAAATATTCAGAGTGCTGAAAACGAATGGTCAGTTTTTGGTGGTATGCGAAACAGGCAATCCTAACGACACGAAATGGACTGATATGATTGACGGAATGAAAATATATACAGGTGAAGATTTGAAAACGAGATTGGAGCAATCGGGCTTTTCTCAGGTTAAAATTAACAAAAATGAAAATGGCTGGATATGCTTGCTTTGTATAAAATAAGTATATTTTATGAAAAAGACTGTCAATTTAGACGGCCTTTTTTTATTTGGCGTTAAATTTTTTTAGGGTAACCAAAACATTTATAAAAGGTATTAAATAAAATTCAAGAAAAGAATTTTTACATTGAAGCAGAGGTGGTTATTTTTGAAAAAAATATTGATAAGAAAGGATGAAAAAGATGAAAAAAATATACTTGGCTGCGACTATCTGGAAGTCGGAATCAGAATAAGCGAAGCTTTGCAGGAAGCAAAATCTGAAAAAGAAAACGACTTCGGCGAATAAATACATGCCGCTCACAAATAAGAATAAGCAAAGCCTAAATTCGGGGATGTTTAATTTGAAAAGAGCGGCTATTATCGCTTTTTTAATAACACTTGTGTTTCTTGTTTGGTGCATTGGCTGGATGATAAAAAACAAAAAACTGACATTTACAAAAGTCGTGGTGTCATTTATACTGGCTAACTCCGCTATGTGGGTTTGGTGCAGCTATTATTTGGCATGGTGCGGCAGAGAGGAAATAGCAGACTCTCTTTCTAAAACGGTAATTGCAGAGTTAATCGGGGTTGTGCTAACTTATTCTCTTAAAGAAGGCGTTGCAAATATGGCTAAATATAACTGCTGGCCGAATACAAAAAAAGAATCACAAATTACTAAAAAAGAAAAAAATGACAAAAGTTAATTTTTGGAAATTAATTAATATATGTGTTATAATCAAATAAAATAAAGGGAAAGGAAGGAATAAAAAGAGTGAAAATATACAGTGATATAACTCAGACAATCGGCAACACGCCTCTTGTGGAAATACAAAATATTGAAAAAGAAGAAAAACTTGAGGCTAAAGTTTTATGTAAACTTGAGTTTTTAAATCCTGCCGGAAGCGCCAAAGACAGAGTTGCAAAAAGCATGATTGAAGACGCCGAAAAAAGAGGCGTTGTAAAAGCCGGGGCCGTAATAATAGAGCCTACAAGCGGAAATACGGGCATAGGCCTTGCAGCTATATGTGCCTCAAAAGGCTACAAATCCATATTTGTAATGCCGGACACAATGAGTGTAGAGCGCCAAAACCTTCTTAAAGCATACGGCGCCAAAATAGTACTTACACCGGGCAAAGACGGAATGAAGGGCTCAATTGAAAAAGCAGAGGAACTTGCTAAAAGCACACCGGGAAGTTTTATACCGGGACAGTTTGACAATCCGGCAAATCCTGCTGCTCACGAAGCTACCACAGGCCCTGAGATTTGGAACGATACCGACGGAACGGCTGACATATTTGTAGCGGGCGTCGGTACAGGCGGAACACTAAGCGGCACGGGCAGATATTTAAGGAAAATGAATCCAAAAGTTAAAATTGTGGCTGTTGAGCCGGCGTCATCGCCTATGATTTCAAAAGGCTATGCCGGAGCTCATAAACTTCAGGGCATAGGAGCAAACTTTATTCCTAAAAATTATGACGGAAAAATTGTAGATGAAGTAATAGCCGTAAAAGACGAGGACGCATATGAAACAGGAAGACGTCTTGCGAGAAAAGAAGGCATACTTGCCGGAATTTCAGCCGGAGCCGCTGTGTGGGCAGCTATAGAGCTTGCAAAAAGAGCTGAAAACAAGGGTAAAAACATAATTGCACTTGTTCCGGATACAGGTGACAGATATCTTTCTACACCTGACTATCTTGTATAATCGGGAGACAGAAAAATTGGGATTAAGCATTACAAGAGAAAAAGCATTTGAATTACTAAGCATAATGAAATAAAGCAAATTATATAGTTTAAGCCAAGACTTAAAACCTCCGTATCAAATTGTGATATGGGGGTTTTATTTATTAATTTCTTAGAATGTTTTTATTACAAATTTAAAATAATAGTTGACTAAGTCAACTGTTAAGGATATAATATAGTCAGATTAAGAAAGGAGGTAATAGTATAAATATATTATCTTTGGCAAGGTATGTTGGTATTTTCAACCGCCAAACACAGGCCTACATCACAGCCGCGTTTAGAGACGTGGACATTAATTTTTCGGAACACATTATTTTAATGAATTTATATGAAAACGAGGGAATCAATCAAGAAGAATTATCTTCTTTGCTGCTGATTGATAAAGCATTAACTGCCAGAACAGTCAAATCTCTTGAAGAAAAGGGATATGTTATACGAAAAGTGGCGGAAGACAGGAGGTTCAAGAAACTTTTCCTGACAGATAAAGCAAAAAGCCAAAAAGAATATTTTTACTCATTATTAAAAAAATGGGAGGATTATACTACCGATTGGATGAACCAAAGTATGAAAAACCAAGTATTTAAAGGTTTGCAAACCATGGCGGAAAAATCTGCAAGTGCCGATTTTGCTGAATTAATAAAAAAGGAGGAAATATAAATGCCATTAAATCCTATATTTAATAAATTGTTAGAAACTGATTTCCACAGCCTTTATTCAAAGCTAAGTATTAAACAATTAAGAGAATATTATATGAAAAGCTGGGATGATTTTAAAGGTGATGTAGTTGAAGTTGGTTCTGTAGAAAACATAACTGTTAAAACTTCTAAAAGGGATACACCAATAAGAATTTATAATCCTGAAACCGATGGCATTCATCCTGTATTTATCTGGGTTCACGGCGGCGGTTTTGTTCTCGGAAGCATTGAGGTTTATGATTCGATTTGCCGTAAAATAACAAACAAAGTAAATTGCACTGTAATATCAATTGATTACGGACTTTCACCTGAACATAAGTTTCCGGAGCCGGTGGAGGAATGTTATCAGGTTGTTAAATGGATAAGCGATAACGCAGAAGAATTAAATATACAGCCTGATAAAATTGCCATTGGCGGCGACAGTGTCGGAGGGACTATTACAGCGGTAGTTACTCAGCTTGCAAGAGAAAGAAAAGAGTTTTCAATTGCTTATCAGGTAGAAGTTAATGCAATGTTTGATTTACTTGGAGAAACAAAACCTTTATCCAGAGTGGAAAACGCAAAGGGATACAGGCTTCAAACAGAAGACAATAACGAATTTTTTGTTCCTAATTATTTAAACGATTTGAGTGAAGCTAAAAATCCTATGGCTTCGCCGCTGCTTGCTAAAAATTTTGAAGGTCTTCCTGATGCATGTATTATTACATCGGAATATGACCCGTTAAGAGATGAAGGCGAACATTATGCAAAGAACTTATCAGATGCCGGCGCCGACGTATGCCTTAAAAGATATGACGGAATTATTCACGGATTTTTCAATATGCAAAGAACTTTGCCGGAAGCACGGGATGCGCTTGATTTAGTATGCACAAAATTAAAAGAAGCATTTAGACTGTAATTTTCACATGTATAAATTTTTGTGAAGCATTCCGGATATGTGCCTCCTTTTATGTATAAACAAAGACATAAGTTTTGTGGTAAACAAAAATATTAGCGCCGAAGGCATTATATAATTTAGGTCAAGCCTTTACTTTCAGTAATTTTCAAGCAAAATCCGTCTCCGGCGTCCGCACATCTTTGCGGTACTAAAAGGTTTGCAGAGTGACGGGGCAGAGTCCTGTCGGTCTTAGTTTGTTTACAAGCGCATTTTGAAAGATTCGGAAAATTTAGCAATAAGGTTTACTTAATTACAGATAAATTTAAGGGGGTGCTTATTTACAAAAAGCATCCCTGATTTTTTATTCTTATATAGCTTTTACATTTTTGAAAGCAATTTAAGTATTACAGGTGTTTTAACTGAAACTGCCTTTTTTGGACACAGCTCCTGACAGCAATAGCACCGTATACATTTTTTTAAATCTGCTTTCGGCCTATGGTTTTTCATAGTTATTATTTTTGCCGGACAGTTTCTCATACAGTCTCCGCAGCCGATACATAAACTTTTATTGAAAACCGGACGCGGATTCATATGAAGTTTTACGAAATCGTTTAAAAACTTCGGCGGATTATTTCCCAAAAAATGCAGACTTTTATTCTTAGGTATTTTAAAATCATCCATTATAAAATTATTTATATTTCCTATTATTTTGAGCTTTTCAAAAGAACAGAGATTTCTACGCAATGACTCTTTTACAATAGGAATGTCGTCAGGTTTTGCGCCGGCCATTTTTGTCATTGCAAGGTCCAACTCAAATGGATTTTCACTTGCCATTATTGCTCCTATATAACGCTTATCACCTGCTGTGGGGCCGTTTCCCTCCATGCCGTAAACAGCATCCAGAAAAGACAAAACCGGTTTTGTATAAAGACATATATCAATAAGACTGTTTGCAAAATCATCTATATTTTGACAGAAAAAATGGTATTCGGCTTTTGTGGTGCCGGGAATAGCGCCGAACATGTTTTTTACTGCTCCGGTAAGACTTGTCATTCTGTGAGACTTAAATTTTCCTACTGAGATTACTTTATCGGCCTTCAGCACCATATTTGTTACTGTAAGTTTTTTGAGCTTTTCGCCGTCTGGATTACTTACGGAAGACGATGACGTGTCCAAGCAAAGAGATGCTCCGGAAAGAGCGGCGGCTTTTTCCATTCCGGTATACTTATAAAGGGATTTTAATAACTGTAAATTAAAAGGACCTCCGGGAGAGTCACCTATAAACACGTTTGCGCCGTATTCTTTTAAAAGTTCTGCAAGCACTCTTACAATCTGAGGGTGGGTGGTAGCTGCATCATCGGGGTGTTTTTTTAATATAAGATTTGCCTTTAAAAGCACGTTTTCACCCTTTTTTATATATTTTTCAAGACCGCCTATATTTTCAATACTTTTTTTAACGGCTTTCTTTACGTTTTCATATTCGTAGTTTTCACATTTTTCTATAGATACCAAATTTTAATTCCTCCTTTTAAAGTCATAATTAGTATAGCATAGATTGCTTTTTTTAAATACTGCTGATAAAATAATTGCAGAATATGTTTTGGGAGATGTTAATTTTGAAAGAATATTTTATAAATAACAGAAAAAAACTTTATAATGAAATTGAAAACGGGGATTTAGCAATTCTTTTTGCCGGAGAAGCCCCTACTAAAAGAGGAGATGAAAAATACCCGTTTTCGCCTGACAGAAATTTTTATTACATGACGGGGATTGAGAGGGAACGTATTATTTACACAGCCAAAAAAGAAAACGGAAATGTTTCAGACACTCTTTACATTGAACCGGATAACGGTCAGGCGGCACGTTGGATTGGGGCAACGCTTACTCCTGACGAGTGCAGGGACATAAGCGGAATTGAAAACATAAAATTTATCCCTGATTTTGAACAGGATATGAAAAACAGTGTTAAAAACACAAAAACGCTATTTTTGGACTGTGAAAGAAGAGACCTTGAGTTTTCATACACTCCGGAAGGCATGAGAAAAATTTTCAAAGACACTGCTTTTGATGACCTGTTTCCTATTATTTCCGAAATGCGTGTAATAAAAGAAGACTGGGAAATTGAGAGATTAAGAAAAGCAATTGACATTACACGCCTCGGAGTAGAAGAAATGATGAAAAAATGCAGGCCTGAAATGATGGAATATGAAATAGAGGCAAATTACGATTACATTCTTAAGAAAAACGGTGTTACTGACAAGGCATTTCAGACAATAGCAGCCTCAGGAATGAATGGTACGACGCTGCATTATATGAAAAACAACTGTAAAACCGGCAATAACGACCTTATTCTTATTGATGCCGGAGCTCAGTACAAATGGTACAACGGCGATATTTCAAGGACTTTTCCTGTAAGCGGCAAGTTTACAGAAAAGCAAAAAGAAATTTACAACATTGTTTTAAAAGGCCAGCAGCTTGTTATTGACAACATAAAACCGGGCGTGCTTTATCCCGACTTAAATGAAATGCTCAAGGACTATTATTTTGAGGAGCTTAAAAAGATTGGCCTTGCAAAAACCAAGGAAGACGTTTTTGAGTATTATTTCCATAACGTAAGCCATTTTATAGGAGCAGAAACACACGATGTAGGAGACAGAGGCCAGAAACTTAGAAAAGGCATGGTTATAAGTGTTGAGCCGGGGCTTTACATCAAAGAGCTTGGGATTGGAATAAGAATTGAGGACGACGCCCTTGTTACCGACGACGGATGCGAAATACTGACAAAAGATATGATAAAAACCGTAGACGACATAGAAAACTTTATGGCAAAGGAAAACGAGAATGTCAGATTTTAAAGAAAGCGACATGTATGAACCTGTTGTGAAAATGCTTGAAAAAATGGGCTACATTGTAAGGGGTGAGGTGAAAAACTGCGACATAACTGCTACAAAAGACGGCGAAACAATTATAGTTGAGATGAAAAAATTATTTAATATGAAACTTGTTTATCAGATAATAGACCGTCAGACTTTTGCCAAAAATGTTTACGCCTGCATACCCCGAAAAAATGCAAATGCAGATGTTCTCAGGCTTCTTAAACGCCTTGACGCAGGGCTTATAACAGTTGCTTTGGACAGTCCCCTTAAATTAGCGCAGATAGTGACTGAGCCTTCCGGAATGAAAAAGATTACAAACAGCCGGAAAAAGAAAGCCGTTGAAAACGAGGCCGTTTCAAGAACAGCGGATTTAAACACAGGAGGAACATCAGGGGTAAAATTGGTAACGGCATACCGTGAAAAATCAATTGAGCTTTTATGCCTTTGCGACAAAGCGGGAAGGCTTACAAGAAACGACCTCATTAAGGCTGGATACGAGGAAAAAACATACAGCATACTTTATAAAAACTATTACAGGTGGTTTAAGAAAGAGGGAAGAGCCGTTTACAGTGTGTCCGAAGAAGGGAGAAATGTTTTGAAAGAAGAAAAATACGAAACGCTTATTGAATATTACAAAGAGAAAGCGGAAAACTATTACAAGACATTTATTGACACTGAAAATTAACATAAGGTAGTATTGTATACAAAACACATAAAAAAACATAAATTTTCTTACAAATTTTGTGAAAGTATTTTGTTAGCACTCATTGACATTGAGTGCTAACAGTGCTATTATATATCCATGTTGATAAAGAATATATTTCCTTTTTTGAAAGGCAGATGATATTTATGGATATGCAGAAATTTACTCAAAAATCCCTTGAGGCCTTACAGTCGGCACAGTCCGATGCGGCGCAAAGAAATAATACGCAGATTGAACAGCAGCATCTTCTCCATGCACTTCTTACCCAAAGCGACGGGCTTATACCGCAGATGCTTATAAAGATGAATGTAAATGTAAACACGGTTTTAAACGATACTAAGAAAAGTATTGAGTCACTTCCTTACAGTTCATCTCCTACTCAGTCGTATCTTTCAGGTGACCTTAATAAAGTGCTTGAAATGTCCCAGAGGCTTGCTGAAAACATGAAAGACGATTATGTTTCGGTTGAGCATATATTCCTTTCTATGATTGAAGCACCTAACGACGCTGTTAGAACAATATTTAACAATAACAATATTACAAAACAGCAGTTTTTGAAAGAACTTAAAGATGTAAGGGGAAATGCGAGAGTGACAAGCGAAAATCCTGAAAATACTTATGACGCTCTTAACAAATACGGCTATGACCTTGTTGAAAGGGCAAGAAGCAATAAACTTGACCCGGTAATCGGCCGTGACGAAGAAATAAGAAACGTAATAAGAATACTTTCAAGAAAAACTAAAAACAATCCTGTGCTTATTGGTGAGCCGGGCGTCGGCAAAACAGCTATCGCTGAGGGACTTGCGCAGAGAATAGTAAGCGAGGACGTGCCGAGCAGTCTTAAAAACAAGACTATTTTTTCTCTTGACATGGGTTCTCTTATTGCCGGTGCCAAATACAGAGGCGAGTTTGAGGAAAGACTTAAAGCCGTGCTTAACGAGGTTAAAAAGAGCGAAGGCAAGATAATTCTTTTTATCGATGAGCTTCACACAATAGTAGGAGCAGGCAAAACCGAAGGCTCTATGGACGCCGGAAACCTGCTTAAGCCAATGCTTGCAAGAGGTGAGCTTCATTGTATAGGCGCTACAACGTTAAATGAGTATAAACAGTATATTGAAAAAGACGCTGCTCTTGAAAGACGTTTTCAGCCTGTGCTTGTAAATGAGCCAACAGTTGAGGACACAATAGCCATTCTTCGTGGACTTAAAGAGAAATACGAGGTATTCCACGGCGTGAAAATTCAGGACCAGGCAATAATTGCGGCTGCAACACTTTCAAACCGTTATATAACAGACCGTTTCCTCCCTGATAAGGCCATAGACCTTATTGATGAAGCATGTGCGATGATTAGGACCGAAATCGACTCTATGCCTACAGAACTTGATGTTATACGAAGAAAAATTATACAGCACGAGATTGAGGAAGCAGCTCTTAAAAAAGAAAACGACAAGCTTTCAAAAGAACATCTTGAGGAAATACAGAAAGAACTTGCCGAAATGCGTTCGCAGTTTAATGCTTTGAAAGCAAAATGGGAAAACGAGAAAAAGACAATAGATTCCGTTCACGAATTAAAGACAAAGATTGAGAAAACAAACGCCGATATAGAAGCTGCTGAAAGAAAATATGACCTTAACAAGGCAGCCGAACTTAAATACGGTGTGCTTCCTAAACTGCAAAAAGAACTTGAGGCAGCCGAGGAAAAAGGCGAGGAAGAAAAGGCCAATACGCTTTTGAGAAACAAAGTAACGGAAGAGGAAATAGCAAAGATTATAGAGCGTTGGACCGGCATACCTGTGGCAAAGCTTGTTCAGGGCGAAAGAGAAAAACTTCTGCACATGGACGACATACTTCACAGACGTGTGGTAGGCCAGGATGAGGCTGTAAGAATGGTATCGGAGGCTATTTTAAGAAGCCGTGCCGGAATTCAGAATCCTAACAGGCCTTTAGGTTCATTTATGTTCCTCGGCCCTACAGGTGTCGGCAAAACAGAGCTTGCAAAAGCTCTTGCCGAAAGCCTTTTTGATGATGAAAAGAATATAATCCGTATTGATATGACTGAATATATGGAGAAATTCTCAGTATCAAGACTTATCGGAGCTCCTCCGGGATATGTGGGATATGAGGAAGGCGGACAGCTTACTGATGCGGTTGCGCGTCATCCGTATTCGGTTGTACTTTTCGACGAGGTTGAAAAAGCACATCCGGATGTTTTCAATATCCTTCTTCAGGTGCTTGACGACGGACGTATTACCGATTCACAGGGACGTACGGTCGATTTTAAAAACACTATAATAATTCTTACTTCAAACCTTGGCTCAGCTGATTTGCTTGAAGGCATTGAGCCTAACGGCGAGATAAGCGACGAGGCCAAAAGCAAGGTAAAAGAACTTCTTAAACGTTCATTCAGACCTGAATTTCTTAACAGGCTTGACGAAATAGTAATGTTTAAACCTCTTACAAAAGACAATATTTCCTCAATCGTTGATTTGCTTATTGCCGACCTTAACCGCAGACTTGAGCAAAAACAGCTTACATGCTTTGTTACGCCGGAGGCAAAACAGTTTATTATAGACAACGGCTATGATATGGTTTACGGCGCAAGACCGCTTAAGAGATTTATACAGCAGTATGTGGAAACTCTTATTGCAAAGAAGATAATTGCCGATGATGTGGAGCCTGAAAGCACACTTACCATATATGTTGAAAACGGAAAACTTGCTATTAAATAATTATGCTGAACGGTAAATCATAATAAGCAGTTCTAAATGACTAAAACTGTTTGGATTAAAAAAACCCCTTGCCAGTGATTTTTTATTGGCAGGGGGCTTTTTTTACGGAATTTATTTTAAAAATGAATCATCCTCATAATTTTGTAAATGACATTGTATCCCCATCCGGGGCATATTTCATGTAATAATAAGCAGTTAGAAATCACTGAATAGTATTAAAATGCACATTTTCAGAATATAAAAATTAAATATTTTTTATCCCCTGTATGGGCTTGCATTATAGCAGTAATATGATAATATATTACTATATTAAAATATTATCTGATACTGATGTAATTACATCAGTATATAAAACAGAAGGGTGGTCTTATATATGCATATTCCAGATAATTACTTAAGTCCGTCGACATGTGCTGTTATGGGGGCTGTTATGGTTCCTATATGGGCTGTGTCAGTAAGAAAGGTAAAAAAAGAAATATCAAAGGTTAAAGTGCCGCTACTTGGCGTAGGTGCTTCTTTTTCTTTTCTTATGATGATGTTTAATGTTCCGGTGCCGGGAGGTACAACGGCTCATGCCGTAGGCGGCACATTAATTGCGGTTTTATTGGGGCCGTTTGCGGCCTGTATTTCCGTTACGGTCGCTCTGCTTATTCAGGCACTGCTTTTTGGTGACGGAGGAATACTGTCGTTTGGGGCAAACTGTTTTAACATGGCGTTTGTGCTGCCTTTTTTAGGCTATTTTATATATAAGTTTATTAAAGACAGAGTTAATTCGGAAAAGGGCGAATATTTGGCATTAATAATAGGATCATACATAGGTATAAATTTTGCGGCTTTTTGTGCTGCGGTAGAATTTGGAATTCAACCTTTGCTGTTTAAAAATGCTGCAGGTCAGCCGTTATACAGCCCATATCCGCTGTCAGTTTCAATTCCGGCAATGACTTTGCCTCATCTGCTTGTTGCAGGCGTAGTTGAGGCTGTGTTTACGGTAGCCATATTCTCATTTATAAAGAAAGTATCTCCGGGCACAATATATGAAGGTGCAAAGAAGAAGACAAAGGCAATATACGGTTTAATTGTGGCTTTAATATGCCTTACACCTATCGGACTTTTGGCAGCAGGAACTGCATGGGGTGAATGGGGAGCCGATGAAATAAGCAGTGTGGAAACCGGCGGCAATGCTTTAGGTTTTGTGCCTGCAGGGATGAAAAACGGTTTTAATTTTAGTGCCCTTATGTCAGATTACGGAATTAAAGGGCTGCCTGATGCGGCGGGATATATTTTATCGGCAATAGCCGGAGTTGTAATTTTGCTTATAGTGTTCAAAATTATCGGAAGCTTAAAGAAAAATAAGGCCGGAAATATTTCCGGTTGATATTAAGGGGAAATGGTTATAGATGCCTGAGTGGTTATTAAAAGACGAAAATTATATTCCGCAATCGGATAAGGATGCATTTATCACTAAAAGTATAATGACTTTATTAGGCGTGCTTTCAAGAATAAGAGCCCAAAGCGTATATAAAGAGAAAAAATTTAAAGTAAGTGCCGCTTTAAAAGTTGCGTTTACGTTTGTGCTTATATTGCTTATTTCAATTTCGAAAAGTATTGCATTTACAATTATAATAAATGTATACTTGCTTGCAGTATTAAGCATGATGAACGGCGAGGAAATAATAAAAATACTCAAAGTAAGTATTGTAACGTCTGCATTTACATTTGTTATACTTCTTCCGGCAGCATTTTGGGGTAATTTGTTCAGCAGTATATTTATTACATCAAAGGTTTTTGCAACTGTTACGGCTGTAAATATGCTGTCTCATTCTACAAGGTGGAACTCTATAACCAGCGCATTAAAGAGATTTTATGTACCTGATATTTTTATTCTTGTTATGGATATTACAATAAAATATATATTTATGCTTGGCGAATTTTCACTTAACATGTTTTATGCTTTAAAACTTCGCTCGGTAGGTAAAAACAAATCTAAATATACATCTCTGTCAGGTATTGCCGGAACAATGTTTATAAAATCAAACGAAATGGCTGAGGATATGTACTCAGCTATGGAATGCAGAGGTTTTACAGGAGAATATCAGGTTATTAATAAAAAATATAAAATGACTTTTCCGGATTTTGTATATATAATAATGAACATAGCATTAATACTTATTTTTATATACATGGAAAGGGTTTAATAATGATTGATCTAACAGATGTGACATATTCATATTCAGGCAATATTGCCTTAAAAAACATAAATCTGCATATTAATAAAGGTGAGGCAGTTTCACTTTTAGGTGCCAACGGAAGCGGCAAATCAACATTTTTAAAGCTTATTAACGGTATTATTTCTCCTGACAGCGGTATTTATAAGTTTAATAACGAGGAAATAACACACAGTAAGCTTCAAGACACAAAGTTTGCAAAACTATTTCACCAGAAAGTAGGTTTTGTGTTCCAAAATTCTGACACTCAGCTGTTTTGTGCAGATGTTTATGATGAGATTGCCTTCGGCCCAAAGCAAATGGGTATGAGTGAGAATGAAGTTGATAAAAGAGTAAATGACTGTTTAACGCTTTTGAATATCGTTGATTTCAAGCATAGACAGCCTTATCATTTGAGCGGCGGAGAAAAACGAAAGGTTGCCATTGCATGTGTTCTGGCTTTAAATCCGGAAGTTCTTGTACTTGATGAGCCTATGAACGGACTTGATCCGAGAACACAGAGGTGGCTTGTGGAATTCTTAATTAGGTTGAACAAAGCCGGCAAAACATTGATATCATCAACACATGATTTAGAGTTAGTTCAGGAAATTTCGCAAAGAGCAGTTTTATTTGGAGAAGATCACAGCATTGCTGCGGATTTGCCGACAGATAAACTGCTTACAGAAATAGACCTGTTGAAGAAAGTAAATTTAGTTGATGAATATTATCACCGAATAACCTATAAGCAATCATGACGTGATACACTGTAAAAAGCTTATACATTTAAAGAGCACAATTAAGATGATTACATTCTTATTGTGCTCTTTTTTATTTGTAATCTGTTGAGTTAAAGATTTTATAAAATAAGCTGTGTGAGGGATTTGAAATTTCCACTTACATTGTTTCCCTGTTTTGTGTTATAATAAAAGTGAACAATTTGTGAACACGGCTGTAGAAACAGCACTTTTTTTAAAGAAAAGGGTGATGAAAATGTTTAAAAAAGGTGATATGGTAGTTTACGAAAGTACAGGTGTGTGCAAAATTTCTGATATAAAAGCTCTGGACGGAAACAGTGAAAAACTTTATTACTGTCTTGAGCCGCTGTTTGATATGGGTGTTATATATTCGCCTGTTGAGAGCAAAAAAGTTAGTCTGAGGCCTACCGTATCAAAAGAAGAAGCAGAATACATGATTGATATGATACCGTCGGTAGAAGTCGAGGATTATCATTTTAAAAGTTTCCAAGAGCTGACAGAACATTATAAAAGTATAATGAAGACACACAGCTGTAAAAATCTCATAAAGCTTCTTATGTCTATTTACAAGAAAAGAAAAATCGCTATCCAAAACGGCAAAAAAATGGGCCAGATAGATGAGCGTTTTATGAAAAAGGCAGAAGATATGCTTTTTGGTGAATTTTCGGTTTCATTGGGAATGCCAAGAGATGAAGTTGAAGTCTATATTAAAAAACGTGTCAGAAATTTAACCTAATAGACAATAAAAAATCCTGATTTTATTTATTAAATCAGGATTTTTTACGTTTCGAAATTAAATAATTGCTTTTGAAAGTTTTTTTCTCATATCTTCAATCTGTTCATCTGTAAGTTCAAGCTGTTTCCATGTGACACTTACTGTGTCGTTTTCATATCTCGGTATAAGATGTACATGAAAATGTTGTACTGTCTGGCCGGCCACAGGACCATTGTTTTGAACTATATTCATATTCTCAAAACCTATAGTCTCTTTCATAACTTTTGCTATTTTTGTAGTAAGTGTATATAATCTGCCTGCAGTTTCAGGATCAATTTCGAAAACATTTTGAATATGTTTTTTAGGCATTACAAGCACATGGCCTTGATTTGCGGGAAATCTATCAAGAATTGCCTTAAATTCATCATCTTCATATACGGTTGCCGAAGGAATTTCTCCTTTTATAATTTTACAAAAAATACAGTCATCCATCTATCATACCTCCTAAGGACACAGCTTTATTTTTAAGCCGCTTTTTATTAGGAAGTATAGCACTTTTTAGCTTTTTTGGCAATTATTTAGACTGCGCGTTTACCATATTTAACATGTTTAAATATATATAATCGTTTAAAACAGCATGATTTTGTTCATCATTCATTATTTCATCTAAAGTCTCAATATCGCCCATGCTCTCGTTTTGAAGAACTCTGGCAAAATCACGGTAGAATCTGGCACCTTCTACTTCTGCATAAACATCTTGGAGTATGCCTTCCGGCGTATAATCAAACTCATCGGTTATTTCTCCCGGCTCATTATACACTATTCCGTCCGCATCAGCCATGTTTTTAAGAAGCGTCCTATGTCTGCATTCATCAGCATACATGGATTTTGCAACTTCTGCAAGATTATCAAGGCCGTTTTTACTGAGATATTCCATCATGCCGCGGTATTTTGCGGCGTCTTTTGTCTCATCAAGCATTGCGGCTGAGAAAAGCTGAGACAGGCTGTCATTATTATTTAACGGCTCAGGAAAATCTTTCCTTGTTGCTTTTATACTCTTTTTTTTACGGCTGGCGTTTGTATTCATATTCGCGTTTGTGTTTGTGTTATAAGGATACATTTGCTCAAAACACTTCCTCTTTAATTTTTTCATTATATTTATTATATTTGCAATAGTTATAAAGATTGCTTGTCAGACAAATTTTTATGGAATATGTCTGTATAATCTGCTATTATATTTGGAGAAGATTTATAAGCAATCTATAATAAAAATATATGAGTTAAAAAACTGATTATGATGGATCGGAGATGTTATTTTTGAAAACGATAGTTCTTACAGGCGGCGGTACGGCCGGACATGTTACGCCAAACCTTGCGCTGATACCGAAACTTCAAAAAGAAGGCTACAGAGTAATATACATCGGCACCGAAAACGGCATGGAAAGAGGACTTATAGAAAAAACAGGCATACCTTATTATTATGTTTCTACGGGAAAGCTTAGAAGATATATGTCAAAAGAAAATTTTACAGACATGTTTAAAGTATTAAAGGGCATTTCCCAAGCAAGAAAAATAATTAAGAAAATAAAACCCGACATCGTATTTTCAAAAGGCGGATTTGTGGCTGTGCCGGTTGTTATAGGCGCTAAAATGAACGGCGTTACGGTAATTGCACACGAATCCGACATGACTCCGGGACTTGCAAACAAAATAGCAATGCCTTTTGCTAAACAGGTCTGCACAACATTTCCGGAAACTGTGAATTATATATCAAAAGGAAAAGGTATTAACACAGGCAGTCCCATAAGAGAAGAACTTTTTTGCGGCGACAGGGAAAAGGGCCTTGAAATATGCGGTTTTACAGACACCAAACCTGTGCTTATGATGATGGGCGGAAGCCTTGGCTCACAAAAAATCAACAAAGTATTAAGGGAATCGCTTGACGGGATACTTAAAAACTATCAGCTTGTTCATATCTGCGGAAAAGGAAACATGGAAAATATAAATAAATTGGGATACAAACAATTTGAGTATCTGTCTAAAGACCTAACTCATGTGCTTGCTGCTTCGGACTGTGTTATTTCCCGTGCAGGCTCAAACTCCATATCGGAATTTTTGGCGCTGAAAAAACCTATGCTTTTAATACCGCTTTCTGAAAACGCAAGCAGAGGCGACCAGATTTTAAATGCGAAAAGCTTTGAAAAACAAGGGTTTGCTCTTGTTTTGAAAGAAGAAGAAATGAACAAAGAAAGTCTTTTAAATGGTATAGGAGAACTGTTTATGAAGAAAAATACGCTTATAAGTGCTATGGAAAAAAGCCCTGTTTCAAACGGTGTCGAAAATGTCATGAAAATTATAAGAAAATATATTTGACAAAACAGTGCTTTTTATTTACAATTAAGCTTTGGATTAAAAAACAAATTTGGAGTTGAAAACATTATGAAAAAATTTTTATGTGCTGTTGTGCTTGGCGCAATTGTTTTAACCGGATGCTCATCAGGTTCATCAGCAAGCCCAAAATCGGCAGGCTCGTCAAATACATCTGCAAGCTCACAATCGGCAGGTTCATCTGTGAGTTCGGCTCAAAATGGCTCATCTTCATCGGCTGATGAAAGCGGTATGACAGATGAACAGGCGGCAGCAAAACTTGCTGAGTTAAAGAAAAACTGTTTTACAGACGGAACAAAATTTCCACAGCTTGACACACCTGAAAAAGGCGACAAAATAGCCGTGCTTCATACAAGCAAGGGTGACATTAAAATTAAGCTTTGTCCTGAACAGGCTCCTCTTGCATGTGAGAATTTTGAAAAACTTATTGAAAACGGATATTATAACGGAATCACATTTCACAGGGTAATGAACAACTTTATGATACAGGGCGGCGACCCTACTGGTACAGGCACAGGCGGAGAAAGTGCCTTCGGAAAAGAATTTGCCGACGAGTTTAACGGCGATATGTACGCTTTCAGAGGTGCTCTTTGTATGGCAAACAGAGGCGCCGACACAAACACAAGCCAATTTTTCATTGTTCAGAAAAAAGACATAACATCAGGGTATTTCGATTATACGAAATCGGCTGAAAAACAATACGGTGACAATCAGCTGCTCTATAACTCAGAAACAAACAAAATATTTAGAGTAAATTACTCTCAGGCTGCTATTGACCATTACAACGAACTTGGCGGATGTCCGGATTTGGATTTCGGATACACGATTTTCGGACAAGTTATTGAAGGGATGGATGTGGTTGACTCCATTGCTGCCGTTAAAACAGGCGACAAAGACAAGCCTATTGAAGATGTGACTATAACAAAGGCCGAAATTACAGAATATTAAAGTTATTTAAAATCAGGGACTGGAGACGTCAGCCCCTGATTTTAATGATAAGGCAAAACGTTGTTGAGAAAACAGATAATGTGTGGTAGTATGTTAAAATAAGAATTTTGGGGAAAGCAAATTTTTGGATAAACATACTGGACTTTGACTTTTAAGGGGGATAATAATGCATACAAAGTATATTTTTGTTACTGGAGGAGTTGTTTCTGGCCTTGGGAAAGGCATTACTGCCGCATCACTTGGCAGATTGCTTAAAGCAAGAGGACATAAGGTAACTATACAGAAATTTGACCCATATATCAATGTGGACCCGGGTACAATGAGCCCATATCAGCACGGGGAGGTTTTTGTAACTGAAGACGGTGCCGAAACCGACCTTGACCTTGGACATTATGAGAGATTTATTGACGAAAACTTAAATATAAACAGCAATACCACAACAGGCAAAGTTTACTGGTCTGTTTTGAATAAAGAAAGAAAAGGCGAATATCTCGGAGCTACTGTACAGGTTATACCGCATATTACAAACGAGATAAAAGACAGAATATTCAGAGCAAGCAAAGTTGACAATCCCGACATAGTTATAACAGAAATAGGCGGCACGGTTGGCGACATTGAAAGTACGCCTTTTATGGAAGCCATAAGGCAGGTAGCAAGGGAAATAGGACGTGAAAACTGCCTTTATATCCATGTTACATTAATCCCTTATCTTTCAAAAGGCGGGGAAATGAAAACAAAGCCAACTCAGCATTCTGTCAAAGAGCTTCTTTCAATAGGTATTCAGCCGGATATTATAGTTTGCAGAACGGAATACGAAATAAGCAAGGAAATGAGAGCAAAGCTTTCACTTTTCTGCAATGTTGACTGCGACTGCATAATACAGAATCTCGACGCCGACAGCCTTTATCAGATACCTATAATGCTTGAAAAAGAAGGCCTTGCAAAAGCAGCCTGCCGCAAGCTCGGCATCGAGGACAGAAAGCCTATGCTTGACGACTGGATGGAAATGCTTGAAAAAGAAAGAAACAGAAAAGGACACATAACTATAGCACTTGTAGGAAAATACGTTGAACTTCATGACGCATATCTTTCGATTGTTGAATCCCTTCATCATGCGGGAATTTCAAACGGAATAAACGTGGATATTCAATGGATAAACGCAGAATATGTTACGGAGGACAACGTTAAAGAAATGCTCAAAGACGCAGGCGGAGTGCTTGTACCCGGCGGTTTCGGAGACAGGGGCCTTGAGGGAATGATAACGGCAATAAAATATGCAAGGGAAAACAAGATTCCGTTTTTCGGCATATGCCTTGGAATGCAGTGTGCCGTAATAGAGTTTGCAAGAGATATTTTGGGATATGAAGACGCCTTTACATCGGAAGTAAAACCTGACAGCACCCATCCTGTTATAGACCTTATGCCGGAGCAAAAGGATATTGAGGACCTGGGCGGAACAATGCGTCTTGGAGCATATCCGTGCAAACTTGTAAAAGACTCATTTGCTTATAAAGCTTATGGTCAGGACCTTATATATGAAAGACACAGACACAGATATGAATTTAACAATGTGTATAAAAAGGCCATCGTTGATGCGGGAATGAGCATATGCGGTGTCTCGCCTGACGACAGACTTGTTGAAATAATTGAGATACATGACCATCCATGGTTTGTGGGCGTTCAGTTCCATCCTGAATTTAAGTCACGTCCGAATAGAGTACATCCTCTTTTCAATGATTTTGTGGCTGCTGCAATAAAAAATAAAAAGTAAAATAAATTAATGGGGGCTTTTCTTGTTTGAAAGGCCCCTTTACATTTGGACTAGTTGAGCTGAGGACTGTTAAAATTTTGCTTTAAAAAGAAAACTATACATTAAAAAGCATACTTGCAAATATAAAAATAACATATTTTCACATATACATTAAAAAAAATTTGTATTGCATTAAAGTAAATTCTATATTATTATAGGCATTAAAAGAACAATTTTTTGTATTGAACACAAAAGGAGAGAATATGAAATGAGTATTTATGAAGACTGGCTTGCCAAGGCTTTTACCAAGGAAGGCGTAAGTGTTGACGAGGTCTGGAACGAGTATCTTCCGGCTGAGCAGAAGATATATGAATACATACTTTCTGAAAAAGTTACAGAAATACATGGCACAGTTACAGAACTCAGTAAAAGATTCAACATGAGTGTTGAATATACAATAGCATTTGTAGACGGAATTAACGATATACTTCCTAATAAATATGACGTAAAGAAACTTGATGAAAATTCTCAGATAGACATTACCATAGATTTTGAGGCCCTCTATAAAAAGATGGTTGAGTACAGAGCTGAACATCTGTATTCACTTCCGCAGTGGAACAATATTTTTGATGAGACAAAGCAAAAGGCTCTTTTTGCCCAGCAAAGAAAATCAAGAACTGTTGTAAAAGGCAAAAAAGTGGGCAGAAACGACCCATGTCCTTGCGGAAGCGGGAAAAAATACAAATACTGCTGTGGTGCTGATAAATGATAACCAAAGTTGTCAAAATAGACGAAAACAATATTGATATGGAAAAAATAAGAGAGGCCGCCAAAATTTTAAAAAATGGAGGCCTTGTGGCATTTCCTACCGAAACGGTTTACGGTCTTGGGGCAAACGGCCTTGACGCCGACGCCTGCCGAAAAATATATGAGACAAAGGGCCGTCCGTCGGACAACCCTCTTATACTGCATATCGGAAGAATAGAGCAGCTATCACAGATTGTATCAGAGGTTCCCGAAAATGCAAAAAAAATAATGAAAGAGTTTTGGCCGGGGCCTATTACTATAATATTTAAAAAGAAAGATATTGTGCCGGACTCGGTATCGGGGCATTTTGGCACTGTGGCCGTAAGATTTCCGTCAAATATTATTGCACGTGTGCTTGTTTGGGAATCAGGGCTTCCTATTGCTGCGCCGAGCGCAAACACATCTGGTAAGCCTTCGCCTACTAAGGCCGAGCATGTACTGCATGACCTAAACGGAAAGCTTGATATGATAATAGACGGCGGAAGCTGTGACTTTGGGCTTGAGTCCACGATACTTGATTTAAGCGGTGAAAAAGCTGTTCTCCTGCGTCCGGGTGCCGTTACAAAAGAAATGATTGAAAACGTAATAGGCGAAATAGATGTTGACGCTGCCGTTTACAAAAAGGTTACTGGAGATTTTGCGCCTAAAGCACCGGGAATGAAGTACAAACATTATTCACCGGACGCTGACGTAAAGCTTGTAAAGGGAGAAAGTGCCAAAGTAACGGCAAAAATAAACGAGCTTTTAGCAGACGCAAAAGGGAAAGGCCTAAAAACCGGAGTGTTGGCAACGGAAGAAACAAAGGCACTGTATAATGCAGACTTTGTGCTTTCGGCTGGCCACAGAAACGACGAGAAAGAGATTGGCGCAAACTTATTTGATATTTTAAGAGAATTTGATAAACTTGGAGCGGATGTCGTTTTTTCTGAGACTTTTAGCTATAACGGAGAAGGCATGGCTATAATGAACAGATTAAACAAGGCAGCAGGCTTTGAGTGTGTGCAAGTGTAAAAATATTGATATAAATATACCTATATGGTATAATATGAAAAGATATGGAAAGGCGATAGCGAGAGTTCGACGATCGCCTTTTTCAGCGCTTAGTGCGTTATAAATAAATAAAAATGAAAGAGGGAAAAATAATGATAGCTTTGGGCTGCGACCACGGCGGATACCCACTGATGAAGGAAGTAATAAAATATCTTGAAAGCGAAGGATTGGAATATAAAAATTTCGGTACCTATTCCGATAAATCCTGCGATTATCCTGTATATGCAAAACTTGCGGCAAACGCTGTTGCCAACGGTGAATGCGACAAGGGGATAGTAATTTGCGGAACAGGTATAGGTATTTCTATAGTTGCAAACAAAATTAAAGGCATAAGATGCGCTCTTTGCTCGGATTGTTTTTCGGCAAAGGCAGCAAGAGAACATAATAACGCCAATATGCTTGCTTTCGGTGCAAGAGTTATAGGTCCGGGACTTGCAATCGAGATTGTAAAGACTTTTTTGAACACTGAGTTTTCTAACGAGGAAAGACATATCAGGCGTATTTCGCAGATAGAAGATTAAGGGAGGATTAATAATGGGAAAGCTTTTTATATCCGAGCATCCGCTCATTCAGCACAAAATGGCTATTTTAAGGAATAAGGATACAGGTACAAAGGAATTCAGGGAGCTTGTAAATGAAGTTACACTGCTTTTGACATATGAGGCAACAAGGGATTTGAAGCTTGAAGATGTAGAAGTCCAGACACCTATTGCAAAAGCAGAATGCAAGACAGTATGCGAAGATGTGGTTATAGTTCCTATTTTACGCGCAGGTACTGGAATGCTTGACGGAATACAGACTCTTCTTCCTACATCAAAGGTCGGACATATTGGATTATACCGCGACCCTACTACACTTTCGCCTGTTGAATATTACTGCAAAGTGCCTGAGGAAACCGCAAACGGAAAAGTTTTCCTTATAGATCCTATGCTTGCAACAGGAGGAACGGCAGAGGCTGCCATTGAGTTTTTGAAAGAAAGAGGAGCTAAAAAAATCACAATGATTTGTATAATTGCTGCTCCAGACGGAGTTCAGGCTGTACAGAAAAAGTATGCTGATGTAGATATATACGCTGCTGCGTATGATAATATGCTTAATGATCATGGGTATATCGTTCCTGGTCTCGGAGATGCCGGAGACCGTATTTTCGGCACAAAATAATATGCCCGGTTGTTTTGACAACTGATTTAGGAGAGATTAGAATTGGTTCACGATTGGGTTTTATATATTGCTGCTTTTTCTACAGCATTTGCTATTTCTAATGTAATGACGCCCGTTGCAATGAAGGTGTCTATAAAACTTGGCGCCATTGACCAGCCGAAGGCAAGAGGAATGCACAACAAGCCTATGCCGAGAATGGGCGGTCTTGCAATTTACTTAGGCTTTATGCTTACGGTGTTTTTATTATACCGATTTGTTCAATACGGTGAGACCAGAAAACTTATCGGCTTTATGATAGGTGCGTCAATAATTGTTGTTTTAGGAATGTTTGATGATGTATGCGACCTTCCGGCAAAGCTTAAGTTTTTTGTACAGATACTGGCGGCGCTTGTCGCTATTTTCAGCGGTATAAGAATACACGTGGTAATGTGGCCGGTAACACATGTTTTACTTACATTAAGCGGACCTATTACGCTTTTATGGATAGTTGGCGTTACCAATGCCGTGAATTTAATTGACGGTTTAGACGGTCTTGCGGCCGGAGTATCGTCTATCGCGGCTATATGCCTTATGGTTTTATGTATACTTACCGGGGATGAAACTGCCGTTGTTCTTACAGCGGCTCTTGCGGGCTCATGCCTTGGATTTCTTCCCAGAAACTTTAATCCTGCTCAGATATTTATGGGAGATACAGGAGCTACTTTTCTTGGATATACGCTTGCTGTAACAAGTATACTTGGCGTTTTTAAAGGTTATGCCATGCTTGCGCTTGTTGTTTCAATGCTGTGTCTTGGTTTTCCTATATTTGATACTCTGTTTGCTATTATAAGGCGGTTGGCAAGACGTCAGCCTATTATGCAGGCCGACAGAGGACATCTGCACCACAAACTTATAGACAGGGGATTTTCTCAAAAACAGGCGGTAATGATTCTTTATGGCATAAGCACAATCTGCGGTGTTATTGCGATATTGCTTGCGATTAAAAATGCCAAAGTGCTTGTTGTTATATTATTAACTATTATAGTTTTGAGTTTTCTTATTTATTTCTTCAATCACAGAAGAAAAAACAAAGAAGAGCATAATAACCAATAGTTTATTTATCGAAAAGGAGATGTTTTGAAATGGAATTAAAAGGAAGCAAAACAGAAGCTAACCTTCTTGCTGCATTTGCCGGAGAATCTCAGGCAAGAAACAAATACACTTATTATGCAAGCAAGGCAAAAAAAGATGGTTATGAGCAGATAGCTGCACTTTTTACTGAAACGGCTGACAATGAAAAAGAACATGCTAAAATTTGGTTCAAGCTTCTCCATGACGGCGATGTGCCGGACACAGTTACAAATCTTAAAGACGGGGCCGGCGGCGAAAACTATGAGTGGACAGATATGTATGTGAAAATGGCAAAGGAAGCAAAAGAAGAAGGATTTGACCATATTGCGTATCTTTTCAGCGAAGTTGGCAAAATCGAAAAGGAACATGAACAAAGATATTTAAAACTTCTTAAAAATATTGAAGACGGAGTGGTATTTTCAAGTGAAGATGACAGAATTTGGAAATGCAGAAACTGCGGACATATTGTAATTGGCAAATTTGCTCCTGAAATCTGTCCTGTATGTAATCATCCAAAGTCATATTTTGAAATTAAAGCAGAAAATTATTAATGATTAAAAAGGCAGTTAATAAGCACTGTATGTATAAAAAGTGAGTTCCAGTGGCACAAATGCTTGAAACTCACTTTTTTTGTGCCTATATTGTCCAGTACCATTCAAATATATTAAACTCCGCATTGAATAAATTTACTGTTAGTGCTATATTTATTACGTATTTTGTGCATAATTGGAGCAAATTCGGTTTAATAAATTACACTTTTTAAGTGTCGCACTCTTTTATTTTTCGTATTGTGGGTGGTGAAGTCAAATGTATGAGCGTATGCTTGATAAAAACTCAAAGCCTACCGACACACAAATTCAGGAATATCTTGGCTGTCTAAGCTATGGCCGTCTTAATGTGATGGAAGAATACCTGAATACACATTATCAACTTGTTAAAGAGATTAGATTCCCGTTTGGAAACAGCTATGGCTGGGGTTATAAATACAGCCACAAATCCAGTCATCTATGCTATGCCTTTTTTGAAAAGGGTGCTTTTACTGTTACAATCCAAATCGGTGATAAGCAAGCCCAGCTTGTTGAGGATGTCCTTCCTTCCTTATTGCCTAAAACACAGGAACTTTGGAAAGACCGTTATCCTTGCGGTAAGCATGGCGGATGGCTTCATTATCGAGTATTGGCCGATGAAGAATTAACCGATATTTTCAAACTAATTAATATTAGAAAAAAATCTATAATTAAGTAAGAGCGGTGGTGGGGTATCCGCTCTTACATACGTTTCCATTTGTTGTGTATACTATTGGGAAACAAAGGTTCCAACTTTAATCCATTGAGAAATAGGCAGTTTATTTATATAATTATCTGCCTTTATACTTTTCATAAGTGCCTTTTATGCATGGAGCAGATATTTTATGTTTTTCTGCAAGTCTTGCTGCTTTGCCGATTATTGCGTCAAATTCCGTTTTCTTTCCAGGTTCTTTTAAATCCCTGTAAAGAGATGTTATGGCATTTTCAGGAAGTCTTGAAAATACATTGATATATTTGTCCACAATGTTTGCAGAAACATTTACGCCTTCGGCAACAGCCAATTTATAAAGCTCTGTATACACGTCTTTTACAAACTTCATTTTCTCCGGTGATTTGTGAATCTCTCCGGCGGCACAGTCATTATATGCGAATATACATGAGTTTCCGCACATCATTATATATTTTTCCCACACAGGAACCATTATGTCGTCAGAATATACTGTCTCTATACCTGATTTTGTAAGCATTTCGGCAAGCATTAGTCCTTTTGCGTTTTTGCGTCCGTCCTTAAATCCTATATCTATATGGCACAGCTCGCCTATATGTGCTATCACTCCCGGCTTAATAATGTTTGAAAAAGCATATATACACCCGTCGGCTGTCTGTCCTTTTCCTCCTGTGTATTTTTTAACATCCTCGGAAACGGCTACACCGTTTAAAAGCGGAACAACCAATGTTTCATCTCCTATTATAGGAAGACACTGTCTGCAGGCGCCCTCAAGGCCATAACTTTTTGTGGCTATAATTAAAGCGTCAACAACACCTATTTCGTTTACATTGTCGGTTACTGTTTTAGGGTGTACCGTAAATGTACCCAAACGGTCTGATTTAAGCGTAAGACCGTTCTTTTTTATTGCCTCAAGAGCTTTGCCTCTTGCTATAAGATTTATGTCGTCAAATTTTCTTGAAAGGCCGGCGCCTACTACTCCGCCTATGCCTCCTATTCCGAGCACAGCTATTTTCATTGCGTTTCCTCCTGTCATATTTATTTTGCTTAATTGTAACAAATATTGAATTGGTTGTAAAATATTTTGTGTGCATATAATAAAAATCTTGAAATATATGAATATATGTGTTAGAATGTTTCCTTGTAAACGAAATCCTTGCTCGTGCTTAAAGCATGGGCCATTAGTCCAGAAGGAGGTGTATTTTAATATGAATAAGTATGAATTAGCATTAGTACTCAGACCTGACCTTGATGAGGAAACTAAAACAGCAGAACTTCAGAAAGTACAGGATCTTATTGCAAGATTCGAAGGTACTGTAGAAAAGGTTGATGACTGGGGCAAGAGAAGACTTGCTTATGAAATTCAGAAAGTTAACGAGGGCTTCTATACTTTTATTACTTTCACTGCAAAGAGCAGCACTCCAGCTGAAATCGAAAGCCGTGTCCGTATTATGGAAAATGTTCTCCGTTACCTCATCGTTCGTGTAGAAGGCTGATTTAGGAGGTCTTAGAAAATGAACAAGGTAATACTCATGGGCAGACTTACAAGAGACCCCGAAGTTAGATACTCACAAGGGGCAAATCCTGTAGCGGTAGCCCGTTATACGCTTGCGGTTGACCGTCGCTTTAAAAGAGAAGGCGAGCCAAGCGCTGATTTTATTCCTTGCGTAGCTTTTGGCAAGGGCGGAGAATTTGTAGAAAAATTTTTTAAAAAAGGACAGTTGGTAAGCGTTGTAGGAAGAATACAGGTTCGTTCATGGGATGACAAGGACGGCAACAAAAGATGGTCTACTGAAGTTATAACGGAAGAACATTATTTTGCCGAGAGCAAGAACTCTTTTGAAAACAGAAGCTCATATGCGGAAAGCCGTCAGAAAGCTCCTGCTCAAAATCCAGCTCCAAGTCAGACTTCCAAAAGTGCTCCGTCACAGACAGATGGTTTTTATCCTATAGATGAAAGTATCGAGGACGACGATTTACCGTTTTGATTACGATTTCAGATAGGAGGTACTGAAAATGATTCAGAGAAAACGTGGCCGCAGAAAAAAACGTGTATGCCAGGCTTGTGTTGATAAAGTAACTGTAATTGATTACAAGGAAGTTAATAAATTAAAGAGATACGTATCAGAAAGAGGCAAAATTCTTCCAAGAAGAATTACAGGTAACTGTGCAAAGCATCAGAGAGCTTTAACAACAGCTATCAAGAGAGCAAGACATCTTGCTTTAATGCCTTATACACAGGACTAAGCCATTTACACGGTTTAGGCACAAAAAACAAACAAGTTACCGCCATTGCACATGCAGTGGCGGTTTTTTGTAATAATAAGGGTGTGTTGGTTATGCTTAGAAAAATTAAAGGTGCTGTTTTTGGGTTTGCAGTAGGTGATGCGCTGGGTGTTCCGATGGAGTTTAAAAGCAGACAAGAAAGAGCTAAGGTTCCTATTTGCGATATGGTTGGCTTTGGCACTTATAATCAGCCGGAAGGCACATGGTCGGACGATACAAGTATGACTTTGGCGACAATGGACAGCCTTAAGTACGGCATTGATTATGAAAACATTATGAAAAATTTTAAAAAGTGGATGTATGAGGGATATTTTACACCTTACGGCACTGCATTTGATATAGGAATGGCTACAAAAGAGGCCATAGGCAGATATAGAAACGGTACCCCGGCCCTTATATGCGGCGGAAATGGTGAAATGGATAACGGCAACGGTTCTCTTATGAGAATACTGCCTGCCGCATTGTACGATTTTTATAAAGGTGAAAATATCGAAAACATTAAAAATTTTTCTTCTCTTACACACAGGCATATAAGAAGCATTATGGCCTGTATGCTGTATACTGATTTTATCATACATATACTAAAAGGTAAAAGTATTGAAAACGCTTTTGAAAACGCCGTTAAATTTTTGTTTGCGTATTATAAAAACGAAGAAAGCAAAGAGCTTGCCAATTATAATAGATTGATTAAGAATTTAAAAAACTTAAGTGAAAATGAAATAAAAAGTACGGGATATGTTGTTGATACTATTGAGGCTGCGTTTTGGTGCCTTTTAAATACGTCGGATTACAGCTCATGTGTGCTTAAAGCGGTTAATCTCGGAGGGGATACCGATACAATAGCAGCAATTGCCGGAGGAGCTGCGGGATTGTATTACGGAATTGAAAACATACCGGAAAAATGGATAAAAAAACTTGCTAAAAAAGATTTGATTGATAAAATATGTTGCGGTTTTGCTGAGTCTTTTTAATATAAATAACCGGAGAATTAAAAAAGATTCGGAGTGCTTTTTAAGCCGAAAAACACCCCGATTTACAATTAATCGTCATCAATGAGATTTGACCATGTGATTACGGAATCGGCAACGGCTTTTTTGGCTTTTTGAATGTCTTTTGAGTCTATGGCATCCATTATGGCCTTATGAGTCTTAAACGATAATTTGCCGTGCTGCGTCTTATGAGTTGATTTTATTGATATCTCAAATAAATCTATTACAAAATTATAAATTCTCTCGGAAAGCAGATTGCAGGAAGCTACGCTTAATAACTTATGAAAATTAATGTCGTTTTCGGCAAGTACATCACTTGAGCAGTCGGTATCCATAAGCGAAATAAGCTCGTCCAGATTTTTATGAAGCTCATCTCTCTCACTTTCGTTTTCATCATAGTGCTTTATTATAAGCTCTATTATATCGTTTTCCATTATCGTTCTGAATTCCACTATTTCCTTTAAATCTGGGTTTGATATAAGGAGCGAGAACAAAAATGAGTCATAAACATTGCTGTTCATCTTTTCCGAGACATATGTGCCGTTTCCTACCTTGACTTCAATAAGCCCAAGGGCGGAAAGTATCTTCATTGCCTCACGCACAGAACTTCGGCTTACGTTAAGTCCTTCTGCTATTTCTGTTTCTATTGGGAGTTTGTCTCCGGGGGTTAATTTTTTCTGAAAAATAAGGGAACGAATACTGTTTACAACTATATCAACCGCGGATTCTTTTTTTCTCGGCTGGAATAAAGAAGTCATTTTATCAATCCTTTCAAATTATTATCATAATGTATATGTTATAATAAAAAAAGCATTAGTTCAAGTGTCGATTTGTATAATTTATGGGAATTTTTTAGTTACTAATTTAAAACATAGTAAAATATAATTAAAAATATGCGAATTTATTTTGATATTATAATAAAAAGAAAAACTTATGTAAATTAGTTTAGGAGGCAAAAAAAAATGAAAACCGTAGTCGCCATTGATTCTTTAAAAGGAAGCCTGTCATCGCTTGAAGCCGGAGAAGCAATTAAAAGCGGTATACTAAAAGCTTGGTCAGACGCCGATGTAAAAGTATGTCCGCTTGCTGACGGCGGTGAGGGGACAGTTGAAGCTCTTACTATGGGCATGGGCGGAGAATTGGTGAAAATATTTGTAACAGGGCCTATGAAGGAAAGAGCAGTGTGTGTTTACGGATATATCCAAAAAAGCAATACAGCCGTAATTGAAGTCGCTCAAAGTGCCGGAATTAACTTGGTCCCCGACAGCGAAAAAAATCCGCTTAAAGCCTCGTCATACGGAGTAGGCGAAAATATTAAGAAAGCTGTTCAAAGAGGAGCAAGAAATTTTATAATAGGTCTTGGCGGAAGTGTTACAAATGACTGCGGAACAGGTATGCTTGAGGCTCTGGGATACAAATTTCTTGATTCAGGCGGAAATTTAGTTGAGGGAAACGGCCGAAACCTTTCAAAAATAAGCGATATTGACGATTCAGACAAAATTAAAGAGCTTGATGAGTGTGTTTTTGAGATTGCATGCGATGTAACCAATCCTCTTTGCGGAAAAAATGGCGCAAGCTATGTTTTCGGATTCCAAAAAGGCGCTGATGACAAAACGGTAAAAATACTTGATGACGGCTGCAGGCACTTTGCGCAGTGTGTTAAGAAAAAATACGGCATAGACAATGAAAATATGCCGGGTGCCGGAGCAGCCGGAGGGCTTGGATACTGTTTTTCGGTGTTTTTTAAATCTAAAATGAAATCCGGAATAGATATTGTAATAAAGGAAATTAAACTTGAAGACGAGATTAAAAATGCTGATTATGTTGTAACAGGCGAGGGCAGGCTTGATTTTCAGACATCTATGGGAAAAGCACCGTCTGGAGTAACGGCACTGGCAAAAAAATACGGCGCCTTAGTAATTGGCATTGCGGGATGTGCAACCGATGATGCCCTAAAATGCAACGATATGGGTATGGATGCGTTTTTTGCGATTCTGCAAAAACCGATGACTCTTGAGGAGGCAATGTGCAAAAAAAATGCGGAAAAAAACATTAAAAACACATCAGAACAAATATTTAGGCTTATTAAAGCAGTATCGGAAAAGTAAGATACATGCAATTTATCTTATTTTTAAATATCTTATTGAAAAAAATAAATTAATTTAAAAAGCATTGACAAATTTTATTTTTGATATTATAATCCTTACATGAATCAACAGTGCATATCTTATACAAACAATGGCGTTTGGAATTTATTTCCAGACGTTTTTTTATTTTTGCAGACAATGGCGTTTGGATTAATTCCGAACGCTTTTTTAATGCAAATAATTTTTATACTATCAAACAAAGGCGTTTGAGAAATTCTCAAAGCGCCTTTTTTCTTTAGGAGGGGAAAGAAAAATGATAGACGAGAAAACGACTGTACTAAAAATTACAGACCTTCATAAGTCTTTCGGAAACCTTGATGTTATAAAAGGAGTAAGCATGGAGGTCAAAAAGGGCGAAGTAATAGTAATTCTCGGCCCAAGCGGGAGTGGAAAAACAACATTTCTTCGCTGCTTGAATTTCCTTGAGTCGGCTCAGAAAGGAAAAATAAAAATAGATGATATTGAAATCGACTGCGCCGAAAAGGGAGTGGGCAGGAAGAAAAAAGTAACGGAGCTAAGAAAAAAAACAG
This sequence comes from Clostridia bacterium, assembly GCA_022651385.1. Lineage (GTDB taxonomy): Bacteria > Bacillota > Clostridia > Lachnospirales > Anaerotignaceae > JALCQR01. The sequence continues at coordinate 63,708 of JALCQR010000005.1, read as the reverse complement.
CAATGGTTTTTCAGAATTACAACCTTTTTAAAAACATGACGCTTTTAAAAAATGTAATGGAGGGTCCGATTACAGTACAAAAAAGATGCCGTGAAGAAGTGGAGATAGACAGCAAAAAGCTTTTGGCAAAAGTCGGCCTTGGTGATAAGGAAGATTACTATCCGTCACAGCTTTCCGGAGGCCAGCAGCAAAGAGGCGGCATTGTAAGAGCTTTGATGCTTAATCCAAGCGTTATTCTTTTTGACGAGCCTACATCCGCTCTCGACCCGGAGCTTGTAGGAGAAGTTCTTAATACAATGAAAAATATTGCCGATACCGGCATTACGATGATGGTTGTGACTCATGAAATAAGCTTTGCAAGAAATGTTGCCACAAAAGTTATATTTATGGCCGACGGAAACATTGTGGAGCAGGGACCGCCTTCTCAGGTAATCGACAATCCGCAGAACGAAAAAACAAAAAAGTTCTTGAATCTGATATCGGAAAAATAAATTAAATAACATTTTGCCGGAAAAAAATAATTTATTCTGTTTGCTTAACAGAAGCCCTTATGACATCAATTTGTTTACAAGCACTTTTTAAGAGAAGGGGTGCTTCTTGCAAATTATTAAGCACGGAAATTAATTTATGCAAATTTATTTTTGATTTGTAATTACCGGCATACTAAAATATATATTTTTTCACTTATGGAGGGGGAATCAACATGAAAAGAAGAATTTTAGCATTTATTACAGTTACTGCCTTAATGGCAACGGTATTTACGGGATGCGGCTCATCTAAGACATCAAGCAATTCCGCAAATACGAGCTCGGCAGCGTCAAGCTCAACAGCAGCGTCAAGTGCGTCATCGGCTTCAGGTTCAACATCGGCTGAAAAGACAGGCGACGTTGACACGGTTACAGTTGTTACTGCAAATTCGTATGCACCGTTTTGTTATTTGGACAAAAACAATGAATATCAAGGGTTTGATGTAGACGTTTTAAAGGCAATTGATGACTTAGACGACAGTATCAGCATTAAATTTGAGACATGCGACTGGTCTGCAATGCTTCCTGGACTTGACGCCGGAAGATATGACCTTTGTGCATACCAGCTTGGCAAAACTGATGAAAGAGAACAAATGTATTATTTCGGACAAATGCCTTACTGTTATGATGCCGGCGGAGCTATAATCACTACTCCGGAACACAGCAGCTGGAAATCATTTGACGATATAGCGGCTGCTCACGGAACTGTGGCATGTATTGTCGGAAGCAACTTTACCAACTATGTTGAAGATTATCTCGACAAACATCCAAACGCATTCCAGACAAAATATTACGATTCCGAGCTTCCGGCCGTTCTTGAGGACATTGCAAACGGACGTGTGGACTGTACCATAAACGACGGAGCTGTTGCATTATCAAAGGCAAAAGACGACAACCTTACAAATATTGAACTTGGCGGATATGTTACGGAAGGTACTCCTATTTGGTTTGTATACGCAAACAATGACAGAGGTCATGAGCTTGCGGCAAAATTAGACAAGGATACAAAGGAACTTGCCCAGAGCGGAAAACTTGCTGAAATTGCTAAGGATGTTCTTGGCTCAACAAAAGCCGCTGATCTTCTTACAGAATCTGAATACATGAAAAAATAAAATCAAATTATAAATCAAGTGTTTGTATCGGAGCTGTAGGAATGCAGTTCCGATATTTATAAGGAAGGGGAAAAAACATGAGACCATTATATTGGGATTTTATGATTGAAAATATCTGGGTTATAGCAAGAGGAATACCATATTCAATTGAAATAGCGGTTATTGCTTTGTTCTTCGGCTTTTTTATAGGCCTTATAACGGCAATAGCAAGAATGTATAAAGTTCCTGTGCTTAACCAGATTTCGTCTATTTACATAGCTATTATAAGAGGAACTCCGCTTTTAATACAGATACTTATTTGTTATTACGGAATTCCAAGACTTTTGCAGTACATAAATTATGTCTATAACTTGAATTTTAATATTAACAGCATACCTCCTATATTTTTTGTTTTTTTCTGTTTTTCAATTTATACCGGCTCATATCTTTCGGAAACAATAAGAGGCTGTATATTAAGTGTTGACCCGGGACAGATGGAAGCCTGCTATTCAGTAGGAATGACTACCACAAAAGGCATGATGAGAGTAGTTCTTCCTCAGGCCATGATAAGTGCTGTACCTAACATCGCAAACCAGTTTATAGGCCTTATTAAAGACGCATCACTTGCGTTTGTAATTGCCATTCCTGAAATCCTTGGTCAGGCTAAAATAGTTGCAGGAAGGTCCTCAAAATTCCTTGAGGCTTACATTGTTGCGGCTGCATGGTATTTTGTAATCTGCTGGATTTGCCAAAGATTTATTAATATTATTGAAAGACGTATCAACAGACAGCAGAAAAAGGCATAACACGGAGATGATTGAAATGGAAAGGATAACAAAACATCCTATTATAGAAAGTTTTGACAAAGGCAGAAAAGTTGCCTTTACATTTGACGGAAAAACAATGGAAGGCTTTGAGGGTGAGCCTGTAGCAGCGGCTCTTAAAGCCAACGGCGTTATGATACATAGATATACTGAAAAAAGGCATGAACCTCGGGGAATATTCTGTGCCATAGGAAGATGCACCGACTGTGTAATGGTAGTTGACGGAGTGCCGAACACGAGAACATGTGTTACTTTGCTTAAAGAAGGCATGGATGTAAGAACACAGTACGGCAAAGGAGGCACGGAATATGAGAAGATATGATGTTTGCATAATCGGCGCCGGGCCTGCCGGACTGTCGGCTGCAATAGAAGCACAGAAGCTTGGCATGAAATCGGCTGTATTTGACGAAAATCATCGTCCGGGAGGCCAGCTTTTTAAACAGATACATAAGTTTTTCGGCTCTAAAGAGCACATGGCGAAAATAAGAGGTTTCGAGATTGGAAAAGAGCTTCTTGAAGAAGCCAAAAATGTTGGTGTTGACGTACATCTTGACGCTGTTGTAATGGGGATATACGAGCCTCACAGGATAACGGTAAGGGAAGACGACTCTATAACAAGCTATTCCGCCGACTCAATTATTGTTTCTACGGGGGCATCGGAAAAGACAATACCTTTTGAAGGCTGGACGCTGCCTGGTGTTATAGGTGCCGGAGCAGCCCAGACAATGATGAATCTTTACGGCGTACGTCCCGGCAAAAAAATACTTATGATGGGCTCCGGAAACGTTGGGCTTGTTGTGGGATTTCAGCTTTTGCAGGCCGGCTGTGAGGTTGCGGCGCTTATTGACGCGGCTCCGAGAATAGGCGGGTACGGCGTTCATGCGGCAAAGCTTGCAAGATGCGGCATACCGTTTTATCTTTCACATACAGTAGTTAAAGCCGAGGGAAACGGAAAAGTTGAAAAAGTAACAATTGCAGAAATTGATAAGAATTGGGAGTTTATTCCCGGAACCGAAAAGACATTTGACGTAGACACGGTATGTCTTGCGGTAGGGCTTACACCAATGAGTCAGCTTTTGAGGATGGCAGGATGCAAAACAAAGTACGCCGGAGGCACGGTACCTGTATGTGACAAGTTCGGCGAAACAAGCATAAAAGGACTTTTTGCCTCGGGTGATGTTTCCGGAATAGAAGAAGCCTCATCGGCAATGATAGGCGGAAAAATATCGGCTGTGGGTGCTGCTTTTAGATGCGGCTTTATAAATGAAAAAGAACGCGAACAAAAGTATGATGAATACAGTCTTTCACTTTTTAAACTAAGAAAAGGTCTTTTCAGCAAAGAAAACAAAGGCCGTACTGACATTACAAAAACAGATGAAGGCATTGACCTTTCAATGACACTTTTTAAAAAAGGCTATATGACGGAAGAAGAACTTAAAAAGTTTGTAAGGAACAGCGAAATAAAGGGACCTCATCCGGTTATAGAGTGTACTCAAAATATACCTTGCAATCCATGTGAGGACTCATGCAGTTTCGGATGTATACATGTAGGGAATGAAATATCGGCTGTTCCTAAATTTGATGAGAATAAAAAATGCAGAAACTGTAAAATGTGCGTTGCCTCATGCCCGGGGCAAGCTATATTTATAGTGGATAACGACATTGGAGACGGGTATGCCTCGGTTTCATTTCCGTATGAGTTTTGTCCTTTGCCTGAAATAGGTGAAAAAGGCTTTGCTCTCGGACGCGACGGGAAAGATTTGTGTGTGGCTGAAATAATTGATGTTACGACAAACAAAGCTTTCGACTCCACTGCGGTCGTTACAATGAAAGTACCTAAAGAAATGAGCATGACAGCACGTTTTTACAGAAAAGAGGTGCCTGTTAATGAGTAAAATTATTGACCGTTCAGCAGACATAGGAGAATTTGTGCCTGAAAAAGACGACGATATACTTGTCTGCCGATGTGAAGAAATAACAAAAGGCGAAATAAGAAAAGCGGTCCATATGGGACTTTACACGATGACTGAGGTAAAAAGATTTTTGCGGCCTACAATGGGGCTTTGCCAAGGCCAGATATGCGGTGAAAACGTACGCAGAATTATTGCAAAAGAGCTGAAAGAACCTATTGAGGCTTTGAAGGAAACAACAGCGAGACCGCCTGTAAGACCAATAGAAATGGAAGTTTTCGGAAACGAGGTGGAAAAATTATGAACACTTCGGATGTACTTATAATTGGGGCCGGTGTTGTAGGCTGTGCCGCTGCGTATTATCTTAGAAAAAACGGAGTTTCGGTTACTGTTTTGGAATCGGACATGATAGGAAACGGAGGCTCAAGCAGAAACGGCGGAGGTGTGCGTATATCGGGCCGTGATCCGCGTGAACTTGGAATCTGTGCTTACGGCGTAAAAAATATATGGCCTACTCTTTCAGAAGAATTAGGAATTGATGTGGAATACCGGCAGAAAGGTTATCTTGTATGCGGATATGACGACAGCCATAAAAGGCTTATAAAAGACAGAATAAATACAGCTGCCAAGTTTGGAATAAAAATGGAACTAAAAGAAGAAGAGGAAATAAGAAGCTTGTACCCATATGTTTCGGAACATGTAACCTGCGCCGGCTGGACACCGTCTGACGGTGTTGCAAACCCTCTTAAAACCACTCTTGGATATTATATCCGTGCAAGGGAAAACGGGGCAAGATTTATTACAGGTGAAAAAGTATTATGCATTGAAAAAATAAAGGGCAGAGCGAGAAAGGTTATAACTGAAAGCGGAAACGTATATGAGGCCGAAAGCATTATACTTGCCTGCGGATACGGCGGAAGAAAAATTTTAAACAGTGTGGGTATTGAAGTTCTTATGCAGAAAAAACTTGAAGAAGTAATAGTTACCGAACCGGCTCCGAGACTTTTTGACCATATGATAGGCGGAATGAGCGGTTTTTACGGCCAGCAGACAGAGCACGGATCTTTTGTTTTAGGCAGCAGCTGCGGCAGAGAGACATATTTATTTAATAAAAGCAACACTGTTTCTACTTATTCGGCACCGTCTTTTATATGTGATTCTATAGGTGTGGATATTCCGGCCTTAAAAAAATTAAAGGTAATACGTACATGGAGCGGCTGGATTGACAGAAGCTACGATGCCGTTCCTATAATTGGGAATATAGAAGAAGTACCCGGACTTTTTGTCTCAATTGCTTCGTCGGGCCATGGGTTTGGTCCAGGTCCGGCTGTAGGCTTTATATTAAGCGAGCTTGCACAAGGCAGACCGTCGCCTGTTGATATAAGCAAACTGCATTATGACAGGTTTGATTACGTTAAGTATCAGGACAGGTATTTTGTTTCAGATGTCGGCGGTTCATTTTCATAATGCCCCTTCCTTCCATACAGCGGCACCAGCATTTTTATTTTTTAAAAAAATCCGGCTGCTGTATGGAATTTTTTTGCTTTAACATGCACTTTAGAGAGATTTTATGATACTATATTATTAAGGGTTGTTTATAGGGGGCATTTTATGATTGCTTATATTGACATGTTAAGGCATTATATAGATTTTAACGGAAGAACTAGAAGATGTGAGTTTTGGATTGCGAGTTTAACAGATTTGATTATTACGACTTTGATTTATTATTTTTTTGGCAAAGGTTTAATTACATATTTGTACTTGATTTTTATGTTTATTCCAAGGCTTTCTTTAAGTATACGGCGTCTTCATGATACAGGCAGAACATGGCTCAGTATTTTATGGGGACTTATCCCTGCTGTAGGAGAAATTATACTGTTTATATTTTATCTTTGCCCAAGCAAATATGAAAATTAAAAGAAGTTTTCATTTTGGAAATATTTTTTTGTTAGAATATCATAGAAATTATTCTGACAACCTGATTAAAAATCACACATGCCGCAATTCCCATTACGGTAGGCAATATTGCGGAAACCACAGTCCATTTAATTGAGCCGGTTTCTTTTTTTATTGTTATAAGCGTTGTGGAGCAAGGCCAGTGCATAAGACAAAACAGAACAAAACTTACAGCGGTAACCCAAGTCCAGCCGTTATTTACAAGCAGCATTTTCAACTGCTCAAGACTATCATATGGTATAAGGTGTCCCAGAGACATATATGCCATCAGTATTATAGGAATAACTATTTCATTTGCCGGAAGACCGAGTATAAATGCCATTAATATTACTCCGTCAAGCCCCATAAATTTTCCTACAGGATTTAAAAACGAACAGCATATATTTAAAAGACTTGAACTGCCTACGGAAATATTTGCCATAATCCATATTACAATACCGGCAGGAGCAGCTACCATGATTGCTCTGGCGAGTACAAACAATGTTCTGTCAAGCACTGAGCGGATTATAACTTCCTTAATCTGCGGCATACGATACGGCGGAAGCTCAAGTGTAAACGATGACGGAACTCCCTTAAGTATGGTTTTTGACAAAAACCAAGAGGCAAAAAACGTCATAAAAATACTGAGCACTATTGTTGCTGTAAGGAAAAATGCCGAAAATGCGGTTTTTAATAAGCCAAAGGAAGTGCATATAAAAAACATAGTTATCATTGAAATTAATGCCGGAAAACGTCCGTTGCACGGTACAAGTACATTGGTAAGTATGGCAATAAGACGCTCACGAGGTGAATCGATTATTCTGCATCCTGTTACTCCCGCAGCGTTACATCCAAATCCCATGCACATGGTAAGAGCCTGTTTTCCGCATGCACAGCAGCGTTTAAAAGGTTTATCAAGATTATAGGCAACCCTTGGAAGGTAGCCTGCGTCTTCAAGAAGTGTAAAAAGAGGAAAGAAAATTGCCATCGGCGGAAGCATTACCGCAACTACCCACGAAAGCACACGGTATGAGCCGTTTACAAGCATTTCCACAAGCCCCTTTGGAACTCCTACTAAAGTTAACAGGTAATACAGTTTATCGCCAAGGGCAAACAATACACGCGATAAAACTTCAGATGGATAATTTGAAAAAGAAATTGTCAGATAAAAAACAAAAGCCAAAAGCAAAAGCATTGTAAGATAACCGAAACGGCGGCTTGTGAGAATTTTATCTATTTTTCTGTCCGAGATGTCATAAGTGTTTTTGTCATAAAATACTACGTCCGAGCATATGCTTTCGGCAGAGAGAAGTATTGATGAAACTATACGGTCTTTTATATTTTCATTATTTTTTAAATCTAAAACGGAATATGCTTTTTCGAGAGCTTCATTTACTTCTTTATCACCTGTTATGTCATATCCAAGATACTTTTTTATGCTGTTTTTAAGGCTTTCATCCATATCAATGAGTCTTAAACTCAGCCATCTGGTATCTATGCCCTCGATGTTTTTTTTGGCCAGCACAGGCTGAAGTATTGAAATTGCGGATTCTATTTCGGTATCATATTCTATTTTAAAAGGCCTATGTTTTTCATCCAGCGCTTTATCTATTACATTAAGAAGCTTTTGGGCGCTTTTTTTATCTCTCCCTACAGTACCGATAACAGGCACCCCTATTTTTTCAGACAGCTTTTTTAAATTTATGCGTACGTTTTTTCGCTTTGCTTCATCAAGGAGATTTACACATATTATAACATTTTTGTTTATTTCCGTACACTGCAAAGCAAGATTTAAGTTTCGCATAAGGCATGTGGCGTCGCATACAACTACTACAGCGTCAGGTTTTCCAAAACATATAAAATCTCTTGCCACTTCTTCTTCTGTAGAATGAGCCATAAGAGAATATGTTCCCGGAATATCTACGAAAACATAAGAGTTTTTACTGCTTTTACAGTATCCTTGGGCATTTGAAACTGTTTTACCCGGCCAGTTGCCGGTATGTTGATGCATACCGGTTATGGCATTAAAAATAGTGCTTTTGCCTACGTTGGGATTTCCGGCAAGTGCTATTACTTTATCTTTTGGAGATGATTTCTTTATATTAAAATCTATTTTGCTGCTTGATGGTAAGTTATCCATATTCTGCCTCCCCGTCAGCAAACCAAGATGTCTTTGGAATCTTCACTGCGGATAGCTATCACGGCACCGCGGATTAAATACGCCGACGGGTCGCCTGCCGGACTTTTGCCTACACACTCAACCTCTGTGTTTTCTGTAAGGCCTATATCCAAAAACCTGCGGCGAATAGTGCCTGATGAAAGAAGCTGCTTTACTGTTGCTTTTTCTCCCGGAATCATATCTTTTAATGCGAACATATTAATACACCTCTGATTTAATTTTTAGTTTAAGGAAACTTTCTAATTCTATTATATTGTGAATGATAAATTTGGTTACAGTTTTTTTAAGGAGTGATACGCTGTGTGCAAAAAAGATGAGTTTTATACATTAAACGGTTACAGGATAAACGAGAAATATGATGACGAAAAATTAACAAGCTCAATGGAAGATTATCTTGAAATGATTTGCAGGCTTTCGGAAGGTCAAAAAGAAGTCAGAATAGGTACTATTTCGGAAAAGCTTCATGTTAAGCCTTCCTCGGCTTCCAAAATGATGCTGCTGCTTAAGGAAAAAGGCTATATCTCTTTTGAAAAATACGGACATATCTCGATTTCGGAAAAAGGTCTTAAAATGGGCGGTTACCTGCTTTACCGCCACAAAGTGATAAACGAGTTTTTATGCGCTTTAAATAATTCCGATACAGAGCTTGAACAGACAGAGAAAATTGAGCATTTTATAAACAAAAAAACTGTAGAGAACCTGAAAAAATTTACAGATAAGTTAAAAAACTACAATAAATAAAAATCTCATACATAATTTTCCAAACATCTTTTATTTATTTTTAAAGGTGTTATAATTAAAAAATGAGTACATATTTTAGAAAAAAGTGCACTTTAGTTTATTACATAAGAAACAAACAGTTTATATTAGCATCTTTTTGGCTATATCTGCGAAAGGAAAATGATATGAGAAAAAACACTTACTCTGTTATTTCTGTTATTCTGATTATTGCGGCGATACTATCGTTTTCGATAAATACATATGCAAACGAAAAAACAGTAAAAGTTGCAGTAGTAGATTATCCGAATTATATACAGATGCATGATGACGGCACTGTAAGCGGATTTGCGTATGAGTATCTTGAAGAAATAAGAAAATTTACAAAATGGAATTATAGTTATATTGAGATGTCATATCCGGAAGCAGTAAAGGCTGTTGAAAACGGCAAAGTAGACATACTTGCCGGTTGTCAGTATACTGATGATAGTGCAAAAAGATGCGATTTTTCAAAACGTGATATGGGCCACGGAGGTACTGTATTATGCGTGCTGCTGGAAAACAACGGTTATGCCTACAATGATTTTACTTCATTTTCTGGTATGCGAATAGCGACGCTAAAAGATTCTGTCAGAACTCAGCAGGCAAATGTTTTTTTGAAGCAATACGGCTCAGATGTAAAATTTATTGAATATGACTCGGATATAGATTCTAAAAAGGCTCTTGAGTCAGGCGAAGTGGACGCTATACTTATGAATGACATTAGGTGTGAGTCCGACTTAAAAGTAATTGCAAGGCTCAGCGAAACGCCTCTGTACTTTATGCTTAATAAAAATGACCCGTCGATAAAAAAGGGCATAGATTATGCTCAAGAGCAAATTCATTTGGAAAATCCATATTATGAGTCTGACCTTAATAACAAATACTACAGCGGAATTTTGAAACAAACCGCTCTTACGGAATCGGAGAAAAAATTTGTTTTCTCAAGCGAGCCTATTAAAGTGGCCGTTTCAAACGACATGAAGCCCATGGAATACTACGATAAGAAAAGTGGGCGCTACAAAGGAATAGTAATTGATACTTTTGACCTTATAAACAAATATACCGGATTAAGGTTTGAATATGTTGAAAGAAAAGGAATTGAAGACACAAATTATGAAATGGCAAACAATAATTTGCAGCTGGTGGCGTCTGTAAACGACAATACGTATACAAGCAACAAACTTGATGTAAAGTTTACAGTACCGTATTACAGCAATACAGTGACAGCGGTAGCAAACAAAAAAGTCGACAATTACCGCGACAGTTCATGCAGAGTAGTAATTTTGCAGGGATATCCGTCTTTTGATTCAATTGCCAATGATATTGGATATAAAAATGTCGAATATGCTTCATCTTTCGAGGAATGTGTTGAAAAGGTAAACAGCGGAAAAGCCGATGTCACTTTTGTGCTCAGCTACAGCATGGACAGGCTTTTAAAACACAAATATTATAAAAATCTTGTAACGTTATCACTTCCTTATGCCGATTTTAATTTTTGCATAGGTGTTTATAAGTACACCGACGAAAGACTTGTGTCGGTATTAAATAAAGCTCTTACTCAGATATCGCAGACGTCAATAAACAAAATAGTTATTGAAAATATTCAAAACAATAACGACCCCAAAACATTTAGAGACTTTATTGCCGAAAACATGGTTACAATACTTTTCTTTGTTTCCGCGGCTATACTTCTTATTTGCATATTTATATTCAGAGCATCGGTTATTAGCAAAAGAGTAAACGAAAAGCTTAGAGAGGCACTTAAAAAAGGTGAGGCGGCAAACTTGGCAAAAGACAGTTTTTTGTCAAGAATGAGCCATGACATGAGAACGCCTATGAATGCTATAATAGGGCTTACTTATATTGGTAAAGATGAAAGCACGGATGAAAAATCTATAGAATATTTTAGCCAAATTAACAAATCGGCTGTGTTTTTATTAGGCCTTATTAATGATGTGCTTGACATGTCAAAACTTGAAAGCGGAAATATGACTTTACATCAGCAGCCTTATGATATAAATGATTTTATTACACAGATTAATTCAATTATAAAACCTCTTTGCAGAAAAAAGAAAATTGAATTTATAAACACTGTAAAAGGCGATATAGATATAATTACTGACCCTATAAGATTCAGCCAGATATTTTTAAATCTTCTGTCAAATGCTGTGAAATTTACGCCGGAGGGCGGAAAAGTGGAATTTTCATCCGAGATTACTATGGAAGATGAAAAAAAGATTGGCCTCAGATTTTGTGTTAAAGATAACGGCATAGGAATAAAGGGCAGTTTTATGCCTCATCTGTACGAGCCTTTTGCTCAGGAAAACCCGGAAATTGATACTCATGAGGAAGGCACGGGACTTGGACTTTCAATAGTTAAAAGAACAGTAGACTTAATGGGCGGCAAAATTAACGCCGAAAGCGTTCTTGAAAAAGGCACATCTTTTGAGGTTAATCTTGAGTTTGAAAAATCCGACAAAAAAATAAAAGCTGCATCTATTGAGGTTAATCAGGATTATTCGATTTTAAGCGGCAAGAACATTCTTATATGTGAGGACCATCCGCTTAACACGAAAATAGTAAAGAAGATGCTTGAAAAATACAACATGAATGTTACTTGTGTGCCAAACGGCAAAGAAGGGGTGGAGATTTTTTCAAAAACCGAGAAAAATCATTTTGACTGTATACTTATGGATATCAGAATGCCTATAATGGACGGTCTTAAAGCAGCCGAGATTATTAGGAAAATCAAGAAAAAAGGCGGCGACAAAGTGCCTATAATAGCCGTAACGGCAAATGCTTTTGAAGAAGATATTCAGGATGCAATAAACGTCGGAATGAACGCACATATTGAAAAACCTATAAATCCGCAGAAAATGTATTCGACAATTAAAGAAATGATTATAAAAAACAATATATAGCTGATTGCTGAACCCATATTAATTTACTTAAACGTAATTTTAGGTCTTATATAAGAATTTGCCTGCTTTTTGGAGATTGATATTGTTTGACCAATATGTTTACAAATTATACACATATTTAATATTAATAAGATTTAAAATAAAATCGGTGATTTCATATTTGAAAACTCCGATTTTTTTAATTTGAATTTACTTCAATAGTTCTTAGTGGTAATTAATGTCTTATTTAAAAAAGATATTGATTATTTTTCAAATATGGTTTATTATAATAAGTATTAAATGATAACAATTATCAATTAGAATACCGAAAAAAGTGGTGAATATTTATGAACGAGGCTGAAATAGAGGCAATTGAAAAAAGAGCATATGACGATGCCGTTTTTGCTACTGGTTTCAGTGAGGAACTTTCACAGAAATGTGTTGACAAAATATATGAAATATTCTTTTCTCAAAACGTGAAAAACGATATTGTTTCTCAGAAAACCGGAATAGATTTGGACAAACTGTTTAAAGACAAAAAGCACAGCTATATTTCCCTTGCTAAGCATGTGCTTTTGGAGGACCCGCTTAACATTTACGCTATTTCAATGGACGCTAATGAATATGAGTTTTTGAGACAGTATTTGGTTTACGGCAGGCACCTTATAGAAACCGGAAAAATTAAAAGTATACTGATAGACCCTAAGGAGACAACTGCATACAAAAAACTGTGTTCCGTTATAATCGGACAAGACGAGATGAAACATGCCATCTGTAAGCTGGGAGATGTGTTTCAGTACAGCAAAAGACGCGAAGTTTATAATTTTATGCCTTTTCCTATGCACAAAGTGTTTGCTTTTGTGGGGCCTCCGGGAACAGCCAAAACAACAGCGGCCGTATATTTTGCAAGCATGATGAAGGAAATGGAAGTGCTTAACGGAAGCCGCATGGCATATGTAACGGGCAGCCAGCTTAAGGCAAAATACGTTGGCCAGACATCAGAGCGTGTGCACGATGTTTTTATGAAAAACGATATTATTATAATTGACGAAGCATATTCACTGGTAAATTACAACGAATCCGAAAAAACAGATAATTTTTCACAGGAGGCCCTTGCTCAGCTATGCACCGAGGTTGAGGAGCACAGCAACGACAAGCTTATTATATTTGCCGGATACGGCGGCGATATTGACGACAGAAACAACAAGATGAAGCAATTTTTAAACGAGAACCCCGGAATATCAAGCAGAATTACATTTACGGTTAATTTCTCGTCTTACGATACTGATGAAATGCTTTCAATATTCGAGCTTCAGGCCAAAAATGCAGATTTCTCAATTGAAGACGGCTGGCAAGACATACTGAGGCCGTTTTTCGATAAAAGAATAAAGGATGACAATTTCGGGAACGGACGTGAGGCAAGACGCCTTCTTGAGCTTTGTATGACTGCCGCAGCCGAGGATTTTATGGGCTGGTCCGACAAGGAAATTGACATATTTGAACCGTGTGACGAAAAAGAAAAGAAATTTTTATCAACTATTAAATTAAGCCATCTTAAAAGAGCTACAGAAGAATTTTTGAAGGCCGAAAAAGCAATAAAAGGCCGTGAAGATGATATAAAAGGAGAATGACAATGAAAATAAGACCTGCTGAAATTAAGGACAAAGCCGCTTTCAGAGAGCTTTGGGATATCAGCTTTGATGATACTAAGAAATTTTCAGACTGGCTGTTTGACAGCAGGTTTGTTCCGGAATATTCTGTCTTAATTGAGGAGGACGACGGACGCGTTACCTCTGTTATACAGGGCCTTCCTTTTTTTGTTCAGGTAAGAGGCAAAATAGTGCCTTCCGTAATGACTGCAGGGGTATGCACTCATCCGGATTACAGAAAACGAGGGTACATGAAGGAACTTTACACCTACTACATGAATATGGTAAGGCTAAAAGGTATTCCGCTTTGTTCCAACACGCCTGTAGACATTAATATGTATCTTTGTGTTGGAAATTACCCTGTAAGCGACATTATGTTTCTTGAAACAGAAAACGCAAAAAAATTATGTGATATTAAATGTTGTAAAATAGATTTAAAAAATGATGTAAGCGGACTCTTGGCGTGCTATAATATTGTGACATCCGATTACTCGGGTGCTGCAAAAAGGTCATACGCTGATTTTTCATTGAAGCGTTTTGATTATTTGGCGGGAGACGGAAAATGCATTGCCATAAAAAACGGCAATGACATAGACGGCTACGCTGTATATTTTGATGAAAAAGACGGAATTTTCGGAGAGGAGATTATAGCCAGAAACACTAAAACGGAACAAGCTTTATGTGAGGCACTTTTAAATTTAGGAACAGGAAGAAGGGTTCAGCTAAAACTGCCGTCATTCAGCAATGTTAATATAAGTCAATGCGATAAAAAAATTATGCCGAGAAATGTAAGCGGCATAACCGACATCTCGTCTCTTTTGAAATATATCGGAAAAAGTATTGATATTACAATTAAAATTGATGATGATGTGGTTGCAAAAAACAATGGTTTATTTTACATAAACGGCGAAAAAAGCAGCAAAAAGGCACAGCTTGAATTTAAAATATATCGTTTCGTACAGTGGATATTCGGCTACAGAAGCATTAAAGAGCTTGCAGCCGAAGGAAATGTAAATATAATTGACAAAGAAGCTGCGGATAAGCTGGATAAGCTTTTTCCTAAGCAGAAATGCCGAATAATAGATGAGTATTGAAAAAAAGAGAGGAAGTTTTTAAAATGCTGCAATTTAGAGATATCTGCCTTGGCGACAAAAAGATATTTGAAAAATATAAAAAAAATTGGCAGATAGAGAATGCAGAAATGTCATTTCAGCATCTTTATATGTGGGGCAAGAACAGCTGGATTCAGATTGCCGAAAGTGACGGATTTTTATTTATAAAGATGCACTATAAAGGAGAACCCGCTCTTATGCTTCCGCCAATACCGGAAAGTTTGGATTTTGATTACAACAAGGCAATTAAAGACGCAATTTGTTATTTTTGTCAGACAAAGCAGGAAGTGATATTTTATTCAATATCCGAGCCTTTTAAAAAATATTTTGATGAGTATGATGAATTTGAAAGAGACAGTTTAAGAGACTCATGGGATTATGTATACAGCGCTGAAAGCCTCATAACTCTTAAAGGCAAAAAGTATCACAGCAAAAGAAATTTTATAAACCGGCTTAAACAAAATTATCCGGATTTTGTTTATGAGGATTATAAAGACGATGACTATGACGAATGTATGGCGCTTTATGACGATTGGAAATTAACACATACTGACGAAACAATAGACAGGTTTGATGAGCGTGACTCTATTAAAAGAGCTCTTTTAAACATGGATTACCTTAATCTTAAAGGCGGCGTGATACGGATAAACGGAAAAATAGTAGCTTTTACCATAGGCGGAATGCTTACCAATTACATGGGACACATACACATAGAAAAAGCCGTAAGCGACATAGACGGATTGTATCCGGCAATAAACAAGCTTTTTGCAGAAAGAAATTTTGAAGGCCTTACTTATATAAACCGTGAGGAAGACATGGGATTATATGGCTTAAGAAAATCCAAAGAGTCATACTACCCTGTTAAAATGACGGAAAAATACAGATACGCACTGAAAAACAAAATAAAAATATACAAAGGAAAACTTATAATCAAAAAAGAAACATGCCGATGTGAGTAAAAAGGACGGAGCAAAATTAACGTTCTGTCTTCTATAGTAACCCTAAAGACTAAGTTAGACCGCCTTATTATAGGCAGAAGATGGGCTGTATATTCTTAAAAAGGCTGTCGATTATATCGGCAGCCTTGCCTGTGTTTATTGACAGGCTTTTGGGTAATAATGTCTATTATATAAACCTTAGAGGTTATATATATAAAATTTTCTGAATAGCAGGACTCCTTTTTTAATAATTTATGAACTGTTCGGAAATCTTTCTATTTGTTTGTGGTTTTTAAGTTTAGTTTATTTATTTTAATCCGACGGTGCAGTATAACGGTGGCTTTTTTGCAAAACACATTCGCATGTATTAACATCCCAATCATACCGGTTTGCCTTTGGCCAAAGGAATTGATTGTTTTGGGTTTTCGCCGGTAACGAAAAGCGCATGTTTTTACTTATCGCCGCCATCAGGTGGGCTGATTACGGCACGTTACGGATTATTAGCGTAGATTAAATTTAAAAAAGGGGCCGTACAGCTTTTGCTGTACGGCCCCTTTGGAAAAGTCTTTGTTATAAACTTAATTGGGTTTTCATACGGCAAGAAGCATTATTTAGTGTACCACAAATGACCTCGTTAATAATGACCACGAGGCTACGGAGGACTATAATGCAGTTTGCTGTATATAAATTAAGCATTGTTATTTTCTCCTTAGAAATTTAATAATTGTGTATCATGATACAACCTATAACTTTATTTGTCAATATAAAAATTAAATTTATGTTACTTTTTTGCCAAATAGAAATATTATTAAAAAAAGTATTTATTACTTATAAGAAATGCAATATAATAAATTTGTAATAAATTGTATTATGGTCTATTTTTAATTAAACAGCGGAGATGTATATGGATTTGAGATTATTGAAAAAAATTGGGTCTGAAATACTCGAAACTGCTGTTATTGTCTTAGTGTTTTTTTATGCTTTTTTCCCTGCAAGTGTAAACGGTACCTCAATGTCAAACACGCTTAATAACGGAGACAAAATATTTATGTGCAGATTAATAAGCATGTTTGGAAAATGCAGCACAGGTGACATAGTTGTGCTGAAACTTAACATTGACGGAAAAAATACTAAAATTGTAAAGCGCATTGCTGCTCAATCCGGTGATACAATAGAAATTAAAGAACGTAAATTGTACATAAACGGTATTGAGAAAAAGGGATACTATTTTAAAAAAGGTACGGAAGATACCGAATTTGTATTGGGTAATGGATACATTTACGCTCTTGGGGATAATGCCGGTGATAGCACAGACAGCAGGGATTTTGGACCTTTAAACTGCAAAAGTATAGAGGGTAAAGTTTTAATGAGTTTTACCCCTTTTCGCAAAATAACTTTTTTTAAATGATGAGGTAAAAAAATGATTGGTAAATTTATAACGGCAGAAGGAACAGACGGTTCAGGAAAAAGCACACAGCTTGAAAAGCTGAAAACATATTTGCATTCGCTTAAAATTAAAACGCTTTTTGTGCGTGAGCCGGGCGGTACTGATATAAGTGAGAAAATAAGAAGCCTGCTTCTTGACATAAGCAATTCGGATATGGCTTACGAGACGGAAGCCCTGCTTTATGCGGCAAGCAGAGCTCAGCTTATGAAGGAAAAAATAATTCCGGCTCTTGAAAGCGGTACGTTTGTAATATGTGACAGGTTTGTGGACTCAAGCTATGTCTATCAGGGATATGCAAGAGGACTTGACTTGAAAATGGTTGAGGAAATTAACAAATACGCCACATTCGGAATAATGCCGGACATTACTTTGTTTTTTGACATTGCGCCTGAAAAATCAATTGAACGTGTTAAAAAATGCAAAGTATTTGACAGAATTGAAAAGGAAAAGCTTGATTTTCATAAAAAAGTGTATAATGGTTACATAGAACTTTCAAAAAAATATCCGAGGATAAAGCGGATTGACGCTTCGCAGGGAATTGACGAAACGTTTGAACAGGTAAAAAAATATGTTGATATTATAATTGGTGAGAACAATGAATAATTTTTCCGATATAACGGGCCATGCCGACATAATTAAAAGTTTAAATGAAAGCATGGAAAAAAACAGGGTTTCCCACGCCTATATTTTCAGCGGCAAAAAAGGCAGCGGCAAAAAAATGACAGCCAACGCTTTTGCCAAGGCTCTGCAATGCGAAAACGGAATCGGACAATCCTGCGGTATATGCAAATCATGCCACAGCTTTGACAGCGGGAACAATCCTGATGTATATTATGTTTATCCGTCCAAAACAAAAACGCTGAGCGTTGACGACATAAGAGAGCAGATAATAGAACGTGTAAAGACAAAGCAATACAGCTTCAGGTATAAAATATTTATTGTTGACGAGGCCGACAAAATGACGCCTCAGGCCCAAAACGCTTTGCTTAAAACTCTTGAGGAACCGCCGGAATATGTTATTATAATATTGATTGCCGAAAATGCGGAAAGCTTTCTGCCTACGGTTTTGTCAAGATGTGTTGTGTTGAGATTTATGCCTATTGGAAATGATGACATAAAACGTTTTCTTATTGAAAAGAAAAACATGAGTGAGGCAGATGCCGCTTTTTATGCCGAATATTCAATGGGCAGCATTGGAAACGCTTTGCTGCTTTCTGAGGACGAAAATTTTTCGGCAATGAGGCATGAGCTTTATGAAAAATTGATTTCTATTCCCAAAATGTCGCTTACAAGTGTAATGGCAATGGGCAGAAGTCTTGACAAATTTAAGGATTACAGCGAACTTACGGATATGATTTTTATGTGGTACAGAGATGTTTTTGCCGCAAAATATTTTGATGATGACAGATATATAATAGAAAAAGATATGAAAGACGATATTTTTTCATTGGCTGCAAAATACAGTTTTGAAAGCCTTGAGAAAATAACTGATGCTGTTAAAAAAGCAAAAAAGTATCTTAGCTTCAATACAAATTTCCAGCTTGCTATGGAAATATTGTTTATGGAGATAAAGGAGAGCTAATATGATTGAAGTAGTTGGAATCAGGTTTAAAAAGGCCGGAAAGGTATATTATTTTGACCCCGACGGCAATAAATTTGAAAAAGGCAGCTTTGCCATTGTGGAAACGGCAAGAGGCGTGGAATACGGCCAGATTGTAAAACCTAACACAATGGTTACGGATGAGGAAGTTTTCCAGCCTTTAAAAAAAGTAATTCGTCCCGCAAATGACAATGACGCAAAACAGCAGGAAGAAGACGCCAAAAAAGAAGTAGAGGCTTTTGCCATATGCGAGGAAAAAATAGCTAAAAGCAAGCTTGACATGAAACTTGTAGATGTGGAGATTACATTTGATCACAATAAATATATTTTTTATTTTACATCCGACGGACGAGTTGATTTCAGAGAGCTTGTAAAAGAGCTGGCGTCTGTTTTCAGAACACGTATAGAGTTAAGGCAGATTGGTGTAAGGGATGAGGCTAAAATGCTTAACGGCATAGGCATATGCGGAAGACCTCTTTGCTGTGCCACGTTTTTAGGCGATTTTCACCCAGTTTCAATTAAAATGGCAAAAGAACAAAACCTATCGCTGAACCCAACCAAAATAAGCGGCATATGCGGCAGGCTTATGTGCTGTCTTAAATATGAAGAGGAAATGTATGAGGAATTAAATAAAAATCTTCCAAATGAAGGAGACATAGTTTCTACTCCCGAAGGAACAGGAGAGATACTTGCCATAAACGTGCTTATGCAAAAAGTAAAAGCTGCCGTAAAAAAGAATGAAAATGATGCCCCTACAATAGGATACTATAATGTCAGCGATATAAAAGTAATAAAAACCAAAAAACAAAAACACAAAGCTAATAATAACGATAGTAACAATAGTAACAAAGCTAATAATAATAACGATAATAACAATAGTAACAAAGCTAATAATAATAACGATAATAACAATAGTAACAAAGCCAACAATAATAATGATATGCTTGACATGCCTCTTGACTGATTATGAAAAAAGTAGAGATTAATGATTTTGAAAGAGTTGACGACCTTCACAGAAACGGGTACATGCTTATTCAGGACCCGAAAAGGTTTTGTTTCGGCGTTGACGCTGTGCTTTTAAGTGATTTTGCAAAAGCCCAAAAAGGGGAAAAAGTGCTTGACCTTGGCACCGGAACAGGTGTTATACCTATTCTTATGGAGGCAAAAAGCAAAGCGGAGCATTTTTTTGCTCTTGAGATACAGGAGGAAAGTGCTGAGATGGCCCGCAGAAGTGTGGAGTTAAACGGGCTTTCCGAAAAAATTGACATTATTACTGGTGACATAAAAAACGCGGACGATATTTTTCCGCTGTCATCTTTTGACGTGATTACAACAAACCCGCCGTACATGGAAAACGGAGGAGGACTTAAAAACGGTTTTACGCCTAAGGCAATTGCCAGACATGAGGTGCTTTGTTCTCTTGATGATATAGCAAGAGTGTCGTCACGGTTATTAAAATTCGGCGGAAGGTTTTACATGGTGCACAGACCGTACAGAATAGCCGATATAATGTGCATATTGCGAAAGTATAAGCTTGAACCTAAAATTATGCGTCTTGTACATCCATATGCCGACAGAGAGCCTAATATGGTGCTTATAGAGGCTGTTAGAAGCGGAAAACCTATGCTTAAAGTCATGCCGCCACTTATAATTTACAAAGATGATAAAACGTATACAGACGAAATAATAAAGATATATTATGAATGAACGGAGAAAAAATGAGCGGAACTTTATATTTATGCGGAACGCCTATAGGAAATTTGGGAGACATTACGCTTAGAGAAATAGAGACACTTAAAAACTGTGATTTAATTGCTGCAGAGGATACGAGAAATACTCTCAAGCTTTTAAATCACTTTAATATTTCAACGCCTATGACAAGCTATCATGAGCACAACAAATATTCCAAAGGCCCTGTACTTATTGAAAAATTAAAAAGCGGAACCAATATTGCTCTTGTAACAGATGCCGGCATGCCGGGAATATCGGACCCGGGATGTGACCTTGCAAAAGACTGCATTAATGAAGGAATACCTGTTACATCGGCTCCGGGACCTACAGCGGTTATAACGGCTCTCGTAATTTCAGGCATGGATTCAAGAAGATTTGTTTTTGAGGGGTTTCTGCCGAGCGACAAAAAAGAATGTGCATATGTGCTTAAAAATATTGAAAATGAAACAAGAACCGTTGTGTTTTATGAGGCGCCTCACAGACTGTGTGCGACACTTAAAACATTGATAAAAGCCACAAATGACAGAAAAGCAGCATGTGTTAGGGAAATTACTAAAAAATATGAGGAAGTAAAAAGAGGCCGGCTTTCGGAGCTTTTGGAGTTTTACAAGTTAAATGAGCCTAAAGGCGAGTTTGTGATTATAATAGCCGGAAAAAGCATTGAGGAGATAAAAAACGAGGAAATAAAAAGCTGGGAAAGCATTTCAATTGAGGAACATGTTAAAAAATATATCAATGACGGCTTCAGCGAAAAAGACGCTATGAAACTGGCGGCAAAAGACAGAGGAATTACTAAAAGAGAAATATATGCAAAACTTAAAAAAGATTGATTCTTTAAGGAGGAAATATGTCTGCACCTCTTTACGATAAACTTTTAAAACACAGAAGAGAAAATATATACCCTTTTCACATGCCAGGGCATAAAATGGGAAGGGGAATACCAGAATGGGATATTTTCAGCATGGACATTACTGAAATAAATGGTTTTGACAACCTTATGAACCCGAAAGACGTAATTAAAGAAGCCGAGGAAAAAATGGCGGCTTTATACGGCGCTGAAAAAAGTTTTTTTTCGGTAAACGGCTCAAGCGGAAGTCTTATTGCGGCAGTTACCGCCGTATGCAGAGAAGGAGAAAAAATTATAGCGGCCAGAAACTGCCATAAAAGTGTATATTCGGCGTTTGTTTTTTCAGGTGCCGTGCCTATATACGTATATCCGGAACAAATACCAAATACGGATATTACAGGCGGCATTGACGCTGAGAAAATTAAAAAGGCCATTTACGAAAATCCCGACGCAAAAGCTGTGATAATCACAAGTCCCACTGCCGAGGGAATTTGTTCTGATGTGGAAAAAATAGCCGAATATGCCCACGATAATGGAATGTTACTTATTGTTGACGAAGCACACGGCGCTCATTTTCCTTTTTCTGATATTCTGCCTAAAAGCGCTCTTGAGCAGGGTGCCGACATAGTGGTGCAGAGCATGCACAAAACACTTGATGCTCCTACTCAGACATCGGTGCTTCATATTGGAACAAAACATGTTGACTCACAAAGAATAATGAAAACTCTTTCAATGATTCAGACATCAAGTCCGTCATATATTTTTATGTCTGTTATGGATAAATGCAGAGATGAGCTTGAAAAAAATGGCCGAAAGCGGTATAAAATATTTATGGACAAAATAAGATTATACAGGCAAAAGTTTAATTTCAAAAACATGCGGCTTTTGGATGAAAAATATATAGGGAAATATGGTATAAAAGATATTGACATTTCAAAACTTACTGTTATAAGTAAAAATATAAAAGGTACGGAAATTGCCTCAAAGCTGGAAGAAAGAAAAATTGTGCTTGAAATGAGCTGCCCGGGACATTTTACAGCCATCTGCACACCCAGCGATGATGATGAGGGATTTATAAGACTTAAAAAAGCACTTTTTGAAATAGACAATGAAATTAAAAAAAATGGCAGCGCTGATTTATGTATGCCATATCCTAAAATGGAAATGATATATAAGCCGAGGGATGCTTTTTATATGAATGAAGGCGAAATTGATTTTGAGAAATCGGCCGGATTTGTGTCGGCGGAATTTGTGATACCGTATCCTCCCGGAATACCTGTTATAGTTCCCGGAGAAAAAATCAGCCGGAAGGCTATTGATATTATTAAAAATTATGCCGAAAGCGGAGTCGAAATAGTTGGATGTACACATCAGAGACTTGAAAAAATTCGGATTTTGAGTTAATGTAAGAAAAGATTGTAAAAAAAAGTCATTTAAGGAGGGGTCTTTATGTTGAAAGGAATAATGAATCTGTCAACAGTTGATGTTATATACGCCGCATTGCTGGCATTTGTGATAACACAAATCATTCTTGGTTTTAACAGAATCAGAAAAAGCCTAAGACAAATGAGCCAAAGTGAGCCTAAAAGGATGCCTACGGAAAAAGAACGTTTGGATATTATAGCAAAATGCAAGGCAATGTTTCCTGTGGGGACTATATGTTTCAGAGGGAAAATATTTACATCGGGCATGATTGTAAGGATTACCACTCTTCAGAAAAGAATAATTGAAGGTGAAATCATAGGCAAAAATGACCGCGAAGTTTTATGCATAATCACCAGAGAACACATAATAGCTCATGAAATAGGCAAAATAGAAGACATGACAGAACTTGCTAAAGCCGACGTAAAATAACAGTATGGCCAAAGGCGGATTTTGCTTTAGCAAAATTACTGACAATATGGAATATGGACGGTCAGAGAGAGGGATGGAATACCAAGGTTTTAAAAAGTTTAAATTTGCCATGTCAGCACATTTTTACGGTACTTAAAACATATTTTAATTGGCTTAGCCAAGGCATCTATGCTCCGTTAATACGGAGCTTTTTTTAAATATAGACTATTTGTAAACGGAATGTTTAATTTTGATTACATATTTCAATTTATCTTGCAGTATTTTGCGTAATCTGATAGACTATTATAATAAAGTTTTAATGCGCATTTTCAGGCGTACACATTATCTTGAGGTGACTATAAAAATGGGTCTTATAGAAAAGATTTTTGGAAACTACAGTGAAAAAGAGATAAAAAAAATAAATCCGATTGTTGACAAGGTGCTTTCATACAGTGATGCAATGGAGAAGCTTACCGATGACGAGCTTAGAGCCAAGACAGATGAGTTTAAGGAAAGATATAAAAAAGGCGAGACTCTTGACGACCTTTTGCCGGAGGCTTATGCTGCAGTAAGAGAAGGCGCAGGACGTTCAGTAGGCATGAAACCTTTCCGTGTTCAGGTAATCGGTGGTGTCGTTATGCATCAAGGCCGTATAGCCGAGATGAAAACAGGCGAAGGAAAAACGCTTGTGGCAACGCTTCCGGCTTATCTTAACGCTATTACAGGCGGAGGCGTACACGTTGTTACAGTAAACGATTACTTAGCTAAGCGTGACAGCGAATGGATGGGACAGGTTTACAAGTTCATGGGCCTTACAGTCGGTGTTATTTTAAACGGCATGGACAACGAGGAAAGACGTGAGATGTACAACTGTGACATAACTTACGGCACAAACAACGAGTATGGATTTGACTATCTTCGTGACAATATGGTTGTAAGAAAAGAACAGATGGTACAGAGGGGACTTAATTTTGCCATTATCGATGAGGTTGACTCGGTTCTTATTGATGAGGCCAGAACTCCTCTTATTATTTCGGGAAGCGGCACAAAAAGCACACAGCTTTACGAGGTTGCCGACCGTTTTTCAAAAAGTTTAATAAAAGGACGCATTGTAAATGAGGAAGAAGCCCTTAACCCTATTATTAAAGAAGAAATGGTGGAGGAGGGCGATTTTGTTGTGGATGAAAAATCCAAAACAGTTAACCTTACCCAGCAGGGTGTTGAAAAAGCCGAGAGATTTTTCAAGCTCGAAAACCTTTCGGACCCTGAAAACTTGGAGATTCTTCACCACATAAACAACGCTCTTAAAGCCAACTATCAAATGGCCCTTGATAAGGACTACGTTATTAAAGACGGCGAGGTAATGATAGTTGACGAATTTACGGGCCGTATTATGCCGGGCAGAAGATATTCGGACGGTCTCCATCAGGCTATTGAGGCTAAAGAAGGCGTTGAGGTTAGGCGTGAAAGCCGTACGCTTGCCACAATAACATTTCAGAACTTCTTTAACAAATACAAGAAAAAGTGCGGTATGACAGGTACTGCTCAGACAGAGGAATCAGAGTTTAGAAACATTTACGGAATGGACGTTATAGTCATTCCTACAAATCTTCCTATCTGCAGAAAAGACCTTACGGATATCGTTTATAAAACGGAAGAAGCAAAATTCAGAGCTGTTGCCAACGATATTGAGAAAACTCACGCAGCAGGCCAGCCTGTGCTTGTAGGTACGATAACAATTGAAAAATCGGAAAAACTCAGCAATCTTTTAAGAAAACGCGGTATTCCTCATCAGGTGCTTAATGCCAAGTTTCATGAAAAAGAAGCCGAAATTGTAGCCCTTGCCGGACAAAAAGGTGCCGTGACAATTGCTACAAACATGGCAGGACGTGGTACCGATATTAAGCTTGGAGAAGGAGTTAAAGAGCTGGGAGGACTTAAAATAATTGGTACTGAAAGACATGAGTCAAGACGTATCGACAATCAGCTCAGAGGCCGTAGCGGACGTCAGGGAGACCCGGGAGAGTCAAGATTTTACATCTCTCTTGAGGACGACCTTATGCGTCTTTTCGGAGGGGACAAGACTAAAAAAATAGTTGATACTTTGGGAATTGAAGAGGATGAGCCTATTGAGCACGGCATGCTCGGAAAGGCAATTGAAAACGCTCAGAAAAAAGTTGAGGGCAACAACTTCGCAACACGTAAACATCTGCTTGAATATGACGAGGTAATGAATGAGCAGAGAGAAATAATTTACGGCGAGAGAAAAAGAGTGCTTTTCGGCGAAAACCTCAGAGACAGTGTCCTTTCGATGATAAAATCAATAATCACTCATGCTGCAGAGGTATATGTAGGCGAAATAGAATTTCCTGAAGACTGGGACATGAACGGGTTTAACGAGTACCTTGGCAATATAATGCCGATGCCTCCTGTCAAACTTACAGATGAAGACTTAAAAACTATGAATAAGGCAACACTTATTGATGAGACATATGAAAGGGCCGTAAAGCTTTATGAGGCTAAGGAAGATGAAATAAACGCAACAGACGAAACCGGAACAGAAGAGCGCATGAGAGAAATTGAGCGTGTGGTAATGCTTCGTGTTATCGACTCAAAATGGATGGACCACATTGATGATATGGACCAGATGCGTCAGGGCATCGGGCTTCATGCTTATGCTCAGAGAGACCCGCTTATAGAATATAAATATATCAGCTATGATATGTTTAACGAACTTAGTTTTAATATACAGCTTGAAACTGTAAGAGGGCTTTTCCATGTAAGAATTGTAAGCCAGCCTGTCAGAGAAGAAGTACAAAAACCAATGTTTACAAATAAAGACGACACATCTAAAGCAATGCCTAAGCAGAGAAAGAAAGCTAAAGTAGGCAGAAATGACCCTTGCCCTTGCGGCAGCGGCAAAAAATACAAATACTGCTGCGGCAGAGATGAATAATATTAGCCACATTCGGCATTTATAATGCTGTGGAAAAATAAATAAATGGGGAGTGATTTTATGTTTGAACTTGACGCGATTGCGCAGGAAATGTCAGGTTACAACGAAAAATTAAAGGAAATGGGGGATCTACTTTGACGTCGCTAACTCGAGAGACAAAATAAAAGAGTTAGAGGAAATTGCAGCGGACCCGGAATTTTGGAACAACATGGAGAAAGGCAAAAAAATTCTCCAGCAGACAGCTGCTTTAAAAGACAAAGTAGGCGGTTATGATGAACTTATCGGCACATACGATGATATAAATACACTTATCGAAATGGGCAATGAGGAAGACGACGCGTCTGTAATTGACGAGGTAAAAGAGCTTAAGGAAAAATTCATACAAAAATATGACGACCTTAAAATAAGCACGCTTCTTGACGGCGAATACGACAAAGAAAACGCTATTGTGACTTTGCATGCCGGAGAGGGCGGAACTGAAGCCTGCGACTGGGTTAGCATGCTTTTCCGTATGTATAACAAATGGTCGGAAAAGAAAGGTTTTAAGTGTGAAACTCTCGACTATCTTGAAGGCGATGAGGCCGGTATAAAATCGGTTACGTTTTCAGTTACAGGCCAAAATGCTTACGGATTATTGAAAAGTGAAAAGGGCGTTCACAGGCTTGTGCGTGTGTCGCCTTTTGATTCGGCCGGAAGGCGCCATACATCATTTGCGTCATGCGATGTTATGCCTGAGATAAGCGATGATACCGAAATAGTTATAAACCCGGATGATATCCGTGTTGATACTTACCGTTCAAGCGGCGCCGGCGGACAGCATATTAATAAAACATCATCCGCTATTCGTATTACACATTTTCCTACAGGCATTGTTGTTCAGTGTCAAAACGAGAGAAGCCAGCATAGTAATAAAGAAACAGCAATGAAAATGCTGAAGTCGAAACTTCTTGAGGTAAAGATTGAGGAAAATTTGCAGAAACTGGCTGAAATCAGAGGCGACATTAAGGAAAACAGCTGGGGCAGCCAGATTAGAAGCTATGTTTTTATGCCTTATACAATGGTTAAGGATACAAGAACAAGCGAGGAAACAGGAAACGTGCAGTCGGTAATGGACGGAAATATTGATAATTTTATTTACGCATACCTTGGCTGGATACACAGTTAAGATTTGTCTGCAAAGAAGTAATTAAATAGAAAAAGACTGGTTTTTAACAGCTTGGTGTTTATGAATCAGTCTTTTTTTACATTTAATGTATTACCGGCAGTTTATATACATAAAAGGAGGTGCATAACCATGAAAGAACTTAAAATCACTTCAAAAGAGCAAAATCAGCGCTTAGATAAATTTTTAGAGAAATATTTCAATACCGCACCAAAGTCATTTATTTATAAAATGCTTAGAAAAAAACGTATAAAATGTAACGGCAAAAAAGCAAGCGGCTCTGAAATAATTCAAGACGGCGACACTCTTACTATGTATCTTTCAGAGGAGACAATGGATTCTTTTATGTCTGAAAAACCTATAACGGAGGCTGAAAGGCATTTCGGCATTATTTACGAAGACGAAAACATTCTTGTTGTATCAAAGCCCGCAGGCCTTCTTGTTCACCCTGAAAAAAGCACCGACAAAAATACTCTTATAGACCAGATTATTTATTATCTATATGAGAAAGGCGAATATATACCGTCTAAAGAAAGCTCTTTCACTCCTGCCGTGTGCAACAGACTTGACAGAAACACCGGCGGAATTGTGCTTGCCGGCAAAAATCTTCAGTCTGTTCAGGCTATAAACAAAGCCATTGCGGAAAAACGTATACAGAAGTTTTATGTAACAATGGTTAAAGGCGAAATAAAGGAACCTGCGGAATTTTATGGCTATCATATTAAAAACTCAGACAGCAACCAAGTTAAAATATTAAAAAAAGATGTGCCCGGAGCTACTAAAATATACACAAAAGTTAAACCTATTAAGGTAAAAGATAATTTTTCATTGCTTGAAGTTGAGCTTGTTACCGGAAAATCACATCAGATTAGGGCGCATTTAAAATCAATGGGATACAATGTCATTGGTGACAGAAAATACGGCGACGAAAGAACAAACAGAAAATTCAGAGAAAAATTTGGACTTAATAATCAATTTTTATATGCTTACAGGGTTGTATGGAATGAAAATGAAGGGTGTTTAAGCTATCTTACAGGCAGGGAATTTTTCGACAAGCTCCCTGACAATCTTGAAACAATAAGAAGGGCGTATTTCTTTAACGATGAAAGCAACGAAACTTAAAAAATATCAAAACAAATAAAAAAATAAGTAGCTGAAATGTGATACCGCATTAACAATACTTCAGACTGTTGAAAAAGTTATTTTTGATAACGGAAAGGCTTGGGAAACGAATAGTTTCCCAATTTTAATCCGCAGACGGAATTTATTTCCGTCGAGGAAAACAGTGAGTTTCAAGGCATTTGTGCCGCTGGAACTCACTGTTTATATATACCGTACTTGTCAAAATCCTGATTTTGACAAAAGGCTGTCGATAAAGTCGACAGCCTCAATTCTTACTTTTTTTATTCTTTATTTCAAATGTATAAACTTGGTGAAAATAACGTATAACAATGCAAGATGCAATGCTAACGCTACCCAGTATATTATGTGAAAATATATCTTTCTTGTTTTATGATGAAAAAGGTGCATTCCAATAAAACCGCCTACGGAGCCGCCCAAAAGCGACATTATAAACAATGTGGATTCAGGTACTCTTTCTTTTTTATGAATGGCCTTTTGCTTATCAATTAACATTGAAAAAAACAGTATTATATTTATGCCGAGGTAATACAGCACAACTGCCTTGAACAATATGTCCTGCATTACTTCACCACATTTCTCCAATCAAGGTCGCCTCTGTCAAGAGCAAGCAGCAATATTTCAGCTGTTGCCAAATTGCTGGCAAGAGGGATATTATGAATATCGCAAAGACGAAGTATACTGTTTATATTTGGCTCATAGCTTTTTTGAGAAACTGGGTCACGCAAAAATATAACCAAGTCGATATCATTTGACGCTACCTGACTTCCCAGCTGCTGTTCCCCGCCAAGCGGACCTGCAAGATACTTGTGTACATGCAGATTAGCGGCTTCCTCCACAAGCCTGCCTGTTGTTCCTGTAGCAAAAAGGGAATGTTTTACCAATATATGTCTATATGCAATGCACAGATTTTCCATCAGCTTTTTTTTATTGTCATGTGCTATTAATGCTATGTTCATTAATTAAACCTCCTCAAATAACGATTTTGAACGCTTTAGGCCGACGTTAAGCACCATTCCTATGGCTGCCATATTTGTCCACATTGAACTTCCCCCATATCCAACAAACGGAAGTGACATGCCTGTATTAGGAAGTATACCTGTTGCAACCCCTGTATTTACAAATGTCTGAAATGCAAACATTCCAATTATACCTGATACAATAAGCTGTGAAAATTTATCACGCGAACTCATTGCTATAAGCGAACACCTGAATATTATAAAAAACAAAAGCGCAAGGACTGCTATACAGCCTATAAACCCAAATTCTTCACCTATTACCGAGAAAATAAAGTCGTTATGCGGCTCCGGCAAATAGCTTAGCTGATTAAGTGTACCTTGATACAAACCTTTGCCCATAAACTGGCCTGAGCCTATTGCACTTATTGATTTTAACGTCTGATAATATTCATCCGAACCTCTTACAGGATGAATAAACGTTGCAATTCTCGAAATCTGATAATCATTTAAGACTTTATTTACTATAATGTGATTTGTTCTTGTAACATCAAACACTATAAACGCTACTATCGGTATAAAAATCAAAAGCACTGTAAAAATATATTTATACCTGACACCGGAAACAAAAAGCTCTGTTATAAATATTATTAGCAATACAAGACTTGCCGAGAGAGAAGGCTGCTTTTTTATCAGCATAATCGGTATCATTACATATATAAATATCTTTAATAATACAATTTTATTATTAATCTCGTCTTTATTTTTGTCAATAACTTTCGCCAAACAAAATATAATAATAATTTTTGAAAACTCTGAAGGCTGTATGCCCAAAGGTCCGAAATATATCCATCTTGTAGCACCTTTTGCGCTTGAGCCTATAAACAAAACAGCAATCAGCAAGAGTACATTAAGTATATATATAGGCGTTGTTATGCCCGAAAAAAACTCAAGGTTAATTTTGGTCATCAAAAACATTATTACCAATCCTATGGCAAACCAAACCATCTGCGAATAATATAGACTTTTGCTTTCTCCAAGATTGATATGTGTTGCAGAACCTATTACAATTATACCAAATATCGATACGGCAACAACTGCCGCTATCAGCCACCAATCAAGATACTGACAGTATTTTTTTAAATTCATCTATTTTGTTACCTGCCTTAGACATTTTTTTAATGATTCTCAGATTTTTTTACACTAAAGTTTAGCAAAAATAAGGCCACGCTTTTTACAGGCATGGCCGATTTTTATTTTCCCTTTGTCAGCTGCTTTTACGCTTCATGCTCTTAATAGGTATGTTTGCATAGAGCACAGGTACAGTGCCATTATTATCTTCCGAACGAGTCTGCGTTATATTAATATCAAGCTCATCTTCATCTATTTCCATATAATTTGATATAACTTTTATTATATCTCCTTTAAGCATTTCAAGCACCTGAGAAGAACAGTTTGCTCTGTCATGCACAAGTACAAGTTTCAGCCTGTCCTTTGCCACACTGCCTGATGCGGGTTCTTTCTTTCTTAAAAAACTTAATACATCGAACAATCCTATCATCTCACCTTCTAATCAAAGTGGTTATTTTTTGAACAGTTTTTTTAATTTTGTGAAGAACGAATCATCTTCTTTAAGGTCCATAAACGGTACTTCTTCTCCCATTATTCTCCTGGTGATATTTCTGAACGCCTGACCTGCCTTTGAACTTTCAACCGTTACGGCAGGCTCACCTTTATTTGTCTGTATTACTATAGACTCATCATCCGGAACTACACCTATTATGTCTACAGCCAATATTTCAGTTACATCATCCATAGACATCATCTCATTTTTTTCAACCATATCTGTTCTGACCCTATTAAGTATTAGGGAAGGGTCATTTAACTCGTTTGCCTCAAGAAGACCTATTATTCTGTCGGCATCTCTTACTGCAGATACCTCGGGCGTTGTTACAACCAAAGCTCTGTCGGCACCAGCAATAGCGTTTTTAAATCCCTGCTCAATTCCCGCTGGACAATCGATTATTATGTAGTCAAATTCTTCTTCTTTAAGATTTTCACATAATTTTTTCATCTGCTCAGGAGATACAGCATCCTTATCTCTTGTCTGCGCAGCAGGAAGAAGATAAAGGCCGGCATATCGCTTATCTTTTATGAGTGCCTGTTTAAGCTTGCATTTTCCTTCGACAACATCTACAAGATCATATACTATCCTGTTTTCAAGCCCCATTACAACGTCAAGGTTTCTTAAACCTATATCCGCATCAACGAGCGCGACCTTTTTGCCTGAAACAGCAAGCCCGCATCCGATATTGGCTGATGTAGTTGTTTTTCCTACGCCACCTTTACCACTTGTTACTACTATTACTTCTCCCATTTTATATCCTCCTGCCTTGATGTAAAGCTTAATTTACTTTTGTATTTCAAAAATAAGACCGTACTATTTATGTATATTTGTCCATATAATTATACACATACTTATATTATCAAATTTACTACGATTTTGCATCATTTTTTTTAAGCAAATTAAAAAAATTTATGCCAAAATACTACATTTTCATAAATAATGATATTTAATACCGCAATTTTGTCATTTTTTTTATTATTCAAACGGAGATACATATATTTTTCCGTCCTCAACATATGCGTATTCCGGCTTGCGGCCTTCTTTTGAGTCACCGTCAGGAAAACGTGTAATTATATTTGCAATCCTCAGCTGTACCGGAATCAGATTAAGCGCAAACACAAACGCGCCTATTTCACCATTGCATCCGGCATGTGCAACACCTTTAAGTGCTCCAAGGATAAGTATATTTCCGGTTGCCTTTATCTCAGCTCCCGGATTTACATCCCCAAGAAGAATTATACTGCCGTCATACTCAAGAGTAAACCCGTTCCTGAGATTTCCTTTATGAAACAAAGCCATATGCTCATTTATTGAAAACAGCATTTTTTCTATCTTGTCTTTTGTTTTATCTGTATTATCTGTTTTCTCAGAACCTTCGGTTTCTTCGGCGGCATCATCCTTATCAGTTTTTTTGTCTGCTTTTTCATCGTTTCCTTCAGTTTCTTTTGTTTCCTTTGATTCTTTTGTTTCTTCAGCCGTTTCTTTTTCTTTGGCTTTTTCAGCTTCTTCGGCTGCTGCTTTTTCAGCTTTTTCAACTATTTTGCCAACAGGTGTACCTGTCTGTGTAACGCCTACAGGTTCTTCTTCATTCTGTTCATTTCTGTCTTTATCAGTTACGAATGTTATCATAATACCTTCCTCCTGCTGTAAAACTATTGTGCTAAAACATTATCCATATAATTATTTTTAGGTGTATAATTAAGCCCCATATATTCTGCTATTATATTTTTCGCAACAATGGCTGCCGGTGAATAACTGGATTCTCCAAACGGTATCATTACCGTTACTGCTATCTGAGGGTTTTCATAAGGCGCAAATGACACAAGCCATGTATGTGATGCTCTTTGGAGATTTTCCTGAGCCGTTCCGCTCTTTGCAGCCACATCTATTGGAAAATCTTTAAATACTTTTCTCAGTGTTCCTTTGCTTCCCTGAGTAACAAGAAGCATGCCTTTGTGTATGGCCTCAAGATTCTGAGGTTGTATTGAAAGTTTTTCCTCAATTATCGGATCTTTTTTCTCAATTACTTTGGAATCCGGTGTCTCAACTTTATCTATTACATGGAATTGATACTTTGTTCCGCCGTTTGCAAGCGTTGCCACGTATTTTGTCATTGATGCCGGTGTAAAGTTATTTACACTCTGGCCGATTGCAGCTCTTATTGTATCTCCGTCTGTCCAGCGTGTCTGGCTTGATGTGGCGTCCGGATTCTGCCATTTCATTACTTCTTCTTTATATTCCGGAGAAGCCATATTTGGCGCCGACTCATCAAGCTCAATTCCTGTCACCTTATCAAGTCCGTAAGCCGCCATATATTTATCAAGTGTTTTTATACCTTGAAGGGTAGTGCCGTTTGAGCTGTTTCCGAGACGGTAGCCCATTTCATAAAAGAAATAGTTGCAGCTTACTTCAAGTGCCTGAGAAATATTTATGCTGCCATGAGTTGAGTGGCTGTTTGTATATATCCAGCATCTTGCATATGGTATGCCGGCTTTTGTAAACAACCCCAGTGTTTTAACAATTTTGCTCGGCGTAATAACTCCTGTCTCAAGTGCGGCTGTAGCCGTTACCATTTTAAAAGTGGAGCCCGGAGCTTTCTTTTGTTTAAGCGGTCTGTCAACAAGCGGTGTTGTAGGATCGTTTATGAGCTGAGTATAATAATCGGAATCAAAATTGTTTACAAGCTTATTATTGTCATATGAAGGATATGTCACAAGGGCAAGCACTTCGCCTGTATTTACATTTGATACCACAACGGAGCCTGTGCACGGGTCAAGATTTGTTTGTGACGGGTGCAGCTCTTTGCTTCTCAGTTTATCAATTATTACCGAAAGAGGGGATACCGAACCGCTTTTTATTTTTGCCATATAGTCGCTGTCGGCGGATATAATTCCCTGTTCCGCCAAAAGCACAACACAGTCTTTTGATGAAATTGTTCCGTTTTCTATTGCATTTGTGATTATAAGTTTGGCTTTGTCACTGGCTCCGTCTTTCGATAAATCAAAATCCGGATACTGTGAGTAAATCATATCACGGATATTCTTTTGTATGCCGTCAGTTGACTGGCATATTTTTTTAAGCGATATACTGTTGCAGTTTACCATTGATGTAAAAAGTTCTTTTAAAGAAATAGGGTTATCTTTTGAGCTGGTACCCTGAAGTTTTCTTATAAGTGTTTCGCTTAAAGCGCCCTCAAGGTAATCATAGCTTGCTACCTGAAGCTTTTTATCTATTGTTAGAAATACATTGTCTCCTGATACAGGTGCCTTTGTCTCGATAGTATTAATACGGCGTCCGGAAGCGTCGACCTCAACAAGGCTTTCACCGTCAGTGCCGTTAAGTTTAAGCTCATAAAGCTGTTCAACACCGGTTTTTCCCACAATATCATTTTGAGAGTAGCCGTAGTCTTTATATTTCTCATACTCGGAATCGGAAATTTTTGAGATATAGCCTATAATATTTGAAAAATACTTGCCGTTGGGATAATCTCTTAAAGAATCAGTATCTATTGAAACTCCCGGGAAGAAATCATTCTTTTCTTCTACAGCCGCCAATGTTTTTTGGCTTATATTAACCGCTACCGTTACAGGCTGATATTTTTTATATCTTTTAAGGTAAAGAGAATATCTTACAGCCACAGCTTTTCTTTTCATTGTCTCAGAAATATTAGACGGAATATCAAAAAGATCATATAAATAATCCGTTGTCTGTTTAGCGTCGTAATTATACTGGTCTTCCTGCATGGCTACGCTCTTTTTCCACGATATTTCTTTTGTTTTGTTGCCGTCGAACTTAAATGTATAAGGCTCAGATGATGAAATAGGGAGGTCATCATATATTTTTTGTCCGTTATCGTCCAAAATCTGTATCAAAAGCATAAGCATAAGGTTTTTATCGGAAGCACTTGTCCCAAGACTCAGTATTTTTCTTGTCATTATTTCCGAAGTGCCGTCGGGAATGTCATATTTTTTTATAAGCCAATTATACACTTCTCCGGCAGTCATATTATACTGTTTTTTTGTGAGGCCTATTTTTTTCATCCATTTTGTTAAATTATCGCCGGAAATGGTAAAGTTTTTTGTGCTGCCTTTCGTTATGGGCAGGTCATCGCTTACGGTTTTGTCATTTTCATCATAATGTGTGACAAATTCATACAGCGCCTGATTTTTATTGTTTAGCACCGCATTTACAGAGTCGTCTATTGTAATTGAAAACGCCGCTTCATTTGTGGCAAGCGGACGGCCGTACCTATCATATATCATACCGCGTGATGCCGGTATTGAAAGATTCTGCATTACACTTGTTTTCAGTTCCTGCTGGTATTTTTCTCCGTTTATTATCTGAAGATAAAAGAGTCTGATTGATATTGCAGAAAAAAGTATAAAAATACCTACAAGCAGAAGGAAAACACGGCTTTTTACAAATTCCGTAACCCGTTCAAAAAAACTTTTCATTTTTTTCTCCTATTTCTTATTTTTTAATGCTGAAAAGCTTCCGCTTATATTTTTCCTTCTTTTCTATGTGTTCATTTACAGAGAACAGTATTCTGTATATTGCAATTGCCAAAACGGCAGTATACACCGCCTCAGGCAAAATAAGATTTATAAAAAAGTAAGGGTAATTCAGATATCCGTAAAAAAACGGACCTGTAAGAAAAATCATACTTTCATAAATTACTGTTGAAAAGAAGCACAGCATAACCGGCAATAAGTAGTTTTCCTTATAAAAGCCATGATTGAATTTTCCGGCCAAATACCCAAGCACCATCCCGAATACGGCGTAATAGCCCAAAGATGAACCGAAAAATATATCATGCAAAAGACCTGCGCCAAGACCTGTAAGACATCCCTCAGGGCTGCCGCGCAAAAGAGCCATGCTTACCACTACCACAAGAGCCGTATTAGGTATTATGGAATGGATTCGAATTAAATTAAAGAGTGTTGACTGGAGTATTATATTTATTATCAAAATGAGCATTGTTATAAGAAATCTTCTCATTTTTGCTGTTCATCCTTTTGAAAATTTTTTGTAATTATAAGAAGCGTGGACAGGTGTTTAAAGTCAACTGCCGGCTGTATTACGGCATACTTAGTAAGTCCGTTATCGTCTCTTACAATTTCTTTTACATATCCGATTGTTATGCCGGGAGGGTATATATCGCTTAGCTGGCTTGTTACTATCTCATCGCCTTTCATTATCTCACTGTCGGAGTCAATATATTCCATTTTGCAAAGCCCGTCGTTCATAAGAGTATAATCGCCTTTTACGACGCCCAAATCTCCCGTTCTGAGGCTCATTGCGGACACAGAGCTTCGGCTGTCAAGTATAGACTGTGCCTTTGAGTATATATATCCGCTTTCAGTAACTCTGCCAACAAGGCCTTCGGCTGTTGTGAGCACCATATTTGCCGCAATGGCGTCTTTCGTGCCCTTATCAACAGTGAAAGTAAGATACCAATTGCCCGGGTCTTTTCCAATTATGTCCGTGCCTGTTGTATCGTAATCCGGATATTTCTGAGCTATGTTAAGAAGCCCCGAAAGTTTTTTGTTTTCTTCCTCATACATAGAAAGACGTTTGTTTTCGGACTTCAAAATCTCAACCTGTGCCTTTAACTCTGCGTTTTCGGATTTTAAATCGGTATCGTCATGAATAGAGCTTATGCGCGCACCAAACCATGAGCTTACTGTCGACACGATATTTTGGGCAGGGGTAATTACAAAGCCAAGAGTATTATCTAAAACCGTGGCTTTCCGCTTTCTGCCTGCTGTCACAAGGGCAGACACAGCAAGTATTACTATTACAATATATAATATCTGTCGTTTGTAGCTGTGAAAAAAGTTCAAAGTTTATACGCTCCCTGTTACATTCTGAGTTTTTTTGGAGATACAAGTACTTTTCTTAATGTTTCTATATGTTCCAAAACCGTGCCGGTACCGAGCACTACACAATTTAAAGGCTCTTCGCCTACATGAACAGGCATTCCCGTTTCTCTTGATATAAGCTCATCAAGACCGGAAAGAAGTGCACCGCCGCCGGTAAGTGTGATTCCGAATTCCATAATATCCGCCGCAAGTTCAGGAGGTGTGGCCTCAAGAGTCTGTTTGATACAGTCTACAATAGCCGTTATAGGCTCTGAAATGGCGTCGAGTATTTCGGTTGACGTAATTGTTATCGTCTTTGGAAGTCCGTTTATAAGGTCACGGCCTCTTATATCGAGAGTTTCTTCTTCGGCCTTTGGATAAGCACAGCCTATCTTTATTTTTATTTCCTCGGCTGTCCTTTCGCCTATCGCAAGATTATATTCTCTTTTTATATAATTTATGATATACGAGTCTATCTCGTCTCCGGCAACTCTCAGGGATGTGCTCGTAACTATGCCGCCCAAAGATATAACGGCAACCTCGCTTGTGCCGCCTCCTATATCTACAACCATGCTTCCTGTAGGCTCCTCAACCGGAAGTCCGGCTCCTATCGAAGCAGCCATAGGCTCCTCTATAAGATATGCATCATTGTTTTTGGCTCCTGCACCGACTGTGGCTTCCATAACGGCACGTTTTTCAACCTCTGTTACTCCCGAAGGCACACATATTATAACACGCGGCTTTGGCCCGAACATTGAACGGGGATATGCCTTATCAATAAAATATCTAAGCATTGCCTGAGTTATGTCAAAATCGGCTATTACACCGTCTTTCATAGGACGTATAGCCACAATATTTCCAGGAGTACGGCCAATCATTTCTTTTGCTTCATTGCCAACCGCCAGAACCTCTTTTGTTGCTGTGTTTATTGCCACAACCGACGGCTCATTTACCACTATTCCTTTTCCTCTTACATATACGAGAGTATTGGCAGTACCGAGGTCGATACCCATGTCTCTTGAAAACATAATTTGTTACCTCCTGATTATATACACATTTTTTTGCGGATTTATCTAATTCCGCTGTGTGTTATAAAAGCAAAAACTACCATTAAATTTGCATAAAATACCACATTAATATAATAACTCCTATGCAAAATATTTTCAATATAAATAAAGATAATATTTAATTGGTAAATTATGTAAGCTGAAACATGGCATAAAAATACATGCTATCGAGTATATAGCGTAAATGTTAAAAATATGTTACGGATTTATGATTTTTTTTAAAATTTTATGTGCGGACCTTTATGCACATCCTGCTCAGGCATATATATTTAAAATAACTCATATTAATAACAGATAACGTAATTTTTGTAGAGAGGCATTTATGGAAAGCATTAAAAAAAAATTTTCACGTATGCTCGATATACCGCAAGAATCGGTGCTTAATGTTCCATATATCACAGTTACGGGCCGTGAGCAGCTTTCAATCGAAAATTTCGGCGGTATTTTGGAGTACCTTCCTGATAATATTAAGCTCAAAACTTCTATTGGAATTATTGAGATAAAGGGAAATAAAATGAATATTAAATCAATGTCGGACAAATCAATGACTATTAACGGGACAATACTTTGTGTTGAATTTTCAGAATAAACAATTTGCGGGGGCTTTTAATGTTCGTGTGGAATTATTTGAAAGGATATGTTATTATAAAGGCTGTAGGTTTTTACGCTCAGAGATTTATGAATCTTGCGGCCTACAGAGGCATAAAAATTTGGGACGTCAAAAATGAGGACATGGTATTTACAGTAACATTTTCTTACGGCGACCTTAAAAAAATCGAAAAATGTGCTCTCGACGCGGGATGCCGGATAAAAGTTATTAAAGAAGCAGGGGTTCCTGTTGTTTTAAAACGCTACCGCAAAAGAACTTCTTTTATTGCCGGAGCAGCGTTTTTTGTTTTATTTATATGCTTTTTGTCTATGTTTATATGGAGCATAAGGGTTGAGGGCAATTTGAAAATACCGACTGAAAAAATACTCTCTTATGTAAATGAGAGCGGCCTTCGTCCCGGAACGCTTAAATCGACTCCCGATTTAGGCGCTATATCAAACAGACTTATACTTGATTTTGACGATGTGGCATGGGCTACAATAAGACTTGACGGCACTAAAGCCGTTGTAAGCATATCGGAAGGCACAAAAAGCAATATTAAGCCTCAGGATGAGCAGGCATGCGACATTGTGGCCAAGCGAGACGGGGTCATAGAAAGCATAACGGTTATTTCAGGAACGGCACAGGTACGTTCAGGGGATGTTGTGCAAAAGGGTCAGGTGCTTGTAAAAGGGGCCGTTATGATTGCAAACGACGACGGTACATTTACCGAAAAGCCTGTTGTGCCGAAAGCTTTTATACGTGCCACAACTGTATACCACATGAAAGAAACAGTACCGATAAAAATAAACGAAAAAAAGAGAACGGGAGAAAAACGCACTTGGATTGCTTTTAAAGTTGCGGACAACGATTTTGCTTTCGGCATGCCGCTTAATTTTAAAAGCTTTGAGACTCAGAAAAACAAAATATTTGAGTTTGACATAGGCGACTGGGTTTTCCCTTTTGAGGTGTATAAGCAGGATTTTTACG
Organism: Clostridia bacterium; assembly: GCA_022651385.1. Classification (GTDB taxonomy): domain Bacteria; phylum Bacillota; class Clostridia; order Lachnospirales; family Anaerotignaceae; genus JALCQR01. The sequence continues at coordinate 24,078 of JALCQR010000005.1, read as the reverse complement.
AGGTAAATAACGTTCAGAAAAAAGCTACCAAAGAAGAACTTTTGAAAAAAGCCGAAAACATGCTTGACTCATGGACAGAAGAAAACCTTGATTTTGACTCATATGTTGTAAAATGTGAAAAAAACAGCAATATAAATGACAGAGGGCTTATAATGGATGTAGTTTTGACTGTATCTGAAAGAATTGATACAAACCAGAGGTGAATTGTTGGTGACAAATGAAGTAAGCATAAATGCCGAAAATTCAGATTTATCATATGTTTTCGGTCAGTTTGACGTTAATGTGAAAAAAATCGAAAAGGATTTTGATGTCAAGATTGTAAACAGGGGAAACTTAATTAAAATCCTCGGCGAAAATGCCACGCCGGCGGCTGAAGTGATAAACTGTCTTTTTAAAGATGCTAAAAAAAATATTGAGATTAACGAACAGCTTTTAAATTACACTATAAATGCAGTGAAAGAAAAAAAAGGCGACGAGGCTGAAAGTTTAAGCGACGAGATAATTTGTCTTACTGTAAACGGACGTCCCGTAAGGCCAAAAACATTCGGACAGAAAAAATATGCCGACGCCATAAAAAACAACACTGTTGTATTTGGAATAGGACCTGCCGGAACAGGCAAGACATATCTGGCTATGGCCCTTGCAATAACGGCTTTTAAAAACAACGAGGTAAACAGGATTATTCTTACAAGGCCGGCCATAGAAGCCGGAGAAAAACTGGGATTTCTTCCAGGAGACCTTCAGCAGAAAATAGACCCTTATCTGAGACCGCTTTACGACGCTCTTTACGAGATAATGGGTGCTGAAAATTATTTGAAAAACATGGAAAAGGGCCTTATTGAGGTGGCGCCTTTGGCATATATGAGAGGACGTACTCTCGACAATGCTTTTATTGTGCTTGACGAGGCTCAGAACACTACCCCTGAACAGATGAAAATGTTTCTTACACGTATAGGATACGGCTCAAAAGCCGTTATTACCGGCGACATAACACAGATAGACCTTGCCGACGGCAAAAAAAGCGGCCTTACGGAAGCTATAAAAATACTTGAAAACATTGAGGATATTTCAGTAAACAAACTTACAAACAGAGACGTGGTGCGCCATCCTCTTGTTGCAAAAATTATAGAAGCATATGAAAAACATGACGCAAAGCTTAAACACTATGAGCAGAAAGCTGAAGAAAAACGGTCTTTCAGAAAACGGAAGTGATTTTTATGGCAAAAAAGAATAAATGGCATATACTGCACGGCAAAACCCTTAATTTGTTTTTTATTATATGCAGTTTTCTGCTTACTATAGGAGTGCTTTTTGCCGGCACAATAGGTTCTTCCGGAAACGACATAAAAGTAGGTGACATATCGCCCAAAAGATATATTGCCACAAAAAGCGTTGAAAACCGCATAGCAACCGAAAAGCTCAAACAGGAAGCCAAAGCGCAGGTTGGGCCTTTATATAAGCATGACACACAGGTAAGACTTTCGGCGGAAGCCGACATAAGAGACCTTTTTACAGAGATAGACAACGCCATATATGACATGAAAAACTCTGCAAATCAGGAGGCGGACGCTCTTTCAACCGATGAAAACAAAGTTGAGCCTGAGTATAATTACGACTTAAATATTTCCCTTAAAATACCGGTTATTCTATCCGAAAACGAGTATGTGAGCTATGACTCACTTTCAAGAAGCGAAAAAAACAATCTCGAGTCAGACGTTATAGAAACCGTTGACGAGGCTTTTGACCAAGGAATGACAGACGAGACTTTAGAAAAAGTTACAAAAGAAGCCGATGAGAAACTTCTTAATCACGGGTATTCGGACGAGATTTACAAAATGACCGTAAGTATTACGGAAGCAGTTTTAAAACCTAATCTTATTCTTGACGAGGATGCTATGGCTGCGGCAAGAGAACAAAAGTCATCCGAGGTTGAGCCTGTTATGGTTTTGAAAGATCAAAAAATAGTGGATTCCGGTGAGGTTATATCCGAAGAAGCATACAACATACTTCTTGACCTGGGCCTTATAAACACAGGCTACAGCGAAAGCACTATACGGCTTGTAGGCTGTATTTTAATTATTTTCATTGCTTTTGCCGCAGTGTATTTTTATATTATATCACTGCAAAAGAAAATGCTTGATTCGTCAAACGCGTCGGCTGTGCTGTTTTTCCTTTATTTGCTGGCACTTGCTATAATATTTGCCACAAAACATCTCGACAGCTACGCCATTATACCCATTTCAATTTTCGCTATGCTTGTGTCGATTCTTATAAAGCCTAAGATAGCCGTGGCGGTAAACATGTTTGTATGTGTGATAGCTGCGTTTATTTTTAACGGCGACATATACTTTCTTATGTATTTCCTGCTTACGGGCACTTTTTCTGCAATACTAATACAGTACACAAAAAAAAGAAGCATGATTTTAATGGTTGCTGTGGCAATAGGTGTTATAAACACACTCACATATGCCGGAATAAGTCTGTTTTCGGTGGGATATATGTCCGGAAAGATGATTCAGAGTTTATATGCCGGACTTGAGGGCATAATTTCAGTTGTAATGGTAATTGGAAGCCTGCCTCTTTGGGAGGGAGTTTTCGGCATAAACACAAGGTTTACGCTCTCTGAGCTTGCAAACCCAAATAACGAGCTTATGCACAGGCTTATGATTGAGACACCGGGAACATATCACCACTGCCTTATTGTTGCAAACCTTGCAGAGACAGCAGCTTACGACATATATGCCAATGAGACTCTGGCCAAAGTGGGGGCGTTTTTCCACGACATAGGAAAGCTTGAAAATCCTCAGTGCTACAGCGAAAATCAGTACAGCAAAAACATACATGACGACTTGGACCCGTATATAAGTGCCCAGATGATAATTTCACATGTGGAAAACGGAGAAAAACTTGCCGACGAAAACCGTCTGCCAAAAGCTATAAAAGACATAATAAGACAGCACCACGGCACAACACTTGTAAAGTATTTTTATATGAAAAGCGCCAAAGAAAGCGAAAAAACTGGCGAGCCCGTTAATGAAAAAGACTTCCGCTATCCGGGACCGATACCGCAGAGCAAAGAAGCCGCTATTGTAATGCTTGCCGATACAGTTGAAGCTGCTGCGAGAAGCAGTTTCTCAAAGGGCAGCAATTCCGACGAAGTCAGAAAATTAATTGACGTGCTTTTTAAGGACAAGCTTGACGACGGACAGCTTAACGACTGCCGGCTTGACTTAAAAGAGCTGGAAACAATCAAAAACTCGTTTATGAAAATGTTTAACGGTATGTATCATCACAGGATATCGTATCCTAAACAAGAGGAAATAAACGCAACAAGAAGGGCCGAAGCCATTAAAAGCAGGAAGGAAGAACAAAAATGACACTTTTGACGGATAACCGTACAGACTGCGACATATCCGAATTTATTAATACACTTGAAGCTGTGGCAAGAGAAAGCCTTGCTTTTGAAGGCTTTGACGACAAATGCGAAATAAGCCTTTCAATTGTAAATAACAGAGAGATACATTCCATAAACAAACAGTTCAGGCACATTGACAGGGAAACGGATGTATTAAGTTTTCCTCAGCTTACATTTGAAAAAGGCGAGGTGCCTGAGAAAAACGAAAAAGGCGAGATAATACTCGGAGACATAATAATCTCTATTGAAAAGGCAAAATCTCAGGCAGAGGAATACGGACACAGTCTTAAAAGGGAACTGGCTTTTTTAACGGCACACAGCATGCTTCATCTTTTGGGATATGACCACATGACCGACGGCGAGGCCAAAGTAATGTTTGAAAAACAGGAAAAAATTCTTAGTAACCTTGGTATTACAAGGGGATGATAAAATGGAAAACGAAGAATTAATAAGTATTGCCGAAAAAGCCATGAAAAATGCTTATGCGCCTTATTCAAAATTTAAGGTAGGTGCGGCTGTTTTATGCGACGACGGAAGCGTATACGGCGGGTGCAACATAGAAAACAGCTCATACGGAGCTACTATGTGTGCAGAAAGAACGGCTATATTTAAAGCCGTATCCGAGGGCAAGAGAAAATTAAAAAAAATAGCCATTGTGTCAGTTACAAATGATGTTACTTATCCTTGCGGCATGTGCAGGCAGGTAATGAACGAGTTTATGCCGGACGGATGCGTTATAATGAAAGAAAAAAGCGGCAGAATAATTGAAATTAAGGTTTCGGATTTGCTGCCGCATGCTTTTTTATTGTGAGGTACTGAAAATGATAACATGGGAAGAATTTGACGGCAAATGCCTTGATTGTCATAAATGCCGTCTTTGTGAGACAAGAACCAACGTTGTAATCGGAAAGGGCAGCAAAAAAGCCGAGATTATGTTCATAGGCGAAGGCCCCGGAGAACAGGAGGACTTGACGGGAGTGCCTTTTGTGGGGCTTGCGGGACAACTGCTTCAGAAAATGCTGCTCGCGGCAGGAATTGATGAAAACCACTACTATATATGCAATATAGTTAAATGCCGTCCCCCTAAAAACCGTGTCCCTCTTGATGACGAAATCACAAACTGCATGAATTATCTCAGGTATCAGTTTTTGCTTGTGCGGCCTAAAATTATTGTGTGCCTGGGAAGTACAGCGGCAAAAGCCGTTATAGACAAAAACTTCAAAATAACACAGCAGCGGGGAAGCTGGATTGAAAGAAAAGGCGTACATATAATTGCAACTTTTCATCCGGCAGCACTTTTAAGAGATGTATCTAAGAAAAAGCCGGCTTGGGAAGACATGAAAAGCATAAGAAAAAAATTAGATGAGATTACCGCTTAATCGAGAGGAGAACTTAATTGAATAACAAATTTTACTCAGGCTTTGTGTCACTTGTAGGAAGACCGAATGTGGGAAAATCAACGCTTATGAATGCACTTGTAGGTGAGAAAATAGCAATAATATCGCCTAAGCCGCAAACAACAAGGAATAAAATACAGGCAATACTGACGCAGGATGATTTTCAGATGATATTTATAGACACTCCCGGTATTCATAAGCCGAAATTTAAGCTTGACAATTACATGGTTAAGGCCGCAGAGACAACTTTCGGAGAGGTTGACGCCGTGCTTATGCTGACCGAGCCTCAGGGAAAAGTCCATCCGGCTGACGCACACATTCTCGAAAGGCTTAAAAATGTGAAAACTCCTGTAATACTTGTTATAAACAAAATCGACACGGCAGATGAAAAAAGACAGCTTGAGACAGCAAAGGCCTACAGCGAAGTATTTAATTTCAGGGAAATAATGTTTGTATCAGCTACGACAGGCAAAAATCTTGACGAGCTTTTAAAGACTATTAAAAAATATTTGCCCGAAGGCCCTAAATATTTTCCGGATGATATGGTAACGGACCAGCCTGAAAGGCAGATAGCGTCTGAAATAATAAGGGAAAAAGCGCTTCAGCTTCTGAGAGAGGAAATACCCCACGGAATTGCCGTAGAGGTTTCGTCAATGAAAAAAAGGCCGGACAGAGAGCTTGTTGACGTAGAGGCTACCATATTCTGCGAAAAGGATTCCCACAAGGGCATAATAATAGGCAGGGGCGGGAATATGCTTAAAAATATAGGCACCCGTTCAAGAGAGGATATATCGGCTCTTCTCGGTTCAAATGTTAACCTGCAGCTTTGGGTAAAAGTTAAAAAAGATTGGCGTGACAGTGATTTTCTGCTTAAAAATTTCGGTTACGATATGAAAAAGATATAACTGGTGAGAAAATGTCAATTGAAAAATTTGACGGTATAGTATTAAAAGAAACTGAATTAGGAGAAACAGGCAAAAGGCTTACCGTTTTCGCAAAAGATATTGGCAAGATAACCGTTTCGGCAAAGGGTGCCAAAAGCGCCAAAAGCCGGTTTTCGGCACCAAGCCAGCTTTTTTGCTACAGCTCTTTTTCGGCATACAAAAACAAAAATTTTTATAACGCCGTAACTGCCGAGGTTATAGAGAGCTTTTACGAGATACGAACGGACATAAAAAAACTGGCGTATGCCTGCTTTATTACGGAGCTTACGGACAAAAACCTTATGGAAGGCCAAAGCGCCGACGAGCTTTTGAAACTGTTTTTGACAGCGCTTGCGGTTATTTCAAAAACGGATTATGATGAGCGTCTTGCGGCACTGGTTTTTGAAACGAAGTTTTTAAACCTGAGCGGATATTTTGCACAGGCCGACAAATGCGCCGAGTGCGGAATTGAGATTACAGACGAGGGGATATTTAACGCCTCAAAGGGCGGCGTGCTCTGCCGCGACTGCGGTACACTCTGCGGCGGTGAAAAGCTGCTTGTTGGTACTTTAAGTGCGTTTGAATATATACTTTTAAGCAAAGGCAAGAAAATGTTTTCTTTTAGAGTGTCTGAAGAAGTGCTTTTTCAAATGGAAAAATGCCTTGGAGAAATGATAAGAGAGTATATGGTAATGCCTGAAAACTCGGCTGGGTTTTTGAAAAGCGTAAAATAAAGGGACGCCGAAGGCGTTATAAAGTTTAGAGCCGGCCTTTTAGAGGTTCGCCGAAGGCGTTATAAAGTTTAGAGCCGGCCTTCACTTTCAGTAATTTTGCAAGCAAAATCCGCCTACGGCGTCCGCACATCTTTGCGGTACTAAAAGGCTGGCAAGGTTTGAGTGCGTGACCGCCAGAAAGAGGGCGGCAGCCAAAGGCTGTTTCCCACGGGGAAATCACTGAACTTGCTATGCAGAGTCCCAAGGTCTTAATAATGCGCATTTTTAAGAGGTTAGGGGTGCTTTTTGCAAAATAAAAAGCACCCCTTAATTTGTAAAAACTTAGACCTTGATGGCTTTGCTTAGCAAGTTACTTTAATATGCCTTCGGCGGTCATTTATTCTTTTACCTCATTATTTATTTTATAAAGTGCCTCATCTTTATTGAGCTTTTTAAATGTGACATGATTTTCTGCGGCGTCAAACCCGCACACGCTTGAGTACGGACAATAACCGCACGGCAGAAACTGAGATGTGGACACCGGCGACGGCTTTATATATCCGTCTGCTATATTTTTACCCAGCACAGAGGCTTTCTTTAAGCAGTAATCCATTATATGACGGAAAGTTTTTGTATCCGCAGCATATGAATTTACCGCCTGTGTGCCGTCTTTTTTTAAGTGTACCGGTATTATATCGGAGCTTTTGTCAAAATCTTTATCCATGCCTTTTATTACGTCAGCTTCATTCAGCACAAGCCCGCTCATTTTAAGCTCGCGCGTAATGAGATTTTTTATATCGTCATCCGTCATGTCAAGAGTGGATATCCCTTTTATAACAGGGTCCTTTATCCTGAAATAAAACACTCCGCCGGGCAGTATATTTTCATTTTTAAAAAGCCCGCTGTTTATAACTGCGTCAATATATATCATAAGCTGAAGCTGAAGACCGTAGTAAATATCCTGTAAGCTGAAATCCTTATTTCCTGACTTATAGTCTATTATCTTTACATAAACGCTTCCGTCTTTTTCCATTATGTCAACTCGGTCAATCTGACCTGTAAGATACATTTTACGGCCGTTTCCTATATCCATCACTATAGGCGCAAGATTTCCCTTGCCGAAGCCAAGCTCAAAAGCATATGGCCTAAACGTGCCTTTTTTTACGTGCTGTGTTAAAGTGGTAATAGCACGAAGCGAAATCTGCTCAATACGCTTTACAAGATACTTCATTGCCGACGACGAAAACAATACATCGTTTTCAATTAGCGGAATCTGCCTTTTAATTGACTCATTTGCCAAAGCAGTGGTTTTATCATCATCCAAGTCATTCCATGACATGCCTTTTTCATTTACGCTTGACGAAAAATCTTCAATAACTGCATGAAAAATTCGCCCGAGGTCCGGTGTGCCAAGCTCGAATAAAGGCCGCTCTCTTGCTGCCATTGTATATGCCATAAAATACATATACGGACATGCCGCAAACTTTTCAAGACGTGAAATACTGGAATACATATTTTCTTTATACAATTTATCCGTTATTGATTTTGAAAGCGTGGGCATGCTTTTTTCATCGGCGCCTTTCATAAGGGCAAAGGTTTTGTCATGCCAATTTTCATCATTATAAAAATACTCAAGCACGCTTTTATAAAACGGTGACTGAGAACTGTTTGAGACAGCTTCCCCAAGACGGTGAAAAGCACACTGCGGCGAGGACAGGATAAGATTTTCGGTCTCTTTATCGTCGCTCTTTATTACTTTTATTTTTGGAAATATTCTTTGTATTGTATTTACTACAGGCGAAGGCTGAATTGCTTTTCCCTGAAGGTCGCTTTGTACCCAGCTTATATAAAGCCCGTTTTCGGCTTTTGTAAGTGCCGAGTACACATTAAATCGTGACTGAAACGCTTTTCGTTTGCTGTCCGGAGCAAGGGACATGCCGCTGTTTTTCATAAGCTCTCTTTCCGTTTCTGAAAAAATCCCCGCGTCCTCAACCGCAGGAGGGAATATCCCCTCATTTGCGCCTATAATGAAAAGAAGCTTAGTTTCCGGAAGCCTTGTCCTGTCTATATCGCCTATAAGCACATTATCAATCCCCGGAGGTATTATACCTATTTTGCCGGATATTACGGCACTTTCAAACAGACTTTCAAACTCCTCATACGTAACTTTTTCATCACCCGATATTACACACATTGTGTCAAATATATCCATTACGGTATTATAGCACTGGCGGGTTTCATATGACTTTGCAAAATTTTTGTTTTCCTCAAACAAAGAACATATTTCTTCTGTTTTCTCATTTATTTTTAAGTCCGTTATAGTTTTATATATCTGAGAGCAAATTTTTTCAACGGTATATTTCTTTTTTGCCGGGAAATTGAGTTTATTTACAACCTCGCTGCGAAGAAAATTAATTTTCTCATAAAAATCGGGATTGTTATTAACGTCTTTATATGTCCATTCCTTCTGCCACATACTGCCTCTTATGCCGTGGGCGAGCACATAATTTTCAAGAATTTCTATATCATCTCTTTCCATAGGAAAAAGACCTGTTTTTAAAAGTGTGAACACGCTTTCGTAACTCATGTTTTTTATTGCCGTATCAAGCAGGGAGGTAATAAAAACAACAAAAGGCATACTTAACATTTCTCTTTTTATATCAATGAAAAATGGTATTTTGCACTCGGTGAAAATTGCCTTGATTGTGTTTGCATATGATGAAATATCGCCTGTAAGCACTGCTATGTCTTTAAAACAGATACCTTTGTTTTTTACTGTGTCGAGTATTCTGCAAGCAACATTTGTAGCTTCGTCAAACCGGCTTGAAGCCGAGTAAAGATGAACAGCCGCGCAGTTATCATGGGCTTTAGGCGAAAACGTGGTAAGACCTTCTTCAAGATATGCAAGTGACTTTGCCCTAAAGCGGAATGGCTTTTCAAGTATTACGGGAGGAAGTATTTTGCATCCTGAATCAATTGTCATACGCCGTATATTTTTAAGTGTTTCCTTTGGCTCAAAAAAAAGCGACGACATTGATAGAGAATCATTTTCATACGCGGCTTGTCCCATTGTAAGAGTAATTGAAACATTTACACATATTTTTATTAGTTTATTTATTATTTTAAGCTCCTGAGGCGTAAACCCCGAAAAGCCGTCTATCCATACCTCGCAGTTTTTTAAAAAATAGGCGTCATCCATTTTCTCGTATAGCATATCAAGAGTATCATCGCCGGAAATATAGCCGCTTTCTAAAAATTTTCGGTAATCTTCATAAATTATTGCTGTATCGTGAAGCTTGCATTTTAACATTGTATTATCACTGTTTTCATCCATACTTTTTTTAAGTGCGTCAGTGGATATACCGTATTTGAAAAGCTCTGTTATTGTAAGCTTCAGCTGCTCCGTAAAGCCTTTTTTGTCGCATCCGGATACGAAATACTCAAAATCGTCACGCCGTGTGTTTATAATTTTTCTTATGGCCATAGATTTTCCCATATCGTCGAGAACTTCCGTTTTTGAAACGCCTGTTTTTTTGAAAACGTTATAGGCAAGACGGTTGAAGCTAAGTACCTGTGCTTTAAGCATTACTTTTTCTTTTGAAAAACGCAGTATGCTTTTTTCGGCCTGAAGCGAAAACTGCTCCGGCACAATATATATAATATCGTTTTGTGATGTATGCTGTTTTGCCGCTATTTCTTTAAGACATACGGTTGTTTTGCCGCAGCCGGCGCGGCCTAAAATAAACCTCAGAGCCATATAAATCATTCCTTAAAAGTTATTATATTAATGATAATCCATAGCCGGAATAAATTCAATGTTTATATTTTTTGAAAGCATAAAATACGGAGTCGGAAATAATATAATAATATAAACGCTTTTAGGAGGAATTTTGATATGGGAGCAAATAGATTTTTAGTGCTAAAAATCAGAGAAATAATAAAAGCCGCTGTTTTGTTTGTGATTGTGCTGGCGGTAATTTTAGGACTGTTACATATTATATTCGGAGGAAAAGACAAAGGCAAAGACCAAGCGTACATACCCGGTACATATGCTTCCGATATTGTACTTGACAACGGTACAATTGCTGTGGAAGTAAAGTTCTCCAAGAACAAAATCAAGTCTGTAAAGCTTAAAAACACATCCGAAAATGTGCCTGTTTTTTATCCGCTTTTTGAAAGCTCGGCAAAAACTCTTGCAAAGCAGGTAGTTGAAAATCAGGGTGTGGGCTTTTCTTACAACAGCGATTCTCCTGTAACAAACCAGCTTATTCTTGACGCCGTGCAGAACAGCATAGACAAAGCCAAAGTAAAGCAATAGTTTACACAGACACATTGACATTAATTAAGAAATGGATTAAAATGAATACCGCGGTGCACATTTAGCTCAGGGGATAGAGCGTTCGCCTCCGGAGCGAAAGGCCGCAGGTTCGATTCCTGTAATGTGCAGAGATTTCTAAATGCCTGAAAGCCTTGATTTCTAAGGGTTTCCATAGGGACCCCAGTTTGGGTGAAAGAATGGTCTGATCGGCAGTGAGTGCCTTTCAGACCGTTTTTTCTTGCTCCGGAGCAGTGAAGGCTCCAATGCAGTTGTAGACAATTTTTATGCGGCGGACCCGATGCCCGTTGATGGTTTGTGTCTGGTAAACATAGATTTTCTCAATGAACTCCCGGACGATCTCAGCGGTTAGCTCCTGCAGATCTGTGTATTTCCGTACCAGTGCAAGGAACCGTTCCACATCCACAGTCTGCTGCTCCTCTTTTCCGATGGCTGCCTTCAACTCTTTGATCCGCTGTTCCAATTCTTTCTGCTCGTTGTCATATCCGGCGCTCATCCGCACGAAACGCTCATCGGAGATTTTACCGTCGAGGTTATCTTCATACAGTTTACTGACGATAGTGTCCAGACGATTCATTCGATTCTGAGCGTCTTCCAGCTCTTTGCGCTGTCTGCGAAGATCGCGGTCTGTGTCGGATTCAGACTGCTTCATGACGATCTGCACGAACTCATCCTCGTGCTCACGTGCAAAGGCAGTCACACGGCGGAGATCATCCAGAACGATCTGCTTTACAACCTTATCCCGGATCTGGTGTGAGGTGCAGGCGCCTGTGGAGTGGCGATATTGTGAGCAGACAAAGGCGTCGTTCTCGGGCCCTTTAGCGCGTTTACGTTTGACGTACATTTTGTGGCCACAGTCGCCGCAATAGAGCATACCGGAAAGGATGGATGGTTCATCCGTGATTGGCTGCATCCTGCGCTTTCCTTGGCGGATACGCTGCACAATATCGAAAGTGTCCTGATCGATGATCGCTTCATGCGTATTTTCAAAGACTTTCCATTTATCTGGATCGTTGTAGTAAGTCTTCTTGTTCTTGAAGGATTTATGGTAGGTCTTGAAATTCACTGTGTGCCCGAGGTATTCCGGGCGTGAGAGCATTTTGGAAATCGTTGGAGTGGTCCAGGTATAACTATCTGTGTAGATTCGCTTTGTGGGCGTTTTTCTTCCGTGTGCTTCGGCATAGGCGCTTGGATTTAAGATGTGCCGCTCTGTCATGATGTTTGCTATCTTTGTCACGCCATATCCCTGAATACACAGCTGGAATACGTCCTTCACATTTTTTGCCGCCTCCTCATCTACGATCCATCGGTTTTTATCCTCGGGATCTTTGATATAGCCGTAGGGCGGATTCGAGCAGATCGGTTTGCCTGACTCGCCCTTGGCCTTCTTGACTGCCTTGATCTTCCGGCTGGTGTCCTTGGCATAGAATTCATTGAAGATATTGATGAACGGCGTCATGTCGTTCTCTGTCTTGCTTTCGCTGTCGACACCGTTGTTTATGGCGATGAAACGAATATCCGCATTCGGGAAAACCATCTCTGTGTACATGCCGACCTTTAGATAATCCCTTCCAAGTCGGCTCATGTCCTTTACTATGATCGTTCCCACACGGTCTTCATCGACAAGCGTCATCAGACGTTTCCAGTCCGGGCGGTCAAAGTTTGTGCCGGAAAAGCCGTCATCAACGAAAAACTCTGTATTGGGGAATCCATTCTCATCCGCATATTTCTGCAGCATCATCTTCTGATTGCGGATGGAGTTGGAATCGCCTTGCAACTTATCGTCCTGTGACAGGCGGCAGTACAAAGCTGTGATCTTTTCGCTTTCCGGTACGGCAGAAGACTGTCTTGCTGTTGCAAGTGTATTTATCATGATTACCTCCTTTCCGACAGTCTTCAAGCGGGTAGTCTATCTATCCCTCCCAGTGCCGGAGAAGTCAAGTGTCTCAGGATGCTTTCTCTTTTGGCTCTGTATTGTCATTGATTGTCATATGTTTGGCTTCGTTTTCGATCATTTTTCTCAGTTTGTCATAGGCTGTCTCTTTTGCGGATTCACTGACTACCGACTCGATAATGTAGGTAGTGCCGCCGATGATTCTCTCGGTGACGTGTCGTGATTCAGTATCCATCCGCTTTTCCTCCTTTCGCTCAGATTTCTTCCGCACGGAACAGGAGGGGCGGGTCAGATCTCGGTACAGGATTATCCCGGAGACCGCCGTCCCCTCTCGTGTGCTTTTTTTCCAGTTCAAACGGGGTATTAAAGGCTCTCCGCCGAAAAGGACATGAAAGGGCCGATTACTTTACCAGAATGCGTCCGGCAGCCTTGCGGCGGATGAGCTTTCCGTCCAGATATTCCGTCCCGACAAAGCCGACCTTGTTCTGCAGGGCATAAAGCTCACGCAGAGCACGGACGGACACCGGCTTACGGCAGATGATCCAGTAGTAGGAAAAATCTGCGAATACAACCGGAGACTTCCCGCTCTCCGCATCCGGCATAAAGTTGGAAACGACAACAGGTTTGCCAAAGAGAAGATCGTCTGATCCTCTCCACAGGTAGTTCCCGGAGCTGTCTTTCATGGAGCGGAGCGTAAGGGCGGTCTTGTCGTTCATCAGCCATGTGCCATGATCCCGGTACTCGGCTTCAATGGAAAAGTACAGCTTGATGATGTCATCGAAGGCAAACGCCGATGTCTCGACATTAGCCGGGGCTCCTTTTTCTTCGTGCAGAATGCCGGTCGGCTCATCGCTGCCTGTGCCGTTGATGAAGGCTTTCTCTTCGCCTTTTCCCATAACCCGGGCGAACCTTCTCAGAAGGAACTTCTGGAAGTCAAAGGCAGAATCATTTACAAAATCTTCATCGAAAGAGACAAGGGCCGCCAGTTTGTGGACGTCAATGGGCACCTTGGAGAACTCCGGCTGCCCATCGATGGCGGGGATTACCTCTGCTTCTTTGATAAATCCAGCGGTGTCTTCTGTGTCACAGGCGAGGATCCTGTTGTCGTGATCATATGCCCGGATGAACGTCGCAATACGACGGAATGCATCTTCGTTCGCGAGAGCATTTTCCATTTCGTCCTGTCTATTGAGCGGAAGGTAGTATGCGTTTGTATCCGCGCTTCTTCCGCTCTCCATGGTGGCACGATCCACCACAGGTGTTTTCATTGTTTTCCAGAATGCGGTCTCATAGGCCGCGCCGACTGCGTTATAGATACCCATATCAGTTTCTCCCTTCTTTTTCTGCACTGCACTCCGGGCACTCATAGAGCCCAAGGTCGTGATAATTAAGACTTCTTCCGATCTGGCGCAGGACAGCGCCGCACTTCGGACAGCAGATGCTGTAGCGCATCGCCTGTTCAGGGGAGTGCGCATCCATTGCATGCAGACGGTAATAGGTGAAAATACGTCCATGCTCGTCCTTGTCCAGCTCATCTGTCAGATAGAGCTTGTAGTTCTGCTTGGCGTAGTCCTCGCTGGAATAGGTCTTGTGTGATGAAAGATAGACAAATCTTCCATCTGCGTTGTTCGGTTTGTGTAATCCAAATACTGCCATAATTGAATTCCTCCTTCTTAGACAGTCTGAAGCCGCTTGCCGTGCAGGTCATAGTAATTTTTCTTGCAGTAGGCGTTGGCTTCGCTGAAACTTCTAAAATACATTGCTGTGGAACCGGTCTGCACTTTCCAGCACAGTCTGGCCGGATCTCTGCGCTCAAGGAGCAAAACAGGGGCTCCTTGTTTGGTCCGGAACAGGGACACGCACTCATATTTCTCATCTGAGAAATAGCTGCGGTCTTCCGGCTTCAGCGGCAAATCATAATTCACGATTGGTAAACATGGTCTGAGCATCATCTGACTTCCTCCTTCCTGGCTTGTTTTCCTGAGTCATTGCTGTTTTCATTATCAAAGGGCCCTCAAGGGCATCACCTCCTTCGCTGACAGAACTGACAGTTGCCTGACAGTAATTTCAGGAACTGTCAGCCCGGGAATCCGCATGGTTACTGGCTTTTCGATGGATTCCTGACAGAACTGACAGAAATCTGAACTTCATTTCCACAGAGCGTACTTCCTACACCCTTTTTGTTATTTTTCACATTCCACACAGAACTTTTGATTTTCTGTGCCGGTATAAGAAATACTGTCAGTTCTGTCAGAAAAGCTCTGAAACCCGCATGATTACTGACTTTTTGAAAGCTGACACTGTCAGGATTCCTGACAGAACTGACACTACTGTGGTCATGCATAACGGAGAAAACCGGAATAGTCCTCCATTGCCTCCTCGTTCAGGGTGTAATCCCGGAAACAGGTGCCGTGCTCTGTATGAACAGTCATATCTTTGTAGGTAGTTCCGAGGTACGACGATAGTGCTTCACGGAATTCCTTCGCTGTCTTGGCATAGCCGTTATTGTTGTTCCCGCACCATGAACGGTAGGCATCATAGATGGCGTTCGTGGTGCATCCATCTGCGGCCTTGCCGGATTCCTTGCGGCACATGCATTCGGTAAAGAAGCTGATCACCGTATTGTTATCCGCCATGTATTCTTCCCGGGCTTTACGGACACTTTCCGGTTCCGAGAATCGGCAGCCGTTCCTGAGCACCTGCTGAAAGGCCAGAATTGCCTTGTAGACAATGCCATCACGCTCGGCGTACATCTTGTCGAGCAGATGCTTGTCCTGTTTCTCCTTGGGAACTACATTCGGACATTTGACCACCATGATGCGGTCGTATACCCACTGTCCGTCATCGCCTCCAAAGCGCGGGAGACGATTCATACAGAACCAGAGAAGGCCGTTATATCGATACGTAAATCCCTGCTGCCCCTTGAACTCAGCGTGTACTTCATCGCCTCCGGTGAGCAGCTTGAAGGTTTTCAGTTCCGTCACCGTGACAAAGCTCATATCTGAGCTTCCGGCAAGTCTCGTGCCATAGATCACTCCAGTACCGAATCTTGCTTCGATTTCTCTCAGATCAAGACTTGCGAAGTTGCCCTTTCCGAGCAGAAGCTCCACCAGACTCTTAAGCTGGGATTTTCCTGTATCGCCTTTTCCCACAAGGAACAGGGCCTTTTTCATACGCCAGCCTTTCACATTGGACAGGCATGCGCCGATGAATTCCAATAAAAGCTGTTCTACGTCCTGATCGTTATCCGTAAGCGTTTTAATGTACTTGTCAAATACCGGCGTTGGCGATGGCTTTCCTGTCCATTCGCAGGGGATCTGTATCGTGGAGTAGATTGCCGGATCGTGAGGCTCCAGTTCGAGATCGTCTTCTGTTACACGAAGAAGCCCGTTTCTGAAATTGATGATCGACTCGTCTGCATTCAGCTCGTCCTGACTGACATAGTTGAGGTCTGTGCTAATCTGCCCCAGCGTCTCATTCAAAGTTCTCATGCAGATAAGCTCTTCATCATAGGCAGCAATAAATTTCTTGATTTCGCCCATGAACATGTCGTTCGAATATAAACGGTAAACGCCATCGTTGTAGACGAACTTCAGAAGTCCCTGTTTGCCGCTGTCCCGAACGAGAATGTAGATGAGATTTTTCCGCACGTACTTTACCAGCTTGGGAGTAGATACATATGCCATACCGTCTGCATCAAACCGGATGAAGTCTTCATGCGGCATTACGGAGCGGTGAAACTGCCCATCGCAGGCATCTATTCCATACTGGATCGTAGCGGTACGATAATCCTCCCGTTCCCACTTCTGCCGATACAGGGCAGAATCACGGAAGATACGGTCTATGCGCTCCGGATCATTTCCTGTCCGGAAAGCGATAAGCGCACAGAGTGCAGCATCCGCCTCAGACTGTGAACCATAATCGCTGAAGTCGCCTTTATCAAAGAGCTTCTTGAATTTTTCACCATTTTTCTGCTTTCGGAGAGAGCAGATCAGGTCAAAATCCTCCTCGGAACCTGAATCGCGTTTCTCACTGTAGCGGACAGGCTCTTTTTTCCGCATGTCCTTGTTGAATGTAGTCAGAAGCGCCTCTGTGCAGACGGCAAGCGGCTTATCCGCAATCACGTTCCCAGTGAATACGGCAAAGCGGTTTGTGAGTCCCCCGATATAAAGTTCCAGCTGGTTGTTCGGATTCTTTACATAATAATGGGCTGTATCAATCTTCAGCTTTCCATCATTTGTCTCCGCGACAGGCAGTTTGCTGAGATCGCACTGGCCATAGATGTGAATCCCGGTTCCGCTCACGGACCATTCCGTGTACGACTGGAAGCGCTCCAGCAGTAGTTTGATGAAAGGATCGTCAAGCTGCTTGTCATCGGCATCAAGGAAGAAGAACCCTTTCGGGATTACAAAGCCGACTCCGTCGTAGCCGTTCTTCCCGGCAGCTTCACGGGCTTCCTGATAAGTCATCCAGTCTCCGGAATGACTGTCGTCCGTGCCGGTATGGATCCCGGATGCAGTGATCGGAACTTTTGTCTGCTTATCTTTTCTTTTTTCATAATGCCAGCAGACCCAGATCCGTTTCTGCTTCAGCTCATCAATGGTTATCGGTTCCATCATTTTCCTTTCCTCCTTTCCCCCGACGTCTTCGATGCACTCATTTCTTCTTATTGGAAGCAACTACAAGCCACTCATGAAACGCTTCTACCGGGATCAGAATCCGATTGCCAACACGGATCGTCGGAAAGTCCGGTTCCTTGACGAGGGCGTATGCTTTCGGCAGGCTGATTCCCATTTCAGCGGCCATCTCCTGAACACTGATGGTGGTTTTCTCCATTTCCCGTTCCTCCTTTCTGTTGATCTTAAAATCTCACTATATGTTAGATTTTACATTTTGAAAATATCACAATGCGTTACCTATGTCAACACGTATCTCACAAAAACAATATAAATATTTACAAATAAATAAAATATGGTTGACGAAAGCACATCAAATAGGATATTATTCTCACATAGGAGGTATTCGTTATGATAGGAGAAAGGTTAAAAGAACTGAGAAAAAAGAACGGCTATACGCAGGTAACGCTCGCAGATAATCTTGGCGTATCAAAAGGAACGGTAGCCATGTGGGAAACAGACAAGCGGATGCCGGATTTTGATAAACTGAATGAGTTATGCGATTTGTTTGACGTCAGGCTTGATTATCTGACCGGACGATCTGAGGATGCATCTTCTCCCAGACTTTCAGAAGAAGGCATCGATCAGCTCGGAAGATGGGCAATAGCTGATGACTACTCGGAAACGCTCCGGATGTATGCGTCGCTGGACAGCTACGGCAAAGCGGCTGTGGATGCGCTGATCCGTTCAGAACGTCTCCGCTGCCTTGATCAGGACACACTGGAAAAGACGGATAAGACAAAGATCCGGGTAATGATTGAAAAATAAAGAAGAGGTGTTTACATGGCAAATTTGTCACAGCAGAAGCGCGAACGCATGCTCGCCTTTCTGGACACATTAAAAAAGAAAAATGTTGATGACGATGATACGCTTCGTGCTATCGGAGAAATCGAGAACGAGCTGAATTCAAAGAAGTACGGTCTCGTCTGGGAACAGCACGAGGAAGCTGTCGATATTAAGATGAAAGACTACATCCCTGTGTTCACAGAGGACCATGACCGTGAGATTACTGCCGCTCCGGGAGAGGACTATAACTTCCTGCTTGAAGGAGATAATCTGCACAGTCTGAAACTTCTGGAGAAGACACATAAAGGCAGGATTGATGTGATCTATATCGATCCACCCTACAATACTGGAAATAAAGACTTTATGTATGATGATGCCTATCTTGATACTGAAGATGGCTTTCGGCACAGTAAATGGCTTTCATTTATGTATAACCGTCTAAGCATTGCTCGCAATTTGTTATCCGATACAGGCACAATTTTTATTAGTATTGATGACAACGAACAGGCCAGCTTAAAAATGCTTTGTGACGAGATCTTTGGAGACAAAAATTTTTTCGCAACTTTACCGAGAGTTACAAAGAAATCTGGCAAAGATCATACAGGAGCTGTTGCAAAAAATAATGACTATGTATTGATGTATGCAAAAAATCATGATATGGCACAATTCAAAGGAGTCTTTGCTTCCAACGAAGATTACCCGCTCAAAGACGAGTACTATAATTTGCGTGGCGGATATAAATTAAATCAAACACTAGATTATGATTCATTATGGTATAACCCTGCAATGGACTTTCCAATTGAGGTCGAAGGGAAAATGTATTTTCCAGGTGGTGATGAGAAAAAGTATAAATCTCGTCATAATGGCAATCACAAAGCAAAAGACTGGGTATGGCGGTGGAGTTTAGAAAAATTCAAATTTGGATTGGATAATGGGTTTGTCGTAATTAAGCAAGGTAGAGGAAGGCCGAGAATCTACACGAAGACTTACGCAAACGCATCAATATCGAAAGCTCGTCCATACACGATCGAATATCAAACAAGGGAAACAAAATTATCATCTATTGCATTAATTGACAATAAATTTTCAAATGACAACGCAAAAAAAGAAATAACAAAAGTGGGATTTGATGAATTTGGTTTTCCAAAGCCCTCATCATTGATTGCACAGCTAATCCAGATTTGCCAAAATCAAAAACTTGTTCTTGATTTTTTCGCTGGTAGTGGCACTACTGCTCAGGCGGTTCTCGAATTGAATCAGGAGGATGGCGGCAACCGGCACTTTATTCTCTGCACCAATAATGAAAACGGTATCTGCGAGAACGTGACATACCCAAGAGTAAAGACTGTGATCACTGGTATTCGCACGGACGGCAGCAAATATTCAGACGGCATCCCGGCGAATCTGAAATACTACAAGACTGATTTTGTGGCCAGAAACGAGGAATATCTTTCTGACGCTCTTCTGCAGCATATTGCCGAAATGATCCAGCTGGAGAATGGCATCAAGCTGGATGGCAGGAGATATCTCATGATCCTGACTGATGAACAGGCGGATGATATATCTTCGCACTGGGATCAGTATCCTGATGTCAAGGCCATTTACCTCTCGAAAAATGTACTCCTTACCACGGATCAGGAGACCCTCTTTGAGAAAATTCCGGTATACATTATTCCGGATTACTATTTTGACTTCGAGCTGCGGGAGGAGGGCGAATCATGGTAAACGGACTGACACTTGATCATGTCTTTGACTTTCAGGAGCAGGCTGTCCTGAAGCTGATTGATTTTACGACAAACAGCAACAGCAAGCAGACCATCGTTATGAAAGCACCGACCGGTGCAGGCAAAACGATCATCCTGATTGACTTCGTTGTCACCTATATGGACAGCGTGAACAAAAACACGGCGTTTGTCTGGCTCTGCCCGGGTAAGGGCGATCTGGAGGAACAGAGCCGGAAGAAAATGGAGAAGATTGCCCCACAGCGTGACACACAGAATCTTTTCGATGCTCTGCAGAATGGTTTTACGCCGGAAAGCACGACGTTCATCAACTGGGAGCTTGTAACAAAACGCGGCAACACAGCCATCCGTGACAGTGAGCGCAAGAACCTGTTTGACCGTATCGCCGAAGCTCATCGGAACCATATTGATTTTATCGTTATCATCGATGAGGAGCACTCGAACAACACAAGCAAGGCACGGGAGATCATAGACGCTTTTGCGGCAAAGAACATTATTCGTGTGTCTGCCACGGCCATCCAGAATAAGAAGTACGAATTCTTCGAGATTGATGAGCAGGATGTCATTGATGCCGGACTGATCACAAAGGCGATTTATGTCAATGAGGGCATCGAAGCAAATACAGATGTCGGCAACGACTATGATATTCTTCTCGATCTGGCTGACACCAAGCGCAAAGAAATTGCTGCGCGATATAAAGCACTCGGAAAAGATATCCGTCCGCTCGTGCTGATCCAGTTCCCAAGCGGACAGCCGGAAACAATCAAGGCTGTAGAGGATAAACTGCGCGAAATGGGCTACACCTATGAGAATGGTCTTGCCAGCAAGTGGATGAGTGAGGATAAGAAGGATCTTCCGGATGATCTGACGGAAAACAACGCAACGCCTGTGTTCCTTCTCATGAAGCAGGCAATCAGTACCGGCTGGGACTGCCCTCGCGCAAAGATTCTTGTGAAGCTCCGCGAAGGCATGAGTGAGCAGTTTACGATCCAGACAATCGGGCGAATCCGCAGAATGCCGGAAGCACACCATTATGACGATGACATTCTCGATTTCTGCTATGTCTACACGTTTGACGAAGAGTACAAAGCAGGGCTGCTTTCAAGTCTTGACAAGGCGTACGAGACCAGAAGGCTGTTCCTGAAGGAGAAGTGCAAGACATTCGCGCTGCCAAAGCAGATCCGTGACCTCGAGTATCACGGTCTCGGTGAACGAGAGGTCTGGTACAAGATTTATGACCTGTTCATGCAGAAATATCATTTAAGCACAAACCCGGATTCCGCTAAGAAGTTCCGCGAGAATGCAGATATTCTTAAGGGCTCGGGTTACAGAATAGGAAGAACACTCTATGGTCAGGCACTGCAGGGTACATTCGTCCGGACGGATGCATTGCGTGATTCTGCTGCCTATATTCAGACACGGCAGAAGGTTGATACACACAAGGACGGCATCAAGCTTCTGCATTGCACGGACGAGATCAAACAGACCATTGGCATGCCGACCGCGAAGGTGAAAACCATTCTGGAGCGTCTGTTCCGCAAGGGACGAGCCAGCAACAAGAAGGTGCTTTCTCTTGAAACAACAGAATTCTACGCCTTTGTTATCAACAATGTACATCTGCTCAAGGAAGAATTCAGAGAAGCAGCTTCTCAACAGGGCGAGCGCAATATCCAGATGCACATGCCGGAACCAAAGGTATCGGATTTTCACATTCCGGATCAGGACTTCTTCAAGTACGACCCGGGTGTAAAAGAAGAAGTCGAATATCTGAGCAACGCTTATAAGGACTACTCTTCCGGATTTGCCACCTCGTTGATCCGCAGTATGCCTGAGCAGCTGTTCGAGCAGTATTGCGAAGGCCGTGGCGATATAGACTGGGTCTACAAGAACGGCGACAGTGGTCAGCAATACTTCTCTATCGTATATCTGGATTCGCTTTGGCATCAGTGGCTCTTCTACGCTGACTACATCGTAAAGAAGAAAGACGGTACCATCTGGGTGATTGAAACAAAAGGCGGAGAGGCAAAAGGCAAGGATAAGAACATTGACCGGCAAATTCAGAATAAGTTTGAAGCATTCAAGACGTATGCATCTCGTAATAACTTGAACTGGGGATTTGTCCGCGACAAGGATAACCATCTTTATATCAATAACACTGTGTTTGCCGAAGATATGGCAGATGAGCATTGGCAGCCAATAGCTGATGTATTCTAAAATGTGCCGCACCGGAGAGTTTCGCTCTGGTGCGGTATTTTTCTGCAAAGAGGATACCTGATGTACTCGAAAATCGATAAAAATGGCTGATTCTATCTGAAGTATATAAACTTTATGACGCTGCTAGATGGACGATAAATCGCGGAAATAAGCCGCTTTGAGGCTGGGTGTCGGACTGAATACCCCCCCCCTTGCAATTTCGCGGAAATTAACGGAAGAGGGGCCGGCGGTCTGCCATGATATGGCCACAGGGATTTTTCCCTCCCCCTCCCGGTCGATGTTAATCACACGCATTTTTATAAGCATTCTGTTTAGTTCATGCTGTGCAGGATCGCAAGAAGTGCAAGCTGTGCGTTCTCCGTTTCCGGCTCGATGCCCCAGCCCCGGTCATATCTTACGACCGGGAAGTCGCCTAAGCGAATCTCGAGTTTGCTGATCCTGCCGCCGTCGATACCGTAGTCTTCGCTTGGCTCTTCGTAAACCTTCGCGCAGTAGGTAAAAATCTGGTCTTCAATCTTCAGGCTTCCTTCTTTCCACATGGTCTTTTTCCTCCGTTTTCTTTCTTGTGCCCTTTTCCTTTGGCATGTACATATATCACTCTGCGCCGGAACAATAGCAAGGAGAACCAGAGGAAATATGTCACAAAGATACGGCCAACACTCTTGTGTATTTCTACGAGGAAAAGAGTCCTGGTGGGCTCCCTTCCCCGTCCGTTTTCAGTTGATGCTCACCTTGAAGGCGTGGCCCTTTTCGTAGCCGTTTCCGAAGAAATCCTTCCGAAGGTTGACCTCGACCATCTCGCCGATCGTGCAGCCAGCCTGTTTGAAAAGCCATAAGGTTTCTACCGCGTCGGTTGCCCGGCAGGAGTAGGTGAAGGCCTTGATGCCGTTTTCCTTCATGCAGGCGGTGAGGGCTTCGATGTCCCGGTCCCAGATGATATCGTCGAAGTCGAGAATCTGGTTCTCGTTGTCTCTGGATTTCTCGTAAGCCCGGTAGATCTTGCAGGCAATGTCGCCCGTCTCGTCAATCCAGTCCTTTGCTTCCTTCGCTGCCTCTCGTGCGGCATCCCTGCCTTCGGCGGTGGTGGCTTCTGCATAAGATTTCTTTGCATTCTGAATGCGGTTGTAGGTTTCTTCAAAAATGTTCTTCATGGTTTTGTCCTCCTTGTTTCGTGCCTGTTTGCTTTCCTTTGGCATGTGTATTAATCACTCTAAAGCCCTGTGATAGCAAGGAAATGTAGACCATAAACTGCACAAGATTCTTGTGCAAAGCCTGTGGATCTTAGACGTGTCCTATCATGATGAAGGTCACATAGGCTTCCCGGTGATCCTCGATGAAAGCCACCAACTCGTAGTATCCAAGATTGAATGCAATTCGCTGCACCGCTGGTACAAGGAGCATGTTCGTCTCACCGGAATCCCGGACCGCCATCAGCTGATCGCGTACCGTCTGTGTGAACTCCGGCACCAGTGACCGGCAGCGGTCTGCTCCGAAAACCACGCTCAGGCTGCTGCCAGTATCCCAATCAACTCCGATGCTGCCGATGTCATCCACGTAGCGAACGGTGCCTTTGGTTCCGATCGCCGGTGCCTGCTTATCCCACATCTCAAGGAGCTCCACACGGGCTCCTGTCGGATAGTGCTCACGAAGGTTTCGGATCTCGTCTTGACTTGGGTATCTCATTCTGCCGCCTCCTGCTTCTGAGCCTCAGTAGATTCCACTTTTATAGGAGCACCATGCCGGAATGCTGAATTCCCGGTCAGGTTCTGAAGCAGGATCTTTCTTGCTCCCTTGTACTCCGGTCCGATAAAGCCGAGGCGGAGAAGGAAGCAGCGGAAGGCGTATTTCTCATTGTCCGTTTCTACCGGCCTGCTGCTGGCGTGTTTCAGCTCTTTTGAGAACTTGCAGAGCAGGGAAAGGAAAGTGGTGTAAGCTTTTGCTTCCTCGGCGGTAAGTTCCCGGGTAAACCATGGGAATTCAAT
>JALCQR010000004.1 GCA_022651385.1 Clostridia bacterium | reverse complement strand
AAACACTACACGATTAAGATTAACACACGATAAGTGGTAATCTTCTAACTAAAAAATGGGCGGCCGTTGGCTTCGGAAAACGGCCGTTCTAAAACAGAATAGCGACCGCTGGATGCCGTAAACTGCACAAATACTCCCTTTCGTATATATTTATTTCTTTTGCATAGCTTTTTTGTAAGTAAATTTATCAGAAAAATATTAAATTAATCAAAGTATATAAATTTATAATTAAATCAAGTAGAATTCACAATTTGTGATGTTGATTTTTTTAATTATTTTTAAATTTATGTCAAGATATGTGAAAATTCGATATATTAAAAGATATTTGGTTATATTAATTTACGTTAAAATTTATTTGAAACACTATATATATTTTTATTAAATTCATTTTATTAAAGAAATTTTTGAATTGAAACTACTGGCGTATACATGAAATTAAAATTAAGAATTAGATTATACAAAATAATTTTGGATACTAACAGTTTATATATAGAAGTATTATTTCATACATATAAACCCAATAAATTAGGATTTTTATATAAAATGATTTAAAACAAAAAGGGGTTAATTATAAAAAATCAACAATTATTTCTTTATATTAATTTGTGCAATTTTAGGCTCGAAAAAATCAAAATAACATTTATACATTATTTCGACACTTTTTATTCCATCTTTTGGCGGACAACCGTAAGCACATATCCGAATATTGTCCATTCTTTCATATTATCAATTTCAATAGGTACTCCTATACAATTTAACGGCATAAGTATTGAAGGATTTCCATAATAAAATTTTCTTATGTACATTCTGCCATCTTTCAAAAATACTCCTGTCTCACCATATGCTGGGTATCTGTCACGAGCCAACAACAATATATCGCCCTCACCGTATGCAGGATAAAAAACCTTGCTTGTAATTTTTATGCCGGCAAACATCCTGTCGCCGTATATTTTTTTATACTCATGCACATTTACGGACTCAAAATATGTAGAATCAAAAATCATCCTGTCTTCCATTTTACCCGTCACTACAAAAACTAATATTTTATCCAAATTATTTTTATAATTTTTTATTATCAGCCTTTCTTCAAAATCGGCAACGGCATCAATAATTTGAATGGAATGTTCGGGAAGACGTCTAATCTTTTCAGCTAAGGCATTTTCTCTGCCAACTAATGCATCTACCGAGCAATCAAAGGCTTCGGCAATCTTCAAAATGTTCATAATGGACGGATTTTCAATTTTTGCATTGCATAGTTTTTTGATTGTTTCATATGGAACAAGTGATTTTTTCGACAAAGTTGAGAGTGTCCATCCTTCTCTGTTCAATAAAAAACTAATGTTATCCCTAAGCTTAAATTTTATTACAAATTCTTTCAAAAAAACATCTCCATCTCTTTTATGGCACATAAATATTAAAAAAACGTTAAATCAGAGTTCTTTGCGACACTTTAAAAATTTCTTTTATTATGATATCATTTTCATGTTACTTAATATAATATAAACTTCATTATAGTTTGACACTATAGGCATTGCAATAATAAAATGTCACAAAATTACTTAAATATACATTTATTAAATAAATATGTAAAAACAATAAGAAAGGATGGTTTATTATGGTTTTCTATAAGATCTTTATAGTTAATTTTGACAGTAAAATAATATCCGAATTTAGTGATGTCATTAATGAAAATGGTAGATTCACATTGTGCGGCACAGCTGAAAACGGTTATGACGCAGTAGAAAAAATCAAAACGACCATGCCTGATTTTGTAGTATTAAGTGACGTGATTCCAGGCCCAGACGCTTTTGGCATTATAAAGGAAATAAAAAAATCATGCGTATTAATTCCTTCATTCATAATGCTTTCTTTTAGTCACGATGAAAACTTAATAAGGTATGCTGCCAGTATCGGCGTAAGTAGTTTCTTCATATATCCTTTTAATTTCAACGATGTGCTTGATCGTATGCTCGGTCTTAAAAACAACCTTTATACTGCCGGACAATGTGATTTATATGAACAAAACAGTCATAAAAACATACAGCCTCCTACAAAAAATATATCATGTATGCTTTTAAAACTTGGAATACCCGTAAATATGCGTGGTTACAGATATCTCAAAACATCAATAGAATTGTGTATTAAAGATCCGGAGATACTTGATAATGGAATTACCAAATTTTTATATCCGCTCGTTGCCAAAATACATAATACAACATCCGAATGTGTTGAGCGTTCTATAAGAAACGCTATCTCGTCTGCTTGGAAAAACATGGAACCGCAAGACAATGACGAAATATTCGGCTTCTCATATTTCAACCGTCGTCCTACAAACAGTCAGTTTCTTGCTTTGGTACTACAAAAAGCTAAATATGATATAAATATAGCAATATAAAAAACAATCTTTATGCCATGTCTATTTGAAGGCAAAACACCTGGCGTTACACAATGCAAAATCGGTACGTTTAGCAAAATGCTTTTATCCAATAGTTATACGCCACGGTGGTTATGGCATGTTTTAAAATCCATAGGTGTCTCATTTTCTGCCTAAAACATGATTATTTATAAATAGTCTTATTTGCTTTTTTAGCGGTAAGTCTAATTTTGTATTGTACGGCATATCAAACCAAACTTTCTATAGCTGTATTTTTTTTGCTTAAAAATTTCTTTTATTTTATTTTTCTTGTATACTTAATTCACATGCATTGTTAACATAATAAATCTGCCTCTTATGCCAAATCTCAATAATAAATAAAGCGCCGCAATTTTGCAGCGCCAAAAGTGCTAAACACATAGAATTACATAAATTAGGATATTTCCACTTGCAAAATCACTCGCAATTTCTAAAACTTTAAATCAATTTGTAATACGCTGTCTTGAAACAAATTCCTCAATAAAAAGCTCTTCGCTTTTTCCGGCTTCTTTCAGATACTGAGCGTACTTTTTCTCTTTGAGTTTCTCAAGAGTTGACGTTTCAATCTTAACCTCTACAACTTCTTTTCTCTTACTGTCTTCATTTTTTTTAAGCTCATTAAGATTTGATATTTCTTTTTTAATCTCATTTTCAAGAGTATGTAAAAATGAACTGTACTGACAAGCCTCAATTATAGCTATGCCAGATATTTTTTTTTCGTTAAACTGGGAATTTATGTCGTCATACCTATTGCGCAAAGCATCTATTTTAGCCATCTGTTTATTGAGAAGAACAATAGCCATTGCATGCTCCATTTTTTTATTCTCAAGTTTTTGATTTTTATATTCCATTACTTTCTGGAGATTAAAAACAAATTTTTTCATCTATTCTGCCTCGTATATTTACTCTAAAATCTCCGACATTTTATTTAATGTTTCATCATAGGAAAACTTCTCATTTACTCCCTGCATTAAAAACTCATTTATTTTGTCTATTTTAGATATAGCAAAATCAAGTTTATGGTTTGTGCCGGACTTATAAGCCCCTATAGCAATAAGATCGCTGTTTTTCTCATACAGGCTTAAAATATCTCTAAGCTTTGAGGCCTTTTCCAACTGCTCTTTACTTACTATTGAACTCATAAGTCTCGAAATACTGGCATTTACATCTATAGCTGGAAAATGATTGCTGTTGGCAAGCTTTCTTGATAATACAATGTGCCCGTCGATAATACTTCTTACAGTATCGGCAATAGGTTCGTTTGTATCATCACCCTCAACAAGAACTGTATATATGCCGGTTATTGAACCCTCTTTAAAATTACCGCTTCTTTCAAGAAGTTTAGGAAGTTCGGCATAAATAGACGGAGTGTATCCTCTTGCGATAGGCGGTTCTCCTATGGCAAGTCCGATTTCTCTTTGCGCCATGGCAAACCTTGTAAGAGAATCCATCATAAGCAAAACATCTTTGCCCTGATTTTTAAAATATTCGGCTATTGCTGTGGCAACTATCGGGCATTTCATTCTGAGCATTGCAGGCTGGTCGGATGTAGCAACAACAAGAACCGAACGTTTGAGTCCCTCCTCGCCAAGGTCTTTTTCTACAAATTCCCTCACCTCACGGCCTCTTTCTCCAACAAGAGCTATTACGTTTATATCAGTCTTAACATTTTTTGCTATCATTCCCAAAAGTGTGCTTTTACCAACACCGCTTCCTGCAAAAATACCCATTCTTTGGCCCTTGCCTATTGTCAGCATACCGTCTATGGCTTTTATGCCGAATTCCATTTTCTCTCTTATCGGTGGCCTTTCCAAAGGATTTGTAAGAGGATTGTCTACCGGAAAGAACTGGTCTGTTTTGAAATCTCCAAGACCGTCTATAGGCCTGCCCATTGCGTCCACTATTCTTCCCGTCAAAAAATTCCCAACAGGTATCTTTAGACACTCATTTGTGTTCTTAACAAATGTTCCGGCCGATACACCCTTTATACTCTCGTAAGGCATAAGAAGAATATGGTCATCTTTAAATCCAACTGTTTCCGCCGCTATCTGTCTTTTTTCATTTTTATTATAAATTAAACTTATTTCTCCAATACTGGCCTTTTGGCTTGACGCCTCAATAGACATGCCGATTATATTTTCTATTTTACCTATGTGGCTTACAGTATTGGATTTTTTAACCACATCTATAAGTTCACTGAACATCGTCATTGCCTCCGCCTATGCTGACGCCCTTTAAAATTCCTTTTATATTATCAAGCTGTGTAGCAGCGCTGGCATCTATAATTTGGTCCGGCAGCTCAATAATACATGTTCCGGGAGCCGCGGCCTCCATTACCGTAATTTTTATATGCTCCGATAAATGGCTGATTGCTTTAAGCAAATCGGTATTGCCTTCTACAAGCAAAGATGAGTCGTTTTTTGATATATAAATTTTAGCCCATTCCTTGCACCGCATTTTTTCTGTTGCTGAAATAATCATTTTCTTTATTATGTCTCCGCTTGTCTCTAAACTTACGTGAACAATTTTTTCAGCAATAGTTATTGTAAGGTCTTTAAGCTCATCGATATTATCCGTTATAAGCTTGTCCTTTTCTTCTTTATAATCATTAAGCAAATCTTTAAGATTTAAAAGAAAATTGACTGTTCCCTCGTCAAGCTTGGCTTTATTTTCTTCATATGCTTTATTAAAGCCTTCTTCATAGCCTTTATCAGTGCCTTCAGAATATGCTCTTTTTTTTATCTCATCGGCTTCAGCTTCAGCCTGCTTTATAATATTATCCGCTTCTTTTTTAGCCGACGATATTATATCTTCTCTGTGTTTAGCAAGTTCTGCCTCTGTTTCAGCTTTTTTATTTTCATCTTCAAGCTTTTCCGAGTCGGTGTTTTTTTCTGTTTTCGGTACATTAGGCGTTTTTTTGACTTTTTCTTCTTTTTCAAAGTTAGGCAGCGATATACTGCTTAGTTCATTTGAATGTTCATTAGAAAGTTCAGACTTATCTTTAGAAAATTTAAAAAAATCAAATTTATCTATCGTTGATTTTTCAGGATCATGCAATTATATCATCATCCTTTCCCTTAGATATTACAAGCTGCCCTTTCTCCTCAAGTGATCTGATTACACCAACAATTCTCTGCTGTGCTTCCTCAACATCTCTAACACGTACATTAGTTGTAATCTCAAGCTCGGATTTAATTGCCTCCGTCATACGAGTAGACATATTGGAGAATATAACATTTGCAACCTCCTCATTTGCACCTTTAAGAGCATAAACGAGGTCTTTCTGGTCAATTTCACGAATAAACCTTTGTATAGACATATTGTCCATATTGACAATATCCTCGAAAACAAACATCTTTTTACGTATTTCTTCAACAAGCCCGGCATCCTTTTTACTAAGCTCATCAAAAATATACTTCTCATTGCTTCTGTCTATATAGTTCATTACCTCGGCGATATAATCTATACCGCCAATCTTTGTATAATCTGTTGTCATTACGGATGAAAGTTTATTTTCAATTTCGCTTTCAACAATCTTCATTGCCTCCGGTGCTGCGCTGTCCATTCTTGCAACTGACTCCACAACGCTTATACGCATTTTTTCCGGAAGTTCGGCGATTATTTTTGCGGCTCTGTCTGAATCTATATACGAAAGAACAAGTGCTATAACCTGCGGCCTTTCGTTATGCAATAGAGAGAATATCGTTTTATCGTCATACTTGCTTAAAAATGCGAAAGCCCTTGCCTTAAGTGATTTTGCAACTTTTCCTAAAAGATTTGAAGCCACATCTTCTCCAAAAGCCTTTTCCAGCACACTTTTGGCATATTCCATTCCGCCTTCCGTAACAACCTTTTGTGTCATGCAGTTTTTATAAAACTCATCAAGTACACTTTCGGTCGTCTCAGGCGACAGATATCCAAGTTTTGCAACTTCTACAGTTATTCTTTCTATTTCATCTTCTGTTAAATACTTATATATTTTAGATGCATTTTCAACACCAAGAGAAACAACAATAGCAGCCGCTTTTTGCTCAGGAGTAATTTTAATTTCCTTAGACAATATTTATTCTCCTCCTTTTAGCCAATTTCTTATAAGCTGGGCTGAAATTTCAGGATTTTCTTCTGCGATTTCCCTAACCTTATTTTTAAGCTCTAATCCCTTTTCGTTATTAAGGTTCAAAATCTTGTTTTCCTTATCCTCCTGTTGCTTTTGCATCAATTCTTTCAAGTAAGCCTCTTCAGATGCCTTAGAGTGTTTACTGCCTAATGCCTCTAAGCTAACATTTGCCAAAGAAGCAGCTTTCTTCTTTTTCCTTTTTCTCATTACAAGCAAAATAAATAGTACCAAAGCTATAAGAAGTACACCAGATGCAATAGAGCCTATTATTATCCAGTTATTTTTACCAGCGCTGTTATCATTAGCAGGTGTAGTTGAGCCGTTACTATAAAAAGGCGTAGAAACTATCGCAATTTTCTCATTTTGAAGATTGCTTGGTATCCCTGCTGCATTGCCAATCAAGCTTTTAAGCTGCTGATCATTTACACTTCCGGTATCGTTGCTATTTATAGCTACAGATACCGTCATATCATCTATTGAGCCAGCATCGGTCTGAGACTGTTCTTTTTGCTGATTTACAAGATAATTCGTATTTGTCTGATTTTTTACATATGATTCAGTTCCGTCTGTGTTAAGCTGGCCATATGTAGTTATCCCTGTATTGGTTTGAGTACCAGGCACTCCGCCTGTTTTTGTACCGTCTCTCGTTATCTCGGTCTCTGTTGACTCAGTACTTGGTATTCCCTTATTATTGTCCTTATCGGTTGCCTCATGATTAATTGTTTCTTTTACCGTTTTGTCTACATTTGCCTTTGTTCTTACAGAAATCCTGATATTATCTGAGCCGTATATAGGGCTTAAAACCGTTAAAATCTTAGCTCTTACGGAGTCATCCATGTGCTTTTCAAAATCAAGTTTTGCCTTATTCGCACCTTCAGTTGTGTCGTCACCCACAGACGAAACATCATTTCCGTTTCCGTCTATAACGGCTACATCATCCATCTGCATATTCGGAATACTTTTTGACACAAGTCTTTGTATACCTTTTACCTGTTCCGCTGTAGGAGAACCGCCGTCTTTCATTATAACCACTACCGATGCATTTGCTGCACTTGAATTGTTGCTTGAGCTAATCACATATTTGCTATTATCATTATTAACGGCAATTGTAACCTTTGCATCACTTACGCCATCAAAAAGCCTTATAGTTGCACCAATTCTGTTTTGCAGATCATAAAGTTTATAGCTGTTTTTCTCGAAGTCGGTTGACATCATGTTTATATTATTTTTAAAAACATCATATGTAAATCCGCTTTTAGGATAACCTTCGTAAACAAGTTCGGCTTTCAGCTTTTCTTCCTGATCCTTCGGAACAGATATAGTGCCGTTATCGCTATACTTATAATTAACCCCTGAGTCTTGGAGCTTGCCAATAATTTCACTTGCTTCTTGCTGGTCCAAACCGCTAAACAATGTAGCATAAGGTTTATTGTTTAAAAAAAACGCAACACCTACTGAAAAAATAATTGCTAAAAGCGCACCAATAAACATTGTTCTTTTCATTTTAGGACTTAGCTTAGAGGATTGCTGTTTTAGCTTTCCAAACAATTCTTTTGCCTTCTCTTTCAAAATTTAGCCCCTCTTAATCCTATAGAATTATGTTGTCAAATGATTTTTAAATATTCCTCTAAATTTTTATAGATTTATTCTCATCAACTCGTTATATGAATCAAGAGCTTTGTTTCTCAATGAAACCAGCAAATCAACTGCCATTTGTGCCTCAGATGCCGCTATACCAAGAGTATGTGTATCATCCGACTGTCCGGTAACAAATGCATACTGCTGTTTGGCAAGATTGTCCTCAGTTTGCTTAACGTTATCAATAGCCTGATTAAATATATTTTTAAAACCGTCCGTTTTATTTGTACTATTACCTGTAGTGCTATCGGTTATTTTACTTAGATCGTTTATTGAATTTACCTGATTCATAGGTGTTATAAACAATTTAAAGCCCTCCTCAATAAATTATTACTTTCCTACTTCTAATCCCTTAGTAGCCATATCCTTAATTGCGTTAAAAGCCGTTACGTTTGCATAATATGACCTTGTGGCATCCATACTGTCGACTGTTTCCTTTAAAAGATCAACATTTGGATATGAAACATATCCATTAGCGTCAGCATCTGGATTTTTTGGATCATACACCTGCTTAAGAGGTGAGTTATCTTCTTCAACTTGAGTTACCATAACCCCCTGCTGATTATTTGAGGAACCAGCAGCATTAATTAAAGAATCCTTAAAACTGCCCTTTGAAGAAGGTTCAAAAACAACCATCTTTCTTCTATACGGTTGTCCGCTTTCAGTTCTCGTCGTCTTTGCGTTTGCTATATTTTCCGATATTACATCTAGCCTCAGCCGCTGAGCGGTTAATCCCGATGCACTTATATTCATAGCATTTAAAAAAGCCATTTATAAGTCCTCCTTATTTCATAGCACTCCTTATTCTGCTTATTTCATCACTAATACTGTCAATAGCCATTTGATACTGTATTGTTGTGCTTGCAAGCTCAACTTGTTCTGCATCCATATTTACGTTATTTCCGTCAAGCCTATTTGACTCATCTTCCTTTGTATATACATGCATGTCCGTGCTGCCGATGTCATTTTTAATCTGTGCGGAGCTTTCATTGTCATCAAACTCCAATCTTTTTTTTAGCTCATCCTGGAAAGTAACATACTGAGCCTTATAGCCAGGAGTAGAAACGTTAGCTATATTATTTAACGTAACCTTTTGCTTCTGCCAAAGATAATTGGCCAATTTCTCTGTAGCAAATAAAGCATTGTCAAACAAAAAACACACCTCTTTCGTCATAAATACTAAAATAAACACCTATAAAAACGTATACAATTATATAAACAGCTTTAGCGCGTTACGCTGTCAGCTTTCATTGCAAATCTCATTTTGTCATTAACAATTTTTAATTGTATATTTCAAGATACATATAATAATATTAATTATATTTAATATCTTACCAAAAATCAACAAATATCGATGACTTATATAAAATTCCGACAAAAAGCACAATTTTTTGTCGGAAAGTAGAAAATAATTTACAATTTTTTCATTTATAACATGCAAAACGACCAATAATAGAAGCATTTTACCTCTAATATTAGTCGTTTTAAAGTGAGTAGTGTACAATTATTAAATTACACGAATACTAAAATAATGAATAACTATTTCATAAATAA
Source organism: Clostridia bacterium (assembly GCA_022651385.1). Lineage (GTDB taxonomy): Bacteria > Bacillota > Clostridia > Lachnospirales > Anaerotignaceae > JALCQR01. Next base: position 201,831 of record JALCQR010000004.1, on the reverse strand, counting down.
AACTTATTTATTTATAAACTCATAATCCCAATGAGAATCAGCTCTGTTTTTACCTTCAAGTTCAGCATCATCAAATGTCATATGCAGGCTTCCTGCAACATTTGTGCTATTATCGGATATCAAGTTTATATAGTTTATTGTAGAGTTGTTATAAACACCTGAAAACTTGAGAGTTATTGATTTCAACGCTCTTGTCTCAGTGTCTGTGTCTGCAGTCTTACAAGAAAATATGTCAAGAGAAAAATCGCCGTAGTCCAGACCCTCTTTAAATGCATCTTTACTCAAAGGCAACAATGGATCGCCTTCCTTAACTATATAATACAAAGGCTCGGAAAAAGTAAGCGTTACCTCACCGCTGTACGGCTTTCCTTCATCTGCCGAACCATAATTGGTTATTACTGTTGTAACTAAAACTGTTGGTTTAGTTTTATCGGCAGGTGTAATATTCTGTATTCTTAATATAGTTGAATCTCCGCCTCCCGAATCACTTTTTGCAACAGCATAAAAGTCATAATATACATCTTGCTCAAGATTTTGTATAGTAATCGTTGCTTTAGCAGAAGATTCACCTTTGCTGAAAGTTGCTGAAGCAGAACCAAAATCAGTTGGCTTGTAGGCTTCATTCTGTTTTTTCTGTCTTATCAAATCACCGTCAACCGCAGTAGGGTCAGGCATTGATTCCCTATTGAAAGCAATCCAGTCCACTGTTGCCTCTTTATCCAATGTTAATTCAATTATTGCGGAATCTTCAAGTCTGTCCCTTACAATTGCGGTTTCAAATTTAGGTGCCGCAACCTGAACAGTAGTAAACTGAATTACCTGCATTGCAGACGTTGCCGCCGGTGTTCCTTTTAAAAAGCAATACATTGTATAGCTTACTTCAGGATTTAATCCGCCAATCTTAAATTCAAATTCCGTCTGGCCGCTTGTAACACTAAAACTTCCGTAAGTTCCGTCCTGCGGCTTATATTTGTTGTCCATAATACCGTCCGCTGTCGGGTTTGTTACAGTACCGGTTTTTGCTATAAGGTAATAAAATGTAGCGCTCTTTGTTGTTTTTACTATTGGTCTGATAAGCGTATCTCCTACCTGACTTAAACCGTTGCTTGAGTCGTTATCATTATCAATTTCCGGATATCCTGATACAAACTCAGGAATTATTGTATCTGTAAAGTAAACTTTTACACTAAAATCCTTAGGATAGTTTACTACAGTAGCTTTGCCTTCGCTTATAGCATCGCTAAGCCTGTCAGTAGGATTATCTGCTACAGGGCTTAAGCCTGAGTACGAGCCTATAATACACTTTACATTAAACTGAACTGTATCGTTCCAGCCTTTTCTGTTTGTATCACCGTCTATTGATATAATTTTAATACCGTATTCTGTCTGCGTAAGGTCTTTAAATTTATCAAAATCATATTCAGCCTTGTCACTTAAAATCTTATCTTTTATATTTTGAAGTGATATTGATTTATCCTTCTCAACAATTATCTTGCCCGGATTAGCGCTTGTGCCTGTAACCTCAGTAAAAGAGCTTTGGCCTTTAGGTTTTTCATAAACTTCAAACTCAACTTTTTCATTGCTTGTAAATATCATGTCATACAAAATATTGTCATTGGTTTCAGATATCTGAGGAGTAAGCTCAAATGTCATATCCATTCCTGTTGATGCAATAGTTTCGTTTATCTCTACCATTGGGGCTACAGTATTAAACTCCGGCAAAAGTGTTTTATCGTCCATTCTGTTGTTTGACGTATCGGCAATATCATTCAGTTCAAACTGATACGCATTCCCGCTTTTAAGTTCCAGCATCCCCTTCGGGAAAGTAACAATTGTTTTTCCGTCCACATCAGCTACGGTTGCCTTTGAAAAATCAATGTTGAAAGCCGTGGTTCTAACTGTTGACATATCATATAAAATTATGTCCTTAGCCAAAATATCCGTTGAGACCTCAGAAAGCCTTTTTTTGCTCTCGTTATCTATAACTTCTTCGCTGAACTTAATTTTTATTTCGCTTCCAGCTACAACATCTCCGCTTATTGTATCCGCAAAATCAAGCTCTGCAGTCGGAGCCGTGTTATCCAATGTTTTAACTTCCATATATTTAACATTTGATATGTTATTGAAACCATCTACAGCTACAAGGTAAAGGTCGTATGGTGTTTCGGCCGCAAGACCTGAAATTGTCAAGCTTGCTTCGGTGTTTTGTTTAATGTTTATTTTACCGCTCTTATAGCCGTTGTTTCCTGAAACAACTTGGTTTTTCGCCTCGTCGGAATCAAGACTCGGCTTGTCTCCGCCTAAAGTAGCCGGAACAGGGAATTCATCACCTTTTTTGCAAAGTACATAGTAAATGTTGCCGCCCTCGTTAACTCTTACTTTAACTGCGATAGTGGTGTCGGTTACAGTACCTATCATAGGGTAGCCGTTGGAAAATTCCGGCGGTGTTAAGTCTGATGTTTTAAGTGTAAGATTTTGTATCTCAGAATCAGTTGTACCGTCTGAAACCATCATATAAATATCGTAATCCGAATATTCCTTAAGATTATCAATATTAAGCATATTTTCAACATTCTTTTTGCAGTCCTCAATCACTCCGTTATTTGTGGCTCCGGCAATAGACTGTGACTTTAAGTTAATCACACTCGGCGCAACGCTTCCGCTTGGAAGAATTGCCCAGTATGCCTTGCAGTCTTTAGTCACATCAATTGCAATCTGGGCTGACGTATTCTTTATAGTGACTATCTTCGGATATCCGCTTAAAAAATCAGGTTTGGCACCGATTTTCAATTCTTTAATTCCTGACAAATTTCCGCTGCCGTCCTCTGCCACAAAGTATAAATCATAGTCCTTTGTTGAATCTAAACCTGTAAGCTTGGCGGTTGCTGTAGCATCTGCTTTTACATTTGCTGAATAAGTTTTTTCTCCGCCTTTTCCTAAAATAACCTGCTGTTTTGCCTCCTCAGAATCCATTGAAGGAGATGTTCCGTCCTGATTCGGTACAGGGAAAGTTGTCCCGCCGTCATAGAGAGAAAAGTAAACTTTTCCGTCTTCGTCCACGCTTAACGAAATCTGGGCTGATGTCTTATCCTCATCTTCTATCTTAGGATATCCTGTATTAAACTGCGGTGCCGTTTTATCTACCGTTGTTAAGTTAAGCTTTGTAATACTTGAATCTTTTGCGCCGTCAGTCATAAACAAGTAAATGTCATATGACTCCATTTCCTCAAGCCCAGTAATATTTATTGTGCCTTCCTCATACTTGTCAACATCTTTTTCGCCGCTTTTAATTTCTCCAAAAAAGTTTTGGTCTTTAAAGGCTTTTATATCTGGAGCGGTACTGTTCTTAGGGAATATAGCCCAATATAATGTTACATCCTTTGTAGTCACATATTTAACCTCAGCCGAAGTATTTTCTATATCGCTTACAGTAGGGTAACCGGTTAAGAAACTTGGCTTAGATGTATTAATAGTAGTAAACGTTTCTCTTTTTTTAGAGCTTTCATCGTCTTTTTCATCAATAAACACAGCTGAAACAACATATTCAGTGTCGGAATCAAGGCCTGATATAGTTTCTGAGTATTCTTTAGTGGAATCTACATATAAATCTCCGGAATCTATAATCTCCGAGTCATACTTTCCCGGTTTGATTATATCATCCGATGATACATTTTTATTCTCGTAACTTGTAACTACCCAATAAACACGTCCCGGCTTATTTGTCTCAAAAAGAACCTTAGCGTCACTTTGACCAATATCGGTTATATCAGGATAACCGGATAAAATTCTTGGATTCAAAGTAATTTTTTCGGCATCCTCGCTTGACATATCTTTTCCGTCTATATTTGCAGTTAATCCCGGTCTTATCTCCACGTCATCAGGAAGTGTTGAAACCGTTGTTCCGGCCGCATTTGCTTTTACATATGAAATCTCGCCGTCGCCGGTAACTTTGGTTCCGACGTCAAGCAATAATTTATCGACGTTCGAGTCATCATCAATGTTTACGTTGCTGTCTTTGCCTTCCTCATCAACAATAAGCTCTTTAATAGTACCATCATCCAAATAGAGTTTATTTTTCTCGCCTTTTACCGAAATTTGGTCAAACACGCCGGATAAATGAAGCTCAGTTCCGTCGTCACCGTTTAGGACAACATTTTTAAAACCTCCGCTTCTGTTGGAAAGTTCCTCCAAATATGTGTTGGTCGATACTTCGGTTGTATAAACCGTTGAATTTCCGGCAAGCTTTACAGACTTAATATTATCGCTGTTTGAGTCTTTAATTATAAGGTTTGCAAGAGTTGAATCTTTAAAATCGACACTGCTTTTGCCTGCATAGCTTTCACCTGAACCGCTTACTATAACATCACCTGTAACATGAACGTTATTAAAATAAGTATGTCCAAGCCCAACTCCCGGAGTTATGTAAAGGTCACCGTTTATAACCGTATTTTCAAGCGTTACTCCGGAAGCTGTGATTGTGACGTTTCCGTCTTGATACCCTAAAGTTTGTACACCGGTTTTATTTATTAATTTTCCTATAGCATCGGAAAACATCTTAGCCGCTTCTCCTCGGGTTATGTTGTTATGCGGCCTGAACGTGTTATCTTTATATCCGGAAATGTAGCCTTTTTTGGCTGCTGCGTTAACACAGCCCAAACTCCAGTTTGATATATTTTTGCCGTCCGCAAAAACAGTATTGTCTCCCTCAACTTCATCTATTTTTATATTTCTGCAAAGCAAGGATACAGCCTGTTCTCTCGTTAAATTTCCGGTTGCATTTGAGGCATTTTTTCCGTCTCCGGAAAAATAGCCTTTGTTGTATGCAATAGCTATATCCTTCGCATACCATTCGTTGCCTTTTATATCATTAAAATTCGTTTTGGCTGAGCTGGAATTTTCATACCCAAAAGCTCTGTTTATCATAGACACAAACTCGGCTCTTGTAATATCTTTGTTCGGATTCATATTGCCGTTGGAATCCCCAGTCATAATGCCATCGTCATAAAGTTTTTTCATATAAGGCTCAGCCCAACTGTTTTCGGTACCCATGTTAAACTGTCCGGCATAAGCTTTTTTCAGTCCCTGCGGCATAAAAGCCGTGCTTGTTAAAACAATTATAAGTGCCATAAGAAACGCAAAACATTTTCTTGCAGCATTTTTAAAAGAAAATTTAGCAAACTGCATCGTTAACATTGCTCCCATCCATTTTAAATTTCTTCGTTTGTATGTAAAAAACTCCTGCTCTTAAAAGTTTTTCTTCTTCTTTAAGAAGATCTACAAAACTACAGCCGTATAAAATCATATTATTTTCAACATGTTCTTTTCTTAAAAGTTTTAGTTTTACTATAATTGGTGTTTTTATCCAGTCCACAACAGTTTCATATATTTTATCCATGTCAAGATTATCATGGCAAATGAAACACATACCTCCCGAGCTTACGTTACGTACTTTTATGTCTATTGACAAATAACCTTCATCAGATTTGCATAAAATACATGAGTCGAAATTTACATTTACTCTAACATCTTTTCTGCTCGACATAGGGCCTAAATCTCTTATATCATCAACATGGACTTTGTTTTTTTCAATTTCTATAATTTCTCCGTCAAAAATATTCTTGTATTTATTCTCAACCTGAAATTTCAGCCTATGGCCTTCTTTTAATTTTCCTATTGTATCAATATTAAAAGGGACAATAACCGCTCCTCCGCTGGTAATAAAATTTAAACTGGCATAATCAATTGCTCTGTTTTCATTATTTATTATTATACATCTTCCCGACACTGCATTTTCCCCCTTTAAATGTTCGGACTTATTTTACGTTTCGCCTCCGCTCTCTTTATCGCTCTCTTTATCTTTTTCCGGCGAAAATTTAAGAAAGTACAAATATATGTCTACAACCACCTTATAAATTTCCTCTGGTATCTCGGCTCCAAGCTCAAGCTTTGAAAGCACCGTTGCTAAAGAAGTGTCCTCATAAATCGGGACTCCGTTTTCGGATGCCACCTCAACTATTTTTTCGGCTAAACGCCCCATTCCCGAAGCCACTACAATAGGTGCTATCTGTCCGTTATCGTACTTTAAGGCTACAGCCTTTTTATTTGGCAATTTATCATCATACTCTAACATTTACAGTATTTTTCCTTTCATAAATTTTAGGGAAAACCTCAGATATACTAACAGGTGTATTGCTTTTTCCGACCGATATTGAACCGGTTGTAAGACCGTTTTTCTCAATAATTTCTTTAAGCTTGCTTTTTATGGTCTTATCAATCTTAATTATTTTCTCAGGACAGAAAATCTGCATATCAATTTTGCTTTTTTGATGAAGAATTATTAAATCAAAAAAACCAACATTTTTTATATCAAACTTCACCAAAAGCTTGGTTTTTCTTTCCTTATCTTCTTTTAAGCTTTCTTTGCCGTTTTTGTCGCTTTTGTCATCCGGGTCAATCCAAATTTCGGAGTACATCATATTATTTTCCACATTTAACGGAAGCATAATGTGTATAAGCGGCATATAAACGCTTTCATTTATAAGCATAGAGGATAAAATATCTTTAAATGAATCTATGTTTTCATATCCGGCCTCTCCTTTTATTCCTCTTTCAATTATATTCATAAGTTTATCATTAAACTCATATCCATGTAATTTTTCTGTGCTGTTTTTCAATAAAGCTTCTATAAGTTTGTCTGAGTTTACATCTCCAAACTTTCTTTTAACATCATTATAACTCATTACTTCTTTAAATGCTTCAGCAAATGCTTTTTTATCCGCGTTTTCATACCTTGCTATATTCAAAGTAAGATATGATATCAAATTCCTAACTGTACCGAAATCATTAGTGTTTTTAATATACTCCGATAAAAACGGCATAATTTCTTTTTTAAGTACATCAACATTTTTTGATACATCTCCAAGCTCAGCGTTTTGGTCCAAATGGCCTACAAGCTCCATTAAATTTTTTGAAAACCTTGCCGGCATATTCTTACTGATATTTGATATATCGGCTAAAATACTTTTTAATATATGATTGCTTGATGTAAAATCATTATATTTTTTCAGCATTTCAAGCACTGACAAATTTAAAGAAGACGAGCTTGACTCCGACAAAATATTTCTCAATAAATCAAAAAAAATTCCCCCGAACTTTGTATTGACTTCCGCCTGACCCTCAATAAAAGTTTTTAAATCGTTTTGCGACAGTTTTATCATATCTAAAAAATTAGATATTTCCTGTGCAAAATTTTCATTTATACCGGAAGTTACAAGATTGCCCAATTTTGTAAACATAAGGTCGGCCAAAAGTTCAGTGGTTGACGGCATTTTTTTCAGAATTTTTAAAAAGCCATCAAAATTTGAATTTTGGTACAGCATGAAATTTTCTTCTTTAACATCGGAACCGTCTGTTCTTCCGTCTTGTCTTGTAACTTTATCTATATTTGTAATGTTGCTTATATTTGTATCGTTAACGGAAATGGGGTTTGTCTTTGTGGAATTTTCATATCCAGATAATGGTGTTGTAACCTTTAAATTATCCGACACAACTTTCACCTTCCTTTAATTTCTAACTATTATTATTTTTAAAATTTTGTCGATTTTATATGTAATATAGCATTTTTAAATGTTCACAATAATATTAAGGTGGTGCAAATTTATGAACAATGACTCAGATAATATGATAGATATGTATCTTTACGAAACCAATTCCCTTCTTGAGCAGTACGAAGAAATAATGCTTGGTGCGGAAAAGGCGAAATTGTTCACGACTGATGATATAAACGAAATATTTCGAATTATGCATACTATCAAGGGTTCTTCCGCTATGATGGAATTTGATTCCTTAACAAAACTTGCTCACAGGGTAGAGGATCTTTTCTTCATATTTAGGAACAACAACTCAACTGCATCTTTAAGTGAGCCAATGAGGAAAGAATTATTTGACCTCATGTTCCGTATAAACGATTTTATGCGTGATGAAGTAGCTAAAATTGAAAATGGAGAACCTCTTTCTGATAATATCGGCAGCTTTATAAACGATATTAATAGTTTTATTGAAAAATTGAACGGCAATGTCTCTGAAGGAGACAGCAATGGCAAAACCGAAAAAGATTCCGGCGTCGCAGCTAAAAAAGAGGATGCTGCAAAAAAACTTGATTCAGACGGAAAAATTGAAGAATATAAGGCAAAATCACATTTTACTATAAAAATCAAATTTGACGATGGATGCGGAATGGAAAACCTGAGAGCTTTTATGATAGTTAACTCTCTTACAGATAGCATAGGCGACAAATTTTCATTTTACCCTGAAGACGTTGAAGGCAACCCAAAAACAAGCAATTATATAGTAGACAACGGATTTTTTATATTTTTAAATGATGAAGCACTCATAGATAAAGCCGTTGCCGTAATAAAAAGTTCGCCAAGTGTAGCGTCTTATGAGGTAATGCCAAACTCTGACGGCGTTAAAAAAGACAGTGCTGCAGATAAAAAAAGCACCTCGGCAAGCACTTCAAAAAGCGGTACTATCAGTGCTGCATCATCCAAGACGGCACTGAAAAAGAAAAGTTCTCAACAGTCGTCTCTTATGCAGAAAACAAAGCAAAGCATAATAAGTGTAAACCTTTCAAAACTTGACAGCCTTATGGCTATCGTAGGCGAGATTGTAATTACTGAATCAATGGTTACGGCGTCACCTGATTTAAAAGGCTTAAAACTTGATAATTTTACAAAATCTGCAAGACAATTAAGAAAACTTACGGATGAGCTTCAGGACATAGCAATGTCAATACGTATGGTGCCTATTTCAGGTGTGTTTAACAAAATGAAAAGAATTGTCCGAGACATGGGCCAAAACTTACATAAAGATGTACGGCTTACAATAATAGGCGAAGACACAGAACTCGACAAAACTATAGTTGACAGCATCGGCGATCCTTTAATGCATATAGTAAGAAACTCAATGGACCACGGAATTGAAGAAGATGTCAACGAAAGAACAGCTCTCGGAAAAGACCCTCAGGGTGAAATAATCCTTGAAGCAAAACATACCGGAAGCGATATTATTATAACAATAACTGATGACGGAGCCGGAGTAGATACTAAAAAGGTTCTTGAAAAAGCAAGTCGCAACGGTATTCTTACAAAACCTGAAAGCGAATATACAAAAAAAGAGATTTTGGCACTTCTTTTGGTTCCGGGTTTTTCCACAAACGAGGTCGTTACGGAATACTCAGGACGTGGTGTCGGAATGGACGTTGTAAAACAGAATATAGAAAAAGTAGGCGGCGTAGTCACAATAACAAGCGAAGTTGGCCAAGGCACATGTGTCACCCTCAAAATACCTTTAACGCTTGCTATAGTAGACGGAATGGAAGTAGCTGTCGGTCAGTCAATATTTACAATACCTATTACCAATATGCGCCAGTCATTTAAGTGTACTCAAAAAGATATAATAGTTGACTCCGCAGGCAATGAGATTGTGGAGCGTATGGGTGACTTTTATCCTATCGTAAGGCTTCATAAGCTTTATAATATTGATACAGATATAACAGAGGTTGAAGACGGTATATTTATATGGGTTGAGGCAAGCGACAAATCATATTGCCTTTTTGTTGATAATCTTATAGGTGAACAGCAGGTAGTTGTTAAGCCTCTGCCGACATACCTTAACGGCTTCAGCATTAAAAATGCCGGCATAGCAGGATGTACTATCCTCGGTGACGGCAATATAAGCATTATTCTTGATATTCTTAATTTACACACCGCTTCTGTAAGCTCATTATAAGGAGGGATAAATATGCCAGATGAATCATTTGAAACAGAAAATGAAAATATAGAAACAGATTCTCAAAATATAGAAATGCAAAAATATTTAACTTTTATGTCCAACAATCTCGTTTACGGTATACCAATCGAAAACGTTGTTGAGATAATAACAAACCATAATATAACTAAGCTACCAAGAGTTCCTGACTATGTTAAGGGAATAATAAATTTAAGAGGTCAAATAGTACCTATAATAGATATGAAACAGCGTATTAGCAAAGAATGCAGCGAGAAAACCCGCGGAACGTGTATAATTATTCTTAATGTCAACGATATATCAATAGGAATACTTGTTGACGCCGTTTCTCAGGTAATTAATATTGAAAACAAAATTTCAGCACCGCCTGCAAAAAATCATGAATTTATAAGCGGAATGACAAATCTTCCAGACGGTACTGTTATGTTCTGCCTTAACTGCGAGCTTCTTGTAAATCAAAAATAAGGGTGATAAATATGAATATGAACTTATTGGAAGAAAGCGATTTTATCCGTTTAACCACATTCATACAAAAAAACTACGGTATAAACCTTACCAAAAAAAAGCAGCTTATTGAGGCCCGCCTCAACTCTACATTACAGTCAATGGGCTTTAAAAACTTTAACGAATATGTTAACCATATACTAAGGAAATCAGACCCAAAAGATATTGAGATTATGCTTAATAAGTTGACAACAAATTATACTTTTTTCATGAGGGAAACGTCACATTTTGACTTTCTTAAAAATACTATACTGCCTCAAATGGTAAAAGAGAAAAAAAATAGGGTCTTAAACATTTGGAGCGCCGGATGTTCAACCGGTCAGGAGCCATATACAATATCTATAATTTTAAAAGAATTTTTCAAAACCCAGTATCCTTTGTGGGACATTAAGATTTTGGCTACGGATATATCTCAAAATGCCCTCTCACAGGCTAAGCTTGGCATATATTTAAAAGACTCTTTAAAAGATGTACCTGAAAGCTGGCTTAGAAGATACTTTATAAAATCACCTGGAAAAGATGAATATCAGGTATCAAATGAGCTAAAATCAAGTGTTTCTTATAAAATTTTTAACTTAATGGATCCTATTATATTTAGAGTGCCTTTTGATATAATATTTTGCCGAAATGTAATGATTTATTTTAATCAAGAAACAAAAGAAAACCTTGTTCAGAAATTTTACGACGCTACAAACACTGGTGGCTATTTGCTTATAGGCCATTCCGAAACCATTAACAGGAGTGTATCAAAATACAAATACATAATGCCAGCAACATACAGAAAAATATAAAATTGATTACAAAACTAATTAATGGAGAGGTAGCTTTAATGATAAAAAAAATCAAAGTATTAATTGTCGACGATTCCATGTTCTTCAGAACACTTCTTGTTGATAAGCTTTCAAAGCATGAAGGTCTGGAAGTAATAGGATATGCGGTAAACGCTTTTGACGCCAAGGAAAAAATACCGCTGCTAAAACCGGATGTTGTAACTTTAGACGTTGAAATGCCAAAATTAAATGGTATAGAGTTTTTAAAACAGCTTTTGCCTATATATTCCGTTCCGGTTGTGCTTGTTTCATCGGTTAATATAAATGTTTTTGATGCATTATCTGCCGGTGCTGTTGACTTTGTTAAAAAGCCTGATATATCACGTCCCGGCAATCTTTCAATTTTTTTGGCAGAGCTTGTGTCAAAAATCAAAATAGCAAGCAATGCTCAATTGCATACAATAAAAAATACTGCTTTGCCTAAAAAGCATAATTTTCAGCAAATAACAAAAACTTCGTTTTCAGCAAATAACACTATAATTGCAATCGGAGCCTCTACCGGCGGAACGGAAGCCACACTTACCGTTCTTAGAGATTTGCCTAAAGATATTCCCGGAATAGTTATTGTTCAGCACATGCCGCCGGTGTTTACAAGAATGTATGCTGAAAGATTAAACCGCATATGCGAAATAGACGTTAAAGAAGCTGAAGACGGAGACGTAGTAAGAAAAGGTCTTGCCCTGATAGCTCCCGGAGACTTTCAGATGGCCCTTTCCAAACTCGGAACAAATTATGTTGTTAAATGTTATAAGGCAGACAAAGTAAGCGGACACAGACCGTCTGTTGATGTTTTGTTTACTTCAGTCGCCGAGGTGGCAGGGAAAAATGCCATTGGCGTTATTTTAACCGGCATGGGAAAAGACGGTGCTGACGGTCTTTTAAAGATGAGAAAACAAGGTGCTTACACAATAGGTCAGGACAAGGAATCATGCGTTGTTTATGGCATGCCTATGGTTGCTTATAATATAGGCGCTGTAAATGTACAGGCTTCCTGTGAAAATATAGCTTCCGTTATACAAAAACATTTGTCCGAGATTTAATCTTTTTAACAGTTCATTTTTTTGAAAATCATTCAATACATATGCCAAATATTATATTATAGTAAAACCTGCCGATATATATGGTATATATAACTGTTCCCAAAAATTATGGAGGAGAATTTTATGAAGATACCGGATAATAATTTTTTTAATATTCAGTCTTCTGTCAAAGCTCAAATGAAAACCTCAACACGTGCTTTTGATAACACTTTTAAAGCAAAAAGCTCTAATTGTGACGAAATAATAATAAGCTCAAAAGCCGGGCATACAGACTCAGATGATTTTGCAAAAAGCATCACAAATAAAATCCGTGATGAGGTTAATACACCTGTGAACGAAAAGACACTTGAAAGCCTTAAGAGCCAGATCGAGGAAGGAACATATAAAATAGATACAGATGAAATTGTCAAAAAATTTATGCTAAATTAATAGTTTGAAAGGATGAACATTATGAATAGCATAACAGATTTTAATAAACTTGTTGTTAATCTTATTGAAATAATTAAAAGCCTTATTACTATTGAGAAAGACAAACTTAATGCGGTAACACGAAATAATCTGGAAAAGCTGAATGTCTGTATAAAAGATGAGCAAGTTCAGGTAATGAAGCTTAGAGGTTTGGATAAAAAACGTGAGAAGCTTTTAAATTCATTGGGATACGATGGCCTTACATTCAGACAAATTATATCAACCTTAGATGGCGACGAAAAAAACGAGGCTCAAAAATTATTCAACAACTTAAAAAAAGCAACGGATGATTTTAATTCAATAAATTCAACTGTTAAAACAGCTATTGAAGTAAACCTTCACTCTATAGATATTGCCATTAAAAAGCTCAACGGTATTCCAAAAGATGAAAATATTGCTGTACCTTTAAATAATGGTTTATCAGGTAAATTAGTTTGATTTTATAACTTAACTGTAAAGGAGGAAAACGTAATGAGTTCAACTTTTGCCGGATTCACAGCCGCTCAATTAGGGCTAAGAGCAAGCCAGCAAGGGCTTAATATAACCGGACAAAACATATCAAATATTAATACAGACGGTTATACACGTCAGGTTTTGGATCAAATAAGCCTCAATTTATCAAATTGCGACCGTTATTCTGCAAGTGAAGCAACCATCGGTTACGGAACTCTTGTCACAGACATATCGCAAATTAGGGATCCTTATTTGGATATAAGATTCAGAAATGAAGCAGCAGATGTTGGAAATGCTGATGAAATGTATTCTACCTTGCAGGAGCTTGAATCTGCATTGGACGAAAGTAAGACTGACGGTATTCAAACTCAGTTAAGTGATCTTTCAAGTATGTTGCAGAAGTTATCCGGAAGCGTTGACAGCGGCAAATATGCAAGCTCGGTTAAATCCTCTGCTGAATCTCTTACAAAGTTTTTTAACCAGTATGCTAATTCGCTTAAAACAACAAGAAATGACTTGGAAAATAATCTTACTAAAGTTGATGTACCAGATATAAATGAAATACTTGAAAATATAACAGAGCTTAACAAAACAATAAAAAGCGGACAAATAAACGGTGACGACGCCCTTGAGCTTATGGATCAGCGTAACATGTTAATTGATAATCTGTCAAGTTATGTTAAGATTGACGTCCAGTATATTCCTGAAAAAATATCCGATTCGTTATCGGTGGATAACCTGAAAATAGATCTCGTAGGCAATAACAACACTATAAATCTTGTAAACGGCAACGATCATAATACATTTAAAATTCCGGATGGTACAACCAAGCTTAATGTAGTTGACAGCAACGGTGACCCTATCAAGGATTTATCCGGAAACGATATAGGAACAGATATATATGATGAGCTTTCATCAGGTTCTATAAAGGGTTCATTAGAAATGCTTAATTGTTCAGGTGTGTTCGACAGTGACGATAATTCTACACGTGGTATAGGCTATTATGAAAAAATGCTTGATCTTTTGGCATCAAAATTTGCAAAAACTTTTAATGACCTTAATAATTCTACTCTTCCGGCCGGTACGCCAGATGCGGATCTTCATAATTTATTCAGCACGTCGGACGGCAGTACTACTATTACTGCTGCAAATATCACTTTAGCATCCGGATGGTCCAAAGATGATTACGGCTTAACAACTACTACTTCGACCGATCCGGATTCATCAGGAGCAAACGATGTAATAATGAAAATGATTAACGCACTTAAGGATGACCAAAGCTTTGTTTATTCCCCTGACTCTAATCCGTCTAATGATAAAACTGTATTTACAGGATCTTTTACTGAATTTTATTCTACATTAAATACAACTCTTGGCATTGACGCAAAGTCTACAAAACAAACTTTGCAAAGCCATGTAGCGGTAGCTAGTAATATTTCTGATAAAAAAGATAGCATCTCCGGAGTATCTTTGGATGATGAATGTGTAAATTTAATGAAATACCAAAAATCCTATTCTGCAGCCGCAAGACTTATGACAACATTGGATGAGGCAATGGATACGCTAATAAATAAAATGGGAGTTGTAGGACGATAATAAATAGGAGTTGAGTTTACAATGAGAATTACAACAAATCAGGTCATAAAAAATTATCAGTCAAACCTGTCCAAGGCAAACAATAATCTTACCAGTGCACGTGAAAAAGTATTGACAGGCAGAAATTTTAATAAGGCATCTGATGATCCCGGATCTGCGTCAACGGCTTTCACTTTAAGGACACAATATCTTGATAATACAGATTACATAGATAATACCAAAACAGCCGAGTCTCGTTTTCAGGCTGTTGAGAGCAGCGTCCTGGAAATGAATACCACAGTGCAAGAGGCAAGCGGCCTCATAACTAAAGGTATAAATGGTTCAACAAGCATTGAGGCTCGTAAATCAATTGCCACAAGCCTCAGAAGCATGCAGGAGTCTCTTGTACTTAGCGCAAATGCAAAAATCGGTGACACGTTTATATTAGGCGGTCAAAATACGTCAACTGCGTCATATGAGCTTTCAGACGACAATAAGCTTTTGTATTGCAGTCAGGATGTCAGCAGCACCGATGCAGCTGTGCAGGCTAATCTTCAAAAAGCTGCAGATGCTAAAATAAATGTGGATCTTGGCTTTGGTTTAAGCTATGATGGTTCCGGTAATCTTGTTAATAACAGTACATTAAACACAGCATTTTCAGCTCTTAATGTACTTGGTTACGGAACTAATGATGACGGTGTTGATAAAAACTTAGTTAATCTTTTAGGCAATATTGCAGATGAACTTGAAAAGCCAACCATTGATGAAAGTAAAATGCAAGGCTTAACAAAGCAGTTTGATTCTTCTAAAAATCAACTTTTGGATGTTTTAACCGGTTTGGGAACTCAAAGTAAGTTTTTGGAAAAAACCCAAAGCAGACTTGAGGATAATAAACTTACGTTAAATAATAAAATAGATTCAGTAGAAAATGTAGATACTGCAGAAGCAATTACAAATTTTGCATGGGCGCAGTTTGCATATAATGCAGCGCTTAAAGTCGGTACAAGCATAATCACCCCGTCATTGATTGATTTTATGAATTAAAAGTATTTATTGTACTTATGGCTGGAAGGAGGACCTCAGTTGGAGCAATTACTGCAAATAACAACTACACCAATACAGTTTGAGATGAAAATAAACAATGCAAAACTTGAGTATAGAAGCGAAAACACTAAGCTACAAATATCGAAGGATAATAACGGTGGATTGAAAATAAAAAGTGATCCTATAAAGCTTGACATAGACTCATTTGAATGTTTTAATTCTGTTAACCCAACTGCAAGAACAAGTATTAAAAATGCAGCTGAAAAAGGTAAGCTTGCAGCCTATGAGGCAACCGCCGCTTATGCCAAGGACGGCCAGTTATTTTTAAATGCCAAAATTGGTCAGGATGTAATAGGAGAAATTGCCGCATCTCAAATGGATGTAAACACAAATGTTAATATTAAATTTATTCCAACCTCAGAGCCTGAGCTTAACTGGTCCAAGCCGGAATTGAATATAAAATATGAGCTGGAGAAGCTTAATTTTGATTGGAAAGTACAAAACGGTAATTTTGAGTTTATACCGGGAAATATAGAAATCTCAATCACTCAGGAGCCTGATATTGTAATTGAGTACTTAGGCAATCCTATTTATATTCCGCCAAGTTCCGAACCGGGATATGAGTCAAATATAGATACTATGGCTTAAAAATTAAATGAGGTGTTCAATGAATGGAAATTGAAACTAAATATTTTTCAAATATCCAATATACGGATGATGAGGTTATATTCTTCAAAGACGGGCTTTTTGGATTTGACAATTATAAAAAGTATTTATTAATTAGATTCGATAATGAAAATAGTTCCCTTTTATGCCTTCAGAGCTTAGATGAAAAAAATATAGCCTTTGTAGTGATTAATCCATATTATTTCATTAAAGACTATAACGTTGATGTGCCTGACGATGACTGCAGACAGCTTGAAATATCTAATGCGAGCAATGTATTGGTTTATAATATTTGTGTAGTAAACGATACTGTTTTGAAATGCACAGCCAACCTTAAGTGCCCAATAATTGTTAATCAAGATACGAGGCTTGCAAAGCAAATTATACTGGAAGACAGCTCTTATCCGTTTAAGTATCCATTTTCAAAGTTTATAAATAAGGAGGCCTAAAATGTTAATACTTCAAAGAAAAATTGGTCAGTCCATATTTATAGGCGATGAAATAAAAATCACGATTCAGGATATATCATCAGATAAAGTTAAAATTTCAATTGATGCCCCAAAAGACATTAAAATTATACGTGAAGAGTTAAAATTTGCTGAAATAAGCAATGAAGAAGCACTTAAATCATCGAGCAATGCTATTGCCCTTTTAAAAGATATATTCAAAAAATAAAAACAGCAAAAACGGGTATATGTAAAGTTTACAAATACCCATTTTTTTATAGCAGTATTGCTAATTGTGCCAATGTTTTGACATCTGCCGCATTTAAAATTTCGTTTGCTCTTTCCGTTAGTCTGTTGTTGTGTACTAATGTTCTTGATACTGCAACAGTTAAATAAATAAGGTCATCTGTTGTTTTGGTATTATCCATATATGTGGCAATGCAAAACTTAAATGTAGTAAAAAGAGCTGCAAACATTCTATAGTTATCAAATATTGATAATTTTCTGTTCTTAAACGGTATATATAAAAACAAATAATTTGCCACCATAAAATTCTCAAAGAAGTATTCTTTATCTTTAATAAAATTTTTGTAAAACTCTTCGCACTTATTGTATGTTTCTTTATTGTATTCCGGATTAATAGAAAAACTGCAATAAACCTTTTCGTTTTCTCCTGTTCCTTTATTTACATTGCTTATGTTGACTTTTTCAATCTCAAGCTTTTTTTCAATGTAATCGAAAATATCTGATTCTCTTTCTCCGTAATAAAATAATATGGCTGCCTGAGAAATAACCGTTTTAACTTTTAAATCCTCATTTTTAGTAAAACCCGAAAGCTGCTCTTTTAGTTTGCCGCCGCATACGTTTTCCAAAAACGCATTTATATAAGTCGGTATTTCAATAGTTCTGCCTTTTTTCTCAAACTCGTCAATGTGTATCATAGCCATTCCAAGCAAAAGCATTCTCTGCTCAATAGTGTAGCTTCTGTCCATTAAAATACTTAATCCTAAGAACTGTATATCAAACCAACAAGAAAGCGCCGGCCTATCCTTTATAGCGTTTTCATTTATATTAAATGCCAAACCATTAATGTATTTAAAAACTTTACCGCGTGAAATACTCTTTTCTTCCTCCAGAGCAAGCCCGTCTTTTTCATCTAAAAGAAGGCGCACAACTTCCTCACATCCTGTAGAAAGCGTTTTTTCAAACACATCGCCGCACATTAAAGTTATTCTCGGAAAAATTCTACATGTTTTAGGCAGAAATTCCTCTCCGCATTTTAACTGTAGCGCACAAAGTTTATTATTGTCTAAAAACGGACAGCTTCCGTCTTTATTAAGTGCAATAATTTTTTTCTTTTTACCTGCAATCTCAAAATCCGTAAAAAAACTGTCTAAACTTTTTCCAAACCTGTTTCTTTCAGCAATTTTTTCATACTCGTTTAAGTTAATATCTATTCTCCAGCCGCTGCAGCAAGTCTGTACACACGTACCGCCTTTGCATTTAAACTTATCAAATATATTGAGCTTTAAAGCAGAATATTTTTTATCCATAAATTTTTCTCCTAAGCATTTTCTGTATTATACACAAAAAGAGCCTTACGGCCCTTTTTGCTTTTACGTAATATTGCTTTAAATTTATTAAATTTACTGTAATAACTGAAGAACGCCCTGTGGAAGCTGATTTGCCTGAGCGAGCATAGCCTGAGAAGCCTGTGTAAGGATACTGTCCTTTGTAAACTCCATCATTTCGCCTGCCATATCAACGTCACGGATATTACTCTCAGCAGAAGTTAAATTCTCTGTTGTTGTGCTGAGGTTGTTGATTGTATGCTCAAGTCTGTTCTGTAAAGCACCAAAGTTGCCTCTTGATGTTGAAACCTTCTCAATAGCACTATTTATTACATCAATTGCGTCTCCTGCTGTATCCTGTTGTGAGATATCAATACCATCCAATCCAAGAGAAGTTGAATCCATTGAGTCACAGCCAACCTCAATCTTATTGTATGCAGCATCTGTGTCGCCTACTTGAAGCTTAAGTCCGCCGCCTGATGCAAGACCAGCACCGTTATCAATAGCTAAAGGAGTTGATGTAGCAGTTGTAAGAGCAGCAGCTGACATTTTGCCGCTAAATGCTACTGACCTTCCCGTGTCAGCTTCACTTAATAAACTATTGATATCACTAGCTGAATAATCTCCAGTACCTAATGTAACTGTAACATTTCCGCTTCCATCATCTGTAACTCCATATGTACCGCCGCCAGTTACAAATTGAATTGTTTTACCATTTAAATCCGATCCAGCCTTATCAGCAGTAACCACTAAATCAGTACTTTCGCCAGCTGTATTTGTTAAATCTGATACTGTTCCAGTTGCTTTTGCAGCTTTTGCAGTTATTAATGATTCACCTGTAGTATCTTCTACGCTATCACTGCCACTAACAGTAGTAATATCTGAACCAATAGTAACTTTTAATCCATCAGCTATGCCAGGAGCACCACTTGCAGTTTTTAAAGCATTGTCAATATCTGACTGACTAACCTTATCTCCGTCTGAAATATCTAAAGTAAATGTTAAAGTTGTAGCACTCCAAGCTGCTGTGACTCCAGAAGTACCACTAGCGTCTGCAGTTTGAAAGTTTACTGTAATACCCTCGTTTCCTGAAACAGATACATCAAAACTATTAAGTTTACCAGTTGTGTTAAGAGTGCCAGTAGTAGCAAGTGTTTTTGAAGCACCTGATGTACCGCTTCCAAGAGAACCGTCAAGAAGATTGATTCCGTTGAAGTTTGTGCTATCGGAAATTCTGTCTATTTCGTCTTTAAGGTTTGTAACCTCATCCTGAAGTTTGCTTCTTTCTTCAGTTCCGTATGTACCGTTGGCTGACTGTGTAGCAAGCTCAACCATACGGTTTAACATTGAGTGAACTTCTGTTAAAGCACCCTCGCCTGTCTGGATTAATGAAACACCGTCTTCAGCGTTGTCTGATGCTGTTTCAAGACCTGTTATCTGAGATTTCATTTTTTCAGAAATTGCAAGGCCTGCAGCGTCATCTGCTGCGCTGTTTATTCTGTAGCCTGAAGAAAGTTTCTCAAGGCTCTTGCTTACTGCGTTGTTGTTTATTGATAATTGTCTGTTTGCGTTTAAAGCCGCAATATTATGTTGAATAACCATAATCTTACCTCCTTGTAATTAAAAGGGAAATCCTTTTCCCAACTTTTAAGATAACAGTAAATGACCCTAGGTAATCATTTCCTTTACATATAATAAATCGGATTAAAAGCATAAAAAATAATACATAAATCGCCAAAAATAAAAATATTTTTTAAATTTTTTATAGTTGTATATCAGTGTATACAATTTTTGTTTTAAATGTTATACTGTTAAGTAGGGGAAATTTGTAAAACATTGTCTTATTATAAAGAGGTATTAACATTGATTGAGCTTAAAAATGTATCCAAAACTTACGTTAATAACTCTATAGGGGTTGAAAACGCCTCATTTTACGTTAATGACGGCGAGTTTGTTTTTATTGTAGGAAAAAGCGGCTCCGGAAAAAGCACTTTGCTTAAACTTTTAACAAAAGAGCTTAGTCCAACAAGCGGAGATATTTTTGTCTACAATCTTTCATTAAATAAAATTGGCAGAAAAGAGCTGCCATACTACAGGCGTCTTTTGGGGATAATAGACAAAAACATATCTCTTATGGAGCAGAAAACTGTTTATGAAAATTTAGAACTGGCTATGCTTGCGGCTCAGCAGCCGTCAAAAAAAATCAAAGATTCCATTCCGCGTGCCCTCGGGCTTGTGGGAATGAACAAAAAAATCAATGAATACCCTTCAAATATGTCTGAAGGTGAAAGGTTGAGGATACTTATAGCACGCGCTGTTGTTAATAATCCTAAAATAATTATAGCCGATGAGCCGACGGCAAGTCTTGACTATGAAACGGCATGGGACATAATGTGTTTGTTTAACGACATAAACAGGCTTGGCATTACAGTAATAATTGCTACACATGCCAAAAAATTCGTCGACATTATGAAAAAAAGAGTTATAACATTAAACAACGGTAAAGTACTTGGAGATGTAAAAAAAGGAAAATATGGTTGGATAGTATGAAAGAAGTATTTAAAAAAATATTTAATATGATATTTATGGTAACGCTTATCAGTTTTATTGTGTTTTTATATCTTTTTGCTAATAACATAACCCCTCCTGATATAGATTACTTTGTTAAAAACACAAAGGAGAGCTCACAAAAGATTGCTGTTGTTGTTAAGCAAAAAATTGATTCAGAGATTGCATCACTTAAAAAGCCTGATAAAACTATTGCAAAAGTTGCCGAAGCAAAAGAAACGCCTGATAAAACAGATAACAGCGAAAATGAGGATAATGTTGTGCTTAAATCTGACACATCACAAATTGTTTATTATTCTCAAACGGACAACCGCTGGAAAAACGCAATTTACGGAGCAGACAATACCATAGGTGTATATGGATGCGGCCCTACTGTATTGGCAATGGTTTTGTCGTCTCTTACAGACAAAACAGTAACACCTGTTGATGCTGCAAAGTGGGCGTACGACAACGGTCATTTTAGCTATAATAACGGCTCTTATCACTCGATTATACCAAAGGGTGCAGAAAAGCATGGTCTTGATTGCAAAAGCCTTGAAAAGCCATCAAAACAGGATATAATTGATAATGTCTCAAAAGGCAATATTATTGTAGTTCTTATGAATAAGGGAACCTTTACAACTGACGGACATTTTATAATACTGAGAGGTATAACAAAAGACTCAAAGGTTCTTATAGCCGACCCGAAAAGCATAGAAAACAGCAAAACGCCATGGGACATAGATATTATTTTAAAAGAGGCAAAATATTCGGCCAATTATGGCGGGCCTTTTTGGTCTATAAGCAATCCAAAAGCGTAGAACAAATATATTGTTCTACGCTTTTATAGTTTTTATCAGTATTTAATTTTGCTTTTTGTATTTAATTTTTTATTTACTGCTTTGTCTAAAAGAACAGTTTTTTCCATTACTTTTCTTGTCTGTCTGTAGATATTATTTATCTTTTTGCCGATATCAGAACAAGTATCACTGTCCTTGGCATTTTCGCTCATTAATTCATTTACAATATTCTTTTTATCATCAGGCAAAGCATTTATTAAATCCTTTCTGTTATACTCAATTTTTTCAAGTTCAAGTATGGCAGTTGTACGCATATTTACAATTAGCCTTAAGGAATACATGTCGTCCCTATATAAAGATTCCTCAATTTGTTTTGTAAGGTTATATATTTCATTAAACTTTGTATACTTTTTTTGAAGGTTTAATGCTATGCCCATTAAATCTGAATCCATTGCACCCTCTCCTTACAATTAGCTTTTTACAGCCTTATGAGAAATACGGTCAGCTTCCTTAAATGTGTTTCTTAAGTCCATTATCATTGGTTTAATTTCATTTATAACTTTTATATTCCTTCCAGCTTTAATTCTGGCCAATTCATATAGAAAAAAGTCATACATTCTTGAAATTTCAGCGCTTATTGAATATGACTTGTTAAGAGTTTTATTAAGATATCTTATTATCTCCGAAGTTCTGTCTACAGACTTGTCAAAATTTTCCATTTTATTGTTCTTCAAAGCCATTTCAGCCATTCCAAGTCTTTTTATAGCTTCATCAAATAAAGTAATCAACAGCTCACTCTGCGTCATTGTATTAATACACTGCTGCTTATACTGCTGATATCCATAACCGTTCATTGCTAATCGCCGGCCTTTCCAACATTAAGAGCCGCTACTAAACATGTTGCTAAGATAACTGCTCTGCGTATTCATTTTTTGTACAACTTGCTCAAGCTCGGTAAATTTTGACTGATACCTTGCCTGATCCGATGTAAGCTTATCGTTAAGGTCTGATACATTGTCGTCTATATCATCAACCTGCTTTTGAAGGTTGTTAGAAAGCATTGACGTAGCTGATGCCGCATTGCCTGCTTCCTCAACAAGTATTCCTTTAGTAGCGCCTGTAGTTGAAGCATATTTTTCCATTACTGACCTTAAACGTGTCATAGCTCCGCCTGTGGTAAGGCTTGACGTTGAACCTGACGAGCTTGTGTAATTGCTGTCATTTGAAGAAGATGTAAACAATTTCTGAACATCTTCCGGATTTGACTCAAGCACTGACCTTAGCTTCGACTCATCAAGAGTAATTTTACCGTTATCAGAATAATCAGAAGAAACACTTATTCCAATGTCTGAAAAAGTCAGTCCGTCTGTTCTTGTGTCAAGAAATGCATATCTAAGGTCATTTGTCAGGTCTACCATATCGCTGTTCCCAAAAAGCATGCCGGCTTGGGCCTTTTTATTCCATGCCGTTATTTCGCTATCACTCATACCCTTTTCTTGTTCATCGGTAAGAGGCGCATAATCATAATTTCTTTTTTCGTTAACCGCCGTATTGGTGCCTGCTACAATTTCATTGTAATCATCTATCATACTTTTTACAGCGCTTACTATTGAGTCAGCGTCTACCGAAGCGTCAAATGTTACGTCCGAGCCGTCAATTTTGTTACCGTCGCTGTCATATCCAAAACAGCCGCTTACAGATATGTTTAATCCGTCAAGAGTAAAACTGTTGCTTGACCTTGTAACTTCTACAGGGTCAGCTCCGCCTTCTCCGTCGAAATCAACCATTATTTTGGCATCTTGTCCGTTAACCTTTGTTCCGTTTAACTCATTGCTTGATGACAATATATCGCCGTTTTCGTCTTTTTTCCCAAAAAGCAATTTTTCTAAGTCATTAAGTTCGCCTGTGGATTCGTCTCCAAAAGTTACGTCTCCAGATGCTCCCTGTTGAGTAGAAGCAACCGAGAATTTATCGCTGTTTTCCATATAAGAAATCTTGACATCTGCATCTGAGTTATTAATTGCTTCCATTATGTCGGCCATTGTAGTCTTGCCTGCTTCGTAAGTAAATTTTACATCCTTGCCGTTTATTCTTATAACATTTTCTCCGTCAGTAAGGGACACATTATCCGCACCCTTTAATCCAGATGACTCAAGGGCCACATCAAGATTCACCTTGTTGGAAGTTCCTGATTCTATTCCGAAAACACCGTAGCTTCCAAACAGTCCAGTCGAGCTGCTTGACATCTTTAAAACAGAAGTTGTATCCGCCGCACCATCCGGCGTTGTGGTCTCTAATTTCAAGCCCCCGTTACTGTCTGTTACAGTTATTCTTCCATTTCCAAAACTGCTGTTAAGCTCGTCTTGAAGATAGTTTTTAAAATCAGACTCTGTAAGTCTGTCCGTATCATCAAATTTAATTGTTTTTGAAGTGCCGTTATAAGTAAACATTACTGCCTTTCCGCTAAGCCTCTCAGCAAAAGTAGTAGTTTTCGATAAATCATCCGTATTAATATCTGCTACGCCGTCTAAAGAACCGGTTATGCTTTTGCCAACAATCGTATCAGTGTCAGTTTTTAATCCAAGCGTTGTAAGGAGATTTGTATCCCCTCCTGTTATCTTTACGTCATTTCCAGACATATCCATATTAGTAAATTTAAGCTTGTCTCCGTCGGCACTAACAGTAAGAACACTACTAAGCTTGTCACTTACGTCTCCTGTAAGATCAGTTTTACTAAGAGCAGAATTAATTGCGTCTGCGACTTCTGAAACACTGGTGTATACTCCGCCACCATCTTTTTCAGGTATAGCAACGTAGTAAGTTTGGTCGCCATGCTGTATTTTCAGCTTTTCGCCTGTTATAGTGCTTTCTTCCATATCTCCATAAGAAATTGCACCTGTTTGTATATAGTTATCCGAAAGCGGATCGCTTGTTGTAAAACTTGCGTCTTTTGCAAGCTGAGTAACACCGCTTAAGGCAAGAACTGTTGAGCTTGAAGCTGTACCCGAAACAGTGACATATTTGCTGTTGTCACCAGAAGCCGTTATTACATTACGGGAAAAGAAATTTTCACTGTATAAGTTAGTGCTGGATGCATAAGAGGTATAATTATTCTCAAAATCAATCAATTTTGTACTTACAGAGCGATAGGCATCCATTTTCCACTCAAGTATTTGTTTGCTTTGCTTTTGCTTAGCTATTTTTGAGCGTATATTTGAAGTCATGGCATCAATAAGTGAATCGGTATCAAGGCCACTGGCAAGACCGCCTATACCTTTACTCGTGCTCCCAAAAATACTGCTTGTGCTACTGCTTGAAGCAGAAGATAAACTGCTTATATCCATAATAGCCCTCCTTTGTTAAAATTTAAAGTATTGCATATAAAAATAATCAGTTTTCAATAATACCCTATATACTTATTTTTCGACCTATAGTATACTTTTATTAATAGCAAAATCAAATAATTTATATATGGGGTGTGATACTTGTGTCTTTAGTAATTACATTTACAAACCAAAAGGGAGGTGTAGGAAAAACCACTTCAACATGTGCTCTGCTGACAGGACTTTCACTGCAAAACTATAGAGTTCTTGGTATAGATATGGATCCTCAGGGCAATCTTGGATTTTCTATGGGCCTTGATGTTGAAAATGTTGTAACAATATACGATGTTTTAAAAGGCAAAGCCTCAATAAAAGATGCCATACACAAAACCGAGTTTGGAGATATTATACCGTCTAATATTTTGTTAAGCGGAGCGGAATTAGAATTTAACCGTTCAGGCCGTGAGTTTCTATTAAAAGAAAACCTTGATGTCATTAAAAACGACTATGATTTTATAATAATAGATACTCCGCCGTCACTTAACATACTGACAGTAAACGCATATGTTTGCTCTAATTTTCTTATTATACCGATGGTTCCTGAAATACTAAGTCTTTTGGGTGTAAGCCAGCTTAAAGAAACCGTACAAACAGTCAAAAAGTTTTATAACACAAATCTCGACGTAATGGGAATTTTGCTTACAAAATATAACCGCAGAACAAAACTAACAAAAGAAGTTGAAGAACTTGCAAACGAAATAGCAAAACAGCTTGATACCTCTGTTTTTCCGTCTAAAATAAGAGCAAGTGTTGTAGTTGCCGAGTCACCGGCACATGGAGAATCGGTTTTGCTTCACGCACCAAGCTCAAAACCAACTGCCGATTATATAAATTTTATAGAGGATGTACTTGTTCGCTGTAGGGCTAAAAAAAGCAATACGTAATCATATTATTTTTATTTGAAAGTATAATTAAAAGATATTTTACATAAAATTCAACAAGAAACGTAAAAAGAGGTAATATAATGTCACGAAAAACAAACAAAACAGCCCATGTTCTTAAGCTAATATCAAAATCCAAGGAGGAGCATAAATTAGATGACGATTTAGAAATCGAGCCAAACGAAAGTGATATAACAAATGATTTATCTTTTATAGACGTAGACATAGCAAAAGATAACAAAGTTTCCGAGAAAGTAAAGGAAAGGCTTTCCGAAATAGCTGATGATGGAGATATAAATGCAAGCCTAAATAGTACAAAACAAGACACACTATCGGACATTCTGACCAATCAAAATGATACTGGCATAGAGTTTAATGCCGATGAGTTGGATACTGTGGATGCAGAGTCTTTATCCGATGCTGTTTCAGATAATGATGTAGCTCAAAATGAAACAATATCTGAAAGCTCCGAAAATACTGATGAAAACGAAAATACTGATTATAACTCAGCTGAAAGCAATGATACAGTTAAAGACACTGCTGAAATTTTAAAAAGTCAAACTGAAAGCAATACAGAAAGTTCTGTAACAGATTCTGAAAGTGCTTCAAAAAGTTCTTTTGAAAACGTTCTTAAACATGTAGCTGAAAATATGGATGAAAAACAAGCTGAAGATGATACAAAAAAAGTTGAAAATGCAGCGGAAAGTTCCAATACAGCCGAAAACGACACAAAAAAGGCTCCTGAGACCTCAGCTGAAAACGATACAAAAAAAGCTCCTGAAACCTCGGCTGAAATCAGCTCTCAAGAATCAAACAATAACGGCATTGAATATCAATATGTAAATGTGTTTGAGGAAATAGTAAAAAGCAGAATTGACGAGTTTCTTAAACTATTCGATGTATGCACGTGTCCAAGATGCAAAGTAGACGTAATGGCTCTGGCCTTAAACGGACTTCCGGCAAAATATATCGTTGTAGACAGTTCATACGTTTCACCGTTATTAAATTTTTTCAGCAGCCAGTATAAAGGTGCTGTAACAGCACAGTTATCACGGGCCTGTAGCGTAGTAAAAAACAATCCTCATCATTAAAATAAAATACCCCATAAGACTTTTTATCTCATGGGGATATTTTTATTTATCTTTCAAAACTTTAAAAGCATTGTTCCATATGTTGTTAACTTCTTCAACACAGTCAAAATATACCTGAGCTATGACATTTCTCGGTATGCCAAGCTCATCTGCATAAGACTTTAAATTATTCCAATCGGCTTTTTCATAGCTCAAAACAAGATCATAAAGCATTCCGCATTTGCCCTCATGATTTAAAAGTGCTCCTTTTACCTCGTCGGACACATATATTTCGTCAAGCAGTTCACTTAAAGGTGCATCTATAAGTACATCCAGAGTTGAGAACATACCCATAGTGTAGGCCTCATTTAAGTTAATAGGGAAATCTTTTATGTATTTCACAAGCTCGGCGCAAAAATTAGCTCTTAAGAACGATATTTTAAGTACTTCTTCGGCTTCCTTGCTGTCACCGTTTTTAAAGCTCAAAAGATAAACCCACCTTTTAAGCTGTACTAAACCTAAAAGCGTAAGAGCCTGCTTTATTGTTGTGGCTCTGTTTTTTAAGGCAAAATACGGCGAGTTTACAACTTTTAAAATCATGTAGGACAAGCTTGCATCTCTCGATATAATCTGCTCAATCTGTTCTAAATCAGGCTCGGCTTTTGTAACTTCGACAACAAGCCTGAAAAAGTTTCCTTGTATAAATTCAGTTTTTCGCATATGCGTTTTTGCAATTTCCGAAACATAAACTCCTTGGAAATAATCCACATTTTTTGAAAGAGCGTAGTCATATATTTCCTTTGAGTCAACACCAGTCGCAACACATTTTTTATTAAAGCCTTTAGCCATGCTTACAAGATTATCTATTGAACTATGTTCAATATTTTTAAAGTCTATTTTTATGTAATCTATAGAGTCTATTATAGCAAAATACTTTGGGTTAAACTGAAAATTATTTGCTGCTACTTTATAGCCTTCTTTTCTGTATTTTGTTATCAAATTGTTTGATAATGGGTGAATTACAACATTGTCCTCTATTTGTATAACTAATTTATCACTTTCAAAAACTTTCGGCATATTTTTAAATAGCAGGTTTGGAGTAAATGTTATAAATACAATATTGTTTCCAGAAATCATAGATGTATTTTGCATAAAAAAGTCGGATATTGTATCCGCAGCCTGAAAATCCTCAACTTGATTAAAGATATCCATTTTGTCGACTTCATACATTATTTCATAAGCAACAATGTTATTATTCTTATCCTTAATCGGTTGACGTACAACATACTTATTCATGTACTTATAGTGCCACCTTTCACTGTAAAGTAATTAATTTCAACTTGGATAAGCCATTATTTGCTTTTTGTTTCTTCCTCTTTTTCAGGTTCAGATTCCGATTTTGACTTTGACTTTTTATCAAGCAGATAATCAATAACACCAACAAGATTGCCTATATCAGGTTTGCTTACCTGCTCATCGGCACCGATGCTCTTGCCTTTTGCGTATATCTCATCATTTATCATTGACGAGAAAATAATAACCGGTATTTCTTTTAATTTTTCATCATCTTTTATAAGCTTTGTAAGTTTGTATCCATCCATAATAGGCATTTCTATATCTGTTATTACTAATGAAACTTTCTTTTCAATGTTTTCTTCTTTTTTCTTAATTGTCTCAAGATAGTTCCAAGCTTCTTTGCCGTTGTCAAACTTATTTATGTTTGTAAATCCGGCTCGTGTAAGACATTCAATAATTATTTTTGAAAGCATTATGGAATCTTCCACTATTACAATAGGCGAGTTATTAGCTTGTCTATGTCCGAATTTATTTATATCGTCTATCTTTATGCTTGCCGAAGGAGCAACTTCAGATACTATTTTTTCAAAATCAAGAATAGTTACAATGCCGTCTTTAATTTGAGTTATACCAGTAGCCATGCCCTCTTTGCCGCCAATTGTCTTATCCGGTTTTTGTATGTCTTCCCATGAAAGTCTGAATATTCCTTCAACACTTGTAACTCTGAAAGCTATAAGAATTTTATTGAAATTAGTAATTATAAAAATATCCTTTTCAGTATGTACAGCATCGTCGCCGTAAAGATATTTAGGCAAATCAAAAACCGTTATTACAACGCCTCTTGGTTTAAACACACCCTCAATAGCAGGATGTGTCAATGGAATTGGCGTTACCTGTGCTGACATCATAATTTCTTTTACTTTAGCCACATTTATGCCAAAAAGATTGCCGTTAATTTTAAATACCATTATTTCAATCTCGTTTGTTCCTGATTCAAGAAGAATCTCTCCATTTTTTTTATCTTTGTTAATCATATACACCTCTCCCCCTCAAAATTGTGGATTATATTAAATATAAAAGCGTTATAATTTAAACTTTTTATAAACTCTTTGAAAACCAGTTAAAATTCCATATGTGCTTAAAAGACATATCACAATTTTAACTGACTTCCAAAGAAAGACAGAGATTTTAACAATCCTAAAAAGGAATTTCTTTTCTTCCGCACAGCCTTATTATTCCATTGCCGTTGCTGCTGTCAAAAAGAAGAGTTCTCGCATAATTTCCGCCTACATCCTCTTTAATTATAGGTATTCCCTCGGATTTTAAAACCTGTTTTACGCTTTCAACGTTTCTCATTCCTATATTGCCAAGACTGTTATTACCTAAAATTTCAAACATCTTTGCGCCTCCGGCAATCTTTGCTGTTACACGATTTCTTACTGCGCCAAAAACTTCCATTTTCTTAAGTGTGCTGGGTATGCCGGTATTGGCATATTTATATATATTTTTGTCACTTGAGCCCTCAAGTCTTGACGGCAACATAACATGTACCATAGCCGCAAGTTTAATAATAGGATCGTACAAACATACACCAACACATGAACCAAGAGCATATGTAATTAAAACTCCTTCATTTCTGGTAAACTTCATATCGGCTATGCCTACCGTTATCATTTTACTCATAGAAAACCCCCAGCTTTTTAAATAAAAAGTTTAAAGACTTTATGTCCGGCAGCATGAGCAAATTGCTCGTCATCTCCTCATTTGAATACATCAGCTTTCCGCCTACCATCATAATTTTATCAGTAACATATCCATACTCAATCATAGGCACAGACATTATTCCGCCAAGCATATTTAAAGCTATTGCCGGCACTGAAAGGTTTATTGATATTCCGCTTAACTGCGAAATGGCATTAGCATACGAGGAAATAATAATATTGCTTACTTCGCAAATAGCCGACTTGCTCATTTCATCTATGTCATCATAACTGTTTATCTTTTTAAGATTAAGCTTTTCCAGCACAAAATTCATAAAATCAAAATCAAGTAAATAGAGCATAATCCCGCTGAATTGTCCGGTCATATGAACAAGAACGGCAGCTATAACTTTTTCAGGTCCGCCGAGGAAATCAATAGCTTGATCATAATCCATTATATCCACTTCAGGAAGTGACATGGATATTTTAGATGAAAGTGTTCCTGAAAGCGCAGTAGCGGCGTTTCCGGTTCCAATACTGCCTATTTCCTTAAACATGTCCATGGCATAGCCGTTTATTTCCTCATAATTATCAATTCGCTTTTTCATATATTCTCTCCTTTTAAAGGTGATAATAAATACAATTACGATCTTAAGGTGTTGATAAGGCTTTGAATTTCGTCTGACGTTTCAACCATTTTGAGTGAATACTGATAAGCTCTTTCAGCTTCTACAACCTTTGATATTTCTTTGGAAAAATCAACATTTGAACACTCGAGACTATTTTGTCTTACATTTGTGTCGGTCAAAAACGGCTTTCCGTTTTTAGCTGTCGGAATAAAATTTGTATCTCCTGCGCTTATAAATCCATCTTCCACAGGAAAATCATAAACCGCCGGCTCAAGCTTATTCTCTTGGCCTGTAATCTCCATTGGCTTTCCGTTTTTCCCAAGCACTAAATAACCGTCCTTTGATGCCAAATAGAATTTATTGCCCTTTCTCGACATAATAAAATTTCCGTTAGCTGTGTATACAACCTCTTTTGTTTCCGGATTTTGTAATGCAAAGAACCCTCTGCCATCAATTGATAAGTCAAACTTGGAATCTGTATTGTCTATACTTCCATGAGAAAACACAGTTCCCGTTTTTTCAATCTTGGCACCGCTTCCTATTTTTAAACTGGCATTTTGTCCCTGAGCACCACTTAGATTACTATAAACCAAATCTGAAAAAGACGACGTTTTAGATTTATATCCACGTGTGTTTATATTGGCTATATTGTTAGCCACAACATCAAGCTTTGACTGTTGAGCAGACGCCCCCGCCGCTGCAGTGTAAAACGACATATACATAACTTAAAATCATCCCTTTCATTAATCAAACTCTTCCTATTTCTGTAGTAGCCTTGCCCATAAGTTCATCATACATTTTTAAAACCTGAGCAGCACTCTGAATTTCACGCTGGCTTGCAAGCATATTTGTCATTTCGGTTGTCGGATCAACATTTGATGTCTCAACATATTTCCATAAAATATTGGTATCAGCCTTTTTTGACTGTGCTGTGGTTGAGAAAGCATTTTCCCCTACTTTTGTAAAGGTGTCCAAATTATCAAATGTAAAAACACTTAATTTCGCAATTTCTTTTCCGTTTTTATCTGTTATAGTACCGTCGCTTTTTACATTAAAATTATCTGTAGTCAAATGAATAGGACCGTTATCTCCAACAACCCGCCCTACCCCTTGAAGGGAAAGGTATCCGTCATTATCAATTATAAATGAGCCGTTTCTTGTATAAACATCACCATTTTGTCCTCTTATCTTAAAAAATCCGTCACCCTGTATGGCAAAGTCAAGATTTTTATCTGTTTCGTCAATAGAACCGCCGGAAAAATCCGTATATGTTCTATAAGGTATAGTTGCCAATGATAATGTACCCAGCGAACCGCCTATTGCTCCCGACATATTGTTTGATGTTCTTAATAGCAGTTCATCTTTAAATGTCCCAGACACAAGAGAATCCGATTTATATCCCGGTGTTGATACATTGGCCAAATTGTTGCTTATAACATCCATCTGTCTGTTTTGGGTAATCATACTTGAAGACAATGTGTACATCCCTTGAAACATATTTATACCCTCCTTGTCTAAATCCTTCCTTGTAAATATATCCTTAGCTTTCTTAAAGCGTTAGAGTGCAGCTGAGATATCCTTGGCTCACTTACACCCAAAACCCCTGCTATTTCCTTCATGTTAAGGCCCTGAACATAATGAAGAGATATGACAAGTTTTTCTTTATCTCTTAAATTATTAAATCCGGCCCTCATTTCCATCTTTAACTCCTCAGTATCCAGATAATGTTCCGGCATACTTTCCAGATTAGAGCTCATAACCTGATTGCCCGGCAAACCGTTTTCAGCGCCATCAAGAAGTATCTCAAAGGACAAAACATTCATAAGATTGGTGTCACCCAACACTTTTCTGTACTTTTCAATAGGCATATTCATATAATCAGCCATTTCATCATCGGTCGGCATTCTTCCAAACTTTATAAAAAGATCATTTGCCGCCTTGTCCACACTTTTTGCGGCTTTTCTTATACTTCTTGGCACCCAGTCATTCTTTCGCGCAATGTCAATTACAAGTCCGCGTATTCTTTTAGAAATAAAACTCTCAAACTTTATGTTCTTATTTATGTCAAACTTGTCAATCGCGTTCATAAGAACTATTACACCTTCATTTACTATATCGTCAATTTGAGTCAAATCATTATACACACCGCGCATCTGAATGGCTATGTTTTTAACTATATGTATATATCTTAACACAAGCTCATTTCTTACTTTCAAGTTGTGGGTAGTCTTGTATTCAATAAACAGCTCCTCACTTGTCATATCACATAATTTTTCTTTTAGCTTCATACTTTTCTACCCCTCCCCCATGTGTTAAATTTTTATATTGCCTATAGATTGAATCTGTACGTTATTTGCTATTTCATTAAAAGAAATAACGCTTACATTCGGATAAAACTGCTCAATTAATCTATAAAAATAAACTCTTATCACGTGACTTGTTAAAATAATAGGCCTGTGCGAAATATCATTGAACTTTTTAATGTTATCCGAAAGCTGATTCAAAATCTTTTGCAGAACATCAGGACTTAACGAAAGATAAACGCCCTGTTCGCTTTTAGACATGCTTGATATAATAACCTTCTCAAGCTCAGCATCCAATGTTATAACTTTCATCTGTCCGTCCTCACAGAACTTTCTTGTAATAGTTCTCTTAAGGGCAACTCTTATATTTTCCGTTATAGTATCAATATCCTTTCCAGCGGAGGATGAGTCCACAATTGTTTCTATAATGGTAACCATATCCTTTATAGGAACGCCTTCTTTTAAAAGATTTGATATAATCTTCTGGAAATTGCTGTACGATATGATATTAGGGAATGCTTCCTCAACAATTTCCGGTGAGCTTTTCTTAACGTTGTCAATAAGGTGCATAATTTCTGTTCTTGATAGAAGTTCATAAGCATGGGACGAAACCGTTTCCGACAGATGCGTAACCATAACCGAAAGTGGATCTATTACGGTATAACCATATAACTCGGCAAGCTCTTTATTTTCAGGAAGTATCCATTTACTTGGTATTCCGTAGGCCGGCTCAATAGTTTCTATTCCGTCTATATCACCGGAAGGCTCTGAAGGCTCAAGGGCAAGATAATAATCCACAAGAATTTCGCCTGTTGCCACAACCTCACCCTTAATCTTTATCACATATTGGTTAGGGTTTAGCGAAGCACTGTCACGTATTCGTATAGATGGAATTACAAATCCCATATCCTGAGCATATTTTCTTCTGAAAATTACAATTCTGTTTATAAGCTTGCCTCCGCTTGATTCATCAACCAACGGTATAAGGCTGTAGCCAAACTCCATTTCTATAGGCTCAACGTTTATAAGTGAGTAAATATTGTTTACGTCTTTGTAATAATCTTCTTCGCTTGCCGGCTTTTCAGCAGCTTTAGCTTCAGTCTTAACCTGTTTTTTTGCAACGCTTTCTTTCATGTTTTTCTTTACATTTCCGCCGAGTGAAAGAAGCAATGCCGATACTACAATAAGCGGAATTTTAGGAGTACCCGGAACAACAATAAGAGCTGCTACAATGCTGCCGCCCATAAGAATAGCCTGAGGCTGAGCTAAGAACTGTCTTGCCACATCAGTATTTAAGCTTCCCTCTGAAACCGAACGGGTAACTATCATGCCTGTTGCAGTTGATATAAGAAGCGCTGGTATCTGTGATACAAGTCCGTCACCAATTGTAGCAATAGAGTATACCTGCAAAACCTCTGAAAAACTCATGCCGGACTGAACAGAACCTATTATAACACCTGCCACAAAGTTTATAGTAGTAATAATCAATGACATAACGGCATCGCCTTTGACAATTTTGGTGGCACCATCCATAGCTCCGTAAAAGTCGGCTTCTTTTTGTATTTTATATCTTCTTACTCTGGCTTCCTGTTCATTTATAAGGCCGGAATTCAAGTCGGCGTCTATAGCCATCTGCTTTCCCGGCATAGCATCAAGGGTAAAACGGGCAGCAACTTCAGCCACACGTTCAGCTCCTTTTGTTATTACTATAAACTGTACAAGAACTATAATTAAGAATATAATAGTTCCTACAATAACGTTTCCCTGAAGTACAAAACTTCCGAAAGCCTTTATAACTTGTCCCGCTGAACCTTGCCTTGTAAGAATAAGTCTTGTTGATGATACATTTAATCCAAGCCTGAAAAGCGTTGTAATAAGCAGCAGGGAAGGAAAAATTGAGAACTCCAGCGGCTCTTTTATATTCATGGTTATAAGCAAAATTATAAGCGAAATAGATATATTAAATACAAATAAAATATCAAGCAAAAAAGGGCTTAAAGGTATTATCAACAGCAATATAATTAAAATTACAAATAAGGAAATCGAATTCCTAAAAAAACGTTTCATAGCCCACACCATTTCAATTTATATTAACTTTTTATTTTTAATCTTGTATACATATACAAGAATTTCCGCCACTGTTCCGTAAAACTCCTGAGGTATCTCCTGATTAATGTCCGTTGTGGCATATATTGCCCTTGCCAAAGGCCTGTTTTCCAAAACGTACACATTATTAATCTCCGCCTCATGTATTATTCTAAGAGCAAGCTCATCCTGACCTTTTGCCAAAAGTATAGGAGCATTATCCTTATTTAAATCATATTTTAAGGCAACAGCAAAGTGCGTTGGGTTTTTTATAACCACATCTGCTTTTGGCACAGCCTGCATCATTCTTGACATAGCCATTTTACGCTGTATGTCTCTTATTCTGCCTTTTACCTGAGGATCACCCTCAAGATCTTTATATTCCTCTTTAAGTTCTTGTTTAGACATTCTAATTTGTCTTTCATATTCCCACCATTGGAAGAAATAGTCAAAAACAGATATAGCTACAAAAGCAAGACATATTTTTAAAGCAAGGCTCATAATAAGGCTGAATAAAACAGAGCATGATTGCACAACATCCATATTAATAGTTCTTGAAATTTCCGCTAAGCTTTTCGTTATAAAATTGTATAAGACCGCTATTATTATAGAAATTTTAATAATTCCCTTAATAACATCAAATAAGCTTCTTAGTGAAAATAAATTTTTAATGCCCTGTATCGGATTTATTCTGCTGAATTTCGGCTTAAGGCTTTCCAGTACAAAAATAGGTTTCGTCTGCGCTATTGTGGCTATAACAGCAAGGCCTACTGAAACTAATATGACAGGCATTGCTATAATGCAGAATTCATATACAAAATCTTTTGTTATGTCTAATAAAAAGCTTTCAGAAAGCGCAGACTTGCTTTCGGCATAATTGAAATACCTATACATAAACATTTCTGCATTGCTTACCATTTTTGGTCCCAGCAACTTTAATGTGAAAAATGAACCGATAAGCGACATTATTGCAATAATATCCTTGCTTACTACCACATTGCCCTTTTTACGTTCATCCTGCCTACGTTTGGGAGTGGCTTTTTCAGTCTTTGAATCATCAGCCAAAAATCATCACCCTTTATAATTTAAAAGTGTATAATACTTTTTAAAAGACTAACCCATAAGACTCATTATATTTTTTATACTCTCAAGCATAGTTGTTATCATATTGTTTAAAAAATTCGATATTGGCAGAAACGTAAAAGCAATTAAAAACAGCCCAACAAATATTTTCAGCTGAATATCTACTACAAATACGTTTACCTGCGGTATTGCTCTCATTAATATGCCCATTCCTATAGCACATAAAAGCTCTATGGCTATTATCGGAAATGCCATTTTGACGGCTAAAACCGAGCACAAAGTGAAAATTTCCAAAATGCCCTTTGATAAATTCTGACCAAGAGCAATCTGACCATATGGCATTACCTTGCTTGAGTTAATCAAAATATTTATAAGTGCCAAATGTGCATCCGCCACAAAAAACAAAAGCATATACAGTATGTTGTAATACGTAGAGCTAAGTGATATAGATGAATTAGTCTGTGCATCAAACACTTTAGACATAGACATACCCATCTGCATATCTATCATCTCGCCGGCTGAAATTATTACATATGAGAATAAGCTGACTACAAAACCAATGGCATAACCGGCTGCAAACTCCTTTACAAGAAGCACTCCATACTCAAAGATACCTGAAATCACTACTTTTTCGTTGCCTGACGCTGTATAAACTATTATTGTAAGAGCCATTACAAGACCTGTTTTTACAATATTAGGTACATTTTTTCTTCCGAATATAGGGTTTAGAAAAATAAACCCAGACATTCTCATAAGTATAAATGAGAATAAAACAAAATCAGTTTTGTAAAGATCCATATACCGCCGGTCCTCCAAAATTTATGTAACAAGTCAAATTTTTTAATTCAGTTTTAATATATACCTATATACCGGTTATAAAACACTTAAGATTTTAAGAATCAGAGCATAAGCTTAAATACATCATATAAAAAATCCTGAAGTGTTTCCAGCATCCACGCCCCAAAAACAACACAGATAATTGCAATAAGTATAAGCTTTGGAACAAAGGTTACAGTCTGTTCATGTATTTGTGTTGCAGCCTGTATAATAGATATTATAACGCCTAATGCCATGCTTAAAATTAATATGGGGCCTCCAATTTTAATAGCTACCATTATGGCT
Source organism: Clostridia bacterium (assembly GCA_022651385.1). Lineage (GTDB taxonomy): Bacteria > Bacillota > Clostridia > Lachnospirales > Anaerotignaceae > JALCQR01. The sequence continues at coordinate 164,528 of JALCQR010000004.1, read as the reverse complement.
TTTTGCATTATTGCCAAAACTTGTGAATTAGTCATAAATTTATTCTCCCATAAATTAATTGAAGCCCTTTATTAAAGTTGAAAACAGCAATTGCCAGCCGTTAACGGTTATAAACAGCAGAATCTTAAACGGCAATGAAATCATAGCCGGAGGCAGCATTATCATTCCCATTGACATAAGAGTGCTTGAAACAATTATATCTATAAGCAAGAAAGGAAGATATAAAAGGAAACCTATTAAAAAGGCTCTTTTAAGCTCGCTTGTTATAAAAGATGGTATAACAACCCTCATAGGTACTTTGCTGTAATCGTCAGTTTTTTCTTCTCCTGCATACTGCATAAACATGTCTAAAGTATCGGTCTCTGTCTGTTTAAGCATGAACTCTTTCATAGGCACCGATGCTTTTTCTATGGCTTCTTCTGCCGTTATCTGTTCGTTTTTATAAGGTATGTATGCATTTTGGTTTATGTTGTCAATAACAGGTGACATAATAAACAAAGTAAGAAAAAGAGCTATTCCTACTAAAACATTGTTTGGTGGAGTTTGCTGAAGTCCAAGAGCGTTCCTTAAAAAAGATAAAACTATTATTATTCTTGTAAAAGATGTCATCATAATGATAATGGAAGGCAGAAGTGACAAAAATGTCAGCAAAAAAATAATGTTAAGCGTCTGCATTCCGTTACCGTTTATATTAATTAAAGCACCATTCATAATAAAATACCTCTCAAATTATCTCTCAACAAAACAAGCACATAGCAAAAATATTTCTATTTTTTTCTGGTTGGAAAAATTTGATTTAAAATGCTTTTAAAGTCAAGATTTCCCTGAATGTTGCTATCATTAATGACCGCTAAACTGTTTTCGTCAAATTCCTCCAATTCCGTTATTAGCTTAATATCTGACGGAGAAACAGCTAATAAATAAAATTTTCCGCCTGCCTTCAAAATCACAATTGATTTGTCTTGTGTAATTGAAAGCCTGTCCACAATTTTCATATTGCTGGAGCCGCCGTATTTTATAGACCTTTTTCCAATAAACTTTGTAAAAACGTAACTAAGGTATAAAATAAGAATAACCGCAAATAGTGTAAAAACCAACGGTAAAATATCTTTTATAATCGAAATCACTCCCAGCTACTTTTTGATTACCCCAAAACTGATGAAACTGTTTTTAATATTCTCTCAGGTTTAAACGGTTTTACTATAAAGTCTCTTGCTCCTGATTTTATTGCGTCTATAACCATTGCTTCCTGTCCCATGGCCGAGCACATAACAACGTTAGCATTCGGATCAATTTTTTTAATTGCTTTCAAAGCATCAAGTCCATCCATATTAGGCATTGTTATATCCATAATAACTAAATCAGGCTTTATTTCTGAATATTTAGAAACAGCCTCCACTCCGTCAGACGCCTCATATAAATCGCTGTAGCCGTTTTTCATAAGAGCATCCTTAATCATCATTCTCATGAAAGAAGCATCATCAACCAAAAGTATTTTAGACATTTGAAACATCCTTTCCATCGTTTTAATTGTTTTATAATTTAGCTTTCTTTAAAACTTCTGTTATACGTACTCCAAAACAATCATCAACAACCACCACATCGCCTTTGGCTATACATTGACCGTTTACATAAACATCCACCTGATCACCTGCCAGCTTGTCCAAAACAACAAGAGAACCTTGTCCGTATTCAAGTATTTCCTTTACGCACTTTTTAGTACGGCCAATTTCAACCGATATTTCCAAAGGCACATCCATAATAAGGTCCAGATTTTCTGGTTTTTCCTCTCCCTGTTCTACTGCCTCTTGAATCTCATCGTTTCTGTTTGGCTTAACGTTTATAATATTAGGCTCACGCTTTTCATTTACATGCTGCCTTGGCTGTTCACTTGTGGCCTGCGGTGTAGCATTTCTGTTAATATCTCCAACCGCATTAGGCTGTGCCTTGTTATTTTCTTTCGGCACATTAGTCATATTTTCATTTCCTACGGAAGCAGGACCTGCGTTTATAAGTTTTTCTATTTCCTCTTGTGAAAGTTTCCTGTTAGAGTTAGACGGCTCCGAAGGCTTTGTTTCAGGAGGCTTTTCAGGTTCGCTTGTCTGCTCATTTTCTTGAGCTCCTGCCATTAGTTTTTCTATTTCCTCCTGTGAAAGCATTTTGCCTGAGTCTGAAGACTTTGTTTCAGGAGGTTTTTCCGGCTCGTTTGCCTGCTCATTGCCTTGAGCTCCTGACATTAGTTTTTCTATTTCCTCCTGTGAAAGCATTTTGCCTGGGTTTGAAGGCTCTGTCTCAGGAGGTTTTTCCGGCTCACTTGTCTGCTCATTTTCTTGATTTCCTGCCATTAATTTTTCTATTTCTTCTTGTGAAAGTTTCCCCTCATTATTGCTTTGAGGTTGTGAAGGCTTATTGTTGTCTGTTTGGTTGTCTTTATGTACCTCATTAGGCGTACTATTTGTGTTGTTGGTATCATTACTTCCAACACCTATGCATGCTAAAAGTTTTTTAGCCAAATCAATTGTCATTATATTAAGGAATTCGCTTTCAATAGCGTCTTCTATTTTTAATGAAAATCTTACAACAACCATTTTCTCATCTGAAAGGTATTTTTCTTTAAACTCTTCCATTGTGTTAATTTCATATGACGTAGGAGTAGATATATTGACAGCTTCTCCCAAAAATTCCGACAAAGCCGTTGAAGAAGCACCCATCATCTGATTCATTACTTCACGAACCGCACTTAAATTAAGGTCGTTAAGCTCAAACTCATCATCTGGAATTTCAGTTCCCATAAGAATCTCAACAATAACTTTAACATCATGCTGCTTTAAAAGCATTATGTTTTTTCCGCTTAATCCAGACAAATAAACAATTTCAACCCCAACAGCCGGTTCCATATAGGAAAATTCAAAATCTTGCTTGTTTGAAACTACCACCGTAGGAATGGTAATATCGACTCTTCTGTTAAGTAGTGTAGAGACTGCCGTAGCCGATGCTCCAAGGCTTATGTTAAGAATTTCACCTATGGCATCTATCTCTAAAGAGCTAAAAATCTCTGACTCCATATAATAAATTCTCCCCTTTATGATACTCTCTAGTTTTTAATTACATCGCTTATCCTTACGGCAATGTTTTTGTTTTGCACACCAAGTTTTCCCTTAAACCATGGATTATCCTCTACATAAACATCTACATCAGAATTTTTAGGCTTATTCATATTAATGATGTCGCCCTCTTTAAGATCATAAATATCCTTTAATAATACCGTGGCATCGCCGACTTTAGCGGTAACTTCCAAAGAAGAGTCTTCAATAGAACTAAAAATCTCTTGAGACGTTTTATCTTCTCCGCCAGCTTGTCTTCCATGTGAAGCTGATTTGCTTTCCACAATGGAAAACATGTTTGTAAGTAAGGTACTGGGAATACAGATAGTAATTTTCCCGGCAACTTTATTTATTACCGCTTCTATTACAACAATAACGACTGTTTCGTCCATCCCTATTTCTTGCAGCAATCCATGAGGCGTCTCAAGCTTTGATATCTTAAAATCCATATCAATGTAATTAGACCACCCATCTTTCATAACCCCAACAATATATCTTGCTATGTTTTCATAAAGCCTAAGGTCTATGTCGGTGTATACATATGATGACGGTACATTAACGTTGTCTTCCCCAGAACCGCCAAGCATACGGTCTATCATGCTTAATACAAGCGGTGTGGTTATATGCATAAAAATATTTTCTCCCACTTCCGCTCCCGGCATGCTTACATTAATTAAAGTTAACGCATCATTGTCAGACAAAGCGTTACTAAATTCATAGTACCGTTCTTCTTCAACCGTAACCAGAGAAACCTCACTTGTTACCCTAAGAAGGCTGTTTATCCTTGATGATACTATTCTGCAATAGTTTTCATAAGCATTTCTTAAAATATTGAGCTTGTCCTTGGTAAATTTCTTCGGACTATAAAAATCATATTTTCTATAATTCTTTTCTTTATCATCAAGATCGAGTGATTCTTTTTCAACATCATCGCCGCCCATTACAGAAGCAAGCAATGCGTCTATTTGGCTCTGACTCAATACCTCTGGCATTTACAGTTTCACCCCCAGCACAGTGTATTTAGGTTTTTGAGGAAACCCATAATCCTTTTTGGACTTGCGAAACAAAAACCTGTATATTGATTTTGTTTTTGCGTTGAGCCAAATTAATAATATTAAAAATTAAATAAAATCAAAAATTAATTTTATTAATATTTTTCACAATTTAATTATTATTGTTTGTTTCAATACCATAAACTTCTTTATAGTAATTGTCCAAACTCTTTACAACCTGATTGCTTTTGGTTATAAGAATTTCCACACGTCTGTTTTTAGCTCTGTCTTCCCAAGTATCAAAAGATGCTATCGGTCTAAACTGACCAAAGCCAGTTGAAATCAATTTTGACGGATCTATTATATTCTTCTCCTGAATATATACCAAAACTTCCGTAGCCCTGTCTGAAGACAAAAATCTATCACTTTCAACATCATTTGGCACATCAGGACTTGCCTGAGATGTATGACCTAAAACTTGAATTTCACCTATTGATTTGCTAACATCCGATATTGCGTAGCATAACTGATCCAAAATTTTTTTGCCTTCGTCTTTTAATTTATAGCTGTTGCCGTCAAAAAACACCTTATCTCTGAATGTTATAAAAGTAAAACCGTCACCTTTTGATATTGATACTTCTGAATCCAACCCCTCAGACTGGACATACTTTGACAATTTATAATATATATCATCGAAATCTTGAGCTTTTTCAATATCTTTATCATCAAAATTATCAGCTTTATCTATATCTTTAGCACCGCCGTCGAGACCACCGTCCACGGCATAACCTCCGTTATTTTGTTTGAGATTATCAACAACTTGACTTAATTCACCCTGTGATGGATTAAAGCTCTGCACAATAATTTTCCATTTTGCACTGTCAACAGACGATATTGAGTACATTAAAACAAAGAAGCACAAAAGTAATGTAACCATATCGCTATACGTATTAAGCCATTCACCTGTAGATGATTTTCGTTTCTTTTTTTTCATAGCAATCTCCGTAATTATAAAAAATATATAAATTTTTAATAAATTACAATATTATATTCATTATATTCAAAAATCTAAGTGCGATTTTAAATTATTTTTCTTTTTCAGTTTGTTCAGCATTTTTCTTTCCCTTGATTTTTCTTTCATAGTGCGGAAGAAACGATACTAAAGTTTCCCTTAAAAATGTAGGGTTTTCTCCTGCCTGAATAGCTAAAATACCATCAATAATTATTCTTCTGCATAAAAGCTCCTCGTCGCTTCTTGCCTGAAGTTTTTTTGCTAACGGAAGAAACACTAAATTTGCCAGCATTGTCCCATAAAATGTAGTAATAAGAGCAGTACCCATATTTGAGCTTAGATTTCCTGCCCCTTCTTCAAGATTCATTGACATAAGCATATTTACAAGACCAATTAATGTTCCTATCATTCCAAATGCCGGCGCATAGCTCGCGCCTTTTTCATAAAATTCAATTATCTCATTATGTCTTTCCTCTATATAACCCAAGTCGTTTTCCAATATTTCTTTTACTTTTTCAGGACCTGTAGCATCAACAATAAGCATAAGTCCTTCTTTAAAAAACGGGTCCTTCATTTCATTTGCCTTATCTTCAAGAGCAAGCAGTCCATTTTTACGTGCAATAAGAGCAAACTCCTGCAGCTGGTCAATATACTCCATTGGATTATACTGATTTTTTCTCATAACAATTTTAAATTGTTTTGGCAATTGTTTCAAAACCCTCACGGGATAGCTGGCAACAAGAGCAGCAAAAGTACCACCAAAAACTATAAAAACACTTCCGATTTCAAAAAAGTTCCCAAGGTTACCAAATCCTATACCTATAGTAACAAGAGCCACCCCAGCTACAATACCAACTATTGTTGTAAAATCCATAATACGCCTCCAAAACCGCTAAAACTTGTTAAAACTTATTCACTTTTTTCACAACTAACGTATGGTCGTGTAAAGACTCTATTTTTGAATAATATTCTATAACCATGTTTATAATCTCGTCCGGCGTTTCCTTAACAATATAGAAAGTACCATTATGAAGTATCACCTTTGACTCAGGAATCGACTCTATAGATATTATCTGGCTGCAATTGATTACAAACTTTTCTCCATTAAGCTTAGTAACTTTTATCATACCCGGTTTTCTCCTTTTATAATTCATATGGTTATACAATTAACTGTTGTTTTTAAATCAATGCCGCTAAGTTAAATTTAACCGATGCCATCTAAAAACTTGTATTAATGAATGATTTAAAACAGTAAACCACAGCCGCAGTGGCCGTGGTTTATCCACATTTGCTGGATATTTTTTTAACCCCTACCCATTTAAACCTTTATCTCTTAAGATTAACAAGATCTTCCAGCATTTCATCTGAAACAGTAATAATTTTTGAATTTGCCTGAAATCCTCTCTCAGTAGTAATCATCTCTGAAAACTCTTTTGCAAGGTCAACGTTTGACATTTCCAATCCATTTGATATAAGTTTTCCCGTTGTACCTTCCCCTGGTATCTGAGGCTCTACATCTCCGGTATTTTCTCTGATTGTATAATAAGGCCCCTCTGTTTTTTCAAGAGCGTTAGGGTTTGGTACATTGGCTACAGCAATTGCTCCGACCGTAACAACCTTTCCGTTGCTGTCTGTACCTGTAAGCTCTCCTGATGAGCTTATTGAAATGCTGTTAAGCTTCATAGGCGATGCACCGGATGTGCCGGCAGCGACTTTGTTTCCTGAAGAATCAACATAAGGAACTACAAGCGGCTGTATATAGCTTGTATCTTTTGGGTCTGGATACCCATATACAACGTTTCCGCCTCCGTCAACCAGATATCCGTCTCCGTCTATTTCAAAATTGCCGACTCTTGATAAAACTGTGCTTTCCATATGCTTCGACGTAACAGAAGGATCGCTGTCCACTTCAACTTTGCCGCCTTTTGCACCAAGTACAAAAAATCCATTTCCATCAATCATACAGTCCGTTGAACTGTCAGTAGGCGAATAAGCTCCCGTTGAATACATAAGATCAACAGTACCAACCTGTGAACCATATCCAACCTGAGAAGGGTTTGTGCCTCCGTATGTATCGGTGCCATTGCTTGAAGCTTTGGTTGTTTGATAAAGCGACTCTTTAAATGTAACTCTTCCTGATTTATAACCATATGTGTTCATATTGGCTATATTATTTGCTATTACATCCATTTTGTCCTGGTGAGCCCTCATGCCTGATACACCTGAAAACAAAGATCTTGCCATAGTATTATTCTCCTCTCAAAATGCTGCTCATAATTGCCAATCAGACAAATTATGATAGCCCCCTTAAAAGGTCCGGCTATATTAAAACAGCACTGTCAATATTAGTAAAAATATTATCTTTTAATTCCGACGATGAAACTGCTGTTACAATCACACTGTTAGGAATATTAACAATAAAAGCGGCGTCTTTTCCAATCATAACAATATCTTTGGCGCCTTTTTTTCTCGCCATATCCGCAGCGTTATTAAGCGAATTAATCATATCCTTATCAACAGTTATTCCGCGCTGAGCTATTCTTTCTTTTGCATGCTTTGAAATTTGCAGTTCATTGTCTTTGTTCCTTATAAGCTGTTTATCAAAAACAGCTCTAAATCTTAAATCCTGATTGCTATAATTCTTAACAGGGTTTGCGGAAGTTTTTGAATTGTAATTTACATTACCAACGCCGAATTGCGTTTTCTCTACCATCCTACACGCCCCTTTCGATATGTAAATTTATTTAACCGCTTTAACCGGATGATGAGCTGTTGGAACTGCTGTCAGTATCCGGAAGTTTACCTATAGCCATTATTTGTGAAAGAGCATATCTATTGTCGTTTACATATATTACCTGTTCTCCGGAATAAACTCCGGTGGCAGTCACTGTGCCGTATACTTCCTTTGGCTTGCCGTCATTTCCTATATCGGCTATAGTTACGTCTCTTCCAACCAAAGATGCCGCATAAGATGTTTTTGAAATATCAGTAAATGTATTTATAGCTGAAATAACAGCCATCTGCATCATTTGGTTCATAAAATCGCTTTCATCAGTTGGATTTGATACATCCTGATTTTTAAGCTGTGCAGCCATGAGCTTGTAAAAGTCATCCATATCAAGCGTGTTTTTGCTTGTTGTGCTGGTAGCAGCAGCTGCAGAGTTTGCATTAACTCCATTAATAGAAATATCACTCATAGTTTTATTTACGGTCTACTTGATGTCAGACTCTCACGTCGTCCATATCCAATATTCCAAGACGCAGTTTCTGAATAAAATCCGAGTCAGATTCCTTACGACGTTTGCCATTTTGCTGAGAGTCATCCCTGTAATGGCCGTTGTTTCCTCCCCCATCAAAGTTCTCGCTTGTTTTTTCCTGTCCGCTGCTTTGCTCACTATAAACATTTACAACTGTTTCATGTCCTAAATTGGACTGTACAATTTTTGATAATGCACTCATATTGTCAGATAAAAGGGTTTTTGTATTGTTATCGCTGCAAATAAGTGTTACTAATACCTTTTTATCATCAACTGAAAACTCAACATTTATTTTTCCTAATTCTTTAGGATTCAGGGTTATGTTTAATTTCTCTATTTTGCCATTTTTTACGCTTTCAACAATTGCTTTTCCTATTTCCTGAGATACAGATTTCCAAGTATTAGTTGTTACAGGCTCGCCTACCTTAATTGTAATAAACCCTTCATTTTGTTTAAAAGTCAGCGGTTTTGAAACTTCAACATTGCTGCTTTTATCATTTGACAAATTATTTTTTTCAGTTAAGTTGGTTTTACTATTCAGCTTTTTATCACCAATTGAAGAAGTTTTATTATCTGATGAAGATAAAGACGTGTTGCTGCTTTCCGCATTTTTAGGTTCAACCAAAGTTTCTTCTTTGCTTTCACTAATCTTAGTGCCTGCGGTAGTTACATTCTTAATAGAACTGCCTTTTCCTTCAGATGTCTCGGTTTTAACTTCTTTTGCTGATTTAACTAAAGTATTTATATTATTTTGAGCATTTGCCGTTGTAACGTTTGTAGAAGCTGTATTTGCCGTTGCAGCGTTTGCAGATACCACTACATTTGACGTTGCAGCGTTTGCAGATGCCATTGCATTTGATAAAGCTGTTGCATTAGCTGTATTTGATAAAGCATTTGTTTTTAAATCTCCGTTATTACTGCCGCTATTAGCCATCACAGCTCCTTGGCTAAAACTGTAAACCTCGCCGTTTTTAGACAAAACCTCAATAAAAGAGCAGACATTATTCAAATCCATGCCTGCTGCTTCAGATTTTGATGTCTTATTGTTTTCTTTAGTTGAGTCATCTTTTGCAGAAGCAGTCTTTTTCTGTTTTTTGTTTATAGAAGTCTTATCATTATTTTCTGTTTTTTTAGTAGTTTTGCTTTTGATAAGATCCTTAAACTTTGTGCTTCCATCAGTATCGCTTTTTGCAGTGGATACTTTTGCAGTTTTAGTGTTAATATCGTTGCTTTGAACAGCACTAACATTCATTCTTTTTTCACCTCCTTCTTTTTTTCATGTAAAGTCACATTTTTTAAATGTTATTTCAGATTTTTCTTTTTCTGACCAAAATAATTAAAATCACACAAATCACATAAAAGTGAACTAAGTATATGTAAATATTACCACATCGCAAGCCAAATTTCAACAAATCTTTACAGAATTCGACAATATTAGACCTAATATTTTCAGGCCTTAAATATGAGTCAGTCTGTGTTTAAAATAATTTATCTTAAAAACAGCGCCCAATTTTTCAGTTGGTGAAATATATGTTAAAACGTGGTAATAAAACAGCCAAAAAATGTAATATAGTGCAATATTAAAAATAAGACACAATAAGGCATACCATCTACTTAACAAAATGATACGCCTTAAAATTTCTTTGCTTATTTGTTTTTTTGATTAAGCCTTATGTCAATACAAACCTTGCCAATAGAGGTTGACACGCAAAAATCATTAGTTAAAGCATATGTCTTGTCATCTTCGGTGTTTCCAAGTACAGGTGGAAGTATATCACATTTAACATTTTTTTCCGTAAACATAGTTACGACATTTCCGCTAATAATATTTGCTATTTCAGAAATAGCCGACGTTACAAAATCATCAACCGATTCTATTTCCATACCGCTCATTATGTTCACCATAGTTAAAGATGTGTTGCGAGGAAACTTATATACTATGTTTCCCTCAAGATCACCAGTAACGCCGATACATATAATAACAGCATCGTTAAATTTAAAATTCTCAATCGGGAGCTCGTTTACATCCGAAATATCAAACATAAGCTTAAATACACTACGAGTTGCATCCAAAAACGGTGAAAAAATATCATTGCTCATCGTTGGCCACTCCCTTCTCTATAGCATATTTTGCAATGCGCTGATCCTCTGCCGCAACATGATTAATAAGCCATGAAAGAAGTTTCCCAGCTAACTGCTGCATATATACCTCGCTGTGGTTTCCCTGCTCATATTCCTTTGATGCATTAACAACATACTTTACCATATCAGCATGTATTTTTCTATGCTCATTATATCCGGGATAGCCTATCTTTTTTTGATATTCTTCCTCGTCATGGAAATGTTCCACAACATATCCTTTCATAAATTCAAGTGTTTCGTCTACACGCTGCAGCTTATCCTCCCATGAGGCACTTGAACGTAAAGTTACAATAAACTCCTCAACACGTTTAAATAACTCTTTGTGTTGTCTATCAATCAAAGGTACTCCAAGTTCATACTTGTCTTTCCAAAGCATGCTCATCCTTCTTTCCTGTTAAATAAATAAAAGCTTTACTTTAAATATTATTGTAATAGAAAAAAGTTGTTCAAAATTTATGTCCTGTTTATAATTACAGGACATAATTCAAGCCTTAAACATTTTATTGTCTCAGAAAACCAATTCTCTATATTTACTCATTTCATTGGCTATTTTAATCATAAGTTCAAACTTCTCTATAATAATTTTTGAAAGCTTTTCAGCCTCATTTGCTGCATTTAAAGCTCCTTTTTTGTCGTTCTTTTCAACACAGCTAATTACAAGTGCTCCTTTTTTATGTAAATCGTGGTGAAGTCCCTCTATGCCTTCCCATATTGGGGCAAGTTTTTGGGATGATACTTTAATAGAGTAGTAAAAATGTCCAAATCCGCATTTATGCTCATTTGTCTGTATTGGAATTACACTCATAGACTGGGCCATATTTTTAACGCTTAACACCCACTTTTTGTGAGCGCTTATAGCATTTCCAATAGTCTCAATAAAATCGTCGTTTGAAAATCCCGAAGCTTTGTTTTCAACCATTTTGCCTGAAGTAATCGAAAGATTATTTACATTTTCTTCAATTGAATTCATAACCGTTGAAATTTCATTTATAGAACCACTTATATTTTTAAGTTCATCGGATGACATTGATAGATTCTGCAAATCATTGTTTACAGACTCCAAAGCCGCAAATGATTCCTGCAGTGATTCATTCATGCCTTTGCTCATCTCAGCCGCTTTTGAAATACGATTAGTTATGTTTTCCGTAGCATCGGTGCTTTTTTCCATACTTCCAGAAACAGTTTTAATGCTTTCGCCAATCTTTTTGATTGAATCCAATGTTTTGGTAACGCTTGTCTGACTCTTGTTTGAGGCCTTATTCATATCAACCATAAGGTCATCAATACTTGAAGTAAGTTTTTTCGTCGAATCAGCCAAGGCTCTTATTTCTTCGGCAACAACAGAAAAACCCCTTCCTGCTGCTCCGGCTCTTGCTGCTTCAATAGCCGCGTTTAAAGCTAAAAGTTTTGTCTGATCGGATATTTTATTTATAACCTTAACAGACTCATTTACCTTGCTCATAACGTTTAAAAGATCCTGAACACTCTGATCCATGTCATTTGAAAAGGCTACCATTTCATTATTTTCAGATTCTATACTTTTAATAATCTCGTTATTTTTCTCAGTATTTTGATTTAGAGCCTTTACATCATCCGAAATACTGTTCATAGCAACATATAAATCAGAATTAGTATTGACAATTTGGTTTGTCGAAGTTGAGATTTCCTCTGATGCCGAAGATACACCATTAAACATAGTGTTTAAATTATCTGAAGAATCCTTGATTTTACTTCCATATAAAGATAATTTAATGCTGAAATCGCTAATCATTGTGGCAAGATTAAAAATTCCCTTAAATATATTGGTTGAATTTTTGTCATTATTTTTGGCATTTTTAACAGCCTTTGCTGCCTTCGTCAAGTTCTCATTATCACTATACTTATCTTGATTTTTTTTTGAAAATAACACTTTATCATCTTCTTTCATTTTATTTTTAAAGCATACTGGAACATAATGTAATCGGGCAAATGGTACCCTCTTTGCAAAAATTTTATTATACAAGAGTAAACTTAAAATTCATTAATTAATACCACGATTTACAAAAATTTAGCTTTTGTTTTATTAGTGCAGCCCACAAATTTTTTTTAATTATATACTCACATCACAAATAATACAATAGTAGTATCGATATTTGTCGATTTTTGGTAATAATTATCATTGAATATACATTTGTACCAATAATTGTAAATAATATACATAATGTTTGTCTAAAATCGGCATTAAATTATAAATATTTTAATATATAAGTTCAAATATCATGGCTACAAAAAAATATATTTTTCTAAAATATCATTTAATATGCTTATAATTATGCAAAATCGTCATCTATTTAAAGGTTACATCTTTTTTTAAATTATTTGGTTATTTTTTCTTTTTGTTACGTTTTGCCAATATCGGTTTTTTAGAATTAAAATTTGTGCTTACTTATTAAAAGTTATTTTTTTTTAAACAAACTCTTAATGTAGAAGCAAATTTGTCGATATTTTTTATGTAGTTACAAAATTCGAGGAAAAGCGACATATGCATGCCCACAAACTTTTTAATATGTGTATTTTAATTAGCCGCTTTACTCTTATAAATAAAGTCTAATTTTAAAATCGTTGATTTATGACATGAATATTTATACTATAACTTTTAGCGTAACTTACTTAAGCTAATGTTTTAAGTTATGATATTTAGATAGAATTTTTGTTACAAAAAATTAACTATCATGAACTACAATAAATCAACAAAGTTTTTATGCTATCTCCATATACAAAGAGATACGCAATTTTATTTTTTATGACAATATTGGAATATGGAGGAAGACGTATGAAAAATTTATCCATCGGCAAAAAGCTTGTTTTAACTTTTTGTGTTGTTTTAATTTTATGTTTCGGTTCAATTATAATTTCTATCGTATACGGTATGAACACAATATCAGATTCATTTACGGGGTTTTATAACGGGCCATATAAGTCATGCCAGTACACCTTTGACTTGCAGAATTCAATACAGACAAGTGAAAAGGATCTTGCATCTGCTTTGCTTAAAGATAATAAAGGCAACTTGCAGCAATATCAAAAAGATATGGATACTGCTTATAATAATGTCAATAGCGATATTGCTTATCTTAAAGATAATCTTTCTTTGCAGGTTAACCGCAGCAGGCTCAGTCAAATTATACAAAGAAAAACAAAAATGAAGGATGCAAGACAAGAGATTTTTATTAACATAGGCGAAGGCAATTATGAAACCGCTCTTGATATTTATAACTCAAGATATTCTCCTGTTGCCGAGGAGGTATATAAATTATCCAACGAGTTAGCCGAATCTGCCAAAACCGTTGGTAACAGCTATTCCGATAATATTAAAACATCAGAAACAAAAGCAATTACAATTATAGCATTGTGTTCAGTTATCTCATTATTGATAGCAGTAGTTCTCTGTACTTCAATAATAGGAAGTATAGTCAAACCTGTAAAAGAAATTGAGGAAGCAGCAAAACTTCTTTCCGAAGGTAAATTGGATGCCGAAGTTAAATACAATTCAAAAGATGAGATTGGAATGCTGTCGGACAGCATACGTACATTAATCAGTAATCTTCAGGGTTATATTACAGATATGAGTACTGTCTTGGGACGTATATCAAAAGGTGATATGACAGTTAGCAGTGATAAGGAATATATTAATGACTTTGCTCCTATTAAAGACTCAATGGAACAAATTGTAGATTCTCTCAGTGATAATCTCTCACAGATAAGTATTTCGGCAGACCAGGTAGCTTCAGGTTCTGAGCAGATATCTGCAAGTGCTCAGGCATTGTCTCAGGGTGCAACTGAGCAAGCAAGTTCATCTGAGGAATTGGCTGCATCTATAACTGAAGTATCTGAAAGAGTTAAAGAAAATTCAGTCAGTGCAAAACAGGCTAAAGTTAATATGGAAGACACTACAAAACAGATATTGCAGGGAAATGAGCAGATGAAAAAGCTTGTTTCATCAATGGATGAAATTGCCAGCACATCAGGTGAAATTCAAAAAATTATTAAGACTATAGATGATATAGCTTTCCAAACAAATATTCTTTCACTTAATGCTGCCGTTGAGGCCGCAAGAGCCGGAGAAGCCGGAAAAGGGTTTGCAGTAGTTGCTGATGAAGTTAGAAATCTTGCAAATAAAAGCGCTATGGCTGCTAAAGATACTACCGAGCTTATACAAACAACACTTAAAGCCATTGATAAAGGAGATAAAATGGTTTCTGAAACCGGAAAATATCTTGACCAAATATCAAAGAAAGCATATGCGGTATCACAGCTTGTTGATAAAATAGCAGAATCATCCGAGGCTCAGTCAACATCTATCGACCAGATTAATATCGGTGTTAACCAAATTTCAAGCGTTATACAGACTAACTCCGCTACTGCCGAAGAAAGTGCAGCTTCGAGCGAGGAACTTTCTGCTCAGGCCAATATGCTGAAATCTATGGTATCTAAATTTAAACTTAAAGGAAACGAAGATGAAACTGACAGTTTAGATAATGATGATACAATAACAGATGTAACAGATGAAGATACAGAAACAATAGATGATATTGATAATATCAATGATAAAGATGAAAAAGATGTATAATTAAATTTATCATACATAAAAACATAAATAAGACAGGGTAAGAACTTTAAGTGTTTTTGCCCTGTTTTTTGTTTTTTACTTATTTGTATAAAAAAATAGCGCCTGTGCTTAAAATTTAAGACACAGACACTATTTAAAGTGTTTAGAATTTATAATTTGGGTAATTCAATAACAGGATTTTTTGCTTTTCTGTAAAGTACAAACCTGCTTCCGATTACCTGCACAATGTCAGCATGTGTTCTGTCTGCAATAGTCTGAGCTACACTTCTTGCGTCAAGCAAATTGTTGTCAAGGACATTTGCTTTAACAAGTTCCCTTGCTTCAAGAGCCTGACCAAAACTTTCCGTAAGCTCCGGCGTAACGCCGCTTTTTCCAATATGAAATATTGAAGGAATTGTATTTGCCATACTTCTTAAAAACGCTCTTTGTTTACTTGTAAGCATAAAATACTCCTTTATTAGTTATTTAAAATATTCAAACTCAAGGTCATATATTTTTACAGTATCTCCTTCTTTTATACCCTTTTCCTCAAGAGCAGCTATTATGCCCTTTTCTCTAAGGTATTTCTGGAAGAAAGCAAATCCTTTTTCGGTATCAATGTTAGTATACCCTATCATTTTTTCTACTCCGACACCTGTAACTATATAATAGTTATTGTCAACAACTTCTATTTCAAAAGGTGCTGAATCGATTTCCGGCTCATCGTATTCTTCAAAATCTTCTTCAAATACAATATCGTCAGGATAATTTTTAAGTATCTCTGCAGTTGCTTCTATAAGCTCGTCAAGACCTTTATTAGTTGCTGCCGAAATAGGAAAAACCTTATAACCTTTAGGCTCAAAATATTCCTTGAGCCGCTTTACGTTTGCCGCTGCTTCGGGAATGTCAATCTTGTTTGCCGCAATAATCTGCGGTCTTTTAAGAAGCTCCGGATTATATGCCTCTAATTCTGAATTTATCTTTTTTATATCATTAATCGGATCTTTTCCTTCAATAGCAGCCGCATCTACAACATGAATTAAAACTTTTGTTCTTTCAACGTGCCTTAAAAACTCATGTCCGAGACCAACTCCTTCGCTTGCGCCTTCTACAAGCCCAGGTATGTCGGCCATAACAAAATTTGCTCCCTTTCTATGCTCTACAACGCCAAGATTTGGAGCAAGAGTTGTAAAATGATAGTTTGCTATCTTTGGATTCGCATTTGTAACCATAGAAAGCAAAGTGCTTTTCCCAACATTTGGAAAACCTATTATTCCTACGTCCGCTATTAGTTTAAGCTCCAGAATAACATCGTACTCTTTTGACAGCTGCCCTCTTTCAGCATACCTCGGTGCCTGTCTGGTAGGAGTAGCAAAATGCTGATTTCCTCTGCCGCCTCTGCCGCCTTTTATAATAGTTTTTCTTTCGCCGTCTTTTGTAATATCGGCCATTATTCTACCGCTTTCGGCTTCTCTTATAATTGTGCCTACAGGCACCTTGATTACAACACTCTGACCGTCTGCACCTGTACAGTTTCTTTTGCTTCCGTCTGTGCCGGGCTCGGCACTGAAATGTCTTTTATATCTGAAATCCATAAGTGTTGACATACTGGCGTTTCCCTCAAATATAATATCGCCGCCGCGTCCGCCGTCTCCGCCGTCAGGCCCGCCGTGGCTTATATACTTTGCACGGAAAAATGTAGCAACACCGTTTCCGCCGTTTCCGCCTTTAATATGGATTTTAACTCTGTCTACAAACATGCTTTGTCACCTCAAAAATAGGTTTATAATAAAGTAAATATAAATACCGTTTGGCACTTATAAAACATAATTTATATTACCCATAAAACTTAAAAAAATAAGGTTTCAAATGAACACATTTGAAACCTTAAGCATTTTCCAATTACTCTGCTGCTGCTTCTTCTGCTACTTCGATAGGATAAACAGAAACTTTCTTCTTGTCTCTGCCTAATCTTTCGTACTTAACAGTTCCGTCAACTAAAGCAAAAAGAGAATCATTGCCACCGATACCAACATTTGTACCCGGATGGATTTTTGTTCCTCTCTGTGTATAAAGAATGTTGCCGGCTAAAACAAACTGACCGTCTGCACGTTTTGCACCAAGTCTTTTTGAATTAGAGTCACGGCCGTTTTTTGTAGAACCCATTCCTTTTTTATGAGCAAAAAATTGAAGGTTTAACTTTAACATCAAACTGTACCTCCTTTGTCGTATATTTTCATATATTGACTATACTCTTTTTCTATATTCCTAAGTCCGAGCAGCATTGCCTCAAGCAATAGCTCCGCATCGTGGTCTGTTTCTCCAAGGTTAAACCGCGGTGCTTCGAACTTGATATAACCGCCCTTTTCTTCGTCTGCATCCACTTCAAACTTAACTTTCGTAAATTTTTCAATTGAATTAATAGTATTAATAACAAGGATGCTTACAGCCGAGCAAATTATATCTTCGCCTTCCTCGCCACACCCAGCATGGCCGGAAAGTTCAAAACCGCTAATAACAAAATCACTGTTGCGATAAATGTTTACCTTTATCATAATAATCAGCAAGTGATAGAGTTAATTTGAAGCTTTGTAAACGGCTGTCTATGTCCGTTCTTTTTGTGGAAGCATTTTTTAGGTTTGTATTTATAAACAATAACCTTTTTGCCTTTGCCTTCGCACATAACAGTAGCTGAAACTTTAGCACCCTCAACGTAAGGAGCCCCGATTTTCATTCCGTTATCATTTGACAATACAAGGACCTTATCAAAAACAAACTCACTGTCAGCTTCAACACCTAATTTTTCAACACTTATAACATCGCCTTCGGCAACTTTATACTGTTTGCCGCCAGTTTCAATAATTGCGTACACAAGTACACCTCCTCATTAAGATACTCGCCGAATTTGGTACCGTGACCTTTTCACGGTTTCAAACCTCTCCGTGCGGTCTTGTGTCCGTAAACACACCTATTTAGTTTACCAAAGACATACATCTTTGTCAATATAAAAACATTACATTTTCTTTATTTTATCAGCAAGTCTGTTAAGTTTTTGCTGATATTTATCCTCACTAAACATACTGTTTTCATTTTCGGCTATTTTTTCAATAAGATATTCAAACATCACTCCGGCTTTTCTTTTGTTGCTGCATTTTATATAAAAAACCGTAATGTCGTAGCAAACAGCTAAATATGAGTCATCGTTTTCACCGAAAATATGCAGCATCACTTTGCGCACCTTCTCAAACAGTTTTTCAGCCTTCATTATATTTGAACAATCGGCCTCTGCTTTAGCCGCTCTAAGCAATGTCTTTGCATATTGAGCACATTCGCCTTCTTCGGATTTAATATGCTCTGCCGCCTCTTCAAATATCCCAGCTGCCTCTTGAATATGTCCGTTTTTCTTCATCACCGACGCCAAGCGTATTAGATTTTTTGCAAAATCGTCCTCCAAAGCGTTTATACTTCTTCGCTTATCAATGCTTATATTGTAAAGCTTTTCCGCATCTTCGTCATTTTTACAGCTTTCGCATACTTTTCCGAGCTGCCAAACAGTATCCGCATACTCTTTTGTTTCTGTATTATTGTTCTTTTCAAGCTCTTCCTTAACAGCAATTACATTATTTAGCTTAATGTCTTTTTCATTTTCATCGCATAATTTAAGGCCTTCCTGGGCAATTGGATACCATTTGTTTTTAGAATTTTTCGATACACTTGAAAAATATTTTCTGGCATTTTTAATATCTTCCTCAGCTATATACGCATTTCCAAGTATAACAAATATTTCATCCTTATGAACGTCGCTTCCAAGAAGATAATCTGTCTCAATACATTTAAAAAGACAGCTTTCAGCCTTTTTCAAATCTCCCGATGTTATAAGAACTTTGCCTTTTTCAATAAGAAAATCAGTATATTCCCCTGAACATTCTCCGTTTTTTTGTATTATGTCTTTTTCGGCATTGTCAAGCATATTAAATGCTTCGTCAATATGTCCGCTTTTAGCTGTCAGATTTGCAAACCGCACATTTAATTTAGTATAATCATATTCATTTTTTTTATTTATGTAAAGCTTAGCCGTTTCAAAATGTTCAACAGCAATATCAATGTTGGATTTTTCACTGTAAATCTCTGCAGCTTTAAGTTCGTCGTCTATTATCTCATCAAGAGTGTCTTTATAGTCATTCGATTTTTCGCCAACATATTCATTTTGAAGACCCAAAGCTGATATAAGAAGGTTTAAAGCTTCTTCAATACGTCCGCATTTCATATATATTTGTGACAAATAATACATTCCTCTTGCATAGCGCGGATGATTTTTGCCGTATACATTTTTGCGTATCTCAAGAGATTTTTCGGCAATTTTTGCGGCTTCTTCAATTTTCCCGGCATCTATAAGCATTTGAGAAAGTTCGTGAAGGTTTACAGCAAGACCTATATTATCTTCACTGTCGAGCTCTTTTCTTACCTTTATTGCATCATAATAATATTGTGCCGACATTCCGTATTTTTTCTCTTTTCGATACAGCCTTGCCATATTCATAAGAGCTTCTATGTATAACAAGTCCTTGCCGCCTGAAAGTTTTTTTCTAATATCAAGGCTTTGAGAAAAACTTTTTTCAGCAATGTCGTAATTTCCCGACTCCATGTAAATTTTACCTGCTGTTTCAAGAGAAACCGAGTAACCAACACTTTCCTTGCCGCTTGCTTTTGCCTTAATATCCAGAGACTTTTGCACGTATTCAACAGCGTTGCTGTAATCTTTCTTCTTTAAATAATCCACAGCCAAATTGTTAAAGGCATCGGCATAAAACGGATGATCCTGTCCCATAAGGTTTTCTATTATGTTTATAACTTCTTTGTGTTTTTTTATTGATTCATCATACTGTCCGTCTTTTGCAAGAACTGATGCCAAAGCGTTTATATTAGTAACATAATCCAAGTGAGTTTTGTCAAGAAGTTTTCGTCTCACGTTAATAGCCTGTGTATAGAATTGTATGGCTTTTTTATATATCTTTGCTTTTTCACATAAAACAGCCGTATCCAAAAGAGTTGAAAGGTAATAAAAATTCTTTTCACCTTCTTCTTTTTTCAATATTTCAGAAGCCTTGGTATAAAAAGCAAGTGCTTTTTTATATCTTCCCTTTTCAGTAAGCACACGTGCATATCCCAAAATAATATCGGCATAATCGGATTTTTTAAGCTTCGGCTGATTTTTTGCACGTTTTATAGCAGTTTCAAAATAAGTCAAAGCTCTGTCTGTCTTTTTAAGATCCTCACATGCGCTTCCAAGATTATAAAGACTCATTATACAGTCACAGTGAGTATTTTCCAGCTGAGATTCACGTATCTTAAGAGCCTTTCTGTGATACTGGTATGCCTCCTGATGTTTTCCGTCAAGGCTTAAAGCGACAGCCATATTACTTAATGTATCTGCGTATAAAAGAGAGTCCTCACAATCTTCATTTTCACGTATCTGAGCAACTTCCTTATATATCTTAACAGCTTTCTCATGAGACATAAGATCATCATATACTATAGCAAGATTATTAAGGTCGTTAGCATATTCAAGGCCGCTTGCCGAATTATTGTCCTTATAAAGTTTTATTATTCCGGTTCCCGTTTTCAGGGCATCTGTGTATTCTTTCCCCTCGCATTCTTTGAAAAATCTTTTTCTTAGTTTAACTATTTCACCAATGTAATAACCCATTAGTTCCTCCAAATCAAATTCCTTTATTTTTAAACACTGTTCTTATTATATCATAAGAATAGCCTCTTCTTAATAGAAAATCCTGTAATTTGCGTTTTTTAGCCGCATCAATACTGTTATCCATAATGCTCATCTTTTTATCAAGGAGCTGTGAGGCCTGTCCGGTTTCATCAATATCACTTTCGCTCAGCGCTTTTTCAATTGTACCGTCATCAACTCCGTAAAACCTAAGTTTTTGTTTTATTGCAATACTTCCCAAAGGCTTTAATTTTTGCGACTGCCTTATATAAGCAAGGCAATATTCAAAATCATTTATATAATTATATTTAATCAAAAACTCCACTACTTTTTCAATTACATTTTCGCTGTATTCTTTTTCTTTCAGTTTGCGGCGTATTTCTTTTTCCGTGCGCATTTTATGTGATAAAAATTTAAGTGCCGCATCCTGTGCTTTAATATACACAACGGTATCAATTATATAGTCATATGTTTTTTTTGATATTTCTTCATCTTTTTTTATTTTAAAGAACAGCAGGTCTTCTTTAATAAGTGAAAACGAATATTCTCCATCAATAAAAACAGAAAACCTGTCTGATTTTTTCTGAGGTTTTATGTCTGTAACAATCATCTATTTCCTCCAAAACAACAGCAAAAAAGCAATATCTCCTGTTTAACGAAAATATTGCTTTCAAACGCTGTTTTCAAAATTTTTATTATTCGTCAAAAGAAATCTGGTCAACATCAGGCCCTACTTCTTCATTTTCACACTTGAGTTCTTTTTTTTCATCAGAAGCGTCAGAATTCTCAGGCATTTCAGGTACTTCACCCGTAGGTGAAACATCAGGTTTTCCCGAAACTACCGCTACATCGGAAAGACCATATTCATTTCTTACAGCGTTTTCAATTTCAGTACAGATATCAGGATTATTAATAAGGTACTGTTTAGCATTTTCTCTTCCTTGCCCAATACTTGTATCACCGTATGAATACCAAGACCCGCCTTTATGTACAATATCAAGCTCAGCTGCCAAATCAAGTATATCTCCTTCTTTTGAAATACCCTTGCCATACATAATATCAAACTCAGCAGTTTTAAACGGAGGAGCCACTTTGTTTTTAACAATTTTGGCCCTTGTTCTGTTTCCAATTATTTCGCTGCCCTGTTTAATTGAATCGGCTCTTCTTATATCTATTCTTACAGAAGCGTAAAACTTAAGGGCACGTCCGCCTGTTGTCGTTTCAGGATTCCCGTAAACGGTACCGATTTTCTCACGCAGCTGATTTATAAATATAACACTGCATTTTGTTTTGCCTATGCTTCCCGTAAGCTTTCTAAGGGCTTGGCTCATAAGTCTTGCCTGCAAGCCGACATGAGTATCACCCATTTCGCCTTCTATTTCGGCCCTTGGAACCAAAGCAGCAACAGAATCCACTACTATTATATCTATAACACCGCTTCTGACCATCATTTCGGCAATCTCAAGAGCTTCTTCACCGTCATTAGGCTGTGAAATATAAAGGTTGTTTACGTCAACACCAAGATTTTTGGCATATACAGGGTCCAAAGCATGCTCGGCGTCAATATATCCGGCTACGCCGCCTCTTTTTTGAACCTCAGCCGCCATATGCAAAGCAATTGTTGTTTTACCCGATGACTCAGGACCAAATACTTCTATTATCCTTCCCTTAGGTATGCCGCCAACTCCCAGTGCAACATCAAGGCTAAGGCAGCCTGTAGGTGTAACTTCAACCTCATATCTTTTATTATTGTCGCCAAGTTTCATTACAGAACCTTCGCCAAATTTTTTCTCTATATTAGCAATGGCCGATTCAAGGGCCTGTTCTTTACTCTCAAATTTCTGTTCCACATCTTTTTTAGAACTCTTTTTTTCTGCCATTTGCGTATCTCCTTATTTTACAAACTTATGTTCTTATTTTACAACACTTATGTTCGTAAGTCAATGGTAAAATAAAACAGAACATAAGATTTTTAAAAAATGTTTTCTTTTTCCAATTCGCGCCTTAAAGCGTCAAAAAGCGAATTAACAGCTCTTTTTCTTATTTTATCACGATTTCCGTTAAGATGCAGTTCTTTTGTAATAGTTTTTCCCTTAATATATATGCCAATGTATACAAGCCCTACAGGTTTTTCAGCTGTTCCGCCTCCCGGACCTGCAATACCCGTAGTTGAAAGCCCTATATCTGTTCCGGCGGTTTTTGCAATTCCTTCAGCCATTTCAGCTGCAGTTTGAGCGCTTACGGCTGTAAACTTGTCAAGAGTTTCTTTTTTAACTCCCAAACGCCTCATTTTTGCGTCATTGCAGTAAGTAACGGCTCCCTCAATAAATATTTCTGATATTCCCGGCATATCTGTAAATGATTTTGATACCATTCCTCCGGTGCAGCTTTCTGCGGCAGCCACTGTAATTTTTTTCTCAAGAAGCTTTTTACACGTATACTCAATAATATTTGTGTCGCCCTCGGCATAAAGGTCATGTCCAAAACGCTTTTTAATCTCTTTTGCAACCGGCTCAATAATTTTGTTTCCCTCATCTATGTTTTTTGCTTTTGCCGTAACTTTAACAACTACTTCAAAATCTTTGGCATAAGTGGCTATAGTAGGATTGCTTTGAGCATCTATCAGGTCTCTTATCATATATTCCGTCATGCTTTCACCAAGTTTTACAACTCTTAAAAGACGTGATACCAAAATATATTCCTGCTTTGATTTTAAAAATGGTACTACATACTTTTCAAACATAGGCTTAAGCTCATTTGGCGGTCCAGGAAGCATTATAAGAATTTTCCCGTTTTCCTCGGCTATTATTCCCGGAGCTGTTCCGTTTTCGTTATACAGCACTTTCCCGCCTTCGGGCACAAGAGCCTGCTTTAAATTATTTTCGCTCATCTGTCTTCCTGATACTTTGAAAAACTCTTTCATATCCTCAAGAGCACGGCTGTCATTTATAAGTTTTTTGCCTAAAACCGAACATCCTGTTTCTTTTGTAAGGTCATCTTCCGTCGGTCCAAGGCCGCCTGTTGTAATAACTATATCCGACCTTGAAAAAGCTGTTTTCAGACAATTTTTAAGCCTATTCTGATTATCACCCACAACAGTCTGATAATAAATATCTATTCCAAGGTCTGCAAGCTTTCTTGAAATAAACTGCGCGTCACTGTTTACAATATCACCAAGCAATAGTTCTGTTCCGACCGACACTATTTCAGATGTCATTTTCTATCACCTCAGCCTTTAAGTACATTCCTGTTCTTTACAATATAATCAACACCCGAAACAACAGTAAAAATTAATGAAGCATATATAAGGATTTCGCCAAGCATAGCTCCGGAATAGCTTCCAACCCCAGGAAGCACAACAATTATCATAACCATCTGGCTTACGGTTTTTATCTTTCCCCACCAGCTTGCGGCAATCACAACATTTGCCTCAACAGCGATTGTCCTGAATCCTGTTATTATAAATTCACGGCTTATTATTACTATTACTATCCAAGCCGAAATTTCTTTTAAGCTAACCATTGATATAAGTGCCGACGAAACAAGGAGTTTGTCAGCAAGCGGGTCCATAAATTTGCCTAAATTTGTTACAAGATTATATTTTCTTGCAATATGCCCGTCAAGATAATCGGTAAATGATGCTGCCATAAATATTAATACGGCGATGTACCTATTTAATGGCGTAGGCACAAGCCCGCTTAAAAGAACAATAATAAAAATAGGTATCATTATCATCCTAAGCATAGTAAGTTTATTTGGCAAATTCATCTGCATAATAAGCCACCTTTCTTCTCCCATATTCCATGATTTACAACATCCCCCATTTTTATAAATCAAATCGGCATTCTGCAGTTCCATACAAATCATAATCGCCTGCCTTTGTGATATTTACTCTCACAAAGTCGCCTGTCAAAAGTTCTTCATCCGACGATACAAAAACAAGCCCGTCTATATCCGGAGCATCCCTGTAGCTTCTTGCACAGTATATATTCTCCTCAGGCAGTCTGCCTTCAACCATAACTATGAGTTTCCTTCCCACAAAGGTCTCGCATTTTTGGGCAGATATATTTTTTTGTACATCCATAATAATGTTTTTACGCTCTGTTTTTATATCTTCGTCAATCTGACCTGACATTTTGGCAGCCGGAGTTCCTTCCTCACAGCTGTAAGTAAAAGCACCGAGCCTGTCAAATTTCATCTCTTTAACAAACGAAACAAGCTCTGAAAATTCTTCGTCCGTTTCCTGAGGGAAACCAGTTATAACCGTAGTTCTTAAAGTAATATCCGGCATAGCGGTTCTTAACTTTTGAACCTTTTCTCTTATAAGATTTGCCGTAGAGCGTCTGCCCATTCTTTTAAGCACACTGTCACACCCATGCTGTATAGGCATATCAAGATATTTTACTATCTTTTTTTCCTCTGCCATCTCTTTAATTGTCTCATCGGTTATATTTTCAGGATATCCGTATAATATTCTTATCCATTCAATGCCGTCAATTGCGGCAAGTTTTTTAAGAAGTTCATGAAGCATACTTTTTCCGTAAAGGTCGCAGCCGTAAATTGCTGTATCCTGTGCAACAAGTATAAGCTCTTTTACACCTTTTTCGGCAAGCACAGTGGCTTCTTTTACAAGGCTTTCCATATGCCTGCTTCTATATTTTCCCCTTAAATACGGTATAATGCAATACGTACATCTGTTATCGCATCCTTCCGCTATTTTAAGATAGGCAAAATGTCCTGCTGTCGATACTATCCTTGAGATGCTGTTATCTTCATTTTCCATTGCACCCTTGGGTATGCCAATGTTTTTAACCTGCTTTTTGCCGGCAAGCACCGACTTTATTGCTTCGGCAATCTTCTCATAAGAAGACGTACCTAAAACAGCATCTACCTCAGGCATTTCATTAAAAATTTCTTTTTCATATCTTTGAGCCAAACATCCGCATACAATAAGTGCTTTGCAGTTTCCGTTTGCTTTCATTTTGCCCATTTCAATTATGGCCTGTATGCTTTCTTCAAGGGCGTCCCGAATAAAACAGCAGGTATTTACAACAATAACATCAGCCATTTCTTCTTCCTGTATTACAGTAAAGCCCCTTTTTTGACATATGCCAAGCATAACTTCACTGTCTACGAGGTTTTTATCACATCCCAACGACACAAATGCTACCTTAACACTCATTTATTGTCTCCTTATTCATCATCCTGTAACGGATTTCTAATTTGTTCAAGTTCATCTTTGGATATTAATACTTTTCTCGGTTTGCTGCCTTCTTCAGGCCCAACTATGTTATGGCGCTCCATTTCGTCCACTATTCGCGCAGCACGGTTATATCCAATTCTAAATTGTCTCTGAAGCATTGACACAGATGCTTTTTCTTTATCGACAACAAGGTCAACGGCATCATCATAATATTCATCTTTATCTTCATCATCTGCTCCCGACGCCGAAGAACCTGTTATATTTTCAATCATTGACGAATCATATTTTGTCTCATATTGGTTTTTAATAAACTCAACAATGTCTTCTACTTCTTTATCTGTAACAAATGCTCCCTGTATACGAACAGGTTTATTCATACCAACGGGATAAAAAAGCATATCTCCTTTTCCTATAAGCTTTTCAGCTCCGGTAGAATCAAGTATTGTTCTCGAGTCAATTCCTGATGATACGGCGAAAGCAAGTCTTGATGGGATATTGGCCTTTATAACACCGGTAATTACATCTACCGACGGTCTTTGAGTAGCAATTATTAGATGCATTCCGGCTGCTCTTGCAAGCTGTGCCAGACGGCATATTGCGTCCTCCACATCACTCGGAGATGCCATCATCAAATCCGCAAGCTCATCAATTATTATTACAATCTGAGGCATAAAATCTGTTTCGCCTTTTTCCTTTTTCATCTTATTATAGCCTTTTATGTCTCGTACATGGCTGTCGGCAAACAACTGATACCTCGAAAGCATTTCCTTTACAGCCCAATTTAATGCTCCGGCTGCCTTTTTGGGGTCAGTTACAACAGGTATAATAAGATGCGGTATTCCGTTATATACGCTTAGCTCGACTACTTTAGGGTCAACAAGAAGCATTTTTACTTCCTCAGGCTTTGCTTTGTAAAGTATACTGGTTATAATAGTGTTAATGCAAACACTTTTTCCCGAGCCTGTAGCTCCTGCAATAAGCAAATGCGGCATTTTGGCTATATCCGTAACAACGGCATTTCCGGCTATGTCCTTGCCTAAAGCAAAAGTAAGCTTAGATTTGGCTTTTTTAAACACATCGCTTTCTATTACACTTTTTAAGTAAACCGATTGTGTTTCCGTATTGGGCACTTCAATTCCCACAGCAGCCTTTCCAGGTATAGGAGCCTCAATTCTTATTCCTGTAGCGGCAAGGTTAAGTGCGATATCGTCTGAAAGATTTACTATCTTGCTTACCTTTACTCCCTGACTCGGCTGAAGCTCATATCTGGTTACAGTAGGTCCTTTATTAATTTGTATAACCTTTGCCTGAACTCCGAAACTTGAAAGAGTGTCTTCGAGCTTTTTGGCATTCGTCATCATATCGGCTTTTGTTTCTCCGCCTTTTTGTTTCGGCTCATCTCCAAGAAGACTTAAAGGCGGGAATATGTATTCTTTTTTAGGTTCTTCCTTAACTTCCGGTTTTTCCAAAACTTTTGCTTTTGTATCGTTTTGGATACTGCCGGCTGAAACATCTTTAATTTTCGCTTTAGGCTTTTCATCAGAACTTATTGTTTTAGGTATAACATCTGCCTTTGTATTGTCGTCTGTTTCCTTGGCATCGTATTCTATGCCAGAATTATTTTCGTCTATATTTATCTTTTCATTGCTTTCATTTTTGCAATCATTATCATCGACTTTTGTATCGTTTGAATTACCTGTATTTTCAGAGTCGTCAGTTTTATTATTCTCGGCTTTAGATTCGGTATCCTCACCTTTTTTGTCTGTAACCTCTTCGGTATCTTTTTTCTTAGCTTTGTTATCTTCAACTCCAAAAATATTGTTAAAAAGTATACTGTCATCTTTTGCATCGTTTTTGTCTTTTTTCCCTGCCGGAACCTTAACAGTACCTAAAACTTCTATAAATTTGTCACCGTTTTTCATTTCTTCCTCATCAGGAACTTCACGGCAAAAATCATAAGCTTCGTTTTTTTCTTCTTTTACAGGTTCATCATTATTTTTGAACACAACGGCATCAACAACTGGAAGGCCCTCTGTTTGAGCTTTTTCTTCTTCCGTTTCATATCCTTCTTCACCGTTTATAAGAATATTAAAGTTGCCCTTTTTCTGTTTTTTCTCGTTATATAAATCTTCATATTTTTTACGCAGCTTCATTTCTTGAAGCTCTTGTTTTTTAGCTCTTTTTTCTTCTTTTTCACGTATGTTTTCGGCTCTTGCCTTTATTTCGTATTCCTTAACTTTTCTTCTGGCTCTGAAATAATCTCCTATCTCACCTAAAAACGTAACAAGTGATTTTCCGGTTCCAAGCATAACTGAGATAATTATAGAAGCAAAAGCTACTATATAGCTTCCCCAGCCTAAAACTTTGTAAAGCACATAAGCAATCGTGCCTCCGAACATTCCGCCGTTAAGACCTGTGGCATCCTTGTAAAAATACGATACTCTTTTAACAAATGCCATATCGCTGTAATTGTCGGAAGATCCTTCCGTAACCAATTGAAAAAAAGTTGATAGTGACAATATAAAAAGTATAAGAGCCACAACTTTAACCGCCGCAAAACTCTGATCTTTTGAAACCAGCATCCATACGCAAAACGCAATTACAACTATTGGCAGAAGATAGGCGCTTACTCCGAAAAGCCCCTTAAAAAATTCATTTACAATTTCTCCAAATGCGCCCATAACAGATGTAAAAAGACTTATAAGCACTATTACCGATATAAGTATAAGTACAATCATAAGTATTTCATCATATATAGAATCTCCAAAACGTTCATTGTACACAACTTTTGAACTGCCGCTGTTTTTCGCTGATGCGGTTTTGGAAGCCGATCTGCTTCTTTTGGCTGTATTTTTTTTAGAAGAACTGCCGGTAGTTTTTTTGTTTTGTGCCACTTTAAATCCACCCCTGTTCATTTATACCAATTAAATATTATACAGCACCCAATAAATTAAATCAAATTATATTAAATGAAACAATCCAAAAAAGCCAATAAAACAATTATTTCAAGTATTTTATTTAAAATTGTATTATTCTCACATAGAAAAATATACTAATAAGAAATTTGAATTATTATTATACAAAACAAAATAAGTAAGGAATTAAAATAAAAAAACTTTGAAATTTAAAAATTTATGGTATAATCATTCAATGATAAATTCTTTGATTTTAGGTGAAAAAAATGGATAATTCTTTGAAAAAAAATGAAATAATTCTTATAAATACTCTTATGTGCATTTTAGTAGTATTTGTACATGTATCAGGCGACCCTGTTACAACCCTCGACAAAACAAGCATACAGTATCTATGCATAATGATTCCTTGGCGTCTTTCGGCATTTGCAGTACAGGGCTTTATATTTTTAAGTGCCTTAAAGCTGTTTTTAAAAGATATGTCGAAATTCTCGTATAAAGGTTTCATTTTAAAAAGGATACGAGTTGTGCTTATACCATATTTAATATGGGTAATGGTATATTACGTTTATTTTTGTAATATAGGGTATTTCAGTTTTTCTTTCGGCGATTATATAAAATATGTACTTAACGGCTCAATAGTAAGCCCGTTTTATTTTATAGTCACCATTTTCCAGTTTTATATTCTTATGCCGCTTTGGATAAAACTGCTTGACAAAGTACCTGCGCATATACTTGCTGTTGTAAGCTTTGTAATAATGATTTTGTCAAAAATGTATTTGCCGAAAATAGCACTTGGCTGTGGGATTGAATTTCAGTATTTTGACAGAATATTTCCCACATATCTATTTTACTGGATAGCGGGCTGCTGTGCCGGACGATACTATCAAACATTTAAACTATATATAGAAAAATACTATTTTTCAGAACTTCTTATGTTTATATGCGCCACGGGATTTGATATATATTTAAGCTATAGATCATTTGTTTACGGTGAAAATATACCATATCTTGAATATATACATGTACTTTACTGCGTATCAGTGATAAGCTTTATATATAATATAGCCTTAAAACTTGTTAAAACAGGTTTTTCAGACAATCGTCTTATAAAATCTATTAACTCAGCAAGCTACTATATTTTCCTTATGCATTGTCTTATAATAAATATAGTAAATGAAATTATTAAAGCACATAACATAACGGATATAGGCACAAGCTATTTTATACGTTTTGTATCAGTTTATATAATTACATTAACGTTATGTATACTTTATGTTAAGATTAAAAAAAGTATTAAGCTAAAAATATCTGCTGGAGGTAAAAAAATATGACAAAACCAAATATACACAAGAAAATAGGAATAATAGGCGGCGGCCAGCTTGGCCAAATGATGATACTTGAAGCCAAAAAAATGGGTTTTTACATAATTGTGCTTGATCCAACACTGCATTGTCCTGCTCACAGTATAGTTGATGAGCATATAATTGCCAATTTTGATGATGAAGACGCCATACGTGAGCTTGCCGAAGAATCCGATGTTGTAACATATGAGTTTGAGCATATAAATGCACATGTATTAAAGCAGCTTGAAAACGAGGGCAAAAAAATATATCCCACTGCGGCGAGCCTTGAGATTATACAAAACAAATTTACTCAAAAGACACTGCTGTTAAAACATAACATACCTGTTCCCGAATTTATGTCTGTATCAAGTCCTGATGATATAGCACAGGCCGGAAAAAAATACGGCTTTCCAATGCTTTTAAAATCGTGCACAGGCGGCTATGACGGGAAAGGAAATTATGTTGTAAAAGACATAAACGACTGTGAAAACGGCTATAACGCTTTGGGAAACGGAAAACTGCCGCTTATGGCTGAAAAGTTTTTCCCTTTCACAAAAGAAATTTCAGTTTTGGCATGCCGTGCAATAGACGGAGACATAAAAGTATATCCTGTTGCAGAAAATATACATCATGATAATATACTTGATGAAACAAAAGTACCTGCCGCCATATCGGAATCGACAACAAAAAGAGCAATGGAGCTTGCAAAAAAAGTTATGGAAGTTTTTGAAGGCGTGGGAATGTTCTGCGTTGAGATGTTTGTTGACAAAGATGGGAATGTCGCAATAAACGAGGTAGCGCCAAGGCCGCATAATTCGGGGCATTATACAATAGAGGCCTGCGTCACAAGCCAGTTTGAGCAGCATATAAGAGCTGTAAGCGGACTTCCTTTAGGTGACCCGTCTCTTATACGTCCTGTTGTAATGCGCAATATACTTGGCGAAGAAGGCTCAACCGGAAAGGCTGTTGTATACGGCGCCGACGAAGCACTTAAAATACCCGGTGTCACACTTCATATTTACGGCAAGGAAATAAGCAAGCCGAAAAGAAAAATGGGACATCTTACAGCAACGGCAGCAACACTTGAGGAAGCCGAAAAAAATGCCGCACTTGCTAAGAGCTTCGTAAAAATAATGGGAAAATAAAGTTTTCTTGGCCTCTCGGATGAGCTCCGAAGGCTAATAAAGTTTACGGCCGCACTTTTTAAAGGGCGGTCAGGGTTTGGGGTGAAACTCCAAGGTTTTAGAGGTTTTTATTATAAAAAACACGGCTATTGTATTGTCAAAACCGTGTTTTTTTCTATTTAATATTCAAGGACCTTGGTGGCTCTGCCCCCAAACTCCTGCAAACCTTAATGGTCAGTAATTTTGCAAGCAAAATCCGCCTACAGCGTCCGCTCATCTTCGCGGTACTTAAAGGCTTGACCTAAACTTTATTAGCCTTCGGCACTCATCCGTGGGCAATTATAATTATTTTATTTCATATCTATTTATTCCATTTACCATTTTTTTATCTATTAATCCCTTTTCAAAAAGATAATCCGTATGCGCTATAGTCTCTCCAACCGCAAACCATTTCTGCGGCATAGGAAAATCAACCCAGCTTTTGCCTCTCATCTTCCACCGCATTTTTCCGGCTAAGTCATATGCGTTTATTCCCGGATTTTTACTTATAAGCTCCATACATTGATTTAATCTGAAATCATGATGTTTTTCTATCTGCTCAATACGCTCATAAAAATTAATGCCGTTATTCGTCCTGTGAGCAGGCAGAGCCAGTTTTACATCATATTTTTTTATCTTTTCAAGACTGTTAAGATAATCAAGAAGCGAGTTTCTGCTTCTTGTCCAAAATGTTATGTTAGGCGTAATGTCAAAAAGCACATGGTCACCAAGAAACATTATTTTCTCTTTTTCCATGTAAAGACACATATGCCCCGGCGTATGACCTGATGTAAGTATACATTTAAGTGTATAATCCCCTACTATTTTTATTTCGTCGCCGTCATCCATACAAACAGCCTTGAACAATTTATCAAGGGCATATGCCCTTGCTGGATTTGTTGTTCTGAGTTCTTCTATGGCATCAGGCGGAAAGCCTTCTCTGAGATATGTTTCTTCTTCTTTTTTCCATGGGTCGCCATCTGCATATTCCAACATATACTCATAATCTATTCTGCCCATATAAATTGTAGTGTTAGGCCCTGCAACCTTATTTACAAGACCGCAGTGGTCCGAATGAAGGTGAGTTATAAAAAGCTCTATGTTATCTTGCTCTATTCCCAGCTCTTTAAGGCCGCCTAAAAGAGCTTCTTTGCATTCCTCACGATTAAATCCGGTATCAATAACAAGGCTTTTTTCAGGTGTTTTCAGCACATAACAGTTTAAATTCTTTAATGGGTTATTGGGAAGCGGCACAAAAATATTATATATGTCGGGATTTGAATTTACTTTTTCGTACATAAAAAATCTCCTTTGTAACTTCAAAATTAAGAAAAAAGGGATGTCATAGTAACATCCCCCTTGATTATTCATTCATTTCTTTGTTTTTAGTATCTACTTCAAGATATTTGTCTGTTTTTTGGTTGATTGTAAGCACACCGTCTGTAGGGTTAAAGAAAATCTTAACATATGTACTTACTCCCGGAGCTCCGGCTTTTATGGCAATAAGATTGCACTGCTTAACTGTTTCCATAAGCTCGTCGTAATCACCCTCAATTGTAGTCTCAAAAGGTGATACAAAATATTTAAGCCCTGTTGAGTCTATATATTCTATGACTTTATCAACAATTCTTACTGTTTCCGCATCATCAAGTGTAAGCGGAAGCACCTGTATAGCAACACTTGCTGGTATCATTTTTATACACCTCTGTTTCTTCTTTTATATGTTACAAACTTAAATTTGGTTCCATTATATTCCTTTATGTCGCTGCTTTCAACAATTTCCCATTCATCCATTTTGTCAAGGTTATATATAAACGTGTCCGCCCCATCAAAAACTTTCTCTATTTTAGTAACATAAGCCGTATCACAAAATTTTAACATCTGACAGTAAACGCTTCCTCCGCCTATAACAAATATATTTTTGTTGTATTTTTCTGCTTCTTCTGCGGCTTCCTCAATTGACCTTACAATAACAGCACCTTCAGATTTAAATTCCGGAGTACGTGTTATAATTATGTTGACTCTGTTTTTAAGCGGTTTATGATTGGGGAACGAAAACAGTGTTTTTCTGCCCATTATAACAACACTGTCCATTGTTGTTTTCCTAAAAAATTTCATATCTTCAGGGAGCGGAGTAAGAAGACCTCCGTCTTTTCCAATTGCCCATTTTTCATCAACTGCAACTATCATGTTCATTTGTATGCACCTCAAATTGCCACAGGTATTTTGCCAATACTTTTGCCATATTCATAGCCTTCCAGCTTAAAATCATCAACTGTAAAATCATAGAAATTTTTAATTTCTTTGTTCATGCTGAATTTCGGAGCAGGATACGGCTTCCTTCCAATCAGCTTTTTTACCATATCCACATGCCGGTTATATATGTGCATATCACTTATAACATGCACAAATTCTCCGGCTTCAAGTCCGCTTACCTGAGCAAACATATGTATAAGAACGGCATATTGAACCACATTCCAGTTATTTGCCGTAAGTGTATCCTGCGAACGCTGATTAAGTATAGCATTAAGTTTATTTCCGGTAACATTAAATGTCATGCTGTAGGCGCACGGATAAAGATTCATTTCGTGAAGGTCATTAAAATTATATATATTCGTAAGTATTCTTCTGCTGTATGGATTGTTTCTAAGGTCGTAAAGTACTCTGTCTACCTGGTCAAACATTCCCTCTTTATATTGGTGCTTAATACCAAGCTGATAGCCGTAAGCCTTGCCTATTGTGCCGTCTTCGCCTTTCCATTCATCCCATATGTGGCTGTTTAAATCAGATACTTTGTTTGATTTTTTCTGCCATATCCAAAGTATCTCATCTATGGCTGCTTTCCAGTTTGTATATCTAAGTGTAAGTATAGGAAACTCTTTAGAAAGGTCATATCTGTTTACCACACCGAATTTTTTAATAGTAAATGCCGCCGAGCCGTCTTCCCAATGCGGTCTGTTTTTTTCATTCTCAGTTGAAAAACCATTTTCCAATATATCACTGCAGTTTTCTATAAAAATATTGTCAGCTATACTCATTTACATTTCTCTCCTGCCTTCAAGAGCTTTTGAAAGTGTAACCTCGTCCACATATTCAAGGTCTCCGCCTACAGGCACGCCGTTTGCAATACGGCTTACCTTTATACTCAACGGCTTTATAAGACGGCTTAAATACATAGCCGTTGCCTCACCTTCAACATTTGGGTTAGTAGCAATTATTATTTCTTCCGGCTCATCTGTTTCTATTCTTTTAAGAAGCTCTTTTATTTTTATATCTGAAGGCCCTATTCCGTTCATAGGTGATATTGCCCCGTGAAGCACGTGGTATACACCGTTGTAATCTTTTGTTCTTTCATATGCCGCCATATCACGCGGGTCCTCTACTACCATTATTGTCTTATGGTCACGCTTAGGATTGGCACATATAGGGCAAACATCGCTGTCAGTAAGATTGCAGCATACCGAACAATACTTTACATTTTCCTTGGCGTTTATTATAGACTGTGAAAGCGCCTGAGCCTTTTCACTTGGCATATTTATTATATAAAAAGCAAGCCTCTGTGCACTTTTTCTGCCTATTCCCGGAAGACTTGCAAGTTTTTCTATTAAGTCCGTGATATAATTTCCATAAAAGTTCATGTCTTTTTCCTTTCGGTATGTTTATTAAAACATGCCGTTTCCAACGCCGCCTGTTATCTTGCCCATTTCACTGTTGGCAAGCTCATCGGCCTGTCTTATGGCCTCGTTTACAGCAGAAAGAACAAGGTCCTCCAGCATTTCAACATCTTCAGGGTCAACAACTTCAGGATTAATTTTTATAGATTTTATTTCTTTTTTTCCTGTAATAGTAATTTTAACAGCTCCGCCGCCTGATGTTATGTCGATAGTTTTATCTGCAAGAGATGCCTGTGTTTCCTCCATTTTTTTCTGCATTTTCTGAGCCTGTCTCATAAGGTTGTTCATGTTCATTCCGCCCATGCCGTTAAATCCGCCTTTTGCCATAATAAAAATTCCTCCTTAAGCATTAATTATTCAAAATCCGCGTCTGGAAATTTGCTTTGAAGCTGCTCTATTTCTTGGTTTCCCTCATTCTCACTTTCAGCAATGCCCATAAGCTTTTCCCAATCTTCATATTCTGTTCTGTTTGCTATTTTTATTTGAAACGCCTTTTTATATTTTTTTTCAAGAACGTTTTTTATCAAAACAATTTTGTTTTTTAAAATGTCCGCCATCGCACCGTCGTCACAGACTATTGTAATTCTGCCATCATCTTCATACACAGCACTTGTATTTAAAAGAAGTGCCCTTGTTGAAGGCTCCTCAAACTTTGAAGCTATATTTTTCCAGTCTCCGATTACCTGCTTTATATCATCCGGTACAGCTTTTTGTCTTGGTTTTGGCGTAACTTTCTTTTTCTCGCTTTTTGTTTTTTCGCCTGACTGTGATAAAACAACTCCGCTTTTTATTTTTCTCTCAAGCTCCGAAAGTCTTGCTGCAATATAATCAGTATCGTTTTTAACTGTATTTGAACAAAGCTTAATAATCTCAACCTCAAGCAGTATACGCTGATTTGAAGCATAGCGCATATCATTTGACAGCTGTGAAAACACTTTTATCAAGTATATAAGTTCATCGCTTGACAGTTTTTTTGCCTGTTCTTTGAGTTTTGCGATATTTTCATCAGACATATCTATTAATGTTTCAGGCTCATCGACAGACAGCGCCACAAGCAAATTTCGGAGATGTTCCATAAAATCAGACGTAAATTGTTTTATATCACGTCCGTCGGATGTAATGTTTTCTATCACATCCATACATTTTGCGGCATTTTTTGAAATAATGCCGTCCGCCAGTTTAAAAAGCACTGTGCTGTCAACAGTTCCCGAAATTTTTAATACTTTTTCGGATGTTATGTTTTCGCCGTTATAAAATGCAAGGCATTGATCCAGAATGCTAAGACTGTCACGCATGGAACCGTCGGCAAGTCTTGCCACAGTCATAAGCGCCTCATCATCAGCCTTAGCGCCTTCGAGTTTCATATATTTTTTAAGAGCAGCTGCTATTTGTCCCGACGATATACGTTTAAAATCAAATCTCTGACATCTTGAAAGTATGGTAACCGGAACTTTTTGAGGGTCCGTTGTTGCAAGTATAAACACAACATGTGCCGGCGGCTCCTCAAGAGTCTTTAACAAAGCATTAAACGCACCCGCAGAAAGCATATGCACCTCGTCTATTATATAGACCTTATATTTTCCCTCTGCCGGCGGATATTTTACCTCGTCACGTATATCACGTATATTTTCAACGCCGTTGTTTGATGCCGCATCTATCTCTATTACATTTACGCTTCTGCCTTCCTGCATTGCTTTGCACATTTCGCATTTTCCGCATGGCTCGCCGTTTTCAGGTGACATGCAGTTAATTGCCTTAGCAAAAATCTTTGCCGTTGAGGTCTTTCCTGTTCCCCTTGTGCCGCAGAAAAGATAAGCATGGGAAACCATGTCAGAAAGTATCTCGTTTTTTAGAGTTTTTATAATATGGTCCTGACCTATAACACCGTCAAAGGTGTCTGGGCGGTATTTTCTGTATAACGCCTGATACATTCTTTTTTCCCTCTTTACAAAAAAACGGCACACGTAAAATATATCTTTTACAGTGTGCTTTTTTATGTTTATATATTTAGAATCCGTGCGCCTGCCTTTGACGTTTTTCCCCATGCGCTAACCTGTTTCCAAAACTCCAGCCAAGTGCCCTTGCGGCACACAAAAGTTATTGCTTAGTGCTGCTTCCTTCCGGATCTGACACGATTCACAAGCTAATGTTGCACAAGACTCAACCTTCAACGTTCTTTTCACAGGGCAGACCATAGAAATAGACGCCGGGGGCAAGCATCCCCCTCACTATAGCGGATTGTGAGTACAGGGCGCCGCTACTGCCCCGGATAGCACGGAAATTTTATATAATGTAATTTACGTACCTATTGATTATAATATATACAAAGATTTGTGTCAATGGAATAAATTTTTAAATCATAAAACACATTTATAAATTCCCGCTTTAATATAATTTTTATTCAGATTGTTTTCTGAATCTTTTAAAGAACTCACTCATCAAGGCGGAACATTTATCTTTAAGCACACCTTCGGTAATTTCTGCTCTGTGGTTGAGCCCATCCTGCTGCAGTATATTAACTACCGAGCCGCAGCATCCGGCTTTTCGGTTTCTTGCTCCAAAAACAACTCTTGGTATACGTGCCTGAACTATAGCACCGGCACACATTGGGCATGGTTCTATAGTTACATAAATTGTGCAGTTTTCAATGCGCCAGTCACCGATTGCCTTAGCCGCTTCATTTATTGCTATTATTTCCGCATGATAAAGCGGATTCTTTTCACTGTTTCTTCTGTTATATCCACGTCCGATTATTTCGCCGTTATGCACTATAACAGCCCCAATCGGCACTTCATTTATTTCAAGAGCCTTATAGGCTTCTTTTATAGCTTCATTCATAAAAAAAATATCATTTTCCATATCATTTACTCAAATTCAAAATTGTATTTTCACCGTCAGAAAGTATATAGTCATCACGCCCGTCACAATTAAAATCAGCGGCAAAAATTTTCTGACTGTAATTAATATCATTATTTTTAGAGAATAATCCCTTTTCATTAAGCACATATCTTATTGCGGTACCTGTATTGTCACAGATATATATTTCCTTTACACCGTCATTATTAAGGTCAGCCGGATAAATATACCCGTCGAAACTGTCTACCGATATATTTGTACGCCAAATACATTTAAGATTGTCGTCAGTTTCCTCAAAAATATATAAATCTTTTCCGTCTGTGGCCACAAGCTCATTTGCACCATTGTTATCAAGATCGGTTTCCTTAATATCAGTAGCCTGTATTTCTTCATAATATTCCTGCGTTTTGCTCCAAACACCGCCGCTGTCTTTATAAATTTCAAAATTTTTATCATTCGAAACTATAAATCCATTTGAAAATGCGGAAATACAAGAGTAAGTATCACCTGTAAGTTCTATTTCATCGCCCATTTTTCCGTTATCCATGTCAAAAAACATTATTTTCTTTGATTCCATTCGCTGGGACGAGCCTTCCTCAGTCTCATTTTCATTTATAACTTCATTTCCTGTCAACACTGCTATTTTACCGTCTTTCAAAAAAGCTGCACTGATAGGTTTTAAGCCATATTGAGATATATATATGCTTCTGTAACGTGAAAAAATCCCCTTGCTATACCTATATACATTTAAAGCTCCGTCTGCTATAGACAATACATATGATGAAGTTTTGTCTTTGTAGTATGAACAAAAACCGTCCGACAGCACTTTTATATTTTGGCTTCCAAACTTACCTTCACTTTTATCAGATTCATACGCTTTAAATTTTGTGCCATCCTTAAAAATATTGCGCTCATTTAGGCTGCACTGTATATTTCTGTTGGCTTCCGGAGTATAAAAAAGAGCTGCGATATCATTTTTGACAAAGTAAAAATATACTATTCCAGCTTTCGCTGAATTGTAGTGATTCAATGTTGCAGTATATACAACCGCATCTTTGCCGCTGTATTTATCCATTTTAAATCCGTCGTCCTCACTTGCTTTGTATATCTGATTGTTTTGTTCTGTTTTTTCAGGTACTTTGCCCTCATAATAAGCAAGTGTTGAGCTGTCATAATGCCAATAAAATGAATTTAAAGTATCTTCAATAATATTTGTATATTTATCCTGCTGCTGTTTTGAAATAGAAAATGTAGCAGCCGAACTGTCGGGAGCATATGATGAACATCCCGAAAAAGCCACACACAATATAATTACTGCACATAATTTTTTCATCATAGACAGAGCATCCCCAAAAAGTAAAATTCTTTTAATTATTTTACCATAAACGTCATTATTTTTCAAACAAAATAATGTTTACAAATTAAAACGAGCCTTCATTTAAAAGCCCGTTTTGAAAACAATTAAAATATAGCAATTTTTTTACTTGTTTTTATAAAAAGGCTGGCTAAAAATACGCCAACCTTTATAACTTTATCCTATAAATATAGGCATTTTAAAATTACTGTGCCTTTACGTCTGTCCAAAGATCGTTCCAAGCATTTTTAATGTCATCTGTACGATACTTCATAAAGTAAAGTCTGTTTAAAGAAGCCTCATCCATGCCTGCGGATTTAGCATACTCAGGATCTATTTCATCTGCAGCTTCTTTGTTTACAGGAGCAGGGCCGCCCTTTGATGCCCAATTGTACTGAAAATCTTTTGCTATCATTGCATCAATAAATTTATATGCAAGATCTTTGTGCTGGCTTCCGCTTGCTATTGCCCAGTTGTCTACCCAGCCTATTCCGCCGTCTTCAGGAACTACAAAAGCAATAGGCTCGCCTTCCTGTTTCATTGATGCTGCCTGTCCGGACCACATAAGGCCTACAGAAATCTGTTTCCCAGCAAAAAGTTTTGAAAATTCATCGCCTGTTTTCCAATAAGTACGGTTAAGAGGTTTTTGCTCAATAAGTTTTTGTTTGATTGCATCAAGGTCTGAAGGAGCATTAGGATCCTGTCCAAGCACAATTGCAGCTGCCATTACAGCATCGTTATAGTCGTCTCTGAATGCAATTTTGCCAGCATACTGTTTATCGAAAAGAATTGACATTGACTTCGGAGCCTCTTTTATATCATCTGTGTTATAGGCAATTGCCGTAGAGCCCCATACAAAAGGAACCGCATACATCTTTCCGTCTTCGCCTAAACATTCTTCCTGTTTTTTAAACCTGTCAAAAAGTGAATTAAAATTTGAAAGTTTTGATGTGTCTATTTCTGCAAGATACCCGCCTTTAATAGCCGCCGGTAGTATTGTACAGTTTGGAAGACACACATCTATTTCGCCCTCTTTTGATGTTTTGAGCTTTGTAAGAAGTTCCTCCTCGCTCGACATGTAGGTATTTACTATCTCGCAGTTGTTTTCTGCCTCAAAAGACTTAATAAAATCTGCATCATCAGAACCATAGTCCTTCCAGTTTACAACATACAGCTTTGTTTTTTCTCCCGAGTCGGCTGTTGTATTGGCAGCACTACCTGCTGCCGAACCGCTGCCTCCGTTTGGTGCTGCATTATTGCCTGATGATGAGCCGCAGCCGGCAAGAGACGCTGCAAGAACACACGCTGCCGCAGCCGCCAAAAATCTTTTAAATTTCATAATTTTCCTCTCCTTCTATAAAAAATTTAAAGGCATTAAGCCAAAACCCTAC
Organism: Clostridia bacterium; assembly: GCA_022651385.1. Lineage (GTDB taxonomy): Bacteria > Bacillota > Clostridia > Lachnospirales > Anaerotignaceae > JALCQR01. The sequence continues at coordinate 123,809 of JALCQR010000004.1, read as the reverse complement.
ATTATAAAATTTCTATCTGACACATTTCCATTGCCGAAACAGCATTTTCGTGACTTTGCTCACTTACACCGGCGCAAAGATTTTTGATTACCGCAACCGGTACTTCCGGCAAATAAGCTTTGATAATCAAAGCATTTGAAATAACACATATGTCAGTACAAAGTCCTATAAGAATTACTTTGTCATATCCACCATTTTTAGCAAATTCAGCAAGTTCTATGCTACCAAAAGAAGGTTTGTCAATAATTGAGGCTTTTTTCTCGACTGCGGCTTTATAAACATCACTGTTTAGCTGCCATCCGTCGGTATCTTTTATACAGTGGACAACAGGAAGTTTTTTGCCTTCAAGAGTATTAAGGTAATTCCTGCCATGTGTGTCTCTTGTACATACAATGTCACCTTTAAAGTCCCGTATTTTCTCGCATACGTCATTTACTATATTTTCAGCCTGCGGTGTTCCGAGAGCTCCATTTATAAAATCGTTCTGCATATCTATTACAGCCAAAAGTTCTTTCATAAAAACCTCCCGTTTACTTAAATTTAAAAAACATTTATCACGTTCTTAAAAATTATAGCATCTGTTATAATATTTTTAAAGTCTTTTATTAATTTATATGTATTTTTTATAAAACAAAGAGCCCGCATTTGCAGGCTCTTTAAATAGTATATCACACTTCATCCATTTTAATAATAAGGAGTGTGGGTGGGTCAATAGATAGTATCGGAACGTCAGACATCATTTCTATTTAATAAATATTATGTATTTAATTATATCAAAATTACTGAAAATGTCAATATAACAATTAAAAATTTTTAAAATTAACTGTTTTTACATGAAATTATTTATGTATGATATAAGCAAATAAAAAGGCTCCTCAATAAAGAGAAGCCCTGATTACTATATGGTTTTTTATTCAAGAATGTAAACCGTTACATTTTTTCTGCCCCACTGGTATGCCTCATTTAAAGTTGAATAACAAAGGTCGATTCTGTTTCCTTTAATAGCTCCTCCGCAGTCTGCTGCTACAGCAACGCCATATCCCGGAATATATAACTTTGTACCATAAGGTATAACACTCGGATCTATGGCAACAACACCTTTTTGAGCAACCGCACCGGTTGATGTCACCGAATTGCAGCCTGCGTCATGCGGTGTATATGCTGTTGAAACCATTGAAATCGTTCCCTTGAAATTATGTCCGGCTATAGTCTGTGAACTCTGGGAAACAGTCTTAACAACTGCTTTTTCTTTTGTTCCCACATTGATTATTTCGTCGACAGGTTCTTTAACAACTGTTCTTGATACTTCTTCAGATCCTAAAAGCTGGTCACCGTAATATGTGAATTTTGTTTTAATTTCAACTGTACCTTTTGCGCCGTCTTGAACAGTCTTTTTAACACCCTTGTCAAGAGTAGGGTCATCAACATATTTTGTCTCAAAGTCAATTTTGTCTGTTCTTGTATCAATTCTTGATTCTTCTGCTTTAACTTTAATCGTCATGTTGTTTGACAGATGAGTGCTTGCTGAAGGACTTTCCAATTCATATTTTTCTCCGAATAAATATTTGTATTCATTAAAAATATCTCCAACTGTGTCTACGGTTGTCTTAACTGTTTTTGTTTGAGAACCATAAGCAAAAGTAACTGTTATTGCTCTCCTGATTTTAACTTCTTCTCCGTTTTTTATTTCCGAAGAAAGAGGCGGAACAACGATATCATCACTTGTTACTTCTATATCAGCTTCTTTAAGAAGTTCCTCAACTGTGTCGGCTGCTGTATTATAATAATTTTCTTTATCGTCGTTAATTATTTTTACCATTTTAGTTCCGCTGCTGTTGTAAGCTGCAACTGTACCTGTCAATATAAATATTGAAAATGCTACCATGAGTAATATCCTAATTCGTTTTGTCATTTTTCCTCCTCGAACCCTGACCGAAAAGTAAATCTAATTTTGTTAAATTGTGGGCTCTGTTAGTTATTATTGACTCGCTTATTTGAACTAATCACAATCAATTGATCCGTTCATCTATAGTATATTAACACATACGTAACAATTATGCAACATTTTTTTAAATTAGATTAACATATTAATCAAAAAACCACGTTTTTACGTTGTTTTTCAAAGCAAAAACGTGGTATAAAACATAACAAAAAAGCTAAATATTGCAGAAATGTTAAATCATTACAAAATTCTGAACATTCTTAAAGCATTATTTTCTGTAATGCTATATACAGACTCTATATTCATATTTTTTATTTCGCTTATTTTTTCAGCAACATACGTAAGCATTGAAGAATCATTTCTTTTTCCTCTGTTAGGCACAGGTGCAAGATATGGACAGTCAGTCTCAAGAAGTATTCTCTCAATAGGAGCGCTTTCAACAACTTCAGCCATTTTGCGGGCATTTGAATATGTAAGCACTCCGCCTATCCCTATAAAAAAACCAAGCTTAATATATTCGGCGGCAAGTTCTTTGCTTGAAGAAAAACAGTGTATTACGCCGTTTCGCACTCCGCTTTCCTTTATAATATCAAAACATTCCTGCGATGCATCACGTGAATGAATTATTACAGGCATATCAAGTTCTTTTGCCAAAGAAAGCTGTTTTTTAAAGAGTGTTCTCTGTTTTTCTTTGTCAGCATTTTCATAATGATAATCAAGGCCTATCTCGCCTAATGCAAGTACCTTTTTTTCATTTTCAAGAATTTTGCGAATTATTTTTATATCTTCGTCGGTAGTTGATGAAGCATACGACGGATGTATTCCGGCGGCAGAATATATAAAATCATATTTTTTACCAAGCTCAACTCCGGCTTTTGAGGCTCTCACGCTTTCTCCTGAATTCATTATAAAATCAACGCCATTTTTGTGTAATGATAAAAGCAGTTCATCCCTGTCGCTGTCGAATTGTTCATCGTCATAATGAGCATGTGAATCAAATATCATTGTTTACCCTCCTGCAAAAAACGTATTTGTGGCGAAGCCAGTTAAAGTTTAGGTCAAGCCTTTAAGTACCGCGAAGATGAGCGGACGCTGTAGGCGGATTTTGCTTGCAAAATTACTGACCATTAAGGCTTGCTGGGTTTTGGGACAGAGTCCCAAGATCTTAAACTGCTGACAGGCGCATTTTGAAAGGTTTGGAAAACTTTTGCAAGTGAAAAGCTTTCCAACATAGAATTTAGCAATAAAAGTAACGTTTACGCAAATAAAACGCTTCAGCATTGTTATCCTTACGGAATAATGCTGAAGCTGTTTTTATTGATTAAGACCTTGTGGGCGTTGCCCCCAAAACCCTACCAGCCTTTAAAAAGGCCGGCTCTAAACTTTAACGGGCGTTGCCCCAAACTTATACTCTTATTTTACGTCGCATCCGCTTCCGAATTCTTTATCATTTGTGATTAAAGAAAGCTTGCCATCTTCGTTTTCAGCGCAAAGTATCATGCCGCAGCTTGTCTCACCCATCATTTTCCTTGGTGCAAGATTTTCTACCACAACAACTTTTTTGCCTATTATCTCTTCAGGTGAATAGTGCTTTGCTATACCTGAAAGTATAGTCCTAGTCTCATTTCCAATTTTAATAGTGTTTTTGAGAAGTTTTTTTGAACCTTTAACCGGCTCGCTTGCCAAAACTTCACCTGTTACAAGATGCACTTTAGCAAAATCATCTATGGTAATTTCCGGATGTTCTTCCTTTTCTGCCTGTGCGGCCTTATAAGCAAGATTTTGAGACTGTGCGGCCTTTATGTCGGCTTCAAGCTCTACAAGTTCTTTTTTCATATCTATTCTTGGGAAAAGAGGCGTTGCTCTCTCTACATGAAGTGCCTTAGGGAGCAGACCGAAAGTTCTTATTGACTCCCAAGACGTAATGTTTTTGTTTCCTTCAATGCAAAGCTGTTTAAATATTGCTTTGGGTGAGTTAGGCATAAACGGCTGAAGCATAATAGAAATTATTCTGATGCTTTCGGCAACATTATAAAGCACTCCCGCAAGTTTAGGCATGTCCTCTTCATTTCTTACAAGTATCCAAGGTTGTGTCTCGTCGATATATTTGTTTGTTCTGCGTATAAATGTCCATAAAACTGTAAGGGCATCACTGAACATCATTTTATCCATAGAACTTTCAAATTTGCCAATCATGTCGCTGCATACTGATTTAAGGTCGGCGTCAAATTCCGTATCCATATGCTTTTCAGGAAGTGTACCTTTAAAATACTTGTCTATCATGCCTACTGTTCTCGATACAAGATTTCCGAGGTCATTTGCAAGGTCAGAGTTTATTCTCTGAATAAGCGCTTCATTTGTAAAGTTTCCGTCCTGTCCGAAAGCAATTTCTCTTAGAAGGAAATAACGCACTGCGTCAACACCGTATCTTCTTATAAGAACATTAGGGTCAACAACATTTCCTTTTGATTTCGACATTTTGCCGCCGTTTATTATAAGCCATCCGTGTCCGAATACCTGTTTTGGAAGCGGAAGGTCAAGAGCCATAAGCATAGCAGGCCATATTATTGAGTGAAAACGCACAATTTCTTTTCCTACAAGGTGTACATCGGCAGGCCAGTATTTTTTGAAAAGCGAATCATCGTCGGAACCGTATCCCAAGCCTGTAATATAGTTTGAAAGAGCGTCAACCCAAACATATATAACGTGCTTAGGGTCAAAGTCTACAGGGATTCCCCATGAAAATGAGGTACGGCTTACACAAAGGTCCTCAAGGCCGGGTTTAAGAAAGTTTGCAATCATTTCAGTCTGTCTTGTAGGCGGCTGAATAAATTCAGGATGGTCCTTAATGTATTTAATAAGCCTGTCCTGATATTTTGAAAGCCTGAAGAAATAGCTTTCCTCTTTTACCTTTTCAACATCTCTGCCGCAGTCAGGACATTTGCCGTCTACAAGCTGGTGCTCCGTATAAAAAGACTCACAAGGAGTACAGTACCAGCCTTCATATTCCGATTTATAAATATCACCTTTTTCATAAAGCTTGTTGAATATTTTTTTAACGGCAGCTACGTGGTCGGCATCGGTTGTACGAATAAATCTGTCATATGTTATATCAAGGGAAGCCCATAATTTTTTAATGCCGTCAACTACTTTGTCAACATATTCCTTAGGAGTTATTCCCTGTGCTGTTGCTATACGCTCAATTTTCTGGCCGTGTTCGTCGGCGCCTGTCATAAATCTTACATCAAAGCCTCTGAGACGTTTATATTTTGCCATTGTGTCTGCTGCAACGGTACAGTAGGTATGGCCTATATGAAGTTTATCGCTTGGATAATAAATAGGTGTGGTTATATAAAATGTTTTCTTTTCTTCCAAAAAAAATCCCTCCCGGAGATATATTATTAATGGGTATATTATACATTTTTGCATAATAAAATGCAAATAAATTTAAAGTTTTGGCAGCTGATTCAAAATCTGGCCAGGTATTTTTATATTGCTTTGTGAATATGTTTGTTATAAGCAGGGAGGCGGCATATTTGAGTGAAGAAAGCAGAAGAAATATAAATAGAATAGTAATAGATGAAAGAGAAGAAATAACCATAAACGGCGTAGAAGAAGTAATGTCATTTGATGATGAAAGCATAATCTGTACAAGCGAGCTTGGGATGATAGTCATAAAAGGGAGCGAACTTCATATAGGCAAACTCAGTCTTGAAGAAGGCATTTTAACAGCACAGGGAATGATTGAAAGCGTTTCATATGAGGACGAACCTTTAACAGGCGGTGGTTTTTTCAAGAAACTTTTCAGATAAAAGGGCGTGTCTAAAATGATACTATCAATGAAAGAACAAATTTATCTGTTTTTTTGTGCTGTCGCTTTTGGAGTGGCAGATTTTCTACTTTATGACTTTATACGGATATTAAGGCTTGCTTTCAAGCATAGTTTTAATATAATTCAGGCTGAAGATGCGCTGTTTTGGTTTGTTTCCGCAGTGTTTTTTTATAAAATGCTAATTTATTTGAATGAGGGTGAAGTACGATTTTATATAGTAATGGGGTTTTTTATGGGAGGAATAATATATCATTTTTCGTTTTCTCAAATCATAATGTGTGTTGCAAATGAAATAATTTCAGTAATCAGAAAAGTTTTTTCCATTATTGCGGGGATTTTACTTTTTCCGCTGCGCTTATGTTTGAAAACTGTTGAAAAGCCTTTTATTTTTGTATGTTTTTCAATTAAAAAACTATTGATTTTATCTTCTAATTGTGCAAAAATAAAAACTAAGCGAACTGTAAAAAAGCTCAGTGTAAAAAGGAAGTCGGTGAAAAAAAATGAAAGGAAAAAAAAGAAGGCACATAAAAAAAAGTAAATCATTTACCAGTTTAATGGTAAAGTGTTTCCTTGTGTTTTTTGTAGCCGTTGTATTTATAAACCTTTATTCCCAAGCAAAAGTACTGTATAATTTAAAAAATGAGGAACACAGCATTTCTGAGCAGATAGACACTGAAAAAAAGAAAAACCTTGAGTTAAAATCAAACGCCAATTATTATAAGTCGGACGCTTACATTGAAAGTGTGGCAAGAGATAAGCTTGGTCTTGTTATGCCCGGAGAAATTGTTTTTGTAAATAAGTCAAAATAAGCGGTTATAAAAAAATATAAATAATTGTTGACTTTTTTGTCTTAATTACTTATAATAGTTGAGTCAGGTCATTTGTGGCCTGAATTTTTGGCGGAGTAGCTCAGTTGGTTAGAGCACGCGGTTCATACCCGCGGTGTCGAGAGTTCGAATCCCCCCTCCGCTACTATGGCCCGTTGGTCAAGCGGTTAAGACGTGGCCCTCTCACGGCTAAAACAAGAGTTCGATTCTCTTACGGGTCATTTAATTAAATATGTGTTTTGGGAGTTTAGCTCAGCTGGGAGAGCGCCTGCCTTACAAGCAGGATGTCACAGGTTCGAGCCCTGTAATTCCCATAAGCCATATCATTGTGATATGGCTTTTTTTATTTTAAATATTTATTGCTTTACAAAGTTTATATTTATCTTTAAATTTTAAACTCATTAAAAAAATCCTGTACTTTCGATTTGAAAATACAGGATAAAATACTTTATTTAGCACTTACGAATTTGCCGTTTTCTACAAAATAGTCGGCTGAGTCAAGCACATCCTGCGGAATCTCTATTCCAAGCTTTTCAGCCATATCCTTGTTTACAGTTACACTGTTTTTCTGAGGTTTTTCAACAGGCTTTTTTGAAATATCCTCTCCTTTAAATATATCAATTGCAAACTTTCCTGTCTGTTTGCCTAACTCATAAAAGTCCGGCCCTATTGTAGCAAGTCCGCCGTTTAAGCAAAGACTCTGCTCACCAACTATAACAGGCACTTTTGTCTGCTCCGAAACCTGCCCTACTGTTGCCATAGTCGAAGCAAACGTATTGTCAGTAGGTATATACATTACATCAGCCTTTGAAGCCATAGACTCAACAGCCTGAGCCACATCGTTTGAGCTTGTAACCGTACCCACTTCAACTTTTAGACCAAGTTTTTCTGCTTCAGACTGAGCCTTCTCGGCCTGAACCTGTGAATTTACCTCACTTGAGTTATATAATATACCCAATGTTTTTGCATTAGGCAGTATCTTTACAAGAAGCGCTATCTGGTCTGCAATAGGAGTTTCATCATTAACACCGGATATGTTACCTCCCGGGTTGTCGTCGCTGTCAACAAGGTCGGCAGCCGTAAAAGACGTAATTGCCGTACCTATAATAGGAATATCCTTAGTTTCCGCTGCAAGCGACTGTGTTGCCGGAGTTGATATTCCCACAAGATAATCATACCCGTTATTTACAAATTGCTGGCTTATGGTTTTAAGATTGCTCTGGTCACCCTGTGCATTCTGATAATCAATTTTTATATTTTCTCCGTCTTTATATCCGTTTTCTGAAAGATAGTCTAAAAACCCTTTTCTGCAGCTGTCAAGAGCTTCATGGTCAGCTATCTGAAGAATACCAATTGTAATCTGTTTGCCGGATGTCTGTTGTGAAGCTGCTGCCGATGCTGCTGAATCCGACTTTGCTGCCTCTGTCTGTGAAGAACCGCACCCCGCCATAGAAAACACCATTGCGGCAACCGCAATAACCGAACCTATTAAACGTATTTTCTTTTTCATAATATTCCCCTCCAATATTTTCATATATGTATGCAAATACATGCGGCTATTATAACATAGCAAAGCAGTCTTTTCAACACTTTATAGTGTAAAACTTTAAATTTATGCCGCTTTAAATTTATAAAGTATTTCAACATATTACTACTGTTTCACTTATTCAAAAAACGTTATATATTAATTCAAATTATTTGCAATTTGCGTTTGACGCTTAAGTTTAATTGTGCTAAACTCCAATTAATGTTAAATACTATAAAAGTTACAGGAGGAAAAAGAAATGTCTGATAAATCAAGAAAAGTTGTCATTTTGGGTGCCGGGCATGTAGGCTCGCATGTTGGAATGAGCCTGATGTGCCAGGGTATAGCCGATAAAATAATATATATAGATACTGATGAGGCAAAAGCTTATGCTCAGGCTCTTGACCTAAATGACGCAACCGGCTCTGTTGGAAAAAGAGTTGAAATAAGAACCGGTGATTACAGCGACTGTACTGACGCCGATGTTGTTGTATGTGCAATAGGCTCCGAGCCTGTTCCCGGCAAAAAAAGGCTTGATATGTTTGACGAAACACTGCAAATGGCAAAAACCATAGTCGGGCCTTTAAAAGAAAGCGGCTTTAATGGTATACTTGTAAGCATTTCCAATCCTGCCGATATAATAGCCGACTTTATAAGAAAAAGAGTAGGCCTTCCTAAAAACAAAGTATTCAGCACAGGCACCGCTCTTGATTCGAACAGGCTTAGACGTGTACTTTATGAAAAAACAGGCATAGACAGAAACTCAATACAGGCATTTTGTATGGGTGAGCACGGAGATTCATCCATGGTGGCTTTTTCAAGAGTATACATGGGCGGAAGGTCCCTTATGGAGCTTATGAAGGAAAACCCCGACACACTTGGAAAAATTGATTTTGATGAAATTATTGAAGAGGTACATACTTCCGGATTTAAAATAGTAAACGGCAAACATTCAACTGAGTTTGGCATAGGGCTTGTCTGCTGTGAGATAATTAAAGCCGTTTTCTGCGACCAAAAGAAAATAATGGCTGTTTCACCTCTTCTTGACGGTGAATATGACCAGCACGGCGTACATGCCGGAGTGCCTTGTGTAATAGGCAAAGACGGTATAGAAAAAATAATTGAGATGCCTTTGCTTCCAAATGAAAAAGCTGCTTTTAATCATTCATGCGATGTAATAAGAGGCTATATTAAAAAAGCAGACAAAATGTAAAAAAACAAACGGTATTTTTGATGCTTTTATAGCATTGAAAATACCGCTTTATGTTTAATCTTAAAATCTCGCAATGCTTTTTATTGCTTTATAATCAAATATATTATATAGGTATATTGCACTGATTGCCAAAGACAGTATCAATGCGCTATATATAATTATAAACTTTATTTTATTTCTTTTATCTATTTTGAAATAAGAATCTGTTCTATATTTTAGTGTAAAATTATAGGTTTGATAAATACCTGCCAAAATAATCAAAAGTATTATTATCCTATTTTTTAGCCTGTGTGCCGTAATAAACAAATATATCAAAAACGGAAACCCTATGTAGCATAGAATTGGGGATATAGCCTCAATTATTTGTCCGCCGTCAAGAGGACTTACCGGTACCAAGTTAACTAAATTTATTAATATTGAAGTAAAACTCAATACTAAAAAAGTGTAATTTCCAGAAACATAATAAACTATATAAAAAACAAATCCAAGTATGCCTCCGAACAATGGTCCGCCCAGTGCAATAAGCGCATTTTCTTTGCAGTTCTTAGGGTTCTCATGAGTTATATAAGCTCCCACAGGAGTAAATCCTCCGAAAGAGACTTTCATCTTTAAATGCTTCGCAGTAATGTAATGTCCTAATTCATGAATAACAAGAATTAATAAATATCCAACCGCATAATAAAAATTTATCGCAAATCCCAATACCAAAATTATAAACGTAACAATTACAACATTAAACACTGCTTTTTTAATTGACTTCTTTGAAAAATCTTTTTCCACTTAATTTCACCAACCTTAAATTTTTGTTTCATTATTAATAGTCAAATTTAAAACAGACATATATTTTCAATTAATCTGCCATTTGATGTTATAAGTTTTTCAATATTCATTTTTCGTATTTCCCTCATCATCGACGCTCTGTCAACACATAAATATTCAGAAAGCATACTAAGCGAAAACGGTATTTTAAACGGGTTTTTGTTTTGTTCTTTGTATATATAATGAAAATACTCTGTAAGCTTATTACGTATGCTCCGCTGGCTAAGAATATTAAGATGCAAGGCGGTATTTTGTGCCGTTATAGCCGACATGTGAAAAAGATTGTCCACAAGCTGGCTGTGGTGAAGGCAGGCTTTGCTGCACCTTTTAATCAAATGCGAATAATCTATAAACATTACCTCACATTTTGTATCGGCTTTTACAAAAAATGTGTGTTCATAAGGCGGAAGCGCAAATACTTCTCCAAAGACATCTCCTTCTTTAAAAGTCTGAAGTATACTAAGCCTTCCGTCATAGTCAACCGATGATAACTCTGCGCTGCCTTTTATTATTATTCCTATTTTTTTAAATTCGGTGCTGTATTCCATAATTGTAGACTTAGAGCCATAAATCTTACGCCAAGGCTCAAAACATATAAGCATTTTATTGATTTCATTTTGACCTATTCCGTCAAAAATTCCTACTCTATCCAAATTAATCATCTCTAATTTTTTATTTTTCGTGTTATTTTTTATAATTATATTATATTTTTGTTGCATAAGCAACAGCATTTAATCTTTACCTCTGGTATAATTTATTTGTAAAAACCAAATAATTGTCTATATTATTGAAAGGAGAAATCTGCTATGGCAAAATTTTTTATTTGTGAACATTGTAAAAATTTGATTACTTTCATTAACAATAGCGGTGTACCTGTAGTATGCTGCGGGCAAAAAATGACAGAGCTTGTACCAAATACTGTTGATGCAGCAGTTGAAAAACATGTACCTGTTGTTAAAGTTGAAGGCGGAAAGATTTCCGTAACAGTAGGAGAAGTTGCACATCCAATGACAGATAAGCATCTCATTGAGTGGATAGCCCTTGAAACTAAAAACGGAGTACAGATTAAGAAACTTACAGCAAATGATAAACCTGAGGCGGTTTTTGCGGTTGTTGACGAAGAACCTGTTGCAGCATACGCTTACTGCAATCTTCACGGGCTTTGGAAAAAGGAGATATAAAATAAAATGAAAACATATGTTTGTGACGCATGCGGATGGGAATATAATGAAGCCACTGGCGATCCTGAGCACGGTATAGCACCGGGAACAAAATTTGAGGATTTGCCTGCTGACTTTGAGTGTCCATTATGCGGAGTTGGAAAAGACCAATTTTCAGAAAAGAAATAATTTAAAAAATAAAGCTCTCTGAATATAATACATTCAGAGAGCTTTTATTTAATTTGTTATATTTCACAAAAAGCTATATTAGGTGATATTATGAGGCGAAGCGACAGAGAAGTAACTGAACCGGAAAAAATAAATGAAATTATACTTTCATGCGATTGCTGCAGGCTTGGATTTATAGACAAAGAAAATACATATTTTGTTCCGCTAAATTTCGGCTTTACAGTAATCAATAATAAGCGTATTTTTTATTTCCACGGTGCAAAGGAAGGCAAAAAGATAGAGCTTATAAAATCAAACGGATATTGGGTTTGAATTAGATACTAACCATGAATTGACTAATGGCAAATCAGCCTGTTTGACATTTGACGACTCTTTAAACAGTGTCGTAATATTAAAATTGGCTGTTACAGAGCTGTCCTGCAAAGAGCATAAATAGACTGACACATTATAAAAATAAAGTCCCCAAAACTTAAATGTTTGGGGACTTTGTTATAGATGGGTTACACGTCAAGCTCAAGGTCTTTGTTGAATTTAATTTTAACATCCTCATCAACAAGTTCAACCTTATTTTTTATATCTTTGTAAATACTTTCGGAAACAAGCATAGTGCCTATATTTAAAGTATTTTCTATTATCATAACTCTGGCATTTTCCGGCTTAACATTTCCAATTGTTCTTAACGCCACATCAATTACTTCTTTTTCGGTATCAAAATGTACCGGCACTTTTCCTCTTTCAAGGAATGTGGTTGTAACAAGGTTAGAATACATGGCCTCATAATCAATGCTGTCAACAAGTTTTTTTACTGTAAGGTCCGCAAGGCCGATGCCGAGAGCATTTCCGTATGACGCAGATGAAAGGCGAAGTACGGCAAGTTTTTTAATTCTTGGTGAAGTCGGTTCTTTCTCGCCAAAAATTTTCATTCTGCCTATTACTTTTGTATCCATGCCTGTTCCGCTGTACTGCTTGCCCATTTCTTTAACTATAAGTATGTCTATATAATCAACAGGCAGCGAAGGAACAAGAGAGTTCGAAAGCTCAAGAAGCTTGGCGTCTTCTTCAATGAAGTTTTCAGGCTTTACGGCCTTAAGCACGCATGTATCTTCTGCTGCATTTTCAACTATTGCAAGTCCGGCTATTATAGGTGCTTTTTTAATCGCAACCTTTGCGGCGGCAGGAATTGTTTTTCCAAGCCCATTATCATGCATGGCGCTTGCGCCCTTTTGTTTTCCGAGGCCTACTGAAATCATTTTAACCAAACCGCTTTCGTTTTTAGCCGTAAAGTCCGTATGGCGTTTTACACGGTTTACAATTATAACCCCGTCTGACTCATAAGCATTTTTATCAAAATATACGTTTACACCTTCAGGAGTCTGTCCAAGCACAACCGTATCCATTGATGAACATATCTCGCAGCCCATTGCTTCTTCGCTTACTCCAAATTTTTCACAAACATGTTTCTGCCCTTCGGCTTCGGCGCCGCCGTGGCTTCCCATAGCAGGTATTATAAAAGGCACGGCGCCTATTGATTTTACATAATCAACAACGGCTTTTATTATAACTGGTATGTTGTTTATGCCTCGGCTTCCGCATGTTATGCCTATATGAGCGTCCCTTTTAACTGTGTCTTTAAGACCTATGCTATCGAGCTGTTTTATAACTTCGGTATTTATATCCGTAATTTTCTCAGTGTTGAACTTCTGTTTAATGCGGTACATTTTTGGATAAACCGCATTTTCATTAAGATACCCCATTAAAAACTCACTCCTTCGTGGAATCAGTAAACATTACTATATTTAGCCTTTACAGCTTCCATCATAGCTGTATTTATAGACTTAAGGTCATTTTCATTTTCTATATATTTTTGCTTGAAAGCGCCTATTGCAGCTTTTGCCTCATCAAAAGGCCCCGGGACATTTATTACAAGTGTATCCCCAAGTTTTCCGCATACAAGCTTGCACCACATATGACCATTTTTCCCGTACATTTTTGAGGAATGTTTTTCCTCAAGTATTTCCTCAAGTGAAGAATGTGTAAAATCTTTTCCGAGAGTAGAGCTGTAGCGGTGTCCGCCTCCGCTTCCGCCTATCATTACAATAAGGTCATTTTGAGATGCCATCTTTTTAATGGTGCTTTCAATAAGCTCCTGTCTGTCAAGAACAGGAGCAATCCTTCTTACCTCGCATCCGCCGTTTATTGAAAGCAAAGTCTGCATTATCATAGGGCTGTCGGTATCAAGTACAATTCCGGCTTTAAGTTCATCACCTGTGGGAATTATAACAGCTTTAGTGAACATTCAGCCATCTCTCCTTCATACAAGTGCCTTCATGATATTCCGGAATCTTATCAAAATCTACTTTTTTAATCTTCTCAACAGATGAAATCTGAGCTAAATCAGAAAGCGTGATTCCGTCGGCTGTTGCGATTGCCTTAATTATGCCGTCTTTTTCCCTCAGAATATCATCTTCATCTATTCCGTATACGTCCATCTCAATAGACTCGCCTGTAACACCTATTACACGCACCATGCTTTTAAGTTTATCAAGAAGTATTTTTTCAAGCTGCTGTATATTAAGTCCTTTAACATCAATACCGGTAACTTTTACAACTGTTTTATCAACCTGCACAATTACGCTGTTTTCTTCATCTTTTTTTTCCATTAAAATCAGACCTCTATTGTAAATTCTTTTATAAGATCAGGTACATTGTACTTTGTTGCATCATCCACTCCCGGAATAATATCGTCAGCATGTGCTATTATTTCCTCAGGTGTAAGTATGTCGACTTTTTCTTTCATCCATTCTTTGGTACATCCTATGCTTGCAAGTTCCTCATATGCCTTGTCTGTTATATTATCCATATCAATCTTTACGCCCATGCGCTTTGCAACTGAAAGCACTGCAGGTGAGCCTCCAACCGTTCTTCCCGGAATACATCCTGCTTCAAAACATTTAATTATATTTTCGGCAAGAACAGATTTGTCAGCTACAATACATGGTATATGAGCCTTAAGTGTCTGTGCATAAACTCCGCTTCCGTGAGCTGTTTCTCCAGCCGGGAACTGTCTTGTAGGGAATACACGTCCATACATTTCAGGCATAATCATACCTATTCCAACGGAAATAATGCCGCCTGTAAGACCAAGTATAACTTTACCGTTTCTCATTATCTGCTGCTGGCCGAGAATAGGGAGAAGAATTTCTTCCATTGTAACAATATTCATCATTTCCGTTGCAGAGTTGTTGTTTGAAGCACGTCCTGAAATACATACATTATGAACAGGTATTTTCTTTGTAGCAGGGTCCGGACCTCTGAAAAGTTTCTTTCCAGGATAGTTTTTCTTCCACTGTATAAGATGAGGCTCTTCTTTTATAAGCTCATCAGAATAAGGCATCTCAACCATTTCAAGATAACCGAAGTCTTTGTTAATCTTGCCTCTGTCGGCTGCCGCCATAAATCTTACTGTGCCTTCAACCATAACACCGTCGGAAGTTGTTGTAACAACGTCTTGGTCAAAAATATTCATGCCAACAGGACCGTCAATAGTATTTGCAACGGCCTGAAAAGCCTCCATAGGTGTAATGCCTGCTTCTTTTACTTCTTTATAATCAATAAAAACGATATTAAGAGGAACAAATTTGCCCTCAAGCATTCCTTCCGGAATCATTTTATAAGTAAGTTTCATTTTTAACGTCCTCCTCAAGATAATAAATTAGTGTCTTCCAATAGCCGGTCTTCTGTCATCAATATCATCGCATCCAAGAAGCTCAGCTTCTTCAGTAGGATGAAGTATATTTACTATCTCAAGTATGGCACTTTTAATATTGCCCTCTTTGTCTATTCCCTTAATTATAACTGTATGCATAGTCTCAGGTACACGAGGCATAACAACAAATTCTATTCTGTCTACGCCTTCTTTCATAGTCATTTCTCTTACGGCGTGCTCAATTCTTCCCGTTCTAAGAGACTGCATTTTAGCTGATGTAAGATTTTCAAGTCCTCTTATCGTAATTTCCTTAGGACATTCGCTTTCATTTGCTGCTACCCTCATCTTTTTAAGAAACTCCGGTAACTTTGTGTGCATTAATTTCATATCAACCACCCTTTCTGCTGTACTCAGCAACAAATACAAAAAATTAAAATTGTGTTCGTATATAAGAACTTTTTTTGTTTATTAATTTATTGTAATATTATCAAACATAAAGTCATAAGTCAATGAAAAATTACATGTTTACGTACTTTTTTGATGTGTTCTGCGTACTGTATACCAAATAAGTTGAATTTTTTGTACTAAAATACTAAATTATTTTATTGTTCTACTTGTCAGACCAATTTTGTTTTTAATCTTAATTATTATTAAAAATTAAGGTAAGAACTACTAAAAATCAGAAACCGTAAAAGCAAATAACAAAAATAAAACCGGGCATTTAAGAACCGTTTGATATGTTCTAAATTGCCCGATTTATATGTTTTATATACCATCTTTATATTGTGTATCAAGACGTTTTTTTATGCTTTTCCACTGAGGTATGTACTTCTCGAGAAGTATGTAGAATTTATGGCTGTGGTTTGGAATGCACAGGTGTGTAAATTCATGGCAAATCACCTGCATTATACACTCCTTGTCGGCTTTTATAAGCTGCAAATTAAGTGTTATCCGGCAATCCCGCATATTGCAGCTTCCCCACCTTGTTTTCATATTTTTCACTACAAAATCAGGCATATTTATGCCTTCATTTTTCATCATAACATATGCATTTTTTACTAAACCCTCAAACATAATTTCGGCTTGTTTTTTAAGCCATAGGAGATACTGTCTCTTAATATCACCGCTTTTTTCTTTATATGGTGAAAATATGTCTATATAATCCCCGTTTACACTTATGCTTTTTATATTTTTTTTAAATACCCTGATTTCATATTCATTGCCTAAAAAATACGCTTTTTTGCCTGAATAAACATCTACGTCAGGCTTATTTTGGTTATAGCGTTCCACAACAGCCAAGTTTCTTATTATCCATTCGGCTTTGTCCTCAACGAAATCGGTAATACTGTCAATAGGCATACTTACAGGAGCAGATACAGTTATTTCTTCTCTTTCACTGATTCTTAAATTTATGTTTTTAATTCTTTTTCTTATAAGCAGATACTCAACAGGTATTCCCATATAATAAAACGTGTGCCTGCTCATTCTATCACCTTACATTCAAATTCCTAACAGTATCAAAAATGTCTTTGTTTTCGTTAATTTTGCCTTCGTTTCCTATTGTCACCATGTTTTTCGTACTCATGGCAGTTTTCAAAAGCCTGCTGAATGAGTGGATATCATCAAGATTTACCGAAAGCATTTCATCTCTTGATTTTTGAAGCATTTCATCTGTTATATCGTTCATGAAGCATATTGTAGACATTTCAAGAATTTCAGTGCTGCTTTTAGGCCTGTCTATTTCGTTTACGGCTCCAAGAGTGTATTTTTCTATTTCATCCTTTGAAAAATCTGTTTTCTCAATAAATTCGGCCGTATTATTATATATGTCAAAAGTTGATTTCACATTAGGGTCTCTGTATGAGTAAAAATAAAGATTGCCGTTTCTCGAAAATACACATCCGCATCCATATGCCCCGCCTTTAACACGTACTTCATTCCAAAGGTATTCCGTATTTATTATGTTTTTCAAAACATTCATTTTTCCGCTGTACTTAAATCCAAGCTTTTTAAAATCGGCGGCTTTGGCATTATAAACCACTTTTGACGAAGTAATAATGCCTTCGCTTTTGGAAGCAGGCTCAAAATCAAACGGATAAAGCTTCTTATCTTTGTTTACCGGCATTTTTTCATAAAACTTCGAAACCATATCATTCAAATTGTCTTTAAAACTTTCCTCACATAAAACAGACGAAACAACATTGTCAGAAGAAAAAATCAGTTTCGCGGCTTTCTTTATCATTTCCGCCGTTTTTGTATCTTTTTCGGCTTTGGAAATAAAATCACTGAATGTAATTCCTCTTAAATATTCCCGATAGGCATATTCTTTTTTACAAAATGAAAGTGCTCTGAAAACAGCGGCTATATGTCCGTTTTCATTTATAGTCCGTTCAATTCTTATTTTCAGTTCCTTTATTATTTTTTTAAGACTGTCAGCGGCATCAAAATTCATTTTAAGCACAGTTTCATCCATAAGCTCAAAAAGTTTTCCGGCATTTCTCTCAAGTGCCTTTCCGTATACAGACAATACAGGCATTATCTCCCCGTCACGCTCATATACTTCGCATTTTGCGTATATGCCTCCCGTATACATTGCAATTTCACCCGGAATATCGGCATATCCGTATTTTTCAGTATCAAGAGAACCTATGCATTCGGCTAAAAGCGAAGCTGCCGAAATTAATTCTTTAGGCAGAGTATCAAGAGAAAACATTATTTTCACATAAAATATGCCGTTTGACTCGTGTACCGTTAATATTCCGTTTTTGGTTTTTTGGGCATTCAGCTTCTTTATTTTTTTGTCGACCTCATTAAGTGTAAGACACGGTACCTTCTTTAAATCTTCTTCCTTTTCAGGTGCACTCTGATATTCTTTAAGCTCTTTTGCCTCTTTTATAATTTGTTTTATCTCGGCGTCACTCATTTGAGATTTTATTTCTTTAAGTTTTGCAGCAGTTTTGCTGTCATTTTTTGCCTGGAGTCCTTCTTCGGCTTTAATTACAGTAAACGAACTATGTTCATTTTCAAGTATATATTCTTTGATGAGTCTTTCAAAAAACCCGTTTTCGGCTTCTTTGCGCATTCTGTCAAAATGACAATACATTTTAATGCTTTCTATAGCATCCGCACCGTTAAGCCACCCATACATCATTCTCATTCCATAGGCAAGGCCTTTTGGCTTATATCCGAAATCAGCTTCTCTTAGTACAAATTCGATATAGTTTATAGCAGAAGTTATAAGCTTTTTGTCAATGCCGTTTTCAGAAACATTACGCAGTGTATCAATAATAAGTGACTTAAATTTTTCCCTGTCCTCATACCGGCAGTTTTTTCCAACTATGTTTAGTGTCATTTGGTACGTGGAATTGTCAAACCAACCCTCAAGGTCTTCACAAAGTCCGCTTTCTATAAGCCTGTGCTTAACCGGGGAACCGTTTGTTTCAAATAATACATAACTTAAAACTTCCAGTGCAAACTGCATAAAAATATCTGTTGAAAGCCCAGTAGCAAAATTCAGAGAAAAATAACTATCGTTTTCTTTTTTTGTTCCCTCGCCTATTGAATATGAACTTTCTGCATAATTCTTAAAACTCTTTGTTATTACTGGTATACGTACTTCCTCTTTATCATTTTCATAATTATTAAGATAGTTTTCAGAAAGATACTTCATATATTTTTCAGCGTCCATGTCTCCGTAAAGATATATAAAGCTGTTTGAAGGATAATAATATTGGTTATAAAAATCACAGAAATCTTTAAATGTAAGCTCCGGTATTGAGTCAGGGTCTCCTCCCGATTCATAGCCATAAACAGTTTTTCCGAAAAGGCTTCTTGAATTAAGATTTTCAAGCACCCTCTCAGGCTGTGAAAGAGCACCTTTCATCTCGTTATACACAACACCGTTTAATTTAAGCTCACTTTCAGGACTTTCAAGTTCATAATGCCAACCTTCCTGCATAAAAATCTTTTTTTCTTTAAGCACATTTGGTTTAAAAACAGCGTCTGCATAAACTTTAAAGAGATTCTCAAAATCTTTTTCATTGCAGCTTGCAATAGGATACATCGTTTTATCTGCATAAGTTAAAGCATTCAAATATGTATTTAAAGAACCCTTTTCAAGCTCATTAAACGGGTCTTTTACAGGATATTTCTCAGAACCGCATAATACCGAATGTTCCATAATATGCGCACATCCACAGTCGTTTGAAGGCGGAGTTTTTAAAGATATAAAAAATACTTTGTTTATGTCCTTGTTTTGTGCGTAAAAAAGCTTTGCTTCGCTTTTTTCATGTAAAAACACATGGCACACAGAATCTATATCATTTATCTTTTCTTTCTTCAGCAGCCTAAATCCGGCAGTTACTTTTTCTTTATCAAAATTGTTCATACTGCTTCTCCCTCTATTAAATGTAATTATTAAAATAAGTATATCAAAATTTGAATTCTTTGAACACTTTTTTTTAAAATCATTGAAAAAATATAAAAAAAGTGTTGACAAACCGAAATAAGTAATTTATAATGATTCTCAGATAAGAGTTATTCAACTTGCCAAGAAAATTACAGTTTAAAACATTTATATTTTAGGAGGAATTCAATATGAAAAAATTTGTATGTTCAGTATGCGGTTATGTTTTTGAAGGAAATGAAGCTCCGGACAAATGTCCAGTATGCGGTGCTCCAAAGGAAAAATTTGTTGAGCAGTCTGATGACCTTTCATGGGCAGCAGAACATGTTGTAGGCGTAGCTAAAGGCTCAAGCGATGACATTATGGCAGACCTCAGAGCAAATTATGAAGGCGAATGCAAAGAAGTTGGAATGTATCTTGCAATGGCAAGAGTAGCACATAGAGAAGGCTATCCTGAAGTTGGCTTATACTATGAAAAAGCTGCTTCTGAAGAAGCTGTACACGCATCAAAGTTTGCAGAGCTTCTCGGTGAAGTTGTTACAGACTCAACAAAGAAAAACCTTGAAGTACGTATTACAGCAGAAAACGGAGCTTGCGCAGGCAAGACAGACCTTGCTAAGAGAGCAAAAGCAGCCGGCCTTGACGCAATCCATGATACAGTACATGAAATGGCAAAAGATGAAGCTCGCCACGGCAAGGCATTTGAAGGCCTTTACAACAGATACTTCAAATAATTTTATATAAAGAGTTAGCCATTTTCAGCTAAGTATATTTCAATAAAATGGAGGTAATTACTAATGGCATTTGAATTCACACCCGATTTATTGACAGGGAATGCTACAATAGACTCACAGCATAGAGAGCTTATAGCTGCAATCAACAAGCTTCTGGATGCATGCTCAAAAGGCAAAGGCAGACAGACTTTAAACAGCATAGCAAAATTCTTATATGATTACACAAACAAACATTTTGCGGATGAGGAAAAGCTTCAGCTTGCAAGCCATTATCCGGATTATGTAAACCACAAGAAATATCATGAGGGCTTTAAGAAAGTTGTAAGAGACATAATTAAAGAGCTTGATAAAGATGGTCCTACGATTGTAATGGTTGGTAAAGTAAACACAAGCATCGGCGGCTGGTTTATAAATCATATCAAAAAAGAAGACGTTAAGGTTGCAGCACATATTCGTTCTACAAAAAGTCAAGTTTAAATGTGCATATCCTTAAAAGCAAAAATGGCTACTACTAAACTTATATTTTGGCACGACATAAATTATTTGAATACATTTAGATAATTAAATAGATAGCGCAAAACATAGAAACATAGTAATAACCTCATATAATCCCCTTTATTATAGAAGCCGGATAGATTAAATTCTATCCGGTCTTTTGTTATATAAAAATATATACCCTTGTGTTTTTTATATTAAAGTGCTATACTTTTCGTATCCCCATACAGGGGATATTTGTATAAAGAGGTGTATAAAATGCAAACGCATTTACATAACGAAGAAGACATAAAAAAGATATTAAACCGAATTTCAAGAGCAATCGGTCATTTTGAATATGTAAAAAAAATGGTTGAAAACGGAGAAGACTGCAGTGACGTGCTTATACAGCTTGCCGCCGTAAAATCTGCAGTAAACAATATAGGAAAAGAAATATTAAAAGAACACCTGTCACATTGCATAGTTGAAGCTGTAAAAAGCGGAGACGAGGAAGCTGTAAAAGACTTAAATTCTGCAATAGATAAATTTATGAAGTAGGTATTCACATGAAAATTTCAGATTCAATAAAACCCATATGTTTTGCTTTATTATCGGCTTTTCTTTATGCAATAAGCGCACCTGCTTCAAAATTGTTTCTGTCATATATACCGCCAACAATGATGGCTGCGTTTTTGTATCTTGGTGCCGGAATAGGATTGTCATTTGTTGTTTTGCTGCAAAAAATTTTCGGCTTTTCATCTAATGAAAAACCTCTTACAAAAAAAGACTTTCCTTACACTGCTGCTATGGTTATTTTGGATATAGCCGCCCCTATCTGCCTTATGATAGGCCTTTCCAAAACGACAGCCGCAAATGCGTCATTGCTGAATAATTTTGAAATTGCATCTACAAGCCTAATTGCTTTTTTTATATTTAAAGAAACCATAACAAAACGTACTTGGATTGCAATTGTGCTTGTTACAATTTCGAGCATTATATTATCATTTGAAGATATAAGCAGTTTTTCTTTTTCTTATGGCTCAGCTTTTATACTGCTTGCCTGTGTAATATGGGGTTTGGAAAACAATTGTTCAAAAGTATTGTCAAGCAAGAATCCAATAGAGATAGTAATAATAAAAGGCCTTCTTTCAGGCTTTGGCTCACTTATCATTGCACTTATCATTGGTGAGCATTTCACTAAATTCATTCTGATTTCCGGTGCTGTTTTCTTAGGTTTTTTATCTTACGGATTAAGTACTTTTTATTATATTTATGCCCAAAGAACACTTGGCGCGGCAAAGACAAGCACATACTGTTCTTTGTCTCCGTTTATATCAGTTGTTTTCTCACTTATTATTTTCAGAGAAATGCCTAAATTATCATTTTTTGCTGCGTTAATAATTATGGCAATAGGAACTTATTTTTTATCAACTCAAAAATAATAAAAAAAGACTGCCGATTTATATTCAGCAGTCTTGTCGACTATATTTAAATAAGTTTAGCTGCATACATTCTGCGGTATGCCTTTTTCCCAAAGCTCAATATTGTCAAACACAATTTGTGCTCTTGTAAAAAGTGCTTCCTCAGATGCAAAAGCCGCATGCGGTGTAAAAACAGTATGCCTTGCTTTAAGCAGTACATGGTCTTTTGGGAAAGGCGGTTCCATTTCAAGCACGTCTATACCGGCTCCGTTAATTCTGCCTTCATTAAGAGCAAACGCAAGAGCTTCCGAATCCACAACTTTCCCTCTTGCCGTATTTATAATTACAGCAGTTTTTTTCATCATTGCTATTTTTTCGGCATTTATAAGCTTGTCGGTAGATTTATTATATGGTACATGAAGGGATATAATATCGCATTCTTTAAGAAGTGTATTAAGAGATACATATCTTATACCCTTGTTAATAAGTGCTTCTTTTTTAGTTCTGCTGTATGCCAAAACCTCACATCCAAAAGCCTGTGCTATTTCACATACTCTCGAACCTATGGCTCCTGTACCTATTACGCCAAATTTTTTCCCGAAAAGCTCAGTTCCCACAAGTCCGGCTTTTGTGCCGCCGTTTCTTGCCTGATAATCACACTGCGGTATATTTCTCAAAACAGAAATAGCAAGTCCGAAAACAAGTTCCGGAACCGAATTTTTAGAATATCCTGCGGCATTGCATACCATTATTCCACGTTCTTTGCAGTAATCCACGTCTACATGGTCTACTCCGGCAAACGCAACAGACAAAAATTTTAGTTTTTTGCATTTTTCTATAATGTTTTTTCTGAAAGGCATATTGGCTATTATTATTACATCGGCGTCTTTGCCTCTCTTTTCAAGCTCAGCTAAATCATCTGTTTTTGTTTCACAAAAAACAATTTCATGTCCCTCGTTTCGTATCTTCTCAGATGCCTGCATTTCTTTTTCCTTTGAAATACCAAGCGGTTCAAGAACAACAATTTTCATTACATATGCCTCCTTAAAAATCAGAATATAAACATATACACGAAAAAGCCGCAGTATTAATAACTCCGGCTTATAATATTATTTGATTTTATTTGCTATTTTCCCTATTCCGTCTATTTCGCATACAACTTCGTCCCCCGGCTTAAGAAACTTAGGCGGCTGAAATCCCATGCCTACTCCGGCAGGCGTTCCGGTTGATATAATGGTTCCGGCTTTAAGAGTAAAGCCATGAGAAAGCTCTGAAATTATTTCAGGGATATCATGTATAAGAAGGTCAGTTGTTCCGTCTTGGCGAAGTTCACCGTTTACATAGCTTTTCACCCTAAATACTGGCGGATTTTCAACTTCATCGGATGTAAGTATACATGGTCCCATAGGCGTAAACCCGTCAAGGCTTTTTCCAAAGTACCACTGTTTGTGCTTTGTCTGAAGCTCTCTTGCTGTAACATCATTTACTATTGTATATCCGAAAACATAATTATACGCGTCTTCTTTTTTAACGTCTTTGGCGTCTTTTCCTATAATAACTGCAAGCTCCGACTCATAGTCAAGAGTTGATATAAAATCACTGTATGACGGTATCTCATCACCGTCGGCCCATGCCCTGTTTACTCTTTTGGCAAAATAAACAGCATAGTTTTTATCAGTTTCAAAGGCGTCTTTTTTGTACCTCATTGATTCCTTGGCATGTGCCATGTAATTTATACCAAGGCATATAAGGTCCTGCAAAGGTTCTGGTATAGGAGCCTCAATTTTTACATCATTTTTGCTGAGTATACCTTTTGCATTGCCTGATTTTTCAAGCTCTTTAAGCTTCTTAAGCTCGTCTTTGCCCATTTTGCAAACCACGTCATTCATTGTTTCATAATCAAAACCGTTTTCCCTAAGCGGTATTATACCGCAGTCTGAAAACACACCTGTTTTGTCAATTCCGTTTTGTGAAAAAGTAACCAGTTTCATGAGCTGTCCTCCTTTTATTTAGACGCTCTGTCAAGCGCTTTGTCAAGTTTATTCATTGCTTCTTCTATTTCTGCACTTGTTACAATAAGAGCCGGAACAAAACGTATAACATTTGTGCCTGCGCCCACAAGAAGCAATCCGTTTTTAATGCAATCAGCAACAACAGGCCCTGAAGGTATGGTAAGCTCAATTCCCTGCATAAGACCTATGCCTCTTGCATCTTTAACTATATCATATTTGTCTTTAAGTGCGTTAAGTTTTTCAGAAAGAAGTTTGCCCTGTTTTTTTACATTTTCAAGAAGTCCGCCGTTAAAAAGCATATCCATTACAACAGTTCCTGCAGATGTAACAAAAGGATTGCCTCCGAATGTAGAAGCGTGGTCCCCCGGTTTAAAAGCCTCTGCCAGTTTATCCTTAGCCATAAAAGCACCTATAGGTATGCCGCCGGCAAGTCCCTTTGCAAAGCAGGCTCCGTCAGGTTCTACACCGTATACCTGATAAGCAAAAAGTTCTCCTGTACGGCCTACTCCGCATTGTACCTCATCAAAAATAAGGACTATGTCTTTTTCGTCACAGAGGGCGCGTACTTTTTGAAGATATTCTTTCTTGGCCGGTATAATTCCGCCTTCACCCTGTATAGGCTCCAAAAGTATACCGCATGTGTTCTCATCAACAGCGTTTTTCAAAGCCTCAAAATTATTAAAAGGCACATGTTTTATACCCGGAATCATAGGGTCAAGGCCCTTATGGTATTTGTCCTGGCCTGTAGCGGTAACAGCACCGTATGTTCTGCCGTGGAATGATTTTTCCATACATATTATATCTCTGCCGGGCTTATTTTTCATTGTAGCATATTTACGGCAGATTTTAAGTGCTGTTTCTATTGTTTCGGCACCGCTGTTGCAGTAAAACACTTTATCAAAACAGCTGTGTGAACAAAGTTCTTCGGCAAGCTCTATTTGCGGCTCAGTATAATAAAGGTTTGAAACATGCATAAGCTTACGGCACTGCTCTGAAATTTTTTCGCAAAGTTTTTCATTTGCGTGGCCCAAAGAGTTTACGGCTATGCCTGCTACAAAATCGAGATATTTTTTGCCGTCCATGTCCCAGACATACATTCCCTTGCCATGGTCAAAAGCAATAGGAAAACGGCTATATGTATTCATAATAACTTTGCTGCCTCGTGCAGCAAGTTCTTCTGTTTTATTCATCTTTATACTTCCTTTCTGAAAAAAAATTATTTTATATAATAATTTTTAAACTCTTCAAATGAGATAACATTTCCATTATTAGCTTTAACTCGTTTTGTCAAGTCAATGTCATTTGTAACAAGAATACAATTTTCTTTTATTGCAGTAGCTGCAATAAGCTAAAACCTTGGTGTTTCACCCCAATCCCGGACTGCCCTAACTGTCAGTAATTTTGCTAAAGCAAAATCCGCCTACGGCGTCCGCGCATCTTCGCGGTACTTAAAAGTGCAGCCGTAAACTTTATCTTGCCTTCGGCACCAATCTATAAAACAATTTACTTATTTTCTATCATAGTACCAATTCCTTTAGTTGTAAAGAGTTCCAATATTAGGCAGTGTTCTATTCTCCCATCAAGTATATGCACGTTATTAACTCCCTGTCTTACCGCTTCCATACAACACTCAACTTTAGGTATCATGCCTCCTGAAATTGTTCCGTCATTTATAAGCGACGATACATCAGACGCATTCATAAAACTAATTATGCTCTCCGGGTCATTTACATCCTTTAAAACTCCCGGAACATCTGTAAGAAATACAAGCTTTTCGGCTTTAAGGCTTCCTGCTATTGCAACAGCCATATAATCCGCATTTATATTAAAGCTTTGTCCCATTTTATCTTTTCCTATAGGCGCTATTACAGGAACAAAGTCATTGTCAATAAGCGTTTTTACCAAGCTCGGATCAACAGCTATTACGTCTCCCACATAACCGTAATCCACATCATCTTTATGTATCTTTTCGGCATATACCGTATTTCCGTCTTTTCCGGTAATACCTACAGCTTTAATGCCGTCAAGTTCAATATCCGTTACTATCTGTTTGTTAAGTTTTCCGGCAAGAACCATTTCGGCTACTTCCATAGTATCGCCGTCCGTAACACGCAGTCCGTTTACAAACTTCGATTCTATTCCAAGTCTGTTTAAAAAACTGCTTATGTCTTTTCCTCCGCCGTGTACTATTACCGGCTTCATTCCCACAAGCTTCATAAGAACTATATCTTTTATTATTGTTTTCTTTATCTGCGGATTAACAAGAGCGCTTCCGCCGTATTTTATTACAATTGTCTTATCTTTAAATTCCTTTATAAAAGGGAGAGCCTCTGTAAGAATATTCGCCTTGTGTATATACTTGCTGTAATTTTGCATAAGTTGTCCTCTTTCCTATTATGAACGGTAATCACCGTTTATCTTTACATATTCGTAGCTGAGGTCACAGCCCCAAGCAGTTGCGCTTTTGTCGCCTTCTCTAATTACAATATTTACCTTAATTTCTTTTTCGCTTAATATTTTCTTTGCCTTATCCTCGTCAAACACAATAGGTGTGCCGTTATACATCAAAAGTATTTCGCCCGCGTCGCTTGCAAAAATAATATCTACTTTTTCAGGGTCAAATTTCACACCGCTGTAGCCCATGGCACATAAAGCACGTCCCCAATTTGCGTCTTCGCCAAAAATAGCAGCTTTAAAAAGGCTTGATTTTACAACAGATTTCGCAATAGTTTTGGCGTCATCCTTTGTTTTAGCTCCATTTACGTTTACTTCAATAAACTTTGTGGCACCTTCACCGTCACGCACAAGATTTTTGGCAAGTCTTTCATTTATATAGTGCAGAGCTTCTTTAAATGTATTGTAATCCTCGCCCTCTGTTTCAACACATTCATTTTCCGCCATGCCGTTTGCCAAAACAATAACCGTATCATTTGTGCTTGTGTCACCGTCAACGGAAACCATATTATATGTGGACTTTATGTCCTCTTTAAGTGCGCTGTTAAGAAGTGCCCAGCTTATGTTGGCGTCTGTTGTAATAAAACTTAGCATTGTGGCCATATTAGGACAAATCATTCCCGAGCCCTTGGCCATTCCGCCCATATGCACTGTTTTTCCTCCAAGCTCGAACTCCACCGCAACTTCTTTTGAGTATGTGTCGGTTGTCATAATAGCCTCAGCTGCAAGAAGCGCGTCATCTCTTTTGTATCCAAGATTATGGAAGGCGCCTTTTATTCCGTCTGTTATTTTTTCTATAGGAAAAGTTGCACCGATAACACCTGTAGAAGCTGTAAGCACTGCATTACTTTCAACCCCCAGACATTTTGCATAGCATTCCGCCATTTCTTTGTTGCTTTTAACGCCCAAAGAACCAGTGCAGGCATTGGCATTTCCGCTGTTTGCCACAATACCGCTTATTTTGATTCCTTTTTCAAGTATCTGCATGTTTCTCATAACCGATGTTGCTTTCACCACATTGGTGGTAAAAGCTCCCGCGGCTGTTGCCGGAACATCGCTTGCAATAAGCGCGAGGTCTTTTTTGTCTTTCTTAATTCCGGCTGCAAAACCCGTTGCTTTAAATCCCTTTGCAGCTGTAACCGAACCTTCTATTGATTTCATCTATTGTATCCTCCTTGATAACAAGAAAAGTAAATTTTTATTTAATAAAATTCCGGATGAGGGCCGAAACGTTCTTCTTTATCCTCTTGACCTATATTCACCGTTAATTCTTATATATTCATGTCCCAAATCACAACCCCAAGCTCTGGCTTTTTCATTTCCGTCACTTAATCTTATACGTACAAAAATATCACGCTCGCTAAGAATATCAGCTGCCAGATTTTCGTCAAATTCTTCCGGCTCGCCATTTCTCATAAGCACTATTTTCCCTTTTTCACTGGAAAACGTCATGTGTACTTTATCCGGGTTAAAATACGCGCTGCTGCCGCCCATTGCAGCCATAATCCGGCCCCAGTTGGCGTCTTCACCATACATAGCTGTCTTAACAAGATTATCGTTTACTATGGCCTTGGCAAGTATTCTGGCATCATTTTCCGTTCTCGCACCTTCAATATCAACCTGAATAAACTTTCCGGCACCTTCGCCGTCATGAACTATATCCTGAGCAAACTTATTATTTATAAAAGCAACTGCTTTTGCAAATTTCAAATAAAACTCATTTTCTTCAGTAATTATAGGATTTTCTGCCATACCGTTTGCAATAATAAGCGCCATATCGTTTGTACTCGTTGCTCCGTCTACCGAAATCATATTATATGTGTCTTTTACAGAATCCAAAAGTGCTTTTTTCAAAAGTTTAGGGCTTATGGCAATATCGGTTGTTATAAACGAAAGTACCGTAGCCATATTGGGATGTATCATGCCTGAGCCTTTAGCCATTGCCCCAAGGTGAACACTTTTCCCCTCTATATTAAGCTCAACAGCCATTTCTTTTAAAAATGTGTCTGTTGTAATTATTCCGGCAGCGGCATTTTTTGCGTCCTCGCGTCTGCGAGAAAGCTCCGGATACAATATTTTCTCACCTTTTATTATTGTATCCATAGGCATATCAAGACCGATTATGCCCGTAGCCGCCGTCAAAATCTGTTCCCTATCGACATCCATAAGGTCAGCCATTGTCTGCGCCATAAGTTCATTATCTCTAATTTCTCTTGCTCCGGTGCAGGCGTTGGCATTCCCGCTTATGGCAATGATACCGCGCACAGGTTTATTTGAGTCCGTTATTTCTTTGTCCCAAAGTATATGTGCCGCTTTGACAGTGTTTGTGGTATAAGCACCGGCGGCATATGCATCTGTACTGCTTACAATCATAGCCATATCTTTTTTTACTCTTTTAATGCCGATATGCGTTCCGGCAGCCTCAAATCCCATAGGCGCCGTTATACCGCCGTCTACTACTCTCATAAAACGACACTCCTTTTTTTAAACAGGAAATACCGGAACAAGCTCAAGCCCTGTTTTTTCATCCAGTCCAAAAAGGATATTCATGTTCTGAACTGCCTGACCTGCTGCACCTTTTACAAGGTTATCTATAGCTCCTATTACAATTATTCTTCCTGTTCTTTCATCAATCTTAAACCCTATATCAATAAAGTTTGAACCCTTTACCCATCTTGTCTCCGGAAAAACGCCTTCTTTTGTAAGACGTACGAAATACTCGTTTTTGTAATACTTCTCATAAACCGCCTTTACGTCGGCATATGAGACGTTTTTAATAAGCTTTGCATAGCATGTTGCAAGTATGCCCCTGTTCATAGGTATAAGGTGCGGTGTAAACTGCAATACTATTTTCTTTCCGGCCGCATATCCAAGCTGTTCCTCTATTTCAGGCGTATGTCTGTGGGAAGCAATCTTATATGCCTTAACTGATTCATTGCATTCGTCATACATATTTGCAATGTTAAGCCCTCTGCCTGCTCCTGTAACACCTGATTTTGCATCTATTATAATACTGTCCAAATCTATAAGTCCTTCTGCCACAAGCGGTCTCAAAGACAAAATAGAACATGTGGTATAGCATCCGGGGTTCGCGATAAGCTGTTTGCCCTTTATTTTTTCTCTGTTTACTTCGCACAGCCCGTAAACGGCGTCTTTTAAAATATCTTTTCCAAAATGCTTAACGCCATACCATTTCTCGTATATATCTGCGTCTTTAAGACGAAAATCAGCTCCGAAATCAATCACTTTAGTCTTTTGAAGTATTTCTTCTGTAACAACTTTTGAAGCTACTCCGTGAGGCAGTGCCAAAAATACGACATCACATTTTTCGGCAAGCCTTTCCATATTAAAATCACCGCATACCATTTCATTTATGTCTCTGTAATTTTCATAAACTTCATTGAACTTTTTGCCTACATAGCTGTGTGCGGTCAAATCAGTTATCTCAACTTCAGGGTGTTGCATAAGTATACGTACCAATTCATTTCCGGCATAACCTGTGGCTCCAACAACTCCAGCTTTTATCATATCTTTTCGCCTCCAAAAATATTTCTTCCTTGAAATATTAAATAATTATACAAACTTTTTTAATATTATGCAATAAAAATTCAAAAAAATAATTGAAAAATTTTTATATAGCATGTATAATCATAGTACCATTTAATTTGGGAAGTATAGCAAACTGGGAGGAAAGAAAAATGGCTAAAGAAAAAATTGTACTCGCGTATTCAGGCGGTCTTGATACAAGCTGTATCATACCATGGCTTAAGGAACATTATAACGACGCAGAAGTTATAGCAGTATGTGCTGATGTGGGACAAGGCAAGGAAACAGAAGGTCTTGAAGAAAAAGCGCTTAAAACAGGCGCAAGCAAACTTTATTTAGAAGATATTACAGATGAATTTATAAAGGAAGCAATTTTCCCATGTGTAAAGGCAAACGCCGTATATGAGGGAAAATACCTTCTCGGAACATCTATGGCAAGACCTATAATCGCAAAACGACTCGTTGAGATAGCAAGAAAAGAAGGCGCTACGGCAATTTCCCACGGTGCTACAGGAAAAGGAAACGACCAGGTTCGTTTTGAGCTTGCAATAAAAGCTCTTGCTCCGGACCTCAAGGTAATAGCTCCTTGGAGACTTGATACATGGGATATGGAATCAAGGGATGACGAAATAGCATACCTAAAATCAAAAGGCATACCTTTCCCTGTTAAAAAGGATGACAGCTACAGCCGTGACAGAAATATATGGCATATAAGCCATGAAGGTCTTGACCTTGAGGATCCGGCAAACGAGCCAAACTATGAACATCTTCTTAAAATCAGCGTTCCGCCTGAAAAAGCACCGGATGAAGACGAATATGTAACACTTGATTTTGAAAGCGGAATATGCACAAAACTCAACGGCAAAGCAGTTACGCCAAAGGAACTTCTTGTTGAGCTTAATAAAATAGGCGGAAGAAACGGCATAGGCATACGTGATATATGTGAAAACCGTGTTGTAGGAATGAAATCAAGAGGTGTATATGAAACACCAGGCGGAACAATTCTCTACTATGCTCACAGAGAGCTTGAATATTTAACCCTTGACAAACAAACTCAGGCTTGGAATGAAGTCTGCTCTACAAAATTTACAGAGCTTGTATACAGCGGCGAATGGTTTACACCTCTTCGTGAAGCCCTTTCAAAATATTTTGACTCAGTTAACGAGGTAGTAACAGGACAGGTAAAACTTAAGCTTTATAAAGGCAATATTACACCTGCAGGCGCAACAAGCCCGTATTCGCTTTACAATGCTTCAATAGCAAGCTTTACAACAGGCGACCTTTATAACCATAAAGATGCCGACGGTTTCATTAATCTTTTCGGACTTCCATTAAAAGTTCGCGCTATGATGAAACAGAATCTTGAAAAAAATAAATAATGATTTTAAAAAGGCATGGCATTTTATATTGCTGTGCTTTTTTTTATTTAAAATACAGTTACAAACATCAAAAAACTTAAACTGGCAGGACTCTGTCTCAAACTCTGTAAGCCTTTTAGTACCGCAATGATATGCGGACGCCGATGGCGGATTTTGCTTGCAAAATTACTGAAAGTAAAGGCTTGAACTAAACTTTAATAGGCTTCGCATAAGTACCAGTTATAAATTAAACATACTTTTAATGCAAAAAGACACACCGGATAAACGGCGTGCCTTTTTGACATTTTGTATTGGTTAAATGGGATTTATTGAATTAGTATTTTTTATTTTTCCTCAGATAATTTGAGGTATTGTTCATATTTTTCTTTTGAGTCTTTTTCAGCCTGAGATAAAAGCACTTCTGCTCTTTCAGGGAATGTTCTTGTAAGTGAAGAGAATCTTACTTCACCCATAAGGAAGTCTCTGAGAGGTTTTGTAGGTTTCTTGGAATCAAGTACAAACGGATTCTTACCCTCTTTTTTAAGTTCAGGAATATATCTGTAAAGGAACCAGTAACCGCTTTCAACAGCAGCCTTGCTTTCAGGCTGAGCATATGCCATGCCCTTAACTATACCATGGTTTATACATGGAGCATATGCAATTACAAGTGACGGTCCTTTATGGTTTTCAGCTTCAACAAGAGCTTTTACAAGCTGGTTTTTATCTGCGCCCATAGCAACCTGAGCTACATATACATTGCCGTATGTCATAGCAAGAAGGCCAAGGTCTTTCTTCTTTGTATCCTTGCCTGCTGCCGCAAACTGCGCAACTGCACCCATCTGTGTTGCCTTTGATGACTGTCCGCCTGTGTTTGAGTAAACTTCTGTATCTACAACAAGAATATTTACATCCTCGCCTTTTGCAAGCACATGGTCAAGTCCGCCGTAGCCAATATCGTAAGCCCAGCCGTCGCCGCCGAACATCCACATTGATTTCTTTGTAAGATGCTCGCTGTTATCAATTATAAAGTCTTTAAGTTCTTTGGTTTCATTATCATTTGGTTTATAAGCCTTTACAGCATTAAGCAGTTTTTCACTTGCTTCAACTGTCTTGTCGTTATCATCAAATGCATCAAGCCATTCTTTTGCAGCATCTGAAAGATTCTTGTCTGTTGCTTTTTTAATAAGTTCGTTTACTTTCATAGAAAGTCTTTGTCTCTGCTGCTGAACGGATAAGCACATACCAAGGCTGAATTCAGCATTGTTTTCAAAAAGCGAATTGCTCCATGCAGGTCCGTGGCCCTTGCTGTTAGTTGTGTAAGGAACAGTAGGAGCAACGGCACCCCAAGCCTGAGCACAGCCAGTGCCGTTTGCCATATACATTCTGTCACCGTAAAGCTGAGTAAGAAGTTTTGCGTATGGAGTTTCACCGCAGCCTGCACAAGCACCGCTGAACTCAAGAAGCGGCTGTTCAAACTGGCTGCCTTTAACAGTGCCTTTCTTAAACGGATTCTTCTTCTCGGAAAGAGCAAGAGAATAATCCCAGTTTTTCATTTCGTGCATTTCCTCGTCAACAGGAACCATAGTCAATGCTTTTTCTTTTGCAGGACAAATCTCTGCACAGCTTCCGCAGCCTGTGCAATCGAGAGGATCTGTCTGGATACGGAAATAATATTCTGTTCCGATGCCTTTCTTTGTATCATATCCTTCAGGCTTCTTTTTGTTTTCTTCTTCCGAAAGAAGGAACGGTCTTATTGAGGCATGAGGACATACAAACGAACACTGGTTGCACTGGATACATTTTGTTGAATCCCACTTTGGAACTTTTACGGCAATACCACGTTTTTCATATTTTGTTGAGCCGAGAGGAGCCGTACCGTCTTCGTATCCCACAAATGAGCTGACAGGAAGTTCGTCGCCTTTAAGCTCTGTTATAGGCATTATAACTTTACGTACAAATTCCGGCATATGAGACATATCTTTAACTGCCATGCCTGTGTCAGGAGCGTTTTTCCAGCTTTCAGGAACAGTAATTTCCTTAACATCCGAAACGCCTCTGTCAACTGCCGCATTGTTCATATTAACAACTTTGTCGCCTTTTTTGCCATATGATGTATATATGGCGTCTTTCATATATTTAACGGCATCATCAATAGGTATTATCTTTGCAAGTTTAAAGAATGCAGCCTGCAAAACCGTGTTTGTTCTGTTTCCAAGACCAATTTCAGCTGCTATCTTTGTAGCATTAATTATATAGAATTTAATGTTGTTTTCTGCAAGATATTTTTTAACTCTGCCCGGAAGTTTTTCTTCAAGCTCTTTGCCTTCCCACGGACAGTTAAGAAGAAATATTCCGCCCGGCTTTATATCCTGAACAATATCATATCTTGTTATGTATGAAGGGTTATGACATGCTATAAAATCACCTTTCTTAATTACATAGCTGCCTATTATAGGCTTGTCGCCAAAACGAAGATTGCTCTTTGTTACGCCGCCTGATTTCTTTGTATCATATTCAAAATATGCCTGAACATATTTGTCCGTATGGTCACCGATAATCTTTATTGAGTTCTTGTTTGCGCCTACGGTACCGTCTGAGCCAAGGCCCCAGAACTTGCAGCTTATAATTCCTTCTCCGGCAACATCAATTTCATCTCCGACTTCAAGCGAACGATGTGTAACATCATCATTTATACCTACAGTGAAGTGGTTTTTCGGCTGAGATGATTCCATGTTTTTATAAACCGCATACATCTGTGCCGGCGTAACATCTTTTGATGAAAGTCCGTATCTTCCGGCAAGTACCTTTTTATTTATGCCGCTGTCGTTAAGTGCTGCACAGACATCAAGATAAAGAGGCTCTCCAATAGCACCCGGCTCTTTTGTTCTGTCAAGGACAGTAATATTTTTAACTGTTTTTGGAATTGCTTTAAGAAAATGCTTTACTGAGAACGGTCTGTAAAGATGAACCTGTACAAAGCCGTATTTTTTGCCTAATTTATTGAAATGCTCAACAACTTCTTTAATTGCACCGCTGGCCGAACCCATAGCTATAATAATGTTTTCTGCATCAGGGGCTCCGTAATAGTTGAAAAGCTCATATTTTCTGCCTGTGATTTCAGATATCTTCTTCATATAGTCGTCAACTATATCAGGGATTGCGTCATAAAATCTATTTGATGCTTCTCTTGCCTGGAAGAAAATATCTCCGCTTTGAACAGTACTTCTTTGTACAGGTCTTTCAGGATTAAGAGAACTCTTTCTGAATGCTTCAAGAGCTTTCTTATCAAGAAGTTTTTCTAATGTTGCATAATCCATAACTTCAACTTTCTGAAGCTCATGTGATGTTCTGAACCCGTCAAAGAAATGTAAAAACGGAACTCTTCCTTTAATTGCTGCGAGATGAGCAATTCCGCCTATATCCATAATTTCCTGAACAGAACTTGACGAAAGCATAGCAAAGCCTGTCTGACGGCAAGCCATAACATCGGAATGGTCGCCGAATATAGAAAGAGCATGTGTTCCGACTGTACGGCTGCTTACATGAAGGACACAAGGCTTAAGCTGACCTGCGATACGAAACATTGTAGGTATCATAAGCATAAGTCCCTGAGAAGCTGTATAGCTTGTAGTAAGAGCTCCGGCTTCAAGCGAGCCATGTACTGCACCTATAGCACCGGCCTCAGATTCCATCTCAACAAGACGAACTCTTTGTCCGAAAAT
Organism: Clostridia bacterium; assembly: GCA_022651385.1. GTDB lineage: Bacteria > Bacillota > Clostridia > Lachnospirales > Anaerotignaceae > JALCQR01. The sequence goes on along the minus strand of JALCQR010000004.1, from coordinate 88,470 downwards.
ATTTTTCTTACCGTTTGCCGACCATTCATCAACCTTTTCCGCCATAGGCGATGAAGGTGTTATAGGATAGATTGTTGCAACTTCAGTGAGTGCGTAGGAAACATAAGCCGCGGCTTCGTTTCCATCCATAGTTTTCATTACCTTTGCCATAATATATATACCTCCAAACATGATGTTTATTGTTATACGACATCCTATGTTTGTAATGATACTACGTCGTACTTGTACTGTCAACACATTATAAGTATTTAATAAAATACAATGTCTTTTTATGTCAAATTTATAATTCATGCACAAAGCAGATAATATAATATTCTTAAAATCTTTATATAGTAATAAAAATTTATTTTGCATAAAATTAATTAACTGCTGAAATAATGGCATATGCTCATTATTTTTTCACATTTTATATTAATTTTTTTAAATAAGTAGTATACTTGTGATATAAGCAAGAAAAGTTTAAAAAGGTTGCTTGAATATATTTATTATCTTCTTTAAGTACAGTCAGATGCAAAACTTTATTAGCCATAAAAGAAAGAGGGTTAAAAAATGAAGACATTTAGTACAGTCTTAACTGCCAAAAAAGATTATATCGGTACAATTACACTAAATAGGCCGGAAAGTTTAAACACCTTTAATATGCAAATGGCAAAAGATTTGAATGAAGCATTGGAAGAAATGGAAAAAGACGGCGATGTCAGGGTTGTTGTTGTAAACGCAGCCGGCAGAGGTTTTTGTGCCGGAATTGATGTTAACGGATTAAAAGGCAAATCCCCTTGTGAATTATACGATTGGGTTAGTAATATGGAAAAAATGAGTCTTACTATTGCAAACATGGGAAAACCTGTAATAACATCAGTACATGGAGTTGCAGTAGCAAACGGAATCGGACTTGTAGCATCATCCGACCTTGCTGTAGTAAGCAAAGACGCAAGATTCGGCGCCACAGCTGTCAAAGTCGGCCTATTCTGTATGGGTCCGGCAGTTCCTTTATCCAGATGCTTAGGCAGAAAGAAAGCCATGGAACTTCTTCTTACAGGAGATATAATTGATGCAGATGAAGCAAAACGAATCGGTTTGGTAAATCAGGTAGTTGAAAGAGATAAATTGGAAGAAGCAACTCTTGCTCTTGCAAAAAAGATTGCTGCTTTAAGTCCTTTAGGCGTTCAGATGGGCAAAAAATCATTTTATAGAGCAGCCGACCTTGAATACGCAAAGGCTTTTGAACTTGTAAATAATCATTTTGCTTTGCTTTGTACTACGGAAGACGCTTCCGAGGGGGTTGACGCCTTTTTAAACAAACGCAAACCTGAATGGAAGCTTCGTTAAAACAATACATAAATTTTGTTCAAACACCTTTTCAAACATAATTTATAATTCTGAAATTTATGTACAAACAATCCGGACCGTTCTTTATTCAGTCCGGATTGTTAATTCAATAGTAACTTATAAAAAACAAAATAAATCTTTAAAACAGAAAAAGCCCCACCGCCTAAACGGTGAAGCTTATACATTATGTACGAGCTATTAAATAACCACTAACATATATATTTTATATTAAAACTATCAAATGCTTTAACACTCAGCTAAGCTTAAGCCTTCCTCATACATTTATAGATTTTCTGTGATTTTGAATATGCAAATTATAATTGATTTGTTATACTATTTAAGTTTCACTCCATAAACCATGCTCTTAAGCATTTCGGACTGTCCTGAAAGTTCTTCGCTTGCAGCAGCACTTTCCTCAGCCGTTGCCGAATTAGTCTGAATAACCGATGAAATTTGGTCAACACCAATATTTATCTGACTAATTGCGTTAGACTGCTGTTTTGATGCCTCTGCAATTTTTTCTACAGTTTCGTTTACAAGAGAAGCTTTTTCAGACACGTCGGAAAGCGATTGAGCTGTTGTTTTCGCAATATCGGAGCCTCTTTTTACAGCATTTGCTGAGCTTTCAATAAGAATTGTTGTTTGCTTTACAGCTTCAGCACACTTTAGAGCAAGATTTCTTACCTCGTCCGCTACAACCGCAAAGCCTCTTCCCGCATCACCGGCTCTTGCAGCCTCAACAGCCGCATTAAGCGATAAAATATTGGTTTGGAAAGCAATGTCATCAATAACCTTAATAATTTTTGAAATCTCATTTGATGAATTGCTTATGTCATTCATTGCAGTAAGCATTTGATTCATTTGGTCGTTGCTTTGGCCTACGCCGGTTACAGCCTGTTCAACATAATCCATAGCAAGAGTAACATTATCAGCATTTTCTTTTACCTCATTAGCCACCTCACTTATTGAAGCGGCAAGCTCTTCAACAGAACTTGCTTGCTCTGTAGCCCCTTGTGAAAGAGCCTGCGCTCCGCTTGACACCTGCTCGGAGCCAGCTGATACCTGCTCTGCAGAAGTCCTGATTTCTGCAAAATCTTTGTTAAGAGCTTCCACTATATTGACAAAAGCCTTTCCCATTGTGTCGTTTTCCGACCTTAGCTGTACATCAACTGTAAAATCACCTTTGCTTATTGTTTCGGCAATTTGAGCCTGGTTACTTATGCCGTCAATCATACTCCTAAAAGCATCGGCAAGCATGCCCGTTTCATCTTTGCTGTCAACTTCAACATCTATATCTGTATAACCAAGAGCAATTTTATGTGCTGTTTCAACCATAGCCTTAAGAGGTTTGCTTATCATTTTTGAAATACTAACTCCAAGAATCAGTGATGCCGCAATACCAGCAATAACAATTGCTATAAGCACTGCCATTGTAATATCAGAAAACTTTCTGTTTTCTGCATTGTGTTGTTCCATACTTTCAAAACGGCTGTCAAGACATTTTTCCAAGTCGCTTATCATAGTACTTATTTCTTGAGTGCTTGAAGCTCCGGCTCTGTCAGCTTCTTTCATTTTTCCAAGTTTTGCCAGCCTAAATGTATCTTCCGCAGCAGGGGTAAATGAATCATTAAAAATTTTATTTGACTCTTTAAGCATAGCTATTGTATCCGAATTGGTTACGGTAGGAAGATAATTGTTATAAGCTTCGTTATATGTTTTGCTTAATGCTAAAAAATTAGTTTCATTAGTTTTAACCTTTTCAGCATTATCATAATTTATTACTGCGCTTCTGAGTTCAACCCGCATTTGATAAACACTTTCGACCATTGTAAACATGTCGTTAATAGGTTTTACTTTCTGTTCATACATTGCGGTTTCATTAGTATTTGTTTTTTTAAGTCCGTAAATTCCCCATATGCCTATTATTGTTGCAATAACCGAAACGATAATAAATCCTGTTAACAGCTTTCCTGATATTTTCATATTTTTATATTTATCCATAGCAATCCCCCTGGGTTAAAATTATGTTACAACCGTGATTACAGAAAATATAGATTTTATAGTATTGATTCTTAGCATTGGCAACGCTGGTGTAAACGTAAATGATAGTTTGTTGCTTCAGTTTAAAACACTACTGTCATGAATTGTTTTTCTTTTTTTAAAGTATCTTTATTATCAGTCAAAATATGAAAGTTGATAATTATAATTATTGAAAAATTAAAAGACTGTTATTTTACTAATCCTCCTTTTTTAAATTGTTATTTTTTCTACAGCCCCCTTTAATTTGATTGGTATATAACTATACTGCTATTTTTGCACTAACTTAAATGTAACTATAATTTTTCACAAAATTGACTGTGTAATAACTGTTCATGCTATATTTTGAAGTAAATAGTTGCATTTGAACTGTAAGAGGCCTTGCCACCTTATCCAATACTTAACCATAAATAAACGGCAGTCTGGTCTTGTTTATTAAATAGTAAAAATGTAAAATACAAATACATTATTTGGTATTAATGTATCACTTTTGTCCAAACAATTCAACATATTTCGACTTTTTACGACAAATTGTGTCAAAAAATGTAAAAATGTCACCGTGATTGTAACTAATATTTAATTTCATTTCATTATTTGTGTTGCTTAAGAACACATCTTTATATTTTGTATATAATACCAATTTTCTTAAACAAAATTTAATTTATTTAAAAATACACACTTTCGACACAATTTATTAATATTTTTCTGTTATTATACTAAACATATAGAAATAGTATGAATAAACATTAAAATCATTAATAACTAAAGTAAATGATTAATATTAAAGGAGATGTCCGCTTATGTTTGGAATTTTTAGTAGACTAAAAGCATCTTTTAAAAGATATTTTGAGCATTTATCATCAGCAAATCAGGAAGAATTTGGTAACAGTGTTCCTGATTGCTGTAAACTAAATCGTACACAGAACTCTAAAATCAGGTAATACATTTTAAAACCCTCTCCATAATTTAATAACAAAAAACAGGCTTTGTAATGTAAGTTTTACAAAGCCTGTTTTTTTGATTAACAGAACTTGTCATCCATAGATTATTATACTTAGCACATATTTTACCATTTTCTAATAAAAACATAATGCACAATATAAATGCTTTTGCAAACTTCATAAATCAGCATACAATTTAATAAAACTTTGACAAAAAGAAAATGATTTTTTTTAAAAGCTCTTGCGACATTGTAAAAATAGGTATAGTATATAGATGCTAACATTCACTGTACCTATTTTTACAATGTATTTGAAAGGAGACTGCTCAATGGCCAGACAAGATTACATGACTATAGGCGTACCAAAATCAACACAGGATGTATTTAGAGAATTTATTGATGTTAAGGGGGTAACAGTTAAAGATGCATTATCCGATATGATGGATATATATATGATGGCTACCGATATTGACCTTTACACAGAACTTAAATCTAAAAAAATAAATGTAGAAGAAGCTAAAAACATGATTCTGGATAGAAATGATACTGTTTCAAAAAATGTTTCCTTATTCATGAAATTAGGTGTGTCAACAACAGCCAGCGGTGAAAAGATAGATGGAATGAAGACAATAGAGCTTTATAAACAGCATTGTGATTCTAATGGGTACACTTGGTATAGTACAAATAGTCTAAAAACCGGTATGAATGAAAAAAAAGCTACATTATATAATAGAATGGCTGAGAGTGGACATTTAAAAATATATTTTGCTATTAATTGTAAAAAAGCTGGCATAAACAATAATATTGCTTATGAGGCCGATGTAAAAAAAATTGTTTCTTATTCAACCCCTACTAAGGCGCCATGCATGGATGATGAATATCCCGAAAAATGGAAAGGCATTAAAAATAATATTTGGATTAAAATTGCTAATCTTAAAAAATCTAATGAATCTGCCGATGATTTTGTAGTTGTAAGCACGGGCAATAACCTTCGCGATGTTATTCGGAAAGGTCAATATATTTTTGGATATATAAAAAAAAGTACAAAAGTAAACCAAGAAAGCAATAATACCGACAAATAAATGAAACGGGGTGCTTTTTCATCTGCAAAAAAGAGCACCCCTACTAAAGGAAGTATTGCCATTTGTTTTACCGATAAGACACAACATTAAGTCCCTCATCGCTGGCCATTTTACGCCAATGGTCCATTTGTTCGTCGCTTGGAATTTCAAAGCTGCTGTCCGGCAACTTTTTTCCAAGCTGGCGATATTTTTCTTCACCATATTTATGATACGGAAGCAATTCCAAACCAACAGACGGTGCATTTTTACTTAAAAATTTAAAAATTCCACTCATAGTTTCGTCATCACCGTTGACTCCTATAATTGTAGGCACACGTACAACCATTTTTACTCCAAGTTCTGCTGTCTTTTTAATATTTTCCAAAATTAAGCTGTTTCCCACTCCGGTATAAAACTCGTGTTTTTTTGAATCAATATGTTTAAGGTCCATAAATATTAAATTCATTTTTTTAAGCGTTGGAGCCAGAGTATTAAAATCAAATTGACCGCATGTCTCAATGGCCAAATCATATCCGTCATCATAAAATCTGTCTGTAAGCTCTTTAAGAAATTCGGGCTGAGCTGTTGCCTCACCGCCTGAAAAAGTTATTCCGCCGCCTGAAAAGCGATAAAAAATGGCCTGACGGTTAATTTCCTTTATAATATCTTCTGTTTCCACCCAATGAACCATCGGGTTATTTTTCGTTTGTCCTTCCGGATTAGAACACCATGCACAGCTAAGCGGACAGCCTGCCATAAATATAACTGTTCTGATACCTTCTCCGTCATTTACACTGTAGTTCTGCAACTGCATAATATATCCGCCCATAAATCTCCTTTCAGTTTAAAAACATTTTTTAATATATAGTATAAAAATGGCGTGAAAAAGATTTCTTTTTCCACGCCACATAGGCTTATTTTAATCCTGTTTAAGGATAACTTTCTCTAATCAGAACGAATGTTCAGTTCTTGCAATAATAGCGTCCTGCATTGATTTGGAAAGGTTTACAAACTGAGTTGAATAACCTGCAACTCTTACAAGCAAATCTTTATAATTTTCCGGATGTGCCTGTGCATCTCTAAGAACCTTTGAAGAAATGCAGTTAAACTGTACATGAAATCCTCCGAGAGAAAACAGTGTCTGAATCATAGATCCCAAATTTGCCTGACCACGTTTTGTAGCTACCAAATCAGGATTTAATCTTAAGTTCAGCAAAGTACCTCCGGAATGAATTTCCTGATTAACCTTGGCAGTTGATTTCATTGCTGCAAGCGGAGTTGATTTATCTGTTCCAACATATGGTGAAACACCCTCGCTTGACGGATCTCCATTCTTTCTGCCGCAAGGAGTAGCGCCTAAAACTCTGCCCATAGGGATATAGTTTGAAATACCCATGAAAGCAGTATTAAACGGCGAACCAAAAATATCTTTGTACTGATGGATTTCACGATAGAAATGATTGGCAACATCAATTGCTATATCATCTACATAATCGTCATCGTTACCGTATTTAGGGCAAGCCTGTGCCTTTTCTCTTAAATCCTCGTAGCCTTCCCAGTTTGCCTGAAGAGCTTTTGCAAGTGTCTCCATTGTGCAGACATGGTCCTCAAACACCAGCTTTTTAACAGCAGCCAAAGAGTTTGATACAACAGCTAAGCCGATTCCTGTAATAACAGGTCCTATATTATATTTGGCTCCGCCTTGGCTTAAATCCTTGCCGCTGTCCATACAATTTTCTATACAGCTTGACAAAAACGGACGAGGAACCATTTCTTTGTGCAGACGCTGTGCTTCCACAGTTAAAATTATTGAATGTTTGCACAAATTATTAAATTGTTTGTAAAATGCATCCTTTACTTCTTCATAAGACTTGAAATCCTTAGCCGGTTTTTCTGAAAGTCCCATTTTTTCACCGGTAATTAAACTCTTGCCTTGATTTAAAGCATACTCTAATGCTGAGCCAAAGTTCATATTTACAGCGGCAGTCCACTCTCCTGTTTTACGGAAGTGAGGTACTACGCAGCCGCAGTTGTTCCAGTCTTTTGCATCTTCCGGTTCATATCCGGCATTAATAAGCATCTGATAGCCTACTGAATCATTGTGAATAGCAGGGAAGCCTGTTCCTTTGCTTACAAGATGTGTTACAGCATCCATAAACTCCTTCGGGCAGTCTGCCTGTACTCTTACAGATAATCCCGGCTGATGAGTTTTAACTTCTTCTGTAGCTTTAAGTGCCATATATGTTATAGGATTTGTGCCGTCTTTTCCGTCGCTCTTTTTTCCGCCTACAGTCAGATTCTGGAACTGATTGTATCCGGCAAAATAATCGGCTGTATTAGCAGAAATTGTCCAAACCCATTCCGAATATTTAAGCCACAGTGCCTCAATAAGCTCCTGTGCAAAGCTTTCTGTAATTGCGTTCTTTTTAATATCCGACTCATAATATGGGTCCATATATTGATCAAAACGTCCCGGGTTAAGTGAAAGCGGATTCTCAGAAAGAATTCCTCCAATCTGCACAAACCAAATAAACTGAATTGCTTCATAAAAGCTTTCAGGTGTATGTTCTGGTACCTTACGGCAGTTTTTAGCAATTACTCTTAATTCTTCAGCACGTTTTTTATCATCTTCTTCTGCTGCCATACGTTCTGCTTCATCAGCATAGCGGTTTGCAAAACGTATAATACCTTTAGATGTTAAAATTATGGATTCGTAAAAATCACGTTTATCTTCGCTTTCAGCATCCGTCATATCAAGAGCTGCAATGTGTCCCTCGGCTTCTTTGATAATTCCACCAAAGCCTTTTTTAAACAGTACATCCTGATAATCCGGTGTAACTTCGCCGACAGCTTGACGCCACTTGGAATCGCTGTCTATAACACCGGTGTCAACACCTATATGCTTGGTATCTTCCGGTATACGTTTTAAGAATGCTTCTTCAAGAGATTTGCCTTTCCAATAAGGAAAAATATTTTTACGCACAAATTTTCTCTGTTCATCGGTCATAATATATGGGTCCTGTGAACGAGTTGCAAAATTATCCATTTCACTGTCAACCCACATCCATGAAAACTCAGGAGTAAGGATTCCACATTTGCGGAATTCACCCACAGCACCTACAATCAACTCGCCATCGAAAATATGAACGCCAATCTGATCGCAGCAATCATAAAATGCTTGCGCCCTACGTATACAGATTGGTAATCCTTCTGTTTTTTTATGCGACTCAGTCCAAATCAAAGCTCTTTCATAGGAGATTGCCGGTTTTGTGTTTACGTAATTTTGACGTATTTTTTCAATACGATCTGTGATCATAAAAAGCCCTCCTTTAAATTTAATTTACTGCTTATTTGTGCAGTATTCTGTTTTCCTGAATTATAACATTTGCATTATATACTGTCAACCCTTTATAACAATCCTTTAAAAAAGTTTTTTTCACTTTTTTTAATTGCTCAATTAAGTTAATAGGGCACCTGAAAACGATTTCAGATGCCCCAAAACAAACCGGTTAATGTGATTTTAAAAATCACCCCGGCTCAACGATTTAGCATGTATTGATTATTACTATGTAACTGATTAAAACAACTGTGCAATAACATTAGCCCAAAGTTTAGGTCTTTCAAACATGCTCTCTACAACTGCGTATTCTCTGTCTGTATGGTTCCACTGACCTCTTACACCGCATGAGCATACGGAAGGCACGCCTGCAATGGTCAGATAAGCCGCATCAGAGCTGCCGCCGAGGTCCTTGCAGTCATGGTCCCCAAGACCGCTTGAAAGTGCAATATCATGTACTTTCTGATATAATTTCATGCCGGCATCACTGCGCTCAAACGGAAGCATTTCTGTTGTATATTTAAAAGTCGTGCTTGTTCCGTCAATGTATGTCTTGGCACAAACAGCTTCTGCCTGTTTCTTAACTTTATCCATCTCCGCAACTTTAGTTGCACGCATATCAACTGCAACCTCACAGTGTTTTGGAACAGCTCCGGACATAGTGCCGCCTTTAATTACGCCAACGCTTACAGTAGTTCCGGCTTCCAAATTTGTTAAATCAGCTAAATCTGATACTTTCTTTGCCATTTCAACAATTGCGTTGCGTCCTAATTCAAACTCATTTCCGGCGTGTGCCTCTACTCCTTCAACAAAAATCTGAATTTCAGTTTTGCCTTTTCTTGAAACGCAAATCTTGTCATCTATCAGTCCTGTTTCCATATTAAAAGCACATGCTGCTCCGCGGCCTTCTTCCATTAAGACATCAGCAGTTTTGGCACCATAGTGTAAACATTCCTCATCTCCCGCAAACAATATCTTAAGCGGGCGTTTATTGTAGCCAATATGGTTAAGAGCTTTTACAGTATATAATGCAATTACAATACCGCCTTTCATATCCAGTACGCCCGGGCCATAAGCCTTGTCGCCTTCAATATGAAATGGATTTTCGCCCTGTTTTCCTTTTGGAAATACTGTGTCCATATGTCCGCTGAACATTATAGGAGCACCTGAACGGTCATCACCCAATGTTCCAACCAAAACATCGCCGTGGCCGCCTCCAACAGGAATACTGCGGCATACAAATCCCTCTTTTTCGAATTCTTTGCGAATACGTGCTGCAAATCGGTTTACGCCCTCAGCGTCTCCGTAAAAACTTTCCAAATTAACAATATCACGCCATGTGGCAATAATATCATCACGGTGCTGGTCAATAAATGTGTTTACCTTTTCTATAAATTCATTCATAATCTATTCTCCTTTCAAAAATAGTTTATAAAATACGTGCCAAAAAATTTGCTACAAAAACTGATAGAATTGTCGCAGTAGTAAATCCCGAAATTACATAAGCAGTATCTATCTTTTCACTAAGGTAGTCTTTTTCTTCCGGTGTTTCTCCTACTGGGTTTGCTATTTCATCTGAAATTATCTGTGTTCCCGGATAACCAATCATCTGACACATTGAAATTCCAATAGCAAACTGCGTTATATGCACTTTTTCCTCCTATAGCTTAGTATGTAAGTTATATCTGATGTTTTCCTCGCTTAATTTTTATAATTTTTTTGATTCAGCACAACCGCACAAATTAATTTGCAGCGATATGGCAAACTATCAACAAGTGCATATTCATTTCTTGTATGATTCCATTCGCCCTGCGCTCCAAATGAACATAAAACAGGGGTTCCCGCTTTTTGGATGATGGAAGCATCCGATCCGCCGCCAAGATATACTCTGGACGGTACTTTTAATCCATATTCCGACGCGGTTTCTTTAACAAACTCGTAAAAATTAATTACGTCATTATTTGTTTCGAATGCCGGCATGTAACACCCAAATGACAACGTAGATGTCACATCCGAAACATGCTGAGATGTGCTTATTTGTGCAAGTGCCTTTTTAAGCCTTTCTATTTCGGCTGCCTTTGAAAATCGCATATCAATTTTTATTGAGCATTTCCCGGGAACTGCATTCGGCACAGTTCCGCCGTTTATAACTCCTACATTTACCGTGGTGCCTGCGTCAAGATTAGTAAGAGACTGAATGTCTATAATCTTGTAAGCCATTTCCTCAATTGCATTTCTTCCGGAAGTAAAATCATTTCCAGCGTGAGCTTCTCGTCCGCACACTTCTATATCGGCATGCAGAACTCCCTTGCGTCCTGAGCAAAGCGCCCCGTCAATTCGACCTGTTTCCATATTGAACGCAAATTTTCCTGCGGCACCTTCTTTAAAAAAGAATTTATCTCCTGTTGAATTTAAGTGAGCGTTTTCTTCATTTCCTGAAAATATAATTTTCAAAGGAGTTTCTTTATATCCTGCTTCATTAAGAGCCTTGCAGGTATAAAGAGCAATTACAATTCCTCCTTTCATGTCCAAAACACCCGGACCAAAAGCCTTGTTTCCCTCTATATGAAATGGATTTTCACCAAAAGAGTTTTTTGAAAATACCGTATCCATATGTCCGGAGAAAATAATTGGTTTTCCACCGCGTTCTTCACCAAGAATCCCTATCAAAGATTGTCCGCAGCCCTCACCAACATCAACTGTTTGACAGCTAAACCCTTCGGCTTCAAATGCGTGTTTCAAAAAATCAGCAACTCTGTTTACATTTTCCGCTTCCCTAACACAGCTTTCCATATTCACAAGCTCTTTCCAAAAAGAAATCATCTCTTTAAAATGAGCATCAATATATGAACATACTTTTTGATATCTTTCAGTCTCCATGTTACATCAGCCCCATTACTGTAAGAATAATACGCATAACAAACATACCTAAAATTGAATCAACAATTGGAACAAGTAACATAAGGCCACGGTGTTTTGGATTTACACCGGAAACCAAAATAATACGAGCAAAATGTCCAACAAGCGTTCCCATTAACATACAAGGCATAATAAGAATAGTACATTGAGCAGCCGAAAGAACTCCTTCGCTAAATAAGTTTGCTGCTGCCGCAGCCCCAGCCGCTTTAGAAAAGAATGCTGAAATAATAACAACTATTGCTTCTCCCGGAAGACCAAAAATTCCCATAATCGGACCAAATATAATATTTAAAATATTAATTAATCCTGTTAACTTCAGAAACTGAATGATTACATATCCAAGAATCATTGCGGGTAAAATCTGCTCAACACCTATGTAAAATCCCTTTTTTGCGCCTTTCATGAACACTTCAACAATACTTTTTTTAATAGGTTTGTCCGCTGCTTTTTCGTTAGCAGCCACTTGGTTTACTTCAGCCATTTGCAACTCCTCCTGCCTTTCTTTCTTTCATGGAAAGAATAATTCTTACCATGTTTGCACCAAACACTTTGCACAAAAACAGCAGAACTATAATAGGTCCAATTGCCAGCAGCACTATAGGAAGCAATGGAGCCTGTGTGTTTATAGTATTTAATATTACTGCAGACCCGGCATACTGATACGATGCAAAAATGCTGCGCTGCTTATCGGTAATCTGTCCTTCATCATACAATTCCCTTGTCATAACTGCACCAATGTCTGAACTGGTAAATGTTGCTACAAAAGATATTCCGCATGCTCCCGGAATTCCAAGCATAGGTTTTAAAATTGGATTAAATAATTTTACAGCAGCATTCATTGCACCAAGTTCGGTTACAGTATCAATCATTGCAACTGCAAAAGAAACCGCAGGAATAAGAGCTAATGCTTCAAGAAAACCTTCCTTTGCCCCGCTTCCCCCTGAACCTATAAATGTATTGGCAGTATCACCAATTTTTCCAAACGCGCCGCTCAAGTTTAAAAAGTCAAAAGCTTTTAATGGCCCGTCAAAATTTTTGAAAACTCCTGAAAACATTACGCATAAAACAATTAGGGCTATCCATCCCTTTATAGTAACCTTTTCCTCTTTTTGTTGAGTATTAGACATAAAGTTTACCTCTCCTTCACCATTTTTATAAAATAAGTGACGTCTTATTATGTGATTTCATCATTATATACTTTTACCAATTGGCACCCAGTTATTTTCGCAAATTTATTACAAAATTAACATGGATTCAGCAGTAACTGCTTTTATATTTATATTGTATATTGATTTTTTTGTCTGTCAATGATATATATTGTATATATTTATTCAAATTTAGAATAAGGAGAGTGAGACAAATGGACACTATACAGTTACACTGTTTTGTAACTGCAGCAAAATATGAAAGCATTACAAAAGCATCGGAAGAGCTGTTCATTCCACAGCCTACAATCAGCAAACAAATTCACAAATTGGAGTCGGAACTCGGTAATCAACTGTTTTCACGTCACGGAAAACATATCATTTTGAATGAAAATGGTAAAATTGTACTAAAATATGCCAAAAAATTCGAATGTCTTGTTGAAGATTTAAAAAAAGAATTGATTGACCAAAATGATTATACTGAAGGCTCTGTATCTTTGCTGGTAACATCATGTTCCAAACTTTTGCCTGACATACTGCAAAAATTTCGCAAACTTTATCCAAACATAAAGCTATATATAAATCAAAGCGATACTTGCAACTGTGAAGCGGACTTAGAACTATTTTCACAAAATGATAGCATAAATTGCGAAAACTGCATTCAGCTTTTCAGAGAAGATATATGTTTGGCTGTACCTTTTGGACATTCACTTGCGTTAAATAAGTCTATAAGTCTTAATGATTTAAAAAACGAAAGATTTATAATGCTTAAACCTGAAAGCAATCTGAGGAAAGCGGTAACTCCTATTTTCAAAAAATACGGATTTAACCCTAATATTGTAATGGAAGCAGAAAACCCTTCTTTGCTAAGAGAATTGATTTCATCTAATTTCGGTATTTCAATAATGCCGTCTATTACATGGGGAAACGCTTCAGATATGCAAGTTAAGCTAATTTCGTTTAAAGAAGCCGGTTTTGGCCGCACTATATATCTGTCTTGGAATAGTGACCGTTATCTGTCTCGTTCCGCCAATCAGCTTCGCAGTTTTATACAAAACTACTTTAAAAACATTCAAACTCCATAAGTTCATATATAAATGCTATACTAAACAGAATATTTTATATTTTGTATATTTTGTATATTTTTTATTTTTTGATTTGCCTTTCATATAAAAAATGGCAAAAATAAAAAGCCCTCATTTTTGCAAACGAAAAAGAGAGCTTAAGCATTTATATAATTATCATGAATACATTATAAACTAAAAAAAACTAAACATGTAAAAAATTATCTGGAATTATTGCCATATCGTATTACCATACAAATCTGCACCATATCGTCATTTCGATTGGCATAGCTATGAGGCTGGTCACCGCTATAGTGGATAGAATGTCCGGCTTTAACGGAATATATTTTGTCGCTAACATGTAACTCCAGTGTACCCGCATAGACCAGTGTAAACTCTTCCGTTCCTTTTTCATGAGGAGTGGATGATGAAATTGCACCTGAATCTAATTCAATATAAAGAATTTCAAAGTCTTGCCCAGGCCCTATTGGAAACACGGGATACAGCCGAAATCCGGGGTTGCCATTTGTTAGCGGTACCATTTCTTTGTTATCTACAATATACACATCTGAATGTTCCTCAGTCATAAGATAAGTAAATGAAATTTTCAGACCTGTACTAATCTTCCATAATGTCGCCACAGATGGTCCACACTCACAGCGTTCAATTTGTCCCAGCATACTCTTGCTAACTCCTGTAGCTTCTGCTGCATCATCTAAAGTAATTCCACGGACACGACGCAGTTCTTTTAGGTTTTTTGCAATAATTTGATTTAAATTTTCTGCAGAATGTTTTGCTAACATAATAATACTCCTTGTATATAATAATTTTTGTTATTGTTGCATAAAAAGATGAGCGGCATGAATGCCTCACACACTGTTTTACCCGACTAAAATGAATTATGATGCAAATATAATCTTAAAAAACTCATTGTTTCTCAAAACATTTGCCACGTTAAAAATAAATTTTCTGGCATCTTTATTTTTGTCTTTTTTTGTTATTATAATCTAATTGTCTAATTAGGTCAAAGACAAAATAAATTTGATATAACTTTAATCATAAAATCAGAACTATTTTAATTTATAACAACATAAAAAAGAAAATGCCAAGTAAATGAAAATCCCTTAAATCAATTTATATGTTTCACAATATTGCAAAATTTTCATATAATATATTAAGGAAAAATAATGGAGGAAAGAGATTGTTTATTTGCAATTAGTTGAAAATTGTACAAGCTTTTTACACATTTGAATGAATTAAATACTTTGAAATATAAATCAAAATATCTAAAACGCCTTTAAAAAAACTTAAATGTATAGTTAAAATATGAGCTTGACAATATTCTGGCAGCAATCAAATTGTCAAAAATTTAATAGTTAATAGTTATATGAAAAGGATGATGCAAAAATGTATGATTATCTCAGACCTAATGGGTGCAATCCATGTTGTGACAGTAATAACAATAACAACAACAATATAGTTGTTCCTCCTGTTATTATCAATCCAAAAGATGACAAAAAACCTTGTGGCTTTGGCAAGTTACACGATTTTATATATTTTACGGCAAATCCTCAGGATTCAACAGTAAACGAAGTTTTAATATCGGATAATGTAAATAATCCTACCGTAATTTCTCAATTAACAGTTACCAATATCAAAAAAGGTGACCTCATTTGGCTTAATGGATTATTTCATATAGATAACGATAAAACTGAGTTTATTACTGCCGATGTAAGAATATATGAAAATTCTATTGTATCAGGGCAGGAAATTTATAAAGCTACCATAGAAATTGATGAAGCGTATCACGATGATTTAACACAGCCAATTCCTGTTCAGGATGTTAAATACTTCTCAGAATATACAAGCAGTATAACTTATATTTTAGTAGTCAGCATTGTAGACACTGTAGACAATGACGTATTTCTGAACAGGCCGATTACATTTACAGCTTCATTAATTAGATAAATAAGGCAATACATTAATAGATAAAGCAGAATAGTCAAGTTCATATTATAATATAATTCATGTTGTTTAATAAAGGGCTTTAGTGTTGTTTTTTAGGACAAGTATTCGAATAGTAAAAACTACATTGTAAGGCAGATTATTAAATAATTTATTCTCTTGGATTAATGTAAAAACAGATATTAATTCAGGAGAATATTTTTATGCCAATATTATAAGCATTATTTGTTAAACAAAACTGTAATAAAATATGCTGTATCAAGCATATTAAGAGCAAGTCTAATATTTAGACAATTATTGTAAGAGTATCTGTTGTGCAAATTTTATCTTAAAATACAAATTTATTGATAATTTTTGTTATTCATTAATGTATTGACGCAGTTTAATAACCATGATAAAATTATTTGTAATATTTAATAACAATTTAAAGTTAAATTTTTTTATTAAAAGTTCTTAATTTACATAATTGGTTGCTATGTTAAATTACTCAAACAGGCTGACTTCTTTGGAGTTTTTTAACAAGCAGAAGATTACAGAGGATAGCTTAATATAGCTGTGTTCCTCTTGTTTTGATGTAATGCTTAATAATGTGATATGTTACACTTTTAATATATTTAAGTTATTGATAATAGTTTTATTTAAGCTTGTTATTTTTATGGTTGTAATAATTATTTTTTCAATTGTGACTAACAGGCTTGCAATTATAAAGATTATTTTTATCAATATGGAGGATTATTATGAACTCACCTAAAGAAATTGCACAAAATTATATTGCAATTGGTACTGAAAAAACAAAGATATCCGCTGGAAGAATGTTGTGGCTTGGCATATTGGCAGGAATGTTTATAGCACTGGCCGGAGTTACATCTACTATAGCGTCAGCAACACTTGAG
Organism: Clostridia bacterium; assembly: GCA_022651385.1. Classification (GTDB taxonomy): domain Bacteria; phylum Bacillota; class Clostridia; order Lachnospirales; family Anaerotignaceae; genus JALCQR01. The sequence continues at coordinate 71,780 of JALCQR010000004.1, read as the reverse complement.
GGATCCGTTGCCAAAATCATCGGAGCAATTCTATTCCCTGGCGGACTGGCAATGGTGCTTATTGCCGGAAGCGAACTTTTTACAGGAAATACGCTAATAATTATTCCTGTGCTTGAGAAAAAGGTTACTGTGGGCAGCATGCTTAAAAACTGGGTAATTGTTTATATAGGAAACTTTTTAGGCAGCTTACTTGTTTCAGCTTTATTGGTTTATGGCAATACTTTCTTAAAGGTTTTGCCAAACGGTGTTGCCGGTGTTGCGGCAATTCATACTGCTGTTGTAAAAGTAAATCTTCCTTTCAGCGTAGCTTTTATACGCGGTATACTTTGTAACTTCCTTGTTTGCATTGCGGTTTGGATGTCATTTGCCGCAAAAGATACTGCAGGCAAAATTATAGGTCTTTTCTTCCCAATCATGATTTTCGTGCTCTGTGGTTTTGAGCATAGCGTTGCAAATATGTATTTTATTTCTGCCGGTCTTTTTGCAAACGGCACAGGAGCTTTTGCTGATGCTATTGCTAAACTTCATCCAAGCGATAACCTTACCTCACTCACTTGGAGTGCTTTCATAATTAAAAACCTGATTCCGGTAACTTTGGGAAACATTGTCGGCGGATCAGTGCTTGTAGGTTTAGGATATTGGTTTACATACATTCATAAATCAGAAAAACAAAATTCTTAATATATTATGCTTTTAAAAATAGACTGCAAATCAAACAATATTTGCAGTCTATTTTTTTATTCTCATTTTTTTAAATTTTTTTATTATTACATTATTTTTCTGAATAATTCTTTTAAATCTTCCACACAAGTGTCTTTTGGATTTCCTGGGCAGCAGGCATCTGCATAAGCATCCTTTGCAAGCTGGTCAAGGTCTTCTTCTTTTATTTTTCCTGTAAGTTTTTCCGGAATTCCAACATCCTTAGATAACTGTTTTACTGCATCAATCGCTGCTTTTCTATATTCTTCCTGAGTCATGCTGTCAACACCTTTTACCTGCATAGCTCTGGCTATTTCACGGTATTTTTCTCCTGTGGCATCAGCATTGTATTCCATAACAATAGGCAGCATCATAGCACATGCCACGCCATGCGGAGTATCATAATGAGCACCTAATGCATGTGCAATTGAATGTGCAACACCAAGCCCGACATTTGAAAATCCCATGCCTGCAATATACTGAGCAAGCGCCATGCCGTTTCTGCCTTCCGGCGTATTTTCAACAGCATTACGCAAATTCTCTGATATTAATCTTATAGCTTCCAAGTGGAACATATTTGGGATTTCCCATGCAGCTTTTGTAATATATCCTTCAATGGCATGAGTCAAGGCGTCCATCCCTGTTGCAGCAGTAAGACTTTTTGGCATAGAGGCCATCATATCTGGGTCAACAACCGCCACTTCCGGAATGTCATGAGTATCCACACATACAAATTTTCTTTGTTTTTCTACATCTTTAATAACATAATTAATAGTAACCTCTGCGGCAGTACCTGCTGTTGTAGGCACTGCAATTGTAGGCACCGCATGGTTTTTTGTAGGCGCTGTCCCTTCAAGAGAACGTACATCGGAAAATTCCGGATTTTTTATTATAATTCCTATGGCTTTTGCAGTATCCATGGAAGAACCGCCGCCAATAGTTATAATAGAATCGGCGCCGCATTCCTTAAAAGCTTTAACACCGTCTTGTACATTTTTTATCGTTGGGTTTGGCCTGATATCGGAATATATTGTGTATGGGATTTTTGCTTCATCAAGAAGCGCCGTTACCTTTGTAGTAATTTTAAATTTAATTAAATCCGGATCAGAGCATACAAAAACATGTTTAAAACCTCTTGCTTTCGCCTCTGTAACAATTTCACTGATTGAACCCTTGCCATGATACGATACATTGTTTAATACAATTCTGTTAGCCATAAACATTCTCCTTTCAAATTAAATTACTCTTTGTTTTTCTTTTTTTCGCAGGACAAAATATGTTCACAAGCCAAAACGGTTTCACCCTTCTGGTTAATAACATCAAGTTTTTCAACAACAAAGCCCCTGTCCGGATGCTTTTTATCTTCTCTTTTTTCTTTTATGGTTACTACTACGTGAATAGTATCATCTATAAAAACAGGTTTTACAAAACGAAGTCTGTCATAGCCATATGAAAACGCTACAGGGTTTACCAATGATGCTGTCATTCCAACTGCAACTGAAAATACAAGTGTTCCGTGTGCAATTCTTTGACCAAAAGAAGTATTTTTGCAAAATTCCGCGTCCATATGCTGCGGGAAAAAGTCTCCTGTCTGTCCAGCATGCATTACAATATCCGTTTCCGTAATAGTACGTCCTATAGTTTTCCTCGTACTACCTACTTCATATTCTTCATAATAAATTATTTTTTCCATAAAAATTATCTCTCCTTAATATATGTCTTATTATCCTGTCCTAAAACAGGAGCAGATTTACTTGATTTATAATGTTCAGAATCTATAGTAATTGGACATCTTGTTGTATAAAATTTTGTTCCGTAAGGAGTAACAACCTCCTGCAGCATATCAAGACTCTTAAAGCCTTCGGTACTAAAAAGTTTATCCCATGTAAGCACATCAGCGCACCAAACATCTGCCGGTTCCAGCAGCGACAGCCAGTGTGATGTTGTTTGTGTAACAAGATGATTTGCAATTATTTTCTTTATTTCATCCCTATTGGTACTCCATTTTGTTTCATCAGTATAAGAAAGAAGCTCATTGCAGCCAATAAGTTCCCCAAGATGTGGGATAGAAACCATAGCCAGTGCTATATAACCGTCCGCCGTTTTATAAATTCCATATGGCGCACTGATATAAGCATTTGCATTATTAATCTCTGAGCGTTCCGGAGTTTTGTGTCCGTCATTTAAATATGTTGTAAATACTTCAAACTGGATATCCATAATAGATTCCAATAAGCTTACATGAATATAAGAGCCCTCATGAAATGACTCACGTTTTATTAATCCTGCCAAAATTCCCTGAACCAAATGTTGTCCGGAAAATAAATCCGCAACCGAAAGTCCTAAAGGCATTGGAGGTTGGTCTTTATTGCAGTTTAAATATGTAATCCCTGACAGACTCTGAACCAGCAGGTCCTGACCCGGCTTTGATTTCCAAGGCCCTGTTTTTCCATATCCTGTTATTTCACCATAAATTACAAGCGGGTTTATATCTTTTATTGATGAATAATCAATTCCTAACTTTTTTGCAACTCCGGGTCTGAAATTTACTATTACGACATCAACTTCTTTAATAATGTCAAATAAAATATTTTTTGAGTCTTTATTTTTTAAATCAATTGAAATACCGTCTTTGTTTCTATTTATTGCCTGAAAAAGCGAGCTGTCTTTGTCAATGTAACAGTTTGAAATATACATGCTTCTGCAAAGGTCTCCTTGTTCCGGCTTTTCTACTTTTATTACCTTTGCTCCTAAATCAGCAAGACGCAGAGCGGCAGACGGTCCGGAAAGGAACTGACTGAAATCCAATATTTTAATTCCCTCTAAAGGTTTCATGCTCTGCCTCCTAACTTAAATTCATCTATAATCTGCTGTGTATTTTCTCCTAATCTTGGTGCCCATTTTTGCGACTGTTCTATTTTGTCATCAAACGTTATAGGGCAGCGTGTGGTTATTAAATCCTTGCAGTTTGGTCTCTTAACATTGATTAAAAGTTTTAATTCCTTAAATGCATCACTGTTCATCAGCTTATCCCATGAATAAACATCCGCACACCAGTAATTATTACGTTCCAGCATTTCTAACCAATGGTTGGTAGTATTACTTAAAAGAATGTCTGAAATCACTGCCTTTATTTCATCTCTTTTTGTAAACCATTCTTCTTTATTACTGTATTTTTTCAGCTTATCGGAGTTAAAAATATCAGCCAGTTCCAAAATTGAACCCATGGCCAAAGCTATGTATCCATCCTTTGTTTTGTAAATTCCGTAAGGAGCACTCAGATAAGCATGTGCATTATTGATTTTACTTCTTTTAGGTGCCTTTCTTCCGTCATTTAAGTAAGTTGTAATTACTTCAAACTGCAAATCAAGTATGGATTCCAAAAGACTTACCTCAACATACCCGCCTTTCCCAGTACGAAATCTTCTGAAAACACATGCCAAAATTCCCTCTGCCAGATGAACACCCGCATATGAATCGGCAACTGAAAGTGGAAACGGCATAGGCGGCTGGCCATCGTTTCCATTAAGCCAAGCAAGCCCTGACATAGACTGAACCAGCAAATCCTGTCCGGGCTTTTTGTTAAGAGGGCCGGTCTTTCCATAACCTGTAACACTTCCGTATATAATACGAGGATTGATTCTGCTTACTTCCGTATAACCAAGCCCCATTTTTTTCATAACTCCCGGCCTGAAATTTTCTATGACTACATCACTTTTCTTAATTAAATCTTTTACCAATTTCAAATCATCTTCAGACTTCAGGTTGGCACAAAAACTTTCCTTGTTTCTGTTGATTGTTTGGAAAAGAACGCTGTCGCCGTCATTTTTCAGATTATGCAGACACATTCTTCTGCTGCTGTCTCCGCTTTTTGGTCGTTCTATTTTAATAACACGTGCTCCAAGGTCGGCCAGTCTCAGCGCCGCAGAAGGTCCCGAAAGATACTGACTGAAATCCAATACGATTATTCCGTTTAGCGGCTTCATAATATACCTCCCTTCGATTTGCAATATAAATCATTTAACTTAGTTAATACCGTTTTAGGGTTTCCGCCATGCTGTACGTAATCCTGAATAAAAACCCCGGCATTATCTTGGAAATACAAATACCCGTTATACCTTGGACGCAGATAAGAATTATCTAAAGTCTGAAGCGTGTTTATAAAAAAGTCCGAGGTAAGATAATTGTTTGCTTTGTCAAGCCAAGCTGCTCTGTGTCCCGGCTGTCCTCCGTTTTCCGTATAAATAGTTTTCTGAACTTCTTCCGACGCGGTGTATTTTGCAACGGCTACCGCAGTATCTATGTATTTGCTTTTGCTCGAAACCGCAATGCCTGTTCCGCCTAATACACCTTTAAGCATATTTCCCTTATATTTAACAAGATTGCATGCTTTTAACAGATGCTTTCCGTATCCTCTTCTTGAGTAATTAGAATATCCGTATACATAAGGACAATAAACAATATCCGAGTCCAAAGCCATAGCCTCATGGACATGAATCGGGTCCCACGAAAATATATTGTTATTGCAATATGAAGCTAATTCACGCATATTTTCAAGAACTTCTTCTCCTGTCTGCATATCGACTAATTCATTGTCTTTTTGAAAAATATTGTCATTGGCTGTTGCACAGAACATATAAAAATCCATCAAAAGATTTAACGGAATACCTGAAAATGCCACTTTTCTTTTTTTTGCAAGAGATAGCACATCCTCAAATGTTTCCGGAATGGCATGCTCTTTATTTTCAAAATAGTCAGGCCTATATACAGCAATCGGAGAAGCCGCATCAATGGCCAAAGCACTTTGGAAACCATCAAAATTATAGCTTAAAAAAGATTTGCCAACAGAATTATCTGCTTGATTTTTTAAATAATCCTCAGGCAAATGTTTATTTAAAGGAAGCAGAATTCCAGTTGATGCCGCGTAACCGGCCCAAGGATGGTCAATTATTAATAAGTCATATGATTTAGCAAGAGTATCAATAGGAAAATCCGAAAATTCCTGTAAAGATCGCTGTTCCCACTCTATCTTTACATCAGGGTGCAACTCGGAAAATCGCTGAGAAGTTGCAACAAGAGGTACATACCCTCTGCTATGTGACCATGTAATACCTTTTAGAACCATAATAGTAAAACCTCCAATGTTATATTGGTATTCTGGTAGTACCGTTATGATGAGTATATAGTTTTGAAAGACTCAATTCAAGTTAAAATATATACAAAAAATTATATATATTTTTTCTTAAAATGAAAATATTACTAAAATATTCACAAAAAATAGTAAAATTTATTTGCAAAAATGCAAATTGACAACAAATACCTAAAGTGATAGATTTGCTTTAGCGGTATTGTGATAGTACCAATTTTAAGGGCATATTAATAATAACATATCATACACGATAAGGAGGTATTTACATGGCAGTAGCATTTACGGTATTACTTTTTGCATGTTTATTCCAAGGAAGTTTTGGTATATGCTTTAAAAAATATCAGCCTTTTTCTTGGGAAGCTTTCTGGTTATTGTTTTCAATCATTGGCGTTTTGTGTATTCCTCATATTTGGTGTTCCATTGAAGTTCCTCATTACATGAGCTATATTAAGCAAACTCCGTCAATCACTTTGTTCTGGGGAGCATTAGCCGGTTTCTTCTGGGGCATAAGTTCAATTTGGTACAGCAAAGCAATTGATTACATAGGAGTTTCCCTTACAACAGGAATCAACCTTGGTCTTTCAAACTTGCTTGGAAGCTTTATACCTATGATAATACTTAATACATACCCTAAGGCAAGAGTTCTTGTTGTATTATTAATTGGTCAGGCAGTTTTAATGGTTGGTGTCGCAGTTCTTTCAAAAGCTGGCTTTATTAAAAACAAAACAAATAATACAGAAGAAAAGAAAGAATCAAAAGCCGGAAAACTCTTTGGTACTGGTTTAATAATGGCATTGGCATCAGGCGCAGGTTCCGCGGCAATAAATATAGGTGCTTCCGCATCAAATTATCCAGTAAATCTCGCAATAAATAACGGTGTAAACTCAACAAGCGCAAGTTTGCTTGCATGGGTAGTTGTATTTGCAGGCGGATTTATAGCTAATTTTGTATACGCACTCATTAAGGTACTCAAAAATAAAACATATACGGATTACGTAAAACCGGGCTGCGGAAAAGCGTATTTTAAAGTAGTATTGACATCTTTTGTATGGTTTGCTGCTCTTGCTATTTACGGTAAGGCAACGGCACTTTTAGGCACATTAGGTCCAGTTGTAGGCTGGGTTGTATTCAACGGACTTGCATTAATTATAGCAAATATATGGGGCTTTCTTGATAAAGAATGGAAAGGATATAAAAAAGCAAAAAATGTTGCAATATTCGGAAATGTAATAATATTGATAGCTCTTGTAATCGTCGGTGTTTCCAACGGATTATAAAATTGACAAGTAAAATTCAAATACTAATATTAATATAAGAAGGAGAGATAAGTTATGATAAAATCAATCAGCGATTTAAATTATGTCCCGGAAGTTCCTGTAAAACCAAGAAATATTGTAAGCATCGGTGCCGGCGGAATTGTATCCGGCTCTCAGCTCCCAGCATATAAGATAGCCGGATTTCCTGTTGTCGGAATTTATGATTTAAAATTCGATAAGGCACAGAAAGTAGCAAAAGATTTTAATATTCCGCATCCTGTCAAAACCCTTGATGAACTTATTAAAGTTGCAAAGGAAAATAACGCCGTTTTTGACCTTGCTGTTCCAGCCACCGAGATACCGGGTATTCTTAGACAACTTCCCGATAATATCGCTATATTAATTCAGAAGCCGATGGGAGAAAACATTGAGCAGGCAAAGGAAATACTTAATCTTTGCCATAGCAAAAACTTAACAGCAGGTATTAACTTTCAGTTAAGACAGGCACCTTATATTATTGCTGCCAGAAAATTAATAAATGACGGAGTAATAGGAGAAGTTGTTGATATCGACTGGAGAGTAGTTACATTGCAGCCATGGTATTTATGGGATTTCTTATTTGGCAAAGAAAGAATGGAAATAAACTATCACAGTATCCATTATATTGACTGTATCAGAAGTTTTGTTGGAAATCCAACTGCCGTTTACTGTAAAACAATGCCTCATCCAAAAATGCAAAATCTTTCTCAGACAAGAACCTCAATTATTATGGATTACGGAGATACATTAAGAGTAAATCTTCATATCAATCATTGCCACGATTATGCTCCCGACTATCAGGACAGCTTCTTAAAGATTGAAGGACTTAAAGGCGCCATAAGAATACAGCTTGGCCTTATTCTTGATTATCCAAAAGGACGTGAAGATAAAGTCGAGTATATTACATATGACACCAAAAAATGGCAGTCTATAGATGTTAAGGGAAGCTGGTTTAACGAAGCATTTATAGGTACTATGGGAGGACTTATGAAGAAGCTTGAAAATCCTGATTATAAATTTATGAACAGTGTTGACGAAGCATATCAGACTATGTGTGTTGTTGAAGCATGCTATAAATCAAGCAGCGAAGGCGGAACAAAAGTTATTTATGATTAATAAAAGCACGGCAATGAGGTGAATTAATGATTAAGATTATTGATACTCATGTACATATTTGGGATCTTAATATACTCAGGCTTCCATGGCTTGACCAAGAAAATCCTGTATTAAAACAGACTTACCTGCTACAGGATTATGAAAAAGCAGTCAAAAATGATGGTTTGTATAAGGTAGAAAAAGCAGTATACATCGAGGTAGACTGTGCACGTGAATATAAAATAAAAGAAAATAATTATATTATAAATTTGTGCAGTGACGCCAATTCCCTTTATAAAGGCGCAGTTTTATCCGGTTATATGGACGAACCAGGATTTCCGGAATATATTGACCATTGGAGTAAATCATCTTCATTTGTAAAAGGAGTAAGGCATGTTCTTCATGTCCCTTCTGCCAAGAGAAAAACTTGTCTAAAAAAAGAATTTATAGACAATGTCAGATATTTGGGGAAAAAGAATTTATTGTTTGAAGCCTGCTTAAGAAATGAAGAACTGGAAGATTTATGCACTCTTGCTAAAGCTTGCCCGGATACTAAAATAGTTTTAAACCATATGGGAATCGTCAACCCTGATATTATTGCCAAACACAATTTGTCCGAAGCAGAAAAAATATACAAGGAAATTTGGATTTCCAATATTAATAAACTGGGGTCTTTGGGAAATGTGTGGTGTAAGATTTCAGGCTTAAATCCGTCAGGTGAATGGACCGAAAATGCATTAAAACCTGCGGTAGATTTTGCAATAGACGCGTTTGGTGAAGACCACATTGTTTTTGCAAGCAATTATCCGGTATGTAATGTTTCGACAAAAGCGGACCCATGGATAAAAGCGTTAATAAATATTACAGAAAGTCGCGGCAGTCTTCTGCAGCAGAAGCTATTTTATGAAAACGCAAAAAAGCTTTATAAACTGTAATCAATTTAAAATAGGAGATGTATAACCATGAAAAATGTAAAAAGATATGCAAGTGTGTCCAGATTAAAACCTGAAAGGGCAGATTATTATAAACATCTGCATGCAAACATATGGCCACAGATAAATGATATGATTAAACAATGCAATATCCAGAACTACTCTATTTATTTCTATAATAATATTCTTTTCTCATATTTTGAATATACCGGCGATGATTATGATGCTGACATGAAAAAGATGGCCGCAGATCCTGAAACTCAGCGCTGGTGGAAAGAATGTGTACCATGTATGAATCCTTATACCGAGGCAGGTCCTTGGCTGGATATTGATGAAGTTTATCATCTCGATTAAAACACGATTGGAAGTTTAATAATGAAAAATAAAAAGTATATTTACGTTGCATCAATTACTCCTTTTGACAAAAACAATAATGTGGATGAAACAGCAATGAAAAAATTGCTGGATAAAAATATATCTGAGGGAGCAGATGGTTTTTTTATCGGCGGCAGTGCAGGTGAAAGTTTCCTGCTTTCCTTTGAAGAGCGAGTCAAAACTTTTGAGATTGCTTCACATTATTTGGAAAACTCAGTTATTATTGCCCATGTTGGTTCTGTTAGTACAAAAGAAGCAATTGACTGCGCAAAAGAAGCAAAGGCTCTTGGTATTAAAAATATAGCAGCCGTACCGCCATTTTATTTTGGTTTTTCTCCAAAAGAAGTAGCCAATTATTATTATGATATTGCACAGGCAGTTGATATGCCAGTGATTTATTATAACATTCCATCAAGTACCTCAAGGGAAATAGATTTATACAATCCGGAATATAAAGAGCTTTTTCAGTCAAATGCAATTGCGGGAATCAAACATACAAATTTGAATCTGTATCAGCTTGAAAGAATAAAAAATCTAAATCCTGAAATCAAGTGCTATGGAGGATATGAAAATTGTATGGTTGCGTTTTTGGCATTTGGTGTAGATGGTTTTATAGGAAGCAGTTTTAATTTTATGCTTCCTCAGTATAAAAAAGTCATGGAACTGTACCTTATACATAGAGAAGATGAGGCCAGAAACCTTGAAGCAAAAGCTAATACGGTTTTGGAATTTCTTCTTAAAAACGGACTGTGTGCAGGACTTAAATGTGCAGTTACCGAATTGGGCATAGATGTCGGAATTCCAAGAAAGCCATTTTTGCCATATGATGAAAATAAGAGAAATGAGTTAATTAAATTAATGAAAGAAAATCTTTTAAATTAATTTAATTTCGCATTAAATCAAAAGAAATTTGCGTAATTTTCCTGAAGTGAAAAAATTTGCGTAAAAACGCAATAATATCGCTTCAGGAATTTTTTTGTAATAGAAAATATTTTAACTGCCATAATAAAATAGAGCAATTTAATAAGCTACGTACTTTATCTACGTAGCTCTTTTTCTTCTCCTGAAATAAAGTGTTCCTGTTCTTAACAAAATCAGGATATGCCCTCTTTCAACATTGCAGAAGTTCAATGAATAGATATCTCTTTGATAGATGACTTAAAGAAATCATGAAGTTGTTTTTCCAATACAGCCCTTTTGTCTTGATTGAAGGAATTTAAAATTCTTGTTCTATATAAAATTGCGCTGCTTTTAGATGATTCCAAGGACAGAACTTTTAAAGACGATTCCTTTCTTATAAGTACTAAAATCTGCATAAGCTTTGAGTACACACTGTTTCCGCAATTGTCGCCAATATACAAATCAATTTCGGATATTAACTGGCAAAAATCCTCAGCTGACGTTTCTGCGATATCTATTTCCAAAAGGATTTTAACATAATTATTAATTTGTTCTAATACTTCATCTGTTTTATTATCAAAACAAGTAAGATAGACTTCTGTTTCTATCAAATTTCTTGCTGCATACACTTCATCATGCTTATTTATTTCACTTCGGTATATCCAAGTTACAACTTCTTTTGGAATTTTATTTTCTTTGCTTACAAAACTGCCATCACCTGGTTTAATTTCTATCATGCCAATTAATGACAACGCTCTTAATGCTTCACGAACACGGCTTCTGGTCACATGAAAAGACTGTGCCATTTCCCTTTCATTTGGGAGTTTGTCACCCGGCTTTAAAGAGCCGGAAGTAACCATATTTGCAATTTGTTCCATTACCTGTTCCGTTAACGTCACTTTTTTTAAAGGTTTTATCTCCATAATTAGCCCTCCCTGTTTCAGGTTAACGTAATTACATATTTTATTATAACAGTAATTTCAAGGAATACCAACAATATTTTTTAATGTATCCCATTAGCTTTTATATAAAAACAAAATAAATTATTTTTTGTATTTATTCAAGTATTTACAACAAAAATGTTTAGTTTATAAATAAAACCTCCAAGCTGAATTTGCTTACACCAGTTTGAAGGTTTTATATATACAAAGAAAAAATGGATATTTAAAGCGCTTTCATTATGCAAAAGCAGAATATATGAAATTCTTTAAACAAACAAATTATAGGCCCATCTTTCTTATGCTGTCTGCAACAACTTCCGTTAATTCACTTTCCGCTCCTAAACTAAAGTTAAAAACAACACCTCTGCCGCCACCGGCACCGATTGCAGATATAAAAATCTCGTTTCCGCTGTCAATAACAGTTACACTTAAACTTGCTCTGCTTCCATTTCTCATAAAGTATTTATCATATACACGAACAGCCATACTAATATCCGCACTTTCGTAATTGCTTTCGTCAACTAAATTCATACTTAAACCATTATTTATAATATCTTTTTCTAATTGATTTACTATATTTTTGAAATTCCCATGCACATGTTTTTCATATTTTGCCATTTTCTCTATCCCTTCATATCTGTACAGAATGTCTCATAAACTTTATATGAAATCTCTATTTTTAATTATATTATTGTCACAAAAAAATGACAATACGTTTTATTGCTTTTTTTATAGCTTCCATTAAACTATATTAAATTTTACATATAATATTATCTATTATTATACCAAAAACCTTTGATATCACAATAAAAAACGTAGAGACAAAAGATACGATTGATGCAGAAACACTTATTATTTAGTTTATATTGCATTAACATATCAATCCTTTCATTATAATATTATGAAACAATTATATGTAAACGATTATTGGAGTGTATATACTATGCAAATTGATTTTCACTATGATGTTATATATGTATTGGCCCGCTATGCCGGCTTCAACAGAGATGATGCAAATACAATAGCACACAGTTCGCAATACGTTGATGACGCGGAACATGGGGGAATAATTAAATTTACAAACCATTTGCCATATTATCATATTCGAACAGCACATAATATTTGTGGAGAAGAAAACAAAGTTGTTACAGCAAATTTTAATACATGGGTTCCCTTTCATTTTTTACCGGGAAATATATCTGACGGCAAAAAAGAAACCTCATATACTTCAAGACTTGCCTGTAAAGCAAACAGCAATCTTGCAAATGAAATGATGTGTGAATGTATAAACCATAAAAACAATATAAACGGGCTACATCGATTAGGTATATGTTTGCATGTATATGCTGATACATGGGCTCATCAAAACTTTTCAGGAATATCAGACAAAATAAATTGTACTAAAAAAATAAAAGTAAATGACAAAGCAAAACCAATTCAAGAAATTTCAAGAGATTTAATAAACTGTGTTTTAAATACTTTTTTGGACAACTATCTGCCATTAGGGCACGGAACCGTTCAGTCATATCCGGATATTCCTTTTATAAAATGGTCATATACTGATTATTTAGGAGAAGTACATAACATCAATAATTATGATAGGTACATTGAGGCAGCAGATGAAATATATAAGTATTTAATGCGATTTAAATATGGCAATCCTTATAAAAAAGCAGACAGTTTGCCTGCAGAAGCCAGACATAAGATACTTGAACTATTTAAAAACATTCATGGCAACAAATCAGAAAGGCATCATAAATGGCAAGACAAAATAAATGAAGGCTATTTCTGCAAAGAAGATAAACCTTATTCATATATTGCATCCGGAAAGAACTCATGGAAGAGTATTGCGCTCAAATCAGATATATTAAATGACGATTATTACTATACAGTCGACGAATCATTTGACAATAGCGATTGGAAAAAATTCCATGACGCAGCAAAAGAACACTTAAACTTTGTTATAAATAATCTTCTTCCAGAGTATAAGATAATAAGCTGAATGAAATAACTTTGCTTTTTCCCGGACATAAAAAAGACTTTCATCATAACAGTAACTGCTAACTTGAAAGCCTTTTTTCAAATCAAGAATTTTTTTTGAAACATATCAAGATGCCAATTTTATATTGTATAGTAATCCTATTGAGCAAAAATTCTATATGCATTTTTATAGCATATTTTTTCTAATTCTTCTTCATTAAAGCAGGTGCCAAGAGTATCAACCACAGTCTGCATACCGGAATAGTCTTTCCACTCAATCTCTCCGTCTATGCCGTCAAAGTCCGATCCAAGAGCCAATGCGTCAATTCCAGCACAGTTTACAATATGTTTTGCATGTTTTAGTACCATATCTAATGAAGATTTTTTTCCATCCTTTATTAGAAAACTTCTGAAGAAATTCAGCCCAACAACGCCGCCATTTACTCCAAGTGCATGCAGCATATCGTCAGTCATATTTCTTGTATGATTGCAAATGCTCCTTGCACAGGAATGAGTTGCAATTATAGGTTTCTTACTAACTGACAAAGCGTCATAAAATCCCTTATCCGATAAATGCGATACGTCTACAAGCATACCCAAGTCATTCATTTTCTCCACTACTTCAAAACCGAACTGTTTCAGTCCATTTTCTGAACTATGAGGGTACCCAATCGCATTTTCATAATTCCATGTAAGAGTAATTAGTTTAACTCCATCCGAATAAATTTCATCCAAGATATTTAAATCTTCGCCTATTACCTCCCCACCCTCTACTGTAAGAATTGCTGATATTTTACCTGATTGAAAGTTCTTTTTTAACTCACTACTTTTAAAAACCTGTGCAATCATATCTTTATTTTCAGACATTTCTGTTTGAAAATACTTCAATGACTTTTTATACTTCTCGTAAGCGGTTAAATGTGTACTTTCACATTTTTTCTGGTCAATATAAATTGCAAAACACTGAGCAAAGGAATCAGCTTTTTTCATTCTTTCCAAATCAACATGCAAATTGTTTTTTCTAAGTTTTTTATGTTCTTCCTCACATACTGTAATTGTATCACAGTGCAAATCGAATATTCTCATAATAATTTCCACCTGCATTCTTTAAATCAGATAACTTTTCTATAACCCTATTCACTATCAATATATGAATTATAGCTTAAAAATACAGCTTGTTAAATTGCTATAACAGTAAAAATCAAGCTCGTTTGATATTTTGTATTAGCCCTTTCTACGGAACTTTACATGTTTTTCACCTGCTAAAATCCCAAAGACATAAAAAGCCATTGACAATAGCTGCCGCCAATGGCTTTCGTATCAATATTGTATGCTATATTCATCAGCAACAAAATCATTTAGATTTAAAAGTTGTTTTTTGCCAATATTCTTTTTTATTGTTTTAATTTTACCATCTTCTAATTTATCGCCTATATAGTCGCCTGTAATTAAATTATAATCGTTTTGAAGACATTCCATTGAATTTCCAACAGGCTCATAGCTATTTTCTGTAAATCCAATTAAATACCAGCCATTATCTTGATATCTAAACCTAAAACACCTATGCCACCTATCCGAACTGCCCATGAATTTTAATAATACAGAACCTCTGTCTATGGCTATTCCATCAAAAGGGTCTCCAAATGTTCCTCCCTCATCTGCACGAAGGATAGCATTTTTTGCTGTTATTGATAAATCATAACTACCGTCTGAATTACCAAATACTATTATTAAATTTCTTTGAGCTGCATAGTCAGATGAATCATCTTTTTCTTTTTCAATTACGAATGCTTTATCCATTATACCGTCTTTATTTAAATCGCCTTCTGCTATGGCTGATTCATCACCTTGTTTTAATATTTTCCATCCTTTAGGAATAAGTATTTGTATCTTGGTTTTCGTTAGTTACAGTATCAGCGACTGCAACAGGTTTTTTAACGATAGATGAATATGTTATACATCTAACAATAAAAAATGCACTAAATAATATGACCATTAATAACACAATATTCGGTATTTTTACTTCCTGCTACATTTTTAAAATTGCTTTAAGAAAACGGCATCGGTTCCGTTTTATGAAACAAAAGAAGAAAAAAGGCAGCAAAAAAGACCCAATCCTAAAATTCGAATTAGGTCTTTTTTAATTTTAAAACAATAAATGAGTTATTTTAAAGCCTTCGTTTCCGACAAAGCGATGCGGAGAACCTCATAAAATGCTTTTGGCCGGTCGTTTAGAAGCGCATGCCCCGCATTAGACAAAAGTATTAGATCAGAACGTTCTCCTAATAGCTTATCTGTTTTTATAGCTTCTTCAACTGGAACAACCAAATCCTTCTTACCATGCAAAACCGTTACAGGACACTTAACAAAATCAATCCTGCCGCTTCCTGTGACAGCACCGTTGAATTCGTGAGTAATATTAAAGGAGGCCAATGCTGTGTCTACATCAATTATACAGCGTTCTTTGACTATAGCATCCAGATAAATATCATATTCTTCTTTAGGAGGACATCTTAGATTGTATAATCCAGCATCGAATCCTTTTTTGAGTGCTGCTTTGTCTTTTTCTTCCAGCGCTTTCTGTATTGGCATTACCTGTACAGGTTCCAACGCAACATCTTCCCTTTTGTATATACGCTGAGAGAAAATTGGATTATTCTGTGTATCCAGTTTGTAAAGCGGATAGCCTTGACTGCCTACAGAATCCAAAAGGATTACATGACTTATAAGTTCCGGATGATCTACCGCTAATTCCATAACGATTCCTCCGCCTGTCGACCAACCGAGAACACAAATATTTTTCAGATTTTTTGCTTTTAAAAACAACGCAATATCAATGCTGAATTCCTGAAGAGTATTTATCGTTCGGTTATAACTGCTGTCACCAAATCCAATTAAATCAACTGCAAAAATATGTGCATCTGATTCCAGAGCTTCCATGGTGTTTTGAAAAAAAACAGATGAACTTTGATTACCGTGAACCAAAACCAAAGTTTTTTTAGAAATATCTCCGCATTCACGATAAGCCATAACTTCGCCGTTATCTAAATTCTGGTATTTAACAGGATATTGTTTCATAACAAGGGTCCTTTCTTTAAAGATTACCAAATCATATTTTTCTCGGCTTCTGAACGTAACCAATCCCTAAAAGATGGATGTGCAATTTTAATCAGTTCTTCAACTCTCTGCCTTACATTTAAAGCGCGAAGCCAAGCAATTCCGTACTCGGTTACGACATAGTCCGTATCGTTGCGGGAAGTTGTGACTGCTGCACCTTGTGCCAAAAATGGAACAATCTTTGAATGCAGTACATCTTTACCATTTTCATCCTTAGTTGTATAAGTTGAATGCATAGCAATAATTGACTTGCCTTCATGCGACATTTGTGCACCCTGCACAGTTTCCGACTGCCCGCCTGTGCCGGACCATTGCGTATGCCCTACAGTTTCGGAAGCACATTGGCCGGTCAAATCAATTTCCAATGTTGCATTAATAGAAACAAATTTGTTATTTTTTCCTATAGTATAAGGGTCGTTAGTAAAAGTACAGGATTTAAATAACACAGAAGGATTGTTATTTATAAAATCATACAATCTTTGGCTGCCCATTGTAAAAGAGCAAACGGAATATCCATTCAGAAGGCCTTTTTGAGAATTGTCTACGGCTCCACATTCAATCAAGTCAACCATAGTTTCTGTAAACATTTCCGTATGAATTCCAAGATGTTTTTTACTTTTCAGCTCATTAGCCACAGCGTTTGGAATATTACCTATGCCGAGCTGAATTGTAGACCCGTCTTCTACCAAAGAAGCGATATATTTTCCTATTTTAGCATCAACATCTGTATATGGTGAAATCTGAATTGCAGGAATAGGTCTATTCGATTCCACAATTGCATCAGCTTCAGAAATATGAACCAGCGTATCGCCAAAAGTTCTCGGATAGTTTTCGTTCACTTCCAAAAGAACCAATGCGCCTTCATTAATTAGATCACGTTCATAAATTGCACTGACGGAAAGAGTCATATATCCGTTATTATCCATCGGAGATACTGTTGCCATTACAACCGGACGCCTGCCCTCTGCATGTAAACGTGAAAGTGTCTTGCGTAAAATTGAGGTAGAACTCTGCGGTACATCGCTTACCAGCTTCTTTTTCTGCGCATCACGAAGTCCTGCTGAAAAGAACCAGCCATTATGTGACATAATTCCCTTCATTTCGGGGTCCTGCATTGCAGGATAATATTTCATCGGAAGGCATGTATTTAAAGTAGTATTTTTAACTCCTGTTTCTTTCAAATGCTGCAGATGTGACAAAATGGCTTCCGGTTCTCCTGCAGCCTGAGCAGAAAACATATAGTCTCCGTCTTGAATCAGTTCCAAAGCTTCGTCCGCACTTTTTAATTTTTGTTTGTACATTTCTTGAAAATCCATATCTGTTTTCTCCTTTCAAATTTGTTATTACATTTACAATAAAATATCCTCTTATGAGTTAAGATACGATTATAGTTATAACTGATATTATTTATCTTTTTTTCTTATCATATCCGGTCTCCGGAAGCAGGAAAGATCCAAAAAAGAATGTCGCACTTACAATTACAGATAAAATAAGACCAGTTGTATAACCTGCCTTATCAATGACAACGCCAATGATTAAATACACAATCGTCTCAATTATATACGCAAAGGACCAGAAAACTCCCATGATTTTAGTGAGTTTTGCTGGAGTCATTCCCGGAAGTTCCTGCGGAATGAGGACTAATGAAGTCATTGGAAGAAACATAAGGGTACCAATTGCAAAGGCTGAAATAGCAGCAAGGATATCGTTTTTGGTTATAAACATAAGAAGCCCCAATAAAGTCATTGCCAAGCCGCACCAGCGAATCATAGGCAAACGTTTGTGATAAACCTTTGCCAGCAAAATTGCCAGAATGGTTCCGGCAATACCACCGATTGCAACAAGCGTGCTCAAAATCTTCGAACTGAGTACAGTGGCTCCGGATATAGGAAAAATATTTAAAAGAACAATATAGAAAACCAACAAACCTGAGTATGTAAAAGAATAAACCCAATTAAATTTATCTTTTAATGCATCTCCAAAAGTATATTGGTTTTGCTCAGCACTATCATTTGTTGTACTGCTATTCAAATCAAAATCCTGTCCGAAAATCAGCCACAAAATAAATAATACCAAACTAATTACTGCAAAGAATGCCATGCTTTTCTGCCATGTTTTCATCCATAAAATAACAGGTCCTACAATTATCATTGCTAAAACACCGCCTACATTGTAAGCAACGCTGTTAAGTGCATTGACAGTCGGGCGTTTTGCCGGATCAAAATAATGAATGACAACGGGACTGAAATAGACAACAAATACTGCACCGCCAAATCCCATCAAAAATCTGCCGATGATAAAAATCCAATACTGCGGAGCAACAATAGCAACTATACTGCCAACAACAATCAGAGCAGACCCAAGGCCGATTGCTTTTTTAGGAAATAACTTCGTCAGAAGTCCGGCTGCCGAAAGATTTCCAATAATTTTGGCAATTGTAATAGCATTTGAAATAAACGTTGCCGAAACAAAGGATGTTAAATTGAAGTATTTCATAATCTGTGTTGTAAGGGTACTTCCTGCAATCCAATTTACTGCAAAAAAAGCATATGTAAAAAACATAACGAATTCAATAATACCGGATCTTCCTGATGAATTTTTTTTCTTTTCTTCCATAACTCTTACTCCTTTCAGATGGCTTTAAAAGCCTTACGGTCCTTCTTACTTTGATGTTTTTACCCGCGGAATAAAATAAACTATCATAAAAAATTTCCGTAAAATTTACAATAAAGAGATGCGTTCGCATCACGTTCTATTGGCAATACAACCAAATCGTGGCGATGTTTTTCCCTTTTATTGTGTTATTTTAACATGCTATGAACGAAAAGTAAAATATCATATTTCCATTGACCCGATGAAAAATATTCGTAATGAATTTTAATGGTTTAAGAATTTTTACAATAATTTTCACTGACAGATTTAACAAGATCAATAAAATAACGCATTGGAGCAGTTACAAACTTGTCCTTTCGATAAACCAAAACAACATCCCAGGGAAATTCCGGTTCTTCCAAATGAACCATTCGTATTTTCGGATACCAAAACTTATCAATAATGGGCCTTGGAAGGATACTTATACCTTGATTCATTGCAACCATTTCAACCAAAAGATCCCACTGAGAGCTCTCAAACTGAATATTCGGAGAAAACCCAGACTGCTCACAGCTTTGAATAATGATGTTGTGCAGCATGTAATCATCTGACAGAATCATGAATCGTTCCCCTGATAGCTGGGAAAACTTAACGCTTTGAAAATTAGCCAAATGATGATTTTCCGGAAGTAACAAGACTGCTTCAGATTTTAAAATGGGAACAGCTGCATAATCTTCTTTGAATGGACGAATAATAACGCCTATATCAAGTGTACCGTTTGTTACTAAATCTCGAACTGTGTTTGCCCCGACTTCCGATATTTCCAAGCGTATATCCGGATATTTGTATCTGTATTGATAAATGATTGGAGAAAAGCAGGCAGTAATTGTAACTGGAGGAATGCCGACAGTAAGTGACCCTTTTTTGCATTTCAGCGCATCATATAGTTTCAACGTTTCTGCTTGATAATTTTCAAGCATACGAACAGCGCTTTGATAAAAAATAGTTCCTTCAGAAGTCAGTCGGCATTCTTTGGAGCCACGGTCAATAAGGCGGACATCATACTCTTTTTCCAGTAGATGAATAGATTTGCTAATTGTAGATTCACTTACGAAAAGTTGTTCCGCTGCTTTTGTAAAATTTTTCTGTTTAACTACTTCAACAAAATACTTTAGTTGATTTATATTCATCTGCATCCCCTCTTGTTCTTCAATAAATTCACGATATGTTATAACTCGTTGATTTTAAAGACGTTAAAAACATTTAGTCAAAAGTGAACATTAAATCATACTCACTAACACACCAGCAGTTTGTCTGTCTTTTTATCGTATCATATAAACATTACAGTCAGTTCAACTCTATACACATAATGAATGTTATGGATTTAAAAATATTTTGGATTCATTTTGGAACAATCACATCAACCTAAATTTTTTGCATTTTCTTTCATCCAAAGCGCCATTGCTAATATCTAATATCGTGTTTTTGCTAATATCAGAATCATCAAATAATTTATTCATTTTATATTTTAAATTATATTCCATAATATGCAATAAGGCAATTTCTACTATAAATAAAATAGAAACCTACGTCTTTAATAAAATTTAATAATTATAAGCCTTTTTTCACTAATCTTTTTAGAATCCAAAAAGTGCAAAAATTAAACTTCCATGTATTTTAATAAAGACTCCCATACATCATTGTTTTCTGATGCATAGGAGTCTTTATTAATTCATTGTGTTTTACGAAAGTCTGTTTTTAAAATCTTCATATCCAAACTGCCTTATAATACTGCAATCTCCTTGTTCATTTCGCAAAGCTATTGCAGGCAGTGCCATGCCGTTGAAAGTATTATTCTTTACCATAGAATAGATTGCCATGTCTTCAAAAATAAGACGGTCACCTTTTTTCAGCGGTCTATCGAAAGAATAATCACCTATTACATCTCCAGCAAGACATGTAGACCCTGCCAATCTAAATGTATAGGCTTTCTCTCCTGCTTTGCCTGAATTAATAAGCGTCGGACGATATGGCATTTCAAGTACGTCTGGCATGTGGCATGCAGCAGAAACATCCAAAATTCCAATTGAAATTTCATTTTTCATTGTCTCTAAAACAGTTGTGTACAAAAATCCCGCATTTAGCGCCACAGCTTCACCCGGTTCAATATAAACCTGAACACCATAACGCTCCTGTATCCTCAAAATTTCATTTTCCAATGCAGAAATATCATAGTTTTCTTTTGTTATATGGTGACCTCCGCCAAAATTAATCCATTTCATTTTTCCAAGATATGAACCGAACTTTTCTTCTACAGCTGCCAATGTAGTGACCAAAGCATCTGAATTCTGCTCACAAAGAGTATGAAAATGAAGCCCGTCAATCTCACATAGCAACTCTTCACGGAAATTAGCCAATGTAGTTCCAAGCCTTGAACCCGGAGAACATGGGTTATAAATCGCATGTTCCTCCTGTGTTGAGCACTCTGGATTTATTCTTAGTCCAATACTTCTCCCTGCGGCTTTTGCCTTTTTCCCAAATCGTACAATCTGCTCAGGGGTATTAAATACAATATGGTCACATAAGCGTGTAATCTCGTCAAACTCATCTTCACGATAAGCCGGAGAAAAAATATGGTTTTCCTTACCCATTTTTTCTGCCCCAAGCCGTGCTTCATAAAGTCCGCTGGCAGCAGTTCCGCACAGATATTCTCCTATAAGCGGGTATAGAGCAAACATTGAAAAAGCCTTTTGTGCCAACAGTATTTTGCATCCTGTCCTATCCATTACACCTTTTAGGCATTCAAGATTTTTGCGAATTAACAATTCGTCAACCAGATAGCATGGTGTTGGAAGCTCATTTGCATGCATATCAGTCTACCAACTCAGGCTCTGTGGTAACAATCCATGGAAGTCCCCATTTGTTTAGCGCATCCATAAAAGGATCAGGATTAAATTCTTCGATATTATGAACCCCTGCTTTATTCCACTGTCCTGTCAAAATCATCATAGCACCAATCATGGCCGGAACACCTGTTGTATATGCCACAGCTTGAGAACCTACTTCACGGTAGCACTCTTCATGGTCACAAACGTTATATATATACAGTTTTTTCTCTTTTCCGTCCTTTTTGCCTATAAAAATACATCCAATATTTGTTTTGCCTTTTGTACGCGGGCCGAGAGACGACGGGTCAGGCAAAACGGCTTTTAAAAACTGAAGAGGAATAATCTCTTTGCCTTCATACATTATAGGCTCAATAGATGTCATTCCTACATTTTCAAGACATTTTAAATGTGTAAGATAACTCTGACCAAAAGTCATAAAAAAGCGAATACGCTTTATTCCCGGCATGTTAAGCGCCAAGGATTCAATTTCCTCATGGTGAAGAAGGTACATATCCTTTGGACCGATTTGAGGAAAATTATATTCTCGCTTAATCTCCATAGGTTCAGTTTTAACCCACTTCCCATTTTCCCAGTATGAACCTTTAGCCGATACCTCTCGTATATTAATTTCAGGATTGAAATTAGTTGCAAATGGATAACCATGGTCACCTGCATTACAGTCCAAAATATCAATGTAATTAATCTCATCAAAATAGTGTTTTAGTGCATAAGCTGAAAATACACTTGTTACTCCGGGGTCAAAACCACTGCCGAGAAGTGCAGTAATTCCAGCCTTTTCAAATTTTTCACGGTAAGCCCACTGCCAGCTGTACTCAAACTTTGCTGTATCTTCAGGCTCGTAATTTGCAGTATCAATATAATGAACTTTTGTGGCAAGACACGCTTCCATTATAGTCAAGTCCTGATACGGCAGTGCCAGATTTAAAACAGCAACAGGCTGATACTCATTAATTAACTTAATAAGTGCCTCTGTATCATTTGCGTCCACTTTAGCAGTGGTAATTTTGGTATTTGTTGTTCCCTCAAGCTTTGCTTTCAGCTCGTCACATTTAGATTTGGTTCGGCTGGCAATACAGATATCATCAAATACCTCACTGTTTTGGCAGCATTTGTGGATTGCAACAGAAGCAACACCACCGCAGCCGATAATTAATAATTTCCCCATATTTGTCCTCCTAATGTATATTAATATTATAGTAAATTCAGCAGTAATTCACGTACAACCTTACAAGCCACAGCAGTAGACGCCCCGCTTGTATCAAGGGCAGGAGAGAGCTCATTTACATCACAGCCAACAACCCGGCTTCCTTCACATACAGTTTTTATTGCATTTAACAACTCCATAAACGTCACACCGCCCGCCTCCGGCGTACCTGTACCCGGAAACACTGACGGATCCAGCACATCGAGGTCAATAGTAAAATAAATCGGCTTTCCGTTTAATTTTGATACAGTTTCACTAAGAAATGTAAAGTCAAATTTATGTGTTTCGGCATGTCCCTCATCGCTCCACAAAAATTCTTCCCGTGTTCCTGAACGTATTCCAAACTGAAAAATCCGTCCGTCACCAAGTATGTCCCAGCATCTTCGTATCACACAGGCATGTGATAGCCGAACACTCAAATAATCTTCTCTCAAATCCGTATGCGCATCGAAATGAATAATGTGCAAATCCGGATATTTCTTTGCAGCCGCACGCACAGCACCCAATGTAACCAAATGCTCTCCGCCAAGCATCAACGGAAGCTTTCCGTCATCCAAAATCGCAGCAGTTCGTTCTTCGATATCTTTAAGAGCACGCGACGGCTCGCCAAAAGGCAGTTCCAACTCACCGCTGTCAAATACTGCATAGTCAGTTAAATCCTTATCCTGATACGGGCTGTATGTCTCCAAACCAAAAGATTCGCTTCTTATCGCTTTGCTTCCAAAACGAGTTCCCGGGCGGTAAGAAGTAGTTGAGTCAAAAGGCGCGCCAAACAAAACTATTTTTGATGGCTCGTAATCTGAATCACAGCCCAAAAAAGTCTCTATATTTTTATTCAACATCTCTCAAAAGCTCCTCCACATATGCAGGCAATGCAAAAGCTCCAACATGCAGCCGTGGCGTATAGTAGCCTGTCTTTATTCCTAACATATCCCATCGTACTGCGTCCAAATCATGAACCGGATGATAACGTTTTGAAGCAAATCCAAACAGCCAATGTCCCGACGGGTAAGTTGGTATGTGTGCCTGATATACTCGGCTTATAGGAAAACTTTCTACAATGCGTTTGTGCGCACGCTGGCATGCCTGGGCATCAGCTTCATAAAACGGACTTTCATGCTGATTAACCATTATTCCGTCTTCCTTTAAAGCTTTATAGCAATTGCCATAAAACTCACGGGTAAAAAGCCCTTCTCCCGGCCCAAACGGATCGGTAGAATCCACAATAATTACATCATATTCATTTTCTTTTGACCTTATAAATTTCAATCCGTCTTCATATATAATATTTACTCTGTGGTCATCAAAGCGGCATGCAGTCTTTGGCATATATTCCCGGCAAACCTGCACTACCAGCGGGTCAATTTCAACCATATCTATACATTCCACAGCAGCATATCGTGTAAGTTCACGTACAACACCGCCGTCTCCCGCGCCTATTACCAAAATTCGTTTTGCTGCCGGATGAACAGCCATAGGAACGTGTGTAATCATTTCGTGATAAATAAATTCATCTTTTTCTGTCAGCATCATATAACCGTCTAAAGTCAGAAATCTTCCAAATTCTTTGGAATCAAATACGTCAATTCTCTGAAACTCACTCTGACCTGAAAAAAGCTGACGGTCAATACTAATTGATAGCTTAACATTTGGTGTATGACGTTCAGAAAACCATAGCTCCATTTTTACACCTCCTCCAATACATTCAAATGTTCCACATTCGGGTCTTCAGTTCCGGTAATTGAGCAGCCCTTTTTTTTGGTATACTCTATATAGTCTAAAATATCTTCAGTAATTTCCTCTCCCGGAGCTAAAATAGGAATTCCCGGCGGATAACACATAACAAATTCACTGCATACTTTTCCAACCGATTCCCGCAGAGGCAATGCCTTCTTAGGTGCGTAAAAAGCCTGCTGCGGTGTTACAAGCACAGAAGGCGGAATATATTCGTGACTCATAAGTCCATTTTTATCTTTTTGATAACGCCTTTTGATTTCCGCCATGGCACTTACCAGTCTTTCAATATCCTGCTTTCTGTCGCCAATAGATATGTAGGCAAGTATATTGCTTAAATCTCCAAATTCTATTTGAATGTCGTATTCATCTCTAAGAATGTCATATACTTCAATACCTGCAAGGCCTATATCTAATGTGTGTACCGAAAGTTTTGTAATATCAAAATCGAAAATACTGCTTCCGTTGATTAATTCCTTTGAGTAGGCATAATATCCACCTATTTTATTAATTTCTTCTCTTGCATATTCTGCCATTGCAATAACCTTGGCAAATTCTTCCTTGCCTCTTAAAGCCAAATTTCGCCTTGCAATATCAAGGCTTGCCATAAGTAAATATGAAGCACTTGTTGTCTGGGTCAAATTTATAATCTGCCTTACATATCCACCTCTGACTTTTTGTCCAACAAGCAAAAATGAGCTTTGGGTCAGGCTTCCCCCTGATTTATGCATACTTACGGCAGCCATGTCGGCACCTGCTGACATGGCACTAACCGGCAAGCCCTCTCCGAAATAAAAATGTGCCCCATGAGCTTCGTCAGCCAAAACCAACATTCCATGCTTATGAGCCAAATTTACAATCTTTTTGATATCCGAACATATGCCATAATACGTAGGATTGTTGACAAATACTGCAACAGCATCAGGATTTTCCAAAATCACCTGCTCAAGCTGGTCAGTTCTCATACCAAGGGCAATTCCAAGGCGATGATTCATATCTGGATTAACATATACAGGTTTTGCTCCACAAAGCACTAATGCGTTTATAACACTGCGGTGTACATTTCTTGGAAGTATAATCTTATCTCCCGGTTTGCATGCTGCAAGCACCATACTCTGTACCGAAGATGTGGTTCCGCCAACCATTAAAAACGCTTGTGCAGCTCCAAATGCTTCAGCTGCCAGTTCTTCTGCCTCTCTGATAACAGAAACAGGGTGACAAAGATTGTCCAATGGTTTCATGGAATTTACATCTATTCCAACACATTGCTCTCCAAAAAGCTTAACCAGTTCAGGATTGCCTCTGCCCCTCTTATGTCCCGGTACATCAAATGGTACTATGCGCATTTTTCGAAACCTTTCAAGCGCTTCGTAAATTGGTGCTCTTGTTTGTGATAATTCTTTCATGACAACTCCTTAATATACATTCCTGCCGCTGAAAATTTCAATCATTTCACGTCGAAGGCTGTTTGATATGTTAAGGCGAGTCTGCGGCGGCAGCTCATATTCGTCCACATTAAACAGATAGTTTTGAAGCGGACGGTCTTTTATAAGCATCTTTGTATGAAACAAATTTGCTCCATAAACATTTATGTCTACCGCATCATATTCGCTTAATATTTTTTTATCAATAAAGTCCTGAATTGATGCAATATCGTGGTCCATAAACAACTTTTTACCTTTCATATCACGGGTAAAACCACGCACTCTGTAATCCATGGTTATAATATCAGAATCAAATGACCCTATAAGATAATCCAGAGTAGAAAGCGGAGTAATTTCACCGCAGGTTGCAACATCAATATCCACCCGAAATGTTGCAAGACAGGTGTCAGGATGATATTCAGGATAAGTGTGCACAGTTACATGACTTTTATCCAAATGTGCAACAATCGTGTCACCCATTGGCACCATGGTCCCCTCCGCAATAAGCAGCGTTACGGAGGCTCCCTGAGGATCATAGTCCTGTCTTGATATACTGAGCGTCTTTGCACCAATCATATCTACAACATGAGTAAGTATATTTGTTAAACGTTCGGAATTGTATTGTTCGTCAATGTATGCTATATAATCTTTTTGTTCTCGTTGGCTCTTTGCATAGCAGACATCATAAATATTGAAACTTAAAGATTTTGTAAGATTATTAAAACCATAGAGAGTCATTTTTTGTTCCATTATCACCACACCCCATTAAAAAAACAAAAAACGCAAGTAAATAGGGCTTTTGCCCTTCTACTTGCGTTTATTATTGGATATGTCAAGAAAATAAAAACATCATATCCATGAGTTTCAATTTTCAAATCCAAAAACAGACTTGGCTATTCAGAGTCTATATAGCAAACATTTTACTTTTACTACTCTTATTGACCGTTTCACAAGTATCATGCGCAAAGCACATCGGTTATTAAGTAACCAACTTATAAAATTTGAGCTTTTAACTCAATCAATAAGGCAACAAGAGTTGCCAATCGGCATTGGACCCAGCTGTCCGCATGGCTTTAACTACCGTCTCCGGCAGTGGTCCAAAATATTTGCATAGAACTCCGTTTATTATTCTATACGAGTAGTATAATACCATAAAACTGATTTTTGTCAATCAATTTTACATAAATGAAAATTATAATTTAAATTCTGATATTTTTTATGAAAACCATATGCTTCTATGATGTTCTTATATTATGAAGTTAGATGCCCTCAAGCAATATAGAAAAACCTCGATTAAAACATCAATTCAATCTAATGGTCAGCGTTTGGATAAGAAATTATCAATATCCTGCCAATAATTTAAAATCATATATTTAAGTTGTTGATTTGTTAAATTAAACTTTCCCTCCTTAAGTCCCATAACGTGATTAATACTAGATAATTTTTTCTAGTGAATAAGATTAGATGTGCTGGAAAAAAGAAGATTGTTAGCATAACGTGAATACTTAATACCAGTATTAGTACAGTACAAACATATATTGTACGTTTATTATTTGAATTGTTCTTTAGGATATTAATTTTTTTATATGCGCTTGAATAGGTTTCGCTCTTATCTAAATTAGATAAGTATCATCGTTAGTATTTAAAATTGATGTTTTCAAATAATCAAAATTAGTTATATTCCATGATTCAATAATTTTCTCCTAAAATAAATAGCAGGAATTTAAACTCTTTCTATCTGTGAGTACCTCTCAGAATAACGCCCGCGAGCCATATATGATACAATCACTTTTAAATAATACCTTGACTATTATATAACACTGTTGTATAGGAGGCAGGGTATGTCAACTAAGAAATTAAACACACTTGAACGTATTCATAAAGCAGCAAAAGGTGAATTTCTTGAAAAGGGATTTCAAGCTGCTTCGCTACGAAATATTGTAAAAAAAGCAGGTGTTACAACAGGTGCTTTTTATGGCTACTATAACAGCAAAGAAGAACTGTTTGATGCACTTGTAGAAGAACCGGCCCGGCATTTTTTCGACGAATATAAAAAAGTTCATGATAATTTTAAAACTCTTTCTCCTGAGGACCAAGAACAAAATATGAATAATATTTCCAGTAAATGGATGATTGATATGGTGGATTATCTTTATGATAACATAGATGCATTTAAACTTTTGCTGACTTGTGCGGAAGGTACGAAATATGCGAATTTTGTACACAAGATGGTAGAAATTGAGGTCGAAGCAACCCATGATTTTACTTCTCTAATGCAGAGTAAAGGCAAAGATATACATTTGGCAGATCCTAATCTGGAACATGTTTTGGTTAGCGGCATATTTGCTTCTTATTTTGAAATGATTATTCATGAAATGCCTCGGGAACAGGCAAAAAATTATGTAAAACAGCTTTGGGAGTTTCAGACAGCAGGATTGTCTAAGATTATGGGAATATAATGTCCTGTAATTTTTCGGCATAAAGTTATCCATGGCTAACTATTGTTCATATACAAAGCAAATGCTTTATATTAAATAAATTATAGTATAGGAGGTTCGACATTGAAAAAACAATCTAATTTATCAAGGCTGATGGATTATGCCGGAAAATTTAAAATTCTGACTGTTTCATCTTGGATTCTTTCAATTCTAAGTGCTTTGATGGCACTTGTGCCGTTTATTTACATCTGGCGAGTCATCAAAGAAGTATTGGATGTTGCACCAAATTTTGGAAAGGCACAAAATCTTGTGCATAACGGCTGGATGGCAGTGCTGTTTGCGGTGCTGTCAATGCTGATTTATGTTGCAGCACTTATGTGCTCTCACATTGCGGCGTTTAGGGTGCAGGCAAATATACGTTCTAATGCTATGCATCATATTGCAACGCTTCCTCTCGGTTTTATGGACAGCATTGGCAGCGGAAAAATGCGCAAAATTATAAATGAATCAAGTGCTGCCACTGAAACATATCTTGCTCATCAACTACCAGATATGGCTGGTGCTTATGCTACCCCGATTGGACTGCTGGCTCTGCTTATTATTTTTGACTGGCGGCTTGGTGTTCTGAGTCTTATCCCTGTTGTCGTTGCTTTTGCAATTATGGGAACTATGACAGGCAGCAAAATGAAGAAAAAGATGTCAGAATATCAAAATGCGCTTGATGATATGTCCAATGAAGCCGTGGAATACGTACGCGGAATTCCTGTTGTAAAAACATTCGGACAATCGGTGTTTTCTTTCAAGCATTTTAAGGCTTCTATTGATAACTACAGCAAATGGGTAATTGCCTATACGAAAGATTTAAGGATATCGATGACCGTTTACACCACAGTCATCAATGCTGTCTTTGCCATCTTAATTGCTGCAGCACTTTTCGTGACACGAAACGGTGTAACAAATGAATTTCTTTTAAACCTTATTTTTTATATAATAATTACGCCTATTATAACAGTTACACTGAATAAAATCATGTTATCCAGTGATTTATTTCGTAAACTCTGGACCAGTTTTTGCGTCATGCATAGTTGCTTGAATAAATGAAATTGATTCTTCCAGTTTTTGCGTTTCCCACTTATTTAATTCCACTGGTAATTGTTTCAAAACACCTTGGCGGCCAATG
Organism: Clostridia bacterium; assembly: GCA_022651385.1. Lineage (GTDB taxonomy): Bacteria > Bacillota > Clostridia > Lachnospirales > Anaerotignaceae > JALCQR01. The sequence continues at coordinate 41,816 of JALCQR010000004.1, read as the reverse complement.
ATACATGGCATACTTAATGCCACATCACCATCATGACCATATTGTCCATGCAAAGTAGTAGAAGCAGGATAAACGCTTCTTTCATCTAATAAAACTGCCTTCGCCATAGTTATAGCTGCCTGAGCAACACCGGCATTAGTCCATCCTTTGCCATTAAATACTTTATATGCAGCACTAACAATTGACGATTTGACAACGTCAGGACTTTGTATATCCGCCGCTTTTTCAAAATATTTTTTTAACTCCGTAAATGGAATACCGGAAACATTAACGTGACTCAAAACAGGGAAAGATGTACTGCCATGTTCACCCATCATATATCCAGTAACAGATTTTGGATCAATATTACAGGTATCTGCAATTAATTTACGTAAACGAGCGGAATCAAGCATTGTTCCAGTACCGAAAACACGACCAGCCGGATAACCAAACTCATTTTCAGCAATATAAACCATTGTATCCAATGGATTAGTAATAAAAATTATAATAGCTTCTTTTGTATATTTTGTAATACCAGTCATTACTTTACGAATAACTTCACAGTTTGTTTTTGTTAATAAAGTACGATCTGGTTCGCCCTTTGGATTATCAGGATCGGGTATAATACTAGGACCAGCGGCAACTATAATAACATCGGCATCAGCACACTGCTCATATCCGCCGCTTTTAACATCTATATTATTCATATAAGTTAAGGCAGTTGCTTGTGCTTGATCAAGAGCTTCTCCATAAGCTACATTTTCCAAAATATCAATTACGCCGATTTCAGCAAACAAACCAATTTTCATGGCATCTGCTAAAACATATGAGCCAACATGTCCGACTCCAACAACGACTAATTTGTTTTTGTTCATATAAACATCTCCCAATTAAATACTTTGTTAAATTAACAATGTTATTAAACATGACATTTATTTTAAGTTTAAACAATAATAGCACAAATTTAAATTGATTTCCATACGTTTAATAAAATCTTTTAGTGGTCTCAATAAAATCAAATTTTAATATATGAGGATAACAACTTTTTTGTATATTCATGTTTTGGATTATTAAATATTTCGTTAGTATATCCTGTTTCAATTATCTGCCCGTTTTTCATTACGGCAATTCGGCTGCACATAGCCTGAATAACTTCTAAATCATGAGAAATGAAAAGCATTGAAACACCATATTTTTCATTTGCTTCTTTAATTAGTTTTAAAATATGCGCCTGAACAGATACATCAAGCATAGAAGTAGGCTCATCACATACAAGAAGTCTTGGTTTTAGAGAAAGTGCTCTTGCTATTGAAAGTCTTTGTGCTTGGCCTCCGCTTATTTCATGAGGAAACTTTTTTAGCTGTTCCTCTGTAATTCCAACTCTTTCTATCATATGTCTAATCATGGCTTTTTCATTCATATCTTTGCTAAGACCATGAATCTTAATTGGTTCTGCACATGAAAAATACAGATTTCTTCTCGGATTAAAAGTCATCTGTGGATTTTGAAATACTATCTGTATCTTTTTTCTAAATGGCCGCCACTGTTTCGTGTTTAATCTGGTTATGTTTTCGTTTTCAAAAATAATATTTCCCTTAGTAGGTTTTAAAAGTCCCATTATCATTCTTGTAATAGTTGTTTTTCCGCAGCCGCTTTCTCCAATGAGACCAAAAATTTCTCCGTCATCAATATAAAAGCTAACATTATTTACAGCATTTATCTTATTCAATCCAAAAAAGCCACAGGAATACTGCTTGCTTAAATTTTTAACTTCAAGAATCATTTTTTTCACCAGCCTTACAGTTTAAATCTGAAACATTTTACATAACCGTTTTTGATATTAATCATTTGGGGTTCGTATTTGCTGCAGTTATCTGTTTTTTCACTGCATCTCGGCTCAAATCTGCATCCAATTGGAAGATCAGCAAAAGAAGGCATATAACCTTCCATTACATGAAATCCTCTTGACGGCATTGATGCAATAAGTCCCTTTGTATATGGATGTTTTGGATTGTTTAGTACATCATTTGTATACCCAATTTCTACAATCTGCCCGCAGTACATAACAGCAATCCTGTCAGCAACACATTTCGCGGCAGCTATGTCATGTGTTATAAAAAGCATGGCACATCTTCTTTCTTTTTTCAGATCTTGAAATACTTCAATAACCTCTTTACGCAGTGCCCAGTCTATTGCCTTTGTGGGTTCGTCAACTATAAGAAGCTTAGGTTTTGTTACAATGCCCATAGAAATTAATATTCTTTGGTTCATTCCTCCACTCAGCTCACATGGATAATCATCATATATTTCATTTATTCTTGGAAGCTTCAGTTTTGAAAAAATATTTATTATAGACTCTTTCAGTTGTTTTTTATGCTCACCGTATTTGTATTTTTTATCGGTAACACATTCACTTACTTGTTTTCCAACCTTCATTAGCGGATCAAGAGAAGTTGATGGGCTTTGAGGAACTGCCGCAATTTCTGTTCCTCTGTAAGGTCTGAATTCGTTTTCATGAATATTTGTTATGTCAATACCATTATACTTTATACTGCCTCCAACTTCGGCATTTTCCGGCAGAAGATGAAGTATAGCACTGCCTGTAACCGATTTACCACAGCCTGTTTCTCCTATTACTGCAAGCACCTCATTTTTTTCTATATTAAACGATACATCTTTAAGTATATGGATTTTTCTTTTTCCCATTAAAAAACTCACATTAAGGTTTTTGACTTCAAGAAGATTTTCCATAAAGCTACTCCTTTATTCCGTTCTAACAGTTTCCTTCATTCTTGGATCAAGCATATCTCGCAGACCGTCGCCGAGCATATTAAAAGCCAAAGCACATACAGCTATAGCAATTCCTGGCGAAACAGCTATCCATGGTGCATACTGTATATAATCTTTGCCCTCATTAATCATAACTCCCCATTCTGGTGAAGGCGGCTGTGCTCCGAGTCCAAGGAAACTCAACGATGCACAGTAAAGAATAATTGTTCCCATGTCAAGAGAGGCAAGTATTATTATCTTAGATATAACGTTAGGGAAAACATAATTTAATATAATGCTTAAATTTGAGTTTCCTATAGTTTTTGCAGCATCAATATATTCGGCATTTTTAAGCATTACAGCTTCACCTCTGGTAACTCTTGCGTACCTTGTCCACTGAATGCAGCATATGGCAATGATAAGATTTATCTGTCCTGTGCCAATCATTGTTGAAAGTGCCAGTGCAAAAATTATTGTTGGAAATGCAAGCAGAACATCAACAATTCTCATTAAAACCATATCGACAGCGCCACCGAAATATCCCGATATAAGACCAAGTGTAAGGCCGATAAAAACACTTATTCCCACAACAAAAACAGCTGTTAAAAGTGATACTCTTGAACCCTCAATAATACGGCTTAATATATCACGTCCTAAATGATCTGTTCCTAATATATATTTTGAGCATGGAGCAATAAATTTTTGTGAAAGTTCCATTTTGGTAGGATTATACGGTTCTATATAAGGAGCAAAGATCGCAACTATTATAATTAATATTGTAAGAGTAATGCCCATAAACAATATAACATTTTTTCGGTTGAGAAAATCAATAAATCTGTTTATTGGTTTAAACATTATTTCCCCTCCCCCGAATATTTAAGTCTTGGATCAATACAGGCATATATAATATCAACTACAAGATTGATAAAAGTATAACCAAATGCAACAACCAAAACACAGCCCTCAATCATCGGGGTATCTTTAGCATTGATTGCATCTATTAAAAGACCGCCAACACCAGGCCATGAAAATATGTTTTCTATTATAACGGCTCCACCAAGTATATGTCCAATCTGCAATCCTAAAACGGTAATTATAGGCGGTATGGCATTTCTTAAAACATGTCTCCATATAATTGCGGATTCTTTAAGTCCCTTTGCTCTTGAAACCCAAATATAGTCTTGACCCATAACATCAAGCATACTTGTACGCATCATTCTAATTATTGGCGCCATCATTCCAAGAGATAATGTAATTGCAGGCAGAACAATGCTTTTTGGACTGTCCATTCCACTTACTGGCAGAAGCTTCAGCTTTAATGCGAAAAATATAATAAAAATAATGGCAATCCAAAATGACGGAAAAGATGATGTGAGAAGTGTAAATATACGGCTTAAATGGTCTACAATTCTGTTATGATTTAAAGCACTTATAATTCCAAGTGGTATAGAAACGGCAACCGATATTAAAAACGCAGTAATTCCAAGCTTTATTGTATTTGGAAGCCTTAATTTTATCATATATAATACCGGTTTATTGTATTTGTAGCTTGTTCCGAAATTTCCTTTAAACGAATTTGTAACCCACTCAAAATATTGCAAATATACAGGTCTGTTTAAATCCAGCTTATCTCTTACATGCTCAATGTTTTTTTCACTTACAGCATTTTCACCACCGATTGAATATAAAATTGCAGTTGCAGTATCTCCCGGAGTAACATGAACCGTAAAATATGTTAAAGTGGAAACCATCCATAATACGCCAAATACTATAACAATTCTTTTAATTAAGTAACCAAGCATTATGTACTCCTTTAAACAAATTACATTAACTAAAAGCAATCTGCATAAAAATATGCAGATTGCCGTATAACTAAATTTATTATTTCAAATCTGTGTTATATGGAACAATAAAATCATGAGCTGCTGCGTTAAACTCAAAGTTTGTTACATTCTTTGAAACAGCAAATACTGCACCATAAAGCACTGGTGTGTAAATACATGCATCTTCCTGACCAAGAGCCTGCGCTTCTTTGCTGTATTCATATTTCTCATCCATTTTGTCCGTTGCTTTACACTTTTCAACAAGTTCGTTTAACTTATCGTTTTTATATCCGATATTGTTATGAACATAATACGCATCGAGGTAATATGCAGGTGTAGGAACATATGCTGATGTGGCTGAATTAAGTGCTATATCAAAGTCGCCCTTTTTGATTAATTCGTTCATAGCACTCCAGTCCATAACTTTAACTGAAGCATCAATTCCAATGTTTGCAAAATAGCCCTGTGTTGCCTGAGCAATAAGCGGACATCCCGGGCGTTTAGTGAAAGTAATAATCTTTACTGTAAGCTTTTGGCCGTCTTTATCAAGATAACCGTCATTATCAGTATCTTTATAGCCTGCTTCTGCAAGAAGTTCTTTTGCTTTATCAGGATTATATTCATATGTATCAACATTTGTGTTTGCCCAAGGCATGTTGTCCATAAGAATACCTTTTGGAACACCTCCAACGCCAAAAAGAACATCATTTACAATTTCATTTTTATTTATAGCGTAAATTAATGCTTTTCTAACTCTTTCATCCTTGAACAAATCCTTTTTCATATTGTATTCATAAAAATATGTTCTTGCTGTGTTAAATTTAGATACATTAGTATTATTTGAATTTTCAAGTGTTTCCAAATCACTAAAAGGAATATCATTTGCAATATCAATTTCGCCGTTTTGAACTGCAAGACTTCTTGCACTTGCATCAGGCATGCTTTTAACTATTCTCTTTGTTACACTTGTGTTTATATCGCCCCAGTAATTATCGCTTCTTACTGCAGTAAAGATCCCAGTTGTTTCATCAAAACTCTCTGCTTTAAAAGGTCCTGTACCTATTGGAAGTATAAAGCTTCCGCTTTTATCAACAGATGAAGGAGCAATAATTGCAGTTCCTACGTAAGACATAGCTGCCGGAAGATCTGTTGTTCTTTCTGATGTCGTAAACTGTACTGTATGGTCATCTATAACTTCTACAGACTGAATATATGTAGTACCTGCAAGCTCAGAATTTTCCTTAAGACTTCTTTCAATACACCATTTCACTGCTTTTGCATTAAACGGTGTTCCATCATGGAATGTTACATTATCTCTAAGTTTAAATACCCATGTATTATCGCCTGTCATTTCCCATTCAGTAGCAAGCATAGGCTGCAATTTGAAGTTAGAATCCGCATAAACCAGTGTTTCGGCAACACCTGCAGTTTCTTTAAGCATTGTTGCTGAAGTTGAATTTGTTACATCAGCTGATGTAAGCGTACTGGGAAAAGCTATTCTTAAAACTTTTTCATCCGATGTATTTTCAGCTTCTGTTGAAACTGATGATGAGGCAGTTGAATAAGCAGCTGATGATGAGACATTAGTTGATGAACCGCATCCTGCAAGTGCAGAAACACACAATGCAGAAGTAATCAAAATACCCATAATTTTTCTAAATTTCATATTTAAAACCCTCCTATTTTATACCTATAAAAGCGTACCAGTTTTCACGGCTGCTGTTTAACAGATGACAACCCTTCATATGAACAAGCTCTATATTTTTCAATCCGTTATCCCTAAAATTATTGATTATTACATCAAGGCCTACAGGACAATACGGGAGCATATCAACATCTATGCATTTTATATATTCTGCTATGTTTTCATATGCAATTCCTTTTCCAGGTTCAAGCTCGTTTATTGCAATAACCTTTCCTCCATTTTTTACAACTCTGTGCCATTCCTTAATTGCGGCTTCAGGTTCTGTTAGAGTCCACAAAAGTCTTGAACTGATTACAACATCAAAAGTATTATCCTCAAAAGGAAGCTCAAGAGCATTTGCATAGCTGTAGCTTATGTTTTCTATTCCGCTTTCCTTAGCATGTTTTATTGCAATATTCATCATACCTTCGGAAACATCGGTACCTAAAACTCTTTTATATCCCATTTCGCCTAATAGCTGTGCTAAAATGCCTGTTCCTGTTGCAACATCAAGAATTGATATGTTCTTTTTGCTTCCAATCATACTTTCAAGAACCTTTTTCCACATTTTTCTGTCAGCAATCTGATGCACAGATTCATAAGCTTCCGCACTTTTGTTCCAGTACATTGACATTGCTTTTTCTTCTTTATATCTTCGTGTCAATGGCTTTTTGGCCGACAGAACAAACCATGGCTCGTACCATTCCTGTAATTTAATTTCCTGATTTTTTGCAGTATCGGGAAGTTTAATAAACTGAATATCGGTAAGTCCGTTTTTTAAAAGTACTGCTGAAAGCTCTTCTATTCTAGCTCCGTTAAGGTCAAGACTTGAATCAACCTTATCATCTGAATAAAAATGAGGATTACATACCGTCATGGCAGAGTTGCCTTCGTTCATTCTTATAAAACTTAAAATTTTCCCTCCTGGCTTAATTACCCTTGTCCATTCAGATACCGCTTTATCAGCTTCAACAAGAGTCCAAATCAGCCTTGAATTTACTATAAAGTCAACGGTATTATCCATAAAAGGAAGTTCAGAAGCACTTGCATTCATATAAACAGTGTCAAGTTCTTTTTCTGCCGCATATCTTACTGCATATTCCATCATTCCTTTTGAAATATCAATCCCTATAGAATGATAACCAAGCTCTGATATCATGTTAGCAAGAAATCCTGTGCCGGTTCCTACATCAAGAACGGTTTTGTTTAATTCTTTTCCTATAATTTCAGAAAGAAAGTTTTTCCAGACACTTAAATTTTCAGTATCATGATCGTTATCAAATGTTAATGATCTTTTATCCCAATAATCGCTGATTTTCTCAATTACACTACTCATTTAATTCTCCTTATTACATAAAATTTGTATAAAAAAAGCCACGAAAAAAAACATCTTCTTGATGCTTTGATAACCTTCGTGGCTGTAACTACAAAATTAAAGTATATTAAAATTAATTTTAGATAAGCTTTCATAGCTTTTTCTTGGATTATTATAACAATTTTACATAAATTTGTCAATAATTCTTAAAATTCTAATATATTACTATATTCTCTTTTTAACAAAATAAATGGAAATTGCTAACAAAGAATTTCACTGAAAAAGGACTCAAATAGCTTAAGAGAAAAACAAATAATACCAGAAGAAGATAGATTCATGAGTATTATAAATAATATTTTGATGTACATTTAATTCATATTAAAAAGATTTTTATTTAACTATTTAAGGTAGGAAAACTGAATTATTCATAATTATCCTGACGTATTTTTTATTTCTTGTTTATAATATTCTGATATTCTTGTTGTATCATTTTTGTTAAAATTTATTCTTAGTCTTAAAAGTAAAAAAAATCGGCTCAAACAGGTCACTCTGAATTAAGCCGATTTTTTAATTTAAATTTACCTTTTTATTCTATACCAAATAAGCACTTTAGTAATGCTATTTTGTCTTCATTGCTGAATTCATCGCCTACTTGCAGCATTGTCGGCATCCACCCACTAAGTGTCACACTATCAGGCTTATATGTTCCAAGACTGCATTCAGCAGCTGCATAGTAGCAGTGGAAATGTGCAGGCATGGTATCCTCGTCCATCCCCTCATCAAAGCCAGGCTTAAGCATCGCGATATATTGTAATATGCCTGCATCATGGTCTGCTTTGAAAACATAAACTGTTTCTCCTGACAGCAATCCAATTTCATCACTACTCTCTACAAATGCGTAAGGATGCGACTCAATAACATTGCTGTTTTCATCGCAGAAATTAATAGTCTTGTAATCATATCCAAATTCAACATGTGTAATATTTTCACCACTATTTGCTGGTGCCTGTACCATATTTTCAAACATAGCCCTCTAATTAGTATAGGATAACATCTGAACTAAAAAATATAATTGATATTATAAAAAAATATGTTACATTCGTTTCTCATAATCTACACAAAAACTCGTTGCCTGCTGTCTTATATATAAATTCAAATAATCTGTTATTATCAGCGTCCCGTCTTAGGCACAATAAGCAGTCGGTCTTTTATGCAAGTCCGCTCAACCCGTATTTGGAATACCTTCCATATCATTTCTTCCGACAATACATCTCTTGGCAAACCCTGAGCCGCTACCTTTCCGCCGCAAAGCAGAACCGTCTGGTCTGCATAGTCTAGTGCAAGATTAAGGTCGTGCAAAACCGCCACAATTGTAATTCCCTGCTCTGATTTAATTTTATGGAGCAGCTGCATAAAAGAGTATTGATAACGCAAATCCAAATTACTTATAGGCTCGTCTAAAAGCAGCACCTCCGGCTCCTGAGCAAGCGCACGTGCAATCAGCACCCTTTGGCGTTCCCCGCCGCTTAAATGGTGTAAAGGGCGAAAGGCAAGCTCTTCAAGCCCCATAGTCTGAATAATTTCCGATGTCTTTTCTATATCGGCCTTTCCCGGCTTATATCCAATAAACGGAAGCCTTCCCGAAAGCACTGTTTCCATTACACTTAGACCAGAGCTAACCTGTGTGCTTTGCGGCACATAACCGTATATTTTTGCTCTTTCCTTTATGGAGAGTTTTGAGGTATCTGTTCCTTTCCATAACACATGTCCCTCCTGTGGGCGAATAAGTGAGTTAGTGCATTGTATAAGTGTTGACTTTCCTGCGCCGTTTGCTCCAAGCAAAACACAAAAATCCCCGGGTTTTACCTCGAAATTTATATCATTAAGTATTTTTCTATTTCTGTATGAAAAGTTAAGCTTTGAAAATAATAACCCGCTCATAGCTGCTCACTTCTTTCTCTTAAAATCAGATAAAGAAATAGAGGCACACCTACATACGAAACCATAATTCCTACCGGAATTGTTGTAGGAGAAAAAGCATTTCGGCCCACTGTGTCTGCCACCAAAACCAGCATTGCTCCGGAAAGTGCAGAAAACGGAATAACCTGTCTATAGTTTCCTCCTACAAGAATACGTGAGATGTGCGGCGCAACAAGTCCTACAAACCCGATAATTCCTGTGAAACTTACAACTGATGCCGTAATAAGTGTAATTCCCAACCCAACAATCAATCTTGTTTTAATTACATTAACGCCTAAGGCTGCTGCGCCATTATCTCCGTTTGCTGATATAAGGTTAAGCGCCCATGCCTTTAAATAAATAATAGGAAAAAACAATACAAAAAAGCAAGCCATTACGGAAATATCCGCCCAAGTTACTCCTGTTAGGCTTCCAAAAGTCCAATGTATAATTGCTGGAAGCTGCTCCTCGTTTGCGATGAACTGCATAGTAGAGTTTACAGCACTAAAAAAATAGTTTAAGGCAATTCCTGCAAGCACAAGTGTTACAGCTTTAAGCCCCTTTAATGCAGATATGCCGTATACCAAAACCGCACACAGCATAGCCATTAAAAAGGCTGCCGCAACCATTGCTGCCTTTTGCGTGTACACAGGAAAACTTCCGAATACAATTATCATTGCGGCACCCAGTGCAGCTGCGCCGGAAATACCGGTAGTAAAAGGACTGGCCATTTGATTCCCGGTAATAGCCTGCATTGCTGTTCCGGAAACACCAAGCCCGGCCCCTGCAACTATAGCCGCCGCAACTCTCGGAAGCCTTAGCATAACTAGAACATTTTGTTCAGTTGCACTTAGAGGCTGGGCTGAAATTATATTATGAACATAAGGCAGATATGTTACAGCAATACGCGAAAAGCTGAGATCTGCTATACCTATAGTACAAGCTGTTACTGATAAAAAAAATAGTATTGCGACAGCAACAACAATCCACAATGCATTTTTAGCGGCAATTTTATAATAATTTTCGGTTATTGAACGGACAGACATAAAATACCCTCCTTATTAAATTCGATATTGTGGTATTATTAAAAAGCCCACACACTACCTTGGGTAATGCGTGAGCATAAAATTTTTATTGGTTATTGTTGCGCCGGAACATGATAGTAATGAGATGCGTTTGGTTCAAATCCTTGGTATTCCATCCATTGTTTAAAAATCGCATCCGGATCCAAATCCGTCATAAGCTCAGGATAGAGCCATTTTGCAATATAGGCTGCACCAATCATTTTCCCAAGCCCTCCGCTCATAAAGGCAGTGTTTAAATAGAAGTTTCCGTTTTTTACAGCCTTTAAATCTTTCCAGCCATCTCTTTGAAGCATTTGCTGTGCCTTTGCAGCAAACTCTTCCTGGCTAGGTGCGGTAAAGATACCGCTGTTGCCCACAACATCACCCGAATAAACTTTAACAATTAAATCAGGGTCTGAAACCAGAATTTGTTCAGGGTCAATGTCTTTTCCTGCTAAGCTGGCATCTCCGAAAATGTTTATGCCGCCTGCCATGCTTATCATGCTGTTCCAGCCGTCATTTGATGTTCCCGGAATACATGTTGTATAGTCACTGCCATATTCCCAGTATACAGTTTTCTTTTCTTTTACCTGTTTAAGCTGCGTTTGGATATAATCAACTGTTTTCTGATAAAATGCAGTAAGTTCGTCAGCTTTTTCCTTTTTGCCAAAAAGCGTTCCGCAAAGCTTTATCTGCTTTGGAACATCAGAGTTGTCCCATCCGGTTATCACAACAACTTTAATACCAAATGGTTTAAGCTTTGCTATGGCCTCATCGACTTTTCCATTTTTAGGCATTACAAGCACTTGTGGTTTCAGCGAAACAATTTTTTCATAGTCATAATCATTCTTGCCAAAGGTTTCATCTTCGCCGAAATTAGGCCAGTACACACTGTCTTGAGATGTATAAACATCCACACCCACAACGTTGTCACCGGCACCAACAGCACGAATTAATTCGTTGTTATAGCGGTTGGCAACACATGCTCTTGTAATTGGGAGTGTAAGCTCAACCTCCCGCCCAATATCATCCACAAAAACAGTAGTTGATGCCTCAGAAGAACTTACATCCTCAGATGCTGATGATAATGCCGATGACGCATTATCAGTGTTGTCTGCCGATTTTGACGCACATGCAGTAAGCCCCAGCATTGATCCTGCGATAATAAGCATTGCTGCACGTTTTAAAATGTTTTTCATAATAAACTCCTTTCAACTTTTAAATAAAATTATAGTCCTGCTATGTATACACAGAGCAAGACCAATAAATTAAAGTTAAAAGGCTATTTCCCCTAACCCGGAAAATCTTCCCTGCATCATAACTGGCAGGTCTCCTGACTCATAACTCATCCTCCGGATCGCCTTCCCATTTTTCACAGTGGCTAATAATCCATCGTCATTAATTACAGTAGAGGTAGCTGTGGGGGAATTTCACCCCTCTTCCCTTTTAAAAAACATAAAAATCTATGTTTTACCAAATTATTACATATTTAGCTGAACTTTATAAAATATAACACATAAATAAAAAGGTTTCAAGAAGATAATATAAAGCCATACTTATTAATAAAAACAAATTAGTTATCATTATTTTATTTACTCAAGCGCTATAAATCAAACAAAAAAGCTGTTCTAAATAATACTTTATATAGAGCAGCTTTTTATTTTATTTCTCTTCTACTTTTTCTCTAAATTTTAATGAGCAATTAGCTTTTTCAGCATGAATTTTCTTTTATTCCTTTGCCAAATCCTGATAAGTAGCCAATCTTTCCTTTGCATCTTTTTCCGCTTTAGCATATAACTGTTCTGCTTTTTCAGGGAAAGATAAGAAAGATAACTTCAAAGAGGCATAACGGTTTTCTCCCAAAATGAATTTTTTGAAATCTCCAGACGGCTCTTTAGAATCAAGAGTAAACGGATTTTTGCCTTGCTTCTTTAAATTAGGATTGTAGCGATAGAGATGCCAATATCCGGCTTCCACAGCCCGTTTTTCTTCTAACTGGCTTAGGCCCATACTTGATTTCATACCATGCTCAATACATGGGCAATAACAAATTACAATTGATGGACCATTGTACGCTTCTGCCTCACGAATAGCTCGCAAAGTCTGTGCAGGATCTGCACCCATAGCCACCTGTGCCACATACACATAGCCATAGCTCATAGCCATAAGTCCTAAGTCTTTCTTTTTTGTCACCTTACCACCTGCAGAGAACTTAGCAATAGCTCCTGTTGCAGTAGATTTTGAGGACTGTCCGCCAGTGTTGGAATAAACCTCAGTATCTAAAACTAACACATTAATATCCTTGCCTGATGCCAGCACATGGTCTAATCCACCATAGCCTATATCATATGCCCAACCATCACCGCCAAAAGCCCATACACTTTTCTTGGTCAAATATTCTTGATTTTGACGAATAAAAGCAGCTTCCTCACTATTGTCATTTTTAAGCGCAGCTAATAAAGAATCACTAACAGCACGTGACTTATCAGCAGTATCACATTTTTCCAAATATGCTTCACAAGCTTCCTTAGCAATACCCTTTTCAGCAATAGCTTTAATCTTTTCAGTTAATTGCAGCTTTACAGCATTTTGACCTAATAAATAACCATACGCATATTCAGCATTATCCTCAAATAAAGACATAGCCCATGTAGGCCCAAAGCCTTTCTTATCAGTGCAGTATGGAGAAGATGGAGTGGAACCGCCATATGCAGAAGAACAACCGGAAGCATTAGTTATATACATACGGTCACCAAATAACTGTGTCACAAGTTTTATGTACGGCGTTTCTCCACAGCCTGCACAAGCACCTGAAAACTCAAAATATGGTTTAGCAAACTGTGAATTTTTAATAGAATTATCGTTTACAGCATCTTTTTTTATTTCTACAGTTTCAACACCGTATGTCCAGTTTTCCGCTTCACTCAGTTGACTTTCCAGATTCTTCATAATCAAAGCCTTGCTTCCATCATCTTTTGCCTTTTTATTTACAGGACATACATTTACGCAGCTTCCGCAGCCTGTGCAATCATAAGGCGATACCTGCATACGGAACTGGTACTTTTCCAAACCGGGACCAACAGCTTTTTTGGTAGCAAAACCATCAGGTGCAGCCTTGGCTTCGTCAGCATTAAGCAAAATAGGACGAATAGCTGCATGAGGGCATACTAAAGAACATTGGTTACACTGAATACAGGCATCCATTTGCCATACAGGTACTTCTACAGCAGCACCTCGTTTTTCATATTTAGAAGTACCAGCAGGCCATGTACCATCTTCCAAACCGTATTTCTTTAATGTTGCTACAGATAAACTGTCACCCTCTTGCCGGTTCATAACTGATACAACTTCTCTGATAAATTCAGGATTGTTGTCCTCTGCAGGAGTCTCTTGAATATTAAGCCAAGAACTTGGAATTTCAATCTTCTTAAGCTCTTTAATGCCATACTCTATAGAAGCATTGTTCATATCAACAACAGCTTGACCTTTTCTCTTATAGTATGATTTATAAATAGCTTCTTTCATTTCGGAAACAGCTTTTTCCACAGGGATAACACCTATAAGTTTGAAAAATGAAGCTTGTAAAATAGTATTAGTACGGTTACCAAGTCCTAACTTACGAGCAATCTCTATAGCATTAATGGTATAAAATTTAGCTTTCTTCTTTGCCAAGTTTCGTTTCATGGATGCAGGCAAGTTTTTCTCAAGTCCGTCCATATCCCAAGGACAGTTAAGTAAGAATATACCTCCTTCTTTTAAATCCTTTACCATATCATATATTTTGACATATGAAGACTTGTGACAAGCAACAAAGTCTGCTGAATGTACAAGATATGGAGAACGAATAGGTTTTTTACCAAAACGTAAGTGAGACTGAGTTAAGCCACCGGATTTTTTGGAGTCATAAACAAAATAAGCCTGACAATATAAATCTGTAGAATGGCCAATAATTTTAATGGAGTTTTTATTTGCGCCAACAGTACCATCAGAACCCATACCCCAAATTTCTGCGCTTGTTTGGTCAGCAGGTGAGGTTTCAATCTCGCGGGTGACAGGCAATGATGTAAAAGTTACATCATCTACTATGCCGATAGTAAAATTGTTCTTAGGAGTTTTTTGTTTAAGGTTGTCATATACTGCCAAAATTTGACCAGGTGTAGTGTCCTTAGACGAGAGTCCATAACGACCGCCCACGATTTCCATCGGCAATCCATTTTCTTTGTATACAGTACAAATATCTTGATACAATGGTTCGCCTATGGCACCCGGCTCTTTTGTTCTATCCAAAACAGCCAATCGTTTAACAGAAACAGGTATACTTTTTAAGAAATGCTCAGCAGAAAAAGGCCTATATAAATGAACATTAAGCACACCAACCTTTTCACCATTTGACATCAAATAGTCCACTGTTTCTTTTGCAGTGTCGGCAGCTGAACCCATAAGAACAATAACATTTTCGGCATCAGATGCGCCGTAATAATCAAAAAGATGATGAGTACGGCCTGTAATTTTACCAATTTCCTGTAAGTAATGTTCCATAGCTGCCGGAATTGTAGAAAACTTTTCATTGCAAGCCTCACGACATTGAAAGAAAATATCAGGATTAACAGTAGTTCCTCGTGTTGCTGGATGCTCTGGATTAAGAGCATGTTTTCTAAAAGCCTTAATTGCGTCCATATCTACAAGCGGACGCAAATCCTCATAATCTAAAGCTTCAATCTTCTGAATTTCATGAGAAGTACGGAAACCATCAAAGAAATGTAATACTGGCATGCGGCAATGAATAGCAGTCAAATGAGCAGCAGCACCAATATCCATTACCTCTTGCGTAGATGATGACGCCAACATCGCAAACCCTGTACTTCGTACGCCCATAACATCTGAATGATCTCCAAAAATGGATAATGCGTGAGCAGATAGTGTACGGGCAGAAACATGAAATACACCTGGCAGCATCTCGCCAGCAATTTTATACATATTGGGAATCATAAGTAACAAACCTTGAGAAGCAGTGTAGGTAGTAGTTAAAGCACCCGACTGCAAAGAACCATGCACCGTACCAGCTGCACCGCCTTCTGACTGCATCTCCACAACCTGAACCGGTTGGCCAAACAGGTTCTTTTTTCCATTTGCCGACCATTCATCTACGTATTCTGCCATAGGTGATGACGGAGTTATTGGAAAGATAGCAGCTACTTCAGTAAAAGCATACGAAATATACGCAGCAGCTTGATTTCCGTCCATAATTTCAATTTTTTTTGACATAGTTCGTTCCCCTTTCATGTTAAATTGTTGCATGTAATTTTTTATTATGTATTCAATGTTATATTGTTGCATGTAATTTGTCAATGAACCTTCTTATTTTATACTATACAAAAATTGAATTAGATATTTAGCAATAATTTAAAAAATTTTTAACATGACTACGTTTAATTTAATTATTCCGAAACTGCTCTTAAGTAATTTTGCAACATGAAACTGATGTGCAATCTTGACATTTTTTTAAACATGTAAATGAAAATTTAATTGACCAAAAACATAAACTGATATATACTGCTGTAGTATATTAATTAATTAAAACAACAGGAGGGCAGTAATGAGATCACAGAGCAGTATTGCATATGAAAAAATTAAGGAAATGATTTTTCGATTTGAATTGCTTCCCGGAGCACGTATTTCGGAGGTACAAATTGCAAAAAAACTATCTCTTAGCAGAACCCCTGTTCATGATGCTCTTAGACGCTTAGCTTCCGAAGGACTTGTGCGAATTGAAGCGAATAAATGTGCAACCGTATCAGAATTTTCAGATGAGGAAATAGAAGAGATTGGTGCTGTACGATTATCGTTAGACCTTTTATCACAACAATTAGCCTCCTATTATGGAAGTGCAGCCGATTTTGATAATTTGGATAAATTAGCCGAAAAATGCGAACAAGCATCTTCTAAAGGAGATATGTACGAACGAATTAGGAAAGACTGTGATTTCCATTTAGCCATTTCTGAAGTAACAAAAAATCAAAAGTTAATTAAACAGCAACGAGAAATTTATCAACAAATATATTTAATTCAAATTTCGAAATATACAGATATTGAACATAGCATGGCTCAAATTTGTCAGCATAAACCATTGGTGGCAGCTATGCGTAAAAGAGATTTAGAACAAATTCGTTCATTGACATATCAGCATCTTGCTGAATTTTTTTGTCTTAATTCATATCTTCCAAAAGGTTTTATTGCTCTATAAACTAATATTGAGAACATGGCTTTGACTGACTTCTTTAAGTATCAAGGCTTAATTATATTTACTTTAAATGCCTGAACTCGTACATACTTTCGCCACTCGTCTTGTAAACTGCGGCGTAAATGTAAAAACGGTTTTTGTGCTTCTTGGTCACTCAATATTCAAACAACTTTAGACCTTTATGTTCATCAGATTTACGATACACTCAAAACGGTTATAGACATGTTGTCAAACGCTAATGAAGGTGTAAACAGCTACAAAATTGCTACAACTACGAAAATACATAGTAAACACATGGTTTAAATCTGTCCTTTAATGAAATTTGAGCAAGAAAACAGACCTTGTGAAGTAGTAAAATTCACAAAGTCTGGGTTTTTTAATACAAAAACGCGAATCGAACTCTTTTCGCCATACATTTATAAAATGTACCAAAGTGTTAAATTGTACCTTTTTGTAATGTTTTTGGCCGATTTAAATTCTTCTCATGTACCCTAAAATGTTAGGGTGTTTTATGCAGTTTTACGATGGAAAATGTACCAAAAATGTACCAAATCGATTAGTTTTTGCTCTTCTCGTTTAAATGTTATTTTGTTTTTCTTTAAAGTTTAAACCCTCTTTTCTCACATAATTTCTTTACGCTTTCAACAATAGAATCCGCATCAATTACATTAACATCCACACACATTTCCACCTCATTTAATACACAGTCAAAATATAGATAAAAAATATACGGCATATCTAAAAGCTTTTCTATAAGCTCATCCGTATTTTCATCTCTAATTTGTTTCTCGCTCCTAAACTTTTTCATATCGTAAGATTTATAAATTTTGCATTCTGGGGGTTGGGGTTTATTTTTTGGAACATTTCTATGCGTAATCCCTGTAATTTTTGTCTGCAACAGGTTTACCCAAGCAAGTATAGGCAAGGCTCCTTTAATCAGCTTATCGAAAAACTTATTCCAAGCGCTTAAAGTCTCTTTTCCTTATACTCCACCTTCCTTGAGCCTTCCGTTTTGTCCGCTAATACCCAAAGAATTAAGTTTGCACTGGAGTTCTTTTATTTTTGCCGCATCTCCGCCCACATACACAAATCCACTCACAAGTTTCTGCATCTCATCAGATATCCAAATACAAGTCAGATTTGACCTCTCTAATTAGTTCGCTAATAATATTTATGCTTATTGTGGCACCCAAATTAACACGAAGACTACTCTCGATTACCATTTCCTACTTTGTATTCACTGTGTAGGATTCCATGGAGGTTTCATTATCATCATTCAAACCCATAGCATAAATGGTTTTGCCAATGACTTCTGTTTTAAATACGAGCTTTGCTGTTGACATAGTAGATATAGCCGTCCACGTATCTGTGGAAGGATTATAAACTTCCATTAAAGAAAGAGGTTTTTCATTGGAATAGGACCCATCCATTACGTAAATTTTTCCGTCTATAACTTTTGTTCGAAACGGAGATTCAAGTGTCGGCACAGAAGTTAGAGTCGTCCACGTATCTGTGGAAGGATTATAAACTTCCATGGTATTTGTATACTTATTGTCAATATTAATACCTCCAATAGCATAAATTTTTCCATCGACAACTTCTGTATTAAATACAATTCGGTATGTTGGTATAGATGCTGAAGTTGTCCAAGTATCTGTTAAAGGATTATAAATTTCCACCATCATATTTTCATCAGAATCACTGCCAATAACGTATATTTTCCCGTCAACAACTTCTGTCTCAAGGTAATCGCAAGGTGTTGGCATAGAAGCTAGTGTTGTCCACTTATTCGTGGAAGGATTATAAGCTTCTGTAGCACCTATAACCTTATTATTCCAACCGCCAATAACGTACAATTTCTCGCCAACAACTTCTGTCTGAAAACCAACTCGAACTGTCGGCATAGGGGCTAAAGGTGCCCAAGTATTTGCGGAAGTATCATAAACTTCTATATCAGATGTACCCTTATTTTCATCCCAATAATCTCCAACAGCATAGATTTTTCCATTTATCACCTCTGTCCGAAAACCATCACAATGTATAACTGGTATAGGAGCCAAAACAGTCCAAGTATCTTTAGAAGGGTCATAAGCTTCTGTGGCATCTTTAAACCAGCGATTATCACCGCCAATGGCATAAATTTTCCCGTCAACAACTTCCGTCTGAAAACCAATTCGAGTTGTCGGCATAGGCGTCAGTGTTTTCCAGCTTGTTTCTTTCTCGTTAGAAAATGCAATTGTATTCGGTTGAAATAAAGTTACTAATAATACTGTTATACTAAAGATTGTTATTACTATTTTTCTCATTATTAACTTCCCTTCGATTTAATTATCCATACCTTCTTGTATTCCAATTATTACATAAAATTTTTACTGGATAACAACCTCCAGCGCCCTTTTAATTTGTTTTAAAGTGCCTAAAGCTCCTTTCTATACTTTTTACTTTTCGCTTTCTAATAAAGTAATTTTGCTAAATTATTATTTGTTTCTATAAATTTCCTCTCTAAAATCTTTCATTGCCAGTTCTCTGTTTTTTTAATAACTAGAAAGTAATTATTAATCCACATTTTTACATTAAATATGGTAATCATACCATATTTCGTGTGAAAATACAATCTAGAATTAATTGTCAGATTCATCTGGATTGGAAGAAGGACAATTCTTTTTCATTACAAAATTACACCACATGCAAAGAAAATAATCTTTGATGTGGTGTAGTTAATAAGTAGAATTAATAAGTGATTTATTCAAAACCAACCCAAAATTTACTCTACCTATTTCATAATAAATTTTAGTTTTTCTCCAGTAAATGCCCAATTTGTTTTAACGTACCAAAAAGTTCATTTTTATATTATGGTATTCTCTCTTTTTCTTCCTCAAGTGCGTTTATTAAAATATTAGCATTATCTAAAAATTTCCTTTGGATTCTTTTTTCGATTCCATATTTTTATTATCATTAATGAAATCGTTAACTCCATAATAATACTAATTAAAACTAAAAATTCATATCGAAGCACCTTAACTCTATTAAATATGGCAAGTAATACCACATTATGAGTAGAAATACAATGGGCTAGTAATATAACAGCAATATCATTTGCTTTAATCACATCTTATAATGCATCAGCTATAGCAACTAAAGCTTCATCATACACAGGTGCTAGTGCAGGTATCATACCCCCTAATCCCCCTGTTACAACAACTAAAGTTATCACAATTCCGACTACTATAGCCATAGCGATAGTAGCATCTTTACCATATTCTTCAATGCAGTAATCAAGGTGATTTTTAAAATTGTTTAAATTGATATCTTTGGAACAATTAATTCTTGTGTACACATATTTATTAGAACCAATGGCATGTGCATCCTGAAGTTGAAAAGCTGAAATACAAATTTCACCGTCTTCAGTCACAGTAATATTACCCCTCGAGTATGTAACATCTTCAAAGCCTTTTTTAGTAAGATATTTAGCTAATGCTTTTCCAAAAACAGGTAATTTGCTGACATCTTCGCTTTCAAAATTACATGTAGCACTGTCTATTTTTAATGATTCAATACTATCCTTCGTAAAATTTATTGAACCCTTATTAAGTGGGTTAGTTGAATAGGTTCCGGCAGAAAAAGTAACATTAATTGGTTCCTTCAATACAGTTTTTTTAAATGCTTCTACGTCAGAACTCAGTCTCGGAGGTATATCTACGTCGAATATATTTGTTAAAGGCATATCGCAAGCAGTAAAAGATGCTTTATTCCTCCACGTTATTCTCTTTGGAAATGAATATTCAGAACCTCCACTGATTTTAAATTTCATCCTTATTTTACCGGCTCTATCCATAACAATAATTGGTGGTGCTGATTATGGTGTTGATTCCCATGTTAAAGAACTTTCATCAACAGAAGTTTATGATCCTTCCAAAGATACTTGGACTACTATAGCTTCTATGTCAAAAGAAAACTCTGTCGGGCCAACAGAAGACAAACTGCTCCCACCCAAATAGATATTAAAAATTCCGACTATCCCAAAGGATAGTCGGAATTTCAATAAATTATTTTTCAATGATTGAATATAAAAGAGGTACCATTACCAGATTAAAAATCATGCAGAATGATAATGCTGTCATTAACAGTATTGCAAGGGGAACAAACAATACCTGCCCTGACATTGCAAGGGGAATCAGCCCAAAAACCGTTGTAAGAGTGCTCATAAGTATGGGGCGAAGTCTTTTAACACCCGCGCTTTGGCAGGCTTCATTTGTACTGAGTCCATTTCTTCGTTCTGTATTAATATAATCCACAAGAACAATTGCATTGGCAAGAACAATACCCAACATACTAATGATGCCAAGCATTACAAAGAACGAAAGGCTGTTACCCGTTAAATATACAGCCGCAATACCGCTTGTAATTCCCAGCGGCAGCGAAGAAAATATAAGCAAAAGCTGCTTCACACTTTTAAACTGAAGATATAGAATAAGAAAGATTACAACCATTGATAAAACACCTGCCATGCCCATGGCACTCATGGCTTCAGCAGCATCTTTTGATGGTGTCGTATCAACAACCACGCCATTTGGCACTTCAATATTTTTGATTGCTTTCACAAATTCGTTTTGAAGCGCTGCCGCATTATATCCATACTGTGCATATCCGCCTATAGATATGACTCTCTGACCATCTATATGTTTAATGGTATTCATACTTGTAGATAAATCAAAATCAGCAAATTGTTTTATCATATATTTTGCCCCAGTACTAGACTTAACTCTGTATTTTTCAAGTGCATCCAGCCCTGAAATGTCTGATTTAACATTAATCTTATACTCTTTCCCGTGATCATATCCAACTGAGGCAGTTCGCCCCGAAACCGCAATGTTCAGTTCGCTTTGTACCGAAGATTTTAATAAACCCATAGCGTTCATTTTATTATCATTCATATTTACAAAATATTCAGGGTTTGAATAGTAGCTGTCACTTGAAACAGCAGTAATTCCTTCAATTCCATTAAGCACTGATACAATTTGTGCTTCTGCTTCATTCATCAGTGCCATATCATCCCCATAGAGGTTAATGCCAATTGGTGTCTCGGTTTCAGGAATAATACCAATTTGGTTTACAACCACATATGCATTACTAATAGATGCATTTATTTCTTCTTGTAAAAAGCCAACCATTTCTGCTGTTGTCTTAAATCTTCCTCCTTTTTTCAAATCTATCTTTACAACCATATCTCCTGTGCTGTCAGATGCCCCTTTCTCATTGACTGCAAAACTGTAGCTTGGTATCCCAATGCCTACTCCTGAATAACAGCTTACAGTTTCAGGCTGTCTGTTAATTATATCCTTCACATTGGCTACAATTTTTTCGGTTTGCTTAAAGTTGTCCTCCTGATAATTTTGTATATCAATCAGCACATATTTCTTATTTACTTTTGGCATGATATCCATTTTGGAATTTGTCATTATTGCGCCGAACAAAACGATGATTCCTATTGCAGCAAAAATGGTTCGTTTTTTATGTTTAAATGTATATTTCGAAACTGCCTCGTAAGTACGCAGTACAATACTGTTCTTTTTTCCTTTGCCTTTCTTTGTCGGCTTCAGAAAAATATAACAAAAAACAGGCGTTACAAAAATTGCTATAATAAAAGAAATCACAAGGCATGAAATAATAACAATGGGGATTGCAATTATAACTTGTCTGTTAATGCCTGATAGTGTAAGCATTGATGCAAACGTCATAACAGCCGTAAGCATTGAAAGAAATACTGATACAGCCACTGCTTTTGTTCCATTTACACAAGCTTCTATCTTGTCAATTCCCGTATCTATGTAAGTTTGTATGCTGTCGCTTACAACAATTGAACTGTCACCCAGCATACCAAGCACCATAATCAGCGCAGTTAGTGACATAAAATGAATTTCTTCACCCACAAACTTCATTACAATAAAACTTGCAAATATAGATAAAGGAATTGCCAAGGATATTACAAGTCCATTTCTGAAATTCATACCTACCATAACAATCAGCATAACAATCAATACCGCTTCAAGAAGATTTACAACAAAGTTATTGATGTCCGACTTCACATCGTCTGATTGAAAATAGACTTCGTTTATTTGTATCGTTTCCGGAAGCCCTGCTTTAAAATCTTCAATCGTCTGCCTTGTTTCATCTCCCATACCAACCACATTCAGGCCTTCATGAAAATAAAGTGCAACTGTAACGCTCTTTGTATCACCAAAAAGGTAGTACGGGCTATTGTCAGCATCCTTATATTTAATATCAGCAATGTCTTTAAGCCTGATAAGCGTATTACTATCGGTAGAACCAATAATAATATTTTCAATCTGTTCTATACTGCTGTATCGCCCGGAGGTATTTACTGAAATTGAATTGTCATCTTCCAACTGAATGCTTCCAATGGGAATGATAGAGTTATTCGCACCTATCTTCTGTACAATTTCCGTGAGAGAAAGATTCATTTGGTTCAGCTTATTGGCGTTTACCACAATAGAAATTTCACCGGTGCTGTTGCCTAATACTCGTACCTTGGATACCCCATCAATTTGCTTCAGCTTATCCTGCAGTTCTATGGCACGTTCCGAAAGCTCATCATTTGAAACGGTATTGCTGGAGACTGCAAGTATCAGACTGGCACTATCAGACACATCTGTGTTGACTGTTACACTGGAAACTGTATCGGGTAATTCTAACTTAACAGCCTCCATTTTCTGCCGAAGTTCTATAAAACTGCTGTTTACCTCTGCATCGGTAAGTGAATTTTTAAGTCTTATAACTACAACGCTGGCATTATTCATTGATTGGGAGGTGCTTTCCTTAAAGCCGGATATATCCATAACAGCATTTTCAAGTTTTTTTGTAACCTCTTTTTCAATCTCTTCCGAGGTTAATCCGGGTGCAACTGCAGTAACAACTGCACTGGGAATTGTAACCTTCGGAAACGATGTTCTGGGTAATTGTACGTAATACATACCGCCAATAGCAAAAACCATACAAATCAGAGCAATTAGCAAGCCCTTCTGCTTAATACATAATTCCACAATTTTCTTAATCATTTAAGCCTCCGTTCTGACCGTAGGATTCCGTTTGATTTATTTCCGAAACCACATCATTATCATTAAGAGTTTTCAGCCCTGACATCACTATTTTCTCATTGGAAAGATTATCCACTAGCATTTTATCTTCATGAATTTCTTTTATGTTAATGGCAATACGGCTTACGGTGTTATCTTCATTCACCTTGTAAACGTAATTAACTCCATTAATGTTAATAATGCTTTGCATAGGCACAAACACGCCGTTAATGGTATCCACAACAAGCTCTACATCAACAATATCTCCCATTACTGCACTATCAGAGTTAAAAGTAATGTCAACGGCATATGTATTCGTTGATTCATCGGGATACATGGATACGCTGTCAATTTGCCCTGTTACGGCACCGTCTACTATAATTTTTTTTATAGAAGAAAGCTTTTTATAGTCTTCTGCAGAGACCCCGATAGATACGACACTGGTATTTGATTTTGAAATAATAACAGGTGAATTTGCCGTAACCGAATCACCCTCAGATATATCTAGCTTTGCTATATATCCGTCAGCCTCAGCAGTTAATGTGGCATCTGTAATATTTTGCTCCGCCTGTTCCATGGAATTTTTGTTCAAGGTTATATTTTCCTGTGCGGTATTTGTATCAATTATTTTATCTTTTTCTAACTTTTCAAGATTTTCTTTGGCTGTTTCAAGTTGTGCACAAAGCGCAGCAAAATCAGCTTCACTACTTTCATATTGGGTTTTTTGTGATTTTAAATCATTTTTTGCAATCGCTCCGATTTCATAGAGGGCGTTGCTTGCATCAAGATTTGATTTAAGCAAATCTAAATTACTTTGTGCTGCTGAAATATCATTCTTTAAAGTTTCAATATCAGCTTTGGCATTTTTAATATTTGTATCATAAGTGGATACTGTTTTTTCAAGGCTGTTTTCTGAAATTGCCAAATTACTTCTGGCATTGGTTGATGAAAAGTCAAGCTGTGTAGTATCAAGAGATGCCAGAATGTCCCCTTTTTTAACCTGTTGACCCTCCTTAATATATACTTTTGATACCTTTCCGCTTGATTTAAAGAAATAATTTCTTGTATCACTTGCTTTTACAATGCCTTGGTAACTAAGCGTTACATCATATTGGGTTGGCGAAAGCACCATTGTTTGAACAGATTTTGTACTTTTTATTGCATTCGTATCTGAACTTTTCTGGCAGCCTGATAAAAACATAGATATAAAAATTGTTGAGCAAAGCAGCAGTATAAAAATTTTTTTCATAATATCTTCCCTTCATATAAATAGTTTACTAATACAAATACAGTAAAATATTAACATTTCAGCTTTTAGATATTGTTTATAAAATGTTTAAGAAATATTAATTCATGTTTTTAATACATTTTGTTTAAGTAAAAAATATCTAACCTAAACAAATGCCCTCACAATTATAAATAACCATGATATATCATAAGCTATAGCATTTGGCAAAAGAATATTGATACCACAGACTATAGAAAAAAACGCCTTAGGCTCATTTCCCAAGGCGTTTTTTCCGTATTCAGTCTACTTTTCTTAAATTGTTCTTATTACACATAATGACACATAAGTTTCTTGTCGAATTATTTACAAATCAGATTATAAAATATGCTTTGTCTGCAATTTCCAGTGCTAGTCGGCAGAAAATGCAAAAGCATCATAATACGATTTTAATGAAAGTATATCTGCTCCCTTTCCTATTTTTACAGAATTAAATTCTTCCTGCGGAGGGGCGCTACAGTTTTTAACAACAATGGCCGTTGGGTAATCTTTACATACATCAGAAATAAACTCCGACAATATTTCCTTGAATTTCTCTTCGTTCTCAGAATCTTCATCAACCTGAAAGTCAAAAGATAAAAGACTGTTATCCTTGCTTGGCTCAAAAGCCCCATCATAGAATAAAGCTACCCAGAACTTTTCTGGAATTTTTTGTGTCGTTACTTTTGGTTTCTTTTTAAAAAACATACTCATTCCCCGCTTTTTGGCTTTCTATAAAAAATAGAAATATCAAGGTCAATTTTCCTTCTGTCACATAACTTCTTTACGCTTTCAACAATAAATTCTTTATCAATCACATTAATGTCTACTGATATTTCAGATTCATTATGTATAGAATCAAAATCAAATCGAATAATATACGGCATATCCAAAAGTTTCTTTATATGTACATCAATATTTTTGTCTTTAAACAATATTTCTGTCTGACTTGATATCACGTATAAATTTGTCATATTTTTTAAAGTGTCATTATTAAAATAAGAATTTAATGAAACTATATCTGCTCCTCTTCCTATTTTTACAGAATCATCCTCATTTTTATGTGGTAGAACGGTACTTTCAACAACTATAGCAGTTGGGTAATCTTTGCATAAATCAGATATAAGCTCTGCCAATACTTCTCTAAATTCATCTTCAAAATCAGGATCATCATGACCCCATTCTTGAAATACAAACAGCAAGTTACTATCGTCCTCTTTTGGTTTAAAGCCTCCATCGTAAATTAACATTAGCTTAAACTCTTTTGGAATCGTTACTTTGGGTTTCTTTTTAAAAAACATACTCATTCCCCCACATATGTAATATCTATAATATATTTTGATAGTGCATCTCCCACAAATGCACCTGCTATTCCCCCAACAAAGCTAAGTACAGGCACTGCTATTGGAGCAAATGGAACTGCCAGAGCACCTACATAAGCTCCTAATTCTACTCCTGCTATGGAGACGCCCCAACTTCCTCCAATTTCAGATATTCGATGCCGTTTTCCTGCCAAGTTTTTTATCAGAATCTTTTAAATCAGCATCTATTGTCTTGCAAAGCTCGATAACATCAAGAGCAATTGCAGCTACTAATAAACTTCTTCCTGCAACCCGTACTTTTTTTGCCGTTTCCCCGAAATTTTTTAATCTTAAATACACATCTTCGGGTATCTGCTTGTGGTCAAACTTTTTTACAAAATCAGGAATCTTTCCTTTAACATTTATATGATATCCAATTGGCTTCCCATCCTTGAACTCCGGAGTATCAAACATAAATAGTCTTGTATCTTTAGCGCCTGTATCTTTAAATAAAATAGAGCAAGTATACGGATCAGATAATTTTTTCATGTCATAATGTTCATAAATTGTGCTATTTTTTGGTTTATTTTTTGGAACATTTCTATGCGTGATTCCTGTCTTTTTTGTCTGCAGCGGGTCTACCCAAGCAAGTTTAGGTAAGGCACCTTTAACCAGCTTTTCAAAAAACTTATTCCAAGCGCTCAAAGTCTCTTTGCCATACACTCCGTCTTCTTTGAGTCTTCCGTTTTGTCCGCTTATGCCAAAAGAATTAAGTTTGTACTGGAGTTCTTTTATTTTTGCCGCATCTCCGCCCACATACCACATTAAGCTATCAACTTTATTACATAAATCGTAACATTTAATACCGCATTTTTCAAGCTCAAAAATGGCTTTCTTAAAAAATACACCGTTTTCATCTTTTACAAAATCATTGTTCGCTTTTCCACTGTATAAATCACTTTTTATTGCCTCTGCTGTTTTATCAAACTGCTTTTTTATTGCCTCTGCATAATTTCTGTCACTGCCTCCCATAAACTTTAAATGTGTTCGCACAAAGCACTATTTTAGAATATATTCGCAATAATCTTTACTGCAAATAACTTTGCCGCATTTGCCTCTGTAATCCTGTTTTCTGTTATCAAAATTGTACATAAAACAAAGCAAAAAGGCCATAAAAACCATGTTTTAGGCAAAAAAAGGTTAATTCGAAGGTTCCTTAAATGGAGATGAAGCACCTGTTAAGGTATACACCATAATTATTATTACTGTATCAATTTTTTTATCTTATTTCTTTATATTTTCACAGTAACGCATTAAAATTGATGCCACCTGTGCACGTGTTGCTAAACCAGAAGGGTCAAGCTGATTGTCCCCTACTCCTGAAAGCAAGTCATTATTTACTGCCCATGCAACAGATTCCAATGCCCAATCAGATATTTTACCGTAATCTGAAAATTCACGAACTGCCATTCCGCCTTGGGTTGTATCGTAGCCCTTAAATTTAGCATATCTGTATAAAATTGCTGCTAATTGTTCTCTTGTTATGCTATCCTCAGGGCCAAAACGTCCGTCTCCAAATCCCTCAACAATTTTATTTTTTGACGCCCATGCTACGGCCTTAGCGTAATAATCTCCTTGGTCAACATCTGTAAAGACTGTGGATGTCACATCCGGTTCTCCTTCAAGTCTCCAAAGAATAGCAACAATCATTCCTCTGGTTGCATTTATGTTAGGACCAAAAGCATTGTCACTGATTCCTTTCATTAAGCCATTTTCTGATACATAGTCTGCTGCTTTCTTAAACCAGTCGCTGTCCTTAACATCGCTGTATGAAATAGGTTTGTTATTAGTCTTATCAACTGTTTCGTCAACAGCTTTCTCGAAGCTTGCAGTGATTGTGTGTGCCTTAGTAACCTTGTCGAATGTATATTCTTTAACTGCTCCAACGCTTACGCCGTCAACCAATACATCCTTAACAACATAGCCGTCATTTGCTGAAATAGTAATTTTTTTGTTACCATTTGATACAATAGATATTTTGCCGTTTGGACTTATAGAGCCGCCTTCTCCTGCTGTAGCTGTAATAGTGTAGTTTGTTGGGCTTCCGCCGCCACCACCTTTATTATTGTTATCGACATTATCGTCGCCGCTGTCATTAGGGCTTGCTGCAAATGTAACTGTACCTTTAACTGCACCAGTTAAATTTGCAAGTTCATTGGCTTCATCTTTTACGCCTAAAGTACCGCCTGTAGATACAAGACTCCAGTAGGTGTTGTATCCGTAGCCCTCATCTGTACCCTGTACAGAAGTAATTTGTGTTCCGCTTGGTATATTTGAAATAACAACAGGATCACCTTCCAATTTGCTATTTGGTGTTTTAACCACGCAGAACGGTGCTATTGCCCCATTTGTAACTAATTTACTTGTGCTGTCTAATGTCAGTTTACCGTCGATGATGTAAACACCGTAATCACAGCCTGCATTAAGTGTAGAACCTCCTGTAATCGTTACGCCTCCACCACGTGCAAAAACGCCGGCCTTATCCGAATGAACTGTCATTTGGGCGCCGTTTAACACCTGTAAAGTGTCTAAATAAGCTCCAAGGCCGGTAACAGAAAGAGAAGTTCCTGTACCGTCAACAATCAATGTTCCGTCTGCTCCGCCAGAACCACCAAGGCCGATACCACCGTCAACATTTACATTTGCTCCCCCCTGTATGGTTAATTTGTCTCCGTTGCATCCGCTGCCGTGAATGCCACTACCAACTGTAAGAGTTCCGCTTCCTTCAATGGTTAAGTCACCTTTGTAACCATACTCTCCGCTTTGAGTAAAACCAATTCCTTGCTGTGCAAAGCTGCTTCCATTCAAAACAATGGTTACAGGTACATTTTCAGGTAAATTAATGCTATCCCCATATACATAAAGATTATCCAATGTCAAAGTATAGCCCTCTGTTGGGTTTCCAGCCCATGTATAACCGTCCCCAGAGGTTTCCATTTCTCCCAGATTAAGACCATTCACAATATTCATTGGGTCTCCGCTGTTGGTATAGAACTCTGGCGCCTCTTCATTAGGCACTACAATATTGCCTGTTCCCGTAGGTTTTAATATTGCAACTGCTGCTTTTACATCGTCTGCCGTACTGCCTTCCGGTAAAACTATCATGCCGTTATTTACAAGCGTTCCGTTATTTGTAACATAATCGCTTAGTGTAAGTCCCCTCATAAACCCATTCAGGTCTAATGCTGCACCGCTTGGAATAGTAAGGGTGCTTCCAGAAGGAATATTCAGTTTGATTTGCATAACCATCACATCTGTAGGCCTTTTCCCTATTATAAGATTTTGTGTTTGATTTACAGTGCCATCATTATTATAAGTAAACATAGGGGCACTTCCGTAAGGTGTTAAGGTAACATTATACTGTGTACTGTCAATTTCGACCTTGCTAACCAAGGCGTTTAATGTACCGCCCGTTTTGTTTATGTTTCCGGCTACTGCCAGACCTCCCACCATTGTGTTTCCACATGTTACCGTTCCGCCTGTCATTTCAAAATTGCCTAAGCATGCAATTTCTAAATTACCACCAGGTGTGAAAATAGCACCCCCCTGTATTAAAGCATTTCCAAAAATTCTTATTCCATAGGATGCTTCCAAACTTCCGCCTATCATTTTAAAATCTACTGTGCCAATACCATAACAGCTTTCATGAACATCCCTGCTTTTAATGGTTCCGCTTTCCACAATAAATGTACCGTCTGTTGAAATGGATGAGTTTTCAGAATTTTCAGAATTAACATCCAAACTTCCGTCACCAGAAACCGTAAGTGTGTAAGCTTGTGGTGTAAAAGCACTGCTAAGACCATTAGCATTTATAAGCTCGCCCTGTTGAATTATAGGGGCATAGCTATCTGGATCGCCGCTGTTTGTTAAGGCATTTTCACCTTCCAAAACCAATTTAATATTGCTTTTTGGCAATGTTATTAACGGCTTATCTTGGTCACCGCTTAATACTGCATTATGCAGTGTTAATGTACCGTTGCTTGGTGAAAACATCATATATCCGCTGACTGCTTTATAACAAGTATCTGCCGTTGGGATATTTACTGTTAAATCTAACCCTGTGGTACTTATATCATTGCCAACCGGATACAAAACTCCGTTGATAATTGCAACCTGTGAATCCCCAATCATAATTGTGCCGCTGCCTTGGATATTCAGTGCTTCAATTTCTGCACTTGTTGTTCCTTTTGGGAATGCAATGGTACCATTGTTGATAATAGTGCCGTCGGTTGTAATCTGAGGCACACCCTCTACATCAGGTCTATCTTCAACTGTAAGAGTTACGCCCTCAGGAATTGTAAGGGTTGCACCATTCTTTACCGTAAGCCCATCTTCCTTAGGTAAATCATTGATGATCTCGTCACCAGCAAGTGTATAATTACCGTATACGCTATAAACACAAACACCTGGGTCCATTTTTGTTTCAATTACCTCAGAGCCTTTCATAGTGCCTGCTGTGTAGTTAAAGTTATCCATTGCCACTATTATTTTGGCATCCACTGTTCCTGTTGTGTTTATTGTAATATCGCCATTATTCGTGGTCATGCATACATTGTTATTATCACTACTGCTTGCAGCTGTAACGCTTGCATTTTCCAAAATTTTAATGCTATTGGCCATTATTCCAATATCGCCACCAGTTGAGTTTACAGTTACGTTTCCATCAATGGTTAAAAGATTACCAGCTATGCCACTCCTTGTGCCTTTAGCGGTTAACGTACCCTGACCAGCTATTGTTGTATTTCCATAACTATGTTCGATTGCATCTCTATTACTGCCAGTAGTTATAAGACTGTTGTCTCCATTTGCAATAATGGTAACATCAATTCCACTTTTATCTTCCTCCGGCAATACCAGTGCAGTAAAAGCTGATGAAATCTCTGCATCCTGCATTTCAAGTATTCCGCCTGTAACAACTCCGCCTGTTAATACAGGCTCCCAAACTATGTATCCGCTGCCTGCTTTGTATAAAGTGTTTTCAGTTGGCGGAACTAATATATTTAGCCCAGTGCTTGTTACATTGGCGGCAACTTCATACACACCACCATTTAAAGGGAAAACTTCTGTGTCTCCTCTTTTCACTGTGCCGCTTCCTGTGAACGTACCACCTGCAGCAAGTTCCAAAATCTCTCCATTTGTAGCTGAATCTGAAAATTGTATAGTGCCGTTATTTTCAATAGTTCCGTTGTTGGTAATCTGAAGGTTGTCATCAGTTTCGTCTTCAACGGTAAGAGTTACCCCCTCAGGGATTGTAAGGGTTGCACCCTCATTTACCGTAAGCCCATGCTGTCCAGAGGAACTCTGGATGGTTTCGTCTGTAGTCAGAGTATAATCGCCATGTACGGAATAAAACCTGTTTGTACCGCCGTCATTATTTTCTACATATACAAATGCGCCCTTCAAGTCTCCCTTTGTATAATTAAGGTCTCCCCCTGACATATTATAAAATTCCGACACAGTTCCTGTTGTGTCTATATTAACCTTGTCAGCTGACGTATTAATTATAATGTTGCTAGGTGCTGTAACACTGGCATTATCCAATATGCTTAAACCTTCGGGTGTTCCCAAACCATTATGTGGGTTTACTGTTACATCCCCAGAAATTGTAAGTGGTCCATATGGCAAATAAATTGCTGAGTCCCAAGAGTCGCTGCCTGTTGATGTTACCTCAATGGTGCCGCTGCCTTTAATTACAGTAGAAATTGGATCAGGGTCTCCTGGTTCACCCCAATACTTTTGCCTAATACCATTGGTATTGGATTTAAGAACATTTGTCCCATCTGCCACAATGGTAACATCTGCATCGTATTTTAATGTTAATGCAAAGGCATCACCTGTAGTTGTTGTGTCTATGGTAGCACCTTTCAATGTTAAAGTATTTGTGCCAGGCTGCCACAGTACAACCCCGTCCCCTGCTTTATACTGCTTATTTTCGTTTGGTGCTGTTGTCAGGTCTAAGCCTGATTCGGTTACATCGCCGCCATAGGTATAGGATACAGATTCCTCTGCCAGTGCAACTTGTGGCAGCAGACTAAATACCATACACAATGTAAGCAAGATACTTAAAAGTCGTTTTCTCATTTTTTTAATTCCTCCCTCTTTTTTTAAAAATTATAAACACACAGTGTATCCCACCGTTTTGTTTACTTTTTTACTCTCTGGATTATATAAGCATTTCACAGCGTTTAAGTGCTTTGCAAATCTGCCCGTAGCCCACGGGCTTAATAATATAGTCCGCAACTTGAATGTTATAGGCTTCAATTCCAAATTGTTGGCTATTGCTTATAATAACTAAATGGCAATCATTACAAAGCATTCTAAAGTTCTTTGCAGTTTGAAATGTCTCTCTGCCGTCAACGGAAATCAGCACAATATCTGGAACTGCTGTTGCAATGCTCTCTGCCAGTAACTCCGCCGATTCAAATTCGGTTATAATTAATTGCAAATTTCTCCCGTAGTAAAAACTGCATATGTGCCTGATAATAGCTTTTCGTTCTTTCGAGTCGTTATCGCAAACGTAAATATTCAAAATCCTCCCTCCTTAATAAATTCATAATAAAAAGCCCTCCTGATATAGCTTTAGACGGATGTATTTTATACTTTTTATTTTTTAAGTTCAATAAACTCGATGTGAAACGCCGCTTTTCGATGTGAAAAGCATTTTTTTCACATCGAAACATTAAATTACTGCTTTTATATAAAACCAAATTATAGTAAAATGTACTATGGATTTATGAGAGGAGGAAACGATGTGCATATTGGAATATGTGATGATTGCAGCCAAGACAGAAAGCTTTTAAAAGAATATATTAAGCAGTATATGGAAATACATCAATTTGAATATGCTATTTCCGTTTTTGAAAGCGGCGAGGACTTTTTGAAAAATGCTGCTGTAAATAAATATGACATTGTTTTTTTTGATATATATATGAAAGAAAAAAGCGGAGTTGAAACGGCCCGTATTTTACGTAATACAGATAAGTACTGTAAAATAATTTTTACAACCACAAGTATTGACCATGCTTTAGACGGGTTTGAAGTAGGTGCTGTGCACTATCTTGTAAAACCAATAACCTATAGTGATGTTAAAGTTGGTTTAGACCGCTGCAATCAACTGTTTGCACAGTCAGAAAGATATATTGAAGTTAAAGTAGGACGTTCTGTTACACGTATACATCTGAAAGATTTTGTTTTTGCAGAGGTATACAGCAACACTGTAACTATACATACCCTTTTAGGTGATGTTAAAACCTATATTTCCCTTGATGAGCTTGGGAAGCTCCTTCCAACGGATATATTCCTTAGGTGCCACCGAAGTTATATTGTAAATATGAACTGTATAGCCTCACAGGACGGTTCGGATTTTATTCTGAAAAACGGGAAAAAGATACCTATACCCAAAAAAGACATACAGGTAATGCGTAAACATTATTCCGACTACCTTTTTAACTGTGTAAGGAGGCGTAACAGTGCTTTCTGACGTAATAAGCTTTGTATATATTTTAGTTTTTTTGGTACCTTTTAATATTTTGCGTTATTATCCCTTTAGAAATAAAATTCGCTTACCTTTAAAAGTGATGCTAACACTTTACTTGGTATTATTTTTTTTTGAGGCAGCTATTTTTTGCTATATAACACGTCAGCTCTATTGGGATACTTCAGTAACACAACGTTATCAGCTTATCGTTTCGGCAATTAATTCAACTTTGTCTTTTATTCTTATAAAAGAAAAGCTGTTTAAGCAAATGTTTATTTGGGGGTTTATGTTTTCCGTTGCAGGATTGATTATGACAAATGCAAATTTTGCTGAAAGATTAATTTTTGCAAAATTACCAATTCCGTATACATATTCATTTGCAAGCATCATAACAATTTTGCAGATCTGCATTATTTTCCCATTTTTGAAAAAGCTGATGGATTCCAACATAATACCTGCTTTAAGAATTGCCTCTGATAAATCGTGGAATATCGTATGGGTTATTTTACTGTTTTTCTATGGTGGAACATTTCTTTCAACCTACAACTTAAAGTTTGAAAGGTCATCAAATATTTCAGAGTATTTTATTCGTGTATTTTGCTTTGGAAGCATTATAGGACTTTGTATCATATTTTCCGCAGCCCTTAAACAAACTGCAGAAAATGTAAGTCTACTGGAAAAAGCAAAAATGGCCAAACGCCAGCTTGCCATGCAAAATGAGTATTATACAACAATTTCACGTCATATAGAGGAAACCAGAGCAGCAAGACATGATTTAAGACACCATCTGGCACTTATAATATCTTATGTAGACTCCGGCAACAATAAAAAACTGAAAGAATACCTAAACCAATACATTCAGTCAGTTCCGGAGGATACTGTTATAACATTGTGTAAAAATTACGCAGTTAATACCATTACCCACTACTATATGGAGCAGGCAAAAAAAGACAACATTGAAACTGACATACATATAAACTTGCCCGAACACATAGGCGTTGCTGACAGTGACCTGTGCATTGTATTTGGAAATCTGCTGGAAAATGCCCTTGAGGCTTGCAGACGTTTAAAGGAATTAAGTCCATTTATTACTGTTAGTGCTGCATTGGCTGGTGAATATGTTGTAATTGCTGTAGACAACAGCTTTGATGGGGGAATCCGCAAGGATAAAGATGTTTTTCTTTCTTCAAAACGAGATGGAAAAGGCATTGGCATTACCTCCGTTCAAGCCGTTGCTGATAAATACAACGGCCAAACAAAATTTGAATATTTTGATAATGTATTCAGAGCTTCTGTAATGCTGAGGCTTCTGTAGTAAGGGGTTAAGCAACCTGAACAAAGATGAACAAATCAATTCCAAAATAAAACTCACTATAACTTAATATAAAATCGCTCTTAAAGAACTTTAAATTGAAATACTTTTACACATGCATCCTGCCAGATTTACTACTTAAATACACACTATAAATCACGTCACACATAAATGCTTGTATTTCTTATAAACAAAGACCATTTGAATAGTATATATAATTTTGTAAAGTCAGTATAATAATTGTTTTTAACAAGCATACACTGTCAAAACAGTCGGCAGGCATAATTTTAGCTGCGTCATACTTTAGTGACACAGCTGTTATTTTTCTCCTTTATTTAAATATAAAAGAACTTCTTGTTTAAACCCGTTATGCTTGTTCGTTTTTGTGGCTTAAGAAAAATTTATTCATTATATCAAGAACATCATCATATTTTGCATTTGTAGCCTGAAGTGTAATTAAAATATAATCAAACGAAAGCTTAACATTTGCTTTAGTCATAAGACGCTTTATATATGGCAGTTTTTCAAGATAGTCATAAGGCTCTTTAAGTATTACACTTATAAACTTTTTACCTGAGATTGATGAAATATAAATATCGTTCACTTCACTCCAATAAACTATTTTACCTTTTGCCATAAATGATGAGCAATCTATAAAACCGGTTGAATCAATTGTGAGGATGGTTTTCGAAAAAAGTAACCTTATAATAAAAAATATGAAGAAAATACCAAATATAAATGTGCAAATAATTCCAATTATAAATGCAATAAAATCACTTCTAGTTATTACCAAAAATATACCTGCGCACATCATTAGGGCTGCTAAAACAGTTATGAATAGCTGCTTTAAAAAGCTTTGTTTAATTACAACTGTGTCTTTCAACTCGGTCACTTCCAGTCTGATAACAAGCTTGCGTAGTATGCCAAAGTTGTAGGGCTTATTTCTTTATCTTTACCAGATGCAATTATGTTCGGGATGAACAGTGCAGCTAACAATAATGCTACTCCTAAAATTTTTACAGCCATTTTTTTCATTATTATCTCCCCTTCATGTTGATTACGTACATGCCCCTACAACATCATATATAACGGAATTGTACCATGAATTATATAATCTAACAATGCTTTTGTAATTCATGATGCAGTAGATAATCAAATTTATAAGCAGGAAAATTTTTGTTTATTTCATAAAACACAATAGATAAATAGGACTATTTGATTTATAGATATGTTGCCATAGAAAAATCTCCAGACAAAGCGATTTTATTTCACCTCAGCTTGGAGATCTTTCTTTTCCATTAATTAATTGTAAGCAGAACATCATAATTATTGTCTTTTGCCTTAATTGATTAGAGTATAAATTAAATTGATTTTTAGCTTGATTAAACATCCAAAAAGCCAATGCTGCTACGCATTCACAAATTCCGCCTGATATAAGGAGGGTATAAAATGGATATTATTCTTTTGATTTTATCAGCAGTAATACGATTTTTTGTATGGCAATTTGTGTGTCTTTTATATAAATTCAAATGATCTGCAAAATTTCAGCCCGCTTATTTCAGCGTCCCGTCTGGGGCATAATAAGCAGTCGGTCTTTTACGCAAACCTGCTCAAATATGATTTTAATGAAGATATATCCGCTTCATTTCCTATTTTGACAGAATCCAATTCTTCTGAGGCAGTATGGGTACAGCTTTCAACAACAATCGCCGTTGGGTAATCTTTGCATACATCAGAAATAAACTCCGGCAATATTCCCCTGAATTTCTCCTCATTTTCAGAATCTTCATCAACCTGAAAGTCAAAAGACAAAAGACTGTTATCCTTGCTTGGTTTAAAAGCCCCTTTATATGGCAATGACACCAAGAATTCTTTCGGAATTTTTGGTGTCGTTACTTTTTGTTTCTTTTTAAAAAACATATTCATTCCTCCGTATATGTAATATCTATGATATATTTTGATAGTGCATCTCCCACATATGAACCTGCTATTCCAAAAACAAAGCTAAGTACAGGCACTGCTATTGGAGCAAATGGAACTGCCAGAGCACCTACATAAGCTCCTAATTCCGCTCCTGCTATGGAGCCGCCCCAACTTCCTCCAATTTCAGATATTCGATGCCGTTTTCCTGCCAAGTTTTTTATCAGAATCTTTTAAATCAGCATCTATGTCTTGCAAAGCTCTATAACATCAAGTGCTATATCCGTTACTAACAGAACCTTTCCTGCAACCCGTACTTTTTTTGCCGTTTCTCCGAAATTTTTTAATCTTAAATATACATCTTCGGGTATCTGCTTGTGGTCAAACTTCTTTACAAAACACTTTGCTTATTCCTCCGCATATGGATACTTAATGTATAAAGTTTTCTTCTTTTTTTTGCATACATTTTTTATTCCTTCAATTATATAATTCAAATCAGTATCAGAACTAATGCTAAATATAATTTCATCGGGATATCTATTACATTCTAAAGCTATATCATACATATTGTCTTTTATAATTGCTTTCGCCTGTTCTAATGAAGTTATACTCATCTCTTCATTAAGACCATAGATGTTAGCCGTACAAGACATATATTTATCTTCTTCCTCAATGTATTTCATGGAAATAGGCGTATTTTTTCCGTTACAATAAATTAATAAGCTTTTGTCTCCATCCAAAAACATTTTGAAATGTCAATTTATCCTGCGGCTCAATTTCGATTAAAATTTTACTATCTTTAAAAATTTCTCTTATTGTACAGTTTACTAAATTATAAAAATCCTCTAAATCTTCTTCGTCCATTGAATAAAGAGTATAGTTTTTATATTTAGAGCTAAAGTTACCAAAACTTTCATTTTTTTTACTTCGTATAATAAAAGACAATGTATACCCGTATAATTCCTCATAACTTGGCTGTTTCGGCTTTGACTGTTTGTTTGTAAACCAACTAAAAAGACCCATTTTCATTCCCCCAAATACGTAATATCTATAGATTGAATGTTTTTACTCGATATTAACATCTAATATCTTATCATATTTATTGCATATATTTTGTATTGTTGAAAAAACATAATCCTTATCAAATTTTTCAGTATTAACCTCAATAGATAAAATACTGCCTTCTGTTTCACTGAATTCTATATAAATATCATATTCATGCTTATCTAAATCACTTTTTATTTCTTTAAATGTGGTTGCTTTAAAAGGAAGCATTTTATACCCGTATATATAAATTCTATCTTCATAAACTCTGTTTTTATAGTAAAAATTGATTAAATCCGGACTGTAAGACTTTGCTAACTCAATAAACTCAAAGCCACTGGATAAAAATTTAGAAGAATCACATAATTTACTGTCATAATACGTCTTGTAGGATGAAAAAAGTAATTGCGTATTTTGTGGAATTGTTTCGCAGTTATTTACACTAGACATTTCCTTAACCAGATAAAGTATGTTGTATGGATTTAGCAATGATTCAAAAACTTCTAATAGTATGTTTGTAAAATCTTTGGCAAAACTTTCTCCTAAATTATATAAATCAAAACATAAGTGCTTTTCTGAGCTGTTTAAGTAATATATAGACAAAAAAACGTTGTATTTTGTATCTCTATCATTTGATTTATAGCTGCTTTTTTATTTTTCCAATTATTTATCCATTTTTTTAATAACGTAATTTTCACCCTCCACATTGCTTACATCTACAACCCACTTAGCAAATTCTCCTCCGCCAAACGCTCCCACACATCCTAAAATTAAACTTCCTCCAGCACCGCCAATTAAAGTTCCTATACCGGGATATATGTAGGTTCCAAAAGCCGCACCTCCTTCAGCTCCTAATTTGGCACCAATCCAAGCGCCTGTCCATCTGCCGCCAATATTTACAATATTGCCATAAGTTTTCTTGCCAATTTTTTTATCAGCATCTTTTAAATCGCATTCTATTGTATTTATAAGTTCTAAGGCATCCATAGCTATACCACCAACAGCAAGTACTCTGCCGCCTGCTCTAACAACTTTTGCTGTTCTGTCAAGATCTTTTAATACGGCATAGGCTTTATTGCTTAAACGGAAATGATCATATCTAAGTTTTATTTTTTCATAACGTGTATTGTTTTTATCAATATATTTAAGATTTATATGATTATAATTTATTTCGTTTCTTTGCCTCTAACTTTTACACTCTTTGGATTCCCCTTTTTATCATAATGTGGTGGGTCTACCCTAAAAAATTGAAAGCCCTTCTTTCCAACTTTTGCTGGCGTTTTTTGTAATACATTATTTGTTCCTTCATTAGAACTCCCTATAACAACATTAGTGATATCACTTTGTAATGGACTTTCCCAAGCAAGTATGGGAACAACACCGTGTACTAATTTATTTATAAAATTAAAACAAGCACTATCCGTTTTCTTTCCATACACTCCGTCTTCCTTGAGCCTTCCGTTTTGGCCGCTTATGCCCAAAGAATTAAGTTTGCACTGGAGTTCTTTTATTTTTGCCGCATCTCCGCCCACATACCACATTAAGTCATTAATTTTATTACATAAATCGTAACATTTAATACCGCATTTTTCAAGCTCAAAAATGGCTTTCTTAAAAAATATGCCGTTTTCATCTTTTACAAAATCATTGTTCGTTTTTCCACTGTATAAATCGCTGTTTATTTCGTCTACTACCTTATCAAACTGCTTTTTTATTGCCTCAGCGTAATTTCTGTCACTGCTTCCCATGAACTTTAAATATGTCCGCACAAAGCATTCTTTTAAAATACAATCACAATAATCTTTACTGCAAATAACTTTGCCATTTCTTCCCCTGTAATCTTGTTTTCTGGTATCAAAATTATACTTGTTTAATACGTCGGTTAAAAACTTAGTATCCCGTCCATGCATTACTTCCTTTAAAAATTCTGCTTTTTTTATATCACTGCCTATGGCATTTTTTACACCAGAGCTTATTGCTTTTTTAACTAAACTTACTCTGTCAGAAGATGAAATCATTACTTTACCGCCGTTTTTAATTACTTTAACCGCATTGTCAATTTCAGACATACCGGCACCTGATTTGAGCTTTGTATCAGAACCTCGCAAATCCAGCAAATAAATTAAATTATTAACATCTGAAGTTGTATTACGAGTTAGCCTGCAAATACCGTCTAACCCCCTCACTATTACAATCAAGTTACTGCGTTCTGATGAAGAAATGAAACCGAGTATCTTCGCATTTTTTCTGATGTCGCTATAAATTTCTTCCAATATTGATTTTATCTTCCTTGAAAAAGCCGTCAACGCATCATAATACTTATAGTCTTGAGATATTTGCAAAAACTCGAATCAACCAAAAAAGGTTAATTCGAGAGTCTTTTACATTGAGATAAGAAGAATTGGTAAATTCACTTAAATTTATTATATCTAATAAATATCGTCAATAAAAAAAAGCTTAAATCACATCAATAGTAATATATGTTGTAGTGGTTTTCGGAAACTAAGAATGACTTATCTTTGAAATATTTAAAAAATATGTCAAGCAAATATATGTCGATTGTTAATCCTGAATTATTTGATTCGGCCTAGCTTTATTGTACTCTTTAATAAATGGTTTTTAATTGACAAACATAATTTGTATCTATAAAGGGATGTAAATGCATTGATTGACAATATAATATTGGCGTATCGAGTAAAATTTTATGATGTGATATGAAACATATCAGAGAATTCATTATAAAAAACAAAATTGTTTTTGCAATGTTAGCTGTATTTGTTTTAATCGTTATTGCCCGGTCTATTGTCTGTATCATAAATCTGTCATATTAATAATCGTTCTAATGATAGTAGAGTTGATCATCAGTATCTTTTTTGATCGTGTTGCTGTAAAATATTATAATAGGTTATTTTTTGAAGTGCTTGCATTACAAAAATCCAAGATATGTACAAAATTCCTAAAATTAGCATTATATTACTTAATGTATTGGTATAAAGCCCAGCAAAAAATGTAATGCTGGGTAAAATTATTATTTTTCCAAAATTACTAAGATGTGATTTGAACTTTTAAATGGTATGCTTGAGTCAATACGTTTAATCAATCGTTGGATAATCTTTTGAGTGTGTGAAGAAAAGTCTGTAAATACGGATCTTCTATGATAGTAATTGGGCTAAGAGTTCATTGTTGAGCTTTTAACCCTTGCTTTATATATAACAGCAATATTGAAGTATGTCAACAACAGGTAAAAAATTTCCGCCTGTAATAATAAGTAATAAGCCTGGGTTTATTCTGGAAGCCGTTCTTCATACATAATGCTGAGTTCACCATAAACTTGTCCCCAATTCCGAATTGTCATTGTCCATTTCTTTGTAGCCTCAAACGTGGATAGATACAGTGCCTTGAGAAGGGCTGTATCGCTTGGAAATATGCTTCTTTGACGGTTTAGTTTTCTATAAGT
Organism: Clostridia bacterium; assembly: GCA_022651385.1. GTDB lineage: Bacteria > Bacillota > Clostridia > Lachnospirales > Anaerotignaceae > JALCQR01. The sequence goes on along the minus strand of JALCQR010000004.1, from coordinate 53 downwards.
GGAATTCAGACTCTCTATAGCATTTGTAGTGTAAATGACCTTTCGCACTTCTG
>JALCQR010000003.1 GCA_022651385.1 Clostridia bacterium | reverse complement strand
ATATATATAGATTATTATAATAACAGAAGAATTAAGTGCAAACTAAATGGACTGAGCCCGGTTCAATACCGTACCCAGTCCACAAGAGTTGCTTAATTAAATTGTCCAACATTTGGGGTTCAGTTCAATTGTCCTCTTTTTTTATGCCATGGGATACTAAAGGGACAATAGAAAGATGCCATTAACTTTTCTATTTTTCTAAAAAGGGTAACCAAATACAGGTATTTAAAAATTACTGTATTAGTAAAACCAAAATAAAAGGAGATAAATTTATGGATGATTTAAAAAAGGATAAGAAAAGAGACATTCTTGTTGCAAAGGAAATTACAGACATAAGCGGGTATATTCTCGGAAGCAGCGAGTATTTTAGACACATGAATGAGAACTCAGTACTTGGATTTTTAACATCTGATAAGACAAACTATGATTATGGCCAAATGTTTAAAAATTCAAACGCAAAGCTATGTATTGAAATTAAAAAAATTCTATTAGACCTTGAAAGAAATGCTAAATATATTTCATTTGTTTCAAGCAGCAAAAGGGAACGACTTAAAAAATTTATTGAAGGACTTTATACATTTTCCGGCTATGTGGGATATCCATGTACAGACTGCAATAAATGCATATCTTTTCTTACTCTTTATGACAGCAAGGCAAGAAGATGTTCAAATGCTTCTGACAGTGATATTGACAAGGCAGTACATGTCATGTATAATGGAGGTAAAGCGAACGTTTATTCGTCGGATAGAGTATCTCTTGTGGAAAAGGCTTATAAAAGCGGGGTATCATGGACAGCCGGAAATGATAAAAATAAGAAAGCTTATCTTTACGAGGTAATGGGAAAACACAACGAAAAATTTCTTGGGGACGCACTTCATAAATACATTTTCAAATATAAATTACGTGAAAGAATAATAGGACAAAACGGCAAAGATATGTTCTCAGACGATTATATAAACGATCACGAAAAACAAATATTTGGCACTTCTCTTTTGTCACATTACATGAGTAATCGGCCTTTTGCTTATTTGAGCTTTTATAAAGAAAAACTAAATGAAATAGAAAAAAAGATTAATTCTGATTTTGATAGGGGCGCAAGAGGAAGCCAGTTTGTAAAATATATTAACTGGAAAAGATTACAATTAACATCTGAGATACTTAAAAAACTTGGCATAGATACTACATATTTCAATATTAATTTAAAGAGATTTAAATTAGTAGATGTTACTGAAAAGCTTATGAACATATTTAGAGAGGCAAAAAGGGATGGGGAAGCTTTGAAGATAAAATACCCTCTGGCTGAACCTAATAAATTGTTTACAAAAAAAATTAATCTAAATGTTATAAAAGATTTTGAATTAGTAGCACAGACATGGGGTTTATTAAATGATTTTAAAAATTTAGTTAATAATTGGAAACCTTATGATATTAAAAGAAGATGTTCATGGATAGGAGATTTACAGTATATTTTTGACGGTTATATTATTGACTATGATGACGCTGGCAATATAGCTTTTGGAGTTCTTGTAAGAGCAGCTGGAATTTCTGAAAATTTTTCTCAGTTTTGCGCTGGAGCTGTAAATTTTAAAGATTCTATTTTATCAGCTAAAAACTTAAATGAGTTTAGGAAAAATTGGAATACGGAAATTCACTGGAAAAGAACATATTATGATGATCCAAGAGATAATAAAGCAATAAAAAAAGGCTTTGAATATTATGATAAATTGTAAGACATTTACGTTTTAGAGGTAAGCTATGGATGATAAAAAACTACATAAAAATAATAAGTTAAGTTATCTATTAATATTTGTTTTTATTATTTTGGCTGTATTTAATTTCTATTTGTTTTTTCTGTTATTATTTTTAAGTGTATTTCTTGGAGATATAATATTATTTAATATGCTAATTGTTATCATAATACATTTCATATTTATGTTGCCGGTTTTACCGCAGAAAAAATTAAAAAGAAAAATATTTAATATTGAGATAGCTATAGTTATAATTTCATTTGTAATTTATACAGTTTCATGTATACACGCGTATATTTCATATTTTAATTAATTAGATAAAAAACATATACATGGAAATGAAAGTAAAAGTTAAGCCTAAATAAAAATAATAAGTTAATTGTCACAAGCTGTTTTTGAAGAGAGTATTTGTAAAGACAAATAAAGGACTGCATTAAATCTGATTTTTTAGTATGAAGGATTGCATTTAATGCAGTCCTTTATTTTTTATAATAAATTATGGAATTTTGCTTGCAATTGAAACTTGTTCACGTATAATGGAAATTAGTATAGGAATAAATACTAATTATTATAGCAAGAATTGGAAATTAAAAAATATTATTAGAAGAATGGGGAATGAAGTTTTATGAAGAAAAAAGAAAGTATTATCAATCCAGAATTCAAAACAAGTATACATATGACTGATAAAACTATATCTGATGACGAATTATGTTCTTTATTAGAAAAAAATAAGTTAAGAATACTGTCTGCTATAAGAAGTAGACATATGTTAAGAGATAATGAATTTAGTTTTGTGACTTATGCTAATTTTTCTGATGATTACAAGTGCTCCATACATAATGACTTTTGCAAGAAAAATGATGAAGAAATTCAACAATCAAAGCAAAACTTGAAGACACTAAATGATTTTTTAAAAAATAAATATAAGAAAGAAGTAAATATGTCGTTCGCTTTCAGTGATTCAGATGAAAGATGCCTTTTGTATGATTCAATTTATTTTGACGATATAAGTAAACTGAATAATTACTTAAAGAGATAGTCATATACAAAGAGTAATTGACAATTGAATCTGCAAATAACTACAACTAATTATAGTAATGGAGAAAGTAAATGTCATTGGTTTTATAGATTCAGAAAATGTAAGAAATTAGGTTATCCAGATTCTTGAGGGTGGACCGGAAGTTTTTAAATTAAGTGGCGACATAAATCTAATTTTATAAAATAAGTTGTTATTATTAAATTTCTAAACTATAATAAAATTAACTTATAGAAAAGGAGTTATTAATATGAACAGCTCAAGTGTGTCACCGTTTATAAAATGGGCCGGCGGCAAACGTCAGCTATTAAAACAAATTAATGAAAGATTGCCAGAAAAATACAACAGATACTATGAGCCATTTGTAGGCGGCGGAGCTGTCTTATTTGATTTACAGTCCGCAAATGCGGTAATAAACGATATTAACAGTTCATTGATTAATACATATAACCAGATAAAAAATGTCCCTGTTGAATTTATAGAAAAATTAAATGAATTGGACAAAATGATGTGGGAAGACGGAAAAGCATATTATTATTCATTAAGAGAGTTGTATAATGACAAGCTGATGAAATCGGAGTTTGATGTGGAATTAGCGGCATTATTTGTATTTATAAACAAACATTGCTTTAATGGCTTGTATCGTGTAAATGGTAAAGGTTTGTTTAATGTGCCATACAATAACAGCCGAAGAAAGTCTTGTGAAGAAGAAAATATAATTGAGACGTCAAATTATTTGAAAAAAGTAACAATTATTCAGGGGGATTTTGAAAAGGCTTGCCAGAATGCTGAAAAAGGTGATTTTATATTTTTTGACAGTCCTTATGCGCCTTTAAATCCAACTTCATTTGAATCGTATACCAAGGAAGGTTTTGATATTGAAAGTCATGAGAGGCTTGCAAAGTTTTACAAAGAAATGACTGAAAGAGGCTGCTATTGTATGCTTACAAATCATAATACGGAGCTAATTAATAATTTATATAAAGATTATAAAATTGACGTTGTAAGTGTAAAACGTATGATTAATTCAGATGCAAGCAATCGTGTTGGAGAAGAAGTAATTATATGTAACTATTAGGAGTCAACATGATGGAAAACTTGTTTGAAAAAAAAGTCAAGTTATTTTATGAAACTGATGAATCACAGATTATTTGCGGTGACTCATTTAAAATATTACCGAAAATAAAATCCGAAAGTATTGATATGATATTTGCAGATCCTCCATATTTTTTAAGTAATAATGGAATTACATGCAAAGGCGGGCAAATGGTTTCAGTTAACAAAGGCAAATGGGATGAAGGCAAAAATACCGCAGAGAAGCACAAGTATAACAGAAAATGGATTAAACTTTGCAAAAGAATTTTGAAACCTAACGGAACTATTTGGATTTCCGGAACATTACATAACATATATTCAATAGGAATGGCATTAGAACAAGAGGGTTTTAAAATAATTAATAACATAACATGGCAAAAAACAAATCCACCACCTAATTTAGCTTGCCGATGCTTTACTCATTCTACTGAAACCATACTTTGGGCACAGAAGAATGATAAAAAGTCTCGGCATTTTTTTAATTATGAAAAAATGAAGGAATTAAATGACGGGAAACAGATGAAAGATGTATGGACAGGCAGTTTGACGAAACCTTCAGAGAAAACAGAAGGTAAACACCCAACGCAGAAACCGGAATATCTATTGGAACTAATTATATTAGCTTCAACTCAAGAAGATGGTGTAATACTCGATCCATTTTGCGGCTCGGGAACAACAGGAGTTGCCGCTCAGAAATTACATAGGCAATTTATAGGAATTGAGCAGGAGAGGGACTATGTTGAGATAACGGTGAGGAGGCTAAAAAAAATTGAAAAATAACAGGGACTTTGATGATTGGCTGGAAAAATTCAGAGCAAGCATATCAGGATATGACTATTATGTCGATTTTGAAAAGGTTGTTAAAAATGTGGAAAAGGTTAGAATTGAGCTTAATATTTTGAATTCGTTAATAGGCTCGAAAACAATAGAAGATGATTTTGAAAAAATTATTAAAAAGTACCCGGATACTTTAGAATGTATTCCGCTTCTGCTTGCGGTACGTGAAAATGAAATATATGCGCAGGATAAGGACGGCGCGTTTTTATATGATTTTAAAAATATGAATTACAGTATCGAACAGTATAAAATTTTTATGAGAAAGACAGGGCTGTTTGATATGATAGCAAATCACATAGTTAATAATCTTGTTGATTATGCATTAGGTATTGAAACAGGATTAGACTCCAATGGCCGGAAAAATCGAGGCGGTCACCAAATGGAAAACTTAGTTGAAAAGTACATAAAAGCAGCGGGATTTATAAAAGGCAAGAATTATTTTAAAGAAATGTATTTAAGAGATGTTGAGAAGAAATGGGATATTGATTTATCAGCATTGTCAAACAGAGGCAAAGCTGCGAAAAGATTTGATTTTGTTGTAAAAACCGAAAACATGATTTACGCAATTGAGACTAATTTTTATAGTGGCGGCGGTTCAAAGCTAAATGAAACAGCAAGAAGCTATAAAATGTTATCACAGGAATCGGACACAATTGACGGATTTACATTTGTTTGGTTTACTGACGGCATAGGGTGGAGAAGTGCCAGAGAAAATCTGAGAGAAACATTTGAAGTTATGGAAAATCTTTATAGTATTGATGATATGGAACATGGAGTAATGTTGGACGTTTTTTTGTAAAGAAATAGTTATACATTATTGTATCTAATAAATTTTAAAAGGGGGATGGATTAAATGGATAAAAAAATACAATTTATTCAAGAATTCATAGATAAATGCGATGATATCATTAATAATCAAGATAGTAAAAAAGCAAAAGAATTAGAAAATGAAATAATAGGTGTTTTTAGTAATGAGATTTCAAAGTTGACTAGTTGTTTAGAGCTAAGTTCAATTACTCCTCATTTAGAAGGGAGAAACCCGAATTATTTAAAAGATATTCATCTTTTAAAAATGAAGCTAATGAATTATATAAGAAATTTAGAAAGTCAAATTAAAGAGTCAGAGTATAAATTAGAATTAGCAAGGCTTCAAGCTCAAGGAGTTAATATTAATAACAGTAATACAGCAAATAATTCAAATAATAGTTCTTCCAATGCAAAAGTAGATTCTACTGCTATAATAACATTGGATCAAGTATCTGAAACAATTTCTCAAATCCCGGAACAATATTTAACGGCATCACAAAAAGAAGAATTAGAATTAAAATTAGAGTCATTAGAGGAAAATAAAAATTCAAAAGACAAAGAAAAAGTAAAAGGGAAATTTACTGATGTACTTAAATTTATTTCAGATAAAGCGGAGGCTGGGATTGCCGTTTTGCCTTATATAGCACAAATAGCAAATTACATTGCCCCGATTTTTAAATAAGAAAATAACAGTCTTGAATATGTGGTTTTCAAGACTGCTTTAATATTATATCCTAAACCCCTACGCACCACCGTACTGTTCAACCATAATTTTAGCAAGGCGAGCATCAGGGTTTTTAATTTTTACAGGAAACATGAGTTTTTTTTCATAGATCCACATTAACAGCACTCCTCCTCTGTTATAGTATAATTAGCGTCTGGGCACCAAGGCCATGGGTTGGTAGCGTAAAGCCAAACATCGTCGCATTTGTTTGCAGAACGGAATGAACACATTGGCCCTACAAGTTTTTCATATTTCATTCTGACAGTGTCTGCTGCTTTAACGACTTTGTTGTATTCGGCAATTGCGTCTTTATCAGTTGGATGTGTGTCAAGATAAAGACCAATGTCAACAGCCATAAAGTCAAGCTCAGTTAAACTTTTTAAAAGCAAATCTTTATCCATTCATACCCCTCCTTGTTTTACAATTACTTTTGCAATTGCAACTGCTATCAGAATTGCATACGCTTCTTGTGTAAGGCATAGCGAGAACTGCAAATGCTGTTCCGCATACAAGTGATTTTTCTGGACACATTACAGCAAATTCAGTCTGATAAGGTACATAAGCGTCGGCAAACCCAGTCCTTTCTATAATACAATCATTGCAGTCTGCCGGTTCAAAATAGAACTGACTCTTAGCATCTTCGCACAGTGTGTCTTGAGCACCGCTTACTGCACGAGATATTGGTTTTTCGTCGCAGCCGCAGTTTTTACAAGCGCAGCCGAAAATTTTGTAATAGTTGCCATACGTTTCTTTCATTTTTGTCCTCCTAATTTCAATCGCATTGTATTGTATGTGAAAATACCGTTGTCCTGTGATAAATTTTATTCTGATATTTAAAAAACATATTTGATAGGGTATAATATATAAATAAAAGTCAAGCATTATGGTATGTTGACTTAAAGCCGACACCCCAGCTATTAAAAATTAAGAAAACTTGACATTTTAACTCAAAATTAGTAATTAATCGTATAAAGTGTTATAATTAAATGACATTAATTTTATTTTGCGGAGATGATAAGAAAATGGAAAGGCCTGAAAAAGCTGATGAAATTACAAAGGCATATAAAGTTGGAGCGCTTCTTTATTCACCGGCCAACAATGGCATAATTGCGGATTCCGTAATAAATGAAAAATTTGATATCCCGTATTCTCTTGCCCTGTGTCTTGAGGACTCGATTAGCGACAGTGCAGTTGAGCAGGCTGAGGCAAACGCGGTAGAAACATTAAAGAAAATATTTGAGGCGAGCAAAGCCAAGCCTTTTTTTAAGCCTTATATTTTTATCAGAGTCAGAGCCGCAAATCAGGCAAAAAAAATATTTGAAAAACTTGGGGAAAGCTCCGAAATGCTTACAGGGTTTGTATTTCCGAAGTTTTCAGAAAATGTCTGTGAAAAATATATACATGAAATGACTGAAATAAACAATATCTCATACAAGACTGTTTACATGATGCCTATAATTGAAAGCCGAGACATTGTTGACCTCGGCACACGCTTTAAGGCTCTTGAGAATATTAAAAAAAGTATTGATTCGGTTAAAGACATAGTGCTTAATGTAAGAGTCGGCGGCAATGATTTCTGCCGTGATTTCGGCATACGCCGGCATGTGGACGAGACAATTTATGATATCAGGTGCGTAAGCAATATTCTAAGTGATGTGGCAACATGTTTTGCAATGGACTATGTGGTTTCCGGCCCTGTTTGGGAATATTTCGACAGCTTCGGCTGGGACAGCGGCATGAGGCGTGAGCTGAAGCTTGACAGCATAAACGGCTTTACTGGAAAAACTGTAATTCATCCCAAGCAGATAAGCATTGTAAATGAGTTTTTGAAAGTAAGTGCGGAGGATTATAACGACGCCAAAGATATATTGAATATGTCAGAAAATAAGGAAAAACTTGTTGCAAAAAGCGCTTTCGGAAGCAGAATGAACGAGTATAAAACCCATGTTCTTTGGGCAAAGAAAATATTGACGCTTTCTCAAATATACGGAGTTAAAATATGAAATATACAGAAGATGATTTAGTAAGAATTGCAAAAAGAGACAACAATAAAAAAAGGCCGTATCTTATTGTGGACCCGTGTCAGGGAAAGCACATACCGGTACAGCCTTCAAAGGCGCTTGAGCTTTTTAAATACCTCGGAAGCGTTGTAAACAGCAGACTGGCAGATGATGATATTTGTACGATTATTTCGTTTGCGGAGACCGCTACGGCAATTGGCTGCGGCGTACTTAGAGGAATAGAGCACAAAACATATTACATTCAGACAACAAGGGAAGAATTGGAAAACGCAGAGTACATGTATTTTTCGGAATCCCACAGTCATGCCACAGAGCAGAAGCTTGTAAAAAATGGCCTTGATACGGCAGTTTGCGCATCTTCGGCTATTATTTTTGTTGAGGATGAAGTTACAACCGGAAACACAATATTAGGTCTTATAAATCAGCTTGAGGAAAATACCGACGCCTCAGATAAGAAAATTATAATAGCGTCCATTTTAAACGGTATGGATTGTGAGGCTGAGAAAAAATTTGAGTCCGACGGAATAGAGCTTGTGTATCTGCTTAAAACAAACAATGTGCTTGCCGAAAAAAAGCTCGACGAATTTTTATATGACGGAAAGATGTTTAGAAAATCCATGAATTTAAGTATAAAACACAAAAGAATATTGGCCGACGGAAGAATTGACGCAAGAAGAATATGTTCCGGAAGAAAACTTCTTTGTAAATATGATGAATTTGCCGAAAGAGTTTCAAACCGGCTTGAAATTAACAAAAATGAAAAAATACTTGTTTTGGGAACAGAAGAATTTATGTATCCGGCAATGCTTACTGCCGAAAAAATAGAGAAAAAAAACAATGCAGATGTATATTTTCATGCCACAACAAGAAGCCCGATACTTACAAGCAGTGAGGAAAATTATCCTCTGCACAATAGATTTGAGCTTGAAAGTCTTTATGACAATAAAAGAAGAACTTTTGTGTATGATTTAGAAAAATATGACAAAGTTTATATTATGACGGATTCTCAAAACACAGAAAGTGAGGGCCTGTATACACTTTTGAGCGCACTTGAAAAATCAGGGAATAGTGACGTTACGGCTGTTTTTTGGAGGGATTAAATTTGAGAAGCTCATTTAAAAGCGATGATGTGGAGATACTTTTAAAAGATATTACAGGTCTTGTGGAACCAATCGGTACAAGCGAGCGTGAAAAACTTATACAAAGCGGCAGGCATTACAGCGAAATGCTGCCGCTGGAGTATTCGCCTTCAGAAAAATATATGGAGGCTTACCGTTCGGCACTTAAAACCTTTTCTTCTCTGACTGCCGACGCTATAGGCTCAGCAGCTGAAAAAATATATGCTAAAAAAGGGAAAAACGTTGTTTTGGTATCCCTTGCAAGAGCAGGTATTCCAATAGGCATACTTATGAAAAGATACCTTGACAAAAAATTCGGCTTAAATGTTAAGCATTACTCAATCTCAATAATACGCGGCCGCGGAATAGACGACAACGCCATGAAGTATATTTTAAAGCGTCATAAGCCTGAAAATATACAGTTTGTGGACGGCTGGATTGGAAAGGGTGCAATACTTGGAGAGCTTGAAAAAGATGTGAAAAAGTACGGGGTATCCCCTGAGCTTGCTGTTGCGGCGGACCCGGCAAATATGACAAATCTTGCAGGTACGCATAAAGATATACTTATACCCAGCTCTTGCTTAAACTGTACAGTGTCGGGGCTCATAAGCCGAACATTTTTAAGGTCGGATATTATAGGAAAAGATGATTTTCATGGCGCAGTGTATTATGGAGAACTTAAAAAATATGACCTGTCAAATGAATTTCTTGAAAATATAGAAGAACGTTTTTCATTTAAAAAAATATATGATGATTTTTCACCAAAAGGAAAGGGCATAGAAGAAGCTAAGAAAATAGCGGAATATTTCGATGTGGATGATATTAATTTCATAAAGCCGGGAATAGGCGAGGCAACAAGAGTGCTTTTAAGACGTGTGCCTTGGAAAATACTTATACGTGAGGAAGATAAAAATAATCCTATGCTGGAGCATATTTTGAGACTGGCAGATGAGAAAAACGTAAATGTGGAGTATTTTCCGCTTAAAAATTATATGGCCTGCGGAATAATTAAAAAAATGGCAGATGTGTAAATTACTCCGCCGAAGGCTAATAGAGTTTAGGTCAAGCCTTCATTTTCAGTAATTTTGCTAAAGCAAAATCCGCCTGCGGCGTCCGCACATCTTTGCGGTACTAAAAGGCTAGTAGGGATGTTTGATGTTTTTCAGGCGAAGCCTGTAATAAAGTTTAGAGCCGGCCTTTTTAAAGGCTGGTGAGGGTTTGGGGGCAAAGCCCCCAAGGTCTGAGTTGTTTGGACAAAGTCATATAAAAATATATAGTTTTATGTAAAATTTTAAAACATATTCGTAATTATTGCAGTATTGTGTTTACAGTGATACAATTAATATGTAATGCTTATAGCGCTTATAAGGGAAAGGATAGTTAAATATGAGAATGAAAAGAATTTCGTTTAATTCACCTGTTATTCTGACGTTTTCTTTTATTTGCCTTGTTACTCTCATTTTGGGTGCAGTAACTAATGGCAAAACAACAGAACTGTTCTTTTGCGTATATAGGGCGCCTTTGACGGACCCTTTTACATATGTAAGGCTTATATGCCATGTTTTCGGACATGCCGGATGGGCACATTTTAGCTCAAATATTACTATGCTGCTGCTTATAGGCCCTATGCTTGAAGAAAAATACGGCAGCGCAAACATTATTTTGGTAATGTTTATAACGGCGTTTTTGACAGGAATTATAAATATGCTGCTTTTTCCGCATACTGCTCTTTTGGGAGCAAGCGGCATAGTGTTTGCCTTTATTATAATGTCGTCGCTTACAGATATGAAGTTCGGTAAAATTCCGCTTACTTTTATACTGATTTCAATAATTTATATAGGCGGACAGGTATACAGTGCATTGTTTGTTCAGGATAATATATCAAATGTTACTCATATAATAGGCGGCATAATCGGGGGTTTTGTCGGTTTTACTTTAAACAGAAAATAAGTTATTAGGTTGTGAAGTGTGATGTTTAAAAGGATTAAGATTAAAAAACTTGAGGATTTTTTTATACCCCTTTCACAGAGGAATGAAAAGGGCGTGTTCTTTTACAGGTTTCCTTATTATAATGATAAGGTTGACAATTTTTTAAGAGAATACCTCAAAAGAGCCATGCGCTTTGGCGTTGTGATAAGCGGTAAAATACCTAATCCGGATGAAAAACAGCTTTCATATTACAGTGATATTATGGGCATGTCGTTTAGCATGGATATGTCGTTTTTTGATATCTCAATGAAAAAATGGCTTCCGCGCCTTGATAATGTTCAGCGAAAAAATGTAGTATCAGCGCTGTATGACACGCTTTTAAAAATGAAACAAAACGGCAAGAATGAAAATATACTGAAAAATGCTTACATTAAATTCATGTGCTGGTTTTATTATAAGTTTGAGAGGGTTTTCAGAGAGCTTGGACATGAGGATGTGCCTAAAATAATTTATGACGGTGCCATAAGCCGGTACGAGCTTAAAATACTCAGCATTTTATCATCGTCAGGCTGTGACGTAGTGCTTATAGAGCCTGATGGTGACGGGCCGTATTTAAAAACCGGTAACGGCAGTGAAAGTGATATTTTTGAAACAGCAGATAAAAAGCCGTTTCCGCAGAATTTCTCAATTGAGCAGATGATAAAAGAAAACAATGAGAAAGAACGTCTCTCAAGACTCTACGACGTATCGCTTACAAAGATAAACAGCACAAATACTTGGCTTAGCGGAGAAGTGTTTAACGACTCTCTTAAAGCACTTACGGACAGAGGCACCGGCGATTATGTTTACAACATGTTTGTGAAGGTAACCGGAGCATGGGACAAAACAACATATCAAAGCGACCTTTTTAAATGGAAAACATCTTTAATTGAAAGCGGCAGAAATGTTTTTATACTTGATGAGATTTTGCCGCCTACGGTAGACGAAATAAGGAATATAAACAGAAACGGCTACGGCTCTTTGGAGCAGCTTTTAGCTGATATGACATCTAAAATAAGATGCAGTTTAAAAGAAGTTGAGGCTCAGGAAAGAAAGGCCTTTTGTGATATACTTTTGGAAAACAAAGAAGAAAACTTAAACAAGCTTAAAAACAAGGCGGTGTATTTGGTTTGCTGGATAAACAGGTATAACGGCGATTTGTTTAAGATGTACAAAGCCGGAAAGCTTGATGTGTTTGTGTATTTCGGGGTATGCAGGAACAATTTTGAGTGCCTTTTTATGAAATACCTCAGCATGCTGCCTCTTGATATATTTGTTATAAATCCTAATAAAAAACCATGTATGCTTTCTGACAGCACACTATTTGAGAAAAAATACGAGTTTACTATAGATGCAGATAAATTTCCGGAAACGGCAGAGGATGTTGATTACACAACAGTGGCTTATAATGCCGAGCAGGATTTGACTCAGATGCTTTATCAGGACAGCGGAATGTACAGAGCAAAACAGTATAAAAGCGCTGCGGCAGTTTCGCTTAGGACAATGTATGAGGAAATATTTTTGCTTTGGGATGAGGAAGTAAGCTACAGGCCCAATTTTGAGATAATGGACGATAAAGTTTTAATGCCCGTTCTTATGGCAAAAATATCTGGTGTAAAAGACGGAAATGTATCCGAATACTGGCAGAGTGTAAGAAAACTTATAGTTGACGACACAATAGTTGTTACGGATGTGCCGTATATTAAAAAAGAAGACATGCCGCCTATAGGAAACGCAGTGTCTCTTATAAAAAACAGAAAAATTTTAAAGTCTAAAATAAAAGAAAGCAGCTGCTATCATTACGCAATATTAAGGGATGAAGCTCAGAATTATATACTTGATAAGGCACAGGAACTGCTTGACAGTGATGTAATTAACGGCACGTTTTCACGAGGTATGGAATACACCATACTTAATGTTGCGCTTAATATGCCTAAAGATATAGTGCAGCTTATAAATAAAATGGATTTTACGAAAAAAGTACCCAAAATTATTTTTGTGTGTACCGGAGAAAAAATATGTTCCGCTGAGGACAGCATAGCGGCGGCGTTTTTGCACCTTTGCGGGTTTGATATAGCTATGTTTGTACCTACGGGATACCAAGTAATTGAGAAATATTATGCCAAGCCGCTGTTTAACGAAAATCAGATTGGACAGTATATGTATGGGCTTGAAGTTCCAAGCACTTTAAAACAAGGCGAGAAAGAAAGTTTTATAAACAGAATTTTTAAGAGAGGAAGATAAGGCATGGGATTAAATTTTGACAAAAGCGAAACCGAATCACCTTCTGTTTTGGAACAGGATAAAAGCACCGAGGTTGTGCCGTTTAATATACAGACCGACAAAGAACAGCTTGCAACCAAGCTTGCCAACTCAAAAGAAGTTGACGACATAGTAAGCACGATATATGTAAATGACCTTGACACAATTGTATCTTTCGGAAGCGAGGTTGCCGAGAATATTTCAAAAGCGTCCGATGTTGTTTTAAACGGCATAAACATGAGCCAGCTTGACGACTCAAGCGAAATGCTCAACACTCTTTCAAAAATAATGGATAAATTCGATATATCGGAAATCAAGGAAAAGCCCGGTGTTTTCGGAAAACTTTTCGGCAATATGAGAAAACAGCTTGATAAAATACTTACCAAATATCACACAATGGGCGAGGAAGTTGACAAAATATATGTTCAGTTAAAACAGTACGAGTCTGAAATAAAGCAGTCCAATAAAAAACTTGATACTATGTTTAGTACAAACGTCGAGTATTTCCACGAGCTTGAAAAATACATACTCGCGGGCGAGCAGGGAATAAACGAGCTTGATGAATATATTAAGCAAAAACAGGACGAGCTTGAAAAGTCAGGCGACAACTCAATACAGTTTGAGCTTACAAGCCTTAATCAGGCAAAAATGATGCTTGAGCAGAGAACACAGGACCTGAGAATTGCCGAAAACGTGGCAATGCAGTCTATACCTATGATAAAAACTATGGAGTTTAGCAACATGAATCTTGTAAGAAAGATAAACTCTGCGTTTATAATTACGCTTCCTGTGTTTAAACAGGCGCTTTCTCAGGCTATACTCTTAAAGAGACAGCGTATACAGGCCGAGGCTATGTCGGCTCTCGATGCAAAAACAAACGAAATGCTTATTAAAAATGCTCAGAATACTGTAAACCAGTCCAAAATGACAACCCAGCTTGCTTCCGGAAGCTCAATTAAGATTGAGACTCTTGAAAACACATGGCATACTATCTGCAACGGCATTGAAGAGACAAGGCAGATACAGGAAAACGCCAGAAAACAAAGACAGGATGACCAAGTTCGTCTTAATGCAATAAAAGCCGATTTTGAAAACAAGTTCAATAAAAAACTTACAAAGTAATATATGATAGGAGGAATATACCATGCCAATTAATTTGAAAAAGGGTCAGAAAGTAAGTCTTACGAAGGGAAATCCAAGCCTAAAGCATATTTTGGTCGGCCTTGGTTGGGATGTTAACAAATATAGCGGCGGCGCTGATTTCGACCTTGACGCTTCGGCGTTTCTTGTAGGCGAGAACGGCAAATGCCCGGCACCGGAAGATTTTGTGTTCTACGGAAATCTCAAGCATAAAAGAGGAGCCGTACAGCATATGGGGGATAATCTTACAGGCGAGGGCGAAGGCGATGACGAACAGATTAAAATTGACCTTTCAAAAGTGCCTGATAGCATAAATAAAATAGCAATTACAGTTACAATATACGAAGCCGACAGCCGCAATCAGAATTTCGGACAGGTTTCAAACTCATTTATTCATATTGTTGATGAGGATACAGGCGAAAATATTATAAGATATGACCTTGGAGAAGATTTCTCAATTGAGACCGCTGTTGTTGTAGGTGAAATTTATAAGATGAACGGAGATTGGAAGTTTAACGCCGTTGGCAGCGGATTCCAAGGCGGGCTTGCAGCTCTTTGCGCAAATTACGGTATAGAAACCGAATAATTAAAACGCGGATACTTATACAAATTAAAAAGGAGAGAATATAATGCCAATTAATTTACAGAAAGGCCAGAAAGTAAGTCTTACGAAAGGAAATCCGGGGCTTAAAAATATACTTGTAGGTCTTGGATGGGATGTTAATAAATATGACGGCGGCGCCGACTTTGACCTTGATACGGCTGCGTTTCTTCTCGGCGAAAACGGAAAAGTGCCTTCGCAGGACGAGTTTGTGTTTTACGGCAACCTTAAGCATAAAAGCGGAGCCGTACAGCATATGGGAGATAACCTAACAGGCGAAGGAGAAGGCGACGACGAGCAGATAAAAGTTGACCTTTCAAAAGTACCTGAAGATATCAGCAAAATAGCGTTTTCTGCAACAATTTATGAGGCCGACAGCCGCAAACAGAATTTCGGACAGGTTTCAAATGCGTATATCCGTATTGTGGATGAATCCACAAATCAGGAGCTTATCCGCTACGACTTGGGAGAAGATTTCTCAATTGAGACTGCTGTTATTGCAGGTGAGATTTACAAAAGCGGCAGTGAGTGGAAGTTTAATGCCATAGGCAGCGGATTCCAAGGCGGACTTGCTGCTCTTTGTGCAAATTACGGTATTGAGACTCAATAAGTATCCAAGGAGGAACAACAAATGGCAATCAGTTTGCAAAAAGGCCAGAAAATTAGCCTTACAAAAGAAAGCGCGGGCCTCAGCCGAATGATAGTAGGCCTCGGATGGGATGAAGTTGAGCAAAAAAGAAGAGGATTTTTTGCCCCTAAGCCGCAGGATATTGACTGTGACGCAACGGCTTTTCTGCTTAAAGACGGTAAGCTTACAGATAAAAGCGATATTGTGTATTTCGGAAATTTAACACACAAATCAAATTCTGTTATTCATATGGGAGATAACCTTACAGGCGAAGGAGAAGGCGACGACGAGCAGATAGCCGTAGACCTTTCAATGGTACCTAAGGAATATGACAGAATAGTTGTGGTTGTAAATATTTATCAGGCTGAAAAAAGACATCAGCATTTCGGGCTTATAAAAAATGCTTTTATAAGAATAGTTGACGCAAGAAACAACAAAGAATTATGCAAATATAATCTTTCTGAAAACTATGAAGGCATGACGGCAATGATTTTCGGTGAAATATACCGCCATGACGAAGAATGGAAGTTTAACGCCATAGGTCAGGCTACAAATGACGGAAGCATAGGTGAGCTTGCGGGAAGATTTAAGTAAGAATGGATTAAATATTGATATCAGGGGGGATAACCTGTACTGACTATCCCCTTTTTAAAATACCATATATTTTTACAGAAAGAGAGAAAACAAATGAACAAAAAATTTACCGGCCTTACAGATAAGCAGATAGAGGAAAGCCGTGCTAAATACGGTTCCAACGCGATTAAAGAGTCGGAGCCTCAGACTTTCTGGCAGCAGTTTATGGAAGGCTTTGAGGACCCTATGATAAGGGTGCTTTGCGTTATTGCGGTTATAATGATTATAATGTTTTTCTTCGGACAGACAGACTGGTATGAGCCTGTGGGAACAATTGTAGCTGTTTTGCTTGTAAACTTTGTTTCCGCAAAAACAGGTGTTGCTAATGATGACGCTTACAGAAAACTTAAACAGTCACAGAAAAAAGATGTCGCAAAAGTAATAAGAGGCGGAGTGCTTACGGTTGTTGAGGTGGACGATATTGTTGTAGGCGATGTAATTGTGCTTCAGGCCGGAGACAAAATACTTGCCGACGGTGTTCTTGCCGACGGAAAGCTTGACGTTGACAACAGCGTTCTTAACGGAGAAGCTGAGGAATGTAAAAAAACAGCCGCAGATGAGAATTTTAAAATGCCGGAAAATATAACCGGCGATACGTTTGTGGATAAACACAGCCTTTTCAGAGGCGCTACAGTTCTTGACGGCGAAGGCTATATGGAAGTGCAAAAAGTCGGCCAAAAAACAATGATGGGCAAAATGGCCGAGGATATGGAAGACAAAGAGCCTGATTCTCCGCTTAAAGTTAAGCTTAATAAACTTGCCCACCAGATTTCGGTATTCGGTTATGCCGGAGGTATAGTTATTGCTTTGGCATATTTTATACATTATATTGTATTGGCCGGCGGTGTTAGCGCTTACTTTACATTCGGATGGGTTGTTATACTCAAAAATTTAATGGACGCCGTGTCGGTTGCGATTACGATAATTGTGTGTGCCGTTCCCGAAGGCCTGCCGCTTGTAATAGCGCTTGTGCTTATGCAGAACACAGGAAAATTGTATAAAGTAAACGTGCTTGTAAGAAAATCAATAGGTATTGAAACAGCAGGCTCTCTTAACATACTTTTCAGTGATAAAACAGGCACAATTACAAAAGGCCAGCTTGAGGTTGTCAATTTCTTTGACGGCGCTGCAAAAGAACTGGATATTAAAAAATCAAAAGAGGCTTCCGAAATAAAAGGAAATCTTGACTTGTGCATTGGCAAAAACACAGGCGCAATGTTTGACAGCAGCCATAATGTTGTAGGCGGAAATATGACAGACCGTGCGCTTTTGCAGTTTTTAGGTGAGGAAACGTATAAGATACTTTCCGACAATCCGGAATGCAATGTAACGGATGAACAGGAATTTAACAGCGCAAATAAATTTTCGCAGTCCTATTTAGGCGGCATGAAGCGTACATTTTATAAGGGCGCTCCGGAGAAAATTTTGGCAAAAGCCAAGAAGTATCTGGACTTGGACGGAAACGAGAAACCGCTTGATATTAACAAAGTTAACAGCAAGATAGACGAGCTTGCAAACAGGGCGATGCGTGTGCTTGCATTTGGCTACAGTGCGTCTGAAATGGTGGATGACAATATAAATGACGATGTTGTGCTTGTAGGATTTGTAGGCATAAGAGATGATGTAAGACCAGAAGCAAAAGAGGCCATTAAAGAAGTACAAAATGCCGGAATACAGGTTGTAATGATAACAGGTGACAGAAAAGAAACAGCTGTTGCTATAGCCAAAGAAGCAGGACTCTATTCGGAAGGTACGGACCTTGCGTTTACATCGGCAGAGCTTAACGCTATGAGCGATGAGGAAATAAAAGGCAAGCTTAAAAATATTAAGGTTATTTCAAGGGCACTGCCTACGGATAAAAGCCGTATGGTAAAACTTTGTCAGGAAGAAAATCTTGTAGTAGGAATGACGGGCGACGGTGTAAACGACAGCCCTGCTCTTAAAAGAGCTGATGTTGGCTTTGCCATGGGCAGCGGAACAGAAGTTGCAAAAGAAGCCGGAAAACTTGTTATACTTGACGATAACTTTAATTCAATTAAAAATGCTGTATGGTACGGCAGAACACTTTATATAAATATACTGAAATTCTGTAAAATGCAGCTTGTAATAAACGTAGCAGCTGTTCTCGTATCGGCTATCTGTCCGTTTATAGGTATTGAGGCGCCGCTTAAGGTAACACATCTTCTTTGGATAAATCTTTGCATGGATTCACTTGCGTCTATAATGTTTGCCGGTGAGCCTGCTCTTGAAAAATATATGCATGATAAGCCGAGAAGAAGAGATGAGAGCATAATAAGCAAGCCTATGATGACTCAGATACTTATAATGAGCGGCTGGCTTACAATATTGAGCCTTGTGTGGTTTAAAGTACCGTTTTTTGCTACATTCTTTAAAACTGAAGCACAGTTCTATACCGGCTTTTTCGCAATGTTCGTGTTTGCATTTATGGTAAATGCACTTAACGTAAGAAGTGATTCACTTGATGTTTTTGAGCATATCAAAGAAAACCCGACATTTATTAAAGTATGGTTCCTTATAATGATTGTTCAGGTTGTGCTTGTAAGCGTAGGCGGAGTAATAGGCGAAGTTTTCAGCTGTACGAGATTCGGAGCTCAGGGCTGGTTTATAGTAATAGTTATGGCGTTTACTATGTATCCGGTTGACGTAATAAGAAAATTAATATTTAATAGAAAGTAAGGTTTTTCAGGCGAAGCCTGTAATAAAGTTTAGAGCCGGCCTTCATTTTCAGTAATTTTGCTAAAGCAAAATCCGCCTGCGGCGTCCGCACATCTTTGCGGTACTAAAAGGCTTGAACTAAACTTTGACAGGCTTCGCCACAAAACATTTACGTTTAGCTTTTTAGTTTTTAAGGATAAAAAATATGAATGAAAAGATTGCGTTTTTGTCTGATTTGGATAACACTTTAATATATTCTCATAAAAGGGATATAGGCGAAAAAAAAATCACGGCGGAAATTTATAACGAAAAAATAGTTTCGTATATGACTGAAAAAACTTATACATTGCTTGATAAGGCAAGAAACGAAGTTTGCTTTATACCTGTTTCAACAAGGTCTGTTCAGCAGTATAACAGGATAACGTTTAATAAAAGCTGGAGCCCCAAAACGGCTGTTGTCTCAAACGGCGGGACATTGCTTGTAGACGGAAAAGAAGACAAAGTATGGAAAAACGAGTCATTGAAACTTATTTCGGAGTGTATGCCGGAGCTTGAAAAAGCCTCAAAACTTCTTGAAAAAGATTTAAACCGTACTCTTGACGTAAGACTTGTCGACGGTCTTTTTGTGTTTACAAAGTCGTCAAATTCTGAAAAAACAATGAAAATTCTGGCTGAAAATATAGATAAAAGTATAGTTAATATTTTTACAAACGGCATTAAAATATATGCCGTGCCTAAAATACTTAATAAGGGAACAGCAGTTAAACGAATTAAAGAAAAATTTGGTTTTGAAGAAGTAATTGCTGCGGGAGACAGCGATTTTGATATTCCTATGCTTAATAATGCAGATATTTCTTTTTATCCGAGCAATATGAAGGAAATGGTGTCAGGCGGGATAGCAGTGCCTGATGAAAGGCTTATGTCTGAGTTTGTGTTGGAATATGTGTTGGAATATATTTTAAAATGCTGAAATGTATCAGGGAAGTCATATTGACTTCCCACAGACTGTCGAAAAAGTTATCGTTAAAAGTAATTCTGCACAAAAATATTTATTTAGGCGAAGCCTATCAAAGTTTAAAGCCGACCTTTTTAAAGGCTGGCAGAGTTTGAGACAGAGTCTCAAGGTCTTAATTTGCTTATAAGCGTATTTTTAAAAGGTTAGGGGAGCTTTTTTGCAAGTGAAAAAGCTCCCCTAAATTTATTCTTTTGTGCAATTTTATTTTTGATACGTTTTTCTACACACTGAGGGAAGTTATATTGACTTCCCATGTTTGTTATTTGTTCTTTTTTTCATATGTCAATTCACCAAAAGTTAAACAAAATGCAAGAATTACGGAAATAAAAATCTTATCTGTTATTTTTAATTCACCTGTTTTTAAAAAAGTTATCAAAATATTCAAAACCCAAATTACAAAATAAATAATAATAAATTTAGGAATAACCATTCTTATTGTATTCCATTTTTCTTTTCTTATATTCATAAATATTGTTATTAATATATACAATGCTGTTAATATTGAACATATCACGTAGCCGACTACGAATTGAAAAACAAACGGAAATTCCAAATTTCTATAAACGATAAATAATACAATTACAGTCCATATTACCAAAGCTGTATTTATGGCCTTTTTTATGTTGCTCCGCATTTTTAATGCCTTCCTCTTAAAAATAGTTCCTTTATATATTATATTCCAAAAACCTGTTTTAAACTAATTACAGTTTATTTTTTGTTTTTTGAATTGCTTGTGTTCATGTTAAGCGCTTTTGTGCTTGTAAGGCCAAACGATGATGCTTTTGCAAGAGTGTCATAAACTTTGATAGTAGGTGCAAGCCAAACCTGTCCCGTTCCGCGGTAAACATTTACAAGTCCTTCACCGCTTACGGCAGAGCCTATAAGAGTTTTGGCACTCCTCTCAACTGTAAACTGAAGCGAACTTGAACGCAGTACAGCAAAGTTGCCGTCTACTTTAAGAGTGTCGTTTTGAAGGTCCATTATGTCAATTTCGCACATAGGTACTTCCGACTCAAGAATAATTAGTCCCGGGCCTATAAGCTCCATTTGGAAAAGAGTTTCTCCGCCGAGAAGCGCCGATGAAATGTTCTTCTGTGCAACGGCATGGACGGTTACACTGCCTTGGGCACAGTAAAACATGCCGTCGTCCACAATTATTCCTTCGCCTTTGCCAAGCTCAAGTACGAGAAAATGTTTGAATGACGGTTCGAGAACCAACATTCCAGTGCCTTTGTATTCAGGCTGTGCCATTTGCTCGCCGGTTACGGCACCTCTCATCATTCTGCCAAGCATATTTCCCATTGTGACACCGCTTACCATTTCGAGATTGCCCTGAAAATAACTCATTGCTCCTCTTTCTACAGTTACCTTTTCATTGTTTAAGTATAAAGCAATCTGTCTTACACGGACGTTTTGTTTTCCCATAAAATACATTGTCTGTGCCATTGCGGTGTTTGATATGCCCAAAAGCTGCTGGTATTCGAGAACCTCAACTTTAAGCCCGCCTTTTTCATATTGTTCTATTACCTTAATGTTTTCTCTTGTTCCGATAGCACTCTTCATTTTGATTCCCCTTTATTATAAATTATAATTTAATAATAACATTTTTTATCGAAAAAAGGAAGAATGTTAATTATTATTCATTTTTGCACGGTTTTAATAAATTCTTTGCATTGTGCAATTGATTTAGCGGTTTCATGATATAACTTAAAAATAACTGCTTTTCTCATCTTATAATGAAAAGGCCGGCTTATTTTTATATAAAAAATGTCGAATATATACATAGAAGTAAAATAATGGTTGAAATGGAGTGATAGTTATGGTCCGGGAAAACATGGTAACGGAAATCTATCAGAAAAGTACAAATAATGTTATGAAGAGAAAATTGCTTACCAAAATGCTGCTTTTAATTGGAGGAGCGGCAGTAATTGTATTTTGTGTAGCAATAGTGGCAATTCTTTCAAATGTCAAACAGTCGGTAAACTATTTGACAAATGAAGATTTGCAGTCTAAGTCACAGTCTGCATCCTATGAAATTAGCAGCTATTTTTCAAAGTATACCGAAATATCAAAGCAAATGGCAGCAAACTCACAGTTTGAAAATCTGTTTTTAAAAACAACTCCGGGTGTTAAGATTACTGATTCCGATAATTACGAAGATGTAAAAAGCACACTTGTAAATGTCCAAAAAACAGATCCGAATAATATAGAGGTTGCGTGGAGTGCAGACATTGATTCCAGTCAGCTTATACAATCAGACGGATACGTATCCGGTTCAGGTTGGGATGTCACAAGCCGGCCATGGTATAAAGATATTATTAAAAATAAAAAAGTAACTATAACAGAACCTTATCAGGATACAGTCACAAATAAGTGGATTGTAAGTGTAATTGCTCCGGTATACGAAAAAGAAAAACTTTTGGGTGTTGCCGGAATTGATTTTTCATTGGATAACCTTTACCAAACAATAAGCAAATATAAACTTGGAAACACGGGATTTTATATGCTTGCCACATCTGAGGGCCAGCTTATTTATCACCCTGATAAAACACTTAAAGACAAAAATATCGCAGATGCAGGAATGTCTGATAATATTGTGGATGCCATGAAAAACCAAAAAGAGGGTGCCATTACTTATACCGCTATGGGACAAACAAATCATGGATACGTATCTAAAATCGGCGATACCGGATGGGTGGTTGCAACAGGACTTCCGGAAAGTGAGTTTAACAGCACTTTTGACAGTGTTTTGAAAACAATTTTGGTTATATTTATAATTGCCCTTATATTAATGGCTCTTTGTATAACTTTGGTTTCAAAAAGTATAGTAAATCCTCTTCAAAAGCTTCGGAGAATTGCGGACGAAATCGCAGACGGAAATCTTGATATGCAGGTTGATGTAAAATCCAAGGATGAAATAGGGCAGGTTGCGTTCGCGCTGTCAAGAACTGTTGACAGGCTTAAGGAATATAAAAAATATATTGACGAAGTAACATCGGTGCTTGACCAGATAGCAGTCGGAAATCTTGTGTTTGAGCTTCAGCATGATTATGTGGGCGAATTTGCTAAAATTAAGACATCACTGGAAAACATAAGACATACTCTAAGCAGTACATTTTTTGAAATAGGTGCTGCCTCAGACCAAGTTGCAAGCGGTTCTGACCAAGTTTCGGAAGCGTCGCAGACTCTTGCACAGGGTTCTACAGAGCAGGCATCTGAGATTGAGAAACTCTCGGCAACAATGGCCGAAATATCAGAAAAGATTAATATAACCGCTAAAAATGCGTCTGATGTAAGCAATCTTGCAGATGTATCAACTTCAGAAGTGGAAAGCGGAAATGAACATATGAAACAAATGATGACTGCTATGGATGATATAAGCCATTCATCAAATGAAATAGGAAAAATAATTAAAACAATTGAGGACATTGCGTTCCAGACAAATATTCTTGCTTTGAATGCTGCAATTGAAGCTGCAAGAGCCGGAGATGCCGGAAAAGGCTTTGCCGTTGTAGCTGATGAAGTAAGAAATCTTGCAAATAAAAGCACTGAAGCTGCAAGAAGTACGGCTGAATTAATAAAGGGCTCCATTAATTCAGTCCAAAACGGTACAAAAATTGCTCAGTCTACGGCGCAGTCTCTTGACAAAATTATAGAAAGCACTAAAAAAACAGCCGAATTAATTAATAAAATTTCGCAGGCGTCAAATGATGAGGCGCTCTCAATTCAGCAGGTAACACAGGGAATTGACCAAATTACATCTGTTGTTCAGACAAATTCTGCTACATCTGAGGAAAGTGCCGCTTCAAGCGAAGAGCTGAACGCTCAGGCTCAAAGCCTTAAAGACCTTGTAGGCATATTTAAAATTAATGATGATAACGTTGATTCAGGAATAGACAGTAACATGAATTTGGAAATAGATAATGATGAGGATTCGGATGTAGAAACCGATTAAAAAACAGAAGCTTTCTTACATAAAAATATAGTGTAATTCTAAGCACATTTTTTGACAAGCCTTTAATTAGGCTTGTTTTTTTATTGTTTGTATTATGGTTCAGGGAATCACCGAATTTAACGAAAGTTTTAAGTGTATTATTAAAGTATGTATTTGAAATAATATACTGCCCATAATAAAGTATAATACTATATATGCGAGGAAGAAATAATGAAACCATTAAATCAATTATTTGAAGAAATAGAATCACATTTAATGCATGATAAAACGCCATCACAGTTCTTAAATATCGTTGCAGATAATCCATTGTTTCAATTATATCCATTTGACATGATATATAAATTAAAGACCGTTAAACAATCTCCTACACATCATCCTGAAGGCAATGTATGGAATCATACAATGTTAGTAGTTGATGAAGCTGCTAAAGTAAAATATAAAAGCAAAAATATGAGGGTTTTTATGTGGTCTGCTTTGCTTCATGATGTTGGCAAATATTCAACTACTAAAATAAGAAAAGGCAGAATCACATCATATAATCATGAGAAAGCAGGAGCTAATCTTGTTGAGAAATTCTTAACTGAATTTACAGACGACAAAGAATTTATTAGTAACGTCGCAGCATTAGTTAGATGGCATATGCAAATTTTATATGTAGTGAATAACTTGCCGTTTGCCGCTATTCCGGAAATGAAAGAACAAGTTGATATTAATGAAATAGCTTTATTGGGTAAGTGTGATAGACTTGGAAGACTTAACGCCGACATTGAAAAAGAAAATAAAGTAATTGAGCTATTTATACAGAAGTGCAAATCTAACAATTACTAATATTTATGAAAACTTCTAAAAGAACAACGGGTTTCAGGCTGTCTTTTTGGGTATGTGCCGGAGAAAATAAAAATTTTATAATAAAAGCTTGACTTATAGTTAACTTTAAGTTGTAGAATTATAATGAACTCAGCAACCAGAGTGTAACATAATAAATTTTAAAGCAATGGAGGAATTAAAAATGAGCTATAACATGTATATACCAACACGATTTATTTTCGGAGCAGGAAGGCTCAACGAGCTGCATACGCAAAAACTTCCTGGCAAAAAAGCAATGGTAGTTATTTCAAACGGTAAATCTACAAAAGAAAATGGTTCCCTTGACCGTACCATAGAAGAGCTTTCCAAAGCAGGCATTGATAGTGTTATCTTTGATCAAGTACAGGCAAATCCTTTAAAATCTACGGTTATGGCAGGAGCAAAAAAAGCAAAAGATAATGCATGTGATTTTATCGTTGCGCTTGGTGGTGGAAGCGTGATGGATGCGTCTAAAGCAATTGCTGCAATGGCAACAAACGATGGAGATATCTGGGATTATGTTTTTGGCGGCACTGGAAAAGGAAAGGCAATTGTAAATGATCCGCTTCCTATAATCTGTATTACTACTACAGCTGGAACCGGTTCAGAAGCAGACCCGTGGGGTGTTATCTCAAATGATGAAACCAATGAAAAAATTGGTTTTGGTGGTGATGACCGTTTGTTCCCAAAGATTTCTATAATTGACCCTGAACTGATGAAAACAGTTCCGTCTAAATTTACTGCTTATCAGGGATTTGATGCACTTTTTCATTCTACAGAAGGCTATATTTCTAAATTTGCAAACCTGATGAGCGATATGTATGCACTTACAGCTATTGAAAATATAGCTAAATATATTGTACGCGCTGTAAAAGACGGCAGCGATATGGAAGCAAGAGAACACATGGCATTTGCCAACACCCTTTCAGGTGTAGTTATGAACGTCAGCGTAACTACTGCTGAGCATTCAATTGAGCATGCGATGAGTGCATATCATCATGAGTTAACTCACGGTGCGGGACTTATTATGATTTCAAAAGCGTTCTATGAATTCTTTATTGAAAAGCATGCTTGTGATGATAGATTTATAGCTATGGCAAAGGCAATGGGATTTAAAGAAGCTAATAAGCCAGAGGATTTTATCACTGCACTTGTGGATTTGCAAAAAGCATGTGGTGTATCAGAACTCAAAATGAGCGATTATGGAATCACTCCTGGTGAGTTTGATAAAATTGCAACTAATGCTCGTGAAACCATGGGCGGTCTGTTTGCAGCAAATCCATGTGAGATGACAAATGATGATGTTGTTGAAGTACTTAAGAAATCATATAAATAAGGAAGATTGATTTATGTAACTTTGAACAATGAAGTAAAAATGCTGATAGAAGGCTTTGGTGTATATCAGATAGATGATGCCATGCCTGGTATCAGGAATTCTGAAGAATACTATTAAGATAATAAAAAGCAAGGCACAATACGATGTAATTTTGTAGAGTGCCTTGCTTGTGTTATGTTACGTTTGCACATCAAGCCTAAAGAACAAAGTTCAGGCTACAATTTGAATGAGGAAAAAAGACAATAGACTGGATATCACATTTAGCGGGCTAATTATACTACGCTGGATATATATGCCAAGAATGAAAGCTCCTTCAGTCCAATATGTTACATAGGCTGCTTATAAATTTGAAACAACTGTATCAAGTCCGGGATTATCAGAATTATTATTGTCTTGGATTGTTTCAAGCTGTTTTTCGAGCTTGTCGACAAGGGCGGTCTGGGATTCGATTAGAATACTCACGCTTCCCCAGGTTTTAAGGTCTTCCAGTTTCTTTTTTTGAAGGGCCAAATCCCTCTTTAAAATTTCAATATTGCTAATTCTCATATTGTTCCTCCTTGTTTAAATCTTCATTTTTCAAGTCTGTTTCCGGTGACGGACAGCATTCTTTGCAAAGCCATGGAGGCGAACTTTTGACGCAAATATTGTTTTTAATGATACTGTTTGCCCATGTTCTGTTAATATCGTAGTATTTGTTGCCCATGACTGTGTTGCCCTCAACAAAATTGCCCTGTTCGACGGCGATGCCGTATCTTCCGTTATCACGCACTTTGTTTCGGATAGCAGAGGAACCGTTCCTCATAATGATGCCGTCTTGTTTGTTTGAGCAAATAAGGTTCTCCTCTACAATACAGTTATTGGTCAGGGCACCAACTGCGCTGGAAAAAGTATTGCATATTTCGTTGCCCTTGATTAGGCAGCTGCCGTTAGCAATCAAAGCCGGATTCCGATTTTCATATAGCTTATTGCCTATGATACATGCGCTGTAATCGGAAATATAAAAGTTGATTCCATTACCGAAGTTGTTGCTGATGTCACTTTGACCGACATAAAAATTGCAGTCACGTAAATAGACTCCTGTGCTGCCGTTATACGAGATTTGGCATCTTTCAATACGCATATTGTTGCCTGAATTAGTAATGCCTCCCATTCCTCCGCCCATAACGATGCTGTCTGTGATTACGCAGTTTGTGGCAGTGTCCTCTAAGTAGATGTTATTGTAATTGTCCAAGATGCGTGTTTTTGAAATGGTATCCCCGCTGCTTGCAAGAATATTGATTCCGTAGAGTGCAAAATTTTCAATTATAAATGACCTAATTTCAACACCGTCGGCATTGTCGAGTGTAAAGCCGCTGTCAAGTTTCATCTCTCCGTCAAGAACCGTTTTATTTTTGCCGATAATTTTAATAAAGCCCTTATTGATGGTCAACTGCTCATGGTATACGCCGTTTTCAACCAGAATAATATCTCCTGAAAAAGCAGCATCCACAGCAGCCTGGATGGTTGGATAATCTGCCGGGACATTAATTGTTGCCAGAATATTTTCATCGTCAGAATCCTGCGGTATTTCCTTATCCTTCATGCTTTCGCTTTGTTCTCCGCAAATCCACGGCGGCAGGCATTTGCCGCAAGTATTGTTTCTGATTGTGTTATTCGAGATAATTCTAACCATGTCATACGGCTTGTTTTCTTGGGCAGTATTATCCTCGACGATATTATCATTTGAAAAAATTATTCCGGTATATTCATTGCCTTTTACGATATTGCCAATGACGGAATTGTTATCATAAGCAAACATGCCGTAACCTTTATTTGACAAGATGCGATTATTTTTTGCGGTATTCGAGCTGATTAACACAAGGCCGTGAGATGCATTTTCGGATATCTCGTTTTCTTTGACGGTGCTGCTGTCATTGATATAGATGCCACAGTAACCATTTTGAGAAACTTTGCATCCGGATATTTGAATACCGCTTCCTATACATTCAATGCCTGTGTCAATAAGGCTGCCTTGGACCGTGCTTTGGCTAATCCGCATATTGTTGCCGGTGCAGTAGACGCCGAATTGTCCATTGTAGGAAATACTGCTTTTGTCTATACGCAGGCCGTTGCTGCGGTCTACAATTCCTACATAGTTGCCATCTATTGTGCAGTAGGCAAGCTGGTTGTTTTCTGAAGAGGTATCAACAGAAATGCCATAATAGTTTATATCCAGTATTTGTGTATCTTCAATGACGTTGCTTTTGCTGTTGCCCAAAATGTCAATGCCGTCAATTCTGAAGTTTTTGATGGTAAAGGATTTAATCTCTGTACCTACGGTGTCACTGAGTATAAATCCGGTGTCGAGCCGCATTTCCCCGTTTAAGACAGCTTTTTTACCGCCTATGATTTTGATAAAGTCCTTTTTTATAGTAATCTGTTCATTGTAGACGCCGCTTTCCACAAAAATAATATCTCCCGAAACGGCAGCATCAACAGCAGCCTGAATGGTTGGGTAATCTTCAGGGACTTTGATGTCAGCTGAGTAGAATTCCTGATTTATGACCATATCTTCTTGTCCTTCAGATGTCCCGCTGCTGCAAATCCATGGCGGCAGACATTTATTGCAGACATTATCCTGTATAATATTATCTGACATTTTTCTTGCAATGTCATATCTTCCGTTTCCGCAGGCTGAGTTGCCAGTGATAATACACCCGTAAGACACAATAAGAATGCCGATGCCCGCATTATCGTTTACCTCATTGTTGATTACCGAATTATTTCTTGAGGTAACATAAATGCCATTTTGCCCGTTTGAACACACGTGATTTCCTTTGATGGTGCTGTTTGCTGCTGAGAGATAAATTCCGTCATTATAAATAGTGTCTTTTATAACATTTTCCTCAATGAAACAACTTGAACGTGCATAGATGCCTGTGTCAACAGCTCCGAGTATATTGTTTTTGATGATATGAGTGCCGATACCGTTTACATAGATTCCGCCGTTGTTATAATTGATAATACAATTGATAATATTTGCGTTATTTGAATCATCGGTGGAATAGAAACCTCTAAAGCAGTACGAGGTTTCACAGTCTTTCATCACAAGATAGCTGCCTGAGTCATAGACACCGTAATACGCACCGCTTATGCTGCATCCGACGATTCTATCGCTTGAAGTAGAAGAGTCCAGCATAACGCCGTAATAATTGATGTTTAAAAAATGAGTTTTGAAAATGCTGTTAGAATTTCCGCTTCCTAAGATATCCACCCCGTCGCTTTTGTAATTTTTTATGATAAGGGATTTGATTTCCACACCGCTTGTGTTATTGAGAATAACGCCGGTGTCGAGATTCATTTTCCCATCGAGAATCGTTTTTTCTCCGCCAATGATTTTGATATAACTTTTGTTTACCGTCACCTGTTCATGGTAAGTGCCGTCTTCCACAAGGATTTCATCCCCGGGAGATGCTGCATCAACAGCTGACTGGATAGTCGGGTAATCGGTTTTTACTTGAATCGCTGCCATATATTTTTCTCCTAATAAAATGAATCTCGGACTTTTACGAAAGCTACAGCCTCATGCCTTATCTTGCAGCGATCATAATGAAGTTCGGAATAAATGTTGATTTAATTACATTATATTCACGGGGCAAGCGGTGAGTGATAAGCCCGTTAATTGATGCATGTAAGCTTAACCTTCCGAGAAAGTGTGTGATTGAAAACATGGATATTCAAAAAAGGAATCCCAGCGTGGTACAATTAGCCTGCTGCCGGAATTCCTTTTTTATTTATAACACACATGCTCTTTTGACTTGCATTTTTTAAACAAATAACAGTTTTCTATTGACATTTTCTATCAATATGTTTAGAATAAGATTGTTGTCGAGGTGTGGCTCAGGTGGTAGAGCGCTGCGTTCGGGACGCAGAGGCCGCAAGTTCGAGTCTTGTCACCTCGATTTATTAAAAGTGCCGAAAACCAAGTAAAATCAATGGTTTGCGACACTTTTATTTTTGTTTTATGTTTCTTATTTTACGTTTAAATTGTCAATTATATTATTTTATATCCGGAATTTTCAAGTAAGGAAATAGCTTTTTTGAAATCTTTTTCTTTTGTAAGCACATAATCGGTGTTGTATGTTGATACGGCAAAAATGCCGATTTTATTTTCAGCAAGTATTGACGTTATTTTTGACAGTATCCCGATAAGCGAAAAATCAAGTATGCCTTCTATCCTGAACGCTTTCCAGCCTCGGTCACATTCCAAAGTGTTTTTTGGAGTACATAAAGAAGGGCATACAACTGAGATTTCCTCGTCGGTTTTTCCTATGAATAAATAATTGCTTTCAAAATCTATATCGCTTAAAGACTGAACTTTGCATATTGAAAAATCCTCTTTAATAACTTTTAAATTCATTTAAAACACCTCAAAAAATGCCGCGTATATGTATAAATACAGAGCGTTAAAAAAACACCCTGAACGTCTGTTTAATTTTTTTAAAACTCAAGTTTTCCGAGATATTTTTCCATATCAATACCGTATTCGTCACAAATAAGCTTCATTTCCTTAAGTGTGTTTTGGTTAACAGGTATGCCTTCTTTTAAAATCCTGTTGTATGCCTCAACTTCTTTTTCGCCATGAGTGTAAATACGTGTCTGGCCCTGTGCTTTAGGTGACTCTCTCAACTCTTTTAAAAAGTTTGAAAAGTGCTCTTTTATTTCTTCAGGATTGCCGAAAAGAGAAGGATCTATTGCCGCAAAACAATGGCATGTGCCGCTTGTTGAGCCGATATGCGTATGATTAGATGTAAGCCCCATTGAAAGAATGGATGAAAATATTTCGGCAACCATGCCCCAGCCGTAGCCTTTGTGACCGCCGAACTGTTCAGTTGCGCCGCCGAGAGGAAGTATGCCTCCGCCTCTTTTTTCGTTTATGTTTTTAAGTATGTCGGGAGCGTTTGTAGCCGGCAGACCGTCTGCGCCAAGTGTCCAGCCATCAGGAAGAGGCTCGCCTTTTTTGTTGTATACCTCAACTTTGCCTCTTGTTACAACTGTGGTTGCGGCATCAAAAAGAAAATCATATGGCTCTGCCGGAACGGCAACGGCTATAGGATTTGAGCCGAGCATTGCCATTCTGCCGTAGGTTGGAACCATTATGGCCTCGCTGTTTGTTGTTGAAAAGCCTATAAGTCCCTCTTTGCATGCCATTTTTGCATAATATCCGGCAATGCCGTAATGGTTTGAGTTTCTTACGGAAACAATGCCTATACCGCTTTTTTTAGCTTTGTCTATCGCCATATTCATTGCAAAATTGCCTACAAGCTGTCCGACTCCGAAATGATTGTCGATTACGGCGCTTAAAGGAGTTTCGTGAACTATTTCCCATTTTGCGTCCATGTGTATACGGCCGTTTTTTATCGTTTTATAATAAAGAACCATTCTTTGAACGCCGTGGCTTTCGATTCCGTACATGTCGCTTGTAAGCAAAACATCCGTGATTATGCCGGCGTCATTTTTATTAAAGCCCATTTTTTCAAACACAACATTTGAAAATGTTTTTAATGTTTCGTACTGTATTTTTACGTATCCCATAAAAAACCTCCGATTATTATAACTTTTGGAAAATTAATATGTTTTGTAAACCATAACAACCCAATTATACTACAATAAAACTTATGTGCAAATATTTTTTATGAAATTAAAAAAGTCCACTGACTGATTTTATATATGCATTTAAATTAATAAAAATAATATAATTTATTAAAAATTTCAATGCTGTTATTTAAAAAAAGTATTGACACCCATTTTTTTTTATGCTAACATCAGTCACATCAAACAAAATTATATTAGCTTTTACAACACTGTGATGAGGAATAGTAGATTTTTTAAATCCTTTCAGAGAGATATCGTTTGGTGTGAGATATCAGGTAATAAAAATTGAACTCGCCTTGGAGTGGTTTGCTGAAAACGCTTAGCGGAATAGGTTAAACCGGACGTCAACCGTTATAGTGACAGGATATCGGCTTAATTGCCTGTATCTGACAGAGTTCCCATTTGGGATAAATTGAAGTGGTACCGCGGACGCTTACAAGCCTTCGTCTTCTTAATCAGAAGACGAAGGCTTTTTTTATTTTTCTTCGGCCGGGAAAGATAAAAAGTATTTGTTTCATACTTTGTTGTAAAAGTCAAAAACCAATAAGACTTAGCAAAAAGGAGATTTTAATTATGATGAACTATACAAAATACAGACCTTACCCGCCTATGAATATGCCTGGCAGAAAGTGGCCGGACAATGTTATAAAGCATGCCCCTATATGGTGCAGCGTTGACCTTCGCGACGGAAATCAGGCTCTTGAAATACCTATGAATCTTGAAGAAAAACTCGGATTTTTCAAATTCCTTGTCAAAACAGGGTTTAAGGAAATAGAAATCGGTTTTCCTGCCGCAAGCGACACCGAATTTGAATTTGCGCGTTATCTTATTGAAAATAATCTTATTCCTGACGATGTTACGGTTCAGGTGCTTACGCAGTCAAGAGAACATATAATCAAAAAGACATTTGCGGCTCTCAAAGGTGTAAAAAGAGCTATAATTCATCTTTATAACTCAACTTCAACACTTCAGAGAGACGTTGTTTTCCATAACTCAAAACAGGCTACAATCGACCTTGCCGTTGCAGGCGCAAAACTTATTGTGGAAGAAGCCGCAAAACAGCCGGAGACGGATTTTGTTTTTCAATATTCGCCTGAAAGCTTTACGGGAACAGAAATGGATTTTGCCGTTGATATCTGCAACGCCGTTATAGATGTTTGGAAACCGACACCGGAAAATAAAATAATAATAAATCTTCCGTCTACCGTTGAAATGGCAACAGCAAACGTTTACGCCGACCAGATTGAATACTGCTGCGAGCATTTCAAAAAACGTGACAGTTTGCTTGTAAGCCTTCATGCTCATAACGACAAGGGCCTTGCAATAGCAGAAACGGAGCTTGGCTTAATGGCAGGCGCCGACAGAGTTGAGGGAACGCTTTTCGGAAACGGCGAAAGAACCGGAAACACTGACATTATGGCAGTGGCTATGAACATATTTGCTCAGGGCATGGACCCAATGCTTGACTTCAGCCACATTGACGATGCCGTAGCGATGTACGAAAAATCAACAAGAATGACTATACACCCAAGACATCCTTATGCCGGGGCTTTGGTTTACACGGCTTTTTCCGGCTCGCATCAGGACGCAATCAGAAAGGGCATGGAAGCAATGAAAACTCATCCTGACAGATGGGAAGTGCCTTATCTTGCAATTGACCCTAAGGATGTGGGAAGGACATATGACCCGATTGTCAGAATAAACAGCCAAAGCGGAAAAGGCGGGGTTGCCTTTGTACTTGAGCAAAACTTCGGATTATATCTTCCAAAGGCTTTCCAGCAGGATTTAAGCTATGTCGTGACAAATGTTTCCGATAAAAAACATTCAGACATTACCCCGCAGGAGATTTTGGACATATTTAAAAAAGAATATATGAATATTGCAAATCCTGTTGTGCTTGAAGGCTATAAGGAAATAACAGACGGCAGCAGCAAAGTCGGAATTGAAGCCGATATATCAGTAAACGGCAAACGGGAAATGATATCAGGCGAGGGAAACGGTATAATCGCGGCTTTCTGCCACGCTATGGAAAAGCACTTTAATATGCGTCTTGAGGTTGTAAATTACAGCGAACACTCGATGGAATACGGTACAAAAGCAAGAGCAATATCGTATATACAGATTTCAGGCAAAAACGGTGTATATTACGGTGTGGGAACAAGCAGCAACATAATAAAATCGTCACTTAAAGCTATAGTTAGCACGGCAAACAAAATGCTTGCTTGATTAAAAGGGGAGTGTAGTGGAAATGGGAATGACAATGACTCAGAAAATAATAGCCGCACACGCAGGAGAAAAAAGCGTGAGAGCCGGACAGCTTGTTGAGGCAAAGCTTGACATAGTAATGGGAAACGATATCACAACCGCGGTTGCTTTAAAGGAATTCAAAAAGACAGGCGCGAAAAGTGTTTTTGATAAAGACAAAGTTGTAATTGTGCTTGACCATTTTACACCGAACAAGGATATAAAAGCCGCTGAGCAATGCAAAGCTTGCCGTACATTTGCTCACAGTATGGATGTGAAAAATTTCTTTGATGTAGGCGAAATGGGTATCGAACATGCGCTTCTGCCTGAAAAAGGAATAGTTTCTCCCGGACAGGCGATAATAGGCGCCGACTCACACACATGCACATATGGAGCTTTGGGTGCTTTTTCAACAGGCGTTGGCTCAACTGATATGGCAATAGGTATGGCCACAGGTCAGGCTTGGTTTAAGGTGCCTTCAGCAATTAAATTTGTGCTTACCGGAAAACCTGCTCCGTGGGTAAGCGGAAAAGATATAATTCTTCACATTATAGGAAAAATCGGCGTTGACGGGGCTTTATATAAATCAATGGAATTTGTGGGTGACGGAATAGACTATCTTTCAATGGATGAAAGATTTACAATGGCAAATATGGCAATTGAAGCCGGCGCCAAAAACGGTATTTTCCCGGCAGATGAAAAAGCTATAAGTTACGCAAAGGAACACGGCGCCAAAGAGCCGGTTATATATAAAGCCGACGATGACGCAGAATATGATGATGTAATAACTATAGATTTAAGCAAGTTAAGGCCTACGGTGTCATTTCCGCATCTGCCTGAAAACACAAAAACTATTGACGAGGCCGAAAAGGAAAAAGTGTATGTTGACCAGTCAGTAATAGGCTCATGTACAAACGGCAGGCTTTCTGATATGAAAATTGCTGCCGACATTTTAAGGGGAAAGAAAGTAAACAAAAACGTAAGAACAATAGTAATACCGGCAACCCAGCAGGTATATCTTGATTGTATAAGGCTTGGATATGCCGAAGATATTGTAAAGGCGGGAGCAGTGTTCAGCACTCCTACATGCGGCCCATGTCTCGGCGGATATATGGGAATACTTGCCTCAGGCGAGAAATGTGTTTCTACGACAAACAGAAATTTTGTAGGCAGAATGGGAGCCAAAGACTCAGAGGTTTATCTTGCAAGTCCGGCAGTTGCTGCGGCTTCTGCGCTTAAAGGCTATATATGCAGTCCTGAAATGATTGGAGGCAATGAATAATGAATACAGAGGGAAAAGTTTTCAAATACGGCGATAATGTGGATACCGATGTTATAATTCCTGCAAGATACTTAAATGTATCTAACGGCGATGAGCTTGCTAAATACTGCATGATAGATATAGACGCTGATTTTGCCTCAAATGTACAGAAGGGTGATATAATAGTGGCAGGAAAAAATTTCGGCTGCGGCTCCTCAAGAGAGCATGCGCCTCTGGCCATTAAATGTGCCGGAGTTGGGTGCATAATAGCGCCTTCGTTTGCGAGAATTTTTTACAGAAACGCTGTTAATATAGGCATGCCTATTATGGAATGTCCAGAAGCAGCAAAAGAAATAAATGCCGGAGACAGGGTTGCGGTTGATTTTTCAACAGGCGTTATTACAAACAAAACTTCGAAAAAGACATATAAAGCCGAGCCGTTTCCTGAATTTATGCAGAAAATTATAGCCCAAGGCGGGCTTGTAAAATATGTGTCAAAGAAGATTAACGGGGAGGTCTGAAAATGTCTACATATAATATAGCAGTAATTAAGGGCGACGGCATAGGTCCAGATATTGTAAACCAAGAAATGAGGGTACTTACAAAAATAGGTGAGAAATTCGGCCACAAATTTAATTTTACGGAGGTTCTTGCAGGGGGTGCCGCAATAGATGCCTGCGGTACACCGCTTCCTGATGAGACGGTAAAGGTTTGCAAGGCAAGCGACAGTGTTATTCTTGGTGCTGTAGGCGGACCTAAATGGGATAATCTTCCCGGAGAAAAACGTCCTGAAAGAGGTGCGCTTCTTGGGCTTAGGAGCAAGCTTGGACTTTACGCAAATCTTCGTCCTGCAATAATGCACAAGGCTTTGGCTGACGCAAGCCCTATTAAAAAGGAAATAATAGGTGACAGTCTTAACATACTTGTTGTAAGAGAGCTTACAGGAGGTATGTATTTTGGCGAAAAGGGCTACCGCAAGGGAAAATACGGAGAGGAAGCTTATGATGTCGAAAACTACAGCGAGTTTGAAATAAAAAGAATTGCAAAAGTTGCTTTTGAGACTGCAATGAAGAGAAATAAAAAAATAACAAGCATTGATAAGGCAAATGTGCTTGAAAGCTCAAGGCTTTGGAGAAAAACGGTAATCGAGATGTCAAAAGATTATCCTGAGGTAGAGCTTGACCATATGTATGTGGATAACGCTGCCATGCAGCTTGTAAGAAACCCGAAACAGTTTGACGTTATACTTACATCTAATATTTTCGGCGATATACTGTCTGATGAAGCAAGCCAGATTACAGGCTCAATAGGCATGCTGCCTTCTGCAAGCCTCGGAGACGGCTCGTTCGGTCTTTATGAGCCTATACACGGCTCTGCTCCGGATATAGCAGGAATGAATATTGCAAATCCTATTGCCACAATATTAAGCGGAGCTATGATGCTAAGATATTCGTTTGGACTCAATAACGAGGCACAGGCAATTGAGGATGGTGTAACAAAAGTGCTCGAAAAAAATATCAGAACAACAGATATAGCAAAAGAAGATTCTATAAAGGTTGGCACTGACAAAATGGGTGACGCAATAATTGCGGAAATCTGATTTTTGGACAAAGTTTATGTTTGCCTAAGTAATTATTATACAGGTAAACATCTTAAATTTGCATACCTTTGTTATAATATATACTTTGACTTGCCATATTGGCGGCCGGATACCTGTGGAAGAAATTTTCACAGGTATTTTTTTAGTTTGGGCAAAGCCTGATACGCCTTTGGCGTTCACATATCTTTGCGGTATGAACTGAAAAATTCCAATTATAAAAGTGAAATGCATTTTATTTAAACTGATATATTTAATCAAAAAGTACAGCTGATTAAAATGATTTAATGACTGACATTTTAATTAAAAAATATGAAAAATAGTTCATTAAACTTTTTTAAAGTTTGATGTAAAGTTTTGTTTTAAAATGGTTCTTTTTTTAGAACATTTCTGTAAAACCGCCATTAATCGGCCGTTTGCAATTTATTTTTAGTTGCTTTTTTTATTGACACAATGTATAATAGTTCAAGTATATGTTTTTTTATGCAAGGCAACATATAAAAATATTGGGTTCGGAGGGATAAATTAATGAAAAAGAAATTAGCAGTAATATTATCGTGTGCTATTGCTTTAATGATGTTTGCGACAGGATGCGGAAATTCATCATCAGGCTCTGCTTCTCAAAACGGCTCGGCGGCATCAGGCTCCGGGGCTCAGGCATCAGCGTCTAAGCAGAAAGTGACACTCGGTACCGGCGGTACTACAGGTACTTATTATGCGGTAGGCGGAGTTATGGCCACGGTTCTTAATCCTAAGCTTACGCTTTCAGACATTACTGTTACATCGACAGGTGCTTCAAAGGCAAATATACAGATGGTTGAAGACGGAGAAGCCGACCTTGCTACAGTTCAAAATGATGTTATGTATTATGCTTACAAAGGCACAGACCTTTTTAAAGATGAGGGTGCTTACTCAAACTTTTCAGCTGTTGCCGGACTTTATGCCGAAACATGCCAGATAATAGCTACAAGCGATATTAAATCGGTTGCAGACCTTAAAGGCAAAACCGTATCGGTAGGAGACGCAGGAAGCGGAGTTGAATTTAACGCCCGTCAGATACTTGCTGCTTATGGCCTTACATTTGATGATATTAAAGTGGTAAACGCAAGCTTTGGTGATTCGGCAGACTCATTAAAAGACGGAAAGATAGATGCTGCATTTGTTGTTGCCGGTGCTCCTACAACAGCAGTAACAGACCTTTCTACCACAAAAAATATAAATATAGTATCTATTGATGATGAACATGCCGACAAACTTATTGCAGATTATCCTTTCTATACAAAAAAAACAATTCCTGCCGGAACATATAAAGGTGTCGACACGGATGTACCTACAGTTTCAGTGCGTGCTACTCTTATAGCTTCAAACAAGCTTTCGGAAGATGTTGTATATGAGCTTACAAAGGCTTTGTTTGAAAACAAGGATGAGCTTGTAGCCGGCCATTCAAAATTCGGCGAGCTTTCGCTTCAGGATGCCTTAAACGGTATACAGGTTCCTATTCACCCAGGTGCAGAAAAGTATTATAAGGAACAGGGCATCATTAAATAAATGAGTAAAAAATTATTACTGAAAATGGCAGCTGCAGCGATTTTATTGGTATTGATAGCGGTTGCCATTTTATTTGTTGAAGGCGGAGGATGGTGTCTGACGCTTTCAAACAGAGATACCGGAAAAATATATGCGTGTTACCGAATGTCTGAGGGTGACGTGTTTTCAATTGGTTTTGTACACTCGGTAAATAAAAGTCCGGTAATAGACTATTACAAAATACATGATAAAAAAATTTACGTTATTCAGACCAAATATTATGATTTTGGAGCCGGAGTGCAGACAGAGGTTGAAAAAGGTCAGACGCTGTCATATGGAGACGACGGCTCAATGATTGTAAGCGGTTTTAATAAGGAGATGGATAACCTTGTATACTGTATAGGAATGGTGTCCGACCATACCCTTCAGATAGGAGATAAAAAAATCGGCCTCCGTGCTTTATGCGGCAGAGGTACACTTGTAAGATTTTCATATGGTTTTCACCCAATTAAATTACTGCTTACCGGCGGCATATAACCGGAATATGAAAGAAGGAGGAATTATATAGGTGTTTAAAAATAAACTACATACCGAAGATTTTCATATACCTTCGGCTAATGATACATCGTCTGAATCACCTGAGGCAGTTTCTGAGATAATGAAAAAATTCGACCGTGAGTCAAATACCCGTGATTATGATGGAGTGCCTCGCAAAATTGTTAGATATCTTCTTGCGGCATTTTCACTTTTTCTGATTTGGATGAACTTGTTTTCGGTATGGGATGAAAGAATAAGACGATGTCTTTTTTTAGGAATGGTAATTATTTTGGTTTTCATTATTTTCCCGATAAAAAAAGGAAACCACAAAAAAAATCATATACCGTGGTATGATGCTGTAATAGGAATTTTAGGTTCCGGAAGTTATTTTTTCTTTGTTTTTAATTTCAGCACTATAATTAAGCATGCCACAAGAATATCTCAAGTTGAGATAATAATCGGAATTATAGGTATTTTGGTGCTTGCAGAAGCATGCAGGCGAGTTGTCGGGCTTCCTATTTTAATTGTATCTACATGTTTTGTAATTTACGCTTTTTGGACGGGAATGAGTGTAAAATCCGTAATATATAATCTGTTTTATACTACAACCGGTGTTCTTGGAACACCTATAGGAGTATGTTCAACATTTATAGCACTTTTTATTTTGTTTGGCGCTTTTCTTGAAACAACGGGAATATCGGAATTTTTTATCCAGTGTGCCAACTCTATAGCCGGTGCCTCATCCGGCGGACCTGCAAAAGTTGCGGTAATATCAAGCGCATTATGCGGTATGGTTTCGGGAAGCTCTGTAGGAAACACTGTTACAACGGGCTCGGTCACTATTCCGCTTATGAAAAAAACAGGATATGCTCCGGAGTTTGCCGGTGCGGTTGAAGCCGCTTCGTCTACAGGCGGACAGATTATGCCGCCTATAATGGGCGCAGCTGCATTTCTGCTTGCTGAAATGGTGGGAGTGCCGTATGCCACAATTGCGGTAAAAGCAATACTTCCGGCATTTTTATACTTTACCGGTATTTTTCTTATGGTGCATTTTGAGGCTAAAAAGCTTGGCCTTAAAGGTCTTAATAGAGAAGAACTGCCAAAATTAGGAAAACTTTTGTTATCAAAAGGCTATCTTCTTCTTCCGCTTGTTATACTTGTATTTATGATAATTAAAGGCTTTACAATGTCTCGTTCGGCAATATTTGCAATGCTTGTAGCTATTGCCGTAAGCTTTATAAATAAAGACAACAGAATGAACGGGGAAAAATTTGTAACTGCTCTTGAAAACGGCGGCAGAAACACTCTTTCTGTGGCAATTGCCTGCGGTGTTGCCGGAATAATTGCCGGAGTTGTTACAGTTACCGGACTTGGACAGGTGCTTATTGCGGCTATTGTGTCGGTTGCCGGCGGAAAGCTTATAATTGCTCTTTTCCTTACCATGATTACTTGTATCATTCTCGGTATGGGTGTTCCGACTACGGCCAACTATGTAATTATGGCTACAACATGTGCGCCTATACTTATAACAGGTATGAATCTTAACCCAATATCTGCTAATATGTTTGTATTTTATTTTGGTATTGTTGCGGATATTACACCGCCTGTTGCTCTTGCGGCTTATGCGGGAAGCGCCATAGCGAAGTCAAACCCAATGAAGACGGCTGTTAATGCCTCGCGTCTTGCGATAGCGGCGTTCATTATTCCGTATATGTTTGCTCTTAATCCAGCTATGCTTTTTATAAATACAACGCCGATTGACGTAATATCAATTATAGTCACTTCATTTTTAGGAATGGTAGCAATTTCTGGGGGCCTTGAGGGATATATGCTTTATAAGCTTAATGTGCCTATGAGAATATTGTCTCTGGTTGTTGGGCTTATGCTTATCTATCCTGAGACAGTTACTGACTTGGTTGGAGTAATTGCGATTATAATTATTTTTGCTATACAAATGCTGCAGAGAAAAAAAGTCAGCACAGAAAAAATATGATATAAAACAGGGTATGCGTAAGTAAGTCTTTCGCATACCCTGCTTTTTTTCAGAAAGTCAAATTATCTATTTATCTTGTAGTAGTATCTGATTTTCCTGCCATTTTTCTTTCCTGCTCTTCAATCATTTTCTTGACCATATATCCGCCAACATAACCATTCTGAGCAGATGTGAGATCACCGTTGTAACCCTGTTTTAAAGGCACTCCTATTTCGTTTGCAACTTCGTACTTGAATCTGTTGAGAGCTTCTCTTGCTTCAGGTACATTTGTTCTGTTTGATCCTGAATTATTAGATGACATTTTCTGTTCCTCCTTTACGAATTTATTAATTTGTGTTGCAAAGTTATTATTACTCATATGTTTTCTTATATTCAGACAGTTTTCGGCAATTCTGGAAGAAGTTTATTTTATTGTATTAGTTATTAAATATAGAGTCTGACTTAAAAATTAATTTTAATTTCTTTTAGCCACTGTTTGTTTTTCGGCGGAAAGTCAAGCACATGGTTTTTAAGTGTGCTTATTATGTCTAAAATACTTTCATGTTTTTGTATTGGAAATACTAATTCCGGCATATAATCATGTGTATACATGTTTTTTTTATTGATTTCTTTAAAACCATTTTTTTTATAATTTTTATTAGACATTGTAATTGGGTTTTTACATAAACCTGTTTTTTTCAATATAATCACCCTTTTTAAAATAAAAATTTTTTTGTAATATAAATGTCATTTTTTTTGACACTATGCATACTTTGCTTTACTTGATTGTTAGTATTTGCTGTTGTATAATAGAAATACGCTTTTAAATTTTGGAAAAAAAGAATTTAAAATTTTTGATTGGTTAATATAAATTTATATTAATCATGAGGGGAGAAATTATATGCTAAACAAAAAAACGGTAGATGACATTGATGTAAAAAGCAAAAAAGTGCTGGTAAGATGTGACTTTAATGTCCCTATAAAAGACGGCAAAATTACTGATGAAAACAGAATTACAGCAGCACTTCCTACAATAAAGAAACTTATTTCAGACGGCGGAAAAGTAATACTTTGCTCACATATGGGAAAACCGAAGGGCGAGGTAAAACCTGAACTTTCTCTTGCTCCTGTAGCAAAAAGACTATCTGAACTTCTTGGAAAAGACGTGGTGTTTGCACCAGATGATACGGTTGTAGGCGAAAATGCAAAAAAGGCTGTATCTCAAATGAAAGACGGAGATGTGGTTTTGCTTGAAAACACACGTTTCAGAAAAGAAGAAACAAAAAACGAGGAAAATTTCAGCAGGGAACTTGCATCTCTTGCGGATATTTATGTTGACGATGCTTTTGGTACAAGCCACAGGGCACACTGCTCAACTGTGGGCGTAACTAAATTTGTAAAAGAAAGTGCTGTAGGATATCTTATGGAGAAGGAAATTGATTACCTCGGCAATGCCGTAAATAATCCTGTAAGGCCGTTTGCGGCTATTTTGGGCGGAGCTAAAGTTGCCGACAAGATTAACGTTATAGGAAACCTTATTGAAAAAGTGGATATTCTTATTATAGGCGGCGGAATGGCATATACATTTGTAAAAGCTCAGGGCTACGAAGTCGGAAAATCACTTCTGGATGAGGAAAGAATTGATTTTGCAAAGGAAATGATTAAAAAAGCCAAGGAAAAAGGTGTTAAACTTCTTCTTCCTGTTGATACGGTAATTGTAAAAGAATTTAAAAATGATACAGACTTCAAGACAGTGCCTATTTCCGAAATACCTGCCGATTGGGAAGGCGTTGATATAGGCGAAAAGACAAGACAGATTTTTACAGAAGCTTTAAAGAGCGCAAAAACGGTTGTTTGGAACGGTCCTATGGGGGTATTTGAGTTTGAAAACTTTGCCAAAGGCACATATGCAATTGCAAAAACGCTTTCGGAGCTTGACGCCACAACAATTATAGGCGGCGGTGACTCGGCTGCTGCCGTAAATCAGTTGGGCTTCGGCAAAAAGATGAGCCATATATCCACGGGAGGAGGAGCCTCTCTGGAATTCCTTGAAGGCAAGGAACTTCCGGGTGTTGCAGCTGTAAACGATAAATAAATGAATATAAAAAAAATTCTGCGTGCTGTTTTATGTTTCTTCCTTGTGCTAATTTTTCCGGCACAGGGATTTGCCGCAGACAATTATACTGAATATGATTATGTTCCAGTCCTTATGTATCACCATATTGTTGGCATAAATGTTAAAGCAGGTGACGGTACAGTTATTTCTGAAAGTCAACTGGAAGAACAGATAAAAACTCTTTTAGGTGCCGGATACAAGTTTATTTCGCTTTATGATTTA
The DNA here is from genome assembly GCA_022651385.1 of Clostridia bacterium. Lineage (GTDB taxonomy): Bacteria > Bacillota > Clostridia > Lachnospirales > Anaerotignaceae > JALCQR01. The sequence continues at coordinate 229,967 of JALCQR010000003.1, read as the reverse complement.
TATAATCTGAAAGTAAACCGTGACTGGAATAATAAAAAAATGAACAACAAGGAAAAATACGTTTGTCTGACTTTTGATGACGGATATGAGAGCAATTATGAATATTTATATCCGCTGCTTAAAAAATACGGTATAAAGGCCGATGTGTCTGTAATTACTTCGAGATGTTACGACAGTTATGTGCCGAATGAGGGCGAAAACCCTAAAATGGACTGGAGCACGCTTAATGAAATGGCACAAAGCGGTCTTGTACAAGTTTATAACCATTCTCTTGACCATGAAAAATTTAATGTAAATCATGGCTGGGAATTTATTCAAAAGGCTTTAAAAGCGGAGGACCAGCTTAACTGGAACCTTACCGTTAAGAGAAAAATACATGTTTTTACATATCCCAACGGATTTACCACACCTTGGATGCAAAAGCAGCTTAAGAAATATGGTTTTGATATGCAGCTTACAACCGAAAGCAAGGTTGTTTGCGGAACGACTCCGTTATACGGCGTACCGAGAATAACGGTTTCGTCAGGCGAGGACGGGCAGCAGCTTATAAAAGAAATAAAAAAAGCCGCTGCAAGAACATTTAATTGAGTTTTGGAGGAATTGCAGAATGAGAAAAAAGATAATAGCCGGAAACTGGAAGATGAACAAAACCCCAAAAGAAGCTGTAGAGCTTACAAGAATGCTTAAAGGCCTTGTAGACACTGATAAAAGCGATGTTGTTTTTTGCGTTCCGGCCATAGATTTAATACCTGTAGGCGAGGTGTTGAAAGGCACCAATATATCTCTCGGTGCCGAAAACGTGTATTATGAGGAAAGCGGGGCATACACAGGCGAAATTTCGCCTTCCATGCTTAAAGAAGTAGGCGTGAAATATGTAATAATTGGCCACAGCGAAAGACGTCAGTATTTTGCTGAAACCGATGAAACAGTAAACAAAAAGGTTAAAAAAATACTTGAACATGACATGATTCCTATAATGTGCTGCGGCGAAACCCTTGAGCAAAGGGAAGCAGGCATTACAATAGAGCATATACGCATACAGGTTAAAAAAGGCCTACGTGATTTAAGCGCTTCCGATGCTGAAAAAGTAATTATTGCATATGAGCCGATATGGGCAATAGGCACAGGAAAGACAGCTACAAGCAATCAGGCTCAGGAGGTATGCCATGCCATAAGAACGGTGCTCGGCGAAATTTTCGGAGATACCGCTGAAAAAATGCGTATAATGTACGGCGGCAGTGTCAACGGCAAAAATGCAGCTGAACTTTTTACCATGGCTGACATAGACGGCGGACTTGTAGGCGGTGCAAGTCTCAAGGCCGACTTTGAAAAGATAGTAAACTATTGAGGGTGAACAAATGAAAACTACTGTTTTAATGATACTTGACGGGTTCGGCTTAAGTGAAAGAACAGAGGGAAACGCAATAAAACTTGCCAAGACTCCTGTATATGACGGACTTAGTAAAAAATATCCATTTGTTAAAGGCTACGCCAGCGGCCTTGATGTGGGCCTTCCGGAAGGGCAGATGGGAAATTCCGAGGTGGGACACCTTAATATAGGTGCCGGACGTATTGTATATCAGGAACTTACAAGGATTACAAAAGCAATTGAGGACGGGGATTTCTTTAAAAACGAGGCGCTTTTAAAAGCGGCTGAAAACTGCAAAAAAAATAACTCGGCTTTTCATATTTTCGGCCTTGTGTCACCGGGCGGCGTACACAGCCATACAAATCATTTGTATGCGCTTTTAAAATTTGCTAAAGACAACGGCCTTGATAAAGTATATGTCCATGCTTTTATGGACGGGAGAGATACTGCGCCGGATTCCGGTAAAAAATACATGGCAAATCTTGAGTCTAAAATGCGTGAAATAGGTGTCGGGAAAGTTGCCACTGTAAGCGGAAGGTATTATGCCATGGACAGAGACAAACGCTGGGACAGAGTACAAAAGGCATATGACGCAATAACGGCCTCAAAAGGCGAAAAATATGAAAGCGCCGATAAATGTATAGCTAAAAGCTACGAAAGCGGCGTTACAGACGAATTTATAGTCCCTGCGGTTATTAAAGACTCAAACGGAAAAACAGTTGCTGTAAACGACAATGATTCTGTTGTGTTTTTTGATTTCAGGCCGGACAGGGCAAGGCAGATAACAAGAGCATTCTGTGACGATGATTTTTCTGGTTTTAAGAGAGAAAAAAGACCGGAAAATATAGTTTTTGTATGCTTTACAGAATATGACAAAACAATAAAAAACAAACTTGTGGCATTTGAACAGCAGAAAATAGATAATACTTTGGGCGAATATGTTTCAGACTGCGGTAAAAAGCAGCTTCGTATCGCCGAAACTGAAAAGTATGCTCACGTTACGTTCTTCTTTAATGGCGGTGTTGAGACTCCGTACAAAAATGAGGACAGGATACTTATACCGTCTCCTAAGGTTGCCACATATGACATGAAGCCTGAAATGAGCGCTTTTAAAATTACTGAAAAACTGATTGAAAATATAAACGCTGAAAAATATGACTTGATTGTAATTAACTACGCAAACAGCGACATGGTAGGTCATACCGGTAAGCTTGACGCGGCAGTAAAGGCTGTTGAGGCAGTAGACAAATGCTTGGGAGAGGTTGTGGAAGCTGTTGTAAATACAGGGGCAAGTATGTTTATATGCGCCGACCACGGAAACAGCGAACAGATGATTGACTATAATACGGGAGAGCCGTTTACCGCACATACGACAAATCCGGTTCCGTTTATACTTGTAAACTATACCGACGGGATTGGGCTTCGCGACGGCGGCAGACTTGCGGATATAGCGCCTACGCTTCTTGAAATGATGAATATGAAAATTCCTAAAGAAATGACAGGCAAATCTTTGCTTGTAAATGAATAAGAGAAAGGGAGAAAAAGATGAAAAGATATTTGGAAATAATTGATGTTTACGCAAGAGAAATACTTGACTCAAGAGGAAACCCTACAGTAGAGGTTGAGGTTACTCTCGACGATGGGACAATCGGCCGTGCGGCTGTTCCATCAGGTGCGTCAACAGGTGCTTTTGAAGCAGTTGAGCTCCGTGACAACGAAAAAAGATATATGGGAAAAGGCGTACAGGCAGCCGTTTCAAACGTAAACGATGTTATTTCAGAAGAAGTGACCGGCATGAACGCTCTTGACCAGGTGGCCGTAGATAACGCTATGATAGACCTTGACGGTACGCCTAACAAGGCTAAACTTGGCGCAAATGCAATTCTCGGTGTATCAATGGCTGTTGCGAGAGCTGCGTCACAGGCTCTTGAAATGCCATTATATCAGTATCTCGGCGGATTTAACGCAAAGACAATGCCTGTACCTATGATGAATATTATGAACGGCGGAAAACATGCCGACAATACTGTTGACCCTCAGGAATTTATGATAATGCCAGTAGGTGCCGAAAACTTTAAAGAAGCACTCAGAATGTGCTCTGAGGTTTATCATAACTTGAAAAGCGTACTTAAAAGCAAGGGCCTTTCAACTTCAGTAGGCGACGAGGGCGGTTTTGCGCCTAATCTTCCGTCGGCAGATGCTGTAATAGACCAGATTAAAGAAGCTGTTGATAAATCCGGCTACAAATGGGGCGAGGATATTAAAATAGCTCTCGACCCTGCGGCAAGCGAGCTGTATGACGATAAAGACGGAAAATATCATTTCCCTGGCGAAAGCAAAATGGCCGGAAAAGAAATTGTAAGAACAAGCGAAGAAATGGTTGAGATGTGGAAAGCGCTTTGTGAGAAATATCCTATTATTTCTCTGGAAGACGGTCTTGCTGAAGAAGACTGGGAAGGCTGGCAGCTTCTTAATAAAGAACTCGGCTCAAAAATTCAGCTTGTGGGCGACGACCTTTTTGTAACAAATACAAAAAGACTTCAAAAGGGAATTGACCTTAAAGCCGCAAACTCAATACTTATTAAAGTTAACCAAATAGGTACTCTTACTGAGACATTTAACGCTATCCAGCTTGCAAACAGACACGGAATGACTGCTGTTGTTAGCCACCGTTCAGGCGAGACGGAGGACACAACAATTGCCGATATAGTTGTGGCTGTAAATGCCGGACAGATAAAGACAGGCGCTCCTGCAAGAAGCGACCGTGTTGCAAAATATAATCAGCTTTTAAGAATTGAGGAAGAGCTTGAAGGCGAGGCACAGTATCTCGGAATGAAGGCATTCTTTAATATAAAATAAATATATTTTAAAAATACCATGAGGTACATAAAGGGAACTCTTTAAAAGGAGTTCTTTTTATGTTCTTATGTATGCGAAGAAACAATTTTCTTTGTAAGTTCTAATGTTACTGGTATTCCGCCTACACCAAAATCCGATTTGCCCAAAGGAGTTATAATACACCATATATTTTTTCCGTTCTGCAACTGGGCTTTTTCGCTTACGGAAATAAAAGCATTGGTAATTTTGTTGAACAGTTTCTTTTTAATTTCTTCATTGAAAGCGTCTGAAAATCCATATATTTTTATTACAGCTTTATCCTGTTTGCTTTTTTCGCCTCCAACATACAAGTTATCAAATTCTTTGACATCAATCAAAGCAAGTGAATTTGAGATATGGTTATCTTTCAATCCTTCTGATTCAATAAGTATTTTTGTAAGGCTTTTCAGTAAAACCGACATTTTGTTATCTTCAATAAAATTTTTCGTTATTGATACTTCAGCATAAGGCATATTCATATTCCTTTCTTTAAAATAGAATTGTATAATAGACCGGTTGGTTTATTAAAGACTTAAAATCATTTCCTAATTATTAACTAATAATAGTAAATCATTTTTAATACAATCAAAAGAACTTATATCCTTGCATATTCTATAATAGAGAACATGTCCTTCATAAATAGCAAAGGCCTTTCTGGCAAGAATATCTGCTTTTTCTTTTTCTAACCCCGAAACTTGCAGAGACTTTGAAAAAATATTAATTAGTTTTGTTATTGCTGCCGCATATGCCTCGGAAAGTTTGTCTTCGGTAAATGCTGTTTCTAAACCTAATACAGCTATAGGACATCCAAAATAATTACCAGCTGATACGGAGCTTTTTATATCATGCACTAACTTATTTACAAATATGTCCCATTTATAATTTGACAGAGGCTCTAACCAATTACTTAGTAAACTTTTTCCGTAGTAATTTGCTACTTCTAATCCAAGTTCTTTCTTACTCGAAAAATAAAAATAAAATGAACCTTTTGACATATTAGCTTCTTTTAATATCTCATTTATTCCCGTATTTGAATATCCGTTTTTAAGAAATAATTTTGAAGCTGTTTCAATCAAATGCTGTTTTGCCTGTAAACCTTTAGCTGATTTCATTTGTTATATCCTCTGCAAAAAATATTAACGACATTATAAACCGATTGGTACATTCTGTCAACACCAAATAAAATTATTCTGGCAACAGCACAGTTAGAATTACTTTTATTTGTTTTCACTAACCGGAATTATTATTTTTGTAAGAAACTCGTCCCTGTTTTTTACATCGACAGGGGAAATTATATATTCCTGCATTACAGGTCCGCAGACCTCAAATCCATTTTTGTTAAGCCATTTTAAAGCTGTAACATGAGTGCTTATAATGTTTTCGTAGTTTCCGCTGTGCATTGCCGTTACTGCCTTAAATTCGGGTTCTGTTTTGAAAAAAGGATAATCGCCTGTAAATTCGCTTATGGGTAGGGCTGTCTGTACGTCACAGTCTTTTTTCAGAAACTGCTCAAGAGGGGAATTGTTATAGGTTTCGGTTATTGAACCTATCACATTAAGCCCGTTTTTGCGCACAAGGTTAAAAAGCTCAAACCAACGGGAAATTAGTATTCTTGAGTTTTCATAGTTTTTTTCAACACGTCTTGTGTATACAAGCTTTCTTTCGGGTATGGTTTCAACTTTTAAGCCAAAGGGAGTATCGTTTTTGCAGGTGTCGGGATTGTCTTTGTTTTGAGAAAATTCCTGCTGGGTTTTAATCATGCAAAGCTCGAATTTTATTTTGTCGTAAAGACTTTGAAGGCTCTCGATTTTTTTATGTATTTCGTTAAGCCTTTTATCAAGGTTTTCACCGAGAGACGACAGACTGCCGTTATATATAAGTTCTCTTATTTCATCAAGGGAAAAACCGTAATTTTGAAGCTTTTTTATATTGTGCAGTATAAGCATTTGGCTTTCGGTATAATATCGGTAGTTAGTTTCCGTATCGCGCCGGCTTGGCACAAGAAGGCTGATTTCATCATAATATCTGAGCGTTTTTATTGGGACGCCGCATATTTTTGATATGTCACCAATTGTATAAAGTTTTTTGCCGTCAATCATAACAGTTCCCTCCCAAAGCAGCTAAGATGTAAACAGTATACCAAATTATTTAAAAACAGTCAAAAAAACAGCGTATATCCTAAGATATACGCCGAAATTTTATTTTGTTAAGAGCATGTCTCCGACTTTATAAATATCTCCGGCTCCCATTGTAATTACAAGGTCACCCGGTTTGGCATTATCAAGCACATATTGCTTTATGCTCTCAAAATCGCCGAGATATAATGCATCTGTACCGTTTTTGCATATTTCCTCTGCAACATCTTTTGAACTTATAATACCTGTGTCTTTTTCTCTTGCCGCGTATATATCGGCAAGCAATACTTTATCGGCGTCTTTAAAAGCTTTGCCGAAATCAGCAAGCAGTGTCTTTGCTCTTGAATAGGTATGCGGCTGAAACAGGCACCATATAGTGTTGTGCCTAACGTTTTTGGCTGCTGCAAGAGTTGCTCTTACTTCCGTAGGATGATGTGCGTAGTCGTCAACAACAGTTATACCGTTAAATGTGCCTTTATATTGGAAACGCCTGTCTACTCCGGTATAATTTTCAAGGCCTTCGGCTATCTTTTCAGGGCTTACGCCAACTGTTGTGGCCGCTGCACATGCTGCAAGAGCGTTTAATATATTGTGCTTTCCCGGTACTTTTAAGTTTACGTGAAGCTTTGGCATGCCGCAGAAACATGCGTCAAATGAAACACGGCCGGAATCATCCATACTTATATTTAGAGGATACCACATTGAATTTGAGCCATCCATTCCGAATGTTATCACATTGCATTTTAAATTTGCTGTTATTGTGCTTTTTCCGGGGTCTGTGCTTTTTATTATTACGTATCCGCATTCAGGCACGTTTAAAGCAAATTTATGAAAAGATGTTCTTATATTGGTTATATCTTTGAAATAATCAAGGTGTTCGGCCTCAACATTAAGTATTACTGCTGTAAAAGGATAAAATTTTAAAAAGCTGTCGTGGTATTCGCATGCTTCGGCTACAAAGTATTCGCTTTTGCCTATTTTTATGTTGCCCCCTATTGTGGACAGGTTGCCGCCTATTGTAATAGTAGGGTCCTTTTTTGCGGCAATCATTATTTCGGAAATCATTGAAGATGTAGTTGTTTTTCCGTGCGTGCCCGCAACTGCTATTGATTTTTCGTACCAATCCATTATGTTTCCAAGGAGCACTGCTCTTTCTACTGTAAGTATTCCCTTTTCCTTTGCCGCTATTATTTCGGGATTAGAGCTCTTTATAGCAGCTGTATAAACAACAAGATTAATATCATCGGTTATGTTTTTGGCGCTGTGACCAATGTGTACGGTTATTCCACTTGAAACAAGTTTTTTTGTGGCATCCGATTCTTTCATATCAGAACCGGAAACATTAAGGCCTTTTATATATAAAATTTCAGCAAGACCGCTCATGCTTACCCCGCCGATGCCTATAAAATAAATATTTTTGTATTTGTTAAAATCAAGTTTCATATATATATACTCCCCAATCCATATTTTTGATGCCAACAAAAAGTATACTACTTAGATGTTTATAAGTCCACATTATTGAAAATAAATTTGTACCATTTTGGCATATTTCCCATAAATATACTTATAAAATAATTATGCCCAAAAACTAAATATAATAATTATGGTTTTTTTAAGTTATTCGGTAAAATTTTGGTTATGTAATTGTGAAAATGTATAAAAATATAAGTTTAGACAAAAAATACACGTTAAATTTATACGTATTTATTATATAAATTTTTTAGAAATTTATTTATTGTATTACAAAAATATGTTAAAATAAATTATACATATAGTTGAATAAGGTTTGTTTATATAATGAAAAAATTCAATTGGTTTGGAGATGGTGGTATGAGCAAAAATGAGATGATAGCTATGCTTTTGGCTGGCGGACAAGGAAGCCGTCTCGGTGTTCTTACACGCAAGATTGCAAAACCGGCGGTGGCGTTCGGAGGTATGTACCGTATCATAGATTTTCCTTTAAGCAATTGTGTAAATTCAGGTGTATATAATGTGGGAGTACTTACACAATATCAGCCTTTGAGACTTAACCAGCATATAGGAATTGGTATTCCGTGGGACCTTGACCGCAAAAGCGGCGGTGTGACAATACTTGCTCCGCATGTTAAAAGCGGGGATGAAAGCGGAAACTGGTTTATGGGTACCGCCAATGCAATTTATCAAAACATTGAATACATAGACGCTAATGACCCTGAATATGTGCTTATACTGTCAGGAGACCATGTTTATAAAATGGATTATTCCAAATTGCTTGATTTTCATAAGAAAAACAACTGTGCTGCCACAATTGCGGTTCTTGAAGTACCTGCAGAAGAAGCAAGCAGATTCGGAATAATGAATACTAAAGACAACGACAGAATATACGAGTTTGAGGAAAAACCCGCAAATCCGAAAAGCAACTTGGCATCGATGGGTATATATATATTTACGTGGAGCAAGCTAAGAGAGGTACTTATTAAAGATAATAAAATACATCCCGACAGCGATTTCGGTATGCATATAATACCGAGAATGCTCAGTGAGGGGCAGACGCTTTACGCTTACAGATTTAAAGATTTCTGGAAAGACGTGGGCACTATTGAAAGCTATTGGCAGGCAAACATGGAGCTTATAAAGACGCTGCCGTCTTTTAATTTATATGAGGATTTCTGGAAAATATATACCAATACAGGAAATCAGCCGCCGCAGTATATAGGAAACGGCGGAAAAGTTAAAAAAAGCATTGTGTCGGACGGATGCGAAATATACGGCGAGGTAATAGACTCGGTGTTAAGCCCCAATGTATGTATAGAAAAAGGTGCCGTTGTAAGAGATTCAATTCTTATGACGGGATGCACAATAGGCAAGGGAACCGTTATAGACAGATGTATTATGGATGAGTACGGAAATATAGGCTCAAATGTCAAAATGGGTGTGGGCGAAAATATTGCAAATGAAGATAAACCTAAAATATACAATACGGGAATTACTGTTTTGGGAGAGCACACATCAGTACCAGACGGTGTTGTGATAGGCAAAAATTGTGTGCTTTACGGCAAAACAAACATCGGAGATTATCCAGACTCAAATCTTAGTAGCGGAAAATCTCTGATAAGGGAGGAGGCATGAACATGAAAGCTATAGGTGTGATATTGGCAGGCGGAAACAGCGAACTGCGTCTTGGGAAACTTGCAAGCACACGTGCAGCTTCTGCAATGCCTGTGGGAAGCTGCTACAGAGCGATTGATTTTCCTCTCAGCAATATGTCAAATTCCATGATAAACAAAGTTGCTGTAATAACACAGTATAATCCCCGTTCTTTGACCGACCATCTGTCATCCTCAAAATGGTGGGATTTCGGACGAAAACAAGGCGGTCTTTATGTGTTTACGCCGTATATAAGCAGCGAAAACTCATTTTGGTTTCGGGGAACGGCCGACAGCATATATCAAAATATATCTTATCTTAAAAGGAGCAATGAAAGCTATGTTGTCATTACTTCCGGAGATTCCATTTATAAAATGGATTACAGAAATATTATAGATTATCATGTACAGAAAAAAGCAGATATTACTGTAGTATGCAAAAAAATGGTCGGCAAAGACCTTACAAAGCTGGGAGTTATGCAGCTTGATGAAAATGACAGAATAATAGATTTTGAGGAAAAACCAATTGAGCCCCAAAGCGATATTGCTTCTCTCGGGATATATATTATCTCAAGAACACTTCTTATAAGTCTTCTTGAGAAAATTGTGCCTGAGGGAAGATATGATATAGCAAAGGATATTATAACAAGATACCGCAGAAGGCTTAAAATATATGCCTATAGATTTAACGGCTATTGGAGTTCTGTTGGCGGGGGGATAATGGATTACTATAACGCTAACATGGATTTTCTTAAAAAGGATATACGCGACATGTTTACAAAACAATATCCTTATATTTTTACAAAAGCTAAAGATGAGCCTCCAGTAAAATATAATGACGGCGCTGAAGTAAATGACACTATTATAGGAGGAGGAAGCATAATAAACGGGTGTGTATATCATTCAGTGCTTTTCAGAAGAGTGTACATAGGAGAAAACTCGGTTGTAAAAAATTCTATACTGATGGAGGGCTGTTACATCGGAAATAACTGTACTATCGAAAATGCTATATTCGATAAACAGGTTGTTGTTTCCGACGGCAAGCATGTTTACGGTTCTGAAGGAAATCCTGTAGTATATAAAAAAGGATCTTCTATTTGACATAAAGGGACAGAGGGTGTATATATGCAGATAACGGACACAAGAGTAAGAAAAATCAACAAAGAGGGAAAGATGAAAGCAGTTGTTTCGGTTACGTTTGACAACGAGTTTGTTGTTCACGACATTAAGGTAATAGAGAGGGAGGACTCGCTTTTTATTGCCATGCCGAGCAGGAAAACTGCTGAGGGGGAATTTAAAGATATTGCTCATCCAATAAATTCTCAGGCAAGAGAAATGATACAGACGGCAGTTATAGATGCTTATAAAAAGGCTCTTGCAGAACTTGAAAGAGAAGAAAAAAGTAAAGAGTAAAATTAAAAGAAGAAGCCCTGAAATAAGGGCTTTTTTTCAGCGTGTAGATAGAAAAACCTATATTAAAATTAAAATTGCACAAAAGAATAAATTTAGGAGAGCTTTTTCACTTGCAAAAAGCTCCTCCTGACCCTTTAAAAAAGCGCTTATAAGTAAAATAAGACCTTGAGACTCTGTCTCAAACTCTGCAAGCCTTTAAAAAGGCTTGAACTAAACTTTAACGGGCTTCGCCCAAATAATTATTTTTGTGCAAAATTACTTTTAACAATAACTTTTTCGACAGTCTGGAAGAAGCCCTGAAATAAGGGCTTAATCACAGGATTCTTCATCAGGATATGTACTAAAAGAATATGTTTCATATTGAGTATTTTTGTAATTTGTTTCATAGATATAGAAGCTTCCAGACGAAAACCCAATTCCGTCTTCATATATATAAACATCATTTTCATTATTATTTTTAGGCTTTTTAAAAACATCAAATAGTCCCATTTTTTCACTTCCTCATATTGTCGGATTTTATTAAGTATACCATTATATGTAAAATATAAATTCATTTAATTATATCATATCGCAATGCATAGTCTCTATAGGGGATTTGCAGCATAAATATTGTGTTGTAGTATTAAAATAATAATGATATAATATAACAATTAAATGAAAAATTTGGTTTTGTAAATCATATTATTATATATGTTTGTAACGGAGGTTTTAAATATGTGCGGAATAGTGGGTTATATTGGTTCACAGCAGGCGCCTGCTATACTTATGGACGGGTTAAAAAGACTTGAATACAGAGGCTATGACTCCGCCGGTATAGCGGTACATGACGGTGCAAAGTTATGCTCGCTTAAGTCAAAGGGCAAGCTTGTAAATCTTGCAGGCAAGCTTGAAAACACACCTCTTACTGGCTGCCTTGGAATTGGACATACAAGATGGGCAACACATGGGGCTCCAAGTGACATAAATTCTCATCCACACCTTAGCAGTGACAATCTTATTGCCGTTGTACATAACGGAATAATAGAAAATTACATGGAAATAAAAAAAGAACTGACCGCTAAAGGATACAAGTTTATATCTGAAACAGATACCGAAACGGTAGCTCATCTTATTGATTATTATTATACATCAGGCTTTGATTTCAGAGAAGCCGTATTCAAAACACTTGAAAGAATTGAAGGGGCTTACGCTCTCGGCATAATTTGCAAAGATTATCCGGATATGCTTATTGCGGCAAGGAAAAACGCCCCGCTTATAGTAGGGCTTGGAGAAGGCGAAAACTATATCGCTTCCGATATTCCGGCAATACTTAACCGTACAAGAAAAGTATATTTTCTTAACGATAATGAAATTGCTTTTGTAAAAGCCGACAGTGTTGAAATATACAACAGAAATCATGAAAAGGTACACCATGATGTTTATGAGGTAAAGTGGGATATAAAAGCTGCTGAAAAAGACGGTTATGAGCACTTCATGATAAAGGAAATAAATGAGCAGCCTAAGATAATTCGTGATTTAATTGAGCATCGTATGCCTGAAAACGGAAACAGGATTGATATGGACGGCATAAAGCTTAAAAAAGACGATATAGATTACATAAGCAGAATATATATAGTTGCCTGCGGTACGGCATATCATGCCGGACTTGTTGGCAAAAATATAATTGAGAAAATTACAAGGATACCTGTTATTGCAGATGTAGCAAGTGAATTTAGGTATAAAGACCCTATTTTGGATGAAAAAACTCTGCTTATTGTTGTTTCACAGTCTGGAGAGACCGCCGACACTCTTGAAGCGCTTAGAATAGCTAAGAAAAATAAAGCAAGAGTTCTTGCAGTTGTCAATGCTGTGGGAAGCTCTATTGCAAGAGAAGCGGACGACGTGTTTTATATTCATGCAGGCCCTGAAATTTCAGTTGCTTCAACTAAGGCTTTTTCGGCTCAGGTAATAGCTATGGAACTTATTGCCTGCCACATGGCTATGGAAATAGGCAGAATGTCCGCCGAGGAATTTAAGGCAATAAAAGAAGAGTTTTACTCAATACCTTCAAAAGTATCTGCTATACTGCAAAAAAGTATTACAGAAAAAGAGCTTGCCAAAAAATATGTACAGTCAAAAAACGTGTTTTTCATAGGCAGAGGGCTTGATTATATAATCTCAAAAGAAGGCTCGCTTAAACTTAAGGAAATAGCTTATCTTCACAGTGAGGCATATGCTGCCGGAGAACTTAAACACGGTCCTATTGCAATGATTGAGGAAAGCTCTCTTGTAATAGCGGTAATGACTCAGGAGAGACTATATGAAAAAACACTCAGCAATATAAAAGAAGTAAAGGCAAGAGGAGCAAAGGTTATTGCCATAACATTAAATGATAATAAGCTTATAGGCGACGAGGTGGATGATGTGATTTATATTCCGCACAGCAGCTGGATGCTGGCTCCGCTTCTTGCAGTTATACCGGCACAGCTTTTTGCGTATTATGTTGCATATCTTCTCGGAACGGATATCGACCAGCCTCGAAATCTTGCAAAATCCGTTACTGTTGAATAAATTTTTTTAAAGCGTGCTTCATTTTTTGGGGCACGTTTTTTTGAAATGTGTCGATAATGTGTAATTTAATTGAAGGTTTGTTAATATTTATTGACATAAATGGGAAAAAAATGTACTCTTAAATATGAATAATATTATCTGGGAGGAATACATCATATGAAAAAAATGCGTAAATTTTTTATTTTGATACTGTCTGTAATGTTTTGTATGGGGACATTTTGCATAACCTCATATGCTGATACTGTAGATGTCGATAATTTAAGTAACGTAAAAAATAAAATTATTGATTTTATTACACAATGCGATGGAAAAAGTAAATATGTTTCTTCAGATAAGACGGAAAATGAAAGTCAGAAAGAATTTGTAGAGGATGCATGGAAATATATTTACGGAACTGACCTTACAATTCCGGCAGCCCAGCCTAAATACGGTATGGGAAGTCTTAAAACTATAAGTGAAAAAGCCGAATGCGGTGACGTGATTGTTTTTACAAAAAATGAAGATTCGTATTATATGCTTTATACGTCCGGAGACCATAAAGATATAGAATATTATGACATAAACATTTTCCCATACACAAAAGATGTTGACTTATATAAAGGCGACGACAGTAAGTTTATGGACGGAAGGTTTAAAGATGGCACATTTGTTATACTTCACAGCAAAAATTACAAAAGTATAAATCATATCCATTCATACAATAAAGACGGGTATTGCTCATGCGGAAAGCCGAAAAACGGCACAATAACAGATTGCAACGAGAAAAAATACGTGGCTGTATTAAGAGGCAGAGTTTATTCGCTTCCGTATACAGGTTCGAATATAGTCGCTATTGAAAATCCAAGCGCATATCCTATAAATGTTACGGGATACACTACAAATCTTGAAGGACAACTGTGGTACAGGGTAGATAATGGCTGGATTATAGGAACTTCCCTGTCAGATAAGTCTTCAAGCGGTGTTTCTTTCGGCGGTGACAGTCTTGGTTTTACAGGAATAATAAACAAAGACTCTGTTTTTGTGAAAAGCCATCCTATGAGCGGATGTGTGTCACTTGGTGAACTTAAAAAGGAAGATACAGTCCAAATTAAAAAGAAAGTGCTATCATGGTATCAGATTGTATTTGACACAAAAGACAATACAAATGTCGGATATGTTTTGGTAAAAGACATTGACGTATCAAAATGATAAACAAACAAAATGGCGGAAATTTCCGCTTTTTTGTATAGTGATTTTAGTATATTATTAAATTAAATAAATATTATTTATTATGTATATAAAATTCTGCTAAGTTTTTATGTGAAAAATACGGTGAAAAAATTAACCGGCATTGTTAAATTAATTGTGTACAGGTGTGATATTTATTAATAAAATGCACAAATATAAAAATATTCCTCTTCAATCTAAAAAAAATCCGTTTACTTAAATAGTATGAGGGGTTATCATATATGCATGTTAAAAAACTTAATAGATAAATAAAATACAAGGATGTGTTTATAAACACATCCTTATTTTGTTTATAATATAAGTTATAAAATGGAGTAAAAAGTCAGCAAAACATAAAATATAATTATTTTTCAACTTTTATTAAATTGCTTTGCTAAAAACTCATACAAATAATTTATAACACAAAGGTGTGCTAAAAAAGCACACCTTGTTTTTTTACTTGCATTTATAAGGGAGGAATTAATATGACACATGGAGATATTTCATCAAGTAAAGATAATGTAGGAATTGCTGTCGTTAATTACAAAATACCGAGGTTTCATACAAAGGAAGAAATCATTGATAACTGTCATAAAATTTCCGATTATATCAAGGGTTTAAAAACCGGAATTCCCGGACTTGATTTGGTTGTGTTTCCGGAATACAGCACACATGGAATAATGTATGACTTTGATGAAATGATGAAGCTTGCAACAACTGTTGACGGTGAGGAAGTAGCTATATTTAAACAGGCATGTATTGAAAATAAGGTTTGGGGTGTATTTTCACTTACAGGCGAAAGGCATGAAGAACATCCGAAAAAAGTTCCTTATAATACATTGATTCTTATCAATGACAAAGGTGAAATAGTTCAAAAATACCGTAAAATGATTCCTTGGACACCGATTGAGGGCTGGTATCCGGGAGACAGGACATATGTTTCCGAAGGGCCGAAAGGCTTGAAAATCAGCCTTATTATATGTGATGACGGAAACTATCCTGAAATTTGGCGCGACTGTGCAATGAGAGGAGCAGAGCTTGTAATAAGATGTCAGGGATATATGTATCCGGCAAATCAGCAGGAAGTAAATTTGATTCCGGTTATGGCATGGTGCAACAATGTTTATGCCGCTGTATCAAACGGCACCGGAAATGACGGTGTATATTCATATTTCGGACATTCGTCAATCTGCGGTTTTGACGGCAGAGTGCTTGGAATTTGCGGCGCAGAGGAAAACAGCTATCAATATGCACAGCTTTCAGTAAGCGCAATTAGGGACGCAAGAGCAAATTGGCAGTCACAGAACCATTTATATAAACTTTTACACAGAGGCTATACAGGAACGATTAATTCAAAAGAAGACAGATTCGGAGAACCGACTTGCCAATTTGAGTTTTACAACAACTGGGTTAAAGATCCTATAGGCACACAGAAAAAAGTTGAGGAAATAACAAGAAAAATGCCGGGTGTAAAATGGGCACCTATTGATAATATTCCTTACGAGGATTGATTTTTAAACTAAAGAAGGATGGTAGATACTATGAAAATGAAAAGAATTATAGCTCTGGCTGCATCAATGGTGCTTATGGCGTCATTGGCAGGGTGCGGCTCATCGGCTTCAGCTTCAAAAGGTTCCGCTTCTTCTGGTTCATCTGATTCTTCATCAGGAGATTCAATTAAAATAGGCGTTCTTTTTTCATCAACCGGTTCAACGGCATTGGTTGAAAAGACAATGACTGATGCCTGTACAATGGCATTTGATGAAATTAACGCGGCAGGGGGCATAAACGGACGCAAAATTGAGTATATTCACGAGGATTATGCTTCGGACCCAGCAAAATGCACTGAAAAAATAAAGAAGCTTATTGAACAGGACGGAGTTGTGGCTACAGTCGGCTGCTATACATCAGCAAGCCGTCAGGCAACACTTCCTACTTTAAAGGATGATGACTCACTTCTTATTTATCCTACATATACGGAAGGCGAGGAAGTACATCCGAATGTAATTTATGTAGGCTGTATGCCAAACCAGCAGGCTACAGACTTTATTCCGTACTTAATGCAAAATGTAGGCAAGAAAGTATTTCTTGTAGGTTCTGATTATGTGTTCCCGAAAACATGCAACAAACAGGCAAAGGCTTTAATTGAGCAAAACGGCGGCGAAGTTGTGGGTGAGGAATATGCTCCTCTCGGCCAGACAGATTTTTCAACAATCTGCAACAAAATTAAAGATTCAGGAGCGGACCTTGTTTATTCAACTGTAATAGGAGATTCAAACACAGCTTTTTATAAGGCATACAAACAATATGGTCTGGACCCTGCAAAATGCCCGATTTGCGCTATAGGCATTGACGAAAGCAACCTTCAGGCAATCGGAGCCGACTATGCCGAGGGAAATTATGCCTCAATGCCTTACTTCTCAACACTTGATACACAGGCATCTAAAGATTTTGTAGAAAAATACAATGAAAAATTTGATGACGGAACGGTTGTTACAGTTCTTACCGAGTCAGCATATTCAAGCTGCTATCTGCTGGCGGAAGCACTTAAAAAAGTTGATGACCCTACCGACACGGACGCTTTAATTAAAGCATTTGCAGGAGTTGAGTTTGATGCTCCTCAGGGCAAAATTAAAGTTGATGAGTATAACCATTCCACATGGCTTTATTCGAGGTTTGCAAAGATACATGACGGCAAATTTGATATAATTTATTCTTCCGATGAAGCAATAAGACCTGAACCGTGGCCGGCAGTATTATATCCAAAGTATAAAGACACAAACTTTATGCCGGACTGGAATGATCCTATTTGTTATCCTCAATAAAGAGCATACAGCAATTTAAGCTGCGGGGATTCAGCAAAAATTACAATGCATTAATATTTTGAGGCAAATTGGCACCTATTAAAGAAATTTTATACCGAAACTAAAAAATATCAGAAGGATGGTAGATATTATGAAAATGAAAAGAATTATAGCTTTGGCCGCGTCAATGGTTTTGATGGCATCATTGGCGGGATGCGGCTCAACTTCATCGGCTTCGGCTGCAAAAAGTTCCGGTTCATCGGATTCTTCATCAGACGGAGATCCAATTAAAGTAGGCGTTCTTTTTTCAGCAACAGGTTCAACAGCCATAAATGAAAAGACAATGACAAATGCCTGTATAATGGCGTTTGATGAAATTAATGCGGCAGGGGGCATTAACGGACGCAAAATTGAGTATATTCACGAGGATTATGCTTCCGACCCTGCAAAATGCACTGAAAAAATTAAAAAACTTATTGAACAGGACGAAGTTGTGGCAACCGTCGGATGCTGTACGTCTGCAAGCCGTCAGGCTACGCTAACTACTTTAAAAGATGATGACTCTCTTCTTATTTATCCTACATATACGGAAGGTGAAGAAATACATCCGAATGTAATTTACGTAGGCGCTATGCCGAATCAGCAGGCAGTGGATTTTATACCGTATTTATTACAGAATATAGGCAAGAAAGTATTTCTTGTAGGCTCTGATTATGTATTTCCGAAAACATGCAATAAAGAGGCAAAGGCTTTAATCGAGCAAAACGGCGGCGAAGTAGTAGGTGAGGAATATGCTCCTCTCGGCCAGACAGATTTCTCAACAATCTGCAATAAAATCAAGCAGTCCGGAGCGGACCTTGTTTATTCAACTGTAGTTGGAGAATCTAATGTTTCATTTTACAAAGACTATAAGCAGTATGGTTTAAATCCTGAAACTTGCCCTATATGCACAATTAGTATTGAGGAAAGCGTTCTTCAGGCAATTGGTACTGAATATTCAGAAGGCAATTACGCGTCTATGCCTTATTTCTCATCTCTTGATGCGCCGGCTTCTAAAGAGTTTGTAGATAAATATAATAAGAAGTTCAACGACGGCACAGTTGTTACGGTTCTTACGGAATCGGCATATTCAAGCTGCTATCTGCTGGCGGAGGCTCTTAAAAAAGTTGATGACCCTACTGATACAGACGCTTTGATTAAGGCATTCAACGGTCTTGAATTCGATGCACCTCAAGGCAAGATTAAAGTTGATGATTACAATCACTGTACATGGGTTTACTCGAGATTTGCAAAAATACATGACGGCAAATTTGATATTATTTATTCTTCAGATAAAGCGATAAGACCTGAACCGTGGCCGGCTGTTTTATACCCACAGTATAAAGACACAAACTTTATGCCGGACTGGGATGATCCTATTTGTTATCCGCAATAAGATTAATTCTGCTGCCGTACCGAAAGGTATGGCAGCCGGAATTTAAAAAGATTACAAAAGTAACAGAAAGGAGTGAAAGATATGTTAACTTTTATATCTCAGATTATAAACGGACTGAATCAGTCGGCGGTTTTGCTGATAGCTACATTGGGGCTTCTGATTATTTTCGGATTAATGAACGTTATTAATATGGCACACGGAGAAATGATTATGGTTGGCGCTTTTGTAACATATATCGCAACCAGTATACTGAATATACCTTTTTTAATTGCACTTGTTCTTTCTTTTGTGGTAACGGCGCTCTTTGGTGCACTTACTGAAGTAACAATAATTAAGAAGCTGTACTCAAAACCGACAGAAACCATATTGGCGACATATGCCCTGTCTATTATATTAAAGGAAATAGCGAGAATTATATGGCCTTTGTCCCAAAATGTAAATATGCCGTTTCCGGGAACAATATCGTTAGGCGGAGTAATTGTTCCGCGTTATAATATTTTCGTTGTAATTATGGCTATACTGCTTCTTACATTTACAATTATATTCTTTAGGTTTACTAAGTTTGGAAAGAAAATAGGAGCGATTACACAAAACAGGCAGATGACGGAATGCCTTGGAATAAAGACATCAACTATTGATACGCTTACATTTGCATATGGCGCAGGCCTTGCAGGAATTGCCGGCTGTATTTTGGCACCGACAACAGGTGTTTCATATGATATGGGCTCGACATATCTTACAGATTCTTTTATGACGGTAGTAGTTGGCGGCGTACAGTCACTTATAGGAGCAGCTTTCTCATCAACAATTATAGGTGAAGGCAGAACGGTTTTAGCCGGTGTTTCCAATGACACATGGGCAAAGATAATGATATTTTTAGCAGTAATTATACTTATCAGATTTAAGCCTGAGGGCTTATTTGCTAAGGAAAGAAGGTAAGAATTATGAAAAGCAAATTAAAAGATTTTCCGGTGAATCATTATATTGATATTGCACTGCTGATTTTTCTTATTTTTTTCCCGCTGTTTGTAAAGACATTCAGAGTGGAAATGATGTCGCGTTATCTGTGCTTTGCCATTTTTGCGCTTTCTCTTGACTTATTATGGGGCTATACCGGACTGTTAAGTCTTGGGCATGCGGTGCTGTTTGGCATGGGAGGATATATGATAGGCATATGCTATCAGATACAAAACGGCCTTCCGGCATTTATGACAAGAGAGGGATTGACACAGATTCCTTGGTTTTACATTCCTCTAAAAAATCCGATTGCGGCAGCGGCTATAGGAATTTTAATTCCGGCATTATTTGCAATGCTTCTTGGATTTTTTATGTTTTCAAGTAAGATAAAAGGCGTTTTCTTTACAATTATTACGCTTGCTCTTGCTCAGATATTCAGCGAATTTATCATAAATGTTCAGAAATATACAAACGGGTTTAACGGACTTCAAGGTGTAAAACGTTTTGCAATTAACGGCGGGGAACAGCTTGGAAAAGTTCAGTATTACTATATAGTTTTGGCAATAGCAGTGTTGGTATTTATATTCTGTTTGTGGCTGTCAAGAAGCAGAATAGGAAAAATCGCAACATCAATTCGTGAAAATGAAGCAAGACTTGGATTCTTCGGTTATCAGTCATCGCATTATAAAATATTAATCTATACTATTTCCGGGGCTTTGGCAGGCCTTGCAGGAGTACTGTATACACCGGCAACAAGCTCAATTACAACACAGGACATTGGAGTTGCTGCTTCAACAGCCGTTGTAGTATGGATAGCCGTAGGCGGAAGAGGAAATCTTACAGGTGCTGTATTCGGGGCACTTTTTATCAACTGGGCGCAAAGCCTTCTGTCGGAGCATTTCTCGTCATACTGGCAGCTTATTTTGGGCGGTGTGCTGTTAGCGATTATATTCTTTATACCTAACGGGATAATCGGTCAGATAATTGAACTACAGAGACGCAGAACTGTTGAAGGAGTAAAAATAAAAGAGCAGTCCAATGCAAATAAGGGGGCGGGACTATGGAGACAAATCTTCTCGAGATAAAAAAATTAAATGTGTCTTTTTCCGGTTTTCATGCGGTTAGCGATGTAGATTTGAATGTTAAAGAAGGAGAAATTCATGTTGTAATCGGGCCTAACGGAGCAGGCAAAAGCACCCTTATGGATTTGCTTACAGGCCAAACTAAGCCTACAAGCGGGCAGGTTTTATTTGAGGGAAACAACATTACGGGAAAGGAGCCCGGAATAATTGCCTCCAAATATCATATAGGACGTAAATTTCAGGGCCCGAATGTATTTGACAATATGACGGTTTATGAAAATGTGGAAATTGCACTTAAAGGCTATACTACTATACTAAAGGCACTTACATACAAAAGAACTAAAGATAAAAAAGACAAAATTAAGGAAATTTTGGAAGCTATTCAGCTTTTTGATAAAAAAGACATGATGGCTTCGGAACTTTCCCACGGACAAAGACAGTGGCTTGAAATTGGAATGGTTATGGCGCAGTCGCCGAAATTAATAATTTTGGATGAACCGGTTGCCGGCATGACGGATGTGGAAACATATAAGACCGGCGAAATGGTAAAACAGCTGGCCGGAGAACACACGATGATTGTAATTGAGCATGATATGGAATTTGTGGAACAGATAGCCCAGACGGTTACTGTGCTTCATCAGGGGAAAGTGCTTGCCGAAGGTACATTTGAAGAAATAAAAAACAATCCTAAAGTAATACAGGTTTATCTTCAGGATGAAAACGGGGAGGGATACTGATGCTTGAAATAACCGATATTAAAGTAAATTACGGCAAAAGTAAAGTTATTAACGGATTGAGCCTTAATGTGGAAGAGGGTGAAAAATTAGTAATCCTCGGAAGAAACGGAGTAGGAAAAACTACATTGCTAAAGTCGATTATAGGCGTTCTTCCGCTTGAGCAGGGAACTATAAAGTTTGGCGATACAGAGGTTTCGTCATATGCGGCAAATGCCCGTTCAAGATTAGGAATAGCTTATGTTCCTCAGGGAAGGGAAATTATTCCGGATTTAACACTTGAAGAAAATCTTGATCTTGGAGGTTATGCGCATACAAAGAATTTGGAGTCACAGAAAGCTAAGGTTTTGGATTTGTTTCCTGCATTAAAAGAACATCTAAAAAGAAAAGGCGGGGTATTGTCCGGCGGCCAACAGCAGCAGCTTGCTATAGGACGTGCGCTTATGTCAAGTCCCCAAATACTGCTGCTTGATGAGCCTACAGAAGGAATTCAGCCAAATGTAGTGGCGGAGATATCTAATATACTAAAGCGTGTACAGACAGAGATGAAAGTTACAGTTGTGATTGTTGAGCAAAATTTAAAATTTGCGAAAAAAATAGCGGATAGATTTGTTATAATGCAGAAAGGTCAAATTGTGGCAAGCGGCAAAACAAATGAAATGAAGGATGATATGGTTAAAAAATATTTAGCTGTATAAAAAAAGAATACTTTTTAGATTGGGGTGGTATCTATGCATTATGTAATGTTAGTTGACGACTACATGATTCTGCTGAATCATCTGCAGAAATATTGTCAAGACCAGTCCCAATGTGTTATTGAGGGCGAAACGGATGGCAAAGATAAAAAAGGCCTTATGCTGAGAGTAAATCTAAAGGAAATTTTGCCTGCTTTAAAGCTTATGAAGCATATGCGCCTGAAAAAATCTAAAAATAAAGATTTATGTGAATTAGTAAATTCGGTAAATAAAACGATGAATTACAGCAATGAAGTAATTAATTTACAAAACAAGGCACAGGATGATTTAAGCTTGTCATCAAAAATTGAGGATAATACTTTTTATGAAAGAACAGCAGTAGCTGAATGTATTATAAACAGTTCCAATAACTTTGAGAAATTAGTATCAAATTTGACACAAAAATGCCGAGCATCTGTAAATCATGATTTTATTAAAACAAATGTGCTGCTGGCCCGTACAGAAAAATATATTTTCAAAGCCGTTACACAAAAAATGAAATGGCTTAAGCTGATTGTTTCCGATATAAATTGGATAACACGAAAAATATTACAGTCTGATGATAATTATACGGCATGTACAGTATTTGAACAATTTCTCAGAGAAATGTATACATCGGTTAAAACATATTACCCTTCGGGAATGACGGCTCTTTCAAAAAAGGTTGTGGCATATGTTCTTGAACATCCTTATGAAAAACTTACATTGTCCAACGCGGCTGAAAAATGTTTTGTGAGCAAAGCCTATTTAAGCCACAGCTTTAAAAAAAATATGGGAAAATCATATGTGGAATATATAATAAGTCTTAAGATGCAGATGTTTAAAAAACTGCTTTTGGAGACAGATTTGAACATGTCAGAGATAGCGGAAAAGTTAAGTTATGATGATTATAAATACATGGGACGTTTATTTAAGAAAGTGCATGGCCTTACACCAACAAGCTTTAAAGAGCAAATAATATAAACTTCATATATTTTTTATTTAAACACAACGGCGTGGAAAAAGCGTAAAGTGTGTTTTTTTTGTTTTATAACGTTTCTTATATTTTCTTATATTATTTATAATTTCATGCTTAAATAAATTTATTTCAAGGAGGAAAAAATATGAACAAAGATGTTTTGACGGTATCGGTAGTAACATTTAACGCAATTTGGGGAAATAAGGCGGCAAATCTCAACAGAATCAAAGGTTATATTGAGTGTGCTGCAAAAAGGGGAAGCGATTTTATTGTTTTTCCGGAAATGGCGCTTACAGGCTACGATGACGAAGCAGATAAGCCGATTGAAGAAAAAATGCAGTATAAGCTTGCTGAAACAATTCCGGGGCCTACAACTGATGAAATTGCTGAACTTACTAAGGAACTTGGCGTTTATGTAGTAATGGGCATGCCTGCAAAAGACGATAAGGACCCGTCAACAATTTATAACGCACTTGCAATTTTTACTCCTGATGGATTAGCCGGTTCATATCATAAAATGCATTTGCCTTCACCTGAGCCGAATTGGGCAACAAGGGGCGATAAACCGTTTATAGTTGATACCCCGTGGGGACCTGTAGGATGTGCTATATGCTATGATTCTTATTGTTTCCCTGAACTTATGCGATACTATGCAGCTAAGGGATGCAGATTATATATAAACAGTACAGCTCTGGCACACTGCCACGGAAGATGTCTCGGCTCATATACCCTTGAAGCAGCGGTAATTCAGCAGGGAATTTACATAGCTTCCGCAAACCTTGGCGGACTTGATGTTGAAAACTATTTCTGGGGCGGAAGCTCTATTATAGGACCAAGCAGAAAAACATGGGAGCCATATTATTATGCCGGACATAAGTTTACAGATGAAATCGCGGATGAATCGGAAATGTTCACAGCTACAATTGATTTGTCACTTGCCACAAGATTTTTGTTCAAACACAATCCGTCTGTAAACGGAACTGACTGGCGCCCTGATAAATATATTGATATGTTTAAAGATGCACTTGATAATCCGGAATACGGAAAATAAGCCTATATACTCTCTTTTTCATATAAAAAAGCGGTGGGTGCTTTTTAAAAGTCCCATCACTTTTTTTATATCTGTTTATTTATGATGTATTTATTTTTGCAGACTCTGTTTAAACATTTTGTACATGTCGTCTCTTGTTATAGGTTTATTTACTGTTTTAAGCTTGCCTGTTACTTTCATCATTTCGTCTGTATAGTAATTAATTTCTTCCTCGGTTGCCGTTACGGTAGGAACTATTGATTTTACAAATGAGTCTAAATCACTGCTGTCCTTAAAGCCTGTAAGCTCCATTATTTTTGAGACTTTGTCCTGTTCAGGCACAAAATCAAGGAATGCTTTTGTGAAAACGGCATTTGAAGGACCATGTGACAGATGTTTGAAATACGTGAGGTAATATCCCATTGCATGAGGCAGTGATGTCTGGCTTTGAGCTATAGCCATGCCGGCAAGAGTGGATATAAGAAGAAGTTTTTCTCTGTCCTCCAATGTAAACTCACCTTTTGCAAGACAGCTTTTTATTTCTTTAAAATATCTCATTCCCGTTTCTGAAAGCATATCGCTTAAAAATCCGCATTCGTTGCACAGATATGCTTCAATAAGATGTGTAAAAGCGTCAACTGCAGTGTTTCTTGTAATTTGCAGAGGAAGGTTAAGCATATATTTCCCGTCAAGAAAAGCCACATCAGCAAATGTTCTTTTTGAAATACCGGTTTTTGTCTTTTTAACATGGTTTGTAAGTATGGCATACTGAGTTGCTTCGCTACCTGTGCCGGCCGTTGTAGGGACAAGCACTATTGGTAAGTGAGATGCTTCTTTTGCCTCGAAAAGGAAATCGGAACCTTTGTCAGGATTGGCTGCCAGAAAAGAAACGGCTTTTGAGGAATCCATAGGTGAGCCGCCGCCTATGCCTATTATAAAATCGGCTTTTTCGGCTACAGCGGTTTTTGAGGCCTCAACAATTGTCTCAACAGAGGGATTTTCTTCAATCTTGTTAAAAACAGTATACGCAATTTTGTTTTTATCAAGTGCGTCCGTTACATCTTTTAATGAACCGTTTTTCTTTGCTGAAGCTTTGCCTGTAAGTATTATGGCTTTTTTGCCGAATTTCCCAAAGACATCGCTGTTTTTAGAAATACAGTTTTCTCCGAAATATAATTTCGCAGGCATACAATAGGTAAATGGTTTCATTTAAAACATCTCCTTTTGTTATTTTAAAATATAATCTTCAAGCTCTTTTGGTGAAGACATTATTGTTTTGGCACCGCTTTTTACAAGCTCCTCATGGTTTCTGAAGCCCCAATCCACGCTTATGCAGTTTAGGCCGGAGTTTTCGGCAGTAAGTATATCAACTTCCGAATCTCCTATGTACACGGCTTTTTCAGTGCTGCTTTTAAGCTCATCCAAAGCCATAAAAACCATTTGGCTGTCAGGCTTTCTTTTTACTCCTTCTCGTTCCCCAAAAACATGTGTTATATAACTGCTTAAAAAACAATCGGTAATTTCTTTAGCCGCAGTATCAGGTTTATTTGTGATAACAGCCATTTTTAAACCAGCTTTTTTAAAATGCTCAAGCATTGATATTATGCCGTCATAAGGCTTTGTTTTGACACAGCAGTTTTTAAAATAATAATTCCTGAAAATAGGGTATACCTCATCAAGAATATCTTTTTTGCTTTCGGGCAGGGATTTGTATACAAGCACCCGCAGTCCGTTGCCTATAAAAGTACGTGTCTCCTCAACAGAACGTTTTGGAAAACCGTAATTTTCAAGCACATGATTGCAGGCCATATTTAAGTCGCCTATACTGTCTATAAGTGTACCATCAAAATCAAACAGCAGGGTATCGTATTTTTTCATTTTATTTCCTCACATTTATATATTTTAGAATTTAACAAACTCAGGCTTTCTGTCAGTAAAAAGCGTTATGTATTTAAAACCGGCTTCTTTAAGCATTTCGTAGGCTTTATCAAACTTAAACGTTATCTGCTCAGGCTTGTGGGCATCGGAGCCTACGGTTATTATTTCGCCGCCCAGTTCTTTGTATCTTTTTATTAGCTCAAACTGCGGATGAGGGTGTCCGAGACCGTATCTGTAGCCGGAAGTGTTTATTTCAATTCCTTTGCCTTTAGAAATAATGGTTTTTAAAATCTCGTCGGTTAAAGACTTAAATTCATAATAATCCATTGTCTTGTCTTCGTAGCTGCCGTATCGGTTTATAAAATCTATATGCCCGTACACATTGAAAAAGTCATAGTTTTTTACATTCGACAGAACTTCCTCAAAATAATCGGTATATGCCTGATGCTTGCTTTTGCCTTCAAAAAATTCATTTGCGCAAAGGTCAAGCCCGTCTTGCGCAACGTGAGTTGAAGCAATTACAAAATCAAAAAAATTATTTGAAACAAGGCTGTTTATTTTATCAATTACATGAGGCTGTATGCCAATTTCAACACCGGTTTTTATTTTAATTTCGGTATATTTTTTCTTAAGACGGTCAATCTCTTTTATATATGGTTCATATTCAAACAAAAAAGGATATTCCGGGTCCGGATAATCATAGTCGATGTGGTCCGTGCAGGCAATTTCTTTAAGTCCCAGTGATACGGCTTTTTTTATGTTTTCCTCAAGAGGCGTGTTGCTGTCTGATGAAAAATTTGAGTGTGTATGATAATCTGCGATAAACATTTTAATGTCCTCCAAAATGTGTTTTTGTTTTACGTGAAAAGTATAGCATATTTTTATCTTATATACAAAATCCGACTTAAAAATATTTTAAATATTTTAAGTTATTTGTTGACATCAAAGCTTTTATGTGTTATAACACACCTATATCGTTAAATCGTTGATGAGAAGAGTAATTTGGTTGGCTTTATAGAGAGAAAACATGGTAGCTGAAATTGTTTTTATTGTCCTGCCTTATGAAAACTAACTCGGAGTTGTCCCAATCCGGCACGCTTGGCAGCGTTAGAGCTATAATTAAGTGGTTTTATACAATCTGGGTGGAACCGCGGGAATTTATCTCTCGTCCCTTTTCTTTTTTGAAAAGGTGCGGGAGTTTTTTTATTTGTATAATTAAAGGAGAGAATAATATGAAGATTACTCTTAAAGATGATGTTGTAAAAGAATTTGATGCTCCTGTTTCCGTATTGGAAATAGCTAAAAGCATAAGCGACGGTCTTGCAAGAAAGGCATGCTGCGGCATTGTAAACGGTAAAACCGAAGATCTTCGTTTTGTAGTTGATCAAGACTCAAAGGTTAAAATCTGTACTTTTGATGATGAGGAAGGAAAGAGAGCTTTCCGTCATACAGCAAGCCATGTTATGGCTCAGGCAATAAAAAGACTTTTCCCTGAAACAAAACTTGCAATCGGTCCTTCCATAGCCGACGGATTTTATTACGACTTTGACAGGGAAGTTCCTTTTACCGAAGATGACCTTAAACATATTGAGGAAGAAATGAAAAAAATAGTAAAAGAAGATATTCCTCTTGAAAGATATGAGCTTCCGAGAGCAGAGGCAATTAAGTTTATGGAAGAAAAAGAAGAGCCTTATAAAGTAGAGCTTATTAAGGACCTTTCTGAGGATGCAGTTATTTCTTTCTACAAACAGGGAGAATACACCGACCTTTGTGCCGGACCTCATCTTATGAGCACAAAGCCTATTAAGGCATTCAAGCTTATGAGCGTTGCCGGTGCTTACTGGAGAGGAAACGAAAAGAACAAAATGCTCTCAAGAATTTACGGCACTGCTTTTACTAAGGCATCTGACCTTGAAGCATATCTTAATATGCTTGAAGAAGCCAAAAAACGTGACCATAGAAAACTCGGAAAAGAGCTTAAGCTTTTCGCACTTCTTGAAGAAGGCCCTGGATTCCCATTCTTCCTTCCAAAAGGTATGATTATAAAGAACACTCTTATTGATTACTGGAGAGAAATTCACAAAAAAGCAGGCTATGTTGAGGTTTCAACACCTATTATCCTTAACAGACAGCTTTGGGAAAGAAGCGGACATTGGGACCACTACAAAGATAACATGTACACAACTGTTATAGACAATGAAGATTATGCAATCAAACCTATGAACTGCCCGGGCGGCATGCTTATTTACAAACAGGAACTTCATTCATACAGAGATCTTCCTTTAAGAGTAGGCGAGCTTGGTATTGTTCACAGACATGAAAAGAGCGGAGAGCTTCACGGCCTTATGAGAGTAAGATGCTTTACTCAGGATGATGCTCATATATTCATGACTCCTGATCAGATAACAGACGAGATTACAAATGTTATAAAGCTTATAGATTCAGTATATAAACTTTTCGGATTCAAATATCACGTAGAGCTTTCGACAAGGCCTGAAAACAGCATGGGTTCAGATGAGGCTTGGGAAGCTGCTACAGACGGTCTTATAGGTGCTCTTAAGGCAAACAATATGGACTATATCGTAAATGAAGGCGACGGTGCTTTCTACGGACCTAAGATTGACTTCCATCTTACAGATTCTATAGGAAGAACATGGCAGTGCGGCACTATTCAGCTTGATATGAACCTTCCTGAAAGATTTGACCTCACATATACAGACAAAGACGGTTCAAAGAAACGTCCTGTTATGATTCACCGTGTATGCTTTGGTTCTATAGAGAGATTTATAGGTATCCTTATTGAGCATTATGCAGGAATGTTCCCGACATGGCTTGCTCCTGTACAGGTAAAAGTACTTCCTATTTCCGATAAATTCTCAGATTATGCCCAAAGCGTTGCAAAAACCCTTGATGAAGCCGGCATAAGAGTTGAAACCGACTACAGAGCTGAAAAAATTGGCTTTAAGATAAGAGAAGCAAGAAATGAAAGAGTTCCTTATATGCTTATAGTAGGCGAAAAAGATGCAGAAGCCAAAAAAGTATCTGTTCGTTCAAGAGAAAAAGGCGAAGAGGGCCAAATGGACCTTAGCGAGTTTATTGCAAATATTACTGATGAAATCAAAAGCAGAAAAAATTGTTTGTGATTCTGATAAATTGTCCTTGACGGCAGCGGATGAAAGTGGTATACTGCTTTAGGTAACAAAGAAGAAGTATCCACTTCTCACCTTGCCGCATAAGGCGGTCTTGGTTAATACGGTTTCTTGATTTTTTCAAGAATGTAAATGCGTTTTATGTGGATAGTCTGTCTATCCACTTTTTTTTATTATTTTTAGGAGGTGCTGAGCTATTACTGAGTTAATGATAAACGAACAAATAAGGGACAAAGAAGTTAGACTTATAGACTATGACGGCAAGCAGGTTGGAATTGTTCCATCAAAAGAGGCACAGAAAATTGCCGATGACAGAAGACTTGATCTTGTAAAAATAGCGCCGGGCGCAAAACCGCCTGTATGCAAGATTATGGATTACGGAAAATACCGTTTTGATATGGCTAAAAAAGAAAAAGAGGCTAAAAAGAAGCAAAAGGTCATAGAAATTAAGGAACTAAGACTTTCCCCAAGTATCGATACTCATGATGTTCAGGTCAAGGTAAAGAAAGCCATAGAATTTTTGAAAAATGGTGATAAAGTTAAGGTTAGTATCCGTTTCAGGGGACGTGAGATTGGACATTCAAAATCAGGCGAGGCCATACTTGATGATTTTGCTTCTCAGATCGCTGAATTTGGCGTAATTGATAAGGCTCCTAAAATGGAAGCAAGAAGTCTTGTTATGTTCCTTGCTCCTAAAGCTTGATATATATATTTGTAAACATTTAAGGAGGATTTTTAAAATGCCTAAGTTAAAAACAAAGAGAGCAGTTGCAAAACGTTTTAAAGTAACAGGTACAGGTCAGCTTTCAAGACATAAAGCTAATACTCAGCATATTCTTGGTAAAAAATCAACTAAGAGAAAAAGAAACTTGAGAAAGTCTACATTGACAGACAAGACTGTTCTTACAAGCATCAAAAAGAAATTATTACCTTACGATTAATTTTACCCGGAATTTGAAGGAGGAGTTTTATAATGGCAAGAGTTAAAGGTGCGCTTAACGCGAGAAAAAGACATAAGAAAGTAATTAAACTTGCAAGAGGTTACAGAGGAGCAAGATCAAAACAATATAGAGTGGCAAAACAGTCTGTAATGAAGGCAATGGCTTACGCATTTGCCGGAAGAAAACAGACAAAAAGAGAATACAGATCTCTTTGGATTACAAGAATCAATGCTGCTGCCAGAGCAAACAGTATTTCTTACAGCCAGCTTATGCACGGATTAAAGCTTGCGGGCATAGATATAAACAGAAAAATGCTTGCAGACCTTGCTGTATGTGATGCAGCAGGATTTACACAGCTTGTTGACGCTGCAAAAGCACAGTTAAATTAATTTTAAATAGGATTGGGAGGAAATACACGTGGCAAATATCAAATCAGCTAAAAAAAGAGTTAAAATTATTGCTAAAAAAGCAATGAGAAATAAAATGATTAAATCAAGCACAAAAACTGCAATGAAGAAAGTTGCAGTTGCTATAAATGCAGGTGACAAGGATGCTGCAAAAGCTGCTCTTGCACCGGCTATCGTTGCAATTGACAAGGCTTACAGCAAAGGCATACTTCACAGAAACGCTGCTGCAAGAAAGAAATCAAGCCTTACAAAACAAGTAAACGCTCTTTAATTATAAACCTATATGTACCGCCGAGGGTTATTTTACCTTCGGCTATTTTTTTTGCTCTTTTTAAAATCATCGGATAGTTTTTTAATCGCTTTCTTTTCAATTCTTGAAACATAAGACCTCGATATACCAAGTTTTTTTGAGATTTCACGCTGTGTAAGTTCTTTTTTTACGCCTATTCCGTATCTTAGGCAAAGTATAAGTTTTTCACGTTTTGTAAGCACAGAATCAAGTTTTTGATAAAGCTGCTTTGTTTGGAGATTGGTTTCCGCTTTGTCGGATACTGTATCGCCTTGGTCGGCTATCATCTCCATTACTGTTATTTCGTTGCCGTCTTTGTCTTTGCTTATTGGTTCCTGCAAAAAAATATCGTTTGCGGATTTTCTCAGTGACCTTAAATACATGAGTATCTCGTTTTCGATACATTTGGCACAATAAGTTGCAAGTCTGGTTTTTCTGTTTTCATCAAAAGATGATATTCCTTTGATTAATCCTATGGTTCCTATAGATATAAGGTCGTCGTTATCTATGCCGGAAGATATATACTTTTTGGAAACATGCGCCACAAGCCGTAAATTATGCTCAATCAAAATGTTTTTGGCTTCTGTGCTGCCGTCAAAATACTGTCTGAGGTACTTTTCTTCCTCACTGCGAGAAAGAGGTTTTGGAAATGCGCTTGTGCATGCCATAAAAAAAAGCATCAAAAAAGCAAATCCTGTCACAAGATACCTCCTGAAAGCAAGATACTATATATATATTCGAAAAAAACATATTTGTGTTTGTCTATGCATAAAAAGTACGTACTGTGAAGAAAATAGTATAAACTGTTAGGAGGGAAAAACATGTCAAAAAGCACTAAAAACAAAGATGAGAAAAATAACAAAGACATTAAAGATATTAAATATAAAGAAAATGAAAAAAGAGATAATGTAAGAACTGACCTTGCCGTTGAAAACCATGAGTATTTAAACAAGAAGTACGGACATGGGCCTGACGGCGTCGACGTGGATACGTATGAAGACGAGAAAATGACTGTTACAAGCGTTTATATACTAAACGAAAAAGGCAGCATGAAAATGAAAAAACCAATAGGAAGCTATATAACCATTGAATGCAGGGAGCTTAGAAACAATGATGTTTATTACAAAAAGAAAGTAACTGAAGCCCTTGCAGGTAGCCTTAAAACATTGCTAAAAGATTATAAAGATCCTAAGGTTTTGGTAGTGGGTTTGGGAAACTGGAACGTAACGCCGGATGCTCTTGGGCCAAAAGCCGCCGAAAAGATACTTGTTACACGCCATATTAAGGATACTCTGCCTGATGAGATGAAAGGAAAAGTGGGAAATGTGTCTGCCGTTTCGCCGGGAGTGCTGGGTATAACAGGAATAGAAACCGGAGAAATAATAAGGGGAATTGTGGAAAGGGCAAAACCGGATGTTGTCATAGCAATTGACGCTCTTGCCGCAAGAAGTGTAAGCAGAATAAATTCGGCTATACAGATTTCTGATACCGGCATAAATCCCGGAGCCGGAGTCGGAAACGGCAGAATGCCTTTAAATAATGAAACACTCGGTATACCTGTTATAGCCATAGGGGTTCCTACCGTTGTTGACGCGGCAACACTTGTAAACGACACTCTTGACAGTATTCTTGAGGATATGATTAAAAGCACAAAAAAAGGCGAGCTTTTTTATCAGACACTTTCGCAGCTTTGCGAAGAAGAAAAATACGACGCTATATGTGACGCCATGAGCCCTTATTCAGGAAATATGTTTGTCACTCCTAAGGAAGTTGACGCGGTTATCGACAGATTGTCAGTTGTTATAGCAGATGCAGTTAACATTGTTTTGAATCCGGCAATTGACATTGATAACATAAATTCATTTATTGTGTAAAGTTTATAATTGTATAAAAAGACATAATATTACAACAGACGATTTTTATATATAAAGTCTAAAAAATATTGATGTTTTATAAGATATTTGTGCATTTTTTTATTTCAGATAATTGCAAAACTAAAACAGACTTGACATAATTGTTGAAATGATATAATATAATAAAAGCGGCTTTGTGCCGTGTAAATGTTCATTGAAAATTTAATAAAGGGGGTGTTTCCGATAGTTATTATTGGTGCAGTTATTGGAATCCTTCTTGGCGTTGCAATAGGCATTGCCTATAGAAAGCATGTTGCTGAAGCGAAATTAGGCGTTGC
Source organism: Clostridia bacterium (assembly GCA_022651385.1). Taxonomy (GTDB): domain Bacteria; phylum Bacillota; class Clostridia; order Lachnospirales; family Anaerotignaceae; genus JALCQR01. Next base: position 196,703 of record JALCQR010000003.1, on the reverse strand, counting down.
TGAAGATAAAGCGGAAAAAATTGTAAACGATGCTAAAAAAGAAGCTGAGGCAAAGAAAAAAGAAATTCTGCTGGAAGCCAAAGAAGAAAGTCTGAAGACGAAAAATGAGCTTGAAAAAGAAGTCAGGGAAAGGAAAAATGAACTTTCAAGAACAGAAAGACGTCTTGTTCAGAAAGAGGATTCTCTCGACAGAAAAGCTGACTCACTTGAAAAGAAAGAAGAGCAAATGAGTAAAAAAGTGGAGGACTTGGAAAAGAAGAAAGAAGAGATTCAAGTAATTCATGAAAAACAGCTTGCTGAACTTGAAAGAATTTCAGGACTCACTAAAGAAGAAGCAAAGAATTATCTGCTCAATAACATCGAAAACGATGTGAAGCATGAAGCGGCTATTATGGTAAGAGACATCGAAGGCAGGGCAAAAATGGATGCCGACAGAAAGGCAAAAGAAATTGTTGCCAATGCTATTCAAAGATGTGCTGTGGATCATGTTACGGAAACTACGGTATCTGTTGTACAGCTTCCAAACGACGAAATGAAGGGAAGAATAATAGGACGTGAGGGACGTAACATAAGGGCTCTTGAGACACTTACAGGAATTGATCTTATTATAGATGATACTCCTGAAGCTGTAATACTTTCAGGCTTTGATCCGGTAAGGCGTGAGGTTGCCAGAATAGCACTTGAAAAGCTTATTGTTGACGGACGTGTTCACCCGCCAAGAATTGAGGAAATGGTTGAAAAGGCTAAGAAAGAAGTTGAAACCACTATCCGCGAAGAAGGTGAGTCCGCTACATTTGAAACAGGTGTTAACGGCCTTCATCCTGAAATTATTAAACTTCTCGGAAAGCTGAAATACAGGACAAGCTATGGACAGAATGTACTTAAACATTCAATTGAAGTTTCACATCTTGCCGGTATAATGGCAGCGGAACTTGGTGTTGATGTTAATTTAGCCAAACGTGCTGGTCTTCTTCATGATATAGGCAAGAGCATTGATCATGAGGTAGAGGGTTCGCATGTAAGCATTGGCGTAAGCATACTTAAAAAGCATAAAGAATCTGACATAGTTATAAATGCTGTTGAGGCACATCATGGTGATGTTGATCCTCAGAGCGTCATTGCGGTTCTTGTACAGGCTGCCGATGCTATTTCTGCAGCGAGACCTGGTGCAAGACGAGAAACACTTGAAAGCTATATTAAACGACTTGAAAAACTTGAGGAAATCGGAAACTCGTTTAAGGGTGTTGAAAAATCATTTGCTATACAGGCGGGACGTGAACTCCGCATTATAGTAATACCAGAAGAGATAAACGATGATGAGCTTACTTTGCTTGCAAGAGACATTGCAAAAAGGGTAGAGGAAGAGCTAGATTATCCGGGACAGATAAAAGTTAGTCTAATTAGAGAAACAAGAGCAACGGAATACGCAAAATAATAAAATAAATTAAAACTGAAAACAAAACAGGGTATGTATTTACCCTGTTTTTTTATTGCTTGAAAGTATAAGTTTTGTTGGATTATTCCGGCTGAGTGCCGGAGGCTATTAAAGTTTAGGTCAAGCCTTTTTAAAGGCTTGCAAGGTCGGTGGGACGGAGTCCCACTGGTTTTAAACTGCTATTGGCGTATTTTTAAAGAAAAGTTTTCCTGCACATTTTTTTAAACATTGTTATCCTTGCGGAATAATAAGTGAAACATATTTAATTTAAGACCTTGGGACTTCCTCACAAAACCCTGACCGCCCTTTAAAAAGTGCGGCCGTAAATTTTAATAGCCTTCGGCACCAACACTTGAGGCCGTGCAGTAAAACTTATAAATTTTCAGACTATATGAACAAAAAGACCGCTTAAAAGTTTTGGCTCAAACCATGTGGATTTAGGAGGAACGGTTTTTCCTTCATCGGCAATCTCTTTTATGTCCTTAATTTCAGGAGGGTATAATGAAAACGCAAGTCTGTAATTTTCAGTCAGTGCTTTTTTTTCAAGCTCCTCAAGACTTCTTACTCCGCCCATAAAACTTATGCGGCTGTCATTTCTTGTATCGGTTATGCCAAGTATCGGCTCAAAAACACAGTCTTGAAGTATTGACACATCAAGACCTCCTATAGTATCGTTTGGAACTGTTCCCTCGGCGGCTGTGAGCATATACCGCTTTCCGTCAAGAAACATTCCGAACTGATGAGGCATAAGAGGGTGAAACGGTTTATCGGTATTTAAAGGGCAGATATAAAATTTCTCGCTTAATTTTTCAAAAAAGCTGTCTGTGTCAAGCCCGTTTAAATCTTTTACAAGTCTGTTATATTCTAAAACCTCCAGCTCATCTGACGGAAACAGCACCGACATACAGTAATTATACTCATTGTCAGAATCACCGTAATTTCGTCTTTCAATAGCGTATTTTGCGGCTGCTGCGTTTCTGTGATGACCGTCGGCTATATACAGATTTTTTACATGCTTGAAATTTTTCACAAGTTCGTTTATTGTCTTTACGTCGTCTATTTTCCAAACGGTATGGCGCACATTTCCGAATGATGTGAAATCATATAACGGATTTGCCTGTGTTATTTTTTCGGTTATCTCTTTTATATTCTCGTTTGGGGCATATGTTAAATAAATTGGGCCTGTCTGAGCGCTGCAGTATTCAATATATTTTAAACGCTCGTTTTCTTTTTCAGTTCTTGTGAGCTCATGTTTTTTAATTGTGCCGTTTAAATACTCGTCTATTGATGTGCAGGCAGCTATGCCTGTCTGAACATGCCCGTTTCTTATAAGACGGTATGCGTAAAGGCAAGGCTTGTTTTCCTTGACTAATATTCCGGTGTCAATCATATATTTAAGGTTTTCGGAAGCCTTTTTATATATGTTGTTTCCCGATGTATCGTTTGTGTCAATTTCCGCTTTTCCGACATGAAGAAATGAATACGGGTTGCTTTCAACCGCATGTTTTGCTTCGTCACTGCTAAGTACATCATATGGCAATGACGCTACTTGTTTTACCAATTCATCTTTTGGACGTACAGCCATAAATGGCTTAATTACTGCCATAATAATCACCTCTCTGATAAAAAACCGCCGACGGAAATCCGTCAGCGGCAAAAGAGAACAAACTTAATTTTCTCTTACAATTCTTGCTTTAACAACGCCGTTTAATTTGCCGAGCTCATTTGCTATACTGTTTTTCCCATCAAGTGTGTCAAGGTCAAGTATTGTATATGCCCAGTTTCCTTTGCTTTTATTTATCATGTTATCAATGTTCAAATTATATTTTGCAAATACACTTGTTATTGAACCTACCATATTAGGTATATTTTTATGTGCTATTGTGACTCTTGCCTTGCCTGTGTATGGAGCTTCGCAGTTAGGGTAATTAACTGAATTTTTAATGTTTCCGTATTTTAAGAAATCGCTTACCTCAAGAGCGGCCATTACGGCACAGTTTTCCTCAGACTCCGGTGTCGAAGCGCCCAAATGAGGCAAAGCTATTACATTTTCAAGACCGAGAAGGGTTTCGCTTGCAAAGTCGGTTACATATTTAGCAAGGGTTCCGTCCTCAAGAGCGGCTTTGATATCGTCGTCAACTACAAGACCGCCTCTTGAAAAATTAAGAAGACGGCAGCCCTTTTTGGCATGGGATAAAACTTCCTTATTAAACATTCCAATTGTTGAAGGATTTTGAGGGATATGTATTGTAACATAATCACATTCTTCAAATACTTTTTCAACTGTAGTTGCAAGACAAACCTCGCATGAAATATGCCAAGCGTTGCTTAAAGAAAGGAAAGGGTCATAACCTACTACCTTCATTCCGAGTGCCACAGCGGCATTTGCTACCTGTACGCCTACGGCTCCGAGACCGAGAACACCAAGTTTTTTGCCGAGTATTTCAGGACCGGCAAACTTCTTTTTGCCGGCTTCCACAAGTTTTGACATATCAGGCTGGCCTTTTAATGTTTTTGTCCATTCATAGGCTTCAACAATTTTTCTTGATGAAAGAAGAAGTCCGCATATTACAAGTTCTTTAACGGCGTTTGCGTTTGCTCCGGGTGTGTTAAATACTACGACACCCTTTTCGGCGCATTTGTCAGAAGGAATATTGTTTGTTCCGGCACCGGCTCTTGCTATTGCAAGAAGTGTTTTAGGTAATTCATATGAGTGCATGTCAGCACTTCTTACTATTATGCCGTCTGGATTTTCGCTTTTATCTGAAATGCAAAACTCATCGGATGGGAGTTTATTAAGTCCCTTTGGTGATATTGCGTTTAATGTCAAAATATTATACATTTTTACTCTCCTTAAATTATGATTTATTTGTTTTCCGTTTCGAATTTTTTCATAAATTCCACAAGTTTTTTAACGCCTTCAATTGGCATTGCGTTATACATTGATGCTCTCATGCCGCCTACTGTTCTGTGGCCTTTTAAATTTACAAATCCTTTTGCCTTTGCCTCGGCAATAAATTTTGCGTTAAGTTCCTCTGTAGGAAGAACAAACGGTGCGTTCATAAGCGAGCGGTTTTCAGGTACTACCGTTCCTTTGAAAAAGTCGGATTCATCAAGGAATTTGTAAACAATAGCTGCTTTTTCTTCATTTATTTTCTGCATTGCGTCAATGCCGCCCATTTTCTTTACCCACTGGAACACAAGGCCTGCAAAATAAATTGAATATGTCGGCGGTGTATTGTAAAGCGAACGCTTTTCGGCATGGGTGTCATATCTGAGCATTGTAGGAGTGAAATCCATTGCATTTCCCATAAGGTCTTTTCTGACAATGGCAATTGTTACCCCGGCAGGGCCAAGGTTTTTCTGAGCTCCGGCAAATATAAGGCCGAATTTTGAAACGTCATATCTTTCTGCAAGTATATTTGAGCTCATGTCTCCTACTCTCGGTACATTCCCTGTGTCCGGAATCATATTGTCCGGAATATGTGTGCCGTAAATTGTGTTGTTTAAAGTCATATAAAAATAATCAGCGTCTTTATCAAATTTAGCCGGGTCAAGCTTTGGTATATATGTGAATGTTTTGTCCTCTGATGAAGCAACAACATTTACATTGCCGTACCTTTTAGCTTCAGCAATTGCTTTTTTCGACCACTGGCCTGTTTTAACATAGTCGGCCTTATGATTTTTGTTCATAAGATTAAGCGGAATCATTGCAAACTGTGTTGAGCCTCCGCCCTGAAGAAACAGAACGGAATAATTATCAGGAATGGCCATAAGGTCTCTTAAATCATCTTCAGCTTTAAAAATAATATCTTCAAAATCTTTTGAGCGGTGACTCATTTCCATAACTGACATCCCTGTGTTCTTATAATTAACAAATTCTTTTTGAGCCTGTTCAAGTACCTCAAGAGGCAGCATTGAAGGTCCTGCCGAGAAATTATAAACTCTTTCCATAAATTATTTCCTCCTTGAAATTTAATTTGCTTAACTTCAACTACTCTAAAAATTTTTAGATATAAAAAAACGCCCCAGATAATAATAATCTGGGACGAAATAACCGTGGTGCCACCCGAATTGCTTTTAAAATAAAAGCCGCTCATTTAAGCTTTAAAGGGCTTTCCCTTCCGATTTATCACCGGCGACTACAAAAATGGAACACCATCTACGCTGAACAGCTCACACCAACCGCTGTCTCTCTTAACAGTCTCAAAGGCTTAGTTTTTGTCATTGTCATTTTGTCGTATACATTTGTCTTTTCAAAATTGAATGATAAAACGATTATAGCACACAAAATCAATAATGCAAGAGTATTTTTAAAATTTTTTTATATATTTTTTTTAACTTGTTCAAATTTCTGGCTTATTTTAACGGGATAAATTAAGTATTTGAAAGTGATAATAACATTATATGCAGCGCTTTTTTTTAAGTGATTTTTGTTGAAAAAAGAAGGAGGTAAAAATTTATGAAAAGATTTGCTTCCGGTATGATTATAGGCTCTGCTCTTATGATTGCTGGGCTTATGTATATGGATCCGTCTATGAAAAGACACATGGTAAAAAAAGGCAGAAGAATGGCTGAAAAAGCCGGAGATGCTATTGAAGACATGGGAAATGACATGTGGTAATTACTGTTTTTTGGAGTTTGTAAATTTATAAATTGTTTATATTTTTTGTTATTGTATTCTGAAAAAAACGCTGCATATACTTTTTTACTTTGTTTTTGTCCTTTTTATTACATTTTTGTAAATTTTGGCGTAATTGGTATGAAGTCTTGTAAGATTATGTTACAATATTCAAGAGGAAAAGGAGGTAATCGAATGAAGAAGAAAGCAACACTGGTTATTGCGGCAGCGATTATTATTGCCACTGCTTCATCTTCTTTGGCTTCAGTGCGTTTTTCTGACGAAAACAATGTGCCTTGGGAAGGCGCAAAGACGTACATAGCCGAAGTTGCGGACCTTGGGCTTATGATAGGCGAGGATAACGGCGATGGCACAAATCTTTTCAGAGCAAGAGATAAAGTTACATACTTTGAAACTATTCAGCTTGCATACAATATTCTTCTAAAAGAAAAAAAAGCTGTAAAGTCAAAGGCTGTTACTGAAAAATGGGCTACTGTTTTAATGGGGTATGATGTACCGTTATGGGCATACGAGTCGACGGCTTACGCACTTGAAAACAAACTGGTTTCTATATCTGAATTGTCAGGATATGTGGATAAAAATAATAACAGTGTATATGCCACAAGAGAGGGTGTGGCTGTGATTTTCGGTAAGGCTCTCTCTAAAGTCTATGACACGGGCAGCGGCAGCAGTGTAACATTCAATGATGATAATTTAATAAGCGACGACGCAAAAAAATATGTTAATCTGCTGTCTAAACTTAATATTTTAGTAGGTGACAACAACGCAAACTTTAATCCTTCGGCATACATAAACAGGGCAGAGATGGCCGTTGTTGTGTTTAAAACATATTCGGTAATAAACGGCGGGGCCGATTCTGTTGCTACAAGTACATTTGAAGGTACAGTTACTGAAACTGAAATTGACGGTGACAACAAAAGCTTAAAGGTTAAAGACTCAAACGGAAATATTAAAACATTTAAAGGCGGCAGCAGCACAGCCACAACCTATAACGGCAGCAGCGCCGACTTTATGGATATTACAACTGGAGATAAAGTTAATATCACGTATGATGACAGCGAGATTATAAGAGTATCAATGTTAAACAGCAATTCAGCTCAAAATTCTGCAGGTGAGGTTAAAGGCACAATAAATAATATTTCATCTTCAAACATTGTTGTTGACCTTTCTTCAGGTGCGACCGATATATATAATCTTAATTCAAATGCTGTAATAACTTTTAACGGCAAACTTTCAAGTGTACGGGAGGTGCTGAGAAGCATAGAAAACGGCAACACACTTAATGTTACAGTTGGGCTTAAAAGCGGAATGGCCGATTCTGTTGTTGTTAAAGGTGATAAAGATACGGTAAAGGGCACACTTACAGATATTGACAAATACGGCATATCAGTAAAATGCTATAGCAGTTACGAAAAAGATTTTGATTTTGCATATAATTATGAAATGAAATTTGAGGGTGAATCGGCAAAATATTCCGATTTAAGTGACTACCTTGACAAATATGATGAAATCGAGATTACGGCAAAGCTTAATGACAGCGTTGAAGTAACTGAGCTTGACGCCGATATTCCTACAGATGGGGGAAGTGTAAGCGGTTCATCAAAAAAAATATCAGACGAAAAAGTATCACTTGCTTTTCCGGACGGGACATCAAAAGCGTATCAGTTGGCAGGTACACCTTATGTAATTTATCAGGATGATGTGTCTTCGTTGGGCAAATTGGAAAGCCTTGTTGACAGAGGCGATACTCTTTCACTTAAAATTTATCTTAACAGCAAAGGGAAAGTTACAAAAATAGAGGCTGAACTTGATGACGACACCGCAGGCGTTATATCAAAACTGACCGATGATTACATAACTATAACTACTGAATCAGGAAAAACAATAAAATATTACATGAGAAGTGATGTTGACATTGATTATACAGACGACAGCTCTGATGACGACCTTTCAACTCTTGAAGATATGTATATTCCGGATAAGACGGAAGTTAAACTTGAGATTAGCGGCGATGAGGTAAAAAGAATAATTATATATGACGACAGTGATTATAACTCATATTCCGGTACGCTTGAGAATATTACGTCCTCTGATTTTGAAGTTGACGGAAATGACATTTCATATGGAAGCTCGGCTGAAATTACAATTGACGGAGAAAGTGCTGCTGCATACGATTTTTATAGAAGGGCGGCAAACGGAGAAGTTTTTAAAGCAGTTGTAAAGACCAAAGATGACAAGGCAATTATAATATCTGCTGAACTTAAGTCTGTAAAAGGAACTGTGTCTAATATTCAAAATAATAAAATTTCTATTATAGGCAATAATTACGAGTCAACATATGATTTAATTGATGAGGACAACAGTGACAAAAAACTTGTAATAAGGATAAACGGAAATGACAGAGACTATACTATAAAAGATTTATATTCAGGCTGGTATTATGACGGCTGTGATTATAAACTGGAATTTAGATTTTATGAGGGAAAAGTATACAGAATATATGCTGAATACTAAGCAATATCACAAAGAATTGAAATAAGCCTTAATGTCTTTGTAAAATTCTTGTTGATTAAATCTTTGTATATATTTATAATAATATAAAAAACAAGAAAGGAAACAAAAAATGAGATATGAAGGAACGGTATACAGACCTCCAAGTGAAGCCGGAAGTCTTATTATACAGCTTACAATTGGATGTGCGAGAAATAAATGCACATTCTGCAATATGTTTAAAGACAAAAAATTCAGGATACGCAAACTTGACGAAGTGGTTGAAGACCTTGAAATGGCGAGGGAATACTATAAAGATTATCATGTAAGAAGACTTTTTTTGGCTGACGGAGACGCTCTTATAGTCAAAACAAAGGACTTGCTTTATATAATAGATAAAATACATGCTATTTTTCCTGAATGTGAGCGTATCTCCGCGTATGGTGCTCCGGCTGATGTTAATTTAAAAACAGACGAGGAGTTGGCTCAGCTTAAAAAAGCAGGTCTTGACATGATATACATGGGGGCCGAAAGCGGAGACGACAAAGTGCTTGCTGATGTAAAAAAAGGAGTTACAGCAGCCGAAATTATAAAGGCCGGCAAAAAACTAAAAAAAGCCGGCATGCTTGTTTCAATAACACTTATTTCCGGTCTTGGCGGAAAAGAGAGAGTTTATGAACATGCAATAAATTCGGCAAAGCTGATTTCTGAAATTAAACCTGAGTATTTGGGTTTTCTTACTCTTATAGTTGAGCCGGGAACAGAGCTTTATGATGATTATAAAGCCGGAAAGTTTGAGCTTCTCGGTCCTGTAGAGGTGCTTCAGGAATTGGAAGTATTTATAAAAAATGTTGACTCGGAGGGTACGGTTTTCCGTGCAAACCACGCATCAAATTATGTTCCTCTCAGGGGTACTTTTAACAAAGATAAAGACATAATGCTTGCTCAGATAGAAAAGGCTAAGAAAGCAGGCAGATTCAAACCTGAAATGTTCAGAGGTATCTGATTAAATTTGTCAGGGAGGAAAAAATGTTTTTAATTGGGTTGGCATCTGTATCAGCGGTAATTTACGGTCTTATAAGGGCTGTATATACAGGCAGGTGGAAAAATCTATTGCTCTGGCTTTGGTCGGTGCCGCTGCTTGGAATGGTTTATTTTTCATCATCTGATATTACAATTAACGGCCTTGTTGTTCTCATAGGCATAGCAATGATGTTTTTAATCATATATTCTCTAAGCGGATACGCAATGTGGAATGTGAATGTCAGAGATAAAAAACATGGATTCAAATTTATATTTTTTATTCTGATGCTCATAATTTCAATGTATTTTTTCTATCAGTGCTTCAACAACGGATATTTGAATTTTGGCTTAAATGAAAAACTGCTATCTTCAGCTGTTTTATTAATATCTGTGGTAGCCGCACTTTTAATGAATAGCATATTAATGACGGCATTTGATAAATATTTTTCTGAAAAAGGGACATTTATAATAATAAAATGCACGCCTGTTAAAAAGAAATTGAACTTTTTCTCATCTTCTGCTATTAGAGGAGTGAATAACGGCGCAGAGTACAAATTTTATGCTGATAAACTTTATTTTTATCTGTTTAAGAATGAAAAAAATTTTAAATTTAGTGTTAAAAACGGTGTGCTTGGCGGAATATATGTTTTAAATAATTTTTCAAATCATGAAAGAAAAAAAAGGAGGATAAAAAAACTTCTTAGGAACAGAGCGCTTTTTGTACTTCTTGCGTTTGTTTTGGTAGTTTTACTGATTTTCAAGTTAAAAATGCGCATGGATTTTGAAACAATAATAATCACTGTTATGCAGGCAATATTTGGCCGAAAACTGTGAGTTTAAAAATAAAAGGAGGCAGTCATTAATGAAAGAAGAAAGACTTGCAATATTATCAATGGTGGAAAAAGGAATAATAAATGTAGATGAAGCCGAAAGGCTTTTAAAAGCTGTAAACGGTTTTACTGATACTGAAAAGAAATTTTCAAATGTTTTTTCAAAAGCAAGCGAAATTGCCAAAAACGCTGCCGAAAAAACAGAAAAATTTATAGATGACGCAAAACCTGCTGTTAAAAAAGTTGCTGATGACGCAAAGCCTGCTGTAAAAAAGGCTTCCGATGCTGTTAGAGAAAAAGCCGAGGCATTAAAAAAATCATATGAAGACATGAAAAAAGAAAAAAAAGATGATTTAAATGACGACGATTTTGAGCAGGATGTTACAATAATGCCGCTTTCAGGCAATGAACAGAAAAAAGATACCGAAAATAAAGAAAATAGTGATAATAATAATGGCAATAGTGATAATAGTGACAATAAAAAAGACTGACATCCGGAGACATAATAATGAGTAATGAAGACAAAGAGAACAAAAGCGCTGGTTCTGAAATTTTAAGCTGGGTAAAAACCATTGTATTTGCGATTTTGATAGCGTTGGCTATAAACAATTTTGTTATAGTAAACGCCACGGTTCCGACAGGTTCAATGGAAAATACAATAATGCCTCATGACAGAATTGTAGCACTTAGACTGACATATTATTTTTCAAACCCCAAAAGAGGGGATATAGTTGTTTTCAAATATCCTGATGATGAATCGACTTTATACGTAAAAAGGGTAATAGGACTTCCGGGAGAAACCGTTGAAGTAAACGATGGAGAAGTTTATATAAACGGAAGCGATACACCTCTTGACGACAGCTATATAAAAGAAAAAGCCGTTGGGGATTTCGGGCCGTATCAGGTACCTGAAGGCTGCTACTTTATGATGGGGGACAACAGAAACAATTCCCTCGATTCACGTTTTTGGGTAAATAAATTTGTAAAAAGAGACAAAATACTCGGAAAAGTATATTTTAAATATTTTAAAGGCTTTGAAATACTGAAATAAAATAATGTGTCCTGTATAAAAAACAGGGCACATTTTAGATTAAAATACGTCTTTATGCTGATTTCTGGGCCCAAATATTCGTTCATCAAGACCACAGTCAATTTCATGATTTCTGTTAAAAATATGAAATGATTTTTTAGGTGATTTAAAAATATCTTTTTCACTTAAATGTCTTTGTCTGCTATAAGATTGATAAGGATTACTGTACTGCTGAGTTTTTTGATTATACGACTGATTAGTGTGAGTTTTTTGGGATTGATTTATCTGATTTTTCTTTTTGCTCACACTTATAATTAAAAATAATAATACTATACAATAAAATATACCTATTGTAGGCATATGAAACACCCCCTTTTATTTGATTTTACTATATATATATTGAAATGTCTACGAAATTTGATTAATAGTTTGGAGGATATAATGGAAGAAATGACAGAGAGAAACAAAAGAATAAATTTTCTTGCCCATAAAGCCAAAATTGAGGGACTTACGCCTGAGGAAATAAAAGAAAGAGATGTTTTGAGAAAGGAATTTATTGCAGAATTCAGAAAAAATTTCAAATCTCAGCTTGATAATACATTTATAATGGACGAAAACGGAAACAAACGTCCGTTAAAAAAGAAATAATACAACATGCTTATAGTGTTGTATACAAAAACGCCATGTATATACGTTTTATTTTATAGAATTATAGATTCGGTGATTTATCAACGTTTTTTATTGTATTGCTATTACTGTTGAACTAAACTAACAGTAATAAAATTACTATTTGTTTTTGTACTAAATTTTTGTTTTGTATTTAAAATTATATTGTTTAAAATTTTTTAGTGTTAAATTTGTTGCAGAGTAATGTGAAATACGAAAAGCATATAGCAGTATTTTGCTGTAATTTAATACTATTGTTTTATTTATTATGCACATAATACAAAATCAATATGGTATTTTTTTAATATTTATAATAAAAATGTACATAAAATTAAAAAAGAAAATTAATTAACATACTTAAATTTACACATAAAATATTAAATCTGTCATTTTAAATAAATAGCATTAAAAAACGTTAAACTTATTGACATATATTACAATTTTGGTTATATTAAAATTGTAAACAAATACAGTAAAATTATTACGCAGAAGGGAAGTATACAAGATGTCAATAAAAATCGGTATCAATGGTTTCGGAAGGATAGGCAGAGTTGTATTCAGGATAATAATGAATAACCCTGATAAGTTCGAACTTTGCGGTATCAACCTCAGAAATGCAGATACGGACGATATGGTTTACATGATTAAATATGACTCTGTTTTCGGCAGATATACAGGAGAAATTGAGCCGGGAGACGGGGTTATAATTGCAAACGGAAAGAAAATAAAAGTATTTTCAGAAAGCGACGCTACCAAAATTGATTGGAAAAGCTGCGGCGCAGAATACATAATAGAATCAACAGGAGTATACAGAACAGCAGAAAAGGCACAGGCGCATTTTGTGGGCGGTGCCAAAAAAGTAATAATTTCAGCTCCATCAAAAGACAGTGTAACACCTACATTTGTTATGGGCGTAAATCATATGGATTACAAAAAAGAATATAAAGTTGTTTCAAATGCTTCTTGCACAACAAACTGCCTTGCTCCTCTTACAAAAGTTATTCAGGATAAGTTCGGCATTGAACAGGCTCTTATGTCTACAATTCATTCTGCTACGGCAAAACAGAAAGCAGTTGATGCCAGAGCAGGACGTGACAGAAGAACAGGACGTTCTGTTTTCGGAAACATTATACCTTCAACTACAGGTGCTGCCAAAGCCTGCGCAGAGGTAATCCCTGAGCTTAAGGGCAAAATAACGGGCATGTCTTTCAGAGTGCCTTCAAATGATGTATCGGTTGTGGACCTTACTTGCAGACTTAAAAAATCTACAAATTATGAGGAAATTTGCAAGGCTATCAGGGAAGCGTCTGAAACTTATATGAAGGGTATAATTGCTTTCACTCAAGATGAAGTTGTTTCATCTGATATGATAGGCGAGCCGCATACATGTATATTTGATGAAAAAGCCGGAATAATGCTTGATGATACTTTTGTAAAGCTTATTGCATGGTATGACAATGAGTGGGGATATTCAACTAAAATCCTCGAGCTTATCAGTCATATGTATGAGGTTGATAATGCCTAATATCGAGTGTTTTTAAAACACTGTAAATAATATTTTAATCAATTGAGTTTTACATTGATTTTGATCGCTTCTCTGTTTAGAAAATTTTTCTTAACAGGGAAGCGATTTTTATGTTAAATTAAAAGAAAGACAGTATTTAAATTATAATTACTCTATTATTCTGCAAAATCAGATAATTAAAATAGTGGGGGGCAGATATAATGAAAGAAAAGTATGTGACAATTACAGGTGTAAACCATTACTATGGCATGAGACCGTTTTGTATTGGAAAAAGAATTAAATGCATAAAAGATACTGAAAATCCTTATGATTCAGAGGCAATTAAAGTTGTTATGAAAGGAATTGGGACGGTTGGGTATATTGCAAACTCGCCATCAACTTGTGCAACCGGAACAATGAGCGCCGGAAGAATTTATGAAAAAGTAAGGAAAAACTTTGTGATAGAAGTAATGTTTATTACATCGTCAAAAGTAATATGCAAAGTTGTAGACGGATTAAAAACGCTGTAAATATAAATATAATTAAAAAATATTATGACAATATTGCAACACATGTATTGTAAGATTATTGCATCTTTAGTGATTTTTTTATTGGATTTTTTCAGTTTTGTGATATCATGATATATGGTTGCAAAAAAATGTCTTGAATTTATGCAAGAAAAAATATATTATAATTTTCATATGTTTTCAAAAGAAGGGTGCTGCTGTGGATAAAAATGATTATATGATGTGGCTTTCCAGAGCTCTTGGGTATAATAAAAAAATATTTAATATTCTGAAGTGTTTTGGCTCACCTGAGGAGGTGTATAACTCCAAAAGAGAAACATATCTTACTGTTAAAGGTATAACAGATGAAGTAGCGGATAAACTTATATCTGCCAAGAAAAATGCTGAAAAGTGGTGTGATGAGCTTAAAAAACTTAATATAGAATATATTTCGTTGCTCGATGACAGATATCCAGGCCTTTTGCGTGAAACATGCGATGCACCTGTTGGAATATATGTAAAAGGACAGCTTCCCAAAAAAAATGAGCATTGTATAAGCATGATAGGCGCAAGGCGATGCTCGGAGTACGGAAAAAGAATGGCAAAAAAATTTTCATCGGAAATTGCAAGGGAGGGAGTATGGATTGTAAGCGGTATGGCAAGAGGAATTGATTCCGTAAGCCACAGAGGAACTCTTTCGGTAGGCGGAAAAACAATTGCCGTTCTTGGATTCGGGCATAACAGATGTTATCCTTCTGAAAACAGAGAGCTTATGAAACAAATAAGTGAAACCGGATGTGTTTTAAGCGAGTATCCGCCCGATACGGAACCTGAGGTGTATTATTTCCCGCAGAGAAACAGAATAATAGCAGGTATTTCAGAAGCTCTTATAGTAATTGAGGCCGGTAAAAAAAGCGGGACGCTTATAACTGTTGACAGAGCTCTTGACTACGGCAGAACAGTAATGACTATTCCGTCAAACATAACAAGCATGAGCGGCGTGGGTACAAATGAGCTTATTAAACAAGGATGTCCCGTTGTGACAAGTGCAGATGATGTATTTTTTGAAATTGGAATTGAAAAAAAGAAGAAAGATGAAAAAAAGAAAGTAAACATTTCGGATGATGAGGCGGAGATATTTAATCTTCTTTCTTTGGAACCAAAATTATTTGACGAAATAGTAAAAAAAAGTCAAAAGTCTATACAAGATGTACAATACATTTTGACTATGCTTGAAATAAATGGTTTGATTGAGAAGCTTGCGGGTAACAGATTTGTAAAAAAGAACTGAAATTTGTACTAATTTTTTGTACAAGTTCGGTATTTAATGATTTGCAATTTTGTGATTTAATTAATTATTAGTGTATATTTTTATTATTATAAAAAAGAAATTGGTAATATGAGGTGCTAAATGGCTAAAAATTTGGTAATAGTGGAATCGCCGGCAAAGGCAAAAACCATAAAACGATTTTTGGGTAATAAATATAAAATTGAAGCATCCATGGGACATGTTAGGGACCTTCCTAAAAGTCAGATGGGTGTCGATATTGAAAATGATTTTGAGCCTAAATATATAACTATAAGAGGAAAGGGCGAGCTGCTTGCGAGGCTCAGAAAAGAAATTAAAACAGTTGACAAAGTGTATCTCGCAACTGACCCCGACCGTGAAGGAGAGGCTATAAGCTGGCACCTTGTGGCGGCTTTAGGCTTAGAAGACAAAGATTACAGCAGGATTACTTTTAACGAAATTACAAAAACTGCTGTTAAAAAATCGCTGAAAGAAGCAAGAGACATAAATATGGATCTTGTAAACGCACAGCAGGCAAGACGTGTGCTTGACCGTGTTGTGGGTTATTCCATAAGCAGTCTTTTATGGAATAAAGTTAAAAAAGGTTTGAGCGCAGGACGTGTGCAGTCGGTAGCTTTGAAACTGATATGTGACCGTGAGGATGAAATAAGAAATTTTATACCTGATGAATATTGGACAATCGAAGCCGATGTGGAATGCAGTAAAAACGAGCATTTTAAAGCTAAATACTATGGCAGCGGCGGCAAGAAGAATGAACTGAAAAACGGTGATGAGGCAAAGAAAATTGCTGAAGAAATTAAAACATCAGTTTTGAACGTGGATGAAATAAAAAGAGGAAAGAGAATGAAAAAACCTCTGCCGCCTTTTACTACATCAACTTTGCAGCAGGAGTCCAGCAAGTACCTTAATTTTACGGCACAAAAAACAATGATGGTTGCCCAGCAGCTTTATGAAGGTGTTGATATAAAGGGAGTCGGCACAACAGGTCTTGTGTCATATATAAGAACAGATTCTGTAAGAATTTCCGATGAGGCATATGAGGACATAAAAAATCATATTGTTGAAAAATTCGGCAAAGAGTTTTTAAACAGCGAAAGAATAGTTTATAAAACTAAAAGTAATGCGCAGGACGCTCATGAGGCTATAAGACCGGCACATATAGAAATGGAGCCGGACGCAGTAAAGGAATCGCTTACGAAAGATCAGTATAAGCTTTATAAACTTATTTGGGAAAGAACAATTGCCTGCCAGATGTCTCCGGCAGAATATGAAACGCAGTCTATAACACTTTCAGCTGACAAACACATATTAAAGGCAAGCGGTTCAATATTGCTTTTTAAGGGATTTCTTGAAGCGTATAACAGAATTGATGATATGCAGGAAAGCGTAAACCTGCCTGTTGTAAATAATGGAGATAAGCTGAAAGCAAAGGAAGTAAATCCTCTGCAGCATTTTACACAGCCGCCGGCAAGATATTCGGACGCGTCTCTTATAAAGACTCTTGAGGAACTGGGTGTCGGACGTCCAAGCACATATGCTCCTACAATCTCGACAATAATAACAAGAAATTATGTAGTGAAGGAAAAGAAACTTTTCTGCACAACAGAGCTTGGAGAAGTAGTAAACGACATAATGAAAAAGTATTTTAAAAATATCGTAAACGCTGATTTTACGGCGGCGATGGAGGCAGACCTTGACTCAATTGAGGAAGGCCAGCTTGAGTGGAAAGAAATAATACGCGGCTTTTATCCTATCTTTAAAGATGATATGGAAAACGCCAGAGAAAAGCTGAGCAAGGTTGAAATAAAGGATGAAGTTACTGACGTAATATGCGAAAAATGCGGAAGCAATATGGTAATAAAATACGGCAGATACGGAAAGTTTTTGGCTTGCCCTAATTTTCCGGCATGCTCAAATGCAAAGCCGCTTTATGAAAGCGCCGGCGTAAAATGTCCGTTATGCGGCGGAGAAGTGCTTATAAAGAAGACGAAAAAAGGCAGAAAGTATTTCGGATGTGAAAACAATCCTGACAAATGCTCTTTTGTAAGCTGGAATAAGCCGGTTGAGCAAAAATGCCCTAAATGCGGAAGCTATATGGTTGAAAAGGGCGGCAAAAACCCTAAAATAGTATGCTCAAACCCAAACTGCGGCTATGTGTGCGAAAAAGAAGATACTAAAGACGATACTAAAACTGAATAAAATAAAAAAACGGCTCAGATTATCTGCTTATTTAGAATAATTGGGGTTGTTTTTTTGATTGACATATGTTAGAATATATTACATTACTAAAAACACACCTATTTTCTTTATTGCTGTGGTGCTTTTTGTGTGCAAAAAGTTATGCCAATGTACGAAAATGGGGAGGACTAACCAACAGGAGGAATAAAAATGAGTGTAATTTCAATGAAACAATTATTAGAAGCAGGTGTTCACTTCGGACATCAGACAAGAAGATGGAACCCTAAAATGGCTCCGTATATCTTCGCTGAAAGAAACGGTATATATATTATCGACCTTCAGAAAACAGTTAAGAAAATAGACGAGGCTTATTACGCAGTATCCGACGTAGTTAAAGACGGCGGAGAAGTGCTTTTTGTAGGCACAAAGAAACAGGCTCAGGATTCTATAAAAGAAGAAGCAGAAAGATGCGGCATGTTCTACGTAAACCAGAGATGGCTCGGCGGTATGCTTACAAACTTTACAACAATAAAAACAAGAATTGCAAGACTTAAAGAACTTGAACAGATGCAGGAAGACGGAACATTTGAAGTGCTTCCAAAGAAAGAAGTTGCGTCTTTGCTCCACGAAATGGAAAAACTTGAGAAAAATCTCGGCGGCATTAAGGAAATGACAAGAATTCCTGACATAATGTTTGTTGTGGACCCAAGAAAGGAAAGAATTGCTATTCAGGAAGCTCACACACTTGGTATTCCAATTGTGGCTATTGTAGATACTAACTGTGACCCTGAAGAAGTTGATTATGTAATTCCTGGTAACGATGATGCTATCCGTGCCGTAAAGCTTATTGCAGGCAAGATGGCAGATGCTGTTATCGAGTCAAAACAGGGTGAACAGGATACTGTAGCTGAAGAAGCTCCTGCTCCTGCCGAGGCTGAATAATTTGAAATTTGATGGGCTTCAGCCGGCGTGCTTGGCTGAAGCTCTTTTACTGAAAATACTTTAAAATATAGGAGGAAACTAAAATGGCAATTACTGCTGCTATGGTTAAAGAATTAAGAGAAATGACTGGCGTAGGTATGCTTGATTGTAAAAAAGCACTTGACGCAACAGATGGAGATATGCAGAAAGCTGTTGAGTTTTTAAGAGAAAAAGGACTTGCTGCTTCTGCCAAAAAAGCTGGAAGAATAGCTGCTGAAGGTATTGTTTGCAGTGCAATAGCCGACGACAAAAAAAGCGGAGTTATAGTAGAAGTTAACTCGGAAACAGACTTTGTTGCTAAAAACCCGGTATTCAGAGAGTATGTATCTCAGGTAGCTAATCAGGCTCTTGCTTCAAATGCTGCCGAGATAGATGCTTTTCTTGCTGAAAAGTGGAACATTGACCCGTCTGTAACGGTTGCAGAGGCTCTCAGCCAGAAGGTAGCTGTAATTGGTGAAAACCTTAAAATAAGAAGATTTAAGAAATTAACAATTGATGAAGCAGGAAAAATCATATCATATATCCACGGCGGCGGAAGAATAGGCGTTATTATTAAGCTTGCATGTGACAAGGATGCTCCTGAAGTTGATGAGTTAGGCAAAAATATCTGCATGCAGATTGCGGCTCTCAATCCAAAATTTATTGCAGATGAAAATGTTCCTAAGGAATTTATTGACCATGAAAAAGAAATCCTTATTAAACAGGCTAAAGAAGATCCGAAAAATGCGTCAAAACCGACTAATATCATTGAAAAGATGATAACAGGCAGACTTAAAAAAGAACTTAAGGAATTCTGCCTTCTTGACCAAGCTTATGTTAAAGACGGAGATATGAATGTTGCACAGTATATTGCTTCAGTTGCAAAAGCAATCGGTACCGACATTAAGGTAGAAGATATTGCTCGCTTTGAAACAGGCGAAGGCCTTGAAAAGAAAGAAGACGACTTTGCTAAAGAAGTTGCCGAAATGAGCAAGTAATTTAAAATTTAAAGGCTCCCCCAATAGGGGGAGTTTTTTTTATGTCCTAAATCACATCATTGTGTCATATAATTTTCTGAGGTGATAGCGGTGAAAAAGAAAAAAGCCATAATTGCGGTAATATTTTTAATTGCCGTTGCAGCAATTGCAATAAAAATATTTGGAAATACGCAGGCGATTACTCAGAAAGACCTTGACGATTCAGAAAATGCGATAACAATGAAAAACATATCCCAAGTAATGCTTAACGATACAGAAAGAACAGGCGAAGTTAAAAATGATGATATAAAAAGCATTACTGTAAAATATGGTGATATAAACGGAGACTCATCCGTTGACGCCGTTATATGTGCAAATTATGGAAAAAATTATTCGCTTATCGCGGCTTATAAAAAAGATGGAGATGTTTATACATATATTAACGAAATAGGTGTTTTTAACGATGTATTGCAGATGGAGCTTACAGAACTTGACAATTTGAATAGAGATGTTGTTTTTATTCAAGAAAGGGTTAACGACAAAATAGGTTCTTATGATGAAGATATATATTTGAAAGGGTATGCTTACGACGATAATCTAAAAAGTTTTGAAGAAGTGCTGGATTATCCTATAAATGTTGCATCAGACTGGAATGTGGAATGGGACGATGAAAGCAATAAGAGCAGCTGGCATAAAATTGTACAAAAAACAAAAGCAAAGCTTAAGAATGGCAAAGTGCCGAAAATTACTATGGAGCATGACCAAAGGTTGTATGTATCATCTGATATACAGGCGAAAGATATTCCGGAAAATGATACGTATAAACTGCAAAGCAAGAGAACTGTGGAAGAAGAATATGTCTGGAGTGACAAGTGGAACAGGTTTATACTTGATGAGAAAGTGGATAAAACCAACGGAAAAGATGTTGCGGCAGTACTTTATTGGGGCCGTATGCCGTATGCTCTTGACAGCAAATTTGCAAAATATAAGGATTATGTGAAAATAGTAAGAGACGACTCGAGTACATCAATAGTAAGCACTGATATGCTTTCCGATGTCAAAAATACATTTGTGTACACAGGCGCTGATTTATAATTCTTGCCGGCCAATAGGCCGGCTATTTTTATATACAAGACATTTCGACAAGAATACAATATAAAATGTAAAATATAATTGACATTAACTTGGATATGTGCTATATTACAGATACAAAGAAAAAAAACAAAAGGAGAGATTTTTACATGAATAACGGCAGCCTCGCATTTGGTATATTTTTAATATTTTTCTTTGTTCTGTTTTTTATAATAAGAAAAACAAGCAAAAGACGAGATTACGATGAGAGACAAATTGCAATAAGAGGGGAGGCGTACAAAGCGGCGTATTTAGTATTTTTGGTGCTTGTAATATTAAATGGCCTTGTATTCGTATTTTCAGGAAAGAGCATTGCGGACCCATATGTAACGGCAGTTGTTGGAATGTGTGTATCGCTTATTGTGTTTGTTTTTAAATGTTTGGCGAAAGATGCGTATATCGGTGTCAAAATGAATGCCAAAAGATATGTGGTTATAATCAGCATACTTGGTGCTTTAAATATAATTACAGCTGTTATAAATAAGAATATAATAAGTTTTTCAGGCAATGGGTGCTTTTTAAGTATAAGTATCTCATTTATAATCGGTGTTACGTTTATATTAATTGCGGCCGGAATAGTATGGCGGTTAAATGAAAATGACGGTGATGAAAAATGAAAAACTTAAAACTGAAAGCAGCGAGAGCCGCAATGGATATGAGCCAGCAGGTACTTGCCGACAAAACCGGTGTGTCACGCCAGACTATAAATGCAATAGAAAAGGGCGATTATAACCCCACAATTAAATTGTGTACAGCTATTTGCAAAGTTCTTGGCAAAACTCTTGACGAGCTTTTTTGGGAATAAGCGCAAAATATATGGGCGGCAAGAGGATTTTGCTTCATCATGATGAAAGCATGTATAAAAAAACTAAAATACTTACTGCGTTTACTATTATGTAACTTTGTATTTAATATAGGTATAAAATTGCAAGACTGACAGATAATGTTTCTGCCAGTCTTTTTTATTCGACAAAAAATACTATATATAGTCAGAAAACGTGTTATGCCTAATATAAATTGATATTTGCAACTTAATTAAAATTTTATTTTTATAACTTTATTGGGCTTGTATACTTGTAAATTTATTACATTTGTATTACAATGTGGATAAAAGTGGTTTGAAGTGGATGGAAGTGGCTGATTGAATATAAGTGTGGTGAGCGGCTGTGCTGATTGGAGAATATCAACATAATATTGATGCAAAAGGCAGACTTATAGTGCCAAGCAAACTTAGAGAATCTCTTGGGGAAACTTTTATTGCGACAAGAGGTTTTGATAAGTGTGTTGTCGTTTACCCTATGGATGTTTGGATGGATTTTCTTGAAAAAATCAAACAGCTTCCGGCTTCAAGTTCCGACGCAAGACGTTTTATTCGATTTTTTACATCAAATGCTGCTGAATGCCAGATTGACGGTCAGGGCAGAATACTTTTGCCGATTCAGCTTCGTGAATACGCTGGTCTAAAAAAACAGATAGTATCTATAGGCGTAGGAGACAGAGCTGAAATTTGGGATAGAAGTACGTGGGATAAATATAACAGTGATATGGCTCTTGACGAATCATTTATGGACAAGTTATCGGAGCTTGGAATATAAGGGGTGCTATTGTGGAATTTCATCATGTTTCTGTACTTTTAAACGAATGCATAAACGGGCTTAACATAAAAGAAAATGGAATATATGTTGACGGCACTCTCGGCGGCGGCGGACATTCATATAAGATAGCCGAAAAGCTTACATCGGGAAAGCTTATAGGAATTGACCAAGACATAAATGCTATTGAAGCAGCCGGCAAAAAACTTGAGCAGTTTAAAGATAAAATTACACTTGTACATGACAATTTCTCAAATATAAAAGCAATAATGAAAAATCTCGGTATTGAAAAAGTCGACGGTTTTCTTTTGGATATAGGAGTTTCATCATATCAGCTTGATGAAGCAAAAAGAGGTTTTTCTTATATGCAGGACGCGCCTCTTGATATGAGAATGGATGTTTCGGCTGATTTATCCGCTTATGATGTTGTTAACGGATATACACAAAAACAGCTTGACGATGTAATTTTTAATTATGGGGAAGAAAGATGGGCAAAAAGAATTGCTCAGTTTATTGTTGAGGAAAGGAAAAAGAAACCTATAGAATCTACTTTTGAACTGGTAGACATAATAAAAAAAGCAGTGCCTAAAGGAGCCAGAAAAGACGGGCCTCACCCGGCAAAAAGAACTTTTCAGGCAATAAGAATAGAAGTTAATCATGAATTGGACATACTTGAAAGGACAATAGATGATATGACTGAAATTCTTAACCCCAGAGGCAGACTTTGTATAATAACTTTTCACTCTCTTGAGGACAGGATAGTTAAAAACACATTCAGAAAACAGGAAAACCCGTGTACGTGTCCTCCTGAATTTCCGGTATGTGTTTGCGGCAAAAAACCATTGGGCAAAGTAATTACAAGAAAACCTATATTGCCTTCAGATGAAGAAATTGAGGAAAACCACAGATCAAGAAGCGCAAAGCTTAGGATACTTGAACGTATTTGATACAAAATAGGGGTGTCTAAATATGGATAAGCAAAGTAGGACAAGAATTAATTCAAGTAACTATTATAATTATACGAGCAATGCTTATGACTATAATTATGATGACCGGCAGGAATTTATAGAAAAAGAAAGAGAAGAACGACGAGCCGAGGCAATTTTAAAAAGAGCTGCAAAGATACATAGAATGAAGCTTTTTGTTTCGGTAGTGGTTGTTTTTGCAGGCAGCCTTGTCACAATGAGCAGCTATGCCACAGTTGCAAAGCAAAGAGTAATAAATGAAAAAGAGGCAGACAGTCTTAATAGTTTGAAAAATGCAAATGATACGCTTCAGGGCCAAATTAGTGACAGCGCTGACCTTGCTTATATCGAAAAAGAAGCAAAAGGGAAACTTGGAATGAGGGAACCTCAAAGCTATCAGATTGTATACATAGATGTTCCGAAACAAAGTTATACAGTACAGTATAACGATAACAAAAAAATGCAAAACGATGATTTTAACTTAAAGAAATTTGCTCATATATTCAAGGAAAGTGTACTGAATATCCTTAAATAAAGGGTTTGATAATTATGAAAAAAAGAGGCAGAAGAAGGATAATAAAAGGCCACCTAAGGTTTCTACTTATTGTAATGATAGGAATTTTGTGTTTTTTAGGCGGCACTGTTGCGTATTGGAAAATTGTTCACGGCGAGGAATTTGAGACAGAGGCAAAGCAGCAGCAGGTAAGCAGATATGACTATACAATATCACCTAACAGAGGTCAGATAGTTGACAGAAATAATCAGCCTCTTGCTGTAAGTACAAGAGTATATACGGTTGTAATGGACGTGAGAGTGCTTTTTCAATTTAAAGATGATGTTAAGGAAAAAACCGTAAATGCATTGTGCAAAAATCTTGGTCTTGACCATGATACTTTAATGGGATATCTTGCGGAAGACCCAAAAAATCCGGGCAATCCGGTTCTTGACACAAACTATAAAATATTGGCAAAGCAGGTAGATCCTAAAATAAAGGAAAAAATTGAGTCTGAAGGCGTAAAAGGTGTAGTTTTTGAAGACGACATAAAAAGAAAATATCCGGCGGGATCTCTTGCCTCGTCTGTTATAGGTTTTAAAAGCGGAAATTTTGCAACAGGTCTTGAAAAACAGTACGATGAACAGATGAGCGGTGTGGCGGGACGTTCGTTTATTACATATGACGGCGAACGCGGTGCCGTACATCAGGAAGTTCCGGCACAAGACGGTGACAAAATAGTGACAACTGTCGATTACACTTTGCAGACATATGCCGAGGATGCCGTAAAAGAGGGAATGAGTGAGTACAATCCCGAAAATGCGGCATGCGTTATAATGAATCCCAAAACAGGCGAAATATTGGCAATGGCATCAGCTCCGTCTTTTGATCCCAATGATCCGTATAAAAAGCCGGACTCTGTAAACGATGATAAATGGAAAAGTCTTGATAATAACGGAAAATCTAAAATTTTAAATAGTGTTTGGAAAAATTTCTGCATTTCAAGTACATTTGAACCAGGCTCTGTGTTTAAGCCTTGTGTAGCTTCGGCAGCGATTGAAGAGGGCGTTATAAAAAACAGCAGTACATTTTACTGCGGAGGTTCCCTAAATGTTGCCGGCTCCGTAATACACTGCCATTTAAGAAGCGGACACGGCAATTTAACGGTTGAAGGCATAATTGCGCAGTCATGCAATGTCGGAATGATGCAGATTGCCGCAAAAATGGGTGCTTCTCTTTTTTATAAGTATCAGAAGGACTACGGCGTAGGCTCTCTTACAGGCATTGACCTTCCGGATGAGGTTTCGGCTGATTCGCTTATGTATAAAGAAAAAGATATAGGTCCTGTGCAGCTTGCTACAATGAGTTTTGGACAGTCTTTTAATACAACTACCGTTCAGGTACTTAATGCGGTAGCGTCCGTGGTAAACGGGGGCAATCTTATGAGGCCGTATATTGTATCCCAGATTGTTGACCCAAACGGAAATATAGTAAAAGAAACAAAGCCTGAAATAATAAGAAAAGTGCTTTCTAAAGAAACTTCGGATATTATGCGCAAAGACATGATTGCTACAGTTGAATATGGCACCGGTAAAAAAGCAAAAATAGAAGGTTATACATTCGGAGGCAAAACAGGTACTGCACAGCAGGCGCCGAGAAGCGAGGGAAAATACACAGTATCATACATAGCTTTTATACCGGGAGATGATCCTCAGTATATAGCTATAACACTTATACATAAACCGGAAAAATATGCCGACGGAGTAACAACTGTGTCTCCTATAACAAAAGAACTTATGGAAAAGATTATAAAATATGAAAATATTGAGCCAAGCTATGAGACGTCCAAAACAGCAACACCGGAAAAAACACAGGTAACAGTGCCTAATTATGTAGGGTGTTCACTTTTTGATGCTTTGTCT
Source organism: Clostridia bacterium (assembly GCA_022651385.1). Classification (GTDB taxonomy): domain Bacteria; phylum Bacillota; class Clostridia; order Lachnospirales; family Anaerotignaceae; genus JALCQR01. The sequence continues at coordinate 171,050 of JALCQR010000003.1, read as the reverse complement.
GACATTGATGAGCTTGGACTTAAATATAAAGTAATAGGAAACGGAAATAAGATTACAAAACAGGTTCCTGACACAAACACTGCAGTTGATACCGGAACTGAAGTATTGATTTATGTGGAAAAAAGCAAGGGAGAAACAGCTGATATTGCTGTTCCTGATGTTTCTGGGTTATCATATAATGAAGCCATGGCAAAAATTGAGGCATCAGGGCTTACATGCAAAGCCGAGGGAAATAAGACTGACGGTGTTGTGCTTAAAACAAATCCTGTATACGGCGTAAGACTTAACGACGGCGGAGAAGTGACACTTTCAATGGGCAAGGCTTCCGATGAAAATGACAACGGCAAAACCGATAATACTCAGTAGACTGTATTTGAGACAGAGTAAACATAAAAAACTTACAGCTCCAATAAATATTAATAGATGATATTTGTTGGAGCTGTAAAAATATGGATAAGGTAAGACTGTATATAAAGAAAAGGCTTTCTATTTTCCTTTTGTTTACTTTATTGTTCTGCGGAGTTATAATAGTCAGGCTGGCATATATTGAGATTTTTAAAAGCGGCTGGCTTCAGTCGCTTGCATATGAACAGCAGACTCGTGACAGGCTTATTTCACCTCTGAGAGGGCGTATACTTGACAGAAATTATGTGGTAATTGCAGATAATGAATCTGCAAATGCCGTAAGTGTCATACATGCTCAGATAAAAGATGAAGAAAAAACAGCGAAGTATTTAAGCGATACTTTAGGCCTTGATTATGCTGACACTCTTAAAAAAGTGCAGAAAAAAGTAGCACTTGTAAGAATTAAAAACAAAGTAGACAATCAGACTGCACAAAAGATAAGGGACGATGACGTTCCCGGAGTAGAGGTAGACGAGGATGTAAAAAGAGCATACCCGTTTAATGAGCTTGCGGCACAGGTTATAGGCTTTTCAGGAAAAGACAATCAGGGAGTTACGGGGCTTGAAGCAAAATACGATAAATATTTAGCAGGAAAACCGGGTAAAATACTTACACTAACAGATTCTGCCGGTGTGGCTTTAAATGATGAGCAGGTAAGGGAAGAACCTGAAAACGGCGAAAATCTTATAACTACTCTTGATGTTACAATACAGCAGTACGCTCGTCAGACAATTAAAAAGGCTGTTGAGGCAAAACAGGCAAAAAGAGGTATTATTATTGTTTTAAATCCTAAAAACGGAGAGATATACGCAATGGTAAACTATCCTGATTTTAACTTAAATGAGCCTTTTAAAATAAACAATGACGCACTTGCGGCAATTTGGAACACTCTTTCTGAAAAAGAAAAAAACACATATCTTAATCAAATGTGGCGTAATACTGCTATAAATGATACATATGAACCCGGCAGTACGTTTAAAATAGTAACGTCGTCGGCGGGCCTTCAGGAAGGCGTTGTGGACCTTGACAGCAAATTTGTATGTAACGGCTATTTAATGGTAGGCGGAAGAAGGATAAAATGCTGGAGATATCCGAGAACGCACGGAGCCGAAACATTTTTGCAAGGTGTTCAAAACAGCTGTAACCCGGTTTTTATGACTGTTGGATTAAGGCTGGGTGCTGAAAAATTCCATGAATATATGCTGAAATTCGGGTTCGATAAAAAAACAGGCATTGACCTTCCGGGTGAAGCTGTGGGCATTATGCATAAACTTGAAAATATGGGGCCTGTTGAGGTTGCCACAATGAGTTTTGGCCAAGGCTTCCAGATAACGCCGCTTCAGCTTTTAAGAGCCGCTTCGGCTATTGTAAACGGCGGGTATCTTGTAACACCGCATATTGCTAAATATACATGTGACAGCGACGGGAACGTATTGCACACATTTGAGTTTAAAAAGGGAGAACAGGTAATTTCGAAAGAAACATCCGATAAAATGCGTTTTGTGCTCGAGAGTGTTGTTTCCGACGGAACAGGCAGAAAAGCATATATACCCGGTTACCGAATTGGAGGAAAAACAGCAACAAGCCAGAAACTACCTCGTGGAAACGGAAAATATATAGCATCTTATATGGGGTTTGCTCCTGCCGATAATCCGCAGGTAATGGCGATAGTAATAATTGATGAACCTCAGGGTGTATACTACGGAGGTACTGTAGCAGGGCCTGTAATGAAGGAACTGTTTGAAAATATACTGCCATATCTTGGCATTGAGCCTAAATACAGCGAAAAAGAACAGGAGCTTGACGAGGTTATAAAGATTAGTGTTCCGTCTTTTGAAGGGCTTAAAATAAATGATGCAAAAAAGCTTGCAAAGGAAAACGGTATAACATATGTACTTAACGGCACAGGTGAAAACATAGTTAGTCAATTTCCACCCGAGGGTACGGAAGTAAACAAAGGCACAACAGTTATTTTTTACAGCGAATAAACTAAACGGAGGAAATTTTTATGAAGATTAGAGATTTGCTTGAAAGTGAAAAGTATGAGCTTTTAAAGGGCAGCGAGGATTTTAATATTGAAGATGTGGAATATGATTCCAGAAATGTTAAAGAAGGCTCGCTTTTTGTCTGTATAACAGGTTTTAAAACAGACGGGCACAAATATATTGATTCCGCAGTTAAAAACGGAGCTAAGGCTTTATGTGTTGAAAAAGACGTATCTATACCTGAAGGTATTACATGTGTAAAAGTTGAAAACTGCCGTCATGCTCTTGCTGTTATGGCCGACAATTTTTATGACCACCCTTCAAGAAAGCTGAATCTTATCGGTGTTACAGGCACAAACGGCAAAACCACAACTACTTATCTTATTAAAAATATATTGGAACAGCTTGGACACAAAACAGGTGTTATTGGCACTATAGGAAACTGCATAGGCGATAAAATGCTCCATGCCGAAAGAACAACTCCGGAAAGCCTTGAAATACAGGAGCTTTTTAATGAAATGTATAAAGAAGGCGTAAAAGACGTTACAATGGAAGTGTCGTCACATTCTCTTGACCTTCATAGGGTTGACGGCTGTGACTTTGATTTGGGGCTTTTTACAAACTTAACCGAGGACCATCTTGACTATCACAAAACAATGGAAAATTACAAAAAGGCCAAGGGTATTCTTTTCGGAATGTGCAAAAATTCGGTAATTAATATTGATGATGCTGCTGGGGAATACATGATAAGCGTGTCAAAAGGCAAGGTGCTTACAACGGGAATAGACAACGAAGAAGCACAGCTTAGAGCAGTAAATGTTAAAATGACATCAGGCGGAGTTGAGTTTGACGCCGTTTACAAAAATGAAAAACACCATATAGTATATCATGTTCCGGGCAAATTCAGTGTATATAATGCTTTGGCTGCAATAGGAGCCGGCATAATGATGAATGTGCCTTTTGAGGATATAGTTAGTGGCCTTGAAAACGTAAAAGGCGTAAAGGGCAGATTTCAGCCTATAAAAACACAGGACGGAGTGACGGCTATAGTAGATTACTCCCATACGCCTGACAGTCTTGAAAATATGCTTAAAACAGCAAAAGAATTTGTAAAAGGCAGGATAATAACTGTTTTCGGCTGCGGCGGAGACAGGGATAAAATGAAGCGTCCTATAATGGGAGAAATAGGCGGAAGGCTTTCGGATTTCTGCATAATTACAAGCGATAATCCAAGAAGCGAGGAGCCTGCGGCTATAGTAGACGATGTTGAAGTTGGAATGAAAAAAACAGATTGTCCGTATGAGAAAATAGTCGACAGACGAGAAGCAATTTATAAAGCAATAAATATGGCAAAGCCGGGTGACTTTGTTGCTGTTGCCGGAAAAGGACATGAGGATTATCAGATATTTGCAGACAAAACCATTCATTTTGATGATGCCGAAGTTATACTTGACGCTTTTAAGGAGAAAACAAAATGAACAGCATGACTTTAGGTGAAATTGCAGAAGCGGTAAACGGAAATTTTGCCGGAAACCGTGATATTAAAATAGATTCTATAACTACGGATACAAGAAAAATAAAAAAAGGCTGTTTGTTTATTCCTCTTAAAGGTGCAAAATTTGACGGCCACGACTTTATAAATCAAGCTTTTGAAAAAGGTGCCGTATGCTGCCTTTCACATAAAAAAGACGTAAAAGGCAATGTAATTTACGTAAAAGATACAAAAAAAGCACTTGGTGATATTGCAAAATACTACAGAGGCCTTTTTGATATAAAGGTGTGCGGGATTACTGGAAGCGTAGGCAAAACTACAACAAAAGACATGATTTTTTCGGTGCTCAGCCAAAAATACAAAACAATTAAGACTCAGGGCAATTTCAATAATGACATTGGCCTTCCGCTTACGGTATTTAACATAGAAGATAACACGGAGGCCGCCGTTATAGAAATGGGAATGAATAATTTCGGCGAGATTTCGTATCTGACAAGAATAGCTCGTCCTGATGTTGCGGTAATTACAAATGTAGGTGTGTCTCATATTGAAAATCTTGGAAGCCGTGAAGGAATACTGAAAGCAAAATGTGAGATTTTTGAAGGACTTTCAAAAAACGGGACCATTATTTTAAACGGCGACAACGATATGCTCCATACTTTAAAAGGCAAAACACAACACAAAACAATTTGGTTTGGAATAAAGAACAAAGACGGGATATATGCCGAAAATATAAATTCAAATGGCATTGAAGGTGTAAAATGCACCATATGCGCTTACGGCAAAAAATTTGATGTAAATATAAATGTGCCGGGAGACCATATGGTGCTTAACGCCCTTGCAGCTGCGGCAGTCGGTTTTGAGTTTGGCTTAAACTTTAAAGAGATTAAGGCCGGAATAGAGAGTTTTGTTCCAACAGGAATGAGAATGGAAATAAGCAAAACGAAAAATAATATAACTGTTATAAACGACGCGTATAATGCAAATCCTGTTTCAATGAAAGCTGCAATTGATGTGCTTTGCAAAGCCGAAGGCAGAAAAACGGCTGTTCTTGGGGATATGTTTGAGCTTGGCGATTTCGGGCCTAAACTTCACTTTGAAGTAGGTGAGTATGCTGCCGAAAAAGGCATAGACGAAATAATATGCATTGGCAGTATTTCAAAAAATATATATGACGGTGTTTTGAGCAAAAACGGACATGCGGTTTATTTTGAGGACACCGAAAGCTTTTTTAAAAACGGTTTTGAGCTTTTAAATATATCCGACTCAACTGTACTTGTAAAAGCTTCACACAGCATGCAGTTTGAAAAAATAGCGGAAAGAATAGCAGAGGTGAACTAAATGGAACTGCTTGTACATTCAATATACGCGGTATTGATTTCGTTTATAATAGGAGTAATTGCCTGCCCGATATTAATTCCTATTTTGCACAGATTAAAATACGGTCAGACGGAACGTGACGACGGACCGCAGAGTCATCTTAAAAAAAGCGGGACTCCTACTATGGGCGGCATTGCCATACTTACGGCGTTTTTGATTTCAAGCCTTTTCTTTTTAAAAGGAAACAGCGACGGAATTGTTGTAGTGCTTGTAACTATGTGCTTTGGCATAATAGGATTTATAGACGATTATATAAAAGTGGTTAAAAAGCGTTCTCTTGGTTTAAGGGTTTATCAAAAACTTGTGCTTCAGTTTATAGTTTTTATAGGCTTTGCGTATTATATTAAAAAAACAGGTATCGGAACGGATGTATATATTCCGTTTATGAACGGATATACTCTTGATTTAGGCATTATATACTGGCCGTTTATGCTTATTGTGCTTTTGGGAACTGTAAACGGTGTAAACCTTACAGACGGCCTTGACGGTCTTGCCGGCGGAGTGACAATGATAGTTGCGGCATTCTTTTTAATAGCGGCATGGGTTGCCAAAAACGGCATATGCGAAGTTTCAGGAGCAGTGATTGGCAGTCTTTTTGCATTTTTGATATTTAACGCTTATCCGGCGAGAGTTTTTATGGGTGATACAGGCTCTCTTGCCTTAGGCGGATTTGTGGCTTCGGCGGCTCTGCTTCTTAAAATGCCTGTTTTTATTATTATTGTTGGATTTATATATCTTTGCGAATCGCTTTCGGTTCTTTTGCAGGTTGGTTATTTTAAAATTACACATGGAAAAAGGATTTTTAAAATGGCACCTATTCACCATCATTTTGAGCTTTGCGGCTGGAGCGAGACAAAGGTTGTTTCGGTATTTTATATTATTACTGCAATTATGTGCCTTATAGGTTTGCTTGGCGCCAAATATATATTTATGTGATAGGAAGGTTATAAACATGGAGTACAAAGATAAAAAAGTAATTGTATGCGGAATGGCAAAAAGCGGTATATCCGCGGCTCAGCTTCTTAAAAAACTGGGAGCTTCAGTTACACTTCAGGATTTGAAAAAACGTGAAGAGCTGGGAGATGTTGATTATATTGAAAAAGAAGGCATTGTCTTATATCTTGGCAAAAACCCTGACGATATAATAGAAAACTTTGATTTGTGTATAATGAGCCCGGGAGTTCCGTGTGACCTTCCGTTTGTAGAAAAAGCTCATAAAAAAAACATACCGGTAATAAGTGAAGTGGAATTTGCCTATACTCTTACAAAATGTCCTGTAGCGGCTATAACAGGCACAAACGGCAAAACCACAACCACAACCCTTGCCGGAGAAATAGTAAAGTGCAAATACCCGAATGCGGCTGTAGTTGGAAATATCGGTGTTCCATACTCGTCAAAGGTTATGGGACTTACTGAAAGCGACTATGTAGTAGCTGAAATAAGCAGTTTTCAGCTTGAGACAGCCGATACTTTTCACCCTCATATAAGTGCTGTTTTAAATATAACTCCTGACCATCTTAACAGACATAAAACACTCGAAAACTACATAAATATGAAGGAAAGAGTGTTTAGAAGACAGACAGAAAAAGATTTCTGCATTTTAAATTTTGAAGACGAAACTACAAGAAAAATGGCAGATAAAACAAAAGCTCAGGTTTTCTTTTTCTCAAGCGCTAAAAAACTTGATAAAGGCATTTGGCTTCAGGGACGAGACATTTTCGTAAAATGGGGGAAATATGATACAAAAGTCATATCAATAGACGACCTTAAACTTTTGGGAACCCACAATTATGAAAACGTTATGGCTGCAATCGCTGTCGGAATTTGTGCCGGAGTTGAGATAAAAGACATGGTAAAAGTCCTTAAAAACTTTGCCGGTGTTGAACACAGAATAGAATTTGTAAAAACGGTTGACGGTGTTGACTACTATAACGATTCAAAGGGAACAAACGTGGATGCCGCAATTAGAGGTGTAATGGCTATGGTAAAACCATGTGTGCTTATAGGCGGAGGTTATGACAAAGGATCCGAATACGATGACTGGGTTGAGAAATTTGACGGCAGAGTAAAGGAGCTTGTGCTTATAGGGGTTACGGCAAAGAAAATCGCCGAATGCTGCGACAGACACGGATTTAAAAATTACCGTTTTGCAAAGACGTTTGAAGAAGCGGTAAATACATGCAGAAAAATTGCCGAAAAAGGCGACTGTGTGCTGCTCTCGCCGGCATGTGCAAGCTGGGATATGTTTAAAAGCTATGAACAGCGCGGAGATATATTTAAAAAAATGGTAAGAAGTTTTTAATTTAATCTTAATGAGGGAGGACCTGCCTTTGACTGCCGGAAGTGTTAACAGAAAACATAATGCTCGTGCAAAAAGCAAAAAAATCAAATTGAGAAAAAAGGCCGAATCCATTGATTTTACATTGTTTTTTGTAGTATTGATACTTGTTATGTTCGGACTTGTAATGGTTTTTTCCTCAAGCTATTACTACACTCTTACAAGAGCAAAGTTTGGAAATGACATGTATTATTTCGTAAAGCGTCAGCTGGTTTGGGCCGGAGTAGGAGTTGTGGCTATGCTTTTTATGATGGATTTTTCTTATAAAAAGCTGAGGCATTTATCATTTCTGATATATATTTTTGCTATTATTAGTCTTGCTCTCGTACTTGTAGTAGGTCAAGACATGAACGGTTCTAAGCGATGGCTAGGCATAGGACCGATTGGATTTCAGCCGTCCGAAGTGGCGAAATTTGCAATAATTTTGTTTCTGTCACATTACATAGCAATTCATAAAGGTATAATGGACACGTGGAAGGGGTTTTTCAAATGCTGTGTTGTATTGGGGATTCCAACACTTCTTGTATCAATCGAAAACCTTTCAACGGCTATTGTCATTGCTGCTATAGGATGCGCAATAATGTTTGTATCAAGCAAAAAAGTATCATATTTCGTAGCGATGTTTATAGCTGGATGCGGAGGGGTATTTGCACTTGTAAAAATGCCTATGTTTGCTTACCGTTCCGACCGTATAAAATATTGGCTAAATCCGTTTGCCGACGCTACAGGAAAAGGCTTTCAGATAATTCAGTCCCTTTATGCCGTTGCCTCCGGAGGAATGTTTGGTTTAGGACTTGGCCAAAGCAGACAAAAAACATATGTACCGGAGCCGTATAACGATATTATATTTGCTATAATATGCGAGGAACTGGGGCTGTTCGGCGCAATACTTGTAATACTTCTTTTTGCAGTGCTTGTATGGCGTGGAATACGTATTGCAATGAATGCAGATGACCTTTACGGCTGTTTGGTGGCGGTAGGAATAACGGTGCTTATTGGAGTAGAGGTAGCAATAAATATTTCGGTTGCCACAAATGTTATGCCTAATACCGGCATGGCTCTGCCTTTTATAAGCTATGGCGGCTCTGCCTTGGTATTTACAATGAGTTCAATGGGCATACTTTTAAATATATCTAAATATCAGAAAAAGCAATAATAACTTCAGGTATACTGCGGCCTGTGTTTGAGATGTTTTTACAAATGAATCCTACAAGTAAATTTGCATCTGTAAAAGATTGGGTGTATACTCATTATGAAGGTGAGAACATAAGGTTAACAAGAGCGGCTTGGAAGCATAATATGTATGGTTGGATACAGAATATGCAGGAAAAGCAGTTCATCAAAAATACTATGAAATAAGAGATAATGAGATGTGATAAATCATGAATATGAAGCCGGATTTTCTGACATATCTAAGAAGATGGATGATTTTTATATCTTTGATTAGTTATGCAAACTATATAATTGTGGAATTTAATACTGATTATTCCGCATTTAAGCTAAAATATTTAGTCTGTGGTTTTAGTGTATGCATAGGTATCGTATCTCTAAAATTAGCTTTGGAAATAACCAGGCACAAAGCAGATAAAAAGTCGAATGATAAAGAAGATTAAAGTCTGAATATCCTTGATTTTAATAACAAAGGCATATAAGAAAGTGGGCGAATATTATATCTTGGCTCACTTTTTTTGTAAAATTCAAACGATAGCGCAAAAACGTTTTATTTGCCAATGGCATTCAGTTTTAACAGAAAAAAAGATAAAAACCCTTGACAAAAGGTCTTTGATTTAATATCATTATACATTATATAATTTCAATGGCAGTGACCGGAAAGAGTAGGCTTATAAAGCTTTCAGAGAAAAGAACCCTCGGCTGTGAGGTTCTTTAGTATAAGTAAGCCGAATGTAGTCCGCGAGCCGATATGCTGAGAAAGCTTTTTGCATTAGGCATATCCGCCGGCAGCGTTAAAGCCGTGAGTGTCCGTATTTTACGGAAATTAAGGTGGTACCGCGGGTTTTCGTCCTTTTGTTTGGACGAAAGCCTTTTTTTATTTCAGGAGGTAGAAAGATGAAAAGAGATTTGGAAAAAGTATATGATCCGTCCTCTGTTGAAGAACGACTCTACAACAGATGGCTCGAGAAAAAATATTTTCACGCTGAGGTTGATAAATCAAAAAAACCATATACAATTGTAATGCCGCCGCCAAATATTACAGGTCAGCTGCATATGGGACATGCTCTTGACAACACTATACAGGATATACTTATAAGGTGGAAAAGAATGTCAGGGTACAATGCTTTGTGGATACCGGGCATTGACCATGCAAGTATTGCGACTGAGGTAAAAGTTGTTGCGCAAATGGCTAAGGAAGGCCTTAAAAAGGAAGATGTAGGACGTGAGGGCTTTATTAAAAGAGCTTGGGCATGGAAAGAGCAGTATGGAGAAATAATATTAAATCAGCTTAGAAAGATGGGAAGCAGCTGCGATTGGGACAGAGTTCGTTTCACAATGGACGAAGGATGTTCCGATGCCGTACTTGAAACATTTATGCGTCTTTATAAAAAAGGATACATTTATAAAGGCGAAAAAATTATAAATTGGTGCCCGAAATGTAAGACTACTATTTCCGACGCCGAGGTAAATCACGAGGATAAAGCCGGTCATTTTTGGCATGTAAAATATCCTATTGCCGGTGAAGAGGGAAAATTTGTTGTTCTTGCAACGACAAGGCCTGAAACAATGCTTGGCGATACGGCTGTTGCTGTACATCCGGATGATGAGAGATACAAAGACCTTGTTGGCAAAAAAGCAATTCTACCTATAGTAAACAAGGAAATACCTATAATTGCTGACAGCTATGTTGACCGTGATTTCGGTACAGGCGTTGTTAAAATTACTCCGGCACATGACCCTAATGACTTTGCTGTTGGTGAAAGACATAATCTGCCTAAGATTAATGTAATGAATGATGACGGCACAATAAATGAAAACGGCGGAAAGTATGCAGGTCTTGATAGATACGAGGCAAGAAAACAGATAGTTGAAGAACTCAAAAATCTTGGGCTTTTAGTTAAAGTTGAGGACATAACTCATGCCGTAGGGGTACATGAAAGATGCGGAACAATAGTTGAACCGCTTATCAAGAAACAGTGGTTTGTAAAAATGGACGAGATGGCAAAGCCAGCCATTGATTGCTATAAAGACGGAAGACTTAAGTTTATTCCTGAAAGATTCGGCAAAGTATATCTTCATTGGCTTGAAAATATTCATGACTGGTGCATCTCACGTCAGCTTTGGTGGGGCCACAGGATACCGGCATACTATTGTCAGGACTGCGGTGAAACGGTTGTAGCTAAGGCTATGCCTGAAAAATGCCCTAAATGCGGAGGAACGCATTTTAAACAGGACGAGGATACTCTTGATACATGGTTTTCGTCTGCACTTTGGCCTTTCTCAACTCTCGGATGGCCTAAACAGACGGAAGAGCTTAAATATTTTTATCCTACTGATACTATGGTAACTGGATATGATATTATTTTCTTCTGGGTCATAAGAATGGTATTTTCCGGTATTGAGCAGGTTGGAGAGATTCCGTTTAGAGATGTATATATCCATGGTCTTATAAGAGATGAACAGGGCAGAAAATTTTCAAAATCCCTCGGAAACGGCATAGATCCTCTTGAGGTAATAAAGGAATACGGTGCAGATCCTTTGAGACTTATGCTAATTACAGGAACTTCACCTGGAAACGATATGCGTTTCTTTTATGACAAACTTGAAAACTGCCGTAATTTCCTTAATAAACTTTGGAACGCATCAAGATTTGTACTTATGAACCTTGATGATGAAATAAAGAAAGAGTTTATTATGCTTACTCCGGCTGATAAATGGATAGTTTCAAAAGTAAATACTCTTGCTAAAGAAGTAGAGGAAAATCTTGAAAATTATGAGCTGGGAATGGCTGCCGACAAAATAGTTGACTTTGTTTGGAATGAGTATTGTGATTGGTATGTTGAAATGGTTAAGCCTCGTCTTTACAATAAAGACGATAAAACAAGAACTGCAGCATTATGGACGCTTAAAGAAGTGCTTATAAATGCTTTAAAACTGCTTCATCCGTTTATGCCTTTTATTACTGAGGAAATTTTCCTTCATCTTCAGAGTGAGGAAGAGACTATAATGCTCTCAAAATGGCCTGAATTTAAAGAAGAATGGAACTTTAAAGATGAGGAAAAGGAAATTGAGCTTGTAAAAGAAGCTGTAAGAAGCATAAGAAATGTTAGGGCTGAAATGAATGTCGTTCCGGCTAAAAAAGCCAAAGTATTTATTGTCTCACAAGACGATTATGCTGTAAGTGTATTTAAACGTTCCGAGGTTTTCTTTAAGACACTTGCACATGCAAGTGAGCTTCACGTTCAGAGCGATAAAACCGGAATAGGTGATGATGCTGTTTCATGTGTTATCCATAACGCAGTAATTTATATGCCGTTTGCGGAGCTTGTGGATATTGAAAAAGAAACAAAACGTCTTAACGATGAAAAAGCAAAAATGCTTAAAGAAATTGAAAGAGTTGAAAAGAAACTTTCAAACAAGGGGTTTGTTTCAAAAGCTCCTGCCAATATAGTTGAAGAAGAAAAAGCAAAAGGCGAAAAATATAAGGCTACACTTGCTCAAATTGAAGAGCGTCTTTTACAAATGAATAAATAACTTTTTAAATTTTTAACAGACTGTTGAAAAAGTTATTGTCAAAAGTAATTCTGCACAATAGTAATTACTTGGGCGAAACCTATCAAAGTTTAGTTCAAGCCTTTTTAAAGGCTTGCAGGGTTTGGGACAGAGTCTCAAGGTCTTAATTTGTTTACAAGCGTATTTTTAAAGGGCTATGGGAGCTTTTTACAAGTGAAAAAGCTCCCATAAATTATTCTTTTGTGAAATTTTATTTTTGATACAGGTTTTTCTATACGCTGGCAGAGTATTGAATATCAATGCTCTGTTTTTTATTCTTTTTTCTGTTTTGTATACATATATAAATACTTTTGTGATACAATGAATTAACAATTTGAAAAGAGGTGATATATTGACAAAATTCAGTTTGAGACTAATACTGGTGCTTATGTGGGTTATTTTTATATTTTCAATGTCGGCCTTTAAAGGTGACGAGTCAAGCGAAATGAGTCAGGGAGTTGGATATGTAATATGTGAAATGACTGTGAAAAATTTTGATACCATGCCCAAAGAAGAACAGAGAAAAATTGTAAAAAGCATTGAACATCCTATAAGGAAAACAGCACATTTTACTGAATATGCTGTTTTGGGTGCACTTTTATATTTTACTTTGAAATATTATAAACAAAATAATACAGCAGTTATTTTATCGTGGATTGGATGTACGCTTTATGCCGCCAGTGATGAATTTCACCAGATTTTTGTTTCCGGCCGAACACCGCAGTTTACCGATATATGTATAGACAGCGCAGGTGCATTTATAGGAATTATTTTTTTAGGGTGTTTGTTAAAAATGTTTAAAAAAATAAAAGCAAACTGTTAAGTGACAAATAGAGAAAATTAAGGTTTGTGAATTTCTTCAATAAAATAAATGAGGAAAATTGTATATAAATATGATGAAAAATAATGAAAGGAAGTTGATTTAATGAAAAAGTATGTCCTTGTTTTGTCGATAATTGTCTGCATGTCAATTGGTACGGCAGGTGTTTCATTTGCGGGGGATATTACATTAAATGCAAACGGAAAGTCAATTGCATCACAGGCGTCATATGTTGAAGACGGAACGCTTATGGTTCCGCTCAGGGATGTAGCCGACGCACTTGGTGCAGAAACACAGTGGGATGCAGAAAACAAAATGATTGGAGTATCTCTTGGAGATGACTATGCTGATTTTGATATAGGCGATACTCAAATGAGAATAGGCACAAGAGAAATTGACATGAAAAAAGCCGCTGTAATAAAAAATGACAAAGCATATGTTCCTGTAACAGCATTTAATTATGGATTTGACTTAGATGTTAAATGGGATGAAAAAAGCGGACAATGCAGTATTACTAAATCTGATGATGAAGTCAAAGGAGAAGAAAATACTATAAGCGACAGCGTAAAAGCAGATGACGGCACAGCAGTATTAAGCTATGAAGTAAAGTATATACAACTTAACTCGGATACGAAAAGCGCAGAAACAATAAACAGAGTACTTAAAGCAGAAGCTGAAAAAACAGCGGCTGATTTCAAAAATGAGTATGCAAAAACACAGTCGGAATACTATGAAGAATCGAAAAAAGACAGCGGTTTGAATTTCAGGCCTGCTGTGCTTACAAGCACCATAAAAACATATACAAATGATATATATCTTTCGGTTTTAAATACATATTGCTATGACTTGGGCGGAGCGCATCCTACAAGCACGAGAACAAGTCTTGTCTTTAAATTGGATAACGGAGATGAAGCAACAGCCGCAGAATGTACCGGCTTAAAGGATGAGAAAGCTGTAAAAAATGCAGTTTTAAATGGCTGGGATAAAGAAATATCAGATGAGAAAAATTATTATTTCGAAGATTCCACAAAAACTCTTGAGGAAGAATACAGCAAAATAGGATTTTATTTGGATAAAAACGGAGTAGTATTTTATATGCCCCTTTATGAAATAGCACCGTATGCGGCAGGATTTCCTGAGTTTGAAATTACAAAATAAAAATGTAAAGCTTAGGCGAGGTAAATTTAGAGCCCAATATATAGCTTTTTCTAAAAAAGTATACATGTTTAACAAAATTTAAGTATAAAAAAATCCAATATTTTCAGATAATTGATGTTTTGAAAATATCGGATTTTTTGTTTGCAAACTAATTCTTTTATGAAAATCATTTATAAAAATTCTATTTATATAAACTGATTTTTTCAGCGTTATTCTTCAAAATATGGATTTACGTGTACCATACAGTGTTTTACATCACTAAATTTTTGTTCTATTTCATGATGAACATTTTCAGCTATCAAATCTCCGTGGTATACATCAATACCGGCGTCTACGGCAATTTCCACATCAACAAATATCCTTGAACCATGTATTCTTGTTTTGAGATCGTCTATGGTTTTAACACCGTCAACCGACAGTATCGTTTTTGTAATATTATCTACTGTAATGTTATCGGCAGCTTTGTCAAAAAGCTGATTGCATGCAGATTTATATATGTCTATGCCTACTTTAACTATCATTACGCACACTACTATTGAAGCAAGCGGATCAAGAATGCCAAAACCTATTATTGCTCCCACTATTCCGACAAGAGTTCCTATTGATGAAAAAGCATCACTTCTGTGGTGCCATGCGTCTGCCTTTAAAGCATTGGATTTAATTTTGTCGGCGGCTTTTACAGTATACCTATACATCCATTCTTTTGTGACTATTGAAAGCACAGCCGCTGCCGCGGCAAGTATTCCGGGCTTTACATAAGTACCGTGGTAAATAGTTTTAACACCGCTTATACCTATTCCAAGAGCTGTGAGAATAAGGAAAAAGGCAAGTATTACCGA
Source organism: Clostridia bacterium (assembly GCA_022651385.1). Lineage (GTDB taxonomy): Bacteria > Bacillota > Clostridia > Lachnospirales > Anaerotignaceae > JALCQR01. The sequence goes on along the minus strand of JALCQR010000003.1, from coordinate 155,908 downwards.
TACTCCTGATTCTATTTTCTCATGTCCGTATGGATGGTCGGCGTCGTCAGGCTTTGTTGAAAATTTCATACCTATTATTACTGCAAATGTAGTTAGAACATCGGAAAGAGTGTGTATGCCGTCAGCTGTCATTGCTGAACTTCTGGCAAATATACCTGCCGATATTTTTATTATTGAAAGAAGAATATTTGCTGTTAACGTTAGTTTGCTTACTTTGTTTGCGGTCTGATACCGCTCTGTTTCTTCCATTGCTTCAGCCTCCAATTTAACGCTTAACAATATAATATGATTAAATTTAATAAGAGTCAATAACAACAAAAATTATACAGTGATAACTATATTTTTTTATCATTTTTTTAAGTTTATTCTTATAATTTGAAAGAAGGATTTTTTAAATGAACGTGGAATATTCATACATAAGGGAGGATTTCAAAATACGTTCATTTAATAGCGGTAAAAGCTAAATATGTTGAATAATGAACTTTTTTGTAATATAATAGAATCATAAAATAATATCCGATGGGAGGAGATTATAATGATACAGATTATAGCAGGTGAAAAAGGCGAAGGTAAGACCAAGAGACTTATTTCAATGGCAAACGAAGCAGCCAAAAACTCTAAGGGACATGTAGTGTTTGTAGACGATGATGACACTCATATGTATGATTTGCATTATAATATCCGTTTTGTAAAAGCTAATTTAGCTATAGATGACCAAAAGATTTTCTTTGGTTTTCTCTGTGGCATTCTTTCTCAAGACAGCGATATAGAAAATATCTTTATTGATGGCCTTCACAATATTGTTAAAAACCTTTCAAACGATGATATATCAGAATTTGTCTCCGAAGTTGAACAGATATCAAAAGAAAATGAAGTTGATTTTACGTTTATTATCAGTGCTAAAGTTGACTCGCTTCCTGAAGCAGCAAAGAAATATGTGATTTGATTATGAAAGATATATATAACAGGTATTCTTTTTTCCTTAAAAATAAATATGGAACAAAAGTCTATAAGCTGCCTGTTAATATTCCTGTAACATGTCCAAACAGAATCTGCCAAAAGGGCGGATGTACTTATTGCGATGAAAAAGGTGCCGGATATGATAATTTACCCGGCATCTTTTCTGTTAGTGAGCAAATAAGAAAAAATATGGACTACATAGGAAAAAAATATAAGGCAGAAAAGTTTATAGCATATTTTCAGAATTTTACAAATACATATCTCCCATTACCTGAGTTTAAGAAATATATAACGGAGGCTGCGATGGAAAATGTTTGTGAGATAGCGGTTTCCACAAGGCCGGACTGTATTGCTTATCCATATCTTGATGTTTTAAAAAATGTTTCTGAAAAATACGGCAGAGAGATAACCATTGAGCTGGGGCTTCAAAGCCCAAATTGGCATACGCTTGAAAAAATTAACAGAGGCCATACTTTGGCTGAGTTTATTGACGCGGTGCTTATGATTAAAAAATACAGATACGGTATCTGTGTGCATTTAATATTAAATCTTCCATGGGATGACGAAAGCGACTGTATTGAGGCAGCTAAGATATTGTCTGCTCTCGGAGTTGATTTTATAAAGCTTCATTCGCTGTATATAGCAGAAGGAACAAAAATGGCGGAGCAATATAAAAATCATGAGTTTAGTATATGCAATATTGATGAATATAAAAAAAGAGTAATAAGTTTTCTGAGATATTTGTCGCCGGATATTTATGTAGAACGGCTGGTATCACGGGCGCCGTCAGATGCTTTATTTGCCAATTGGAGTACAAGCTGGTGGAAAATTCGTGATGATATAGAAAAAGAAATGAAAGAAAACGGATATTTTCAGGGAGACATGTGCAGCTATCTTGGAGGACGTGAAGTCAAGAAATTTATTTAGTATGACTGCGGACAAAATTAAAAAATACTTGTTATTTTTTTAAAATTGTTGCCGAAAAATATTTATAGAAAGATATAAGAGGTTTAAGGTGCTTTTGAAACTAAGGGCACCTTATATTTAAGTTTTTGGTTTCTCAATACTCTGTGGCCACCTTAACGGGAGGTCATTTTTTTTTGAAAACAAAGTATGAATTTTGTAAAAAATAAGTCGCTAATATTACAAAATTTAAAAGAATATTACGAATTTATTAATATCCACAAATTAATTGGAATTTGTGGTATATTTTTGTAAGTATGCTGAAGAGGCATTACTAAATAAATTAGCAAATTACTTAAAAATATAATCTACATAAGGAAGGACAAAAAAGTGAAAAGATTTATAAATATCAAACATATTTTTGCGGCAGGAATTATAGCTGCTTCGGCATTTTTGGCTGTTCCTGCTTTTGCTGCGACCACGCTTTATCAGCAGGTTACAAATGAAGTGCTTTCAAAAGGTATATCGTATACGGTAAAGCATACTCTTACGGATGCAGGTTGGCTGGACATATATGTGCTTGAGACAGATATGTCAAACCCCAATATAAATATAGCTCCCGTTGACTCAAAAACGAATGTCGGGCTAAGAGAAACCCTTGATAAAATACTTAGTGAAAATAAAGCCGTAGCAGGTGTAAACAGCGGCTTTTTCGGGATGACAAAAAAATATTCGGCATCTTTTGGTCCTGAAATATCCCATGGTGATATTATTTCTTTGGACACGGATAAAAATCTGGACTCTAATCAGTTCGGTACATTTTTTATAGACAAAAACAGCAATCCGCTTTTCGGATATTTTAAAACAAACATGACTTTTTACGCAAACGATACAAAGATATTTGATTTTTCTGGCATAAACAAAATAACGCAAATGGTGTATCCTGTATACATAGACAAGAACGCTTTTGAAAATACGGCGGCGCTTGATGCCAGGTTTTCAAATCTTTATAAAATAAAAGTCGAAGACGGAAAAATTACATATATTTCGCAGCCGGGTGAAACTGTAAATGTTCCGGATAATGGTTATCTTATTGTATTTAACGATAAGTACGGTGCAGATTATGTAAGATATTTGAAAGTGGGTCAAAGCGCTGAAACAAAGATAACATCATCATTTGACATTGACAGTATTGAAACTGCTGTTTCAGGCGGCGGTATATTTATGCAGGACGGTAAAAAATGCTCTAATGTCGGCGAAATGGCAACAGGCAGACAGCCGAGGACTTTGCTTGGCCTTTCGGCTGACAAAAAAACTTTGAAACTGATTGTTATAGACGGTAAAAGAGCAGGGGGGAATAATGCAAGTATCGGTGCCAATATTGACGAATGTGTAAGCATACTGCAAAAAGAGGGCTGCGCATACGGCATGAATCTTGACGGCGGCGGCTCATCTACAATGGCTACAAAGAATTCCGAAACAGGAAACATTAAAATAATAAACTCTCCGGCAGAAGGCGTGGCCAGACAAATTGTAAGTGCTGTCGGTGTTTTTGACAACAGTACTGTTGGAAGCATTACATCTCTTAAAATGTCTGCTTCATCAAAAAGCGCAGTTAAAGGCGGTCAGATTGTTCTTACATTAAGCGGATACGACGATAATCTCCATAAGCTTTCGGTGCCTAAGTCGGGTTTGAACATTACATCAGACGATTCTACAGGTACTTTCAGCTACAGCGGGAACAATATTATATATACTTGCGGTGATGCCGCAAATGCAAAAATAACTGCAACTTACAATGGTGCTGAGGATACAGTCAACATAAAGGGTGCCACTGTCAAGTCCATAAGCCCTAAGGAAAACATGGTTTATCTGAAATCCGGCGAAAGCACAAAACTTTCAGTAATAGGTGCGGCTACCGACGGAAGCACTGTGGATGTATCAAATCTTGCAGAATACTATTCGGATTTCGGCACCATAAACGGCAATACATTTACATCCGACGCTGACGGAGTGGGAATTATAGAATGTACTTACGGAAACAGCGTGTGCTATGTAAAAGTATGTGTCGGTACAAAAGAGACTAAAGTAGATTCATTTGAAAATGTGAAATACCTGAATTTTTCGTCATATCCGAAAACTATAACAGGTATAGCCGGTATTTCAAAAAAATATGTCGCTGATGGAAGCAGTTCACTTGGATTAAGCTATAACTTTGCTGATTCTAATTTTACTCAGGCTGCTTATCTTGAGCTTGTATCGCCGGTTACAATAAATGACAAAGCTGATAAACTTAAACTCAGAATATACGGAAACGGTTCAGGCCAATGGGTTAGAGCTAAAATAAAAGACGCTAATGGCAAGGAAAACGTTATAGACTTTTCAAGAGATGTAAGCTGGAACGGCTGGAAGAACATGGAAGCCGAACTTCCGCAAGACATTACTTTCCCTATAAAGCTTACATGCATATATGTTGCGGCCATTACAAACAGCAATACCAATACACAAATTATGTATTTTGATGATTTAAGAGCAGAAACTTATAACAACAATGCAATTAATATCCCGCAGTCTACAGCCTCAAATGACGGTTTTGAAGGCACGATAAACGGTAAGCGTGACGGGTATTTTTACATGAATATGGTAGGAACGGTATCAAGCGGCGCTGTAAGCGACAGCAGTCTTTATGACAGTGTAAGAAACAAGGTAAACTCTCTTATTCAGAATGACACAGATGTTTCGGTATATGGCGGAAAAAGTGATATTCAGACAAACAGTTCTGAAACCATAAAATGGAAAAATGATTATGCGGTATACTATGAGAATAACGTGACTCTTATAAATATGACTGCCGTAAACGGCGGTTTTAAAGCAACTAAAGCTGACCAGTGGCAGAAATTTAAAAATGATGTGCTGGAATCATCAAATAACTATGTTGTATTTTTTATGGATACGACACCTTCAAATTTCAGCGACAGTATGGAAAGCAACTTATTTAAGAGTGCTCTTAACGATATAAGAAATGCCGGACGTGAGGTGTTTGTCGTTTCCTCTTCGGGAACATCATATTGGAAAAACATACAAAACGGTGTAAGATATATAAATCTTCCTTCACTTTTTACATCAGACGGAAAAGTAAACAGCGATTTCAGAATGCTGAAAATGGAATTTGGAACAGACTCTGTAACATACGATATAACTAAACCATCACTGCAGTAATAGGCAGCAAAATTAGATTAATGTGACTTTATTTTTATTAGAGGAAAATTAAAAATGAGATATATAAAATTTGGGCTTGTTTTTGGCTGTCTCTTATTAAGTGCATGTGAGCTTAATAAGCCTAACGTTTCCAAACAGGAAAGTGCTGTGCAGTCATCAGAAATGGATGATAATGCCGATGGAAGTGATTTGTCTAATACTGTACAAAAAAATGTCAGAAAATCAGATACAAATAATTTTTTAAGCTATGGCAACAGCAGGTTTGATTTTAACATGATTTATCCTGATAGCTTTACAAAAGAACAAGAATCGGATGACGGAGACGGAGCAACTTTTACCGATAAAGACGGGATTAAGCTTTTGATATATGGATGCAATAATTGCGACGAAGACGGAGAGCCATATTCAAACGGCAAAGATTATATGAATTATCTAATTAAACTTAATAGCAAATCAATTATAGACTATTATACAGATGGAAAATATTGCAGCTATACATATAAAAATAAAGACGGAAATTTAGTTTTCAGTGCAAGTAAAATTAATGATAGCTCAATTGTTGGATTTAGTTTTATTTATACGGAACAACAAAAAAATGATGTAAAAAACTATATAAAGCCAATGAAATCTTATTTAGAAAACAATGATACCTTTTCGTAAAAGCATAAATGCAGATTGACTTAAGTTTGCGCAGATATATAATATTTAATATTTGCGTGACATGTTTTATAATTTTTTGCTTTTATTAAAACTGTATTGGATGTCTGCTATATTGAATTAAAGCCCATATTGTGTTAAACTTTACAGGATTGATTAAATAAATTTTAAAGTGAGAGGAAGATTAATTTAATGGGTAAATATTTTGGAACCGACGGGTTCAGAGGTGAGGCCAATGTGGGCCTTACAGTTGAACATGCATTTAAAGTTGGCAGATTCCTCGGCTGGTACTATGGCAGAAATTCAAAAGATAAATGCAGAATTGTAATAGGCAAAGATACAAGAAGATCAAGTTATATGTTTGAATATGCGCTTTGTGCCGGAATAACATCTTCCGGAGCAGATGCTTATCTTCTGCATGTTACCACAACACCAAGTGTTTCATATGTAGCGAGAACCGGGGACTTTAACTGCGGCATAATGATTTCTGCAAGCCATAATCCTTATTACGACAACGGAATTAAGCTTATAAACAGCAACGGCGAAAAAATGGATGAGGAAACAATAGCCAAAATTGAGGATTACATTGACAATAACACAAGCCTTCCTTATGCTTTAAAAGAAAAAATAGGCCGTACAATTGATTATGCAGCCGGAAGAAACAGGTATATCGGCTATCTTATATCTCTTGCAGTGTGTTCTTATAAAGGTATAAAGGTGGGGCTCGACTGTGCCAACGGAAGCTCATGGATGATAGCGAAAAATGTTTTTGATGCTCTTGGAGCAAAAACCTACGTTATAAACGCCGAGCCGGACGGCACAAATATAAATATGAACTGCGGCTCAACTCATATTGAGGCTTTGCAGAAATTTGTAAAAGAAAACAGTCTTGATGTCGGTTTTGCCTTTGACGGTGACGCTGACAGATGTATTGCTGTTGATGATAAGGGCAATGTAATTAACGGAGACCTTATTTTATACATATGCGGAACATATATGAAGAAAATAGGAAAGCTTGAAAACAATACGGTTGTAACTACTGTTATGAGCAATTTAGGCCTTTATAAAGCTTTTGATGCAGCCGGTATTAACTATGAAAAAACTAAAGTCGGCGACAAATATGTATATGAAAACATGTTGAAAAACGGACACCGCATAGGTGGAGAACAAAGCGGACATATTATTTTCAGCAATTATGCCACAACAGGAGACGGCATACTCACTGCAGAAAAATTAATGGAAGTTATTATTGAGAAAAAGCTTCCTTTAAGCAAACTTGCCGAACCTGTTTACATTTATCCTCAGATACTTAAAAACATAAAAGTTAAAGACAAAAAAGCTGTTCAGGAAGATGCCGATGTTAAAAAAGCAATTGGCGATGTAGGAGAAAAGCTTGGAGAAAACGGAAGGATACTTGTTCGTGAGAGCGGAACTGAACCGTTAATCAGAGTAATGGTGGAAGCAAAAAGCGATTCTCTATGCGAAAAGTATGTTGATTATGTTATAAATATAATAAAAAGACGCGGTTATGAAAACTGAATAAAGTTTATTAATGATAAATGCATATTAAGAGGCAGATATATTTATTATATTTGCCTCTTTTTCTTTGTACGGCGGAATTATGTTTTTGCACGAAAAATGAATGCATACATAAGATAATAATTTGGTAAAAATGCACAAAAAATATTGAAATTGGATATGTATAAAATTTTATTTTGGATGATTCCATAAATTTCTGGAAACAATACCGGGATAAACAGAAAATACTTATTATACCGAATGAAATAAACACTTTTTGTTTATCTTAATAATTCATAAAAAATGCAGGCTTTTAGGCTTAAACTAATAATAATTTTGTATTAAACAACCAATTTTAAATAATTTTAATGAAAATTTAATTGAAAATTTAATATAATTATGTTTGACAATGTATATGTTTTACAAAAAATACAATGTATTTTGAATCTAAGATATGCATTTTTTAAATTTTAACGTGTGATATGAAACATTGTATTTCATACAAGGACAATTGGTATATAAACACCATTTAAGTACGTCCCACAAAAACTTTTAGTTAAATAGTGCATTGACTAAAAAAAATTAACAAGATATAATTTATTTGTACATAAAAGTTGAATGGATATAAAAGGGAAATAAACATCCATTTAGTTGTAAAAAAGTTGTGTTTGTGTTTTAATTTTAACGCAGGAGGGATTTAGAAATGCTATCACTTGAAATGATTTATGATGCAAGACGTGTTCTTAAGGATGTCGCTCGTTTGACACCACTTTACCAAGCGCCGAAGATTGGCGAAAATGTTTATATTAAGGCCGAGAATCTTCAGCTTACCGGTTCATTCAAACTCAGAGGAGCATGCTATAAAATCAGCACTCTTACTCCGGAAGAAAAAGCTAAAGGTGTTATCGCTTGTTCAGCCGGAAACCATGCACAGGGTGTTGCTCTTTCAGCTACAAGAGGCGGTATAAAATCTATAGTATGTATGCCGGCAGGAGCTCCGATTTCAAAAGTTGAGGCAACAAAGAACTACGGTGCTGAAGTTGTGCTTGTACCTGGTGTATATGATGACGCATATGCTATGGCAGTAAAACTTACAGAGGAACATGGGTATACATTTGCTCATCCTTTTAATGATGAAAAAGTTATAGCAGGACAGGGAACAATCGGCCTTGAAATTCTTGAACAGCTTGAAGACGTTGATCAGGTAGTTGTACCAATCGGCGGCGGCGGACTTATAAGCGGTGTTGCTTACGCAATTAAGTCAATAAAACCTTCATGCAAGGTTATTGGTGTTCAGGCTGCAGGCGCTGCATCAATGTATGTGTCAAGAAAGAACGGAGAACCTACAGAACTTTCAAGTGTAGCTACAATTGCCGACGGTATCGCAGTTAAAAAACCTGGCGACATTACATTTGCTATATGCGAAAAATATGTTGATGATATTGTTACAGTAAAAGATGACGAAATTGCTTCGGCTATCCTTTCACTTATGGAAAATCAGAAAACAGTTGCAGAAGGAGCAGGAGCTTCACCTGTTGCCGCTGTAATGTTTGGAAAAGTAGATACAAAGGACAAAAAGACAGTTTGTGTTGTTTCAGGAGGCAATATAGATGTAAATATGCTTTCAAGAATAATTACAAAAGGCCTTACAAAATCGGGGAGAATCAGCGAGATTACAACAAAAGTGCTTGATAAACCTGGACAGCTTATCAATCTTCTTCAGGTTATATCTGATACAGGAGCTAATATTATTAGCGTAAATCACGAAAGAGAAGACAAAAAATCAGATGTTGCTTCATGCGTAGTTACTATGGTACTTGAAACAAGAGATATTCATCATGTTGAAGAGATTGAAAATTCTCTCGTATCAAAAGGTTACGAATTACTCAATAGTTAAATCAAGCATCTAAAAAGGGAGGGGTAGCTTCGGGTTTAGCCTTGAAGCATAAAGTATGGAAACAACAGAAAAGAAAAAATTTAAATTGGGCTTGCTCCCAAAACTTATTATAGCTATTATTTTAGGTATTATAATTGGAAATATTGCGAAATCAGTGAATGCTCCTATAATTATTGAACTTGGTGCAACATTTAACGGAATATTCGGAAACTTCCTTAATTTCTCAATTCCACTTATAATCATCGGCTTTGTCGTTCCTGGTATAGCTGATTTGGGAGAAGGTGCAGGAAAAACACTTGCTCTTACAGCTGCAATAGCTTATATTTCTACAATAATAGCAGGTTCACTTGCTTACTTTACAGATATCAACGTTTTCCCACATTTCCTTAAAGTTGGATCAATAGTTATGGATAATGCTCAGAATGCTGAGGAAACAACACTCCCCGGACTGTTCACGATTGAAATGCCTGCAATTATGGGTGTTATGAGTGCACTTCTTATATCATTCATTCTTGGCTTAGGTATATCAATTACAAGAAATAAACCGTTAAAAGATGTATTTGACGGTTTCCAGCAAATTATTACAAAGCTTGTCGGCGGAATAATCATTCCGTTATTGCCAATACATGTTTATGGTATATTTGCAAACTTAACATATGCAGGTACAGTTGTTGAAATTATGTCTGTGTTCATAAAAGTATTTGGTATAATAATTCTTCTTCATTGTATTATTATACTTTTTCAATACACCATTGCAGGAACATTTTCAAAGAAAAATCCGTTTGGACTTATTAAAAACATGATTCCGGCATACTTTACCGCAATCGGCACACAGTCATCAGCAGCTACAATTCCTGTAACAGTCAACTGTGCAAAGAGCAATCATGTAAGCGACCAGATTGCTGAGTTTGTATGTCCGCTTTGTGCAACAATTCACCTTTCAGGTTCAACAATCACTCTTACAAGCTGTTCAATTGCAGTTTTAATGCTTAACGGCTGGGACGTTAATTTTGGAAAGATGTTCCCATTTATTATGATGCTTGGTATAACGATGGTTGCAGCACCTGGTGTTCCGGGCGGTGCAGTTATGGCAGCACTTGGCATACTTCAGTCAATGCTTGGATTTAACGATATAATGTCATCGCTTATGATAGCACTTTACATAGCTCAGGACAGCTTCGGTACAGCCTGCAACGTAACAGGTGATGGAGCCATAGCAGTTCTTATGGATACTATAACAAGTAAAAAAAGAAACAAGAATTTAGCATCTGAACAAGTTTCATAATATCAAAAGCCCCCGACTTTTCCAAACTCTGCCGAACTAAAATTAAGGTGGGGTTTGGAAAATCAAATAAAATTACATAAAACAAAGAGAATGTATTAAGAAAGGAAGTAATTAAGATGAAAGTTACAGTAACAGACAAAGCTCCAGCAGCAATAGGACCATATTCACAGGCTATAGCATGCAATGGTTTCTTATTTGCATCAGGTCAGGTTCCTCTTATGCCGGGTACAGGAGAAATAGTAGGCAAAACAATAGAGGAGCAGACTGAAAGAGTATGCCAGAGCATAAAGGCAATTCTTGAGGCAAACGGACTTACATTTGAAGATGTTGTAAAAACAACATGTTTCCTTGCAGATATTAATGATTTTGGTAAATTTAATGAAGTTTACGGAAAATATTTTGTAAGCAAACCAGCTCGTTCATGTGTAGCTGTAAAATCTATACCTAAGGGACTTCTTTGCGAAGTTGAAATCATTGCCAAGACTAAATAAAGACTAAAAAATAAATTTTAAGACATAAATTTGCTCCTCATTACACCTCTGTTTCAGTTGGCAGTGCTGATTCAGAGGTGTTTTTTTGTAAAATTTACTATGTGAAACGTATATTTTTATTTAATTTTTACAGCTGTGCCGTAAGCAAGTATTTCTGCTGCACCCTGCATAAGTGATGAAGAACTGAAACGAATATTAATAATAGCATCTGCTCCGAGAGCTTCGGCCTCGGTCCGCATACGGTCAATGGCAATTTCTCTTGCTTCGGTTAGCATTTCCGTATATCCTTTTATTTCTCCTCCTACAAGTGTTTTCATGCCGGCCATAAAGTCACGGCCTATATTCTTGCTCTGAACAACGGTGCCTTTCACAAGTCCTAATACCTCTATTTCTTTTCCCGGTATATGATCAATGTTTAAATACTGCATAATTTTCACTCCCTTATTATAATAATTTGTTTTGCTTTGTTAATGTATAATAGAAATTTTGTTTATTATATGCCATATAGTATTTTGCTATAATGGTATCATTGTTATTCAAAATTGTAAAGCGTGTTGAAAAATTGTCATAAATTCGTTATTATGTACATAAAAAGGAGGAAAAAAGGAGGAAAAATTGTATGGAGATTAAAAAAGCAATGCTTATCGGTCTTGGTGCCATAGGGTGTGTATATTCAAAACTTATTTTGGAAAACAGCGGATGTGAGTTTTACGTTATTGCAGACGGAAAGAGAGCTGAGAAAATTGCCGGAAACGGTTTTTCAGTAAACGGAAGAAAATATATACCCAATGTGATTATACCAAAAGAAAAAAATATAAAAGCTGATTTAATTATATTTACAGTCAAAAACTATCAGCTTAATCAGGCTATAAAAGACATATCCGGTTTGGTTTATGATAAAACAGTTTTAATTACTTTGCTAAACGGTATTTCGGCACGGGACGAAATAAAGTCGGCATTTCCTAATAATACTGTACTCTACGGAGTAGCACTGGAAATTGACGCTGTAAGAAATAACAGAGATGTAATTAACTCAAATGACGGAATAATTGAATTTGGAAAAGCCGATAATACGGTTTTAACTGAAGAAGTTAGAGCTGTAAAGAACTTATTTGATAATAGCGGTATAAGAAATAATGTTCCAAAGGGCATGATGAGAAGCCTATGGAGAAAATGGATGATAAATGTAGGCGCAAATCAAATTTCGGCAGTTGCCGGCATAACTGATCCGCAGTTTATCAGTATTCCAGAAATGAATAAGGCACTGCATATGGTTATGAGAGAAGTTATAAAAGTTGCCGAAAGCTGCAATATAAACATAGATGAAAAAGACATCTCCGACTATGATGAGGTTTTGAGAAATACAAAAATGGAAAGCAAAACATCTATGCTTCAAGATATAGAAGCCGGCAGAAAAACAGAAGTGGATTATTTTGCCGGAAAAGTTATCGAGTACGGCAAGAGGGCAGGGGTTGCCACGCCATACAACGAACTTTTATATATGCTTATAAAAGGAATGGAAAAAAAGTAAACGGATGCCAACACGGCACCCGTTTTTATTAAATGGAAATCTGGCCTGACAGATTGTTTTTCTTTTTGTCGTCTTCTTTTAAGAAATGCCCTCTTGAAGGAATTTTATTTATTCTGTAAAACTCTATATCATCGCTTTCAAATTCAGAAACAGGATATACATTTGAAATTTTACTGTTTTTTTTCAATGTATATACCTGAACACCGGAAGCGGTTCGTGTACTGCTTAGTGATATAAGAGATGTGTTAAAAAGGCATGCATTGTCATCATCTCTTGTTATTATAAAATCGGAATCCTCATTAATATAAGTCATAAAAATAAGTCTCGACTTTTCGGAATATGCTTTTACGAGCTTTTTTCTGTTGGTCTTTGTTTTATAACTTTCAAAAGGTATCTTAACGGCTTTTCCGTTTTCAAACATAAAAAACATCATGCCTTTATAATTTGTGGTGGTTGTAAAAAATATAATGTTCTCATCATCTTCCATACCGAGAATGTTTGGAAGATATTCCCCAAGAGAGCTGACTTTTGTATCATTTATTTCATCGGCTTTATACTTATACACATTTTGCTTGTCGGAAAAGAAAATTATTTCAGTCCTGTTTGTAGACTCTTCCTCAATTACTATTTCGTCGTCATCTTTTAATTTATGGTCGCCGGATGTTCTTAAAGATACAAGGGATACCTTTTTAAAGTAATTTTGTTTTGTAAGAAACAGCTTTATGCCGTAATCTTCTATAAAATCTTCCTCTGGTATTTCCTTGATTTCATCTGATGTTATTATTTCAGTCTTTCTCGGACGCCCGTATTTTTTTGAAACCGATTTTAATTGTGAACATATAATATTTTTAATTTTATGCTCGCTGTTTAATGTTACGTTAAGTTCTTTTAAGCCATTTTTGAGGTCTTCAAGCTCTTTTATACGGTTAAGTATATATTCCTTATTTATGTTCCTAAGTTTAATTTCAGCTATATATTCAGCCTGCTTTTCGTCTATTTTGAAACCTTTCATAAGGTTTGGTATAACCATTGACTCAAGCTCTGTATGTCTTATAATTGCTATTGCCTTGTCAATATCGGCAAGTATTTTTTCAAGACCCTCAAGAAGGTGAAGTTTTGCGCTTTTCTTTTCAATATCATAGGCAAGCTGCCCTTTAATTGACTTAATTCTGAAATCTGTCCAGCAGCTTAGTATTTCCTTAATGCCCATTGTTTTTGGGTGTCCGTCAATAAGAATGTTAAAATTGCAGCTGAAAGTGTCACTTAAAGGTGTCTGAGCAAAAAGTTTATGCATAAGCACATCAACTTTTGTGTTTTTTTTCACATCTATTGCAATTTTTAATCCGCCGAGGTCCGTTTCATCTCTGATATCGGTTATTTCTTTAAATTTTCCGGATTTTACAAGGCTTATAATTTTATCTATTATTGACTCAATATTTGTTGTATAAGGAATTTCGATTATTTCTATACAGTTGTTTTTCTTATCAAAATTGTATTTTGAATACATTCTGATACTGCCTTTTCCGGTCTCATATATTTTATCTATTTCACCTTCGTCATAAAGAAGTTTTCCGCCTGTTGAAAAGTCAGGTGCAAGAAGCGTCTTTTTTATATCAAAAGATTTGTCTTTTATAAGATTTATAGCGGTATCACATATTTCGGAAAGATTAAAACTGCATATACAGCTTGCCATTCCTACGGCAATGCCTTGATTTGGATTTACGAGTATATTTGGAAATGTGGTTGGAAGCAGAAGCGGCTCTTTTGTTGTGGCGTCATAGTTATCTACAAAATCAACTGTGTTTTTATCAATATCCGCAAATATCTCATTACAGATAGGAGCAAGCTTTACTTCTGTATATCTTGGGGCAGCATATGCCATATCACGGGAATACTGTTTTCCGAAATTTCCTTTTGAATCAACAAAAGGGTGCAAAAGGGCCTGATTGCCTTCTGTAAGACGAACCATTGTTTCATATATTGCTGCGTCGCCATGGGGATTTAGGTGCATTGTCTGGCCTACAACATTAGATGATTTTGTCCTTGCACCTGTAAGAAGCCCCATTTTATACATCGTGTATAAGAGTTTTCTGTGCGAGGGTTTAAAGCCGTCTATTTCGGGTATTGCTCTCGAAACAATTACGCTCATGGCGTAAGGCATGTAATTTAATTCAAGTGTATCTATTATATTCTGCTGGAATATGCTGGGATTCTTAATTGTCTCTGTATCATTTTTTTTCTTTGACATTTTCTATTTCTCCTGAAAATCAGCTTATGTCACTGAAATCTATATATTTATAACCGTCGTTTTCAATATGTTTTTTTCTGCCTTTAAGGTTTTCGCCTAAAAGAAGCTCAAAAATCTGTTTCGTTTTTTCCTCGTCTGAAGGGAGCACCTGTATAAGTCTGCGTGATTCCGGATTCATTGTTGTTTCCCACATCATTTCAGGCTGGTTTTCACCGAGGCCTTTTGAACGCTGAATATTATATTTTTTGCCTTCAAGTTTTGAAAGTATTGAAGTCTTTTCAGTTTCCGAATAGGCAAAATAAGTCTTTTTGCCGGTGTTTATCTCAAAAAGCGGGGATTCGGCTATAAATACCTTTTTTTCTTTTATAAGTGTCGGCACAAGCCTGTAAAGCATTGTAAGAATAAGAGTTCTAATTTGGTATCCGTCTACATCGGCATCGGTGCAGATTATAATTTTACTCCATTTAAGCTGGCTTAAGTCAAAAGAGTACATATCTGAATGTTTGCTTTTTATCTCAACACCGCAACCAAGGACCTTTAAAAGGTCAGTTATAATATCGTTTTTGAAAATCTTTCCGTAGTCGGATTTAAGACAGTTAAGTATCTTTCCTCTTACGGGCATTATGGCCTGAAATTCTGCGTCTCGTCCAAGCTTACAACTTCCCAAAGCTGAATCGCCCTCAACTATATAAAGCTCTCGCCTGCTTACGTCTTTTGTCCGGCAATTTACGAATTTTTCAACTCGGTTGCTTATATCTATAGTACCTGTAAGCTTTTTACGCATAGTTACTCTTGTTTTTTCCGCCGTTTCACGGCTTCTTTTATTTGCAAGCACCTGATTTGCGATTTTATCCGCCTCAATTTTATTTTCAATAAAATATATCTCCAGCCACTGCCTGAAATATTCAGTCATTGCATCTTGTATAAATTTATTTGTTACTGATTTTTTAGTTTGATTTTCATAGCTTGTTACTGTTGAAAAAGAATTGATTATAAGTATAAGGCTGTCTTGCACATCAGAAAAAGAAATCTTTTTTTCGCCTTTTTTATAAAGATTATTTTGCTTAATATATTTATCTATAGCATATACAAAAGCGTTTTTTACAGCCTTGTCAGGTGAGCCGCCGTATTCAAGAAAACTGGAATTATGGAAATATAAAAGAGAGTTTACTTCATTATTAAAGCAAAAAGCAGTTTCAAATTTCAGTTTATATTCAGGCTTGTCCTCACGGTCACGGCCTTTTGTTTCGGTTTCGTAGTAAACTATTCCCGTAATTCCTTTTCCTCCGTCAAGCTCAGAAAGATAATCTTTTATACCGTTTTCATATAAAAATTCCTTTGTTTCGCCTGTATTTTCATTTGTGAATATAAATTTAAGACCGGCATTTACAATTGCCTGTTTTTTAAGAACATCATCGAAATATTCCGACGGTATATTTATATCTGTAAATACATTTCTGTCAGGTTTCCATTTAATGGTTGTGCCTGTTTTTTTTGACGGAAACGGCTCTTTATTAAGCCCGCCTATGTTTTCACCTTTTTCAAAATGCAGTGTGTATTTTGTGTCATCTCTCAGTATAACGGCGTCCATATATTCCGATGAATACTGGGTTGCACATGTTCCGAGACCGTTTAAACCAAGGCTGAATTCATAGTTTTCACCGGAATTGTTTTTGTATTTTCCACCGGCGTACAGCTCGCAGAAAATAAGCTCCCAGTTATATCGGTTTTCATTTTTGTTAAAATCAACCGGCATGCCGCGGCCATAGTCTTTTACCTGTACGGAACCGTCTTTAAAGAGGGTTATTTCTATTACTTTTCCGAAGCCTTCTCTTGCCTCGTCTATTGAGTTTGAGAGTATCTCAAATACAGAGTGTTCGCAGCCGTCAATGCCGTCTGAGCCGAATATTACTCCGGGACGAAGACGCACTCTGTCGGCACCCTTAAGGGATGATATACTTTCATTATTGTAGTTTTTTGTCGCTTTTTTTGTCATTTTTACACCATCTTCATAAAAGTAATCTATGGTTAATACAATACTCGAAAATGAACAGAGTTGTCAAGTTTATCATTTGTCTTATTAAATTTATTAAACAAATGAAATTAAAATTTATTTATGATACAATATAAAAAACGGAGGAAATTATGGGAAAAATACTTGTTATAGCTGAAAAACCTTCTGTAGCGTCGGATATTGGACGTGTGCTTGGCTGCAAAGCAAAGGGAAACGGCTTTATAGAGAATAAAAACTATATAGTAAGCTGGGCTCTGGGACATTTGATTACATTAGGCAACCCTGAAGACTATGACAAAAACTTAAAAAAATGGCGTGTTGAGGATTTGCCTATTATACCCGAAAAGATGAAACTTAAAGCAATAAAAAAGACATATCCTCAACTTAAAGTTTTAAAAGAGCTTATGAACAGCCCAAATACCGATTATATTATTTGTGCTACAGACAGCGGACGTGAAGGTGAGCTGATATTTCGGTATATTTATAGTTATGTGAGGTGCAAAAAGCACTTTAAAAGACTGTGGATTTCAAGTATGACCGACACGGCGATAAAAGAAGGTTTTGATAACTTAAAAGACTCGTCATCATATGACCTTCTGTATCATTCGGCAAAATGCCGTTCAGAAGCCGACTGGCTTGTGGGAATGAATGCTTCAAGGGCATATACACTCAGGTACAATGCTCTTTTAAGCGTCGGACGGGTACAAACTCCAACTCTTGGTATGATTGTAGATAGGCACAGGGAAATTGAGAATTTTGTGCCAAGCGACTATTATGAGGTTTGGGCAAACTTTGATTCTTTTAAGGCAATACGTTACAATAAAAGCATTTCGGATACGAGAATAGATAAATTAAATGAAGCTAAAAATATAGCCGAGAAAATAAACGGAAAATATGCCGAGCTTAAAGATTTGAAAAAGGAAGTAAAAAAGACAGTTCCGCCTCTGCTTTACGACCTTACGGAGCTTCAGAGACAATGCAACAGCAAATATGGCTTTTCAGCAAAAAAGACACTTGATATTGCACAAAGCCTTTATGAAAAAAGGAAGATGCTTACTTATCCGAGAACCGACAGCCGTTATCTGAGTGATGACATGCCGCCAAAGGTAATATCAACTATGAAAAAGATAGCCGACAATGACAAATACGGAAAATATGCCGCAAGGGCGCTGGACGGAATTAAATTTACTAAGAGAATTATTGATAACAGCAAGGTAAGCGACCACCATGCTATTATTCCTACTGACAGAAAAATAAATACAAGTCTTACTGAAGATGAAAATAAAGTTTTTGACCTTGTTGTAAGAAGGTTTATTGCTGTATTTTTTCCAAGTTTTGAATATGAGAACACGCAGGCACTTTTTGAATGTGAGGGAGAAAAGCTTGTATCAAAGTCAAACAGAACGGTAAAAAAGGGTTGGAGAGTGCTTGAGCCTGTTAAAGAAAAAAAGGAAACAAATGACTTAACGTCTCTTGTAAAAGGTGAAAAGTATAAAATTAATTCGGCAGATGTTTTAAGCAAGAAAACCGAACCGCCAAAGGAATATACGGAAGCAACGCTGCTTTCTGCAATGGAAAACGCCGGGAGATTTGTTGAAGATGAAAAGCTCAAAGAAAAGCTTAAGGATTCCGGCATAGGCACTCCGGCTACCAGAGCAGCCATTATAGAGCGTCTTATATATGTGGGTTATATAAAAAGAAAAGGCAAAAATCTTATACCTGAGGACAAGGGCTTAAAACTTATTGATATTGTGCCTATTGAGCTTAAATCGCCTGAGACTACCGGAAAATGGGAGAAAGGGCTTTCTTCTGTTTCAAAAGGAAAACTTGAAAGCGATAGATTTATGGAGAGCATAAAGCGATTTGTTGTTTTTCTTATAGATTCATCAAAAACCAAAAAAGATGTGGTATTTGAAAGAGAAAATACAAAAAAAAGCCGTAAATCTAACGGATTGGGAAAATGTCCGTTATGCGGACAGGGAAATATATATGAAAACACAAAGGCTTTTTACTGCCAGAATTGGAAAAACGGATGTAATTATACAGTATGGAAAAACTGCCTTGACAGCTATGGGCAGAAATTAGATGAAAAGATGATGAAAAAACTTTTAAAAGACAGGCGTATTGATAATGTAAAACTTGTTATGCCGCAGACCGGGGAAAGAGGAACGGGGACAATTATATTAAACAAAGACAGAAATTTTGCTTTGGAAATTATGAATTTTAAGAGGGATTAGACATAAGTTTTTTTAAAAGATCTGAGAAAAAGTTTTTGAAATGCTCGTCGTTTTCACATGTGCGCTTTTTGTGCTTGCTTCCTCTTTGACCGTTTAGACGCATTTGTTTTGATATATGACGCTCAAAAAGCATGCGGTCAATATTTTCAGACGTATATAAAAAACCGTTTTGGTGTACGGCGTAAGCATTTTTTGACATGAGCATAGCGGCAAGACCGTAATCCTGTGTAACACAAATGTCTCCGGCTTCAACATGGTTTACTATATAAAAATCGGCTGAATCACTGCACTTGTCGACTGTAACCGTAGTGCTGTAGCCATCGTTAAAAATATGGCTGGTGTCACAAACCATAAATACAGAAAGATTGTATTTTTTTGCTTCAGAAACTATTATTTCCTTAACAGGACAAGCATCAGCGTCAACATATATATTCATAAAAATCAACTCCTTTTTAGTAATTATATTTTAATTGCTGCTGTTTGTCAAAAATGGAATACGTAATTATATTTGGACTAAGCCGAGTTAAAGTAGGTTAAGAGGAACAGCTAATGTTTTTAAGTACATATTACAAAATATAAATTTTGGCGGTGTATTATGAAAAATAAGAAAATAAAATATATAGCCGTTTTGTTTTATTTCGTTTTATATGAGCTAATCAGTATTTTAATAGGCAAATCTTTGCTTTTGCCGTCTATTGGAGAAATACTGAAGGCTTTTGTTTTTTTGTCCGGAGAAAAAATATTTTGGATAAATGTGTTTTTTAGCCTACTAAGAATATTTTCCGGATTTTTAATTGCTGTTTTATTGGGCACGGTTCTTGCCCTTATTTCATATTTTACAAAATTTGGATATGAGTTTTTAAAGCCGCTTCTTACCGTTATACGGTCTACGCCTGTAGTGTCTTTTATAATACTTGCCTTGCTGTGGATAAAATCAGGCTATGTGCCGGTGTTTATTTCGTTTCTTATGGTTTTGCCTATTGTATGGGAAAACATTTACGAGGGACTGAAAAACACGGATGTAAAGCTATTGCAGATGGCGGAAGTGTTTGGGTTTAGCAAATGGAAAAAAATCAAATATATTTATGCTTTTCAGTGTGCTCCTTTTTTCAAAACGGCATGTATAACCGGCCTTGGATTTGCGTGGAAATCAGGTATTGCGGCAGAGGTAATATGTATGCCTAAATTTTCAATAGGCAGAAGACTTTATGAGTCTAAGGCATATCTTGAGACACCGCAGCTTTTTGCGTGGACTTTAACTGTTATAATACTTTCAATTATTGCTGAAAAAGGCATAAAACTGCTTTTTGATTCTGTTCAAAAAGGCGTGAGATAATTAGTCTGTTTTTAAAGATTGTTTTTAAATACAAAAGGTAACCAAATACAGGTTATGTTAGGCTATTGTGTATTTAAAAAATATAGAGGTGATATCTTTGAAAACAGATAAAAAATACGATTTTTTTGGCGATGCTTTTGCTAAGGCAGCCAAAAACAAAGAACCAATGAGTATTGACAAAAGAAAGGCAGTTCACAAATTTGTAAAAAGCTATGAATTTGTAAAATGGAAAAGCGAAGAAGGTAAGAACACATGTGCAGTATGCCGTGAAAGAAACGGAAGATTGTACAAATACGGAGAGCTTAACGGAATTTGGCCGGCTCATAAAAACTGCCACTGCAAGCTTGTTCCGGCGCCCGCTGTAGAGGCCGGAACGGCTACAATAAATGGATTGTCAGGAATCGAAAACAAGTATATAATGGGAAGTGAAGGTTACAGAAAGTATGTTCTTAAAAACGGAGAAGTGTACCATACGAACGGAATTCTGCCGGAAAAGAAGGGGAGAACATATTACAGTATCAATATAAATAACAAGAAAAACAATTTTGTAATAGTGTCAAATGACGGAATGTGCTTTGTAACATATGACGGTTTTAAAAACATATATCCAGTTGAAAATAAAAATATAGTTCAAAAAGAAAAAAAGGAAAGAGAAGCAATATTTTTTGATTCGTTTAAGAATGAAATGGATTTGTTTGAGAATGACAAAATGGCGCCAATGGCGTATACATATATTATGCAGAATACATATAACTGGTATCTTTCAGACAATACATCTGACAGAGCAATGATAGAAGCAAAGCTTTCGGAATTTAAAAAGACAGGATATAAGAAAACGGGAATAAAGTTTTATGATGAGGGAATAGAATTTATGCCGAAAAAGCCATCTATTATTTTTATAAATCAGGAAGAACACTATTTCAGAAATAAACTAAATATCAATTATGAATGGAAAGATTTTGAAAAGTTAAATGATAGTCTGCCAGATAAATATAAATGGCAGAGGATGATGCCGCCGCTTGATGCTATGCATCAGAATACAGCAAAGGAGGGAAAACCAAACAGAAAATATGTATCGTTTGATGGACATTTTGAAGCTGTGTATTCATACTACAATGTGTTGCTTAACGAAAAAAATGCTTCTATTGATATGGGAACATATAATTATGCACCATCAATTACATTTAAAGGAAATCCTTTTAAAACTGCAGCAGCAAAAGATATGAGTACATACAATCTATATAAAAACACAAAAGAAGACCTAAAAAAAGAAATGAAAAAACAGGAAAATTTATTTAATCAGGTGATATATTGAATGGTTCATTTTTAAAGAAACTAAATATATTTTTTATTGTAATCGAGGTCTATAAAATTGCAATTTTTATATCGTTGATATTAGTGTCATGCGACATAGATATAGCACTATATGTTCTTTTATTACCTTTTACATTGCTAAAATATCTTAATTACAACAGTATATCAGCTTTTATGTATATTTTAGGGACTTTAGCTATTGGCATAGATATATTTTTAATATTAGAATCATTATTGTTTGAAAAATTTATAGCAAAGTATTATCGAAATTATTACTGTATCCTGTTTGGTTTTTTCGGAGTATCTGGCATACTGATTACAGTTTTCTTTTGGTATATGCTTATATATGGGCAAAGATGAGCCAACTGAAGCTGTTTAATATAAAATATATATTTTAATTGGGAGAAATGATGATTGTAAAAGGACCTAAAATTATTAGAATATCAATATTTCTGTCTGTATTTTACATAAGCTTACTATATTTTGCGTATTTTTTTATGTTAATGTACAGAGGGGAAATAGACGATGTATTAGATAAAATTTCTTATTCTATTTTTAACATATATTGCATTCCAACGACATTAATTTTTGGACTTGTGGCTGTTTATATTTTAGTTCATGTTTTAAAGAGAAAAGAAATAACTGAAAAATACAGATGGCCTATATTTGTATATGCATTCTTGGGAATATTGTCAAATGTGATTTATTGCGGTATCATGCTTATGATTATATTTAGTTTAATTTAGATAGTATCATAGTGATTTTAGGGGATGAGATTATAAAAAAGCAAAGAATTTTAAAATTATTAATTGTATTGTCTGCTTTTTGTATACTCTTGCCATATATATTATTAATTTTGGCACTCTTAAATATTAAGCCTGTATTGAATATAATTTACGGGATTTGCGATATATTTGATATTTTTGGAAGATTCGGTATACCTATAATGTTTTCTTTAGAATTAGTTTCCGTTTTAATTCTAATTTTTGATTTAAAGAAAAATATAATAAATGAAAAATATGCATGGTTTATATTTATTTGTGTGGTATTTGGAATTATTGGAGTTGTAATGTTTGTTTGGGTGAACATTTCTGTTACATTTTTGGGAGCTTAAATCATTAATTTTTTAGGTGATGATGAATATTAGCAAATCAAAGCTTTTAAAAATAAACATTTTTCTATCCATATGTTACATAAGCTTGTTGAATTTTATGAACCTATATATTTTTGTATTTTCAGATAATATATTTGTTAAATATTGTATGCCGACAACATTAATTTTAGGGCTTGCGGCAATTTTTATTTTAGTTCGAGCTATGAAGAAAAATACTATAAATGAAAAATATATGTGGGTGATATTTACTTATATAATATTGGGGATTTTGGCTGTTTTAGGTTACTGCGGTATAATGCTTGAAATAATTTTGCGGGTATAATGGTGGGGATGATTACAATAAAAAAACATGATATTTTCAAGTTGCTTATTATTTTATCAATGTGTTATATTTAATATTTCCTTTAATCCTTTATAATTTGAATTCAATCAAAGTGACGGGAATTCTTTATCAAATTATATGTATATATTTTATGCCTTCAACGTTTATTTTGGGTTTAGTAGCTGTTTTAATTTTAGTATTTGCTTTAAAGAAAGATATAATTAATGAAAAGCATGCGTGGATAGTGTTTATTTGCGCAGTATTAGGAATTTTTGCTGTTGCAGCATACTTTCTGGCTATATTTTTGGCACCTCGAGTTTGAGCGGGCAGGTGATATAAATGGAATCTTTTTAAAGAAGCTCAACATTATTTTAATTGTATTTGAGGTATATAAGGCTGTATTTTTTATATCATTGCTATTCAGTTTGTGTGAAAATGATATTATGGATATTGTTTTTAATATTTTGATGCTTCCATTAAAACCGTTGACTTATATCTCTGAAAGTGGCTTTTTTGTTTCTATGTATTTTTTATTGACAGCAGCCACAGTTGTAGATGTATTTTTAATATTAGAGTCATTATTGTTTGAAAAATTTATAGCAAAGTATTATCGAAATTATAACTGTATCCTGTTTGGCTTTTTCGGAGTATCCGGTATACTGATTACGGTTTTCTTTTGGTTTGCACTTGTATATGGGCGAAGATAGAAATTGCAAAGTGATTTACGCTTTTAATATATAATGAGGTATATTATGAATATAAATAAACCTAAAATTTTTAAACTTTCAATTATTCTATCCATATGTTACATAAGTTTGCTGTATTTAGTATATTTTTTTATGTGTTATTATGTATTTGTTATATATTGCATGCCGACAACATTAATTTTAGGGCTTGTGGCAATTTTTATTTTAGTTCGAGCTATGAAGAAGAAAGCTATAAATGAAAAATATATGTGGCTGATATTTACTTATATAATATTGGGGATTTTGGCTGTTTTAGGTTACTGCGGTATAATGCTTGAAATAATTTTGCGGGTATAATGGTGGGAATGATTACGATAAAAAAACATGATATTTTGAGGGCGTTTATTATTTTATCAATGTGCTATATTTGTATGCTATATATAATATTTCCTTTGATTTTTTTTAATTTGAGTTCAGTCAAAGAAACTGGAATTCTTTATCGAATTATAAGAATATGTTGTATGCCTTCAACGTTTATTTTGGCGTTGGTTGCTGTTTTTATTTTAATTTATGATTTAAAGAAAAATACAAATGAAAAGCATGGCCGTTTGGTACTTATTTGTGTAATATTTGGAATTTTGGCTGTTTTAGGTTACTGCGGTATAATGCTTGGAAGTTGCCAATAAAAGGGCCTGAAATTTAGTGGTAAAAAATATAAATAAGGCGGAGATAAAAGTGGGAATAGTACTTAAGCATATATATAAAAGTTTTGAGAAACCGGTTTTTGAGGATTTTAATTATATTTTTGAAAGCGGCAAAACAACTGCTTTAACGGGAAGTTCAGGGTGCGGCAAAACTACTCTTATAAATATGATACTTGGTTTTGAAAAAGCTGACAGAGGAGAAATTTTATTTGTTAAAAAGCCTGTTTTTTCAGTTGTTTTTCAGGAAGACAGGCTGATAGATTCCATGTCGGCCAAAGAAAATATACTGCTTAACGGCTGTGATGAAACTGAATGTGATTACTATTTAAAGAAATTCGGGCTTTATGAGAGCAGAAACAAACGTGCTTCTCAATTAAGCGGCGGAATGAAAAGAAGAATAGCTATTATACGTGCTTTGACATATGAAGCCGACATATATATTTTTGATGAGCCATTTAAAGGAATTGACGAAGATATGAAAGAGAAGGTTATCACTTCAGTTTGCGAAAAAATTAAGGGTAAGACAAGTTTACTTATAACACATGATTACAGTGATACAAAAATCGCCGACAAAACAATTAATATAAACAGTTTAAAAAATGGGGGACCAAATGATTAACAAACGGAATTTTATTACTTTTATTGCCAGTTTATTGACAGGTTTATTGGTTTTTTATTTTTTACATGGTATGCCGCTTTTTGGTATGCCGGACATTAAAAATATAGATTATGTAGAAATAACAGACACGCATATTGGGGAAGAGACAAAGAAAATTACATCTGAAAAAGATATAAAAACCGCCAGAAATTTAGCTGGGGTGTTAAGATATAAATTTAAAACCGTCAATGACAACGAGCCTTTTATAATTATGGTCTTTCATATTAAAGACGGAAAAACCGCAAAACTTTCTGTAGGTGAAAAAACGGCGTTGTGGAAAGACAAAAAGTACTCAATAAAAGATACGGACTTTTTTATAAAGGCAGTTGAAGGGCTGTATTTTATAAGTGAAAAATATGAATAATAAGTTTAGGGTGCTTTTAAATAGGCACCCTCATTTATGCATTTTTTATAGCTTAAAGATTAAGTACCATATCGTACCAAACGGCACCGCCGTGTTTTGAACCTGAAACACCTATATTTCTGAAGCCGAATTTTTCATAGTAATGTATTAAATGTTCTTTGCATGTAAGAGTAAGGCCTGCCCTGTGTTTGGTTTTTGAATCGGCTTTCATGTGCTCAATAAGCATACCGGCTGTTCCTTGACGGCGTTTTTCGGGTATAACGTCAAGGCCGAATATTGTCTGAAATGAACCATATGGATTATGGTATGACGTATCTTCAAACATTTCATCGTATATAATAAAACTGTTTGATACGCATCCGTTTATAAAACCTATAGGTTTATCATTTTCCTCGGCAATAAAGAAAGATTCGGGAAAAGTTTTAAGCCTGCTTAAAAATAACTCTCTTGTTGCTGCTTCTGCCTTAGGAAAACATTCGGCCTCAATGTCTGTAACTGCGTCAAGGTCAAATATATTTGCATTTCTTATTGTAACCATTTTTTCCTCCAAAAATAAGGCCGGCAAACATGTCGGCCTGAGATTATCATTTGTTTTTTTTTAATTATTTCATAGAATCTTCGCTTCCGAGAACATCAGTGATTTTTTTCTCAACAAGCGTAACAATATCTTCTCTTGCTGCGCCAAGATATCCTCTTGGGTCAAAGGCATCAGGTTTTTCCGAAAGAGATTTTCTTACAGCTGCCGTAACTGCAAGACGGATATCCGTATCCATATTTATTTTGCAGACTGCCATTGATGATGCTTTTCTGAGCATTTCAACAGGTATGCCTTTTGCTCCTTTTATGTTTCCTCCAAACTCATTGCATGTGGCAACAGATTTTTGGTCAACGGAAGATGCTCCGTGCAATACTATAGGGTAATTATGGTATCCTGCCGATTCAAGCTTATCTGTTATTGTCTGAAGCCTTTCAAAATCAAGCTTTGCCTCTCCTTTGAATTTATATGCTCCGTGGCTTGTTCCTATGGCTACAGCAAGAGAATCAACGCCGGTTCTTTTTACAAAATCAACAGCTTGGTCTGGGTCAGTATATGAAGCGTTTCCTGCCGCAACTTTTACTTCGTCTTCAACGCCTTCAAGTTTTCCAAGTTCTGCCTCAACAACTATTCCTTTTGCATGTGCGTAATCAACTATTTCTTTGGTTTTTGCAATGTTTTCTTCGTAATCGAGGTGTGAACCGTCAAACATTACAGATGTAAAACCGTATTCTATACACTCTTTGCATACTTCAAAACTTGGACCGTGGTCAAGATGAAGTGCAATGTCAAGACCTGTTTCTTCAACTGCGGCTTCAACCATATTCTTAATGTAAAGGGGATGAGCATATTTTAATGCGCTCTTTGATACCTGAAGTATAACTGCGCTGTTGTGCTTTTTGCAGCCTTCAACAATTCCCTGTATTATTTCCATGTTATTAATATTAAAAGCTCCTATTGAGTAATGTCCCTTGAAAGCCTTTTCAAACATTTTTTTTGTTGTTACTAAAGCCATTGGAAAAAACCACCTTTCGTATCTATAAAGTTACTTACATACCTATCTTTTATTATAATACTTTGACATGTTTTATACAAGAAAATTAATTTTAATAAATATATTTTAATTTGGTTAAATGTATGTTATAATGGGTCCTGTAAAAGAGTTGAGGTGTTTTAATGGTATACTTTTTATCCCCTCTGATTATAATATTAGCAGATGTTTATTCGAAAAAAATTGTCTGCAGCAATCTGAATGTAGAAGAAAAAAAAGAAATAATAAAAAATAAACTGTATTTTTGGCATAGAAAAAATTATGGTTTTCCGTTCAGTATTTGCAGTGACAATCCAAAATTTGTTAAAATATTAACCACAATTGTTTTTGTTTTTACTGTTTTGAGCTATTTGATTTTAATACCGATAAAAGGCATGAAGATGATTAAGCTTTTTTATGCGGTTGCTATAGGCGGTGCGGCATCTAATCTTTTTGACAGAATCAAAAACGGCTGTGTTACGGATTTTATATTTGTAAAAATCAAAAATGCTCCTATTTTTAATTTAGCTGATATAGCTATTTTTGTCGGAGTTGTGTCTGCTGTATTATTTACTTTTACGTCATGTAAAAAGAACTAGGAAAAATTTCCTGGGGTGTACGATAGCCTGTTTATTTTGAACCTACATTATTAATACGGGAGTCCAACATTGGTGCATTTATGCCAGGCCTCTTACTAATTCCCTTTGGGCGGAGGAAGGCAGAAATTGTATCCTGCGGACACCCACCTAACTTAGGTTAGGTGTCAAAAAACAGGAACGGCATCCCGGGGTTTTTTATAATTTTTTTGTTAATTACGGCATATCCATATTATATATCATAATAAGAATATATTGTTAGTAAAATCAAGGCTTTGCGTGGTTTATGACAAAAAAATATATTAATTTGTTTGCATTTTGTCTGCAAAATCATTTTCAATATCTGTGTTCTTAACTTGTCCGCAATCTGTCTGCAAAAAAGAGTCAAGTTTGCCGGCAACATTTTTTGCCATAGATTTTGTTGTGTGAGAGTAGGTATCTGCTGTAGTAACAATGGAAGAATGTCCAAGTCTTTCTTGTACAAGCTTCATATCGACACCTGCTTCGAGTAACATTGTTGCATGCGTATGGCGCAAACAATGAAAACTAAATTTATAACCAAGAATGTCAGAAATTTGGCCGTCATAGTGTTGTAACTCTTTTGAGTGATAAAATTTGCCGCCTTGTTGGCATACCACAAAATCAGCGCATTTTTTACCTGCAACTGAGTTTGCATAAGCTGGCGTTATTGTATTATTTTCATTTATGACATTCATGATATAATATTCTCCATATTTTAATCGACTTTCGGCTTGTTGTTTCTTTAAGGTTTTAAAATACTGGAATAGCGTTTCTCCAAAGAAAATGTCTCGATTTGATGTTTGTGTTTTTGGTTCTGCAAACATATATTTTCCTTTATAGAGATTTAGCTGTTTTGAAACATGTATTATTCTGTTATCCATGTCTATATCCGGCCATGTAAGAGCACATATCTCGCCGATTCGCATACCAGTATAAAAGCCAACCATAAGACTTACTTTTAATCGCGGAAACTTTTCACATATTACATTGAAATCATGTACACTTATGATGTTCCGCTTTTCAGTAGGCTTACTTACTTTTGGCGGCTTTACATAAATAGCCGGATTTTCCTTTATATACATTGAAGGGTATACGGCGTACTTTAGAGCACCTTTCATTAAATTAAAGGCTCCATTGATTGTAGATTGGCTGTAATTTTTGTTTATACCGTTACTCATGTATGTTTCTTGTGCAGCTTGATTTATCCATTTATCAATCGTTAATGGCGTAAGATTTTTAAGCTTAATGTTTGCTATTGAACTTGGCCTTATAAAAGTATCAATAGCCGTTTTATATTTAATTTGTGTATTTGGGCGCTTATCTGTTTCTATTTGGCGTTTATACCACCAGTCAAGATAATCTATCAACGCCATATCAGATGGCTTATATATTGTACCAGTTGCGTTATATTCTGACATTGCTTTAATGCCTGCATTGTAGGCTTCTTCCTCGGTCGCAAAACCGGACTTTGTACAAGTCTTACGTTTGCCGCTGACCATGCCTAACTCAAACTCGTACTGATACAAATTACCACGTTTCTTTACTCTTACAGTTTTCATGAAAATGCACCTCTTTTGGCTTTTCGTTAGTGGAAGAAAGTGCTATAGTATAAACGAACTTTTATATTAAGCCTTTCTATCTACACTTTTTCCCTCTGCTGGAACAGAGGGATTTTTTTTATTTATTTTTGGTATGTATTTATAAATTCACTAAATTGTTTTCGCACTTGTTTTTCAAGTGGGTGTATATTAAACATATTTCTTTTATATAATTCTACAAGCCGTTTTAACCTTATTTCTGCACTCAAACGAGATATATCACACAAATTCATTATTTCTTCCACTGTATGTACATTCAGCGCGGCTAATACTGTAGTAGGCATTAGAATGTCTCTCGCAAATATGTTTGCTTCAAATTCTTGTATGTTGCTTTGGTTGTCAATTTCACTGTTCCGGTAATGGATTTTTCCGATATTATGTTCTAAAAGTCCATGCCCTAATTCGTGTGCAAGAGTGAAGCGCCGGCGATTTCGATTATTTATCTTATCATTTATAAAAATTTCTTTTTGATTATCTACTTTAGCAATAAAACCGTCGCCATTCTTAACAGCAGTATTGAACACCTGAAAAAGGGTGGTTTTTGAATATGCTACAATTTTTAAGTTATAACGCCGAGCAATTAAACCTAAATCAACAGGTAAACTTTTAATTCCACAGTCTAATAATACCTCCCACGCCTTATTTCTCGATTTCTTGTATTCGTTATACATAGTATTCTACAAGCCTCCTGAACTTTATTATTCAAGAAAATTGTAGAATTTTGTCGAAAAATATGCATTATATTACTGGAAATTATTAGAACAAATCTTTATTTCCTGATTCATCAGGAGCTTTTTTAGCGCTTTCAGCTAAGTCTTTTGCTTCATCTTCAGTCAGCTCTATATATCCGCCTCGTGCTGCAAGTTTAACTTTTGGTTCTTCTTCATCTAATGTTGGCAAACCAAGAGCGTAACGAACTATATTTTTAGTCTTTATGTCCGCTTTTTCGTAGGCGTTGGATACTTCTTGCACGTCATCAAAACCTTTATAGCCGAATGTTTCGAGGACATTCTTTATCTTGTAAAGGTTGCAAAGGTACATAAATGTGTCTGCGTCAGGCTGAGTTCTTCCACTCTCCCAATTATAAAATGATTTAACGCTTTTGATAGCGCCTAATTCAATTAGTTTTTCAGCTACTTCTTTAGCTTCAAAACCTGCTTTAATCCTGCTATCCTTTAAAAGTTTTGCGATATCACCTTTTGTCATTTTGGTATCTCCTTAATTTTTCTATAAGTTAATTATAAATTGCATTGCAAAGCAAGTCAATGTTTTTTTCGCTAATTTGACGAAAATATTTTTCAAAATGATATTGACATTCGCTAAAACAAAGAATATAATTTATTTAGTAGCTAAAATAGCGACAAAGGAAGGAAGATATATAATGCCTAACGTTACAAAAGAAATAGCTAATTACATAAAAGAGCAAGGAATAACAGTTTCCACTATTGCAAGACACACGGGGCTCTCACGGAACGTTTTACATAATTCCATAAGTGGCAAGAGGAAATTAAGAGCCGATGAATTTTTATTAATTTGTAAATTTTTAAAAACACCTCCGGAAGATTTCTTTAAGCCGGACAAAGCGAGCTAAGGAAGGATGATGCTAATATGGCACAGCTATTGACCGTAAAAGAAGTTGCAGAACTGCTTTCCACATCTCCACAGACTGTGCGGAATCTTTGCAAGTCCGGAAAATTAACATATCTGGTTTACAGCACAAAGAAGATGTACATACCTGAAAGCTCTGTTGAAAGCTTCATAAAAAAGTATGCAGTAACAAACTGATTATTTCAGTGTTCTGCTTGCATAAACGAAGGAGGCGAGAAAAACGACTTGTATAGACTTTTCCGTTTCATCCGGCAAGTATGTTATTGAAATTGAAACAGGGCTCTTTGGAATTAAAAAAATCCGGCTATTAAAGGATTTAGGAGGCAAGTATCCTATGTTTGCCGAATGTCCTATTTCAAAAGTACGGACCAGCACAATTAAGGATTTGTTATGGTACTGGTTCACAAGACTAAAGTATTCAAGGAGGCACAAAAATGGAAAACAAAGAAAAGATTTTAAATGCTTTGACGGATTTAATTGTCAGGACCGCAAACAAGGAAAATGCAACTCCTGAAGAGTTGAGAGCTCTTACGAAAGCTGCAAGTGTAACACTTAGTTACTATGACAATGATTTGCCTGACTATGATTATCCAGAAATTAAGCCTATAAAGCTTGATGAAGCGGTTTCAAATTTTTCTCAAGCTTTACGAAACATACAAAAAGGACCTCATTAAGAGAGGTGGGAAAATGAAAGCGTTTGTTTTGAATAGAGACAGATACAAGCAGGTTAAAAAAATGGACCATGGCCAAATGAGTGAATTCTGTCAGGGCTTATGCACTAAGGCGTATAAAGTCGGCATTACAGACGGTGCGGCCGGAGTTATTTACGCAGTAAAGGAGGGCAAAATAAAAGGTATTGGAAAGGCTACTGCAAAAAAGATTGAAGCATATCTGTCAGAGGAGGGATAAGCATGATACCTGTATTAACAATCTTGTTTGGCACAGCAATTCTCGGCTGGCTTTATGCAGATTACAAAAACGACAAATTAAGAGACAAAATAAAACAGCAGAGCCAAGAAAACGAATATGAAAAATATCGCCAATACTATAAAGGCTATGATGAAGGGTACAGCAAAGGTTATGATTATGGGTCTTTAACAAAGGCCATGAACAAAGAAATAATTAATTTTATTAAGGAGGAGAAATAAAAATGGAAGATCTAAAAAAATCCATTCTTGAAATGGCGCACGGTGCTTTTATAGAGCGTGCCGATTACGAAATGAGCAGGATTATTGACAACATCATGGATCCAAACACAAAGGCCACAGACAAGCGCAAATTGACTATTACAATGGAGCTTGCGCCGGATGATTCACGCAGCAATGTAAGTGTTAAGTTTACCGCAAAGAGCGCGCTTGCGTCTACTAATCCTGTACGCACGAATTTGTATATTGCAGGTTCTGACTCGAACAGCGATGTTCAAGTAGTTGAAATGGTGCCGCAAATACCCGGTCAAATGAATTTGTATGGTGAGGAACAAGACCAGCCAGTAACACTTAAGTTAGTTAAATCTTGTTAATTATAAATTCTAAGGAGGAAATAAAAATGATTAAAGAAGCAATCGAAAAAATTGAAGCAATGGCAGCACCAACATTGAAAGAGATTGACGGACATTTATTTGTAGTAACAAACGACGGAAAATACAGCGAAATATTTCCTGATGTTATATTTCCTGATGTTCTGAATTTAAACAGTCTTGATGCTCTTATAAAAATGGTAAAAACGGAAGGTATACCAAAATACAGTGACGTTACACCTCTTTATATAACAGTACCAACACATGAGAAAGTAGAGTGTTTTACACAGCCTTTTGAGCACTCGGGGCATTGTATAAGACCTACATATTATATTGCAAAAGCGACAGACGTACCGGGTTGGGAACCGAGTACGCAGTTAAGCTTTGAACAGGCCATGATTGCATTAAGAACTCGTTTTCAGGATACGGCAGATACAATATATGCCTTAAAATTGCTGTCTGATATTACAACAGGGGCACAGGTAACATACAACGATAACGGGTTGGCAACAAGTGTTGTAACAAAAAAAGGCATTGCATTACAGAGTAATGACGCAATTAAACCTATTGTAAAGCTGAAACCATACAGAACATTTCAGGAAGTTGAACAGCCTGAAAGTGAATTCTTAATACGAATAAACGAGCGCGGAATTAATTTTGTTGAGGCAGACGGCGGAATGTGGAAATTAACAGCACGCAAGACCATAAAGGCTTATCTTGATGATAAGTTTGAGTCAGAAATTGAAAATAATTCTGTTGTTATTGCTTTATGAGATACCAAGGCAAATTACCGGAGGGGTGAAAAAATGAAAAAGCGTGTGAAGGTATCTATAAAATGCAACAACAATGGAAAGGCAAATATAAGAACCAAAGGGGAGGCTATAGACGTAGTTAGTGCTATTGTTGGCGCTTTGATAGGTTGCATAAATGGCTTAGAGTATGAAGACGGTGGCGAGATTAAGTGTACGAAAAAAGCCATTGCACAAGGGTGTATAGATAATATTACAAAATATTGTTTATAAAAAACAGCCGCTTAGGGACGGCAATCCCAAAAGCGGCACAGTAAAACATTCAAATTTAGTATAGCACAAAGGAGGAAAAAATAAAATGGCTAAACTTTACGAACTGACAGCTGATTTTAATAACGTATTTGAATACCTTGAAAATGACGACATTGACCTTGACACTCTTGAAAATACCTTACAGTGCATAGAGTGTGAACTGTCTGAAAAGGCTGACGGGTACGGCAAGATAATCAAGAACATATCTGCCGATATCAATGGGTTAAAGGAAGAAGAAACAAGGCTGAGCAGCCGCAGAAAAACTCTTGAAAACCGTGTTAAATGGCTCAAAGGGAACATATTTAATTCAATGGAAGCCATGGAAAAAACAAAGATAAAAACGGATTTATTCAGTTTTACAATTCAAAAAAATCCTCCTGCCGTACAGCTTATAAATGGTAAAAAAATACCTGAACGGTATTTAATACCGCAGCCGCCTAAGGCAGACACGGAAAGCATTAAAAATGCCTTAAAGGAAGGCACACAATTAGACTTTGCGCAGTTAGTGCAAGGCAAGAGTTTAAGAATCAGGTGACAGCATGGCAAAGGTTATATGTATTATGGGCGAGAGCGGCAGCGGAAAAACAACGGCAATGCGCAATCTGAACCCGTCTGAAACATTTTACATAGATTGTGACGGCAAAGGTTTAAGCTGGAAAGGTTGGCGCAGTCAGTACAATAAAGCGAACAAAAATTATGTCCGCACATCAAACACGGAAAAGATTCGCAGTGCTTTAAAAAGAATAAACGAGACACAAACATTGTTTAAATATGTTGTAATTGATACTTTAAACGGAATAATGATTGATGATGAAATGAGACGTATAAAAGAAAAAGGTTATGACAAATGGCAGGACTTGGCGCAGTCTGTGTATGGCTTAATAGTTTATGCCAATGCCTGCAGAGATGATTTGACAATCATTTTTACAGCTCACACGCAGACTGATATGGATGACAGCGGATATATGTTTACACGTATCAAGACAAACGGGAAAAAGCTTAACAAGATTTGTCTTGAAAGCAAGTTTACAACGGTGCTTTTAAGCAAAAAGTCAGGCAACAGATACATTTTGGAAACGCAGGCAAACAACAGTACCGCAAAAAGTCCTATGGGAGCTTTTGAAAGTTTTGAGATTGATAACGACATAGTTCAGGTTGTAAAAGCACTTGAAGAGTATTAAACAGGAGGACAAGCAAATGATTAACATAAATTGGGACAACGTAAAACCTGCAAGCGAGAACAGGCTGCCGGCAGGCGGTTACATAGTACAGATAAAATCATCAGAGGACAACGCTCAAAAGGAATATATAAAGTTTGAGTATGACATTGTCTACGGAGAGTATAAGGGATATTTCAGAGAGCTTTATGACCATGTCGGATTTTGGGGCGGCAGGTTTATAAGAAGCTATAAAGAGAAAGCACAGCCGTTTTTTAAAACCATGCTTGTTGCTTTTGAGGGCACAAACAAAAACTTTAAGTTCAGCAATGATCCTTCATATTTTGTAAATGCCTATATAGGTATTGTTTTGTCTGAAGAAGAATATGTCGGCAAAGACGGCAGTCTTAAAACAAGGCTTTATGTATCAGCTTTTAAAACAGCCGACGACATTAAAAAAGGCAATTTTCAAGTGGCAAAGCTTAAGCAGCTGAAAGGCAAAACTTCAGACGGTTTTTATCCTATTGGTGAAGACTTGGAAGATGACGACTTGCCATTCTGATATAAATAACTTGCTGCCTGCGGTTAAAACGGGCAGCAGATATATTACATAGGTATACGAAAAAGGTGATTAAATGAATTACTTGCTGGAGATTAAAGCATTTTATGACTGGCTCGAAGTGAACCAACTACCTACGTCGGGAATTGCCCTGTGGCATGCATTAATGCACATAGCGAATAAATCGAAGTGGCAGGATAACTTTACGGTAGCTGTTGTGGTGCTCGAAGTCAAAACCGGCCTGAACAAGCAGGCTGTTTTAAGAGCAAGGAATATGCTGAAGGACAAAGGGCTCATAGATTTTCAAAAGCGGGGAAACCAAGCGGCCATATATCACATAAATTCACTGCTGCAGTGTGATTTTCATACTACAGATGATACTGCAAATGATACTACAAATGATACTACAGATGATACTGCAAACAATACTGCAAGTGATACTGCAAATGATACCATTAGTAAACAAAACAAAACTAAACAAAACGATATAAGGAATACAAAGGAATTACCGCCGGAAACCGACGATGATACGCCCAAAAGCGAGAGGCCGAAAATGGATTATGAGCGTATACGGCAGTATTTTAATACTCAGTGCACTGCTTTTCCTGCTGTGCGCGAAATAACGGAAAGACGCAAAACGGCTTTAAGGAGCTTTTTGAAAAAACACAGCAAAGAGGACCTGAAAACACTTTTGGATACTGCACAGCAAAGTGCTTTTTTGACCGGCAGCAATGACCGAGGGTGGAGGGCTGATTTTGACTGGATATTAAAACCGGCAAACGCAATAAAAATCCTTGAGGGGAATTATTCAAAATCTGCGGGTTTATCCGGTACAGCTGAACAAAAAGCTAAGAAAAACAGTTTTAACAGCTATTCCCAAAGGCAGTATGATTATGCGGCAATTGAAAAAAAAGTGCGTGAGGAAATGTAGGAGGCAAAGATGTTTGAATTTTGGATAGAGGGCGGCCTTCCGACTCTTAATGAATATACGAAAGTAAGCAGGGGCAATAAATATGCTTCAGCAGGCATGAAAAAGGACGCCGAAGAAAAGATTATGTTTGAAATAGCACTGTCCGGCACGGGCGAGTTTACACCGCCGGCATTTATAACTTTTGAGTGGCACGAGAAAAACAAACGGCGGGACAAGGACAATGTGTGCTTTGCAAAAAAGTTTATCCTTGACGCTTTGCAGAAAAGCCGGATTTTAAAAGACGACGGGAATAAATACATAAGTGGTTTTAAAGACGTGTTTGTGTATGAGAAAAAACAGGGTGTAAAGGTGACTATAACAGGTGATGAAGGCGAGGCTTAAACATGAGATTTGTTAAAGACGGAATTGAGTATGTAACGGGTATGGATGCGGTCGAGGAATTTTATGTATCAAATGCAAGCTGTTTGGCATCTTACCGCAGATATGGCATGCCGTTTTATATATTTGATAAGGCGATGAAGAGAAAATACAAACTGCGTAAAGAGAAGTATTTTTATCCGGTCAGGAAATGCCGGAAATGGTTTGCAGGTGAAGAATAAATATTTGAAAAGTGAATTAGAAGGTGAAAAAAATAAAAGCGGTAATCAAATATCCAGGAAGTAAATGGAGTATAGCTCAATGGATAATAGACTTTTTTCCAGAACACCACAGCTACTTGGAACCGTTTTTCGGAAGCGGAGCCGTATTGTTTAATAAGCCGCGGTCAGACATAGAAACAATAAATGATTTGGACGGAAATGTAATCAATCTGTTTGAGTGTATCCGCAATGATCCGGAAAAGCTGGCCAGATATATTTATTATACGCCGTATGCCAGAGCAGTTTATGAAGACAGCTATAAAACGGTACCGGCTGATAAGTTTGAAAAAGCAATACAATTTTACATACGCTGCAATATGGGACATGGGTTTAGAACAAACGGTGAAAAAGTCGGCTGGAAAAATGATATACAAGGCAGAGAAAAAGCCTATGCTTCACAGGATTGGTGTAATCTTCCCAAAAAAATCATACAGGCGGCTGAACGTTTAAGAGGAGTACAGATAGAGAACAAACCGGCGATTGATTTGATACAAAGATTTAATTATTCAAATGTGCTTATTTATTGCGATCCTCCGTATATGCTGCAGACCAGACACGGGAAACAATATCGGTGCGAAATGAAAGACAAAGACCATGAACAACTTTTAGATGTTCTATTGCGGCATAAAGGGCCTGTGCTGATAAGCGGATATGATACAGAGCTTTACAGAGATAAATTAAAAAATTGGCACAGAGAAGAAACAATATCATATTCACAGGTATGCAGTAAGAAAAAAGAAATATTATGGATGAACTTTGAACCGAATAATCAAATGAAATTGTCTGAATTTACAGATTTCAGTAGTTAAAAAGGTGGGAGCGTAGTATGGAATTTAAGGACAGGCTTAAAAAGCTAAGAAAAGAAAACAAAATGACACAGACTGAGCTTGGCAAAAGGCTTAACTACGGATATACGGCTATTTCTAATTACGAGACCGGAAGAAATGAGCCGGGCATAAAAGAGCTTATTGCTTTGGCTGATATTTTTAATGTATCGGTGGATTACCTTATCGGCCGTGTTGATTTGAAAACGAAAGCAAGCGACAAAATGACAAAATGCGGAAGCTGTATAAAATGTGACGTGTGCTATTTAGGAACAAACGATATTGAATGTCCTTATTTTGTAAGCAAGGACTGAGAGTATTAAAAATAAAAGGGGATAAAAATATGAAAAGTTTATTACAAAGAATAAAAGATTGCCAAACATCAAAAGAATTAGACTTATTAAGAATTGAAATTGTAAGAGATACTGAAAACTTTCAGGAGAACCAAAGGGCATTTATTAGGCAGAAAAATAAACTTGGACGTAATGGTCATACATCTTTTACGGAGGGCTATTCAATGTTGGAATTGGTAAGAGAACAAAAAGCAAAATTAGAGGAGAAGCAGTTATGAATGCGGATGAAGTTATACATCAGCTTGAAAGCCTAATAGATAACAGTAATAGCTTTCATGAAGAACAAAATGATATTTGGGAACAAGATGTTAAGGCCCTTAAAATTGCAATACGGGCGGTTAAAGAAAATCAGGTATTAAAATTAGAATTAGAAAAATATCATAACGGAAAGGATGCGTTTACATGGACGAAAAAATAAAATACATAGCTGATTACTACGGTTTAGAAGCGCAGGAAACGCAGCTTATTGAGGAAATGGCGGAGCTGACACAGGCTATCTGTAAACTGAAAAAGTATAAGAATATCGAAGGATATGACAAATTAGAAGATTTAGCAGAAAATTTATGCGAGGAAATGGCAGATGTACGGCTTGTATTAAAACAGTGTATTTATTTGTTTTCAGACAGTCGAGTTGATGAAATTGAACAAGCGAAAATTGAGAGAACTTTATCAAGAATAGAAAATG
Organism: Clostridia bacterium; assembly: GCA_022651385.1. Lineage (GTDB taxonomy): Bacteria > Bacillota > Clostridia > Lachnospirales > Anaerotignaceae > JALCQR01. The sequence continues at coordinate 117,338 of JALCQR010000003.1, read as the reverse complement.
ATAGTAGGGAAAGGGGCAATTAAATGAAGATAAAGATTAATCCGCCGCTTATATTTTTTATATTTTGGTTTGCGATGGGGCTTATCAACATAGTAATTGGTGATATCACTTATGCTTCATACATATTGATGTGGCTTATGGCCTTAATTTCTATGCTGAGCGAAGCAGAATACTGCCACAGAGAAGACAATGGCATAACGATAACTTTAGAATTTCATAAGCCGCAAAATAAGAGGTGACTTAGATGATACTTAGCGATTACATAAACTATGACAGGGCGGTTGAAGGTATTTTAAAGGACCAGCCAAATAAGAAAACGGCTGAAACAAATCTTCGTATGCGTCTTAATGAACTTGAGCAGGAAATGTCGAGTGTGTCTGCTATAGATACAGAAAAAGAACCAGTTGACGGCGGAGAATATAACGATAAAAGCCTTAATCTTGTAATAGAAAAACAGGAAACAATTAAAAAACTTAACGATATTTATAGGTTTAATGCCGCTTATAATCTTGCTTGGAATAAACTGAATGAGGAAGAACAGCTTGTACTTAAAGAATTTTATCAATCAGGATATATAAGAAGACAGGACGCAGTTGACGTACTTTGTGAGACATTACATTGCGAGGTTGCAAGTGTTTATCGTAGAAAAACAGCTGCTGTAAAGAAATTTAAAAAGCTACTTATAGGATGATAAATTTTTGAGAAGAAAAAGCGGCTTTTCCGTGATATAGTGATAGTATAAATTTTTAGGTAGTATGGTTTTACATTTACACCTCCTTTCGTTTAAGGGCATCGCCGAACCGGTGCCCTTTTTGAATGGAGAAAAAGGAAGGGGTGACATTATGACCGAAAAACAAAAACGCTTTGCAGATGAATATATAATCGACCTTAATGCCACCAGAGCATATAAGGCGGCATATCCGAGTGTAAAGAAGGATGAAGCGGCTGCAGCATGTGCATCTAAGTTGCTAAGAAATACTAAGGTTAAAAAGTACGTTGATGAGCAGCTTAAGAAAATTAATGACCGCAAGATAGCTAAGGCACAAGAGGTTATGCAGTATCTCAGCAAGGTTATGAGAGGCGAGGAAAAAGAAGAAGTGCCTATACTTTGCGGTGACGGCTGTCAGGAGCTTGTCAAGAAAGATATTGGCGCAAAAGACAGGATTAAGGCCGCTGAGCTTCTCGGAAAGCGCTATAATCTGTTTACAGATAATGTAAAACTTGAAGGTACCGCGGCAGTGCAGATTATTGACGATATAGGGGGCACGGATAATGCCGAAACTAAGTGACATAATATCGCCGGCATTTTACGATGCACACATAGATATAAAAAACAATGATCATACGCATTACTTTTTTAAGGGCGGCCGTGGAAGCACGAAGTCGTCCTTTGTTTCTGTTGAGATAATTCTCGGAATGATGAAAGACAAATATGCAAACTGTGTGGCGCTTAGAAAAGTCGGCATGAACTTAAAAGACAGTGTTTATGAACAATTACTGTGGGCTATTTCAACACTTGGCGTAGATAACTTTTGGCAGAGCAAACTAAGCCCGCTTGAACTTATATACATTCCTACCGGCCAGCGTATCATTTTCAGAGGTGCAGACAAACCCAAAAAGATAAAATCAACTAAGTTCCGTCAGGGTTATTGCAAGTATGTTTGGTATGAAGAAGTTGACGAGTTTACAGGCATGGAAGAAATAAGGACAATAAACCAAAGCTTAATGCGTGGAGGCGAAAGCTTAGTTTTTTATTCTTACAATCCGCCTAAGTCACAGCGTAACTGGGTAAATGAGGAGATATTAAAAGCCAGAACCGACAGGCTTGTGCACCACAGCACTTATTTGACTGTGCCGCGTAAATGGCTTGGAGAGCAGTTTTTTGTTGAGGCTGAACATCTTAAAAAGATTAACGAACAGGCTTATAAACATGAGTATCTCGGCGAAGTAACCGGCACAGGCGGCGAGGTATTTACAAACCTCAAAATACGAACGATTACAGACGAGGAAATAGAGCATTTCGACCACGTTTCACGAGGTCTTGACTGGGGCTATGCGAGCGATCCGTTTCACTACACGGTTAATCATTATGACAAAACGCGCCGCAGGCTTTATATTTTCTATGAGATACAGCTTGTAGGCCTGTCAAACAGAAAGGCCGCAGAACTTATTAAGACCGAGAATAAATCAAACAGCGTGATTGTATGCGACAGCGCGGAGCCAAAATCTATAGCCGAAATTAACAGCTACGGCATTAAAGCCATAGGAGCTAAGAAAGGGCCCGACAGTGTGGAATACGGTGTTAAATGGCTTCAGGATTTAGAGCAGATAATAATAGATCCAATGCGGTGCCCGAAGACAGCAAAAGAGTTTTTGGAGTATGCCCTTGAGCCTGACGGAAACGATGGTTTTAAGGCCCGCTTTCCTGACAAGAATAACCACAGTATTGATGCCGTACGTTACAGCCGTGAATTTGATATGAGGAATACGAAGGTGAGATAAAATGTATTTAACACAGGCAGACATTATAAATGCCAAGCTATCATTAGCAGGGCAGATGAACGAAAGCGACATAATCAAATACATACTGACAGAGGACAGTATAAGCCTTCAAAAGAAGCATATGTCCGAGGGTGAGCGGTATTACGTAGGTGAACATGACACGCTTCAAAAGGATTACAGAACATCCAGGATATCGGAAACACAGGCCGATGCTGACGGCAGCGAGACTGAAACTGTAAAGACTTTCAGCAATCCAAACCGAAGCAATCATCACAATGTAAATGCCTTCCACAGAATACTTGTAGACCAAAAAACAAGCTTCATTGTAGGCCGTGAACCTACGCTTAGTGTTGAAGGTGCAGAAGAAAACAAAGAGCTTAAAACATACGAGGATCTAATTGCAAAATTTGCTGATGAGAACTTCAATGAGACATTGCAGGACTGGGTAACAGGCGCCTCAAACAAAGGCTTTGAAGCACTGCATGTCTATTATGATGATATGGGAAATCTTCAGTATTGTATTGTTCCGGCTGAAGAAATCATACCTGTTTATGACACAAATTACCAGCGTGAGCTTGAGCAGTTAATACGGTATTATGAGATAACCGTTATAAAATCCGGCCAGAAATACCGCCGTCGTAAAGTCGAGTGGTGGACGAAGCAGGACGTAACTTATTACACCGAAAGAGAGCCGAACATATTTATAAAAGATACTGACATTCCTAATCCGTCGCCGCATTTTTGGGACATAAGCCTTGTAAACGGAATGGAAAAGAAACGGGTCCCGCATTCGTGGGGAAAGGTGCCGTTTATAATACTTAAAAACAACAGGAACAGTACAACAGACTTACAGCCTATAAAGGGTTTAATAGATGCCTACGACATGATATCAAGCGAAGGCACAAACAACTTTCTTGACCTTGTTGACCTGTACTGGGTAATACAGGGCTACGGCGGAGAAACGGCTGGAGCAATAGCAAAAAAGCTTCAGATAAACAAGGCCGTAAACATTTCCGACAGTTCCGGAAGTGTGGAAGCAAAACAGGTGGAGCTTCCTGTAAGCGGGCGTATTGAGTATTTGAAGATGCTTAACCGGGATATTTATAAATTCGGAATGGGTGTTGACATTGAAAACGATACTTTCGGAAATGCGCCAAGTGGCGTAAGCCTTAGATTTCACTACCAGTTGTTAAGAGAAAAAGCTGAAAGTATGGCTGCAAAGCTCAAGAAGGCGATTAAAGAGTTCTTTTGGTTTATTACGGATGATTACAACAGGCACAACGGCACTGCATATGACAGCGGTTCTATAGACGTTACCCTTAATTATTCACAGCCTATGAATGACGTCGAAACCGTAAATATGATTAACCAGTCAAAGGGTATTGTTTCAGATAAGACGCTTCTTGCACATCATCCGTTTGTGGATGATGTAAATGCCGAGCTTAAAGAGCTTGATGCACAGGAAAAAGAAAATATGGAGAAATACAGCACTTATCAGCAAATGAATAAACAGAATAATCAGCCTGATAAAGGCAATGAGCCTAAAAAGGATGATGCCGAATGAAAAACGCCGAATACTGGAGGAACAGACAGGAAATCCTTCAAAACAATCTCATGAAAAAAGCAGATGACCTTATACCCGAAATGCAGGATAAATATGAGGCGGTAATAAATGATATTGATAAGGAGATACAGTCTTTTTATGAACGTTTTGCCAAAAATGAGAGCCTCACAATGGCGGATGCTAAAAAAATACTCAGTTCAGATGAACGAAAGCGTTTTCAAATGGATCTAAAGGAATACATAAAGAAGGGTGAGGAAAACGGCATATCGGCCGACTGGGAAAAACAGCTTGAGTCTGCATCGGACATACACCGAATAGACCGCCTCAGGGCACTTCAAATGCAGATGAGGGAAAAGGTCGAGGAATTGTCAGGCTATAAGCAAAACACCATGGATAAAACCCTTGCTGATGTGTACAAAGAAGGTTACTACCAAAATGTATTTGAGATACAAAAATATGTCGGTACTGGCAGTGCCTTTGCAACGCTTGACCAAAATAAGATTGACAAGGTCCTTGCTAAACCGTGGACGTATGATAATCAGACGTACTCAGATAAGATATGGCAGAACCGGGACAGATTAAACTATGCCCTTGATAAAGCGCTGACACAGGGCATTATACGAGGTCAGGCACCGGACAAAGTGTCACGGCAGATAGCAAAAGAGTTAAATATGGAATTAAGCAATACTAAACGGCTGGTTCTTACGGAGTCGGCTGCTTTTTCGTCAATGGCATCGCAGGACAGCTACAAAGAGCTTGGGGTTGAAAAGGTTGAATATCTTGCGACACTGGATGACAAGACCTGCGAAATATGCGGCCCTATGGACGGTCAAGTTTTTGACATGAAAGACTTTGAAATGAGCGTTAATGCTCCGCCTCTGTATCCGAATTGCAGATGTACAACGGTACCTTATTTCAACGACGAGTTTACTCAGGATGAAAAACGAGCGGCAAGAGACAGCGAGGGCAAAAGCTACACAGTACCGGGGAACATAACTTATCAGCAGTGGAAAGAAAAATATGTTGATAATGCTAATGGAAGTGGTATAATTAAATCAACGAATGAAGCCTTTAGGCATAAAGGGTATACTCATAGAAATAGTAACGAAAACGGGCAAAAAATTATTGATACACCGGCATATAATAAAATTGTAGGTAAAATTATAAAAAGGGGAGCAAACATCCAGATTGCTGATGAAAACTGGATTCAGCATTTAAAAGAACAGAATGCAACAGCTGTTACTATAGGAGATACCATTATTTTTAGGCCGGATGCAACAATTTCTGATGTACTTGAGGAAACGCATCATTTTATGCAGAATGCTACTAAAATGAATGACGATAAGGAAGAATATTTAAGAACAATTTTAAATGAGATAGATGCCAAAAAGTATTTACTTTCTAATACTGGTAAGTATAAAATACCGTTAGAAGAAGTAGAATTGACAAAGAGTCAATTAGAATTTTATGAAAATCAATTAGAGGAATACAAAGAAAAATTGAGAGGTGATAAAAATGTTGAAGGTTAAAGATGAAGCTTCAATAGGCAAATATAAAGTTTTATTTTTAGACGGGCCAATACCATTAAAACCGTTTACATGTGTACTTGTTAAAGGAATAAAAATGAAAGCTACGATGCCATATGATTTAAAAAATAGCATAGCTATAGAAAGCAATGAGACTTTTATAAATGAGAATGTAGAATTTTGTTAAGCCACTTAGACATTAAATGTTTAGGTGGTTTTTTATTACATATTTTCAGGAGGTGACAAGCATGTGCAAAGGCATTTCATATACCTTATTTTAGAAAGGCGGTGGTCCGGATATCTCGACTTTAGACACAGTCGTTAAACAGGTCTTATTTTTATTGGGAAAAGAAAGGAGAAATAAACATGAAACTTGATTGGTTAAAGGCAATAATCGGGGACAGTTACACGGATGAAATGGACAGCAAGGCAGCGGCAAAACTCGGTGAAAGTTATGTATCAAAGGCGGATTATGATACATTGAACACCGCTAAGGCAGACCTTGATAAACAGATAAAAGCCCGTGATAAAGATATCGAGGCTCTTAAAAAGTCATCCGGCAGTAACGAGGACTTACAAAAGCAATTTAACGACCTTCAGGAAAAATATAAGACAGAGAAAACAGGCTATGACAAAAAAATCAGCGACATGGCCAAGAACAACGCTGTTGATATGGCTATTCTTCAGGCAAAGGGTAAAAACTCAAAAGCAATAAAGGCATTGCTCGACATGGATAAGATAAATCTTAAAGATGATGGATCTATTGATGGTCTTGACCTTGAGGGGCTTAAAAAGAGCGACAGTTATCTTTTTGATGTAGAAGAAATAAAAAACGTAAGTAATGGTTTTCATCCGGGTGACAATAAAGACAACGGCGGCGGTACCAGCATAGACGCTTTTGTATCAAGTGCAAGAGCTGCCGCAGGATTAAAAGATTAAGGGAGAGTGAAAAAATATGGCAAACAGCATTGAATACGCACAAAAGTTTTTACCGATTATAGATGATGTTTACAAGGCATCGGCGGTTACCGAAGGTCTTGACGCCGGAATAAAACCGGATTTCAGCGGTGTAAATGAAGTAAAAGTGCTTAAGGTATCAACTACCGGGCTTGGGGATTATAGCAGAACTACAGGGTATCCTCAAGGCGATGTAACTGTCGGCTGGGAAACAATGAAGCTTAATGAGGAAAGAGGAAAAGAAATTTCTGTTGACAGAATGGACGATGAAGAAACACTGGGTACAGCTTTCGGCAAAGTTACAGGCAACTTTATGAGAAACTGGGTAGTGCCTGAGCTTGATGCTTATCGTTTCGCAAAATACGCCGGAACAGAGGACATTTTAACCACAGATGCGGCAGTTCTTACAAAAGATACAGTGCTTGCGGCTATAGATGAAGCAGTAAAAGAAATGGATGCCGCAGAGGCACCTCAGGAAGGCAGAAAGCTTTATGTAAACAGTGACTTAAAGCCTATATTAAATGGTGCATTAACCAGACAGTGGGGCTCCGACGGTACAGTAAGCACAGTTCTTGCAGGGTATAACGGTATGCCTATCATATATGTACCAAAGACAAGATTTTATACTGCAATAACACTTAACGATGGTTCATCGGCATGGGGCTATGCAAAGGGTGCCGAAGCAAAAAACATAAACTTTATGATTATATATCCTGAGGCAGTGCTTCAGGTAAAGAAGTTTGCTTTGCCTAAGGTATTTACACCTGATGAAAACCAGAAGCTTGACGCTTGGCTTTTCCAGTTCAGGCTTTACCACGACTGCTTTGTTTACCAGAACAAGGCAAAAGGTATTTATATGCATAAGTCAACTGTATAAGGGGTGATAATAATGTTGGTAGCGAAAGGAAATATAAGCAGAAATATTGATAATAATAAGCTGCAGTTTTATATAAGCAAAGGTTATAAGGTAGTTGAACCAGACAAAAAGGCTAAGAAAGCCGCAAAGTCAGGCGGTGAGGATAATGGCACTGACGGAACAGGTTCAAAAGCTTAAAACGCTTCTCGGCATTTCGGATACCGATAAAGATGCTTTAATCGAGTTTACAATTGATAAAATATCGGGAATGATATGCAATTACTGCCGGATAAGTGAAGTCCCTGAAGGCCTTTACAATACGATGTACAGCATGTGCATTGACATGTACCGTGCCGACCAGTTAGGGCAGGAGCAGGCGGAAGGCAGTGTAAAAGGCATAACTGAGGGAGATGTAAGTGTTTCCTTTGGTTCCGCCTCTGCTGTTTCTGATAATCCGGGTATGGCGTTTTTGAAGAACTATACCGGTCAGCTTGACAGGTACAGGAAGGCCGGGTGGTAAGCATGAATATACCGTATAATCTTATGAAAAAGCATATAGAAGGCTTGCATAGTAACACTGTTCAGGTTATAGGATATACAACCGCCGAAGGGGTTATAAACAATACAACGGAGACGGTTTTATATGACTCGATACCATGTCACATAAGCATTGAAAGCAGCCCAAACGGCACACAGACAGACAGCACCGACAACGTAAGTCAGTCAATAAAGCTGTTTTGTTCTCCTGAGTATGATATACCGGCAGGAAGCAAGATTGTTACGTCAGACGGTGCCGTTTTTGTATCCTCAGGTATACCGGCAAAGTACAAAAGCCATCAAGAAATAAACCTCGTAAGTGAGGTGGAGAGAGCATGAGTGTAAGTGTGGACATATCACAGCTTAAGGCTTTCAGGGATAAACTTCAAAATTTGGATTCACAGAAAATGGATGAGTTTTCCGAAAGTGCTGTAAAAGAGCTTGCCGCAAGGCTTTTAAGAAAAGTAAAATCAATAACGCCGACAAAAACGGGTGAACTTAAACGCAATTGGCAGGTAGGAGAAGTAAATAAAAACGGAAATACATATACAATAGAAATTATTAATCCCGTTGAGTATGCTGAATACGTTGAATATGGCCATAGAACGCCAAGTCATAAAGGCTGGGTAAAAGGAAAATTTATGCTCACCGTATCCACAAAAGAGCTTGAGGCCGATGCGCCTAAGATAATCGAAAAGAAGTTACAGCAATTTCTTGTGGAGGCGTTTAAATGATTGAAAAGATAAAAACGGCCATAGCCAATGCGATTAGAACGGTTTACAGTCAAAATGAATACGAAATACGCACAGAGGATATAGAACAAGGTTTTAAAGAGCCTTGTTTTTTTATTATTCTTTTGACACAGATACATACTCAGGGATTGGGAACACATTTTCAAAGGCAGTACAGTTTTGATGTGAGGTTCTTTCCGCAGCACCGCGATAAGGAACAAAGCGAAGCAGTTGCGGAAGAACTTTACAGTCTGCTTGAGTACATACAGGTTGATGACGGATATCTGAGAGGTACAGGCATGCACAGCCAAACCACCGATTACGTGCTTCATTTCTTTGTGGACTACAGCATAACCGGATATGTAAAGAACGATGATGAGTATATGGAGGAGGTAAACTATATTGGCAAAGTCAAAAAATGATACTGTTTCAATCAAAAAGGAACAGGTATTTGTAAAAAGCCAGATACTAAAATCAAAAAAGTATACCGAAAGCGCGGACCTGCTTAATGCAGTTCTTGACGACGGCAGGGCATACACTTTTGATGAAATAGATAAGGCGATAGAAAATTTTAAAAAGAAGAACTTTAAAAAAGCGGGGGTGAAATAAATGCTTGGCGGAGGAACATTTTTAACACAAAACAAGGTGCTTCCGGGCAGTTACATAAACTTTGTAAGTGCATCAAGCGCCAATGCGAGCATAAGCGACAGAGGTTACTGCGCTTTAGCACTTGATCTTGACTGGGGCGTTGACGGTGAGATATTCACAGTTGAAAGCGGGGATTTCCAGTCAGACAGCAAGATTATTTTTGGATACAGCTATACATCAGATAAGCTGAAAGGGCTTAGGGATTTATTTATAAATGCCAAAACTCTTTACTGCTATAGGCTTAACAGCGGAGACAAAGCGTCAAATACTTTTGGAACAGCTAAGTACAGCGGTATAAGAGGCAATGACATAAAGATTGCGATTGCCGCAAATGTAGATGATACAAGCAAGTTTGATGTAACAACTTATTTTGACGGCACAGCCGTTGATACACAGACCGTTTCAGCAGCTTCGGAGCTTGCTGACAATGACTTTGTTGTATTTGATAAAACGGCCACACTTGCAGCAACGGCCGCAGCACCTATGACAGGAGGCACAAACGGAGAAGTTACAGGGGACAGTTATCAGGCATTTTTGGATAAGCTTGAAAGCTACAGCTTTAATACTCTTGGGTGCCTAAGCACCGATGATACCGTAAAGAGCCTATTTGTGGCTTATACAAAACGTCTGCGTGATGAAATGGGTGTTAAATTCCAGACAGTGCTTTACAACGATGCTGCCGATTATGAAGGCATTATCAATCTTAAAAACGCTGTTACAGATGACGGCTGGGATGAAAGCTCTCTTGTATACTGGCTTACAGGCGCTGAGGCGTCATGTGCTGTAAACAAGAGCAATACAAACAAGACCTATGACGGTGAATTTACGGTTAATACAGACTTCAAACAAAGCCAGCTTGAAACAATGCTTAAGGCCGGATACCTTGTATTCCATAAAGTAGGCGATGAGGTACATGTACTTGATGATATAAACAGTTTTGTATCAGCTACCGTTGATAAGAGCGCTGATTTTTCATCAAATCAGGTAATTCGTGTGCTTGACCAGATAGGCAACGACATTGCAGTGCTTTTCAATACGACATATTTAGGCAAAGTGCAGAATAACGCGGCAGGGAGGCTTTCGTTATGGAATGAGATTGTAACTTACAACAAAGAGTTACAGGACTTGCAGGCTATAGAGGACTTCGAGTCTAAAGACGTTACCGTGGAAGCCGGCAGTGACAAAAAGAGCGTTGTCGTTACTAATCCGGTAACGCCTGTATGCGCAATGAGTAAGCTCTATATGACAGTAATTGTTCAGTGAGGAGGAATAATAAATGCCTAAAATATTAAATGCAAAAGACACTGTATCAGGCAGTTTGGCTGAGTGTTATATAACAATAGACGACAACCGCTATAACTTTATGCAGGCAACCAAGGTCGAAGCCAAAATGGAGAAAAACAAGACTGAGGTTGCCATACTCGGCAAAACAGGCAAAGGAAACAAAGCAACCGGCTGGAAGGGCACCGGAAGTGCCACATTTCATTATAACCAGTCTATACTTAGAAGGTATCTTTATAAGTTTAAAGAAAGCGGAAAAGACATGTATTTTGACATGATGATAATAAACGAGGATCCGACAAGCAGTGCAGGAAGGCAGACAGTTATTTTGAAAGACTGTAATTTTGACGGCGGGATACTTGCCAAAATTGATACCGGAAGCGATACTCTTGATGAGGACATGGACTTCACATTTGAGGATTGGGAGATGCCGGAAGAATTTAACGAACTTACAGGAATGGAATAATAGGGGGCTAAGATATGGAAAATTTAAGTGCATTTTTAAAGTCAAACAAAAAGAAAAAGGAACATCTGTTTTTAGCTGTATCAGACAGCTTTGCGGATGAAAAAGGAAAAACTATCAAGTGGGAGATACGTCCGCTGTCAGCTAAACGTGATGAGGGAATAAGAGAAACGTGTACTAAGATGGTGCCTATCGCCGGTAAAAAAGCAGTGAAAGCACCGGAGCTTGACGTGGATACTTATCTTGGAAAACTTGTGACTGCAAGTGTTGTTTATCCTAATCTTAATGATAAAGAGCTTCAGGACAGTTACGGCGTAATGTGTGCGGAGGAGCTTATTAAAGAGATGCTTTCTCCGGGAGAATATCAGAATTTAACTTCTGAAATTCAAAAGTTAGACGGCTTTGATGTAACATTTGATGATAAAGTCGAAGAAGCAAAAAACTAATAATGGAGGGCGACCTTGAGTCTAATTATGCATATTACTGCTTGCATAAATTTCACTGGCCGCCCTCAAGATTTTTAAGCATGGACAGAGAAGAACAGGCCTTCATAGCTGCTGCAATAGATATAAAAAACAAAGATGACGAAGAGAAAGTAAAAGAGATAGAACGCCAAGGAAAGTAGATTTTTTATAATTTGTGATGTATAATAAAAACAATTTAAAAAGAATTTATTTTCAGGGGTGATAATATGGGACTGTTTGGACCGAAAAAAACTAAAGATGGCGGATTAGAATTTGGCGGACATGGTGGATTTGTTATTAAAAATATTGAGGGCTATGAGAGATTCACATGGCAGGTATATTTAATTGACGACCAAATCCGTATTAAATGTAAAACAAAAAAAATGCAAGACACAGAAATGATTCTCAAAGTATCTAATATAATTGATATCCAATACAGTAACGACATAGAAACTTTTACTCAAAGCAAAAGCAGTCTAACTAAAGGACTTGTTGGTGGCGCATTATTCGGAGTGCCCGGCGCTATAGTTGGCTCTGCTCCTAAAACTAAGACAGAAGTTGATACTACCGGGAACTTGCTAATAACCTATAAATCATCAAGCGGAGAGGAAAAGAATCTTCTTTTACGCGACAATTTTTCAAATAGAAATGAGGCATCGAGCCTTTATAGGGCCTTAAAAGAAAAAATGCCGAAGAAAGAACCGCCTACCGGAAGAATAGAATTATAAGAGCAAAGCATTCACTTAACGTGAGTGCTTTTTTAGTACGAAAATTTAGAAAGGGGGGGGCAAAACAAATGGCAACCATATATACAGCAATACAGCTTCAGGACAGGGTGACACCGGTTATTTCAAACATGGTTACGGCTCTTAATCATGTAGTAAGCAGTTTTGAGAATGTAGAGAGAGCGTCAGGAAGAACTGTAAACCTTGCTTCATTAAATACCGCACGCGAGTCACTTGCACAGGTTGATATTGCAATTGAAGGCATAAGAAACGACATATCACAGGCAGACCAAGCGCAGAGAAGCCTTAACAGAGATTTCAGCGGCGGAGTCTCACCGGCGGCAGGGCTGCTTAACAAAATTAAAGGCATAGCCGGAGTATATCTCGGCTTACAGGGGATTAAAAAGACTATAGGCTTTTTCAGCGGCTCTGTACAAGCCGAAAACACGCAGATAGAAGCAGAAACAAAACTTACAACTATAATGCGTCAGAGAATGGGCGCTACTGACAGCATGGTGCAGTCAGTTAAGAATCTCACGGCTGCACAGCAGAAAATAGGCGTTGTCGGTGATGAAGTGCAGATGGCAGGAGCACAGCAGCTTGCCACATTCTTAAACTCCGACAAGTCACTAAAGACTTTGATACCGGCTATGAATAATCTTGCGGTACAGCAAAACGGAGTTGACGTTACAGCACAAAACGTTGTAAGCATAGGCAATATGATGGGAAAAGCTATGCAGGGGCAGACCACAACACTTGCAAGAGTTGGCATTACATTTAACGATGCGCAAGAAAAAGCTCTTAAATATGGCAACGAGGAACAGAGAGCGGCTGTCTTGGCGCAGGTAATAACTGACAATGTAGGAAATATGAATCAGGTCATGGCACAGACGCCGGCAGGTGCAATTAAGCAGATTTCAAACGCTTGGGGCGATATAAGGGAAACGGTCGGCGGCAAAGTTTATCCGGCAGTGCTTCAGTTCTTTAATACTATAAGTGCCAACATGGGTACCGCAAAACAGGTTATTTTACAGCTTGCAGGGGCTTTCAGTTTTATTACTTATGCAATTTCGGGTATTATAAATATTTCAGCAACCGCGGCAAAGTTTATAAGCGATAACTGGTCGATAATCGGGCCTGTAATCCTAACTGTTGTAACAATATTAGGGCTATATAAGGCAGCTGTCTTGGCGAACATTATTGTCGAGGGTATAAGCAAAGCGGTTAAGATTGCCTCAACACTCGCGTCAGTAGCACATGGCGCTGCTATTACTGAAGAAACTTTGAAAACAACTGGAATGACAAAAGCACAAATGATATTTAATCAAACACTTTTAGCCTGCCCTATCACATGGATAATAGTATCTATTATCGCTGTTATTGCAGCCATTTACATAGTAATAGCAATTATAAACAAGGTAAAGGGTACGTCAATAAGTGCCACAGGCGTTATATGCGGAGTCATAGCAACAGCCGGTGCTTTTATTCTTAATATTGCCGCCGGTGTAGTAAATGCCATGATACAGGTTATATGGACGTTTATTGAACCTTTTATCAGCATTATAGAGTTTGTTCTCAATGCCGCTAACGGCGGATTTAACAGTTTTGGAGATGCCGTTAAAAATCTTATAGGCCAGATTATTTCATGGTTCCTATCTCTTGGAAAAGTCGTTACTACAATTATTGATGCCATATTTAAAACAAATTGGACTGCCGGTCTTTCAGCACTTCAAAGCAATGTGCTCAAGTGGGGAAAGAATAAGAATGCGATTACTATAGACAGAAGGGCGCCTGTTTTATTTAAAGGAGTAAGCTATAGCAAGGCTTATAAAGCCGGGAACAATTTCGGCAAAGGTATAGAAGACAAAGCAAAGGGCTTGTTTGGCAAAAACAACTTTGTTATTCCTGAGATGCCCGCTATGCCTAATATGCCAGATATTCCGAACTTGGGTGTAAACGGCGGCAGTGATGCGGGTACAAACTATGCGGCGCAGACGGCGGCCAACACCGGAAGTATGGCCAGCAGCATGAAGACCGATGACGACAACATGAAATACTTACGTAAAATGGCCGAGCGTGACATCGTTATGCGTTATGTAACGCCGACTATTAATGTTGATATGTCAGGCATGAACAACACAGTTAAAAACGGCATGGACATTGACGGAGTTGTCGACCATTTGGCAAGAAAAACAAGTGAGGCCATGGCGGTTATGGCGGAGGGATGATAAATGTATGAGTTTTATTTAGGTGATTTACTGCTTCCTGTTGCACCGGAAAGTTTACAAATTAAGATTAAAAACCAAAACAGCACTGTGACTTTAATTAATGAAAGTGAGTTTAACTTCATTAAAGCTCCGGGGCTTTCAGAGCTAAGTTTTGACATGCGTATTCCGGCGGTAAAATACCCGTTTGCCAACTATAACGGAGACTTGAAAAATCAAAAATACTATCTTGACAAATTAAAGAAACTTAAAAATGACAAAAAGCCTTTCAGGTTTATAGTAAACAGAGAAATGCCGGACGGCACCGGGCTTTATGACACAAATATCAGGGTAAGCCTCGAAGACTACACGATTAAAGAACAGGCAGGCGACGGTTTTGATATAACGGTCAGCATTACATTAAAGGAGTATAACGACATTAAAACTTCAGTGGTAAACATAGCAGATGACGGCACGGCAACAATTGAAAAACAGCGCGAGACTGATAACTCGCCGGAGCCTCAGGAAGATAAAAGCTACACAGTAAAATCCGGTGATACACTGTGGGTTTTGGCAAAGAAATTTTACGACGACGGAAGCAAATACGCGGATATAGCCAAAGCCAACTCAATAGCAAATCCGAACAGGATATCAGTAGGGCAGAAAATAATTATTCCGGCTTTGTGAGGTGATTTTTATGGATATTAGTCTAACAATTGAAAATCCGCAGAAAAACAAAGTTTACGAGCCCGTTGTTGAAGAAGGAATAAAGTGGACCACAGGCAGAGAAGGAACGCCGGGACAGCTTGAATTTTCAGTAATAAAAGATAATATTATAGACTTTCAGGAAGGAAACAGGGTGGAGTTCAGAGTTGACGGCAAACCTGTTTTTTTAGGTTTTGTGTTTAAAAAATCGAGGAGCAAAGACGGGCTTATTTCGGTAACGGCATATGACCAGCTTAGGTACTTTAAAAACAAAGACACATACCAGTATGAAAACAAGACGGCTTCTTGGCTTTTAAAGCGGATTGCCAAAGATTTCAGCTTATTTACAGGCGATGTTGATGACACAGGCTACATAATAGCCAGCCGCGTTGAGGATAATACTACTCTTTTTGACATGATGAAAAACGCTCTTGAAGTGACAATGCAGAATACAAAAAAGATGTATGTGCTTTATGATGATTTCGGGAAGCTTGCTTTAAAGAACATAGGAAACATGAAAGTACCTGTTAAAATTGAGGAACAGACGGCGCAGGACTTTAATTATGAGACTTCAATAGACAGTCAGACCTACAACAAAGTCAAGCTTCTTTATCAGGACAGCAGTACACATGAAATGAAGATTTTTCCAAAGCAATGTGACGAGTCGATTAAACGATGGGGCGTTCTGCAGTATTTTGACAAGATAAACGACATCTCAAACGGGCAAAATGTGGCTGACATGATACTGGAATTATATAACAACAAAACACGTTCTATTTCAGTAAGCGGTGTATTTGGTGATTTAAGAGTGAGAGCGGGAAGCCAAGTGCCTGTGTTTTTAAACTTTGGTGACATTCTTACAAATAACTGGCTTATTGTTGAAAAGTGTACCCATACTTTTAAACAGTCTGAGCACACAATGGATTTAGAGCTGTCAGGCGGTGAGTATCTTGCTTAACAGTACTGATTTAGTAAAAGTAATACAAAATGTAGCAGTAAACGCGGTCAATAACTCAAAGCCTGTAAGTATTGTATTTGGAACTGTTAAAAGCGTTTCGCCGCTTAAGATTTTTATTGACCAAAAACTTACCTTAGGCGAAAAACAGCTTATAATACCGCAGTATTTGACAGACTACAAAACGAAAATAAGCTTTGATAATCCTGCCATAAAACAGATATTTACTACATTTAATATGCAGGAAACATCAGAAAGCAGTGAGTCAAAGATGTCATTTAAGCAGCCGGCTGTAAAACACGAGATTACGGTTTACAATGCACTTAAAGCCGGTGACAAGGTCATACTTATGCGGCTGGCCGGAGGTCAGAAATATTTAATTTTAGACAGGGCGGTGAGTGAATGATACCTGAAGGATTATCAACAACAAATATTACAGTAACCGCAAAGCCTTCAAAAACATACGGACTTAATATAAGCAAAGACTTTATAGCAGGCAAAAAAGACACAATAGAAGCCGTAAAACAAGCCGTCTATCTTATGCTTAATACAGAAAGATATGACTGGCTTATTTTTTCATGGAATTACGGCATAGAGCTTAAGGACCTTTTTGGCAAGCCTATAAACTATGTCAAATCTGAATTAAAACGGCGTATAAAAGAAGCTCTTACTCAGGATTACCGTATAAGCGATGTATCTGACTTTTCATTTGAGAAAACAGGAAGAAACACGTTAAGCGTTACATTTACGGTGACCTGTGATTACGGAGCGTTTGAAAGCGGGGTGAGTGTAAATGTTTGAAATCTATACATACGATTACATATTAAATCAGATGCTTGCAAAGGTATCCAGCAGTGTGGATAAAAGGGAAGGCAGT
Organism: Clostridia bacterium; assembly: GCA_022651385.1. Lineage (GTDB taxonomy): Bacteria > Bacillota > Clostridia > Lachnospirales > Anaerotignaceae > JALCQR01. Next base: position 100,343 of record JALCQR010000003.1, on the reverse strand, counting down.
GTTATATATGACGCTATTGCACCTGCTGCCATAGAGCTTGCGCAGATGTACACAAGTCTTGATACAATCTTAAATGAGACTTTTGCGGACACCATGACAGGTGATTATCTTGACAAGCGTGTTGCTGAAAGGGGTCTTGAACGTGAAGCGGCAACATATGCCGTAGTGAAAGGTATATTTAACACCGCTGTTCCTATAGGAAACAGGTTTAATCTTGACAGTTATAACTACACAGTCACGGAGCTTATAAGCGATGCGGACCACAGCTACAAACTGGCCTGTGAGACCTCAGGAAACGAGCCGAACGGCTATACAGGAACCCTCGTACCTATAGATTATGTGCAGGGTCTGACAAGTGCCGAGCTTACGGAAATACTTGTGCCCGGAGAAGATGAAGAAACAGACGACGACTTACGCACACGGTATTTTAACAGCTTCGGCAATCAGTCATTTGGCGGCAATAGGTCAGACTACAAAGAAAAAATAGATGCCATTGACGGCGTCGGGGGCTGCAAAGCCTACAGAGCAGCAGAGGGCGGCGGCAATGTAAGCATTGTAATTATATCAAGCGATTACGGTGTTCCGTCCTCAACTCTTGTTAATACGGTGCAGACAGCTATCGACCCGGTAGTAAACAGCGGCGAAGGCTACGGCATAGCGCCGTTCGGCCACAGAGTAACGGTAACAGCCGCTGGAAGCACAGCCATAAACATCACGTGTGACATTACATATGCCTCCGGCTGGAGCGCTGACGATGCCAAAAGCTATATAGAAAGCATACTTGATGCTTATTTTTTAGAGCTTAACAAGACATGGGAAGACAGCACTATTGTTGTAAGACTAAGCCAGATTGAAAGCCGATTAATCGAGTTTGAAGGCATTACGGACATAGAAAACCTTAAAATAAACGATGCCGCAGGCAATCTTGTTATCGATACAAACAACATACCCGTTAGGGGGACTGTAAATGGAAATTGAAAACTATATTCCTGATGTTCTTAAAAATGTGCGTGAGTTTATCTCTTTGGCGGCGGCCGAAAATCCGGCACTTGAAAATGTGTCACAAGCCGTTGACACAGTTATGGCGGAACAGTTTGTAAAGACTGCCGATAAAGCCGGTGTAAAACGGTATGAGGCCATTGTTAAAATAACACCTAAGGATACGGATACACTGGATGAGCGTAAATTTGCAATACTTACAAAGTATAATGCTCATCTTCCATTTACTGAAAAGAGGGTAAACGAGATACTTACAAGCCTATGCGGAGAAGACGGCTACAGCTACGACTTAAGCATAGCCGACCAAACATGCACTGTTAAGCTGGCATTGATAAACAAAAAAATGAGAAGCACAGTAAATGAGCGGCTGGACGAAATCCTGCCGCTTGATTTATATTTATCGGTTGTCATTATGTACAATCAGCACCAGACATTTACAGGAATGACACATGTGGAGATGGCGGCTTATACACATCAGCAGTTAAGAGAGGAGGCAATGTAAATGGCAACAAATACAACGAATTACAATTTAAAGAAACCGGCTCAGGATGATTTTTATGATGTAGATGACTTCAACAACAATGCCGACATAATAGACACACAAATGAAAGCCAATGCTGGTAAAGCAGACGCAGCGCTTCCGGCAAGTGATTTTACAGGTGCAAATGTACTTACTAAATTGGCGGCAGATAATAGCGTACTTCCAGTGAAAAGCGGTGGAACAGAGGCAAATACGGCTAAAGACGGGCTTGCAAACCTTTTGGGTTTAAGCAAATTAACTGCAGCAAGTACAGCAGTGGATTATGCGGATACTTCTACAGACGGTGTTATGCTTGTTTCTCTTTCTTCTACAAATCATGCTGAACTATATGCTTTGCTTGGAGGAAGCTATGCTTATATAATACAAATTTTTTATTTGGCAACAGACTCAAGCCGAAGCAGAATGCAATTGGCACATGGTTACCTAAATAACATAATGGCTACACGAAACTACGATGGCAATACCGGGACTTGGAGCAGTTGGCAGAAAGTTTATACGGATGTAGACGTAATCCCGGTGAAAAATGGAGGTACCGGAGCAAATGCAGCCAATGCAGCAAGAGATAATTTAGGAGCTTTTCGCAAAGTTGCAGCATATGATCCTGGAGGAAATACAAATTTGGATACAACAACATATGAGCTTGTAGTTGCGGCTATTACAAGCACAGTTAATCCAGAGCTTCATGCATTAATGCCTAATGATACATTTGTGTTCGTTACACAATATTTTTACAGCGTGCAGTCAGCGAGTACACGTCGAGTACAGGTGGCACATAGTTACAGTAACCTTATAGCCGTGAGAGTATATAGTACAAAATGGGGAGAATGGCAGCCTGTAATTACTGGCGACAATGTGGCAGCACAGGTTCAATCGCTTTTAACAGGAGGGGAGATAAGTGTGATTAAGAGCATACAAAGAGGTACAATAAGTCTTGCTGGAGTGTATTCAGCTACAGCGACTATTTCTTCTGTAGATACAAGCAAATCGGTTATATCTTATTTGGGAAATGTTGTTCCAGAGTATGCGGACCAATTTGCAAGAGTTGAACTTACAAATTCAACAACTATTACAGCCTATAGAAATAGTAACAATGCAAACAGTACAGTTGTTGGTTTTGAAGTTGTTGAATATTATTAAGGAGTGTGAAAATAATGTTTTATGCAGAAATAAACAGCAATAATATTTGTTCAAGTGTCCTTGAAACACCAAATGAAATAACTAAGGATACTATGATACAGATTGACAGCTATGATGCATCGCTTCTCGGCAAAAAATATAATAACGGTACTTGGGAAGATGTAACAGATACTGTGAAAGAGCCAACAGACGATGAACTTTTTCAGGCGGAAGCGCTTTTAAATCAGCAAAATATTATTATTAAGCAAAACGAACACGATGAAGTTTTGGCACAGATACTTTTAGACCAGCAGAGTTAAGGGAGGAATATATAATGTACAAAATAGTTAAAAGGTTTTACGAAAGAGGAATATACAGCACAGATGATGTTTCAAGATTTGTTTTAAGCGGCAGCCTTACATCAGCAGAATATAAAGACATAACCGGTACAGATTATACAACAGCAGAATAATATATACTCTTGCCGAATGGCAGGGGTATTTTTATAAGAAGGTGAGGACTTGGAATTTAGTATACAATTTTGGATACAGATAATCATTTATGCCGTTTCTTTTGGCTGTGTTTATGGCAATTTCAGTACAAGGCTTAAATATCTTGAGAAGAAAATGGACAAACACAATCAGCTTCAAGACAGAATGGTGGCGGTTGAGGCATCAGCGAAGCAGGCAGACCGCAGACTTGACGAGTTAAGAGAAGAAATCAGGGACGAGGAAGAAAGACGGTAACCAGATACAAGTATAAAAGCAGTAAATTAAATATTGATTGTTAGGAGTGATTATTTATGGGATTTGATATCAATACGATTTTTAGCCTACCCCAAGATAGCACAAACAAAAATAAGTCAACAAAACATTGATTGCTAAGGAGGAATTTTATATGAGTACAATTATTAAGAAGTTATCATCAAGAAAGTTATGGGCTTGCATAGCCGGTGTAGCGGTTGGTATTGCTACAGCTTTGGGAGCAGACAGCAGCACTATACAGACAATATCCGGTGCCGTTATTTCGGCAGTATCACTTATTACATATATAAGAGCTGAGGCTAAAATTGACGCCGCAGGCACCAGAAACATAGCAGAAATAAATGCAGTTATTGATAAAATCAAAGAGACAGTCGAAAAAATAACTGCCGCAGTTGATACCGTAAAAAGCACAAACGATACGGTTTCGGGAACAATTGATACGAAAAAGGAAGAAAACAGTACGGTTTCGGGAACGAATGACACAAATAACTGAAGGTGATATAAATGCTTAAAGGTTTTGATATAAGTAAACATAATGGTACCGTAGACTTTGCCGCCGCTAAGGCGGCAGGCCTTTCCTTTGTTATTATAAGAAGCTCATACGGTACCGACACTACGGACATAAAATTTGAAGAAAATTACAAAAGGGCAAAAGCAGCAGGGCTTAAAGTCGGCGTTTATCATTACAGCTATGCTTTATGCGCAAACGACGCATTGAAAGAAGCTAAATATGTTTATGGCCTTATTAAAGACAAACAGCTTGACATGCCTATATTGTTTGATATGGAGGACGCAGACGGTTACAAAAATAAGCACGGCATAAATCTGTACAACGATAAGGCACTTATTAACAGCATATGTAGTACATTCATTAATTACATACAGTCGCAGGGTTTAAAATGCGGCATATATGCAAGCAAAAGCGTTTTAACGAAAGTTATTGATAAATCTATCGCCCTATATTTTTGGAACGCACAATGGGGAAACAATGACGAAATAAAGCACACAATGTGGCAATATACAGACTCCGGAAGCATATCCGGGTGCAGCGGGAATTTTGATTTAGATGTCTGTTACAAGGATTTTGAAGAAAAAGAGGATGACGACGATATGATGACACAAGCGCAATTTAATGAAATGATGAATACATATTTATCAAGTTTAAAGACCGAAGAACCGGCCGACTGGTCAAAAGAGGCCAGAACATGGGCCGAAAGTAACAACATTATTGCCGGAGACGAAAACGGAAATAAACAGTATAAAAACTTTGTAACAAGGGAACAGCTCATGTTATTTCTTATGAGGTTATTTAATAAGATAGAAACAAGCTAAGATTAAATAAAAAATGCATTAGACATTGATAGATTGCAAAATGGGTAACTAAATAATGGTAACTTGTTGTTTAAATAGACTTAAATATGTATAAAATGTATGGTAAGACATCATAAATTAGTGATTTTAATGCGAAAAATGCAAAAACAGTGCAAATTTGTTTGACAAAACAATTGAGGAGGAGTAGCATGAAAAAAGAAGATAAAAGGATGGTGCTAAATGTGATACTGGAATTTTCATGTTCAAATTATAAATCTATAAAAAATAAAGTGACTTTCTCTGCTATTGCTGGAAAGGATAATACATTTGAAAATGAATTGAAAAAATTTGGAAATTATAGAATTTTAAGAAATGCAGTTATTTATGGCGCAAATGGGTCTGGAAAAAGTAATTTTTTAAGTGCTATAGACTTTATGAAAACGTTAGTTACAAGAAGCATGACTTTTCAACCTGGGGAAGTAATTAAACAAAAGCCACATAAATTGAATGATATTAATACACCAAGTGAGTATAGCATTCAATTTGTAAAAGATAATATTAGATACGCATATGGTTTTTCAATTATAAAGAACTTAATAAATAACGAATATTTATACTATTTTCCTAATGGAAAGCAGGTTAAAATATTTGAACGTGACGTAATGGAAATATACCCTGGCGATAAATTTAAAAAGATATTTGAAATAAGTGAAGGAGTATTAAAAGGTATATTAAAAGAAAATCGTTTGTTTTTAACATGTGCAGCTAATTTTACTAATATTAAAGAGATTGAAAATGCTTTTTTATTTTTTAAAAATGATATAATTGTTTACAGACCTAATAATAATACTTGGACAGAATATTCCATAAACTTAATGCAAAATGACCCAAAAGTTAAAAGTGTATTTGTTAAGATTATGAAACAATTAGATACTGGGATTTCAGATATAAAAGTAAAAATTCAAAAAGTAAAAACTAATAGTCTGGATTTGCCACAAGATATGCCAGAAATTCTTAAAAATATAATTTTATCTTCACCGGAGACAAATCAAATAGAAGCAAAAGTTATATATGATCAATTTGAGACAGATTTAATGACAGAAGAATCAACTGGAATAAAAAAATTATTTGAGATTATATGTCCTATTATTGATATATTAAATAATGGGAAAATATTAATATGTGATGAATTTGAAACAGGGCTTCATGAGTCGATTGTATATGAGATTATACGATTATTTAAAACTATTAGACAGGAACAGTTTGCGCAATTAATTTTTTCTACTCATGATACAAATCTATTAGATTCAAAACTCTTTAGAAGAGACCAAGTGTGGTTTACCCAATTAGATAAAGAACGCTCGACCAATTTATATTCTCTGGTGGAAATTAAGAATGTTAGAAAAACAGAAAATTTAGAAAGGGAATATATATCTGGCAAATATGGTGCTATTCCCATGCTAAATAATGATATAAATGATATAAATTGAATCAGGTGAATACAATCATATGAACGATGAGAGAAATTTAGATCTGAATCGGAGAGCAGAAGATACAAGAGAAAATAGTAAATCCGAGGTTGTTAAGTTTAAATTGGATGAAATTAAACAACATTTTGATGATAATATAAAAGCAATAAAAGATCAATTTAATATTGCGCAAGAACTAATTCTAGAGGATAAACGACAAAATGCAGAAGATATATGGCGTTCACAAGTTGTATTTTTAGAAAGCGCTTTCGATTTTTATTTGCATGAGCTCACTAAATTTGGGCTATATGGAATATTTGAAGGAACACCTGGATGGAAAGAAACAGATAAATACAATAATATTGAAGTGAAAATGAGTATTGTCGAGGGGGCTTTAAGTTCAGGAAAAGATTCAAAATGGTTTTTAGAATTCATTAATGGTATGTATTCTGGTGTTACTATGACATCTTTTGAATCATTCAAAGCTCAAATGAATCTTATAGGAATAAATATTATGGAGATTGCTAATGAAGCATTTTATGTACAAGGCGCAAATGAAAAAACTATGGATAAATTAAAACGTAGAATTAATGAGTTGTATCATAGACGTAATTTAATTGCACATCAATCAGACAGAGAGCATGCTAATGCAAAGAGAAATGAAATTTCAAAAGACTTAGTAAAAGACTTTGTGAAAGATTTTGAAAAAATAGTTAATGCAATTAATAAAGTAACGCTAATTAAGGCAGGACAACAAAATTAATATTAAGTTGCCCTTAATACAATTTTGAAAAATATTAGAGCACTTTTACATATATTTTAAATTAAAATAATCATTCTTTCGAGTGGCACACACTGACCGTTAAATTTTGTGTTGCATATGTTACAAAAGCAGCCGAAAAATTATGATTTAAAACAGTAAGTATTGTGATTACTAAAAAATTATAAAAGGACTATTCAAATGAATAGTCCTTTTATTAGTATTTTTAATCAAAAATTGTCTGCATTTTGTACGCAATTTATATTTTTAATATCAATTTTGCAGTTTGTAATGAATATTGCAAATAATAAAACAAGGACTAACAACATATAAATATATCATATATTTCAAGGGATTTACAGTTATGCTGAATTTGTAAAAGGATACATATTTATTCGAAAATAATTTACAAATGTATCCATATTATATATATTAGGAGGGATATATATGAAAAGGATATACCTTATTTTTTTATGTTTAGTGTTTATTTTATGCGGATGTCAAAGCGGTGAAAACAAAAATATCATTATAGAAAATAATGACAAGGGTGCACAAAGCGCAAATGAAAGCAGTGATAACAGTTATTTTAATTTGTGTGTAACTCGTGCTACTGCGGCAAAAATGCTTGCTGTGGTTTTTTCTGACGATATTGAAAATGCTGCATACTGCGGCCTTGATGACATTGGAAGGGGAAACTGGTACGACAAATATGTAAATGCCGTATGCCGTGACAAAATAATGAGTGGTGACGGCCAAAATTTTAATCCTGATGAACCGCTTAGCTATGGACAGGCTCAGGAAATATGCAAACATGTTGGCATTAAAACAGGGAAGAACATAAAAAACAGTGACGAAGCTATATCATTGAGGCTTTGGCTTGACATGCTTTTTGGAGGAATAGACCTTAAACAGCATGGAATAGAAAGAAAAGATATAAGTATTTTTGCAACGGCTGAAACAGGCGGTATGGATGCCTATAAAACGGCTACAAGCATCGGTGTTCTTGACCACAGCGGAATAAATATAGACTTTTGTATTGACAAGACAATAGAAGTATTTATAAAAAACGGTGAGATTGCGGCAATAAATAATGTAAAATGCGATACTGCCGATTTTCAGAATGTGTATATGTGTAATAACGGAGAAAATAACTGCGAGTTTTTATTAAATTATGGTACTCGGCAGTTTGAAAATCCGTCGTATTCTGAAACTGGGTTTTATGATATTACTGTTGACAGCGGAGAAATTCAAAATATGCAGCCTGTATCTGAAAAAATAACAGACCGGATAATTTCTTTTGATGGAAGCAAATTCGAGTTTGAAAACAAAGGAAATATTAATAAAGACGAATGCTTTAATGCCGTAAGTACATATAACGGAGCAAAGACAGCTTCGATTTCAGAATTGATTTCAGGCTGCAATTATGATTTTTATTTAAAAAACGGAAAAATATCGGCGGCTTTAATATCTGAAAAATATCAGCCGGAAAAAATGCGTGTAATAATAAGCAGTGACAACGGATATTTTCACGACAATGTGATTTTTACAGATACTTCCGGAATTGACATATATAAAGCGGGGACGAAGGTTAACACAGTAAATAAACTTGATATGTCTGACAGCGATATATGTTCTTCGGGGCGCGTGACATTAGTTCCGGTATCCGGCAAAATCACATTGGATTGTGATGACAGAAACAGAGCCTCAAAGGACTTTTACGGTGAATTTGATATTGAAAAAACAGACAACGGCTATCTTGTAATAAATGAAGTAAACTTTGAGGATTATGTTAAAGGTGTAATACCAAGCGAAATGCCCTCGGGCTACGGCAGTGAAGCTGCTAAAGTGCAGGCTGTGTGTGCCAGAAGCTACGGATATAACGAGTTTTATTCAAACGAATATTTAAATTATGGTGCAAACTGCGACGATACGGTTATGTGTCAGGTTTATAACAGCTCTTTGGAAAACGAGACATCAGACGAAGCTGCCGACGTAACAAAAGGAACGTGCATTTGTTATAATGATGAAGTAGTAAGCGCAAATTTCTATGCTTCTTCATGCGGAACAGGAGCATCGTCATGTGAGGTATGGGCAAAAAACGGCACTTTCCCATCGGATACGAAACCATACCTTTCTTACAGAAATGATGATAATGTGGATTTTACGTCGGAAAATGCAGCACTTTCTTATTTTGAGGACACAAATACCAAAAGTTATGATTCATGGTCGAAATGGTTTAGATGGAATGTAACTTTTAGCCTCTCTCAGCTTGAAAACACAGTTAAAAACAATCTTCCTGGAATTTACGACAAAAACAGGACAATTAACGGTAATTATAATCTCCCTGAAAAATGCTCAGATTTTTTGTCATCTGCAGGGCATTTGAAAGACATGGAAATTACAAAAAGAGGACATGGCGGAAATGTTATGGCTCTTAAACTTATATTTGACAACAAAGATATTACTGTTTACACAGAGTACAATATACGCTGCCTTTTAAGACCTAAGGGATACGGCGGAGACACTGTAAATCTTAATTTGAAAGACGGCACTGTGCTTAAAAATTACAGTATTTTGCCGAGTGCCTTTTTTGCTATAGAAACTTGGCAAGATGCAAACAATAAAAATTTCGTACTTGTAGGCGGCGGAATAGGGCATGGTTGCGGAATGAGCCAAAATGGTGTAAAAGGAATGAGCGACGATGGATTTAAGATGGAAGACATTATAAAATATTATTATAACGGTGCCAAAGTTAAACAAATGATACAGTAGAAGTTTAAAATAATTCCGTTTTGTGATAAACTGGTTATAGTTTTATAGTCTTTATCTTTGAGTTCTAAAAACATAACTTAAATGACTGGGCTTCATCAAAAAGCATAACATTATTACAGGTGGGATTAATATGGTATCAATTATAAAAAGCAGTTCTATTGCCGGTGTTGACGGATTTACAGTAAATGTTGAGACTGATATAAGCAACGGACTTCCGGCATTTGATATAGTTGGCCTTCCTGATTCTGCTGTAAAGGAATCAAGGGAAAGGGTACGTACGGCAATAAAAAACAGTGGCCTTGATTTTCCGGTAAAACGTATTACAGTAAATCTTGCGCCGGCTGACATAAAAAAAGAAGGGCCTCTTTTTGACCTGCCTATAGCGGCGGGAATATTGGTTTGCAGTGGGATTATAGCACAGAAAAAAATATCGGATTTTATGCTTATAGGCGAACTGTCTCTTGACGGAACTATTAAAAGTGTAAACGGAGTTTTGCCTATGGTATACAGTGCTTATCAAAACGGCATAAAAAAGTTTATTGTGCCTGTTGAAAACAGGTATGAGGCGGCTCTGGCAAAAGAAGCAGAAATATATCCTATAAAAAATATTACAAAACTTGTCGAGTTTTTTAAATCTCCGGATAAGGCTTTTAAAGCAGACGAAAAAGAAATAACTAATGAGGATGAAAACACTTTTGATTTTTCCGACGTAAAAGGTCAGGAAAACGTAAAGCGTGCAATGGAAATAGCCGCTGCAGGGTATCATAATATACTTATGATAGGGCCTCCGGGCTCCGGAAAAACCATGCTTGCAAAAAGGCTTCCTACAATTATGCCGGAGCTTACTTTTGAGGAAAGCATAGAGATTACAAAGATTTATTCTGTTGCCGGACTTTTAAGGAATAATTCTTCTCTTATAAAAAGCCGGCCGTTTCGTTCTCCGCATCACACAATATCGGCGGCCGCGCTTACCGGAGGCGGAAGAATACCAAAACCGGGTGAAATATCGCTTTCGCATAAAGGCATTCTTTTTCTTGATGAGCTTCCCGAGTTTCAGAGAAACGCCCTCGAAATACTGCGTCAGCCAATGGAGGAAAGAACTGTAACAATAGCAAGGGTTAATTCCACTATTACATATCCGGCAGATTTTATGCTTGTGGCTGCTATGAATCCGTGTCCGTGCGGATACTTTGGCGACGGCGACAAATGCAGGTGCACTCAGAACGAAATTGCAAAATACAGAGGAAAAATATCAGGCCCGCTGCTTGACAGAATTGATATTCAGGTTGAAGTATCGGCGATAAAGTATGATGACCTTGAAAGCAGTAAAAAAGAGGAGTCATCTGAAGAAATAAGAAAACGTGTTATAAAAGCGCACAACATACAGCTTGAGCGTTATAAAAACGACGGCATACAGTTTAATTCACAGCTTACGCCGCCTTTAATTGAAAAGTACTGTGCATTGGAAAGCAAAGAAAAAGAAATTATAAAAATGGCTTTTGACCGTCTTGGGTTAAGTGCCAGAGGATATCACAAAATACTTAAAACGGCACGTACAGTTGCGGACCTTGAAGGCAGTGAAAATATAACATCAAAACACCTGCTTGAAGTAATACAGTACAGAAGTCTTGACAGAAAATATTCTATTCAGTAATCAAATCAGCCAAAACAGCATATCCTTTTCTATACAAAAGTTTAGAAGATGATGTTTTGGCTGATTTGATTTTAATTTTAATGTCGTTTGTAAATAAATTCGGGTATTTTGGAGTGTTTTTTTCAACTACCCTTGAATATGCCTGCTTTCCTGTTTCAAGCGAAATTTTGCTTCCGTTTATTGGCTGCTGTGTCTATAACGGCACAATGAGTTTGTCAAAATGTATTGGAGTATCTCTTTTAGGAGCCGTCTTAGGATGTTCGGCGTGTTTTTTTGCCGGTAGGTTTGGAAGACGCGTGATTGATAAGCTCTCAGGCAAAAGTATAGGAATAAAAAACGGTATTAAAAAGTCCGAAAGCAAATTTAAAAAATACGGCAGTTTTTCCGTTTTTATATTCCGTCTGTTTCCAATAAGCAGGACATACATATCTTTTCCGGCCGGAATGAGCAGTATGTCGTACACAACATTTATTGTGTATTCAGTTTTGGGAGCATTGGTTTGGAATACCGTGCTTATAAGCATTGGATATATGCTTGGTGAACATTGGGAAGATTTTACGATTTTTTTCGAAGACCACAAAAATCTTGTTAATTTAATTTTTATTTTGATATGTTTAATGATTGTGTTCAAAATACTTAAAAACAGAAAATCCGCATGATTCCCAGTATAAAAAGATGCAGAGGATAAAAGACATAAAAGACATATTTTTTATCGCTGCCTTTTTTGCCGTTATATAATAAGCATAGCATTGCTGACAACAAAACAGGAATAAAAAATGTTATGCTTGAAAGGTTTATGATATACTCATTTAATGCCCACAAAACAATGAAAAATGCGGAAAAAGCGTTATTTTTATTTATGCTTTTACTTAATAAAACTATAAGCAAAGCACCCATAAAACCATATTCTCCTGAAATTAGCGTTGGGGCAAGCATAAGCGGAATAAGAATTATATTATTTTTATTTATAACAGAAAGTATAGGTATTTTACCTTTTTCAATATTAATATACGGTACTTTTTTTATACTATCGATAAAAGCCATAATAAACATTGAGTATGTGAAAGTATATAATACATTTCTTCTGCCAGTAAAAAACGGCATAAAAAAATAAAAGGCTGAAAAACTTATATATGTGATTTTATTCTGCTTTTCATTTACGGCAAAATACAACAATAAACAAATAAAAACTAATAAATAAAGCAATGTAAAAAATACAACATGATTAAACAGACCGGCATTTTTTTCAAAGCCAAATAAAAGAAGGTGCGGAATTTCCGAGACTGCGGCAAAAGCCATCATTCTTGATATATAAGCAGTTTTGTCATGGGTTTTATTCCAGCCGTTTGCTACAAGAAAAGCAAAAATAGGGTAGGAGATACGTCCTATTGTACGCATAGGCATATAATACATAAAGTCTGTACCGAGCATTACTGCCGTATGGTCTATAACCATTGAGATAGCGGCAATTAATTTAAGCTGAAACATATTTAATTTTATTTCCATATAATGCCTTTCTTTAAAATAATGCGGCCCAAAGAATTGAGCCGCTGTTGTTTATTTTTTTCTTATTACAGGTCTGTCGCCGAATGAAACTCCCAAATCTCTTGCAACTTCCACAAGCTCATCTGTTTCAGGATTTATTTTTTTCTGTGAGCCTACAACTTTTTCAAGAGGAACATAACTTATTACACTATGGTCAAGGCAAACCATATTGCCGTACTTTTCCTCATGTATCATTTTCGCTGCATATGAGCCGAAACGGGCTGAAAGTATTCTGTCATAAGGTGATGTTTCTCCGCCTCGCTGAGTATGACCAAGCACTACAGGACGCACCTCATGTTCTTCGCCTAAAAGCTTTTCAAGCTGATATGTGAGCTTATTTGCTATGCCTCCGAGACGGATAGGGTCAGGACTGTCTTTTACAATTTTATTTACCGTAACAGTTCCGCCAAGCTCCATTGCACCTTCAGAAACAACAATTATAGTAAATAATTTTCCTCTGCTGTCACGCTCATGTATTTTCTGTATGATATTATCAAGAGTATATGGTATTTCAGGTATAAGGATTACATCGGCGGAACCGGCAATACCTCCGTAAAGCGCAATCCAGCCGGCATTTCTTCCCATAACCTCTACAACTATTACTCTGTGATGGCTTTCGGCTGTTGTATGAAGCCTGCCCAAAGCCTCGGTAACAATATTTACGGCTGTGTTAAAACCAAATGTACGGTCGGTTGCCGCAAGGTCATTGTCAATGGTTTTTGGAACACCTACTACATTTACGCCTTTTCTGGCAAAATCACGGGCACTTGTGAGAGTTCCGTCGCCGCCGAGGATACAAAGAGCGTCAACGCCTTCTTTTTTTAAATTGGCTATTGCTACATCCGATACATCTTTTCTTATTACATTTCCGTTTTCGTCCTTGACTTTATAATCGAAAAGATTGTCCTTATTTGAGCTGTACAAAATAGAGCCGCCCTTATGAAGTATACCTGTTGTGTTTTCCAGTGTAAGCGGCATAAAATCATTTGTATAAAGGCCTCTGTATCCGAATTTATAGCCGATTAATTCATACCCGTATTTAAGTATACAAGTTTTTGTTAAAGTATAGATAACGGCATTAAGCCCCGGAGCATCTCCTCCGCCTGTAAGAACCGCAATTTTCTTTTTATCCATTTTAAGACCTCCCAGTGCTGTTGAATATTAACAATTATATAGCATCTGTATTAAGTTGTAAAACAAAACATGAAAATTTTGGTAAAACATAGATAAAAACATAAAACTGTTTTATATTATAAAAAAAGCTGTGCCATAAAAGACACAGCCATTAATTTTTTATACCACTCTGAGCATTGGAAGGTCATTGTTTATGCCCTTTGACATTAATATCTGATGAAGGTCGACTATGCCGTTATTAAATGTTGCGGCACATGAAGCCAGATAAAGGTCCCACATCCTTGTAAATTCTATGCCCATCTTTTTTTCGATTTCTGCTCTGTGTGCAAGAAAATTTTTTCTCCAGCAAAGCAGGGTACGGTTATAATGGCGTCTCAGGCTTTCAACGTCGAGAGTGTAAAATTTGAACTCCGGAAGCAAATTTATTATTTCACGAAGGCTTGGTATCATTCCGCCCGGGAATATATATTTTTTAATCCAAGCATCGCCGGGATGTTCTTCAAGAGCGCTTATATAATGGAGAAGGAAAAGACCGCCGTCTTTCAGCACTTTATGTACATTTTTTAAATAAAGCTCATAATTTTTTCGTCCTACATGCTCAAGCATGCCAACGCTTACAACTCTGTCAAAAACAAGACCGCTGTCTTCAAGGTCACGGTAATCCATTATCTTTACAGTTACCATATCTTCAAGACCTTCTGCTTTGATTTTTTCATCGCAGCCTTTTTTCTGTTCTTCACTTAATGTAATGCCAAAACTTTTAACACCGTATTCTTTTGCGGCTTTAATAATAAGAGAACCCCAGCCGCAGCCTATATCGAGGAGCGTCATACCTTTTTGCAGCTGTAATTTTTTCAATATATGCTCAAGTTTATCATCCTGAGCTTCATCAATAGTTTTTGTTTCATCCTTGAAGTAGGCACATGAATATGTCATATTTTTATCCAGCCACAGTTTATAAAAATCATTGCCTATGTCATAATGACTGGAAACTTCTTTTTTCTGATTTGCCTTTGAAACAGATGTCTGGATTATTTTTTTAAGCGCATTTTTGTCAGAACTGAATTTTCCTATATTTGCAAGAAAAAGATTTAATACGTAATACAAATCTTTGTCAAGTTCTATATCGCCTCTCATATACGCTTCTCCCAAAGCAAGCGATGTACTTTTAAGCAGCTCGGTTTTGCTAATTGGATTTTTTATTGATACATTAAAGAGAGGCTCATCATGACCAATTTTAACTTTTGAGCCGTCTTCCTCAAGTGTAAAGCTGACATCAATAATTTTGCTTAAATAATCCGCTAAAAAACTGTTTTTCATTAATTCTCCTCCTCTTTATATGCTTATATTCTTTAAATAGTATATCATTTTCCATGAAAAAGTCAATTTTTAACATATATGTAAGGGGACTAACAAATAATAAAATTATTTAATACAATAAAAAGGCATTATATTTTTTAAAAATATAATGCCTAAAAATTACTATGCCTATCGTTAAGATTATTATAGTATTGAATTTTAAGTGTTAAAAGTTAATTAAACGAATAAACTACAGTCACATTTGCAGTTACATCAATTTTGTCATAACCTATATCAACATAACTAGAACCAGAATCCTCTACTGCGGAAGAACCAGCTCCTCCAGCAACATATTTTCCACTGCCTTTATTATATACATTATAGGCATTGCCGTCACCCAATTCAGTTACCGAAATAGGGGAACCAAGAGTCTTTCCAAGGGATTTTGCTATGGTCTCGGCCGACAAACGCGCATTTTGTATAGAATCGGCAAGAGCCTCACTATAATATTTCTCTGGCTGTGATATTTTAAATGAGACACCGCCGTTTTGCGTAACACCTGCTTTAAGGGCTATATCAATATATTTTCCAACGTTATCTTTATCTGTGGTTGTAACCTCAAAAGAATTAGTTGCCTCATAACCAATTAAAGTTTCATTACCATCGTCATCATACTTATATTTAGGATAGACATAGTAATAGGATGTTTTAATGTTATCTTTTGATATTCCGGCATTTTCAAGTGTTTCTGATACTTTATTGAAAATTTCTGAATTTTTGCTCTGTGCCTGAGAAGCATTGCTGCCGTCGGTTTCAATTGTAAAATCCATTACAGCTGTATCAGGCTCTACCGAAACAACTCCTTTTCCTGCAACTGATATCGTGTTACTCGGCGCGTCTGCCGCAAAAGATGGTACACACATACCAACAACCAATGCGGCTGAGATTAACAGCGCTGAAATTTTCTTACCCATCGGAATCATCTCCAAACTTTTTATGCAAAATACATTTTGTCAAACAACAAAATCGTCACAATAAACAAGTAATCATATTAGTATAATCAGCGGTTATCAGGTTCAATTAGGCCATATGTACCGTTTTTCCTCTTATATACAACGTTAACTTCACTTGTTTCATCGTTCATGAAAACAAAGAATGTATGGTCAAGAAGTTCCATTTGCATAACTGCCTCTTCAGGGTCCATAGGCCTAAGCTCAAACTTCTTGTTCTTTTCGATATGAATTTCATTTGTTTCATCGGAAAGAAGATCCTCTTCATTAATAGGGATAGAATCATACTCAGCTTTGAAAGCACCGTTTTTTCTCATCTTGATACGCATACGGCCTTTATACCTGACAATCTGTTTTTCAATAGTCTCACAGGCTTTGTCAAGGGCCGCCATCATATCAATGTCAGACATTTCCGCTCTTACAATCCTTTTTGCTATCATAAGAGTGATTTCTGCGGTATATGATGATTTTTCAAGAGCTATTCCTATCACAGGATGGGCGTTTGAAGGAAAGAGCTTTTCAAGTTTTTTTACTCTTTCTTCAATTTTAGTCCTCGTTTTTTCGCCGATTTCAAAGTTTCTGCTGTGGATAGTGTATGTCATACTATCAGCTCCTTTCAGAGAAGCACTTTACATTGCTTCGCTTTTAATTTTGTTGCTTACTACATAATATTCCATACAAGCAGTTAAAATCCTTCTTTTTTTCTAAATATTTTTGAGTAAAATAAAAAAAATTACATTAGATAAACTGTAAATATGTGTACAAAATAATTTCACATATATGTGGATAAAGTGGATAACTCTGTGGATAACTGAATTTGCGATGTTTTTGAGGACAGGCTGTCAACAAAAAAATCACCAATCTACATAATGTGACTTAAATTTTTTATTGCCATGTTTAAAATTAAAAGTAAAAAAAGTTCTGATAATACTAAATAAACAAATGATAAGTTTTTTTAATAAAAAAAGCGTGCCGCTATAATCGGCACGCAATATTAAAACAAATTTTGTGTTTCAATTTTTTTTAAATAATTTTTATAAAGTCTTGTTGTCCTTTCATCATTGCATACTATTACAACTTTTTCAAGTTCAGGATGTACTTTCAAAAAAGTAATGATTTCCTTAAGAGCAATCTTTATTGCAAGTTCCACAGGATAACGATATACGCCTGTACTTATTGAAGGAAAAGCAATTGATTTAATATGGTTTTTAACAGCCAGATCCAGGCAGTTGTCATAGCAATTTTTAAGCAGCTCCGGTTCACCTTTGTTTCCGCCTCTCCATATTGGTCCGGCAGTATGGATTACATATTTGGCATTAAGTTTAAAGCCCGGTGTTATTTTAGCTTCTCCGGTGTTGCAGCCTCCAAGAGCAATGCATGCCTGCATGTATTCATCACCAGCGTATTTCTGTATACTGCTGGCAACACCTCCTCCTCCCAAAAGTGAAGTGTTTGAAGCATTGACTATGGCTTCGATTTTCATTCTGACGATGTCGCCCTTAGAAATTGATATCCTATCCATAACATGCACCCCTTTCAAAGCTTATTTTATTATATTTTAACACAAACGTAAACACTTTCAACTTAAAATTTGCATTAAATTTTATTTATTATAAAAATTATGTTGATCAGATTACCAAAAATTTCGTTTTCACTTTAATAATTTAAACTTTTACCGTTAAACGCTTTAAATTGTTATACTTTAAATCGTTGAAAAAGATTGACAATAAATTGCAATGATACTACAATCATATATATAAAAATAAAGAAAGGTGACTTGAATTATGAAGCTGAGTATCATTATCGGTGCGTTTTCACAGGGACTTATGTGGTCCATATTGGCTTTAGGTGTGTTTATAACATATAAAATACTTGATTTTGCAGACCTTACAACAGAGGGAGCATATCCTCTTGGAGCCGCAGTAGCCGCAAGTGGTATTATTGCCGGAATGAACCCATTTCTTGCAACTTTTTTGGCTATGATATGCGGAATGGCTGCCGGATTTGTAACGGGATTTTTAAATACCAAGCTTAAAATACCGCCTCTTTTAAGCGGTATACTTGCAATGACTGGGCTTTATTCGGTTAATCTGAGAATAATGGGAAAAGCCAATATTCCTCTTTTAAAAGTAAGCACGCTTATTACTTTTGTAACCGGACTTGGTATTAAAAATAATATTGCCGTAATAATAGTGGGGCTTGTTTCAGTGAGTATTGTAATAGCAATACTTACATGGTTTTTAAGCACGGAAAAAGGCTATGCATTAAGAGCTACAGGAGACAATATGTCTATGATAAGAGCTCTTGGCGTAAACACAAATGGGATGGTTATTCTTGGTCTTTCGATAGGAAACGGACTTGTGTCGCTTTCCGGAGGCATAATGGCGCAGTATAACGGTTACGCCGATATTGGAATGGGCACAGGAACAATCGTAATCGGTCTTGCTTCTGTTATAATAGGCGAAGTGCTTTTCGGCAGCAGCTCAATTTTAAGAAGCCTTATTTCGGTTGTGTTCGGCTCAATTATATATAGAATAATAATAGCCGTTGTGCTTGCAAAAGGACTTGTGCCTACGGATGTTAAATTATTGTCATCCGTATTGCTTGCCGTTTGTCTGTCGCTTCCGCTTTTTAAGGAAAAGATTTCAGCGCTTACAGATACTTTACATTCTGCAAAAAAAGTTAAGGCAAGGAAAGCCGGTGAGCAGAATGCTTGATATGATTAATGTAAGAAAAATTTTCTCAAAAGGGACGGCAAATGAAAAAATGGCTCTTGACCGTGTCAATTTCAGTATGGATGAAGCTGATTTTGTAACGGTAATAGGCGGAAACGGTGCCGGAAAATCAACTATTTTAAATGCTATAGCCGGACTCTTTTTTGTCGATTCCGGAAAAATAATAATTGACGGACATGATGTTACAAAACTTCCGGAACATAAAAGGGCAAAATATATAGGCAGGGTGTTTCAGGACCCGAGAATGGGTACTGCAACAAATATGTCTATTGAGGAAAATCTTGCAATGGCTTTAAGAAGGGGACAAAAAAGAGGCTTAAAAAAAGGCATAACCCATGACGAAAAAGATAAGTTTCGTACTTACCTTGAGGAATTGGACCTCGGACTTGAAAACAGAATGAGCGAGAAAGCAGGGCTTCTTTCAGGAGGACAGAGACAGGCCGTAACACTTATAATGGCAACGATGACAAAACCTAAACTTCTGCTTCTTGATGAGCATACTGCGGCTCTTGACCCGAAAACTGCAAAGAAGGTTCTTGACCTTACAAGAAAAATAGTTGCCGAAGATAAGCTCACAGCTCTTATGGTAACGCATAATATGAGGGATGCTATTAAATATGGAAACAGACTTATGATGATGCATAACGGAAATGTGTTGCTTGATTTAAAAGAAGAAAAGAAGAAAAATCTTGAAGTGGGTGACCTTTTGATGATGTTTGAGAAAGCAAGCGGTCAGGATATGTCAAACGACAGAGTGCTTTTAAGCTGAAAAAGTAAAAGTATTAGTGCCTCATTTATAGGTTTATTAAAAATTATATGCCCGAATGATTATATCGTTCGGGTTGATTTTTGCTTGGAAATATGATTTAATCATATGTGTATATAAAGGAGGTTGTTAATTTTGAAAAATCTAAATGCAATAATTCTTGCAGCAGGAGAGGGAACAAGAATGAAATCAAGGCTCCCTAAAGTGCTACATAAAATATGCGGAAAGACTATGATTGAGCGTGTTTTGAATACAGCTTTTGAAACAGGTGCTGAAAAAATATGCGTGGTTACAGGACATAAACATGAAATGGTGCAGGAAGCTGTTAAAGACATGGGTGCAGACTTTGTTGTACAGGAAAAACAGCTTGGAACGGGACATGCTGTTATGCAGGCTGAAAAATTCATTGATGAAAACAAAGACGTACTTGTTCTGTATGGTGATACGCCCCTTATAACTTCCGCTACTCTTAAAAAGCTTGTTGAGTTTCATAGAAAAGAAGATAACGGCGTTTCCATAATTTCGGCTGTTGTTGAAAATTCAGAAGGCTATGGGCATATAATCAGAGATAAAAACGGTGCTTTTGTAAAAAACGTTGAATATAAAGATGCAACTTCTGAAGAAAAAGAAGTAAAGGAGATAAATTCTGGCATATATGTTTTTAAGGGAAAAAGCCTTAAGTACGCTCTGTCGAAAATAAATAACAATAATGCTCAAGGAGAGTATTATCTTCCTGATGCTTTGGAAATAATACTTTCAAACGGTGAAAAAGTAAATGCTATGGCAACAGACGATGAAACAGAATTTTTCGGAGTAAACAACAGAATTCAGCTTGCTGATGTTTCGCATATATTAAGGAAGAAAATAAATGAAAATCATATGCAAAACGGCGTGACAATCATTAATCCTGAAACAACATTTATAGATGATGACGTAGAAATTGGCATGGATACTATAATATATCCGGGATGTGTAATTGAGGGCAATACAAAAATCGGTGAAGGCTGCACTGTTGGGCCAAACTGTCGTCTTACTGATATGGAAATTGCTCCGGATGTTACTATACAGTACACTGTGGCTATGGAGTCAACTATAGGAAGCGGAACAAAGGTAGGACCGTTTGCATATATCAGGCCGAACTGCCATGTAGGTGAAAACATAAAAGTCGGCGATTTTGTTGAGCTTAAAAATTCCACAATCGGAAACGGAACTAAAATTTCACATCTTACTTATGTAGGCGATACCGATGCCGGAGAAGGCATAAACTTCGGCTGCGGCACAGTAACCGTTAACTATGACGGAAAGAAAAAATACAGAACAACAATTGAAGATGATGTATTTATAGGATGCAATGCAAACCTTGTTGCACCTGTAACTTTGAAAAAGGGCTCATATGTTGCAGCAGGTTCTACTATAACAAAAGAAGTTCCTGAAGATGCGCTTGCAGTTGCAAGACAGAGACAGATTAATCTTGACGGTTGGGTTAAAAAACATTAATAAAGTAATAATTTTGTAAAATTTTCTTGAATTTTGCATTATTGAGGTATATCATATTAGGGTATTATTAACCAAAACGTTTGTAAGGAGGAACAAATCTTATGATGTATACAGGCAGAAGTAATATAAAAATCTTCTCTTGTAACGCAAATCCGGCTTTAGCGGCTGAGATTGCAGAAAAACTTGGACTTAAGCTGGGTGAGTGTGAAGTAGGACATTTCAGCGATGGCGAAATTTCAGTAAAGATTGACGAAACTATTAGAGGTGCTGATGTATATATTATTCAGTCAACATCCAGTCCTGTAAACGACAATCTTATGGAACTTCTTATAATGATTGATGCTATGAAAAGGGCATCTGCAGAGAGGATAACAGCAGTAATGCCATATTACGGCTATGCACGTCAAGACAGAAAGGCAAGAGCACGCGACCCAATCAGTGCAAAACTTGTCGCTAATCTTTTAACAGTTGCAGGCGCAAACAGAGTTCTTACAATGGACCTACACTGCGCACAGATACAGGGATTTTTTGATATTCCTGTGGATAACCTGGCAGGAGCACCACTTCTTACAGACTATTACTTAAAAAAATATGGTGATGAGCTTAAAGATTTTGTTGCTGTATCACCTGACCTTGGTAGTGTTGGAAGAACAAGAAATTTTGCAACAAGACTTGATATACCGCTTGCTATAATCGACAAGAGAAGGCCAAAGGCTAATGTAAGTGAAATAATGAATATTATCGGAAACATTGAAGGAAAAAGACTTATTCTTGTTGACGATATGATTGATACGGCAGGCACAATTACAAATGCTGCAAACGCTCTTAAAGAAAAGGGTGCTCTTGAGGTAGACGCTTGCTGTACACATGCTGTACTTTCAGGCCCGGCTCTTGAAAGAATTGAAAAATCTGCAATTGAGGAACTTCTTGTTCTTAATACAATAGAACTACCTGAAGAAAAACTTCTTTCCAATATAAAGGTTGTTTCTGTTGCAGATATGTTTTCATCAGCAATAAACTGTATCCATACAGGTGAATCAATCTCAAAACTTTTTGATGTATAATATAAAAAAAGACCATAGGAATTCCTATGGTCTTTTTTTATTTAAAATTTTAAAACATTTTGAAATATAATGTTATTTCGGAAGGTTAGTAATTTCCGGCTTTTGAAAAATAATTTTATTTCCATTTGTGCATAATAATATAAAACAAATCAGGAGGTATTGATATGAAAATTGCATTTTATGACACAAAGGAATATGACAGAATTTATTTTGATAAAATAGCGCCGCAGTATGGTTTTGATATAATATATTATGAAAGCAGGCTTAATGCTTCTACAGCTGTATTGGCAGACGGCTGTGACGCTATCTGCATTTTTGTGAGCGACAATGCTGATAAAGAAACAATAGACAAGCTTTCTGAATACGGCATAAAAGTTATACTTTTAAGATGTGCCGGATATGACAATGTTGATTTAAAAGCCTGCGAAGAAAAAAATATTACGGTTTTGCGTGTACCCAGTTATTCCCCCACAGCCGTTGCAGAATACGCGTCAGCGCTTATGCTTACACTGAACAGAAGGATACACAAGGCTTATATGAGAACAAGAGAGTTTAACTTCAAAATAAACGGTCTTATGGGAGTGACTTTAAGAGGAAGAACGGCCGGAATTATAGGCACCGGAAAAATAGGCAAAATAATGGTGGAAATACTAAAAGGATACGGAATGGAAGTTTTGGCAAACGACTTATATCCTGATGAAAATTTGGATGTTGAGTATACATCGCTTGACGACTTATTTAACAGAAGCGATGTTATAACTATACATTGCCCGCTTACCAAAGACACAAAATATTTAATAAACAAAAACAGCATTTCAAAAATGAAAGACGGCGTAATACTTATAAATACATCAAGAGGTGCTCTTGTCGATACTGACGCTTTAATTGACGGACTTGTGGCAAACAAATTCAGAGGAGTTGCTCTTGATGTATATGAGGAGGAAGACAAATATTTCTTTGAGGACAAGTCTCAGGAGATAATTAAGGACACGGACCTAATAAAACTTATGGCATACCCGAATGTAATTGTAACAAGCCATCAGGCCTTTTTTACAGATGAATCAATGGAAGCAATAGCTCAGGTTACATGCGATAATCTTAAGGAATTTGAACAGGGACTTGAAATGAAAAACAAGGTATCTGAAGAATATACGAAAAAATGATAAATTAATATCAATCTTTAAAAAATTATGGCAAATTTACTTGTTAAAAAAACAACTTATAGCCAGAGCTTTTATTTAACATAACTATATATATTTTCTATTATCAGGTGGTATGGTGGTTTAACCACCTGATTTTGCTATTTCTTATGAAAAAACTCAAAATAATATTGACAATTATTTAACTATGATGTATATTATTAGACGAATGAATTGTTATTTTTTAGACGATAATATATCAGGAGGCATAATTATGAAGATTGCATTTTATGATACAAAGGACTATGATAGAATTTACTTTGAAAAATTGGCACCGCAGTATGGTTTTGAGCTTAAATTTTTTGAGACAAGGTTTATACCCGGTACAGAAACTCTTGCAACAGGCTGTGACGCTGTGTGTCTTTTTGTCAATGACATTATAAATAGAGAAACAATTGAAAAGCTTGCTGATATCGGTATTAAAGTTATACTTATGAGATGTGCCGGATATGATAATATAGACCTTAAAGCATGCAAAGATTTCGGAATTTCCGTATTCAGGGTACCAAGCTATTCTCCAACGGCTGTTGCCGAGTATGCCGCTGCACTTCTTCTTACTTTAAACAGAAAAATACATAAAGCTTATGTCCGCACAAAGGAATTTAACTTTAAAATAAGCGGGCTTATGGGTATTACTTTAAGAGGAAAAACAATAGGTATCATAGGAACGGGAAAAATAGGTAAGGTTATGATTGATATTGTAAAAGGACTTGGAATGAATATTTTGGCATATGACCTTTTCCCAGACCCAAATCTTGATGTAAATTATGTATCTCTTGATGAGCTTCTTAAAAAAAGCGACGTTATATCGCTTCACGTACCTCTTTCACCGGACAGCAAATACATTATTAATAAAAACTCAATTTCAAAAATGAAAGACGGTGTTATACTTATAAATACTTCGAGAGGCGCTCTTATAGATACAGAGGCTCTTATTGCCGGTCTTAAAGCAAATAAATTCAGAGGAGTTGCTCTTGATGTATATGAGGAAGAAGACGAGTATTTCTTTGAGGACAGGTCTCTTGACATTATTAAAGATGAGGACCTTATAAAACTTGTAACGTATCCAAATGTAATTGTAACAAGTCATCAGGCATTCTTCACCGAAGAGTCACTTCAGGCAATTGCCGAGACAACATGTGAAAACCTTAAGTGTTTTGAAGAAGGCGGCACATGTGAAAATGAAATAGCATACACAGAATAAAAATACTTTACAAATCAAAACAATTGAATTACAATCATATGTAGGCTTTAAAAGTCTAATTTGATAAAAACCGCCCTAAGATACTTCTTAGGGCTTATTGCTTTTTAAAATTGTGATTTTGGAGGAAAAGATGAAGGTAATAGTTGGATTGGGCAATCCCGGCAAAAATTATGAAGGGAGCAGGCATAATACCGGATTTAATGTGGTAGACAGGCTTGCAGAAGAAGAAAACATAGATTTTTCAAAAAAAAAATTTAAAGGTTTGATTGGAGAGGGACGAATTGGGAATGAAAAAGTAATACTTCTTAAACCTCAGACATATATGAATCTTAGCGGAGAAAGTGTAAGGGAACTTTGTGACTTTTACCATCTTACAGCTGAGGATATAATAGTTGTGTATGACGATATAAGCCTGCCTCCGGGAGGTCTCAGGATACGCGAAAAAGGCAGTGCAGGAGGGCATAACGGCATAAAAAATATAATTCTGCATATGAATACTGATAAATTTGTACGTGTAAAAGTTGGAGTAGGAGATAAACCTAAAGGATGGGATCTCGCAGATTATGTACTTAGTTGTTTTGCCGAGGATATACAGCCGATTATGAACGAAAGCGTGAAAAAGGCGGCTGAGGCTGTAAAAATAATTATTTCCGACGGCGTGAGAGAGGCCATGAATAAATGCAACTTCATTCCGAAGCCTGAAAATAATGAAGAAAACTGAGGAAGTGTTTAAATGAGAAATATTGCAGCCGCGCTTTCCGAAAGCAAGGAATACGGCAGACTTAAAGACGACATATTGAAAAATAACACTCCTGTTCTTACAACAGGAGTTATTGACGTGCAAACGCTTCATATGATTTCATCTGTTATATATGACCTAAAAAGACCGTCTGTTATAGTAGCTGAAAATGATATTAAAGCAAAAGAAATGTTTGAGGACATGTACTTCTTTAATAAAAACACTGTACTTTTTCCCTCAAGAGATATTATATTTTACAGTGCGGATGTTCATAGCCGCGACACGGATATTAACAGAATGAATGTTTTAAAAAGGCTTTTGGAGGACGAAAATGTAAATGTGGTTGTGTCTGCGGAAGCAGTGTTTGATAGACTGGTGCCGCCGGAAGTTCTTAAAGACAGCATTATCAGAATAAAAGAGGGCGACATGTTAGATTTGGAAACCCTAAGCCAAAAACTAATACTTATGGGTTATGAAAGAACTGACGAGACACAGAGCAAAGGCCAATTTTCGATAAGAGGCGGAATAATAGACATATATCCTTCTGTAAATGAGAATGCTGTAAGAATAGAGCTTTGGGACGATGAAGTTGATTCTATAAGAGATATGGACGTATCGACTCAGAGGTCGGTTGACAGAATTAAAAAAACCGAAATATATCCGTTTAATGAATTTTTCTATGATGAAAAATGTCTTGATAAAGCTATAAAAAACATAGAAAAAGCATATAAAAAATCACATTCAACATTTGTAAAAAAGGGGCTTGAAAGTGAAGCGCAGATGCTTGAGCATCATGTTGGGGAGTCTTTGGAAAATCTTGAAATTAATAAGCATGACTCCGCGGTGGCAGGATTTATTAATTATTTTTATGATAAAACGGTAAATATTTTTGGATATGCCAAAGAAAATGCCGTTATTTATTTCAATGAACTTTCAAGAATAAAGCAAAAAAGCGAGAATATCTCAAAGGAGCTGTCCGAGAGCATAAAAAGCCGTATTGAAAAAGGATATATGCTTCCCGACATGGCAAACATAATATACACTTATGCGGAAATGGTGCGTTTTGCCGAAAAAAAGAACTGCGTAATAATGAATACAATTGCCGTTTCGGCTTCCGACTTTGACATAAAGGATATGATTTCTTTTAAAGTAAGGACAACGGAAAGCTACAACAATCGTTTTGAACTGTTCAGCGAAGAAGTAAAAGAACTGAAAAATAAAGGCTATCGTATACTTATTGTTTCATCCTCTCAAAGCAGAGGGGAAAGGCTTGTAAAAGAACTTGAGCAGCACGGAGTGGAAAGCGCATATGTGGCGGATTATACTGAGGCGGCTCTAAAAAAAGGCACGGTTACGGTTTCGAGAGGCAATTTAAGCAAAGGATTTTTATATTCGGACGGAGATTTAGCTGTTTTTTCAGACAGCAGTTTTCTTGCCAAGCGAAAACAGAAACACCCAAAACGAAAAAAGAAAAATTCTGTTACAATAGACAGTTTTGCCGATTTGAAAATTGGGGATTACGTTGTACATTCGGCTCATGGAATAGGTGTTTACAGAGGCATAGAAAAAATAGTTGTTGACGGCGTCAATAAAGATTATGTAAAGATAAGCTATGCAGACGGCGGCAATCTTTTTGTGCCTGCGGGACAAATGGACTGCATACAAAAATATATAGGCGGAAACGGAAACGGCGTAAAAGTTAATAAACTCGGCTCAAAGGAATGGACAAATGCTAAAAACAAAGTAAGAAAAGCGGTAGAGATACTTGCAGAAGACCTTATAAAGCTTTACGCTAAAAGACAAGCTGCCAAGGGCTTTGTTTATTCTCCGGATAATGTATGGCAGAGAGAATTTGAAGAGATGTTTCCGTATGAGGAAACGGAGGACCAGCTTAACGCCATTGAGGAAGTAAAGCATGACATGGAAACCGGACGTGTTATGGACAGACTTATATGCGGTGATGTCGGCTACGGAAAGACTGAAGTTGCCATAAGAGCGGCGTTTAAAGCCGTACAGGACTCAAAACAGGTCGTGTTTCTTGTACCTACGACAATACTTGCCCAGCAGCACTATAATACTTTTGTTTCAAGGATGAAGGAGTACCCCATAAAAATAGAGCTATTATCACGTTTTAAAAGCAAAAAAGAACAGGCGGAGACAATAAAGCGTCTTGAAAGCGGGCTTTCGGATATAGTTATTGGAACACACAGAATACTTTCAAAAGATGTGAAATTCAGTAATCCGGGACTTGTAATAATTGACGAGGAACAGAGGTTTGGAGTTGCGCATAAAGAAAAGCTTAAAAGCCTCAAGGAAAATATAGATGTCCTGACGCTTACGGCAACACCTATACCGAGAACGCTTCATATGAGCCTTTCGGGAATAAGGGACATGAGTCTTCTTGAGGAGCCGCCGCATGAAAGACAGCCGGTACAGACATATGTAATGGAAAACGATACAGAACTCATAAGAGATGCCATAAACCGTGAGCTTGCCAGAAACGGACAGGTATATTATCTTTATAACAGGGTTGAAAGCATTGAGCAAGAAACAATAAAAATTCAGCATCTTGTGCCAGACGCAAATGTGGCCTACGCTCACGGGCAGATGTCGGAACGAGAGCTTGAAATAATAATGAAAGATTTTATTGAGGGCGAAATTGACGTCTTGGTCTGCACAACAATAATTGAGACCGGACTTGATATAGGCAACGTAAATACAATGATTATTCAGGATGCTGACAAAATGGGGCTTTCGCAGCTTTATCAGCTTAGAGGACGTGTAGGCAGGACAAACAAGGTTGCATACGCTTATTTAATGTATAAACGTGACAAAGTGTTAAATGAAGTTTCGGAAAAGAGACTTCAGACAATTAGGGAGTTTACAGAATTCGGTTCAGGATTTAAAATAGCAATGAGAGACCTCGAAATAAGAGGGGCAGGGAATATACTTGGGGCCCAGCAGCATGGGCATATGGCTTCAGTTGGATATGAGATGTACTGCCGTCTGCTTGACGAAGCTGTAAGCAGGCTTAAGGGGGTTGACGTAAAAGAAGACTTTGAGACTCTCATAGACATAAACGTAAATGCCTATATACCTTCAAGCTATATTGCCAATGAGGAACAAAAATTGTTGATATATAAAAAGATTGCCGATATTTTAAATCAAGATGATTATAACGACATATACGACGAAATAACCGACAGATACGGAACAATGCCGAAAAGTGTCGAAATGCTTTTAAGAATCGCGCTTCTTAAATCAAGGGCGCATAAACTTGATATTATGTCGGTATCACAAAAACAAAAATCAATCGTTGTTACATTCAAGGGCCAGACAAAACTTGATCCAACAAAGATAACAAGTGTTGTAATGAAAAATCCTCTGTCTTATATGTTTACATCGGCTACGAATCCGTATGTAACTATAAAAATAAACGATAAAGCTAAAAAGGATGTTTTTGAATATATTACGGAATTTCTTGGAGCCATTGAGTGAAAAGTGGTGATATCATGAAAAAGATTTTAACAGTTTTATTATTTGCATTAGTTTTAAGCGGGTGCAGCAACAGCGGCGCTTTTATAAGAATCGGCTCATATTCGGCAAGCGAAGAAGAATATAAAATTTATCTCGACGAAACGATTAAAACCTTTGAAAAAGTTGGAGGAAATGATATTTGGGAAACCGATTTTAACGGAAAGTCGGCTGAAGAAGTGGCTAAAGACAGCGCTTTAAACTCTCTTGTGGCTGTTAAAATTGTATGTTCAAAAGCTGACCAATACGATGTAAAAGTCAGTGATGAAATGAGAAAAAAAGCTGAAGAAGATGCTAAGGATTATGTCACTGATAATGGAAAACATGATACAATTGTAAAAGAAGTAATGCTTGAAAAACAAATTTATGAAAAAGTAAAATCCGCTGTTTTATCTGATTACATGATAAGTGAAAGCGACTATAAAAATTTTTGTGATTTAAACAGAGAAAAATATACAGACGAAGAAACAGAGATTAAAGTAAATGAGGCTTATTTTGCTGAAAAAAATGAAGCTGATAATTTTGTTTTGCAGTTGAAAAACGGAACTGATTTTGAAACAGCGGTGTCGCAGTTAGGTATAACAAATACAGATGAAACAAGTATGAACAAAACCGATTTTAAGCAGGAATTTAATTCTGATGACATAAGTGAACATGCATGCGGAATCACAAAAGATGACAAAGGATATGCTGTATACAGCGTTAAGTCTGTTTCAAAGCCTGACGAAAATGTTATTACTGAAAAGATGCGTGATGACTATAAAACGCAAACTGAAAATAGTCTTTTTGAACAGAAAGTTGACAACTGGAAAGCTGATTTTAAGATTACAAAAGATGAGGAAAAGTGGAAAAATATTTCAGTTTAATAAAAAATGCTTGCAATATGAAAAATGATGTAATATAATATCACTGAAAATTTAATAAGCAATACAATTTATGGGGCACACCACCACGGGTGTGGCCCTTTTTTGTTTAAATTCAGAAAAAAAGGAAGATGTAGCAGGAATTTTAAACAAAAAAACTTATTTTAACTTTACTTTTTGGGAGGATATTACAATGAAAATCAGCACAAAAAAATTAGTATTAACAGCAGTATGGGCAGCAGTGGGATATGTACTGACACCGGTTTTCAGAATACCAGGATGGGCGGCGCCAATGCAACATCTTATAAATGTTTCTGGAGTTGTAATGCTTGGACCTGTATACGGATTTGCATGTTCAACCCTTCTTACAGTCATGAAGCTTGTGCTTATGGGAGAGGATTTGTTTTCAATACCCGGAGGGCTTATAGGAGCTTTTCTTGCGGCGGTATTATATCATAAGACTAAAAAAATATGGTGTGCTGCTGCAGGTGAAATATTCGGAACAGGCATACTTGGGGCTATGTGCTCGTATCCGCTTTCAGCATTTTATTACGGAAATCCGGGGGTTTCGCTCTTTACATATATTCCTGCTTTTTTGCTTAGCACTTGCTTCGGCACAGCCTGTGCTTTGGTGCTTCTTAAATTTATGAGCGAATCAGGGCTACTTGCAAAACTACAATCGGAGGGTAAAGAATAATGGATATATTTGAAAAATCTGATTTAATATTTAAAAATATACGGGAAATAAAACCTGTTGTTCATAACATTTCAAATATTGTGACTGCAAATGACTGTGCAAATATAACTCTTGCGCTCGGCGGATCACCTACAATGGCCGGTCACCCTGATGAAGTTGAGGATGTTACATCCGGGTGCAACGGGTTTGTTATAAATATGGGGGATGTGGCGGAGCCTCTTGTTGAGGCAATGCTCAGAGCCGGAAAAAGAAACAATGAAATAGGACATCCTGTTATTTTAGATCCTGTCGGCGCCGGTGCAGCAAAAAAAATAAACGACGTACTTTTTGAGCTACTTAAAAATATAAAATTTTCAGTTATAAGAGGCAATGTATCAGAAATTAAATTTATTGCAACAGGAAGCGGTTCGGCAAAAGGCGTTGATGCTGACGAATCTGACAAGGTTACTGACGAAAATATAGACATTGCAATAGATTTTGCCAAAAAACTGAGCAAAAAAACAGGCGCCGTTATTGCTATAAGCGGAGAAATTGATATAATATCAGATGAGAACAATGCTTATATAATTAAAAACGGTCATGCTGAAATGTCTAATGTAACCGGAACTGGATGTATGCTTTCAAGTGTGCTTGGCGTATTTTGCGCTGCAAATCTGGATGATATACTTGACGCCTGTGCCGTAGCGGTATCTTCTTATGGCTATGCCGGCGAGCTTGCGTATAGAAAAATGGTCGAAACCGATTCCGGTACGGCTTCATTTCGTATGTTCTTGATTGATTATGTAAGCAAAATGAATGCTGAAATATTCAAAGGAGGAGCAAAGATTGAACGTAGATAAAAAATCAATGCTGTTATATGCGGTAACAGACAGGACTTGGCTTGGCGATAAAAAACTTGAGGACGAAGTTGAAAAAGTTCTTAAAGCAGGAGCTACATTTATTCAGCTTAGGGAAAAAAATGTGTCTTTTGACGAGTTTTTAAAAATAGCTAAAAAAGTTAAAGCTGTAACAGATAAGTACAAAGTGCCGTTTGTCATAAATGACAATGTTGAAATTGCGAAAGAAATAGATGCCGACGGAGTACATATAGGCCAAAGCGATATGGAAGCCAAAAGAGCAAGGTCTATATTGGGAAACGGAAAAATAATGGGCATTTCGGCAGGAAGTGTGGAAGAAGCTGTTACGGCTGAAAAAAACGGAGCAGACTATATAGGTGTAGGAGCTGTGTTTCACACTGATACCAAAAAAGACGCAACCGATATGACTATGGATGTTTTAAAGGACATAACCAAGTCTGTACATATACCGGTAGTGGCTATAGGCGGAATAAGCAAAGAAAACATAATGAAGCTTAAAGGCACAGGTGTTGACGGAGTTGCGGTTATTTCGGCTATCTTTGCACAAAAAGATGCTTATACGGCGGCAAAGGAACTGAGGGCTCTGTCTGAAAAAATGGTGAAAGCATGAAAAGAAACTATATTTTCGACCTTGACGGAACACTTATAGATTCAATGTCGGCTTGGGACAACATTGGGGCTAAGTTCCTTTTATCTATAGGCATTAATCCGCCGGAAAATATTGATGAGATTTACAGAACAATGTCTTTTGAGGAATCGGCCGAGTATTTCAGAAAAAACTTAGGCATGATACTTACAACAAAAGAAATGATAGACAAAGTTGTATCAATGGTTGCCAAAAAATATGAAGACGAAATACCTCTTAAACCGCACGCTTATGATTTTCTTGAAAAAAGCTATAAATTAGGTATAAAAATGACTTTGCTTACGGCTTCGGAAATGGTATATGTACTGCCATGTGTAAAAAGGTTAAAAATTGATAACTTTTTTGAAGATATACTTACCTGTACGCAGCTTGGCATGAGCAAGTCAAACGAGCATATATACGAGTATGCAGCCGAGAAAATGAATTATAAGAAAAATGCTACAATTGTGTTTGAGGATGCGCCTCACGCAGCTAAAAGCGCCAAAAAAGCCGGATTTTTCACTGTAGGCATTTATGATAAATCAGCTGACAAGTTTAAAGATGAAATGGAAATTATATGTGATATATACACAGATGATTTTTCAAAACTTACATTTTAGTTTTTTAGGCTTGTTTTGATTTTTGTATTAAAGCATAAGGCTTGAAAAATAAATTCTACTTTTAAACTGATTTTACGCATAGTTTGTTGCATTTTGTAAATTTAGGTATTAAAATATATATATCTGTGTGAATAATTTTAGTTTGGAAGGATTTTGTTTATGAAAGGAATAATTTTAGCAGCAGGAAAAGGAACGCGTCTTTATCCTGCAACAAAAACAGTATGCAAGCCACTTGTACCGGTATATGATAAACCGCTTATATATTATCCGCTTTCTGTGCTTATTCAGGCAGGGATAAAAGATGTGCTTATTATAGTTCCGCCGGATGACCTTGAACAGTTTGAAAAACTTTTTGGCGACGGAAGAAATATTGGAATTAACATAAGATATAAAGAACAAAAGGTACAAAGAGGTATTGCTGATGCCTTTATAATAGGTGAGAGTTTTATAGGAAATGATTCTGTTTGTCTTATACTTGGAGACAATATTTTTTACGGCAGATGTATGAAAAATGCCATTGAAAAAGCAATCAGCAATAATTCAGGTGCTGCGATTTTTGGTTTAAAAGTTGAGGACCCAAGGCCATTTGGCGTAGTTGAGTTTGACAAAAACGGAAAAGCTATCTCTATTGAAGAAAAACCAGAAAAACCAAAAAGCGATTACATAGTTCCCGGGCTTTATTTTTACGACAATGAGGTTGTAAAGATTGCAAAAAACCTTAAACCGTCGGCAAGAGGAGAGCTTGAAATTACTGGAGTTAACGATGTATATCTAAAAAAGGGAAAACTTAATGTTATAGCCCTTGAAAATCTTATCTGGCTTGATGCCGGCACAGCCGACAGTTTGCTTGAGGCATCTAACATCGTGTGCAAGACGCAAAAAAGCCATGACACAAATATTGCATGTATCGAATACGAAGCATATAAAAAAGGATATATTACGCTTGAGCGTCTGAAAAAAATAGGTGAAAGTATGGAAAAGACGTCATACGGCAAATATATTCTTAATATTTGTAAAAAAGAATAAAAACATAAAAGAGACTTCTTAGTTTAAATCTGAGAAGCACAGACTGTCGAAAAAGTTATTGCCAAAGTAATGTTGCACAATAGTAATTACTTGAGCGAAGCCTATTAAAGTTTAGAGCCGGCCTTTTTAAAGGCTGGCAGGGTTTGGGACAGAGTCTCAAGGTCTTAATTTGCTTATAAGCGTATTTTTAAAGAGTTAGGGGAGCTTTTTGCAAGTGAAAAAGCTCCCCTAATTATTCCTTTTGTGCAATTTTATTTTTGATATACGTTTTTTAACACGCTGGACTTCTTAGTTTAAATCTGAGAAGTTCTTTTTTTGCCCAAAACAAAACCGCCTTTATACTTTACTGAATAAAAAGGATTGACTTGGAAATCATCTTAAAGAGGTGAGACGCTGTGAGAGTAAAAAGGACGGTAAACGGAATAAATGTAAGACGGGAGGATATAAAAAAATACACAGTGAAAAAAGAAAGCGCACTGCAGATGCTTGAAAATGTAAGAAGACGTTTTAAAGACTGAAGGAGGAGCGTGATTTGAAAACTGCTGCTATTTATATCCGAGTTTCAACGGATGCCCAGAGGGAAGAAGGCTACTCTATTGAAGCACAAAAAGAACAGCTTACGGCGTTTTGTGTTGCAAAGGGTATAAAAAAATATAAATATTATATAGACGGCGGATTCAGCGGAAGCAGCCTTGAAAGACCGGCTATAAAAGAATTGATTGACGACGTAAAAAAGGGCAAAATATCAATGGTCCTTGTTTATAAACTTGACAGGCTTTCAAGAAGCCAAAAAGACACATTATATCTGATAGAAGATGTGTTTAATCCAAACAATGTGGATTTTGTATCATTAAATGAATCAATGGATACGGCAACACCTATGGGCAGACTTATGCTCGGCATACTTTCAGCATTTGCTCAGCTTGAAAGAGAAAACATACGTGAAAGAACACGAATGGGTATGCTTGAAAGGGTTAAAAACGGCTATTGGATGGGTGGCGGAAAGATACCGTATGGGTATGATTATGACAGAAACAAAGGTATACTTGTGCCGAATAAAGATGCCAAAAACGTTAGGAAAATGTATGAAATGTATTTAAACGGCTATTCATGTCAGCAGATAGCCGATATTTTTGGCTTGAAATATGACAGAATAGTTTATCAGATTCTTACAAGAAAAACAAATATAGGAATCATAGCTTTCAGAGACAAGGAGTACAAGGGAAGACATAAACCTATAATAGATAACAACACATTTATGCTTACTCAGGAGAAAATAAACGATTCTTCCCAAAAGGGAATACAGTCATCATCCGGACTTCTTTCAGGGCTTATGGTATGCGGAAAATGCGGAGCCAAAATGCACTATCAGTCTTGGGGAAAGTACGGCAAAAAAATATGCTGCTATTCACAGCAAAGTTCCAAAAAATACCTTATAAAAGATAAAAACTGCAATCAAAAAAAGTTTTGGGCAGATGAAATAGAGGATATTGTAATAAAGGACATAATGGAATTTTCAGTGGAAAACAGAGCTTCAAAATCTATAAAAAGCAGCGATATAATTGAAACACTTCAAAAGCAGGAAAAGTTAGCGGAAAAAAAGCTTAAAAACCTCTATAACCTGTATGCCGAAAATGAAGACGATATAATATTTGAAACAATATCCGAAAATAAAAAAGAACTTGAAAATATACGCAAAAGCATAGAAAAAGAAAAAGAAACAAAAATGCTTGAACGTAAAAACTTAGAAATAAAAAAACAAGTAGATAATATAGGCACTCTTTGGCCGGCTATGAACAAAGAAGAACGCAAACGGCTTATACATCTTTTAATTAAAAGAATAGTAATAAATGATGATGAAATAAAAATAGAGTATACGATATAACAAAAGGCCCTTAAGTACCAAATGGTATTTAAAGGCCTGTATAATTTCAAAACTGTATGAATTTTTTTATATCTTTATTTGCGCCAAGTATAAGCATTGATTCGCCTTTATCAAAAACATGGTCCGGTTTAGGAAGCGGTATCAGCTCATTGTTTTTCTTTATGGCCAATATGCTTATATGATATTTCTGACGTACACCAAGCTGAATTATCGTTTTACCTATCCATGAAGGCGGAATAGGTGTCTCGTAAATTGAATGTTCCGGTGTAAGCTCAATATAGTCAAATACGTTGTCGGCGCTGTATTTTACCGCAGCACGTATTGCCGTTTCTTTTTCGGCGTAAATTACATTGTCGGCGCCATTTCTCAAAAGAAACTTGCCGTGTACATCGCTGTTTGCCCTTGCTACAACAAATTTTGCACCGTAATCTTTGAGCAGGGAAGTTGTTTCAAGTGAGCTTTGGAAATTGTCTCCTATGGCTACTATACAAAGGTCGAAATTACGTACGCCGAGTGAAGCGATAAACTGTTCTTTCGTGCTGTCGCCTATAAGGCCGTTTGTTACGAAAGGCAGTATTTCCTCAACTTTATCTTCGTCTTTATCTACAGCAAGCACATCTTGCTTTAACTCATGAAGTTTTAGCGCCATATGTTTTCCAAATCGTCCCATGCCAATAAGTAGTATTGATTTCATTTTTATTCTACCTCCGTTAACCAATAGAGATTTTTTCCTTAGGAAGTGCCGATATAAGGTCTCCGCCAACGCTGCCGCTTACGGCGTAAATCATTGTCAGTCCTCCTACTCTGCCGAAATACATAAGCAAAATGAGAATTATTCTTGAAACAAGTGAAAGTTCTGATGTTATTCCGAGAGATAATCCTACGGTACCTATGGCAGATGCCGCTTCAAAAAGTGATTCTTTTAGTGATACGCCGTCTATGCTGCATATAATCATCCCCGCAACTGAAAACAATATTATGTAAAGAGATATTAATGAGCATACACTTATAAGTGTCTCAAGAGGCACTCTTCTTTTAAATACTGCAACATGTTCTCTTTTATTAAATGTTGAACGAATACATAATATAAGCAGGGCAAACGTGGTGGTTTTAAAACCGCCTGCTGTTGAGCCAGGCGAGCCGCCTATAAGCATAAGGCAAATCATAATAAGCACACCCGTACTTTTTAGCATTGTAAGGTCAATTGTGTTAAAACCGGCTGTTCTTGTGGTAACCGATTGGAAAAATGATGAAAGCAGCCTTTCGCCAAGCGGCATATTACGCCAGTTACTGAAACTAAACTCATAAAAAAAGAAATATAAAGCCGGTATAATTATAAGTAATAAAGAAGTAAACAGCGCTACCTTTGTGTGCAGTCGGTATCTTTTTAAATTCAGTCCGTTGTTTTTTATATCATCCCAAACAAAAAATCCAATGCCGCCTACCACTATAAGTGTCATTATGGTTATACATACTACAGGATCATCAGAAAATGCGGTAAGAGATGAAAATTTTTCATTTGCTCCCATTAAATCAAAACCGGCATTGCAAAACGCCGATATTGAATGAAATATTGCAAACCATATTCCCTTTGCAAGTCCGAACTTAGGGACAAATCTGAAAGACAATAAAAAAGCGCCTATGGCTTCGAACATAAATGTGGTACGGAATATAAAGCCTGTTAATTTAATAATTCCTGCAATTTTAGGAGCTGAAATAGATTCCTGCATAAGAAACCGCTGTTTTAAGCCAATCTTTTTGCCTGTAAACACCGCAAATCCTATTGTCATTGTAACTATTCCCATGCCACCTATTTGTATCAGCAATATAATTATAAGCTGACCAAAATATGACCAATGTGTAAAAGTATCGAAAATAACAAGACCTGTAACACATACGGCAGAGGTTGATGTGAACAAAGCGTCCCAAAATGATGTCATACATCCATCATTTGACGAAATCGGCAGCATAAGCAAAACCGTACCTACAGCAATGAGCAAAAGGAAACCCATCATTATACTCTTTGCCGGAGAAAAGTGGCTTTGTTTTTTTATAGACATTTTTATCAATTCCTTTTTACTTTTTTATAGCTTAAAACAACTGAAAACTTACATTTTTTATAATATCATTGTTTTATAAAGTTTTCAATAGATAAAACAGTGACGTGCTGTTCAATTGCGCACAGAAAATACGGATTAGTTTCAGCAAAAACTATCTAAATCTTCTTCATTTTTTATTTTGATACCATGTTTTGAAATAAAATCAGATGTAATACCGTTTCCATCAACTGTATTTTTTGTAAAAGTACCGTCATAAATCGTGCCGAATCCACAGGAAGGGCTGCGGCTTTTTAATATAGCAATGGAACAGTTGCACATTTTGGCAATTTTAAGTGTTTCCTCAGCACCTTTTTTAAATTCGGCAGTGTGTTCCGTTCCGTCGGATTCAACTACTTTGCCGTTTTTTATTTCGACCGGTTTTCTGGGTGTTGGCCTTCCGCCCAGCTGTTCCGGACATATGGGTATTAAAGTATGTTTTTCTGAAAGAGCGCATACTGCTTCATTTCTTTTGGCTTTTCCGTCATATCTGCATCCGATGCCCAAAAGACATGCACTTACTAATATATTCATTTTTCCTCAAGCTCGCTTTCCATATCAAGAGCTTCGACAAGTGTCATATCTTCATGTTTTTGAGCAAAATTATCAAGTGTGTACTGGTTTGCAAATATCAAAAGCGGTCTTGAAAAATGGTCGAACACAAGCATAATTCTTGATGTTTCAAGGTCATGAA
Organism: Clostridia bacterium; assembly: GCA_022651385.1. Lineage (GTDB taxonomy): Bacteria > Bacillota > Clostridia > Lachnospirales > Anaerotignaceae > JALCQR01. The sequence continues at coordinate 61,868 of JALCQR010000003.1, read as the reverse complement.
GTTTTTCAATAGGTACATTTTTAACCCATCTTACAACGCTGTACTCAAGATTATCCATACGTATGTCGCAGTTGTATTCATTTTTAAGCCTGTAATCAAACACCTCAAACTGAAGTTCTCCTACAGCACCCAAAACCGTTTCATTATATTCATTTGTGTAAACCTGTATTGCGCCTTCCTGCGCAAGCTGATGCACACCTTTTTGAAACTGTTTAGCTTTAAGTGAATTTACAGGACGCACACGTCTGAAAAGCTCCGGAGGAAAAGTCGGAAGCGGTTCAAAAAAAAGTTTTTCCTTTGATGTGGTAAGAGTATCACCTATCTGGTAATTTCCAGTATCATATATGCCTATAATGTCTCCGGCCATTGCTCTGTCCACATTTTCTCTTTCATTTGCCATAAGCATTGTGGACTGACTTATTTTCATAGGTCTTCCCGTTCTTGAAAGAGTTACCGTCATGCCTTTTTCAAATGTTCCAGAGCATATACGCAAAAATGCAAGACGGTCACGGTGTGCCGGATTCATATTTGCCTGAATTTTAAATATAAAGCCGCTGAAAAATTCATCTGTTGGAAGCACTTCTCCTTTTGTTGTTTTTCTGGCTCCGGGAGCAGGCGAATACTGAAGAAAATGTTCAAGAAATTCGGTTACTCCGAAATCCACGAGGGCTGTCCCGAAAAACACAGGCGTAAGCTTTCCTTTTAGTATAAGGTCGAGGTCAAACTCATTGCCGGCACCCTGAACAAGTTCTATCTCATCTCTTAATATCTTTAAATTTGTTTGGTCAATTTTGCTTTCAAGCTCAGGCCCGAACACTCCGTTTTTGCCAAGCTCTATTGTTGTGTTTTTGCGATAAAGATGAACCTTGTTTGTTATAATATCATAAATTCCCTCAAATGTAATTCCGTTTCCTATCGGCCACGTTACAGGAGTTGAAGGAAGGCCGAGCGCTTCTTCAATGTCTTCTGTAAGCTCAAGAGGGTCTCTTGACTGGCGGTCAAGTTTATTAATAAATGTAAATATAGGAATTTTTCTCATGCTGCATACTTTAAAAAGTTTTTTTGTCTGTGCCTCAACACCCTTTGCGGCATCTATTACCATTACGGCACTGTCAACTGAAGTTAATATTCTGTACGTGTCTTCACCGAAATCGTTATGTCCCGGCGTATCCATTATTGTAACAACTTTGCCTTCATATTCAAACTGCATTACTGAAGAAGTAACGGAAATGCCTCTCTGTTTTTCTATTTCCATCCAATCGGAAGTTGCAAATTTTGAATTTCTTCTGGCTTTTACAGTACCTGCCTGATGTATGGCTCCGCCATGAAGAAGCAGTTTTTCTGTAAGAGTTGTTTTTCCGGCATCAGGATGTGATATTATGCCGAATATTCTCCTCTTATTTATGTTCTCAATTAATTCTTTTGATACCATTTTTAATCCCTTCTATTTTTGTTAGTGTAAACATTTAATTTCCATTTTATAATACATATACAATAAAGGTCAAGAAATTTTTATAAAGGTATTATCATTTCATGTATTGACAGGAAAAGCATGTTTATGATAGAATAATCAAAATGTATGCATAGAACAGTATAAATATGCAAAATTTATGGAGGGAAAAGAAAATGAAAACGTGCGCGGCAAGTTACAAAGACGTATTTTTAAATTGCACAAGCAGTGTTTTTGGCACTGCCGGATTTTCAATTTATTCAATTTTTTCTTCAATTAAGAATAATTATTTTTCACATTTTTGGCAATAAAAAGTAAATACTTTTTATTGCCTTTATTTTTGCATTGCTCTGAAAGGAATGGTTAAATGTTAAATCGTAAAGATGTTCTTGGTCTAAGAGACGTAAGCAGGGAAGAAATACTTTCAATACTTGACATGGCGTCTGAAATGAAAAAAAGGATAGATAATCCTGAGTTAAGGATACCAGAATTAAAAAATACAAGCATAGTTACACTTTTTTATGAAAACAGCACGAGGACAAAAACTTCATTTTCTCTTGCTGGAAAATATCTTGGTGCTACAGTTCAGGACCTCGGAATAAATAATAGCAGTGTGAAAAAAGGCGAAAGTCTGATTGATACCGGAAAGACCATTGACCAAATGGGAGTAGACATAATGATAATGAGAAACAGTCTTGCCGGAGCACCGCATGTGCTTGCAAAAAATGTAAAAGCACACGTAATAAACGCAGGAGACGGCGCAAACGAACATCCGACTCAGGCATTGCTGGATTTGTATACTATAAAGGATTACAAAAAAAGCTTTGATGGACTGAAGGTTGCAATAATCGGAGACATTTCTCACAGCCGTGTTGCAAGGAGCAATGTTTTCGGTCTTAAAAAACTGGGTGCCGATGTAACTCTTGCAGGGCCTTCCACTATGCTTGGAGGTCTCGGAAAGCTTGGTATACACACTACAAGCGATATTAGGGAAGCAATAAGCAACGCAGATGTAATTATGGGGCTCAGGATACAGTTTGAAAGGTTTAAAACAATGTCATTTCCGGGCCTTGAAGAATACAGGCAGCTTTTTGGATTAAATGCAGAAATCATAAAAAAATATGCAAAAAAAGATGTTCTTATAATGCATCCGGGGCCTGTAAACAGAGGGATTGAACTTAGTACGGAAGTAGTGGATAGCTGTAATTCAGTTATAAATATACAGGTTAAAAACGGAGTTGCCGTAAGAATGGCAGTACTTAAACTTCTTATGGAAGGGGGACATGTTAGATGAAGATTTTAATAAAAAACGGAAGAATCATAAATCCGGCGTCAGGAATAGATAAGAAAGCAGATATTCTTATATCAGACGGAAAAGTGGAAAAAATATCTGAGAATATAGAGGAATCGGCTGAAAGAACAATAGATGCCGCAGGAAAATGGGTTGTGCCGGGGCTTATTGATGTTCACGTACATTTAAGAGAGCCGGGCTTTGAGTACAAAGAAACGATAGCTACCGGAAGCTATGCTGCCGCCGCAGGAGGTTACACAACAATATGCTGCATGCCTAACACGAAACCTGTTGTTGACAGCGAAATAATGGTTGAGTATATTAAACTGAAAGCCCAGAGAGAGGCTGTAGTAAATGTCCTGCCTATAGGAGCAATAACCAAAGGACAGAAAGGCGAAGAGCTTGCGGAGATAGGAAAAATGGCAAAAGCCGGAGCCTGTGCAATAAGTGAGGACGGAAAAAGCGTTGAAAACAGCGGCATTTTAAAAACGGCTATGAGCTACTCGAAAATGTTTGATATACCGGTTTTCAGCCACTGTGAGGATAAAGACCTTGTTGCCGGAGGATGCATGAATTATAGCGCTCAAAGTCAGATTATGGGACTTAAAGGAATATCAAACGATTCAGAAGATGTGATTGTTGCAAGGGACATAATACTTGCCAAAAGCACAGGAGCAAGGCTTCACATTTGCCATGTATCAACCAAAGGAGCAGTTGACCTTATAAGATATGCAAAATCTCAAGGACAGAATGTAAGCGCTGAGATAACACCGCATCATTTTACTCTTGATGATACTGCGGTTGACTCATATGACGCAAATACAAAAATGAATCCGCCTTTAAGATCAAAAGAAGATGTTGAAGCTGTAAGAGAGGCACTTGAAGACGGAACGGCTGATATAATAGCTACAGACCATGCACCGCACAGCTCAGATGAGAAAAACTGCGAATATGAAAAAGCGGCTTTCGGCATTGTTGGGCTTGAAACGGCGCTTCCGCTTGGAATAACTGTGCTTGTCGACGGCGGATACATTACTGAAAATCAGCTTATTGAAAAAATGTCGGTTAATCCTGCAAAACTTCTGGGAATTAAAAAAGGCAATCTTTCGGAAGGGTTTGACGCTGATATTACGATAATAAATCCTGACACTCAATACAGTATAGATTCATCAACGTTTCTTTCAAAGGGAAAAAACACACCGTTTAACGGTTATAAAGTCAGAGGCAAAGTTGAGATGACTATAGTTGGAGGCAAAATAGTATTTGAGAAAGGGCAAATTAAATGATAACGGACAGGCTTATTGAAAAAATAATCAAAACTGAAAACCCGACTGTTGTAGGTCTTGATCCGAGATTTTCATTTGTTCCTGAGTTTATAAAAAAAGAAAGCATTGAGAAGTTCGGAAATACGCCGAAAGCAATGGCTGACAGTTTTTTAACCTTTAATAAGGTAATAATTGATTCTGTATATGACCTTGTACCAGCCGTAAAACCTCAGGTGGCAATGTATGAAATGCTTGGTTCCTGCGGCATTCAGTGTTTTATAGACACTATAAAATATGCCAAAGAAAAGGGACTTATAGTAATAGGCGATATAAAAAGAGGTGATATAACCTCAACAGCCGAGGCATATTCCGACGGTCATATAGGAAGGATAAAGATTGGAAAAGAAGCTCATGAAATTTACGGAGAAGATTTTATAACTATAAACCCATATCTTGGCTGGGATTCCGTTGAGCCTTATATAAAAAACTGTAAAGAATATGAAAAAGGGTTGTTTGTACTTGTAAAAACCTCAAACCCAAACAGCGGGGAGCTTCAGGATATTGACTGCCAAGGAATGAAGCTTTATGAAAAAGTAGGAAGCCTTGTTGAAAAATGGGGAGAAAATATCCCGGGTAAATACGGCTATTCGGGAATAGGTGCTGTTGTGGGAGCCACTCATCCGATGCAGGCCGAAAGGCTTAGAAAATTAATGCCTCATACGTTTTTTCTTGTACCGGGCTACGGCGCTCAGGGCGGAAAAGCTGAGGATTTGGCGGTTTGCTTTAAAAATTCTCTCGGAGCCATTATAAATTCGTCGAGAGGAATAATAGCTGCCTATACAAAAGAACCTTATAAAAATAAATACAGTGAGAAAGAATTCGGCGATGCCGCAAGGCAGGCGGTTCTTGATATGAAAGCAGATTTGAGGAGATGTATTTTATGAATGAAAAAACTATGAAAGCCGAACTTATACTTGAAAACGGCATGAGATTCAGCGGAAAAGCTTTCGGTTATCTTAAAGAAACCGTTGGCGAGGTAGTTTTCAACACAGGAATGACAGGTTATGAAGAGCTTCTCACGGACCCTTCATATGCGGGCCAAATTGTCGTAATGACTTATCCGCTTATTGGAAACTACGGCATTAACCTTGATGACATGGAATCTGACGGACCAAAGCTCAAAGGCTTTGTTGTGAGGGAAAAATGCGATTTCCCGAGCAACTTCAGATGTGAAATAGACCTCGACGACTTTTTAAGACAGAACAAAGTTACAGGCATAGAAGGTGTTGACACAAGAGCAATTACTAAAACAATTCGTGATGTGGGCACAATGAGAGGAATAATCACATTAAGAAGTGATGACCTTACTGAAGGCCAGATAAAGCGTAAATTTGAAAGTCTTAACAACAAAAATGTAATAAGAGATGTAACAATTAAAGAAAAATACGAAATTTCCGGCCCGGGAAAGCATATTGCCTTTGTTGACATGGGTACAAAGAAGGGTCTGATAAAGGGTTTTGTATCGAGAGGCTGCCGTCTTACGGTATTCCCGGCATTTACTCCGGCAGACGAAATACTTGCTGCAAATCCGGATGCGGTATTTCTTTCAAACGGCCCTGGGGACCCGAAGGATGTTCCGGAAATAATAGAAATGGTAAGACAGATAATTGGCAAAAAACCGGTTATAGGTGTATGTATGGGCAATCAGCTTATAAATCTTGCCCTCGGCGGTGATACAAAGAAAATGAAGTTCGGCCATCACGGCGGAAATCATCCTGTAAAAGACCTTAAAACAGGACGTGTATATATTACAAGCCAGAATCATGAGTATGTAGTATGCGACCTTCCTGAAGATGTGGAAGCAGCGTTTATAAACATAAATGACAATACAATTGAGGGAATCAGACATACAAAGCTTCCGATATTCAGCGTTCAGTTCCATCCTGAGGCTTGTCCGGGACCGCTTGACTCAGGATTCCTTTTTGACAGATTTCTTGAAGTAATAGAAAGAGGTGGAGATAATGCCTAAGGATAATACTATAAAAAAAGTTCTCGTAATCGGTTCAGGCCCTATTGTAATCGGACAGGCAGCCGAGTTTGACTATTCGGGAACACAGGCAGTGCAGGCTTTAAAAAGCGAAGGTGTGGAGGTTGTGCTTGTAAACAGCAACCCTGCTACTATAATGACAGACAGAGGTATGGCGGACCATACATATATTGAGCCGCTTACAGCTGAATTTGTAGAAAAAGTAATAGCAAAAGAAAAACCTGATTCTCTTATAGCCGGAATGGGAGGACAGACCGGACTTAATCTTTCATGTGAGCTTTACGAAAAGGGAATACTTCAAAAATACGGAGTAAGAGTAATTGGCACATCAATTGAGTCTATAAAAGAAGGCGAGGACAGAGATTCATTCAAACGCCTTATGGAAAAGACAAATCAGCCTATAGTTGAAAGTGATATAGTTACAAATATTGAAGACGGCTTAAATTTTGCTGAAAAGATAGGATATCCTGTAATTGTGCGACCAGCCTATACTCTTGGCGGAACAGGCGGAGGCATTGCCGATGATGAAGACGAACTGCGTGAGATACTTGCGCATGGACTTCATTTAAGCCGTGTAGGGCAGGTGCTTATAGAAAGAAGCATAAAAGGCTGGAAAGAAATAGAATTTGAGGTAATGAGAGACGGTGCCGGAAACTGTATACAGGTATGCTCAATGGAAAATGTGGACCCTGTAGGAATACACACGGGCGACTCCATAGTTGTGGCTCCCTGCCAGACTCTTGCCGACAGAGAATATCAGATGCTAAGAAAAGCCGCTATTGATATAATTGACTCAATTGAAATAAAAGGCGGATGCAATGTTCAGTTTGCTCTCGACCCTAAAAGTTTCAATTATGCCGTAATAGAGATTAACCCTCGTGTAAGCCGTTCATCGGCCCTTGCGTCAAAAGCAACAGGATATCCGATTGCAAAAGTTGCTGCAAAAATTGCTCTCGGATATAATCTTGACGAGATAGAAAACGCTGTAACAAAGAAAACATGTGCCTGCTTTGAGCCTACATTAGACTATGTTGTCTGCAAAATACCAAAATGGCCTTTTGATAAATTCAGAACGGCAAAACGTAATCTCGGAACAAAGATGATGGCTACAGGCGAGGTTATGGCCATAGGAAACAGTTTTGAACAGGCGCTTTTAAAGGGTGTTCGTTCTCTTGAAATAGGACAGTATACTCTTGAAAGAAAATACAGCCACTCAAAAACACTTGAGGAGCTTAAAAAGAGAGTAGCAAAACCTGACGACGAAAGACTTTTCGACCTTGCGGAGCTTTTAAGAAGAAATTACAGAGTTGACATGGCTTGCGAAATTACAGGCATGGATAAATTCTTTGTTAAAAAGATTAAGAAAATTGTCGACATGGAAGAAAAACTCAAAACAATGACTTTGAAAGACTTGGATGAGGATACACTCAGAGAATACAAAAAGAAAGGTTTCTCTGATAAAGGCATGGCAGACCTTCTGGGTGTACAGCCGCCTGAAATAATGGCTCTGAGAGAAAAATGGAATATAATCCCTGTCTATAAAATGGTTGATACATGTGCCGGGGAATTTGAGGCAGCAACTCCATATTATTATTCAACATATGACCAAGTGAATGAGTCGGCGCCGAGCAACAAGAAAAAAGTAATAGTAATCGGCTCAGGTCCTATAAGAATCGGACAGGGAATAGAATTTGACTACTGCTCAGTTCACTCGGTGCTTTCGCTTAAGAAAGCCGGAGTTGAGACAATCATTATAAATAATAACCCTGAAACGGTTTCAACAGATTTTGATACATCTGATAAGCTTTACTTTGAGCCGCTTACCGAAGAGGACGTTTTTAATGTAATAGAGCTTGAAAAGCCGGACGGAATAATACTTCAGTTCGGAGGTCAGACAGCAATCAAGCTTGCCAAATTCCTTAAAGAAATGAATTGCCCGATTTATGGCACAAAGCCTGAACAGATTGACGCGGCTGAAGACAGAGAAAAATTTGACGAGGTTCTTGAAACTCTTGGTATAAGCCGTCCAAAGGGACATGCCGTATGGAGTGTTGAAGAAGGCATTAAGGCGGCTTCGGAGCTGGGATATCCAGTTCTCGTGCGTCCGTCATATGTTCTCGGCGGTCAGGGAATGGAAATAACATATGAGGAAAAACAGATAAGAAAATATCTTGAGGCAGCATTTGCAAAGGACAACAAAAATCCAGTTCTTATTGACAGATATCTTTTAGGCCGTGAAATAGAAGTAGACGCGATTTGTGACGGAACGGATGTGCTTATACCGGGCATAATGGAACATCTTGAAAGAGCAGGCGTGCATTCCGGAGATTCAATTTCACTTTATCCGCCACAGCATCTTTCTGAAAGCATAATTGAACAGATTATAGATGTAACCAAGAAAATCTCGGTTGCTCTTAAAGTAATTGGTATGATAAATATTCAGTTTATTGATTACCATGGTCAGCTTAACATAATTGAGGTAAATCCTCGTTCAAGCCGTACAGTGCCATATATAAGCAAAGTAACAGGTGTACCTATAATAGATATTGCAACTAATGTAATGCTTGGAAAATCACTGAAAGAACAGGGTTATAAAGGCGGTATTTGCCCAACGCCTGATAAAGTATGTATTAAAGTGCCTATATTCTCAACAGAAAAACTTCCTGATGTTGAGGTTTCTCTCGGGCCTGAAATGCGGTCTACAGGTGAGATACTCGGTGTCGGACGTGACCTTAAACATGCTTTGTATAAAGGATTTATTGCAGCCGGAACAGTAGTACCCCGCAAAAACGGTACTGCTCTTGTAACTATAAAGCCTCAGGATTGGGATGATTTTCTGCCTATAGCAAAGCGTCTTGAACAGCTTGGCTACAGATTCCTTGCAACAGACGGTACGGCAAACTTCCTTACTTCAAACGGTATTGAGCATATTAAGATAGTAAGAAAAATAAGCGAAGGTGTGCCGAATGTTCTTGATTCAATAAGAAGCGGAATGATTGACCTTATAATAAACACTCCTAATAAAGGCAACAGAGCACAGAGCGACGGATTTAAAATAAGAAGAACTGCAGCCGAATGTTCAGTAGTTCTTATGACATCGCTTGACACAATGAACGCACTTATGGATGTAATGGAAAGCAATATAACAACAGACAGTGTTAAAGTAATAGCACTTGAAGAGATAAAGGCAGTTGAAAAATAATGCAAAAGATAATTGAAATGGCCGAGATTCTTGAAAATGAGGAAATTCAAGATAGCATTTTCAGAATGACTCTGTCACTTCCTGAAATTTCAAGAATGGCGGTAAGCGGTCAGTTTATAAATATTTATACAGGTCTTGGGGAGAATATTCTTCCCAGACCTATAAGCATTAATGAAATAGATGCCATAGAGGGAAATATTATTGTAACGTATCAAGTTGTGGGAAAAGGTACAGATTTTTTCAGTAAATGTCCTGTCGGCTGTGAGCTTAAAGTTGTGGGGCCTTTGGGAAACGGATTTGATTTGTCTAAAAAATATGAGAAAAACATAATAGTTGGCGGCGGAATAGGAATACCGCCTCTTGTTGAACTTTGCAAACATATTGAAGGCCGGAAATTTGTGTTTTTGGGTGCAAAAAGTAAACCGATTTATGAAGATGATTTCAGAAATCTTGGTGCTGAGGTTTTTATATGTTCTGATGACGGAAACACCGGAATGAAAGGAAATGTTGTAGAGCTTTTAAACGATATACAGCCTGAAGGGGATATGCTTTTTTCGTGCGGACCTAAAATAATGCTTAAATATGTTTCAAAATGGGCAGCAGAAAACAATATACCGGCGCAGATATCACTTGAGGAGAGAATGGCCTGCGGAATCGGGGCATGTGTAGGCTGTACCGTCAAAATACAGAAAAAAGGCGACAGCGACTGGCAGAATCTGAAAGTATGCAAGGACGGACCTGTTTTTATGAGTGACGAGGTGATTTGGGATGACTGACATTGATACTACTGTAAATATATGCGGTATTGAAATGAAAAATCCTGTCACTACGGCTTCCGGAACATTTGGTTCGGGAAGGGAATTTTCGGATTTTGTTGACATTAACAGGATTGGTGCCGTTACAGTTAAAGGTGTCTCTTCTGTACCGTGGAAGGGAAATGATTCGCCGAGGATTGCCGAGGTTTACGGCGGCATGCTTAATTCAGTCGGACTTCAAAATCCCGGTGCAAAATGGTTTATTGAAAACGATATTCCTTTTCTTAAAAAGTATGATACTAAGATTATAGTAAATATATGCGGCCACACAATCGGGGAATACTGCGACATTGCAGAGATAATGTCTGACGCCGATGTGGACATGCTTGAGCTTAATATATCATGCCCAAATGTACGTGAAGGGGGTATTGCTTTCGGTACTGTGGCACCGATGGTTGAAAAAGTTGTAAAAAGCGTAAAGAAATATTGCAAGAAACCATTGATTGTCAAATTAAGCCCCAATGTAACTGATATTACCGAAATTGCCAAAGCTGCTGTAAGCGGAGGTGCTGACGCTTTATCTCTTATAAATACTCTTATGGGAATGAAAATAGACATTAAAAAACGTAAGCCTGTTTTGGCTAATAAAATAGGCGGCTTTTCAGGTCCTGCAATAAAACCGGTTGCCGTAAGAATGGTGTATCAGGTATGCAAATGTGTTGATGTTCCTGTAATAGGAATGGGCGGAATAATTAACAGCGATGACGCAATTGAGTTTATTATGGCCGGAGCGACTATGATTTCGGTGGGCACAGCCAATTTTATGAATCCGAAAGCTACAACTGAAATTGCAGACGGAATAGAAAAATTTATGTATGAAAATAATATTAAAAATCTTTCTGAAATCAGAGGTATAATAGACTGATAAGAAAAGAGGACAGAAAATGGATGCTTCAAAACTTGAGTTTATAGAATTTATGCTGAGTGCCGATGTTTTGCGTTTCGGCGAATTTATTACTAAAAGCGGCAGAAAAACGCCGTATTTTGTAAATACCGGAAATTACAGAACAGGAAAACAGATAGCTACACTTTCTAAGTTTTACTCAAAATTAATAAAAAACACATGTGGATGTGAGTTTGACGCAATGTTCGGGCCTGCGTATAAAGGCATACCACTTGTTGCGGCTACAGCGGCAAATCTCGCAAATGAGTACAATATGGATAAGCCGTATTTCTTTAACAGAAAAGAAAAAAAAGACCATGGAGAGGGCGGAAATCTTGTAGGATATATGCCTAAAGACGGGGACCGTGTAATAATAATCGAGGATGTTATTACGGCCGGAACCGCAATCAGAGAGACAATGCCTATATTAAAATCGGCAGCGGATGTTAAAGTAAATGATATGTTTATATCGGTAAACCGCTGTGAGGTCGGCAATAACCCGGAAAAAACTGCAGTTATGGAAGTAAAAGAAGAATTTGGCCTTAATGTACACGCAATAATTACTGTAATGGATATTTTTGATTATCTGAAAACAAAAAAGGAATATTCTGACGTACTTGGTCGTATGGAGGAATATATGAAAAAATATTGCATATTCTGATAAAATTACTTATAATGATGTGATACTGAATTGTGGCATTTTCAGTGTCGCACACACAAAAAAAGTATACCAAAAGGGGATGCAGAATGAAATGAAATTAGTACATACCATCAGTGAGGCAAGAAACATAATCAAAGAGTGGAAAAAAGAAGGCTTAACTGTAGGTCTTGTTCCTACTATGGGTTACCTTCACGATGGTCATAAAAGCCTTATAGACAGAGCAGTTAAGGAAAATGACAGAGTTGTTGTAAGCATTTTTGTAAATCCTATACAGTTTGGTCAGAATGAAGATCTTTCAGTATACCCAAGAGATATAAACAGAGATACCGAACTTTGTGAAAAAGCCGGAGCAAATCTTATTTTTAATCCGGAACCGTCGGAAATGTACGCTTCAAATTTTTCAACATATGTTGATGCCGGAACTCCCGAACATGAACTTTGCGGCAAAAGCAGGCCTATACATTTCAGAGGTGTATGTACAGTTGTATCAAAACTTCTCCATGTAGCTACTCCGGACAAGGCATATTTTGGTCAGAAAGATGCCCAGCAGATTGCTGTAGTAAGAAGAATGGTAAGAGACCTTAATATTGATTCCGAAATAATAAGCTGTCCCATAGTCAGAGAAAGTGACGGCTTGGCAAAAAGCTCGCGAAATGTATATCTCAGTGCCGATGAAAGAAAAGCGGCTACGATACTTCATAAAGCCCTGACGGAAGGCGAAAATATGGTTAAAGCAGGAGAAAAAGACTGTTCAAAAATTATTGCCAAGGTTTCAAATATAATAAATACAGAGCCCCTTGCTAAAATAGATTATGTACAAGTTGTAAGTTATCCTAATATTGAAGTCATTGATAAAATAGAAGGCTCAATACTTACGGCGGTTGCAGTATATATAGGGAAAACGAGACTTATTGACAATTTTATAATTGAGTAAATTTTAAGCGTGCCCTTAAACAGGACACGCTTCAGCGTGTAAAAAAACCTATATTAAAAATAAAATTGTATAAAAGAATAAATTTAGGAGAGCTTTTTCACTTGCAAAAAGCTCCCCTAACCCTTTAAAAATGCGCTTATAAAGTAATAAAAACCGGCAGGACTCTGTCCCACCAACCCTGCAAGCCTTTAAAAAGGCTTGAACTAAACTTCAATAGGCTTCGCCTTATTTTTAATTATGTTTTCTTTCTCAAATTCCAAAAGCTTCGCCTTTCTCCAAATACTGCCTCCGTAGCCGCACAAATCGCCGTTTGAGCCTATAACCCTGTGGCAGGGAACAACTATCCAATGTTTATTGTTATGATTGGCATTTCCAACGGCACGGGCTGCATTGGGGCTGTTTATGGCACATGCAATTTCTTTGTAGCTTGCGGTTTTGCCGTAAGGTATGTCCATAAGAGCTTTCCAGACCTTTTTTTGAAATTCTGTACCTGAAAATATAAGTTTTAAATCGAATTTTTTTCTTTTTCCGTTAAAATATTCTGTAAGCTGACGGCGGCATTTTTTCATTTCATCTGTTATGTATTCGGAATCATCAACAGGAATATCGGTAACTTCAATTTTTGTAATTCCATCATCATTGCCCTCGATTTTGGCAAATCCTATTGGACATTTAACGCAGCATTGATACATACTAAAACACCTCCTAATGAATTATATCATACTTTGAATGTCAAATTAAGAGTTTTTAAGAGTTTTTTAGATTTTTATAAGCCTCAAGTGTTTCCGGAAAGTCGATGATTCTGTAATTGTTTTTTTCGTCTTTATACTCATCATATACTACTGCTACAATATTCGGAGTGTGGGAGCATATGTTTTTATAAAAATATGAAATGAATTTGCTTGCCTTAATTGAGTCATATGTGTTTGAGTCACTGTTATAGCTGCTCACTCCGAAAAAAATAAATGAAGGGACATCTTCGGATATGTCCTTAATCTTTGATGTCCTTTCAACACTGTTGTATATATCATCTTCATAATATGTTATTCCCGTATAGTCACAGTCTTTAGTTTCGCGGCCGTCATATCCAATAGGATAAGAGTGAATGATTTTGGAATTGGCACTGAATTTTTTTAAAAGTTTATAAGCGGTTTCGTAATTTTCAGAATATTTTGAATCAAGTTTATTGTTATATGGAAATAAATCTATTAGTATAGGCGAATTAACTTCACCTGCTTTTTTTGCGAATAAAATCATATCTTTTACAGAAGATGTATAAGGCACTGTTACAATAGGTGTTTTACCCTCTATAATAGACTCAAAAACAAAAGCCTGCGGAAAATCGGGCATTTTGCTTTCAATACAGTAGTATTGATGTGGAAAAGTTATATAATTTAGTTCCGAAACAGTTTTAAAGCTGTCTCCTTTAATGCCGTATGAATAGCTGTATGTTCTTTCAGGAGCTTTTTGTACAGATGTGTAAACGGCAGGGCTTGATGGTTTGTACTTTTCACATCCCGAAAAAAGAAACACGGCTAAAAACAAAATTAAAAATTTTTTCATGTTATTACTTCTTTCCTTTCAGTTTTATGTTATTATTTTTGACTTTTAAGCATATATGTATACATATGCAGATGAAAATAATTATTAAAGGACTTGGGGATATGAAAAATAGGAGCAGATTTGATACCTGTTCATTTATTAAAAACATGTTCTTCGGCATAATGATATGTGCAGTGGCTGTAGCTTCGGCTGTTAAGTTAGCCGGAAATAAGACTATTCAGACAGCAAATGTGATTAAAAATAATTCCGACACTTTATTTGATGAAAAAACAAGTAATAATACATATTCCGATTCTGACCCTGTATATACCGATACATTAACAAGGGAAGAACTGGCGATTCAGCCTGAAACTGATATAAATTTGGCGACAGATGATGAAAAACCGCTAAACATAACTGAGGCTGATATTGGTAAGCTGAAAAATTTCAATTATCTGAAGAATAATTTTTATATTGTTGACTCAAGAACACAGCTTAATCAGTCGGATATTGACATTGACAGGTTTATGAAAATGGATTTATCTATAGACAAAAGTACAGGCGGTCCGAAAGTTTTAATTTTTCATACACATTCCTGTGAAATGTATGCCGACAGTGATACATCGAAAGGCTTAACCTTAAGCGAGGGAGTTTGGGGTGTTGGCGAAGAACTTAAAAAACAGCTTGAGGCAAGGGGAATAGAAGTAATTCATGATTCCGGAAGATATGACCTTGTAAACGGAAAACGTAGTGTATTAGGCGCATATGAGAGAATGGAGCCTAATATTGAAAAGATATTAAAAGACAACCCTTCAATAGAAGTCTGCATAGATATACACCGTGACGGTGTGCCTGACAATGTACACCGTGTAGAAACAATAAACGGAAAACAATGTGCGGATGTAATGCTTTTTAACGGGCTGTGCCGTCTTAACGAAAACGGACAGGTAAACCCTATCGATTCGCTTCCTAATCCTAATCTTGACACAAATTTGGCGCTTAGCTTTCGTGTAAAACTTGCCGCAAACAAACTGTATCCCACACTTACACGAAAAATATACCTGAACGCTTACCGCTATAGCCTTAATATGAAACCAAAATCTATGCTTGTTGAAGTTGGTGCCCAGACAAATACAAAGGAGGAAGCACTTAATGCCATGATGCCTTTTGCAGATGTATTATCAAGGGTAATTTTGTCAGAATAAAATTTAAAAGCGCACTTTATAATAGAAGTATGATAAAACAATTTTTGGTTTTTGGATGCCTCGGCATTGTTATGGAAGTATTTTGGACAGGATTTTGCGGGCTTTTAAAAGGTGATAAGGAACTTAGAGGCTTCACATCAATTTGGATGTTTCCGATTTATGGCTCGGCCGTCTTTTTTGAGCCGATATATGTAAGCCTCAAAGGTTTCCCTGTGGCAGTGAGAGGATGTGTGTATATGGTGCTGATTTTTGCAGCAGAATATGCCTCAGGTTTCATTCTTGAAAAGACTCTCGGAGAATGCCCGTGGGATTATAAAGACAGCAAAATGAACGTTTACGGGCTTATACGCATTGATTATGCCCCGGTTTGGTTTATTGCCGGACTTCTTATGGAAAGTGTGTTTAAAATTATAATGTAGCTGTTATATACTGGATATGTATATCTTGCTTTAGGTGTATATATGTGATAAAATTATTTACTATGAAAAATTTTCATCCTTAAGGAGTTGATATACATGTGCGGTATATGTGGGTTTACCGGCAAGCTGAAAGAAAGTGAGGACAGGGACTCTGTTCTTACTAAAATGATGAATAAAATTATACATCGCGGTCCTGACAGTGCGGGAAAACATATAGACGAGGATGTGGCAATGGGTTTTAGAAGACTGAGTATAATTGACCTTGACAACGGTTCTCAGCCAATGTACAACGAGACCGGAGATGTGGTTATAACATTTAACGGGGAAATATATAACTATCAGATTTTAAGGGACGAGCTTATACAGAAAGGACATGTTTTCAGTAATAATTCAGATACTGAGTGCTTAATCCATGCCTATGAGGAGTATGGAAAGGACATGCTTAACAAGTTAAGAGGCATGTTTGCGTTTGTAATCTGGGACAGCAAAAACAAAAGATTATTTGGGGCAAGGGATTATTTCGGCATAAAACCTTTTTACTATGCGGTAATAAACGGAAATCTTGTATATGGTTCTGAGATAAAAAGCATACTTGAGTATCCAGGATTTAAAAAGGAAGTAAATCAGGACGCTCTCGAAAATTATCTTTCATTCCAGTATTCCGTTCTTCCGGAGACTTTTTTTAAGGGTGTATATAAACTTATGCCGGCACACTGTCTTACATTTGAAAACGGCAAGGCAAATATAGAAAGATATTGGAGCCCGGTATTTGACGCAGATGAAAACAAAAGCTTTGACCAGACGGTAAGGGATATTGATAACGCCATGCAGGATTCAATTAAACGTCATAAAATAAGCGATGTTGAAGTAGGCTCATTTCTTTCAAGCGGCGTTGACTCAAGCTATGTAGCCGCTTGTTTTCACGGAGACAAAACATTTACCGTTGGATTTGATTATGCAAAATACAACGAAATTGATTACGCAAAAGCTCTATCAAAGAAAATCAAAATCGACAATTACAGCAAACTTATAACTACTGATGAGTATTGGGACGTAATACCCAAAGTTCAGTATCATATGGACGAGCCTCTTGCGGACCCTGCCGCAATTGCACTTTATTTTGTAAGCCAAACAGCTTCTGAGCATGTAAAGGTTGCACTTTCAGGAGAGGGTGCCGATGAGTTTTTCGGCGGTTACAATATTTATAAAGAGCCTGATGCTCTTAAACCTATGCAGTGGATACCAAAGCCTATAAGAAAAGCCATGGCAGCCGTTGCATCAGCAGTGCCGTTTAAAATTAAAGGCAAAAATTATATTATAAGAGCAAGCAAAGACCTTGAAGAAAGATTTATAGGAAATGCAAACATGTTTTCAAAAAAAGACAGAGAAAAAATTTTAAAGCATGTAAGCGGAAAAATATCACCTCAGGACATTACAAGGCCGCTTTATAATAAGGTTAAAGGAAAAGACGATGTTACACGTATGCAGTATATAGACCTTAATTTATGGCTTATAGGAGACATTCTTCTCAAGGCCGATAAAATGAGTATGGCTCATTCGCTTGAAGTAAGAGTGCCTTTCCTTGATAAAGAAGTATTTGATGTTGCAAGGCATATACCTAAAAAATATAAGGTTACAAAGAAGAACACAAAAGTTGCTATGCGTCATGCCGCAAATAAATATTTGCCTGACATGGTAGCTGAGAAAAAGAAGCTTGGGTTTCCTGTTCCAATAAGAATCTGGCTTAAAGAGGACAAGTATTATGAGAAAGTAAAGAGTGCCTTTAAGAGCAAAGCTGCACAGGAATTCTTCAAGACGAAAGAAATAGTTAATCTTCTTGACGACCATAAAAACGGAAAAGCCGACAACAGCAGGAAAATATGGACAATTTATATGTTTCTTGTTTGGCATAAAGACTTTTTTGAGGATGCGGCATAAAAATATCTTGACAAAACATGCTGTATTTGATAGATTATTATTCGTTAAGTAATATAGTGCGTTGATGAAGAAGAGTAGTGAACAGAGAAATCAAAGAGAGTCATCGCCGGTGAAAAGATGATATTTCTAAAACATGAACGGAGCTTCGGAGCATATTTTTATTAAGAGGGCAGAATGCCAAAAAGGGTGGAACCGCGGAAGATTACCTTTCGTCCCTTGCTTAAACGCAGGAGATGAAAGGTTTTTTTATTTAAGGAGGAGTTATAAAATGGCAGTTGAAAAGACTATGGAAAAAATAGTTGGGCTTGCTAAAGCACGAGGATTTGTATATCCGGGAAGCGAGATTTACGGCGGACTGGCAAATACATGGGATTACGGTCCTCTTGGCGTTGAGCTTAAAAATAATGTTAAAAAATTATGGTGGAAAAAGTTTGTACAGGAGAGTAAGTACAATGTTGGAGTAGACTGTGCAATTCTTATGAACCCTCAGACTTGGGTTGCTTCGGGCCATGTAGGCGGATTCAGCGATCCTCTTATGGACTGCAAGGACTGTCACGAGAGGTTCAGAGCAGACAAAATAATTGAGGAATACCTTAACACTCACGGACATCAGGGAGAAGTAGCCGACGGCTGGAGCAATGAAAAAATGGTTAATTTCATTAAAGAAAACAATATTGCATGTCCGTCATGCGGCGGCCACAATTTTACAGACATAAGACAGTTTAACCTTATGTTTAAAACTTTTCAGGGTGTTACGGAAGACAGCAAAAATATTGTGTATCTTCGTCCTGAAACGGCTCAGGGTATTTTTGTCAATTTTAAAAATGTTCAGAGAACAACGAGAAAGAAGATTCCTTTCGGTATAGGACAGATAGGAAAATCATTCAGAAACGAGATAACCCCGGGTAACTTCACTTTCAGAACAAGAGAGTTTGAACAAATGGAGCTTGAGTTTTTCTGTGAGCCGGGTACCGACCTTGACTGGTTTAAATACTGGAAATCATTTGCTGTAGACTTCCTTAAAAATCTTGGCCTTACTACTGAAAATACAAGAGTGCGTGACCATTCTCCAGAAGAATTAAGCCATTACAGCAAAGCTACTACAGACATTGAATATCTTTTCCCGTTCGGCTGGGGTGAGCTTTGGGGTATTGCCGACAGAACTGATTTTGACCTTAAACAGCATCAGCAGTTCTCGGGTGAGGACCTGACATATTTTGACCAAGACAAGAATGAGAAATATATTCCTTACTGTATCGAGCCTTCGCTTGGGGCAGACCGTGTAACACTGGCTTTCTTATGTGACGCATATGATGAGGAAGTTGTAAGCGTGAAAAATGGAAAAGAAGATGTAAGAACAGTACTTCATCTTCATCCGGCACTTGCTCCAATTAAAGCAGCCGTGCTTCCTTTAAGCAAAAAGCTGAGCGGCAAAGCAGAGGAAATCCATTCAATGCTTGCTTCAAAATTCAATGTTGATTATGATGAGGCCGGAAGTATAGGAAAAAGATACAGAAGACAGGATGAAATCGGCACTCCTTTCTGTATTACAATAGATTTTGATACAGAAACTGACAGCTCCGTTACCGTAAGAGACAGAGATTCAATGGAGCAAGTCAGAATTAAGATTGACGAGCTTGAAAGTTATATTTCTGAAAAGATTATGTTTTAATTAAACAAAATAAAAAGACATATCTACGTATTATTGTTATAAGTCCAACTCGTCAAAAATTTTAAAGTGAAGCAGAAGGGTTTGGGAAACAGTAAGTTTCCCAACTTTAATCCGCAGACGGAATTCATTTCCGTCGAGGAAAACAGTGAGTTTCAAGGCATTTTTGCCTCTGGAACTCATCTGTTTATACATACAGTACTTGTCAAAATCAGGATTTTGACAAAAGGCTGTCGATTTTATCGACAGCCTCTAAACATATCTACGTTTTTTGTGGATATGTCTTTTTTAATTAAAGTATAATTTAATTAAAGTATAAGTTTTACGAAATCATCTGGCGGCAAAGGTTTAGAATAATAATACCCCTGAATACAGTCAACGTTTATTGAGTGTAAAAATTCTATATCCTCCTCGGTTTCAGCTCCCTCGGAAACCACCGTAAATCCAAGATGTCTTATCATTTTTACTATACTTTCGTATAATACCTTTGATTTTTTGTCAAGCAAAGCATCAATAAGCATTGAACGGTCTATTTTAATGACATCAAACGGAAGCTTCATTATAACGTTGAGATTTGCAAAACCTGAGCCGAAATCGTCAAGACATAATCCGGCCCCCTCATTTTTTATGTTTTTAACCCAAAGCATAAGTTCTTTTTCATATACTGTTGCCGTGGTCTCAGTGATTTCAAACTGAAAAACGGAAGGCGATATATCGTATGACTTAATAATTTTAATTATATCCTCGCTTAAATTAGTATTTAAAAATATAGCAGGTGACATATTGAATTTAAAATAATTTATTTTTGTAAGTATTTCAGGCCATTCGTTTATAAACTCGCATGCCTTGTGCAGTATACAGTTTTGAACCTGATTTATCTCGCCGTTGCTTTCGGCAATAGGTATAAATTCTGACGGTGAAATCATTCCAAGTGTAGGATGCCTTAGCCGAACCAAGATTTCGGCACTTTCAAAACAGCCGCTTTTTGTGGAATAAATAGGTTGAAAATATACCTCGAATAGTTTTTGCTCAACTGCTTTATACAAGTATTCTTCAATTTTTCTGCGCCTAAAATATTGAGCTTCTATTTCTCTGTCAACATAAAGAAGTGTTCCGTTTCCCATTTTTTTTGCTCTGCCAACTATGTAATCGAGAAAGTCGAGAAGTTTTTCGGGCGTTTTATGTATTTGCGGATTTGGAATACAGCATACACATGCCGATAGTTTTGCGTCAATTCCATTTATTTTATGAGGTTTTGAAAAATAAGTTTTTATATTTTCTACAGCATTGCTGTATTGCTTATCATCATGACACAAAAGCACAAAACGGTCGCCGACAAACCGAAACGCATTTTTTTTACCGACACTTTTTTTGAGCATGTCTGCTATAGCCTTAATTTGTTTGCTTCCTTCTTCAAAACCGAAAACAAGATTTATTCTCTTAACGTTATCACAGGCTATTACTATTATGTGACATACTCCGCTATGCATATTATAGCAATGAGTGAGGGATTCCTTAAGACCTGAAGCGTCAAAAAGCCCTGTCAGAGAGTCAACCATTTCATATGGATTGTTTACTGTAATTAAAAGCGCAATAAGTGCTATTGCAATGCCTAATCCTGTAAGCAAAATATCGTTTCTAAAAAACTGAACCAATACAGTAACTATATTAATAATCATAAACTCAATTATTGCTATAAAATATTTCTTCTGCATAAATTTCTTATGTATATAAGCGTCTATTAATACAATTATCATATATATTAATCCATAAATATAAATAAACGGATAAAAAGGTCCTCTTACATAAGTTCCTGAACTGTCAAAGCTAAAAAGCAGACCTGTAAATTTGTTTGTAATAAGTATTACTGTCATTATAATGAAAAATATACTGCATAAAAATATAACCGGCAGAGACTTCTTTTTTAACGAGTTATGAAGCGAAGTAACATAAAGAAAAAAAGTAAAAGGCAATAAAAGCTGAAAAGCATAAAAAACCCACAGACATATGTCCTGCCAAAAGGCAGGATACAGTTTGGGGAACGAAACCATAACAGTTGATATAATATCAAGAAATACATCAAAAATTCCAAATATAACAATAAAAAGAAAAATTTTGTTAGAAAAAGTTCTAACATTGTTTTCAACTTTTAACAGCGCTAAAATCATTATAAGTATTATAAGTGCACAAACTTCATAATCTATATTGCTCAACAATGCAGTCACACCTCGAATCAAAAAAAGGCATTATATACCATTAATTGTAGCGTATTCTAAATGCGAAAGCAATACATTTTTAGTTAAAAGTTGAAAGAAAAATAGTTAAATGTAACTTTGCTTTACATAATGTCACATCCTGCTATTCCGCCTTTAACACCCCAATTCTCAGACGGCTGTTCATTTAAAAAGATTAATATATTTTCTTTTTTAAAAATAGTTTTCTGCTCAAGAGAGCTTACAATATTTTTATAAAGCTGACGTTTAAAATCAGTGTTTTTTCCTGTTACAAGCTGAATTTCTATAAAAATTTCATAAGGATCTTTTAGTTCAAATAAATCTTGGTCATAACGAATTACACGTATATTTCTGTCTGCTGAGTTTAAACCAAATATATTTTTAACTTCTGCCATTACAATATTTTTTACTGAAACTGCTGTTTCAATCTTCCATTTGTTTCCCATTTCAATTTTTATAGCTGGCATAAACATACCTCCAATCAAATTTATTTTAAAGCATTTTTATTATAAAGTCTACCGAATTTTAGGATTTTTTGTATCAAAAATGAAATAATTGTCCTTTTTATAAAGAAAAATCTAAAGAAAAAAAGGATTTTGAGTAAAAAAGAAGTATTAGAATAGGGTAGACCTGATTTTGAGTATATATTATGTAGCAAAATTTTTACAGCATACTTTCTGGGTAAATATGTTTTTGAAAGAGGTGCTTTTTATTGCTTTATCCACGGGAAGTTATAGAGGAGGTCAGACTTCGCAACGACATAGTTGAGGTGATTAGAGAATATGTACCTCTCAAAAAACAGGGAAGCTCATATTTTGGGCTATGTCCTTTCCATAATGAAAATACACCGTCATTTTCAGTAAATCCGGAAAAGCAGCTTTTTTATTGTTTTGGATGTGGTGCAGCGGGAAACGTTATTGGCTTTATAATGAAAATTGAAGGCATCGATTTTGTTGAAGCATTAAAAAAGCTTGCGGACAGGGCGGGATATAAGCTTCCTGAAGCCGAGTATACAAAAGAAGAAGCGGAAAAAGTCAAGCTGAGAGAGGAATTATATGAAATACATAAACAGGCGGGGCTTTTCTTTTATAAGGCGCTTCACTCTTCTGAGGGGAATAGAGCTCTTGAGTACGTAAACAAAAGAAAAATAAGCTTATCTATTCAGAAAAAATTTGGTTTGGGATATGCTCCGAACAGCAAGGCAGCACTTTATGAGTATCTTAAAAACAAAGGATTCAGTGAAAAAGCTATGCTTGAAAGCGGACTTATAATGGCAGATAAATATAAGCACGGATTTCATGACAGATTTTATAACAGGCTTATGTTTCCCATTTTTGATGTTCGTGGAAGATGTATAGCTTTCGGCGGAAGGATAATGGAAAAGGGTGAACCGAAATACCTTAATTCTCCCGAAACTATGATTTTCAGTAAAAAACGTAATTTATACGGCTTGAATTTCGCAAAGACCGCGAAAAAAAAAGAAATCATAATTGTTGAAGGATATATGGATCTTATTACGATTTTTCAGGCCGGTTTCAAAAATGTTGCGGCGTCTTTAGGAACTGCATTTAACCATGAACACGCAATGCTTCTAAAAAAATTTGTTTCCGATGTAATTCTTGTTTTTGACAGTGACCAAGCCGGAGAAAATGCGGCGCTTCGTGCAATCCCGATTCTTGTTGACGGTGGTTTCAGAGTACGGGTTATGCAGGTGCCTGACGGAAAAGACCCGGATGAGTTTATAAAAAGCAAAGGCTCTCTGGAATTTGGAAAATTGCTTGTTGATGCTGTAAGCTATATGACATTTCAAATCAACTGTGCGAAAAAGAAATACAATATGGCTGACGAAGAACAGAAAATTCTTTTTACACGTGAGGCTGCGAAGCTTATTTCATCTATTCATTCGCCTATTGAAAGAGAAGTGTACATAAAGCAAATTTCAAAAGAAACAGGAATTTCCGATACTGCTGTAATTCAAGAAATATCTGATACCGACAAAAAACGTGACCGTAACTTTTATTATGAAAGCAAACGAAAAAAAATACAAAATTTCAGCAGCAATATTTCGGTCAAAAACAGTATCTCCAATTCAAGCGGAGTTATTCAGGCACAAAAAAACATAATTTTTTTATGCTGTGACAATACTGATTTATATTTTAAAATTAAAAAATTTTTAAAAGCCGATGATTTTCCAGATAGTGATTATTCTCATCTCATGGAATATGCGTCATCTTTTATTGAAAGCGGGAAGAATATAATACCGGCAGATGCAGTTAGTATTTTTGACACAGATGAAAAACAGCAGAAAGCTGCGGCTGTATTTTCAGCAAATGTTGATTACTCAAGCTCAGAAGAACTGTCGAAAGCTCTGACTGAAGAAATACGTTTAATTAAAAGAAGCAAGCTTGATTGTTTGGCATCAAGTGCAACAACAATTGAACAATTGCAAAAAATTATTAAAGCAAAAAAAGAAATAGAAGACATTGACATAAAACTTTGAAAATTTGGGAAAAACAGGAACTGAGAGGAAGGATCTAATGAAACCAGCAGATGAGCAATTACTGCTTACAAGATTAAAAGAACTTGTTGCCATTGCCAAAAAGAAAAAAAACGTACTTGAGTATAAAGAAGTAATGGACTATTTGGGTGAGCTTGAACTTGAGCCGGATCAGATAGACAAAATTTATGAATACTTTGAAGCTCAGGGTGTGGATATTCTTGGTTCTATGGACGTGGATGAAGAAGTTGAAAAAGAAGTAGATATTTCCCTTCCTGAAGGTATAAATATAGATGACCCTGTCCGTATGTACCTTAAAGAAATTGGTAAGGTGCCTCTTTTAAGTGCCGATGAGGAAATTGAATTAGCTAAAAGAATGGAGCAGGGTGATGAAACGGCAAAACAAAAACTTGCGGAAGCCAATCTTCGTCTTGTTGTAAGCATAGCTAAAAGATATGTGGGCAGAGGAATGCTTTTTCTTGACCTTATACAAGAGGGAAATCTTGGTTTAATTAAAGCAGTTGAAAAATTTGATTATAACAAAGGCTATAAATTCAGCACTTATGCTACATGGTGGATAAGACAGGCCATAACAAGAGCCATTGCCGACCAGGCAAGAACAATACGTATACCTGTTCATATGGTTGAAACTATAAATAAGCTTATAAGAATTTCAAGGCAGCTTATACAAGAGCTTGGACGTGAACCGACAGCGGACGAGCTTGCCACCGAAATGCTTATGCCTGTTGACAAAGTAAGAGAAATAATGAAAATAGCTCAGGAGCCGGTTTCTCTTGAGACACCTATAGGCGAGGAAGAAGACAGCCATTTGGGAGACTTTATACCTGATGACGACATTCCTGCTCCGGCAGATGCTGCGGCATATACACTTCTTAAAGAACAGCTTATGGAAGTGCTTGACACGCTTACCGACAGGGAAAAGAAGGTTTTACGCCTGAGATTCGGCCTTGACGACGGCAGAGCAAGAACTCTTGAAGAGGTTGGCCGTGAGTTTAAAGTAACTCGTGAAAGGATAAGACAAATTGAGGCAAAAGCTTTAAGGAAACTTAGACATCCTTCAAGAAGCAAAAAATTAAAAGATTTTCTGGAATAATAAAATACGGCTGACGGAGCTTTTACTTCGGCAGCCGATTTGAATTTTTAATAAGGAGTGAATATATTGAAGAAAAGATTAGCATTGATTATAATGGCCTTGATTATGAGTTTTGCAACAGTGCCCGTGTTTGCCGAAAACGTGGTTAAATATGACATGGGTGTAAGACAGCTTGATTCGGAAGATATTCTAATAACGGAATCTGGAGCAGGAGCTTTTAAGAAAGACAAATATTTATACTTAAGATGCAAACATGTTGAATTTGAGGACGGAATAGAAAGTGTTGTTGAAAAAGGCGATATTAAAATAGGGTCCGTATCAGTTGACGGTGATTTAATAAAAATTAAAATTTCAAAAGAAAGCACAAAACCTTCTACAATAAAGCTTACAAATGTGAAATTAAAGCTTGACAACAATCTTTCTTACGGTACTTATCCTCTTGAAATAGTAACAGAGGAAAGCGATGATTATCCGAATAATATATTCGGCCAGACATATGATTCAAATTCAAGCGGATTTGATACAAAGTACATTGTATTAGACAGTAATTATTTAACTTTGGTTAAAGATGATAATACATCTCCGGAAATAAAAATTTCAGCAGCTGAAGGCAATTCCGACGGAGCTTATATACAAGAAAACAGAGTAATGCTTCCTTTAAGAGCAATTACGGAAAAGCTGAACGGCTCGGCTGTTGTATCATGGGATGATGCAAGCAAAACGGCAACGGTTATGCTTGGCGACAGGGTGGCGTCATTTACTGTAGGCGATAATACAATGAATATTAAAGGAGTAAAAATTTCTTGTGTATCTCCGGCGGAAATAAAAAACGGCAGAATGTTTTTAAGTCTCAGAGATATTGCTGCATTTTTGGGTATAAGCGATGAAAAAATAAAGTGGGATGATGAAAACAAAACCGTTATTTTAAATTATAAGGAATGAGAATATGGAATTGTCAAAAAGGCTCTCGGCTGTTGCCAATGAGGTTTTGTATGACACCATTGCTGATATTGGAACCGACCATGGATATCTGCCTATTTATCTGATAAAAAATGATAAAATAAAAAAAGCTATAGCTTGTGATGTAAATAAGGGGCCGCTTGAAAAGGCTGCGGAAAATATTAAATTAAGCGGTCTTGAAAATGAAATTAAAATAAGACTCGGTGACGGCTTAAGCTGTGTTTCGGAAAATGAAGCTGAAACAATAGTAATTGCAGGTATGGGCGGGATTTTGATATGCAAAATTCTTGATGAAGGTAAAAGTGTACTTAAAACAGTCAAACAGCTGGTTTTGCAGCCTCAGAGAGATTTTTATTGCGTCAGAAAAAAAGCACATGAACTTGGGTTTAAAATAATAAATGAAGTAATGGTTTTTGACGCCGGAAAGTACTATAATGTTATAAACGCTGTAAAAGGCGTTGAAAAATACAGTTCCGAAAAAGATTATTTTTTCGGTAAAATTTTGCTTGAGAAAAAGACAAAAGTATTTACTGACTATATTGAAGAAAGATTAAAAAAATATGAAGATGTATTGTCACATATGTCTGAAAACAATCGTGATTATAAAAAGATTGCTGCTTTAACAGAAGAATATAAGGAGGTATTTTATGAATGCCGCAAAAATAATACAGATACTTGAAAAAAAAGTACCCCTTTATTTGGCTGAGGACTGGGATAATCCCGGCCTTGTTATAGGAAAAAGAAACAGAGAAATTAAAAAAGTGCTTGTTGCTTTGGATGTAACGGATGACGTAGCAAAAGAAGCCGTTGAGAAAAAGGTTGATATGATTGTAACTCATCACCCTATGATTTTTGGCACAATTAAGAAAATAAATGATGATACTGCTCTTGGCAGAAGAATAATGCTGCTTATTGAAAACAATATTAATCATTATGCAATGCACACAAATCTTGACACTGCTTTCGGCGGAACTAACGATGCTTTATGTGAAATAATAGGGCTAAAAAATACAGAGCCGCTTGCTGTAAGCACAGAACAAGACGGAATGCCTAACGGCCTTGGAAGAATTGGAGAGCTTGAAAAAGAAACAACATTGGGTGAATTTGCAGAAGTTTTAAAGAAAAAGTTAAAACTTGACTGTATAAGAATTATAGGCAGTACATCCGGCAAAGTTAAAAAGATTGGACTTTGTACAGGAACTGGAATGGAATTTATGAATGAAGCGGTTGCCAAAAGATGTGATACATATATAACTGCTGATGTTAAATTTCATGAGGCTCAAAAAGCTATAGAAGAAGGAATAAACCTGATTGATGCCACACATTACGCCACGGAAAACATAATTGTGCATGTTATTGCTGAATATTTGAGGGAAAATACCGACATTTTAGTAATTGAGTCGGAATGTGACGGGCAGGTTTTTAAACATATTTAAGGAGTGATTTTTGGATGTCGGAAAAATTCACTGTTACAGTTAAAACAGAAAAAAGAGATAAAACTATTGAAATTGAAAAGGGAACAACATTTGAACAGCTTTCAGTTAATTTCAGAAAAGAACATAAAGGCATAATAACTATTGCAAGATCAAGCAATCTGCTTTACGAACTTGCCTCGGAAATACCTGAAAGCATGGATATTGAATTTCTTGACACAACAAATTATGAAGGCTCTGTTGTGTATGCAAGGGGTGCCTCATTTCTGCTTGTAAAAAGCATAAAAGATATTTTTGGTATGGATACAAAAATTGTTATTGAAAACTCGCTTAACGGCAATCTCTATTGTGAGATACATAAAGACGGCGTTAATGTGGATGATGAACTTTTAAAAAATATAGTTGATAAAATGCATGAGTATTCAAAAGAAAATATCACCATAGAAAAGCCTGAAATATCTACTGAAAAAGCCGTAAAACTTTCAATGCAGCAGGGGATGGAAGATAAGGCAAGGCTTTTGAAATATATGAAAATTTCGCGTGTAAGTGCCTATAAAATCGGCGAATTTTATGACTACTATTATGGTTATATGGTGCCTTCGACAGGATACATTAATAACTTTGACTTAAAAAAATATGAAAGCGGATTTCTTCTTTTGCTTCCGTCGAGAAAAAATCCTGAAAAATTTAATGAAATAAAAGGATTTGAAAAAATTTCCGCAGTTTTTATGGAACAGCTACGGTGGTGTGAGCTTATGGGCGTAAAAAATGTTGCCGACTTAAACGATGCTATAGCTCATGGGCATTTTGCTGAGCTTGTAAGAATAAATGAAGCGCTCCACGAAAAAAAGATTGCGCGTATTGCTGATGAAATTGCCGCAAGAAAAGACAAGGTAAAGCTAATACTTATTGCCGGACCTTCCTCGTCTGGCAAAACTTCATTTGCACAGCGTCTTTGCATACAGCTTCGCGTAAACGGTTTAAAGCCGCATACAATTGGCATGGACAATTATTTTCTTGACAGGGACAAAACACCTCTCGATGCTGAGGGACATCCTGATTATGAGAATATAAATGCTCTTGACTTAGATAAATTTAACCAAGATTTAAGCGATTTAATTGACGGAAAAGAAGCGCTTATACCGTCATTTGATTTTATATTGGGAAAAAGAAGAGTCGGCGGCACTCCTGTTAAGCTTGATAAGGGCGATGTTATTGTATGCGAGGGAATACACGGTCTTAATGATGAGCTTACAAAAATGATACCGAATGAAAAAAAATACAGAATATTTATAAGCGCTATGACACAGTTAAATGTAGACTGCCATAATAGAATTTCAACTTCCGACAGCCGTCTTATAAGGCGAATAGCAAGAGATTTCAGGTCGAGAGGAAGAGATGCAGCCGCTACAATTGAAACATGGCGTGACGTAAGAAGAGGAGAAGAAAGGAATATTTTTCCTTTTCAGGAAAATGCAAATGTAATTTTTAATTCGGCTACAATTTACGAATTAAGTGTTTTAAAAGTGTATGTAGAGCCTTTGCTTATGCAGATAGACGCAACTATGCCGCAGTATATAATTGCCCACAGGCTTATAAAGTTTCTTGATTATTTCCTTTGTGCAAGCCCTGAGGCAATACCAAACAATTCGCTTATAAAAGAATTTGTTGGCGGAAGCATATTTGATGTAAATTAATAAATAAAATTTTACATTTGACATAAATATTTGTATATGGTATAGTTTTTAAAGTGAGTAAGCCAGATGGTCGCTCCTTTGGGAGAGGAAAGTCCGGGCTTCGCAGAGCAGGGTGCCGGTTAACGGCCGGTGGAGGTGACTCCAAGGAAAGTGCAACAGAAATAAACCGCCGTATTTACGGTAAGGATGGAAAGGTGAGGTAAGAGCTCACCGCCTGTATGGTAACATACGGGGCTCTGTAAACCCCACCTGAAGCAAGGTCGGTTAAGCGCAAAGGGATTGCTCGTCCTGCTTATATATGTGACCGCATGATGACACCGGCAACGGTGTACCAAGATAGATGACCGTCTAATACAGAACCCGGCTTACAGACTTGCTCATATTAATAAAAACTCAGTAAATACAAGGCTTTGAGGAAACTTGAATCCTTGTATTTTTTATTTACACTAAAATTTACACCAAAAAATATTTTTATAACATAAAAATAAGCAAAATAAAAGGCCTACTGCCAATAACGCCGGAATCAGTATACAGCTTTGCTCATGAAGTTACACTTCTGGAAGCAACTGTCTCATCATAAGTTTATATGTATTAAACTCGGTTTTCAATAAAGCCATTTCATCCTATTAACCTGTTTAGGTAATTCAAAATTCAAAGATATTCTATTCTAAACGGTTAACACGAAAATAATGGAGATAAAATTTTCATATTTTTTGGATAGGCAGTTATCTTTCCATTTTATTACACAGCCCAAAAAGTCGTATAAAGAAGCAGAGAATTGTTCATGGAGTTTGATGTCATAAATGAAATCTTGTAATAGTTCCTATAATTTTATTAATATAATAAACGAAGCTAGGGGTTTGTATATCCCCCAGCTTTGGCTTATACGATTTGAAGTTATTTTTCAATGAATTTAGTCACTATATTATTGAAACGCTCCGCTTCCTCAAAGAACATAAGGTGACCAGTTTCCGGGAAGATTTCCAATCTTGCTTTCGGAAGCAGATTGGCCGTTGCCTTTACGAGTTCAGGGTTGAAGAAGCTCTTTTTTCCCGAGATTACTAACGCCGGAATATCTATAGTCGGAAGCACATCGCTCCAATCGGTAACCATGTGGTTGTAAAACAATCGTCCAGCAAAGCTCGGTTCTATTTTACAGCTTGACTCAATCAAATCGGAAACATCATTTTCCTTGTTAATTAAGATACCGCCGATAAAACCATTTAGGGTTGTCTGCTTATCTGCGGCCAAGGAACCCATGAAATCGAGAGTCTGTTGATAGTTCAGAAGGTGACTGGGATTGATAGGGGTGTCAAGGCCGAGTGCAGGCTCGTCTACAAAGATGAACTTTGACAGTCTGTCTTTTTGGAACATGTCCCAGTAAGACCATCCGACTGAGCAACCCATAGACCATCCCAAATATACTGCATCAGAGATATCAAGATATTCGAGAAGCTCATGTATGTCTGATGCGAGTCGTGAGATTCGAGGACCTTTCATGGTTTTTTCCGATTCACCATGACCGCGAAGGTCGATTGCAGTAACTCTGAAATGCTTAGCCAGCGCCGGAATATTTCGTTTGAAGTAAAGACTCGAGCATCCATAGCCATGAACCATAACAAGATCCTTGCCTTTACCAGTCTGGCTGTAGGCAATTTTTACTCCGTCTGAAGTGGTAATTGTTTTCATTATTTTAGCTCCCCTCTTAATAATAATGCTTTGGCAGCTTTGGAGCATCCATCCCGTGTGTTCCTTCTATCCGTCGATTTTCAGTTTGGGATCGGAAGGTTTGCTGGATGACGATTTGCTCATTTTGCTGTTATTCTGATGTAAACAGTAACCTTTTGTAACTTCTAATTTATATAATTTTACTATAAAACGCTGGAAAAGTCAACAATTCTTAATCAATATGTTAATCTATTATTTTTTTATTTGTAAGATTTTTAAATAGAACTTTATAATAGTAACATGATTCTTTAAAAAATATTAAGGTACCTAAAAATATTTCTTGACTTTTAAACAATGTAGATGTATTATAAAAATATAAGGTACCTTAATATTTATGAGGAGTGATTTTTATATGGGGAATAATTATTCAAACAAAATTTTAGAACAAATAAGAAGCTGTACAAATTTATCATACAGACTTGCTCATATTGAGCATCGTTATTTTAATCATGAATTTAGAAATTTTATAGGACGTGGTCAAGGGCTTGTGCTGCACATTCTTGCTAAAGAAGATGGTTTAACTCAGAGTGAAATAACTGAAAAATTAGATATTCGTCCTTCTTCGCTTGGAGAATTGGTTGCCAAGCTTGAAAAAAGCGGTTATGTAGAGCGCCGTCAAAATGAAAATGATAAACGAGTGATAAACGTATTTATTACCGATAAAGGACGGAAAGCGGAAAAAGAGTTTGTTAATCCAAGACAAAAAGATGCAGAGTCATGGTGCCTGGGTTTATCTGAAGAAGATAAGGCGAAACTTTCGGAACTTTTGGAAAAACTAATTAATTCCATGGAAAATGCATTGTCTAAGAAAAGCGATGAATTGCAGTCGGATAAATTTGACACGCGCTGTCATGAAATGAATAGGAATCGCGGCCATTTTCATGGTGATAATTTTGACAGAATGTGCGGCAGCGGAAGACGTGAATTTCATAATGGTTTTAGATTTTGAAAATATTGTTTTAGTATTTTTATTATCGGCAGGTTATTTTGCCTGCCTTTTTTATTTGTGTTGTTGACATTAATTGTATAAGAAGTTAAAATAATTACAATATATTTCTTAAAGGTGCCGGCTTTTAGTCGGATAATAGGGAAGTAAGGAATTCCTTCACGGTGCCGCCGCTGTAATGGTTTTTAATGTCTGCATAAAGTCACTGTATTATACGGGAAGGCGCAGACAGCGTAAGCCTAAGTCAGAAGACCTGCCTTTTTTGAAAGAAAGCTGTAGTACGGCGGGCCAACGTACTTTGCTTTATTTTATTTTGGTGCCGTTTCTTAAATGAAATGGCTGTTTTTGTATTAAAAGATTGGGAAATTATTATGAATAAAAAAATAATTATTGTTGTAAGTTTTGGTACAAGTTATTCGGATACAAGAAAAAAGAGCATTGAGAATTTTGAAGATAAAATAGAACGAGATTTTAAAGGATTTGATGTTTGCCGTGCTTTTACAAGCGGAACTATAATAAACAAACTAAGAAATGAAAATATAAATATCTTTAATGTAAAAGAAGCTCTTAATTTTGCTTTGAATTCCGGATATGGTGAGTGTTATGTTCAGCCAACTCATGTTATTTCCGGTATTGAATATGAAAAATTATGTGATGACTGTAAATTTTATATTGAAAAATTTAAAAAAATTTCAGTTGGAAAACCTCTTATTGCTTCAACGGAGGACTGCTGCAAAATTGCCGATATGCTTTCATCAAAAATAAAATATAATGCCGGCGAGGCTGTTGTGCTTATGGGCCATGGAACAAAACATATAATGAATATTGTATATCCGGCGCTTGCATATATATTTGAGCAAAAAAAATACTCAAATTTTTTTGTAGGTACTGTTGAGGCATACCCGGGAATTGATGAAGTAATAGAAATTGTAAAAGAACGTGGATTTAAAAAAGTTTTGCTTACGCCTTTTATGTTTGTAGCAGGAGACCATGCAAGAAATGACATGGCCGGAGAAGGACCTGACAGCTGGAAAAATAAGTTTGAAAACGCAGGTATATCAGCTCGCACGTTAATAAAAGGTCTTGGAGAGTATGAAGAAATTACAGATATTTATGTTGAGCACATGAAAAAATATCTTGGTATATGAAGGGAAAAACATGCCGTTTGAGTATTATCAGTATATAGGAAATGAAAAGTTGAGATTTGGATACACAACGGGAACTTGCGCAGCTCTTGCATCAAAAGCTGCCGTGTATATGCTTTTGAACAAAAGAAAGTGTAATGAAGCATCAGTTATGACTCCAAAGGGCATTGAGGTTAAAACTGAAATATATGACATAGATTTAAACGAAAATTTTACTTCGTGTGCCGTGAAAAAAGACGGTGGGGATGACTATGATGCTACAGACGGACTGTTGATATATGCTAAGGCTGAAAAAACGAAAAGCGGTATTGAGATTGAAGGCGGAAAGGGTGTAGGCAGAGTTACTAAAAAAGGTCTTGACCAGCCGGTTGGAAGCGCTGCTATAAATTCTGTGCCGAGAAAAATGATTCAGACTGAAATAAAGAGAGTATGTGAAAATTCAAATTATAAAGACGGAATTAAAATAACGATTTTTGTACCTGAAGGCGAAAAAGCAGCTGAAAAGACGTTTAATCCCAACATCGGTATTGTGGGCGGAATTTCAATAATAGGAACAAGCGGAATAGTTGAGCCTAAAAGTCTAAAGGCTTTGGCAGATACCGTAAAGCTTGAAATAGGAGTAATAAGAAAATCTGGAAGCGATAAAATTATCATTACTCCGGGGAATTACGGTGAAAGTTATATTAAGAAAATGGGCATTAAGGGTGTACAGTATATTAAATGTTCAAATTTTGTCGGAGTGGCTGTAGAAAAGGCTTCACAGGAACATTTTAAAGATATACTTCTTGTGGGGCATATAGGAAAATTTATAAAACTTTCAGGCGGAATAATGAATACACATTCGGCTATGGGTGACTGCCGTATGGAAATACTTGCCTCATATGCCGCGTTATTTGGAATTGACAAAAAAGGCGTTGAAAAAATATTTGACTGTGCCGTATGCGATGAAGCTCTTGATATAATTAACCGGTACGGATTATTAAAAGAAACAATGGATTATGCCGTAAAACGTGCTCAGATGTATATTATGCGGCATGTTGATAAAGAAAGCAACATAGGTATAGTGTTTTTCAGCAATAAATACGGTCTTTTGGCAGAAAGTTCAGGAGCTGAAAAAATACTTGCAAAATGGAGGAAAAAATGAAGGGAATACTTTACGGAGTGGGAGTTGGTCCCGGGGATTATGAGCTTATAACACTTAAAGCAGTTAAAATGCTTGAAGCTGCTGAAATAATAGCTGTTCCCCAAAGCGGAGGCGAAAAAAACGCTGCTCTTGATATAGTAAAACATGTTGTGGATTTAAATGATAAAATTTTGCTTGACCTAAGTTTTCCTATGGTAAAAGACAAAAATATATTAAAAAAACAGCATGAAAAAAACGCTGAAATAATAGAAGATTATCTTATTAAGGGAAAAAATGTGGCTTTTATAAGCATTGGAGATATTTCTATTTATTCAACTTTTGGATATATAAACGATATTGTAAAAAAAGACGGATTTAAAACAGAGATGATTGCCGGAGTGCCGAGCTTTTGTGCTGTAAGCGCTGCACTTAATATTTCGCTTACTGAAATGAGAAAGCCAATTACTATCATACCTGCGGCGCACAGCGATACTGAAAAATTTCTGAATATGGACGGAACAAAAGTATTTATGAAATCCGGTAACTCAATTAAAGATATTAGAGAAAAGCTGAAAAATATCAAAGATTTCAAAACGTATGCAGTATCCGACTGCGGTTATGAAAGCGAGAAAATATTTGATGATATAAACAAAGCCGATGAAAAAATGGGATACTTTACTACAGTTATTGTTAAGGATGTGAAACAATAAATGGTCGATTTTGTTGGGGCAGGGCCGGGAGCCGAGGACCTGATTACTGTAAGAGGTATGAAGCTTATTGAAAATGCCGACCAGATAATATACGCCGGTTCTCTTGTAAACAAGGAACTTTTAAAATATGCAAAAAAAGACTGCAAGGTATATAACAGTGCTTATATGACTCTTGAAGAAGTGATAAAAGCAATAAAAGCTGCTGAAAAAGCCAATAAAAATACAGTTAGGCTTCATACCGGAGACCCGTCAATTTATGGGGCAATAAAAGAACAAATGGTAATACTTGAAAAAGAAAATATAAAATACAGAGTATGTCCGGGAGTAAGCTCTTTTTGTGCTGCTGCGGCTTCTCTTAATTTAGAATATACCCTTCCTGATGTTTCACAGACTGTAATTATAACACGCACCGAAGGCAGAACAAAAATGCCTGAAAAAGAAGATATTTCACTTCTTGCAAAGCATAATTGCACTATGGTTGTTTTTTTAAGTGCCGCGCTTTTGGGAGTGCTTACAGAAAAACTTAAAAAAGGCGGTTTAAGCGGCGATACTCCGGCGGCTATAGTTTATAAAGCGTCGTGGCCGGATGAGAAAAAATTTATATGTACTGTTGATGAGCTTGAAAAAACAGCCGAAAGAGAAAACATTAAAAATACAGCTCTAATAATAATCGGACGTGTTTTAAACAGTGAATTTGAAAGGTCAAAGCTATATGATCCCTCGTTTTCGACAATGTTCAGAAATGAGAGTGACTCAAAATGATTTACGTTTCAATAATTAGTTTTACTGAAAATGGGAGTATGATAAACCGAAAACTTGGACGGAATCTGCAAAGAAAAGGTTATAATGCAAAAAGCTATTCAATTGAAAAATACGCAAAAAAATATGGTCTTATTTCAATGAACAAATTAAGCGAATGGACTCAAATGGCTTTTGATATGTCAGACATTATACTTTTTATAGGTGCTGTCGGAATTGCAGTAAGGGCTGTGGCGCCATATATAAAGGATAAATTTACGGACCCTGCCGTCATAGTTGTGGATGAAAAAGCACTTTATACGATACCAATTATAGGTGGGCATATGGGCGGAGCAAATGAATTTTCCAAAATAATATCAGATACGCTTGGTTCGCAGCTTATAATTACTACTGCAACCGACATAAATCATAAGTTTGCAGTTGACGTTTTTGCAAAAAAGAATGAACTTAATATACTTGAAAAAGATATGACAAAAGAGATATCTTCGGAAATACTGAGCGGTAAAAAAGTAGCGTTTATTTGTGATGTTTATAATGGTGAAAAATTGCCGGACGGCCTTACAAAAAGCGGGAAATGCGACACATGTGTATGTGTTTCAATATATACAAACAAATCAAATTGCAAAAATACAATTCATCTTGTGCCTCAGAAAGTCCATATAGGAATAGGCTGCAGAAAAGATACTGAAAAAGAAAAACTGCTTTGCTTTGTTACCAGCTGTTTAGAAAAAGGACATATTTTTGAACAAGCTGTAAGTTCTGTTTCATCAATTGATATAAAACATGGGGAAAAGGGACTTATTGATTTTGCGGCTGATAAAAAATGGCCTTTATATTTTTTTTCGGCTGAAAAACTAAACACTGCCGAGGGCAAGTTTTCTTCATCTGTTTTTGTGAAAAACATAACAGGAACTGACAATGTTTGTGAAAGAGCTGCTGTTTTGGCATCAAACGGAGGAGAAATAATAATAAAAAAAATCAGCCATGACGGTATGACTTTTGCAGCTGCATGTGAAAAATGGGGTGTGGTTTTTGAATAAACTTTATGTTGTTGGCATAGGACCGGGAAGCTATGAGCAAATGACTGTAAAGGCATGTGAAACGCTTAAAAAATGTGATGTAATTGCGGGATATACCGTTTATATCAATTTAATAAAAGAATATTTTGCCGGTAAAGAATTTATTGAAACTCCTATGAAAAAAGAAAAAGACAGATGTTTGGCGGCTTTGAAATCAGCACATGAGGGAAAAACTACGGCAATAATATCAAGCGGAGACGCTGAAGTTTACGCAATGGCCGGACTTATTATAGAACTATCCGAAAATTTTAAGGACGTCGAAATAGAAATTGTGCCGGGAATTACAGCGGCACTCAGCGGTGGTGCAATTCTTGGCTCACCTATAACAAGTGATTTTGCTGTAATAAGTTTAAGTGATTTATTGACGCCTTGGGATACAATTGAAAAAAGACTTCGTATGGCGGCTGAGGGTGATTTTGTCATATGCATTTATAATCCGTCAAGCAAAAAACGGCATGATTATTTAAAAAAAGCATGTAAAATAATTGAACAGTATAGAGACAAAAATACAGTCTGTGGAATAGTTAAAAATATTGGAAGACATGGAGAAGAAAGAAAAATAATGTTACTTGAAAGCCTTGAAACATATGAAGCCGACATGTTTACAACAGTTTTTGTAGGTAATTCAAAAACTAAAATTATAAATGGGTTTATGGTTACGCCTCGCGGCTACAGAATATAAAAGGATGTGTTTTTTTGAAACGTATATTGCTTTTCGGCGGTACGGCGGAAGGCCGAAATTTAACCGAATTTTTATCGGATAAACAAATAAGTACGCTGCTCTGTGTGGTATCGGATTATGGTAAAAATTTAATTTCGGAAAATCAATATATTTCTGTTAGGGAAGGTCGGCTTGATGAAAAACAAATTGAACAGCTTATTGAAAGCGAAGATTTTTCATGTGCCGTTGACGCAACTCATCCCTTTGCTAAAAATGCCACCGAAAATATAAAAACAGCATGTGAAAAATGCAGCCTTGAGTATATAAGACTTTCAAGAGATACAAAGTGTGACAGCAGTTTTGAAGGGCTTAAAGCTGTATGGGTTGACAATATGTCAAGTGCGGCTGAGTATTTAAGCCACAAAACAGGTAATATTTTTGTTACTACAGGAAGCCGCGATATTGATAAATTAAACGTTATACCAAACTTTAATGAAAGACTGTATGTAAGAATTTTGCCGGTCTGTGATTCCATAGAGAAATGTCTTAAAGCCGGGATAAATGAAAAAAACATAATTTGTATTCATGGTCCGTTTAGTGAAAAATTAAATCAATGCCTAATTGAAGAAACAAAATCAGAATATTTGCTTACAAAAGAAAGCGGAAAAACTGGCGGATTTTTTGAGAAACTTTCGGCGGCAAAAAAAGCCGGTATTACTGCTGTTATAATTAAAAACAGCGATTTAAAAGGTTTTAGTTTGGAACAGGTAAAGTCTATAATTAATGAAAAATATTCAAACAACAAACATGTTTATGTTATAGGAATAGGCTGCGGAGGCATGTCGCTTTTAACTGAAAAAAGCAAAAAAGCCATAGAGCAAAGTAATGTAATTTTTGGTGCTGAACGTATTATCGAACCGTTTATTAAACTTGGCAAAAACTGCTGCAGTGAATATAAAGCAGACATAATTGCCGATGAAATTGAGAAAAGTGAAAATAATTGCTTTGCGGCTCTTTTTTCAGGCGATATGGGATTTTACAGTGGTGCAGAAAAACTTATTAAGTGGCTTAAAGATAAAAAAATCAAATATGACGTTTTGTGCGGTATTTCATCTTACGTGTATTTTATGAATACTATTGGCAAAAGTTATGAAGACGCAGTATTTTTAAGCCTTCACGGTAAAAAATGTAATTACATTGACGCTGTAAGATACAATAAAAAATGTATAATAATAATTGGCAGCGGCAGTGATATAAATAAAATGTGTTCGGATTTTATTAAATATAGATTGGAAAATCTCAAAATATACGTGGGAGAGAATTTGTCATATAATAATGAAAAAATAACGTTTGGAAAACCTGAAAATTTTATTAATACAGAATTTTCTTCGTTAAGTATTGTTTATATCGAAAATGATTTTGCTAAGCAAAGGGAAATAAGAATTGGTATAACTGATGATGAATTTATTAGGTCAAATATTCCCATGACAAAAAGCGAAATAAGAGCAATTGTTATGTCTAAATTAAATCTTTCGGAAGACTCTGTTGTATATGATATTGGTGCCGGCACAGGCTCTGTAAGCATAGAATCTGCTCTTTTGGCATATAGGGGAAAGGTATTTGCCGTCGAGAAAAATTCTGAAGCAGTTGAACTTTTAAATAAAAACATAGTAAAATTTGGGGCGTATAATATAACTTTGATTTATGGTACGGCACCTCAGATTTTAAAGGAGTGTAGCAGTATTCCGACTCACTGTTTCATTGGCGGCTCGTCCGGAAAAATGAAAGAAATAGTTAAATATATGTATGAGAAAAATCCAAACGTCAGGTTTGTAATTACTGCTATAACATTGGAGACATTAAACGAAGCAAAGTTGATTTCTGAAAAATTGGGATATGATATGGAAATTGTTCAGCTTTTTACAGCTAAAAACAAAAAAGTCGGAAATTACAACATGATGAAATCAGATAATCCTGTATACGTTATTTCGTTTGGCGGTGATGTAAAATGAGCACTTATCGTATTATGTTTTCAGCGCCTAAAAGCGGATGCGGAAAGACTACAATAACTGCCGCGGTGCTTAAAGCACTTAAAAAAAGCGGATTAAACGTAATGTCTTTTAAAT
The DNA here is from genome assembly GCA_022651385.1 of Clostridia bacterium. Taxonomy (GTDB): domain Bacteria; phylum Bacillota; class Clostridia; order Lachnospirales; family Anaerotignaceae; genus JALCQR01. Next base: position 22,335 of record JALCQR010000003.1, on the reverse strand, counting down.
GCGGCCCCGATTATATCGACCCCATGTTTCATAGCAGAATAACTGAAAACGAGTGCAGAAACTTAGATTTGTTTATGTCGGATGAGAATACAGTAAAAATGATTTTTGACAAAAACTCGAAAAACTGTGATTTTGCCTTAATTGAGGGCGCAATGGGATATTATGACGGGCTTGGAGGCAGCACGGTTAATGCAAGCGCTTATGAAACGGCAGTTGTTTTGAATACTGATACTGTACTTATTGTTGATGGAAAAGGCTCCGGTATTTCTTTGGCGGCTGAAGTTTCGGGCATGAAAAATTTCAGAGAAGACAGCAGAATTAAAGGTATAATTATAAACAGAGTATCAAAATCTGTTTTTATTATGCTGAAAAAATGTATAGAAAAAGAGACGGATATTGAGGTTTTGGGATACATGCCGGAAGTTAAAGAATTGTGTTTTGAAAGCAGGTATCTTGGGCTTATGACTCCCGAAAATATTAAGAATATTGATTTAAAAATTGATAAACTTGCTGATATAGCAGGGGAATGCATAGACTTAGACAAACTAAAAAAAATAGCATATAATCCGAAAAAAATTTCATATAAAGAAATAGGAATTCCTAAACTTGATGAAAATGTGGTTATTGCATGCGCAAAAGACAGATCTTTTAATTTTTATTATGAGGATAACATCGATATTCTGAAAAGAATGGGAGCCGAAATAGAATATTTTTCTCCTCTTAAAAATGAAAAAGTTCCGGAAAACGCCGATGGTTTATTGATTGGCGGCGGATATCCTGAGCTGTATGCCGAAAAATTATCAAGTAATACTGATACAATTAAAAGTATAAATTCAGCTGTAAATAAAAAAATGCCAATTATTGCGGAATGCGGCGGATATATGTATACTTGTAGATGTATAGAAAATAACGGTAGAAAATTTAAAATGGCTGACATTTTTGACATTGATGTTTGGAAAACAAAAAGGCTTGGCAGATTCGGGTATATTAGCCTTACATCTAAGAATGATTCTCTATTCGGCAAATGCGGCACTGTTTTGCGCGGACATGAATTCCATTATTTTGACAGCAGCGATAACGGAAACGGATTTTCTGCCGTTAAGCCTATTTCAGGCAAAAGCTGGTATTGCGGGCATTTATCAAAATATATTTACGCTGGATTTCCGCATTTGTATTTTTACTCAAATATTGACGCCGTTTACTGCTTTATGAAAAAATGTTTGGAATATAAGGAGAAAAAATGAACCTGAAGATACAAGATTTTGATAAAAAAGCACAGCTTTATGCCGAAAATAAATGGGACAGCATTGCAAAACCGATTCACAGTCTTGGAAAGCTTGAAAATGCAATAAGCAAAATGGCTGGTATTTTTCATTCATATAATGAAATTGATATAAAAAAGGCAGCATTGGTTATAATGTGTGCCGACCATGGTGTTGTCAGCGAGGGCGTAACGCAGACGGACAATTCAATTACAAAATTAGTAACTGATAATTTTCAAAATGCCGATACATCTGTTACAATAATGAGTAAGTTTTCCGGTGTAGATATTTTCCCTGTTGATGTGGGAATTGATTGTGAAAATTACGAAAATAAAAAGCTCATGCCGTTTAAAGTATGCGACAGAAAGATAAAAAAAGGTACAGGAAATATTCTTATTGAACCTGCAATGACATATGAAGAATGTAAAAAGGCAATTTCAGTAGGCATAAACACCGTGGGGGAGCTTGTTAAAAAGGGATACAGAATCATTGCAACCGGAGAAATGGGAATAGGAAACACAACACCAAGCAGTGTTTTATGTGCTGCCGTTTTAAATAAATCAGCCGAAGAAGTTACAGGCAAGGGTGCCGGGCTTTGCGAAGAAGGATACATAAATAAAATATCTGTTGTTGAAAAAACTATTAAAAGAATAACAAAAAATTTTACTGGTGATTATCTGAGTCTGTATGCCGACGGCGGGGGACTTGAGCTTGCGGCAATGACGGGACTGTTTATAGGCGGGGCTGTTTTTGGAGTACCTGTTATAATTGATGGATTTATTTCATCTGTGGCGGCTTTAATGGCAGTAAAACTTTGCGACAAGTGTATCGACTATATTTTAGCTTCTCATATATCAAATGAAAGTGCGTCAGGACTTATATTGGACAAGCTGGGGCTTGAAACATACATAAACTGCAATATGTGCCTTGGTGAAGGTACGGGAGCAGTAGCTGTAATACCGCTTTTTCAAATGGCGGCGGAAATTTATAACAAAATGAGTACATTTGAAGAAATACATATGAAAGCTTATATTAATTATGAAAAAGGTGTATGTGATGACTGAGCTTGTTATCGGCGGAAGCGGAAGCGGAAAAAGTGAGTATGCCGAAAACCTTTGTATGAAAATAAAAGGCAAAGGCAAATTATACTATATTGCGGCAATGATTCCCTATGGCGATGAGGCTAATAAAAGAATAGCAAAACACCGTGAAATGAGAGCGGACAAGGGTTTTGAAACAATAGAAAAATATTACAATTTTCATGAATTAAAGCTTGACCAAAGCAGTACGGTTTTAATTGAATGCTTATCTAACCTTACAGCAAACGAAATATTTGAATTAAGAGAAAAAAACGCTGCCGAAAAGATTTTTTTTGGCGTTAAGAATATAATAGACCAAAGTAAAAATGTAATAATTGTATCAAATGATATTTTTAGTGAAGACTGCATTTATGGCAATGAAACAGAAATGTATATGAAAACTCTTGGTGATATTAATTATATGCTGGGAAATATTGTCGATAACGTTACCGAAGTTTTGTTTTCTGTTCCTATTAAATATAAAGAAGGTAAAAAATGAACTCGTTTTTTATGGCTTTTTCAATGTTTTCACGTATTCCGGTACCTAAAGTTGACTGGGAGAAAACCAATATGAAATACATTCTTTGCTTTTTCCCGTTTGTAGGTGTTTTTATAGGAATATGCGAATACTTAGCAATAATTTTATGTGAAATGCTCGGTTTCTCAAATTTATTTAAAGCGGTTTTGTTAACTGTTCTTCCTGTTGTTATTACAGGCGGCATACACCTTGACGGATTTATAGATACATGTGACGCCAAACATTCATGGAAAGGAAAAGATGAGAAGCTTAAAATACTTTCTGATTCACATGTTGGGGCGTTTGCAGTTATATATCTTGTAAGCTACATGATTTTTGATTTTGCAATGTGGTATGAAGCGGGAAAAACTGCTTTATTTATAGGCTGCTTTGGATTTGTGCTTTCTCGAATACTCAGTGCTTTTGCGGCTGTAAAGTTTAAATGTGCTAAAAATAACGGCTTGCTTTTTACATTTAAAGACAGTGCAGATTCTAAGTTTACAGCTAAAGTAATAATAATATATTTTGCAATTGTTTCAGTTATTATATGTTTATATTTTAGATTTTTTGGAGCAGTTGCCGTAATTGTGGCTTTGCTGACTTTGATTTATTACAAGATATTTTCATATAAAGAGTTTGGAGGGGTAACAGGCGACTTGGCCGGATATTTCCTTCAGGTATGCGAGGCTCTTATTTTACTTTCAGCGATTATATGCGAAAAAATTTAAAGAGGAATATAAATGACACTTATAATAAGCGGTAAATTTCAGCATGAGCTTGATTTTATTTTTAATAAATTTAATCTGCAAAAAAAAGATGTTTATGTTGTATCGAATAATAAGAACACTAATTTGAAAATCATATATACGATGAATGACATAGTAGAAAAGTGGTATGAAAATGGTGTTGACGCAGAAAAATATGCAAATGACTTTTGCAAGAAAAATAATGACAAGATAATAGTAATTATTCAAAGAGGCTGCGGAATAGTGCCTATTGATGAAAAGCTTAGAAAACTTAGAGATTATGAGGGCAGAGTATACACTAAAATGGCTGAAAATGCCGATGAAATATATTCTGTAATGTGCGGAATAGGTATAAAAATTAAGGGATGAAATAATGAAAATTACATTTTTCAGACATGGAATGACTAAAGGAAACGAAGAGAGAAGATATGTGGGCAAAACGGATGAAGGCCTTTCGGGAAACGGCATAGCTTTACTTGAAAATATTGTAAGAACCAACGTCGACGCTGTGTATTCAAGCCCTATGAAAAGGTGTATCCAAACAGCCGAAATTTTGTTTCCAAAAAAACAGGTAAATGTTTGTGAATTAATAGCCGAATGCGATTTTGGCTGTTTTGAGTATAAAAATTATGAAGAACTGAAAAATGACGATAAATATATTAGTTGGCTTAAAAGCAATGGTAAATTAGGTTTTCCATGCGGCGAAGACACAAATGAATTTAAAAAAAGATGTGTTGAGGGGTTTTTAAATATAGCAAAAGATGCTTATAATAAGAATTACAATAAAATAGCTGTTGTTACTCATGGCGGTGTTATAATGTCGATTTTTGAAAGATTTACGGATACGGATTTTTATAATTGGCAGCTTAAAAACGGAGAATATATCACAGCTGATTTTGACTATAGTGAAATGATATTAAAAAATATTGAAAGGTAATTAAAAATGGATACTATTATTGCAGTAATAGCAGGATTTATAATTGATTTTTTAATTGGAGACCCACATTTTTTGCCGCACCCCGTAAAATTAATCGGAATTATAATAAGCAAAACGGAAAATATTTTGAGAAAAAAATTCAAGACTGAAAAAGGTCTTGAGATTGCAGGGGTTATTTTAGTTATTATTGTTGTTTTATTAACTTTTTTGGCATCATATTATGTAATTTTTGCTTTCGGCATTTTTGGAAAATTAGCAAAACGAATTGTAATGTCAATAATGTGCTGGCAGGTGATTGCGGCTCGTTCTTTGCAAAAAGAAAGCATGAAAGTATATGACGAGCTTGAAAACGGTACACTTGATTCGGCAAGAAAAGCTGTTTCTATGATAGTAGGCCGTGATACGGAAAAGTTGAGTGATGAAGGTGTTACAAAAGCGGCAATTGAAACTGTGGCTGAAAATACATCCGACGGGGTTATTGCGCCAATGTTTTATATAATGATTGGAGGGCCAATATTGGGAATGGTGTATAAAGCCGTAAACACTATGGATTCAATGGTAGGATACAAAAACGACAGGTATTTGCATTTTGGAAAAGCTGCTGCTATAGCTGATGATATTTTTAATTTTCTGCCTTCGCGTATTGCTGCAATGCTTATGATTGTATCCACGTTTTTTTTGAGATATGACATAAAAAACGCAGTTTATATATTTAAACGGGACAGGTTTAACCATTCAAGTCCAAATGCGGCTCAAACAGAATCAGTCTGCGCCGGAGCACTTGAACTTAAACTTGCCGGTGACGCTTGGTATTTCGGAAAACTTGTTAAAAAAGAGTATATAGGCGATGATTTAAGACCAATAGACCACAGCGACATAAAACGTGCCAATAAAATGATGTATCTAAGCTCGATTTTAGCGCTTATTTTAATAATAGTAGTAAGGGTGGTAATATGGAAAATATGGAAGATTTAAGGCATAAACACGGAGGGGATATTTATTCATATAAAAATGTTTGTGATTTCTCTGCAAATATTAATCCTCTTGGAATACCTGAAAATGTAAAAAAAGCAATTTTAGAGGAAATAGAAAACTGTGTGCATTACCCTGATCCGAAATGCAGAAAGCTTAAAGAGGCTGTTTCAAAAAAAGAAGGATTTGGCAGTGAAGAAATAATATGTACAAACGGCGCTGCGGAATTGATTTTTGCTGTTTGTTTTGCTTTCAGACCTAAAAAAGCACTTCTTATGGCACCTTGTTTTGCGGAATATGAAAAGGCGCTTTCAGCATGCGGATGTAATATAGAACGTTATTTTTTGGATGAAAATAAAGATTTTATTGCAGGCATGGATTTCATTGATAAAATAAACGACGGAACAGATATTGTGTTTTTTACTAATCCCAATAATCCTGTTGGCAATACATACAGCTTTGAGTTTATAAAAAATTTATATGCCCGCTGCCTAAAAACACATACTGTTTTGATTGTTGATGAGTGCTTTAATGATTTTCTTGATAATGGAGAAAGTGTAAGCGTAAAAAATTTGCTTGATGAAAATGATAATGTTTTAATTATAAAAGCGTTTACAAAATTTTATGCAATACCCGGTATAAGACTTGGATATGGGCTTTGCAGAAACAAGAAAATGATTAATAAAATTTCATCGTGCCTTCAGACATGGAATGTATCTAATTTGGCTCAAAAGGCAGGGGAACACAGTTTTGACGATAAAGAGTTTGAATCTAAAACAAAAAAATACATATCAAACGAAAAAAAATATTTAATTTCAAACCTTGAAAAATTAGATGTAAAAATTATAGGAAAAGACGCAAATTATATTTTCTTTAAAGAAAAAGAAAACTTTGGAGAAAAAATGCTTAAAGAAGGTTTTTTAATAAGAGACTGCCGAAATTATATAGGCTTAAAAGAAGGCTTTTATAGAATTGCCATAAGACGGCATGACGAAAATATGAATTTAATAAAGGCATGGACTAAGATACGGAAAGAAGGCTGAATTTTGGCAAAGAAAATAATGATTCAGGGTACCATGTCAAATGCCGGGAAGAGCTTTTTATGCACAGCTCTCTGCCGTATTTTTACTCAAGACGGATACAGAGTACGACCATTTAAATCACAAAACATGGCGCTAAATTCATTTATTACAAAAGACGGCTCTGAGATTGGCAGAGCGCAGGCTGTACAGGCCGAAGCCTGCAAAACCGAACCGACGTCATATATGAATCCCGTGCTATTAAAACCTACAACAGATGTGGGTTCTCAGGTAATAGTTAACGGCAGAGTATTAAAAAACATGTCTGCTTCGGACTATTATAAGTTTAAAAAAGAGCTTATACCTGATGTGCTGCATGCTTTTAAGGAGCTTGAAAAAGAAGCAGACATTATTGTTATCGAGGGGGCAGGAAGTCCGGCCGAAATTAACCTCAAAAAAGACGATTTTGTAAATATGGGTCTTGCCAAAATGCTTAACTCACCTGTGCTTTTAGCCGGTGATATAGACAGAGGCGGGGTTTTTGCTCAGCTTTACGGGACGGTTATGCTTCTTGACAATAACGAAAGAAATTTTATAAAAGGGCTTGTTATAAATAAGTTCAGAGGAGATAAAAAAATACTTGAACCGGGACTTAAAACACTTGAGGACTTATGCAAAATCCCTGTAATGGGTGTAATAGATTACATAAATGTTGATATTGATGATGAGGACAGCTTGAGCTCAAAGCTTGAGAATGAAACAAAGACAAATGCAATTGATGTTGCGGTAATTAGGCTTCCGAAAATCTCAAATTTTACTGATTTTTCACCTCTTGAAAATATCGAAAACGTATCTGTCAGATATGTAAAAAAACGCGGACAGCTTAAAAATCCAGATTTAATTATTATTCCGGGAAGCAAAAGCACAATTTCAGATTTAAAATGGATGCGGCAAAACGGCATAGAAGGCGAAATTAAAAAGGCTGGGTCAAAGAATACGCCGATTATAGGTATCTGCGGAGGATACCAGATGCTTGGGAATTTGCTCAGCGACCCATATAACACAGAAGGCGGCGGAAAAATTAACGGTTTGGGGCTTTTGCCAATTGACACTGTTTTTGAGGAAGAAAAAAATCAGAGACAAACCAGCGGAAAAGTATGTAAACTTGATGGTATTTTTGGGTCTCTTTCAGGCAGGAAATTTCATGGATATGAAATACACATGGGAAAAACAACTTGCAATAGTGGCTTATATTTTAGCAAAACCGATGATTTAAAAAATGACGGGTGTGTTTCGGAAAATGTTTTTGGAACGTATATTCACGGTATTTTTGACAGTCAGGATATGATTGACGGCATGGAAGCAATGCTCTGCAAAATCAAGGGAATAGAAAAAGGCAAAGAATTTGATTACCAAAGCTACAGAGAAAAACAATATGATTTGCTTGCAGACAATGTAAGAAAGAGCATTGATTTGGATTTGATTTATGAAATAATGGGGATGAAATAATGAAGGGGTATTTTCATATTTATTGCGGTGACGGTAAAGGAAAAACAACTGCTGCGATAGGGCTTTGTGTTCGTGCTGCCGGAAGCGGAATGAAAGTGATATTTGTACAGTTTATGAAAGGCATAAAAAGCAGCGAAATAAATATTCTCGAAAATATTTCAAACATTAATGTTTTAAGATGCGATGAAAACTTTGGTTTTTATTGGAATATGGATGATACGCTGAAGAAAAAAGCAAAGACTGCTTATTCAAAACTTCTTGATACATGCATTAATGATTTAACAGATAAAAACACACTGGTTGTTTTGGATGAAGCTTTGTCGGCACTTAAATACGGTTTTATTGAAAAAAATAAAGTATTAGAAATAATAAAACTTTGTGAAAAAGGGGTTGAAGTAGTGGCTACAGGCAGAGAGCCACAAAAATATCTCATTGACAGGGCTGATTACATAACCGAAATGAAATGTATCCGTCATCCCTATGAAAGGGGAGTAGCTGCCCGAAAGGGGATAGAATATTGAAAACCAAACTTGAAAACATACTTCCGGCAGATATTGAAAAGAGAAGTTTTGAAATAATTGAAAGCGAACTTGAAACAAAAATTGATGAAGAAATAAAGCCTATAGTGAAAAGAGTAATTCATGCCACAGCCGATTTTTCATTTGAGAAAAGCCTTGTTTTTTCCGACAGTGCTGTAAAAACAGCTCTTAAATCCATAAGAAATGGTGTCGATATAATTTCTGATACAAATATGATTAAAGCCGGAATTAATAAAAAGCGGCTTGAAAAATTTGGGGTTAATGTAAAATGTTTTATGAGCGATGGCGATGTTGCACAGTATGCCAAAAAAAACGGTACCACACGTGCTCAGGCCAGCATGATAAAAGCCTGCATGGACGGCGGAAAATATATTTTTGCTATTGGCAATGCTCCCACGGCGCTTGTTGAACTATATGATTTAATAAAATCAAAAAAAGCCTGTCCTGTGCTTATAATAGGTGTTCCGGTTGGCTTTGTAAATGTGGTGCAGTCAAAGGAGCTTATAAAAACTCTTGATGTACCGTATATAATTTCCGACGGCAGAAAGGGCGGGAGCACTGTTGCGACGGCTATTGTAAACGCTTTGGCTATAATGGCATCCAAACTGCCATAATTGTTTTGTTAAAATATTGTTTTATACTTGCTTGTGTGATACAATTAAGAATAAACCTTTAAGGCTGGTGATAAAATATGGATGATGTTACAAAAATGATGCTTGATGACGATATTAAACAAAGCAGACAGATTTTTAGCCAGTATCCGAATGATTTAAATAGACTCGAGGGCCTTTTTAATATGCTAGTTTTAAGGTATAATGATATTATAGACGGCCTTTCAGACGGCCTCGAAGTTGTTACTGTTTTCGAGGGTGAAGAAAAAACTACGGAAAAGTATAAAAATAATGTGCGTAAGGTCATTCAGCGTCTTGAGATGTTTAGAGCTAATAATTATAGCAATGAGGCGGTTAAAGAATACTTTATTAATGAAGGTGTCGAGGGCAGACTTTATGATTTGTCATTTGAGGACACAAGGAAAGTAATATTAAATATGAATGGTCTTGGAAATTCTGAAAGGGAAGAAATACTGACCAATATTGACAAAATTCAGAAAATAGTTGAAAGCAAAAATACAAAGAAGGGGAAATGGTGCGCTTTAAAGCCGTATGTAATCTGGATATCTGGCAAGGATGTAAATATTGCCATGCTTATTCTCCCTCTTGTATTAAGAATAAATTGATTGGTGAAACATGATTAAACTTATTGCAACAGATTTGGACGGAACTTTTTTAAGAAGTGATAAAACTTTTGATACTGATATATTTAACTTAATCCCAAAGCTTGAAGAGAAGGGAATACATTTTGCAGTGGCAAGCGCAAGACAGTCTTCCAGCATTGAACGGATATTTGCACCTGTTAAGGACCGTATTATTTTAATATGTGAAAACGGAGCCAATGTGAAATACAGAGGCAGGACTGTTTTTGTGGAAAAAATGAAGCGTGAAACCGTATATAAATTGTGTGATTTTGTAAACAAGACCGATAACCTTACTTTTTTCTTAAGCGGACTTAAAAAGGCATATTCCAATAATGAAAAACTATGTAAAAACATGTCGAAATATTTTGGATTCGTAACGGAATTTGCTGATAAAGTTCAAAGTATTGATGATGATTTTGTAAAATTATCCGTTACTGATACGAGTACGGATTTCAGGCGGGACTTTTCCCCTATGGAAAGTATTTTTGCAAATGACTGCAATGTTACGCTTTCAGGGAAAAACTGTATAGACTTTGTGGAAAAAGGAGTAAGCAAAGGCCTTGCAATAAGAAAAATAAAACAAATGCTCGGAATCGGTTTTGATGAAACGGCTGTGTTTGGCGATGATTTTAACGATGAAGTAATGTTTGAGGAAGCAGGATATAGTTTTGCCATGGAAAACGCTGATGAAAAATTAAAGGAAAAAGCAGCTTTTATTACCGGTACAAATGATTCCGATGCGGTTATCAGGGAAATAAAAAAGCTGTGTCTTACGAGGTAAAAAGAATGAAGGTAGCAAGTTTTGCTCTTGGGTGCAAGGTTAATCAGGCTGAAAGTGAAGCGGTGGCTGAGGAGTTTGCAGCAAGAGGATATGAAATTGTAAATATTACCGACTATGCCGATATATATGTTATAAATACGTGTTCGGTAACAAATTACGGAGATAAAAAATCGCGCCAGATTTTAAGGCGTGTAAAAAAAATCAATAAAAATGCCGTGGTTGTGGCATCAGGATGCTATGCACAGGTGTCAACGGATGATATAAAAAAAATTGATGAAGTAGATATTATTGTCGGCACAAGCGGAAGAAACAAAATTGTAGACGAAGTTGAAAAATTTCTGAAAACAAAAGAAAAAGCATGTTTTGTTGAAGATATAATGAATGAAAGAGAATTTGAGAAAATATCCGTAAACAAACTTGCGGGACGTACAAGAGCATATATTAAAATTCAGGATGGGTGCAGTCAGTTTTGCTCATATTGCATAATCCCTTATGCAAGAGGACCTATACGCAGCCGTGATGAGCAGGATATACTTGATGAAGTCGGTGTATTAGAAAAAAACGGGTTTAAAGAAATTGTACTTACCGGAATACATGCGGCATCATATGGAAAAGATAATCATAAAAGCGATCTTGTAACGCTTATGAAAAAAGTATCGCAGTTTGACGGCATAAAAAGAATTAGATTAAGTTCCATAGAGCCAAGCATAGTTACGGAAAATTTTATTAATGAAATAAAAAATATGCCAAAATTGTGTCACCATTTTCATTTGTCGCTTCAAAGCGGATGTGATAAGACTTTAAAGGCAATGAACAGACACTACACTGCCGAAAAATATGAAGATGCAATTAATATGCTTAGAGAGGCTTGGCCTGATGTGGCTATAACAACTGATATTATAACTGGCTTTCCTGGGGAAACTGAAGAAGATTTTTTGGAATGTTTGGAATTTGCAAAGAAAATCAAGTTTAGTAAGATACATGTTTTTCCGTTTTCGCCTAAAAAGGGAACTCCGGCAGCCAAAATGAAGGAACAAATAAAGTCTTCGGTTAAAGCTGAGCGTTCGGCAAAGATGATAAAGGCAAGCGAAGAAAGCGAAGCTGAGTTTGGGGAAAAATTTATTGGTGAAACTTTGCCTGTGCTTTTTGAGCAGCGAAACGGCGATTATTATGAAGGACATACCTCAAATTATATAAATGTTTGGGTTAAAACGGAAAATGAGCTAAAAAATACTATAAAAAATGTCATAATTGAAAGTTATAAAAATGAAAAAGCTTACGGAAAAATTATAGAATAAAAAATTACTGTTTGCATATTAGGTGGTTTTATATTATCATTATTGTAAGATATATCGTTATAAAAAAAAGTGCCTGAGGAGTGAAGCCATATGGATAAAAAATTTAACGAGACAATGCAGTTTAATGCTGCTGAAAAAGATAAGGATTCAGAGGCAAAAAAGATACTTGTTGCCGTATATAAGGCACTTGCTGAAAAAGGCTATAATCCTGTAAACCAGATTGTAGGCTATATACTTTCGGGCGATCCTACATATATCACAAGTTACAATAACGCAAGAAGCATAATAAGAAGGCTTGAAAGAGATGAGCTTCTTGAGGAGCTTGTTGACAGTTATATAAAAAATAATACTGAAAAATAAGGTGGTTTAAGTTGTGAGAATACTTGGCCTTGACTATGGTGACAAAACGGTCGGCGTTGCTGTAAGCGACGAATTTGGCTGGACTGCTCAGGGGCTTGAGATAATCAGAAGAAATAATCCAGCTGAGTACAAACAAAGTCTCGGACGCATTGCCGAATTAATAGATAAATATAAAATAGAAAAAATTGTTCTTGGGTATCCTAAAAATATGGACGGCACGGAAGGAAGCCGATGTGAGAAAACAAATGCCTACAAAGCACGTATTGAAAAAAGGTTTAAAAATATAGATGTGGTTTTGTGGGATGAAAGACTGAGCACGGTGGCGGCGGACAGATATTTGCTTGAGGCCAGCTTGAGCCATGATAAAAGGAAAGGCGTAATTGATAAAATGGCTGCAGTATTTATATTGCAGGGTTACCTTAACTATCTGAAAACGAATCACAGCGATAATGCGGAGGAGAAAGATAATGTCTATTGATGACAATGATTTAATGGATGAACTTGAAACAATTACTCTTACTGACGAAACAGGAGAGGAAACTGATTTTATTGTATTAGACAAAATTACTGATAACGGCAAAGAATATATACTTGCTATTGAATCGGAACTTATCGACGAAGAAGATGCTGAGGCTGCAATATTCAGAAAAGCCGCATCTGATGGTGAAGAAGATGTATATGAACTTATTGAAGATGACAATGAGTTTGACAAAATAGCATCTATTTTTCAGCTTTCAAGTGATGAGTACGATGTTGAGATAGATGACTGATTTTTTAAAATTTTGCAGAAATGTCTTTTGAATGGGGCGGAATAGACCTTTCTGCTTTATTTTTATGCAAAACATCAGCCAAAAAATAAAAGAGGAACGGAAAAAATAAAACTAAAGGAGGACTTTTTTTGGCAGCAAAAAAACCGAAACTAAAGATTATACCTCTTGGCGGACTGCACGAAATCGGGAAAAACATGACAGCGATTGAATATGGCCAAGATATAATCGTAATTGACTGTGGGCTCGCATTTCCTGAAGATGACATGCTCGGAATAGATATGGTAATACCGGATATAACTTATCTTCAGAGAAACAGCGAAAAGGTACGCGGTATAGTATTAACCCATGGCCATGAGGACCACATAGGGGCGTTGCCTTATGTTTTAAAGGAGCTTAATGTGCCTGTTTTCGGCACACTTTTAACAATAGGACTTCTTGAAAACAAACTTAAAGAACATGGGCTTATGGAATCGACCAAAAGGTATGTGGTTGTACCGGGAGAATCAATAAAGCTGGGGCAGATGAAAGTTGAGTTTATACACACAAACCATTCAATAGCTGACGCTGTGGCGCTTGCGATTACGACACCGCTCGGATTAATAGTGCATACAGGTGATTTTAAAATCGACTATACCCCAATCGGGGGAGAAGTAATTGACCTTCAAAGATTTGCTGAGCTTGGAAAACAAGGCGTATTGCTTCTCATGAGCGATAGCACAAATGCTTCGCGAAAAGGCTTTACAATGTCTGAAAAGTCGGTAGGGCTTGTATTTGACAGGATATTTGAGGATACTCCGAAAAACAGAATAATGGTTGCCACATTCTCGTCAAATATCCATAGGATTCAGCAGATAATGGACGCGGCGGCAAAGTACAAAAGAAAAGTTGCAATTGTAGGCAGAAGCATGGTAAATGCTGTAAAGACATCAATAGAGTTAGATTACCTTACCGTTCCTGAAAACACTCTCATTGATATTACTGAAATTAAAAATTACACTGATGACCAGCTTGTAATCATTACAACAGGTACACAGGGTGAGCCTATGAGCGCACTTTCACGTATAGCCTCGTCTGAGCATAAGCAGGTTTCTGTAAAACCTGAAGACAAGATAATAATAAGTGCTTCAAGCATACCAGGAAACGAAAAGATGATTTCTAAAGTAATAAATGAACTTTTGAAAAAAGGTGCAGATGTTGTTTATGAGGGAATAGCCGATGTGCATGTTTCAGGCCATGCCTGCCGTGAGGAACTTAAACTAATGCTTGCACTTACAAAGCCAAAATATTTTATGCCTGTGCACGGAGAGTATATGCACCTTACAAGCCATAAAGAGATTGCTCTTATAATGGGTATACCTAAAGAAAATATTTTTCTTATGGGCAACGGTGATGTGCTTGAGATTTCAAAAAACGGTGCTAAGGTAAACGGTACTGTCCCGGCAGGCCAAGTGCTTATTGACGGACTTGGTGTTGGGGATGTTGGAAATATCGTGCTGCGTGACAGACGCCATCTTTCAGAAGACGGGCTTATGGTTGTTGTTGTCACAATGGAAAAAGAAAGCGGCACAATACTTGCGGGACCAGATATAATTTCGAGAGGATTTGTTTATGTAAGAGAATCTGAGGACCTTATGGAAGGCGCAAGAAAAGCAGTATCTGAGGCGCTTTCGAAATGTGAATTTAAAGGTATGACTGGCTGGACGTATATAAAAAACCTTATTAAAGACGCTTTAAAAGAATATGTATGGCAGGAAACAAAAAGAAGCCCTATGATACTGCCGATTATTATGGAAGTTTAAATTTTGAAACCCATATTCTCTGTTTTCGGAGATATGGGTTTTTTGCGATAATAAGTAAATATAAAACCTGTTTGTTTTTAATGTAGACAATATATATAAATGTGTGTATACTTTAAATTATGGTTATATTTAAGGCGGTGCTGTTTAAATTGGAAAGTATTAATGAAATTAAAAATATAGTTGAAAGTGCGTGTATTGAAGACATACCGCAGATAATAACTAAATTTGAAGCTGATGAAAGAAAAGGCGTAATTAAATTGATTGAGTCGGCCAAAAAGCGATATGACGGTTTTTATTTTGAACAGGAACGTCTTAAAAAGTTGTGCTTTTATGAAAATCAATGTCATAGTGCCGGATACAAATTTGTTGCCGGTGTAGACGAGGTTGGCAGAGGGCCTTTTGCCGGCCCTGTTGTAACGGCTGCCGTTATTTTAAAAGAAGGCGACCTTATTGAGGGAATAAATGACTCCAAAAAGCTTACGGCTGCCAGAAGAGAACAGCTTTATGATGAAATTATAAACAGGGCTTTGGCGTATTCTTTCGGCGTAGTGTCGCATGAGGAAATAGATGAGTTAAATATACTTCAGGCAACAAAAAAGGCAATGAGCATTGCAGTAGACGGACTAAAGATTAAACCTGATTTTGTGCTTATTGACGCACTTACAATACCCGATATAAATATAAAGCAAAAAGGCATTATAAAAGGTGACGCAAAAAGTATTTCGATAGGTGCAGCAAGCATTATCGCTAAGGTGTACAGAGACAGAATGATGACTGAATACGACAAAATATATCCGGGATATGATTTTGCCGAAAACAAAGGCTACGGCACAAAAGCTCATATTGACGCCATAATTAAAAATGGTATATGTCCTATACATAGAAGAAGCTTTGTGAAAAAATATACAGGTGCTTTAAATGTCTAAAGATAAAAATAAGGCAAAGGGCGATTTTGGTGAAAGACTGGCGGCACGGGAGCTTGTAAAAAAGGGTTATGAGATTGTAAAGAGAAATTATAGAAAACGCGACGGCGAGATAGACATAATAGCTAAAAAAGATAACTTGATAGTATTTGTAGAAGTTAAATTAAGATACGGAACTCAAAACGGTATGCCGTCGGAGGCTGTGGACGCCAGAAAACAAATGAAAATAATTGAGACTGCTAAAAATTTTATATCTGAAGAAAATAAATCTAATTTTGAATTTAGATTTGATGTAATAGAAATTCTTGTGCTTGAAAAGATTTATATAAGGCATATAGAAAATGCTTTTTGGGAGTGAATATTGTTGCATATTGAGGAAAAAAATAATATAAAGTACTGTGTGTTTGAAAATCTTGAAAATTCAGGTCTTGTAAATCACTGCTTTTCAACCCGCATAGGCGGTGTGAGCAAAGGAGTTTACGAGAGCCTTAATATAAGCTACACAAGAGGCGACAAAAAAGAAAACGTAGACGAAAACTTAAAAAGGCTTTCAAATGCCGTGGGTTTTAATCCTAAAAATATTGTATGCGGAAAACAGATACATAAAACGCATGTGCTGAACGTGGGGAAAAAGGACTGCGGATGTGATATATGCGGTTATGACGGATATGTAACAGATGAGCCATGCGTTGTATTATGTACATTTCATGCCGATTGTGTGCCGCTTTACTTTCTTGACGTAAAAAAGAAAGTTATAGCTTTGTCTCATGCCGGATGGCGCGGTACGGCGGCGCGTATGGCCGAGGCCACGGTTAAAAAAATGACTGATACATACGGATGCAATCCTCAGGATATTATTGCCGCAATCGGACCTTCAATTGGTAAATGCTGTTTTCAGGTAGACGAGCCTGTTGTAAAAGAATTTCGTAAAAATATTGATTTTACGAATGATTTTATATTTAATGATGAAAATGACAAAGACAGATACAAAATTGACCTTTGGGGCGTTAACAAAAAACTTATGGAAGAAGCAGGCATACCTGAAAAAAATATTGAAGTTACAAACTTGTGTACAAAATGTTCTCCTGAGCTTTTTTATTCTCACAGAAATATGGGAAATAACAGAGGAAGCATGGCTGCATACCTTATGCTAAAGGAGTTTTAAGGTGAAGTTTAAAGAAAATGTAATTGTTAAAATTGAAAAAAACAGCATAGCCGAAGAGCTTGGAATTGAGCCCGGAGACATACTTATGTCTATAAACGGAAAACCTGTGCTTGATGTATTTGATTATAGGTATTTAATTCAGGATGAATATATCGAGGTAGGAATAAAAACAAAACAGGGAGAAGAATGTACAGCCGAAATAGAAAAAGATTATGATGAGGACCTCGGTATAATATTTGAAAGCGGATTAATGGACGATGCCAAAAGCTGCCGAAACAAATGTATATTTTGTTTTATAGACCAGCTTCCAAAAGGAATGAGAAAAACTCTGTATTTTAAAGACGACGACTCAAGACTTTCATTTCTTCAGGGCAATTATGTAACTCTTACTAATATGAAAAATGAAGACCTTGAGAGAATTGTTTTTTATCATTTATCGCCTATAAATGTATCTGTTCATACAACCGATATGGAACTTAGAAAAAAAATGCTCAATAATCGTTTTGCAGACCAGCTTATGGAAAAACTTGACATGCTGGCAAAAGCCGGAATTGAGATGAATTTTCAGATAGTGTTGTGCCGCGGAATTAACGACGGAAAAGTTCTTGACAAATCAATAAGCGACCTTTCAAGATATTATCCTCACGGACAAAGCTTGTCTGTTGTGCCTATTGGACTTACAAGATACCGGAGCGGACTTTATCCCATGACTCCTTTTGATAAAGAAAGCAGCCGAGATGTTATTAAGCTTATAACAAAATGGCAGAAAAAGTTAAAAAAAGAAATTGGAAGCTCTTTTGTGTTTATAGCCGATGAATTTTATCTCAACGCACAAATGAAATTTCCAAAATGTGAGGAATATGAGGACTTTCCCCAGATTGAAAACGGCGTTGGTATGATTTCACTTATGGAAAATGAGTTTAATGAGTATTTATCCGGAATTAAAAGCAAAAATATAAAGCGTAAGGTTTCGTTGGCAACAGGCACGGCGGCTTATGAATTTATAAAAAAATTGTCCAAAAGTCTTGAAGAAAAATTTAATGGGCTTAAAATAAATGTGTATGCTATAAATAATGATTTTTTTGGCGGTAAAATTTCCGTTTCAGGACTTCTTACAGGACGGGATATAATTAAACAGCTTACAGGCAAAGACCTGGGAGAATTTCTTTGTCTGCCGAAAAATCTTTTAAGAAGCGGTGAAACAGTGCTGCTTGATGATATGGATATTTCTGATATTGAAAAGAATCTTAACATAAAAATACGTATAACGGGAGATAGCGGCAGTGATTTTATCAAAGCCATTATCGACTAAGGAGGAAAAGATGAGCAAACCGATAGTTGCTGTCGTTGGAAGGCCAAATGTTGGTAAATCAACGCTTTTTAATAAAATAGCGGGCGAGAGAATATCAATTGTAAAAGATACGCCCGGTGTTACAAGAGACAGAATTTATGCAGAAACAGATTGGCTTGGGCAAAGATTTACTTTAATTGATACAGGCGGTATGGAGCCTAATGCCGATGATGTTATTTTAAAACATATTTTGACTCAGGCGGAAATTGCTATAGAGACGGCGGATATAATTATTTTTGTAACTGATGTAAGACAGGGAGTTACAGACGCCGATACAAAAGTTGCAAATATATTAAGACGTGCCAAAAAACCCGTCGTGCTTGCTGTAAATAAGGTTGACGACATGACAAAAATGAGTCTTGATGTATATGAGTTTTATTCATTGGGAATGGGAGATCCTATTCCTGTTTCATCTGTTAATATGCTTGGCATCGGCGATATGCTGGATGAAGTTGTTAAGTATTTTCCTGATGATTCTGAAGAAGATAAAGAAGAAGACAAAATAAGAGTAGCTATTATAGGCAAACCAAATGTTGGCAAATCATCTCTTATAAATAAAATCCTTGGAGAGAACAGGCTGATTGTAAGCGATATAGCGGGTACAACACGCGACGCTATTGATACTGAAATAGAGATAGACGGACAGAAATATGTCTTTATAGACACAGCCGGCATGAGAAGAAAAAGCAGAATTAAAGAAGATATTGAGCGTTATAGTATAATAAGAGCTGTTGCAGCGGTGGAAAGATGTGACGTGGCTGTACTTGTTATTGATGCAAATGAGGGTGTTACGGATCAGGATTCAAAGATTGCCGGAATAGCTCATGAGAGAGGAAAAGCTACTGTAATAGCAGTTAATAAGTGGGATGATGTTGAAAAAAACGACAAAACCATGAATGAATTTTTAAAAAACATTGCAAATGAGTTAAGTTATATGTCATATGCCCCTAAGGTATTTATTTCAGCCAAAACCGGACAAAGACTTAATAAACTCATTGATACCATTAAAGCTGTAAGAGAAAACAATAACCTCAGAATTAGCACAGGTGTGTTAAACGATGTGCTTATAGATGCAATGGCAATGCAGCAGCCGCCAAGTGACAAGGGCAGACAGCTAAGGATTTATTATATTACGCAGGCTACTGTAAAGCCGCCTACATTTGTACTTTTTGTAAATAACAGAGAACTGCTTCACTTCTCATACAGAAGGTATATTGAAAATCAGCTGAGAGATAATTTCGGTTTTGTAGGCACTCCTATACATTTTGTTGTTCGTGAAAGGAAAGACTAAAGGTGTTCAGGATAATTTGTATATTGATAGGATATTGTTTAGGCTGTATTCAAACAGCATATTTTGTAAGCATGGCCATGAAAAAAGATATAAGAAAATATGGCAGCGGAAATTTAGGTACAACAAATGCCTTGCGGGTTTTAGGTAAAAAAGCCGGTGCCGTTACGTTTTTATGCGATGTTGTAAAAGGAATAGTTGCGTTTTGTATTTGCTATGCAATATATAAAAGCAATGTAGCAGGCATATATGCGTCTTTGGGAGTAATGCTTGGCCATGACTTTCCGTTTTATTTGAAATTCAAAGGCGGAAAGGGAATAGCTTCATCTTTGGGGATGAATGCCTGTATATTTGCATTTGTAAACCCTGTTGCGGCGGTAATATCTACAATAATAGGAGCAATTGGTCTGAAAATCAAAGGATATGTGTCAATGGGTTCGTTGGCATTTGTGATTTCCATTCCTATAATGTGCTTTTTATGTGCAGTTAACTATGAAATAACAATTGTGACATTAATTATGGCGGTTATTGCCGTGGTAAAGCACAAAGGCAACATTGTAAGAATAATAAACGGAAATGAAAATGCGGTATTTAGTAAAAAATAGTACGGAGGATTACATAATATGAAAAAAGTGACTGTTGTGGGTTCTGGAAGCTGGGGTACGGCATTGGCTGTAATGCTTGATAAATATGGACATGAGGTTAAACTGTGGTCAAGAAGAAAAGAAGAAGCCGAAAAAATTAGAGCAGAGCATGAAAACAAAGAATATCTTCCGGGAATAAAGATAAACGAAAGTATAATAACAGAAAACGACAGACTAAAAGCAGTTGGCGGTGCTGATATAGTTATAATGGCGATACCGTCGAAGTTTGTAAGAGAAAACATGGAGCTTTTTTCACCTTTTCTTAAACCGGAGCAGGTAATAGTAAATGTGGCAAAAGGGCTTGAAAGAGGGAGCCTTTTACGTCTTTCACAGGTAATAAGGGAATGTATTCCTCAATGTAAAGTATGTACAATGGTAGGACCAAGCCATGCTGAAGAAGTTGGAAAAGGCATACCTACTGCATGTGTTGTATCTTGTGACGATATGAATGTGGCAAAAATGATTCAAAGTGAGTTTATGAATCCAACATTCAGGATTTATACAAACTCTGATGAAATAGGTATTGAAATAGGTGCTGCCCTTAAAAACGTAATTGCTCTTGCAGCAGGAGCAAATGACGGCCTTGGTTTTGGAGATAATACAAAAGCGGCTCTTATGACAAGAGGACTTGCGGAAATAGCAAGACTCGGTGTTAAAATGGGAGGAAATCCGCTTACTTTTAACGGACTTTCAGGAATGGGAGATTTAATTGTAACATGTACAAGTATGCACTCAAGAAACAGACGTGCAGGAATACTTTTGGGGAAGGGAACATCTCTAAAAAATACGCTTAAAGAGGTGCATATGGTTGTAGAAGGTGTAAATACAGCAAAAGCGGCTTATGATCTTGCTAAAGAATACAACGTGGAGATGCCTATTACAGAAACTGTTAACAAAGTGCTCTTTGAGGGCCAGGATGTGCGTGAGGGCGTTGTTGAGCTTATGAACCGCGACGGAAAAGAAGAAATTTATTGATGGTTAAAAAATAGCACTAAAAAAGCATCTAATCTGATAGATGCTTTTTTAGTGCTTAAATATGAAGAATATATGAAAAATACTAAAGATTTTTTTTTATTATCCGATTTAATAATAAGGAATATATAAAAGAATTAGCATTGAAGGGGAGATTATTATGTTAATTACAAATGGAATAGGGGTAAACTCTGCCAATTTTAGTAAAGCGCAGAATAAAAGCAATATAAATCAGGACAGCTGTCTTAAGTCTATTCAAAAACAAATAGAAGATGTGCAGAAGAAACTGCAAAATCTTGCTGATAATGATAAAATGAGCCCAGAGGAAAAAATGATTATGCAAAAGGAACTGCAGCAGCAGCTTCAAGACTTAAATAAACAGGCTGCGCAGCGAAGAATGGCAATTATGCAAGAAAATAGCGCAAAATTAACTGACAATTCTCAGGCAAATTCAGCTACAGGAAAAAAAGAGACACAGAATTATGATGTTATTGAAAATTCTACCATGCAGGGCCTTATAAATGCCGGTGTTTCTATGAAGCAGGCATCTACAGCACATTCTGTAAAAACCAATTTGGACGGAAAAGTCAACACATTAAAGAGTGAAATACAATTTAATAGCGCGATGGGCAAATCCACAGACATTAAAGAGTCAGAGCTTGCAGATACGAATGCACAAGTTAATATTGTTTCATCCAATATGATATCCAAACTTTCCGACAGCAATAAAAAAATTGAGAATGCAAAAGACAATGATGAATCCCGAGATAATGAAGATGACCAATGTAGCGTTAATCAGAAAAATTATTTGACAAATTCGGAATATGAAAAACACACTGAAAAAAACAATGATGCAAATAATAAATCACAAAACAATTATCAAATATATAGCAATAAAGAAAAAGGTCAGTACATAAATATAAAGTTATAAAAGTCAAATAAAAATAGCATTATACAAAAAGGGACGCCATTTGAAGTGCACCCCAAATGTTAGACAAAATATCTAACATTTGGAGGTGCATTTTTTTGTCAAAGTATTCTTATGAAGAAAAACTGGAAGCAGTTTTAAGGGTTATTAATGACGGTATGTCTTACAGGCAAAGTGCGCATATTTTAGGAACCGGCAAAACACATGTTACAAGATGGGTT
>JALCQR010000002.1 GCA_022651385.1 Clostridia bacterium | reverse complement strand
GCATGTGTTAAGCACGCCGCCAGCGTTCATCCTGAGCCAGGATCAAACTCTTAAATTCAAATTTGTCCTGTCAGTCTTTCCTGACGTTTCCATATATTACTTTGTTTTCGTACCCTCTCGGATACTTTAGAATTAACTATGGGTTATAGTTTAAATCAACTGTTTAGTTTTCAAAGATCAAATCATTTTTTTCGATTTTTTTCGCTGCCAGTCTTACTGTCAACGTTTCATATCTTATCACTTTTGAAATGCTTTGTCAAGAGTTTTTTTACTTTTTATTTTAAAACTCTCAAACTGCTTACCAGCCTTTTTTCAACCGGCAAATAGTGATTATACTCTTATGTTTTGAATTTGTCAATACTTTTTTTAATGTTTAAATTAGTATTTTAAAATTCAATGTTTTACATAACAAGTAAATTATATATTCTCTATATTAAAGAGACATTGTTTTCATTGCCGTTCTTTCGGCGACAAGAGTGTATTATACTCTCTTTTATAAAAAAGTCAACACTTTTTATAAAAAAATAAACAGGGCACCGATAAAATCGACACCCTGAAATTGATGCTTAACGCATCAGTACGTTTTCTTTATATATCAATGGATATAATTAATAACTATACCAAGGATAATAAATATAGCTCCTCCGATTTTTGTATATCTTGCAAGAGACCCCTCAACAGAATTTCCTTTATTCTTACTCCAGTAAGAATCACTGTTTGATGAACCTCCTCCAATAGCACCAAGTCCTGCTGCACGATTGCTCTGTAAAAGAATTATAGCACAGAGCAGTACACCTAAGATAGCCATAATAATAGAAAGAACTGTAGCTAATGTACTCATATTTTTTTCCTCCATGTCGATTATAACAACACAATAATATTGTTATTTGATGTTATTATATCATAGTGAAAACTACAAAACAATATATTAATCAACTTTTTTGTTTTTTGTTTTTATACTTTCTTAGATATTGCAGTTTTAATACTATAAAATACATTTACTCTTTTATTTTTTATATTATAATGTAAGAAAATTATTTTCCGAGTATTTCACATACTTGTTTGTAAATGTCAGGCGATACATTTCCAGCACCTTCGGCAACAAACTTGTCGTAGACACTCTGGCATGCTTTTTTAAATTCACTTTTATCAACATCGTTTATTTCCATGCCTTCGTCTGCAAGAGAATCCTTTAATGTAACATTCATTTCATCAAGGGTCTGTCTTTCATATGTTGCGGCTTCAAGAGCAGCTTCCTCAATAATTTTCTGACACTCAGGATCCATTTTGTTATAATAGTCGGTTGCAATAAAAAGAGGAGCAGGAGCATAAAAATGTTCCGTCATAGAAAGATATTTCTGTATCTCATAAAATTTGTTTGTATCAATTATTGCAAGAGGATTTTCCTGAGCATCAAGAGTTCCCTGCTGCAAAGCTGTAAAAAGCTCCCCCATTGCCATCGGTGTTGCCTGAGCACCCATTGCTTCAAATGAGGCCATATGTATAGGACTTTCCATTGTTCTGATTTTTATACCCTTTAAATCGTCAGGATGCTCAATAGGACGCACATTGTTTGTTACATTTCTAAAACCGTTTTCAAACCATGCAAGACCTTTTATTCCATTGTCGTCAACACTGTGAAGTATTTCCATTCCAAGATCACTGTCACACACTTTTCTTGCGTCTTCAGTATTATCAAACATAAAAGGAAGGTCAAAAACAAGGAACTGGTCTGTAAAACTTGACAAAACGGCAGTTGAAACCAGAACCATTTCCTGAGTTCCAAGCTGCAAGGCCTCTACCATATCCCTTTCATTTCCGAGAACTGAATTTGAAAATACATCAACTTGTATTTTTCCGTCGGATTTTTCCCTTGCCAAATCAGCAAACTTCTCAAGCCCCAATTCATATGGATGAGTATTTGCAAGCACGTGTCCCACACGTATTTTGTAAACAGCGTCACTACTTTGCTCGGATGATGACGACAAAGTAGCCGATGATGACGCAGTTCCGCCACAGCCTGTAAAAACAGTCACGCTAAAAACTGTTGCAAGCATTAATGATATAACTTTTCTCTTCATATTAAAAGCCCCCTAAAAATACTTAAACATTGTCCTATAAATAATATATAATCAATGCACATTAAAAATTTCAATTAAAATTCTTTATAATACATTAGATATTGACAGAGATATGAAACAAATATATTATTACATATCGTCCGTCCCATAAAATACGAAGAATGACAAATGATAAATGTATTGTTTAAGCCTTTTTTATTTCTTATTGTAATAATAATAGTATATATTCTTAAAATAGCAGTGACTTTAATAATGTATAAATATAAATTTTAGAAGCAAATTACGAATATTTATTAATAATAAAATTTCTTTTACCGACAGATATGAAATCTGTCGATTTTTTTAATTAATACATTTTAAAAAAGTATGCTTCGTTATGCAAAAAACGTCAAAAATTATGTAAACCTGCTTCAAATTTCCTACATTAATATATATTTATTTTTTGTATCGAATTTTATTGTTAAAAATGCTTATTTGTGGTATAATTTATAGAGTATGATTTAAAGTAATTTTCAGTAAGGGGAGAACAAAATGGCTGATGAATATAATGAAAGTCAAATTCAAGTCTTGGAAGGCTTGGAGGCCGTAAGGAAACGTCCCGGCATGTATATTGGTTCAACAAGCTCAAGAGGGCTTCATCATCTTGTTTATGAAATAGTCGACAACTCTGTTGATGAGGCGCTTGCCGGACATTGTACCGAAATAGACGTTATAATACATCCAGACAATACAGTTTCAGTGCGTGATGACGGCCGTGGCATACCTACCGGTATACACCCTACAAAGGGGATACCGGCTGTTGAAATGGTCTTTACAGTGCTTCATGCCGGAGGAAAGTTTGGCGGAGGAGGATATAAGGTATCCGGCGGACTTCATGGCGTAGGAGCTTCGGTAGTAAATGCGCTCAGCGAGTGGCTTGAGGTAGAAATACACAGGGACGGCAAAATACATCGTCAGAGATATGAACGAGGCAATGTCGCTTCACCTTTGCAGGAAGTAGGTGATTCGGACCTCCATGGAACGTATGTACGTTTTAAACCTGACGGCGAAATATTTGAGGATACCGTATTTGACTTTGATGTTCTTGCCACAAGACTTCGCGAGACTGCTTTTCTTACAAAGGGACTTAAAATCAATCTTACTGATGAGCGTGAGGGAAAAGAACAGAAAAAGACATTTCATTATGAGGGCGGAATAAAAGAATTCGTTCAGTTTATTAACCGTTCAAAAACACCTATTTACGATCAGATCTTTTACGCAGAAGGCATAAAAGACAGTATTCTCGTTGAAATTGCTTTCCAGCATAATGATGGATATACCGAAAGCATACATGCTTTCGTAAATAACATAAACACAACCGACGGAGGCACACATCTCGAGGGCTTTAAAGCCGCACTTACAAAAACAATAAATGACTACGGACATAAATCCGGTATACTTAAAGACACTGATAAAAATTTATCCGGTGATGATGTGCGTGAAGGCATAACAGCCGTTATAAGCATAAAGTTAGAGAATCCTCAATTTGAGGGCCAGACAAAAACAAAACTCGGAAACAGCGAGGCAAAAGGTGCTGTAATATCTGTATTTTCAGAAAAACTCACTTATTTTCTTGAGGAAAACCCTTCAGTTGGGAAGATAATATTTGATAAAGCATTGGTTGCATCAAGAGCCAGAGACGCGGCTAAAAAAGCACGTGAGCTTGTAAGAAGAAAAACAGGTCTTGACACCACAAGGCTTCCGGGAAAACTTACTGACTGTTCAGACAGGAATCCAGAAAATTGCGAAATATATATAGTCGAGGGTGATTCCGCCGGAGGCTCTGCAAAAAAGGCAAGAGACCCGAAAACACAGGCAGTGCTTCCGCTTAGAGGAAAAATACTTAATGTTGAAAAATCGCGTCTTGACAGGATTCTTTCAAGCGATACCATAAGAAGCATGATAACGGCTTTCGGAACAGGAATTTCGGACGATTTTGATATAAGCAAGCTAAGATACCACAAAATAGTAATAATGACAGATGCCGACGTTGACGGAGCACATATCCGTACATTGCTTCTTACCTTCTTTTATCGTTATATGACGCCTCTTATTGAAGAAGGCAAGGTTTATATTGCACAGCCGCCTCTTTACAGAGTTGAGAAGAACAAACAGCATTATTATGTCTATGATGACGAACATCTTGAAAAACTTTATGATGAAATAGGCAAAACAGGAATAAAAGATATACAGCGTTATAAAGGTCTTGGTGAAATGGACTTTGACCAGCTTCGTGATACCACAATGGATATAAAAAACAGAATACTTAAAAAAGTAGAGCTTTCAGATGCGGTTGAAGCCGATGAGATATTTTCAATGCTTATGGGTGATGAAGTAGAGCCAAGAAGAGAATTTATAAACGAAAATGCAAAATATGTTGAAAACCTCGACTTCTAAGACTTCTAATTTGAAAGGACGTATCATAAATGAGTGAAGAAAACCAGATAGACAAAGTCCAAAGCGTCGATCTGAGTAAAGAGATGAAAATATGCTATATAAATTACGCCATGAGTGTAATAATAGCAAGAGCTCTTCCGGATGTGCGTGACGGCCTTAAACCTGTTCAGCGAAGAATATTGTACGCAATGGGTGAAATGAACCTTGATCCTACAAAGGGCTATAAAAAATCAGCCCGTATTGTCGGTGAAACAATGGGTAAATATCATCCTCACGGTGAGTCATCAATATATGATGCCATGGTACGTATGGCGCAGAATTTTGTAATGCGCTATATGCTTGTTGACGGCCACGGAAACTTTGGTTCAATAGACGGCGATGGACCTGCAGCAACTCGTTATACAGAGGCAAAAATGAGCCGTATAGCCGTTGAAATGCTGAGAGACATAGATAAAGACACAGTTGATTTTGTGCCAAACTATGACGAAAATGAAAAAGAACCTGTTGTACTTCCAAGCCGTGTGCCTAATCTTCTTATAAACGGCTCTTCGGGCATAGCTGTCGGTATGGCTACAAATATACCGCCTCATAACTTAAAAGAGGTAATAGACGGCGTTATACGCCTTATTGACGACCATATAGAAAGAAAAGAAACAACTATCGAAGACCTTATGGAGATAATAAAGGGTCCGGATTTTCCAACAGGAGCTAACATACTCGGAAAAAGCGGCATAAGAGCCGCCTATAATACAGGCCGCGGAAAACTTATTGTACGCTCACAGGCTGAAATAGAAACTCATGATAACGGCAAAGAGCGTATAGTTGTAACAGAGATACCGTATCAGGTTAATAAAGCACGTCTTGTTGAAAAAATAGCTAATCTTGTAAAAGACAAAAAAATAGAGGGAATAAGTGATATACTCGATGAATCTGCAGGCGATGATATAAAAATAACCATTGACATAAAGAAAGATTATAACTCAAATGTAATACTTAACCAATTGTATAAATATACATCTTTGCAGGAGAGCTTCGGCGTTATAATGCTTGCTCTTGTTGACGGAAAACCGGAGATACTTAATCTTAAACAAGTCCTTGATGAGTATATAAAACATCAGATAAATGTTGTTACAAGACGTACAAATTTTGAGCTGAACAAAGCTAAAAGAAGAGCTGAAATACTTGCCGGACTTCGTATAGCAATTGAAAATATAGATGAAGTAATAAAGATAATTCGTGAAAGTTACGATGACGCAAAAGAGCGTCTTATGGCACGATTCAGCCTTACTGAATTGCAGGCACAGGCTATACTTGAAATGCAGCTCAGACGTCTACAGGGACTTGAGCATGAAAAGATTGACGCTGAATACGCAGACCTTATGAAAAAAATTGCTTATTATAATGAACTGCTCGGTGATGAAAATAAATTGCTTGGAGTAATAAAGGCAGAACTGCTTGAGATTAAAGACAAGTACGGCGATGACAGAAGAACACAGATAATCAATAATCCTGGTGAGATAGATATTGAAGACCTTATTGAGGATGAGCCAAGTGTCATTACCCTTTCAACGAGAAATTATGTAAAACGTATGCCGCTTGACACATATAAAAGCCAAAACAGAGGCGGACGCGGAATTATTGGAATGCAGACAAGGGATGAAGATTTTATAAAAGACCTCTTCATCTGCTCAACTCATGACACAATGCTGTTTTTCACAAACAAGGGCCGCGTATACCGTATGAAAGGATATGAAATACCTGAATCTGGAAGAACTGCAAGAGGTGTTTCAATAATAAATCTTATCGAGGTTGACCGTGATGAAAAAGTAAATGCCGTTATACCTGTAAGGGAATTTCTGGAAAACACATACCTTGTATTGATTACAAAAAGCGGCATAATCAAAAAATCAGATATGATGAGTTATGCCAATATACGAAAAGGCGGACTTAATGCAATAAACCTGCGTGATGACGACGAACTTATAGCAGTAATGGTTACAGACGGAAGCAAGGATATATTCTGCGGCACACACAACGGCTACGGAATACGTTTTAAAGAAAGCGATGCCCGTCCTATAGGAAGAACCGCAACAGGGGTAAGAGCAATAAAACTTAGAGGCAACGACTATGTTGTATCAGCAGGCATTGTTGATGAAAGTATGGAGCTTCTTAACGTAACTGAAAACGGCTATGGAAAACGTACCCCAATTTCAGAATTTAATGTACAAAACAGAGGCGGTATGGGAGTTAAAATACACCAGATAACTAAAAAGACTGGACGAATAGCCGGCACCCTAATGATTGCCGATGATGAAGAAGTAATGCTTATAACATCCGAAGGTATTATAATAAGACTAAGAGGAAACGACATTTCAACAGTCGGCAGAGTAAGCCAAGGTGTTAAGCTTATAAATCTCAACAAGGGAGTAAATGTTGTATCGGCTGCAAAGATTACATCAGAGCTTATTTCAGAGGAAGAAGAATATCTTGACGAAAGTGAAGAAATTGATACAGAAAGTGAAAACAATGATTCTGAAAACTCGGATGATAATAGTGAAACAGACAATGATAATGAATAATTAATTTATATTCCCTACAGCTTAGGCTGTGGGGAATTTTTTTTACAAAAAGCCATTTCGTTTTTCAGCATTTCATTGCTCCTTCATGCTACGCATTCGGTTGCTTGTTCATTTTTGCTTCAAACTTTATTAATTATATGATAAAAGATACAAGCGACAAAATATTAAATGGCTTAAAGAATTTTTGCGGCTGGATTAGCTATCCTTGTTCTGACTGTGATAAATGCAAAGCGTATTTAGATTTAGGAAATGATTCAAAAAGATTAAGCAGAGCACCGGAAAGTGAAATTGACAAAGCAGTTAATACTATATATAATGGAGACAAAGCAAACATATATTCGTCTGACAGACTTTCTCTTATTGAAAAAGCATATAAATCCGGCATAAATTGGGCCGCTGGAAACGACATCAATAAAAAGAAATACATAAATGAGGTAATGGGAAAGTTTGACCAAAAATTTCTTGGTGATGTGTACCATAAATATATGTTTAAATATAAGTTGCATGAAAAGCTTGTAGGCAAAAACTACAAAAACATATTTTCTGATGATTACATAAAATACTATGAAAAAAAGATATTTGGTATAGAATTAAGCTGTCATTATATGAACAGCGGTACATTTAATTATATGCCTTTTTTTAAAGAAAAGATGTTATGGATTATAAATAAATTTAACAGTGATTTTGACCGCGGCGCAAGAGGCAGCCATTTTGTTAAATTTGATGACTTTAACAGAATAAAAATAGCCGCTCTCAGCCTAAAAAAATTAGGCGCCGATATTACTTATGTTCTGCTTAATTTAAAACGCTTCGAGACAATAGACGTTACTGATAAGCTTATGAATATATTTAGGGAAGCTAAACGTGATGGCGAGGCACTGAGGGCAAAATATCCATTGGCAATACCAAATATAACCCGTTTTGCACAATTTATGTCATTATTGGAGATAGAAAGTTGTAAAAAAGATAATACCATACGTAATAGATATAGTGATATAGCAGAAAGTTATAAAATAATAAAACAAACATTAAAACTATTTCTGGACTTTAAAAAACTTGTTCAAAGCTGGGGACCTTATGACATAAAGAGAAGATGCAGCTGGATTAGAGATTTACAGTATATATTTGACGGGAGAGTAATTGATTTTGACGATACAGGAAACATGGCTTACGGTGTAATTGCAAGAGCTTCCGGTATTTCAGATTCTATCTCACAATGGGGAGCCGGTATTGTCAATTATATTGAAAATGTTGGAATCTTGAAATATCCTTTGGATTATTATACTGATGATGAAATTGATGAAATTATAAAAACTGGGCCAAAAGCCATATTACAAGAAATAAAATGGCTTTTTTCATATTTAGATGACCCACGTGATAATAAAGCAATAAAAAGAGGATTTAAATATTATATAAAACTTTAAACTTAGACAAGTTTGGTGTTCCAGTACTTGTAACTGAGATATTTAAAAATAAATATATTATAGTAAGTAATGGAGAGTAAATCATGAAAGCAAAAAGAGGAGAAATATTTAACATTTTGTTTCCAACACTGATTCTATTTGGGCTGTTTATAGTAATTGAATATTTTATTTTCACTTTAATTACTAAATTTGCTTTTTCCGTTTTGAACGGAGAGTATGACAAATTAAATTTATCGGATACAAAGGAATATAAAAATACCATATATTACTGTATTTTTTCTTGTTTTAGAGCAACTATATTATGTCATATTCCTTCCTTTATATTTACCAAAATCATGAAGCACTGTGCCAAAGCTGAACCAAGATTTAATCTAAAAATCTATAAAATAATGCGCATAATCATAATTATCTCAGTTATATATGTATTTACAATAGAATTACTATACGGTCTGTATAAAATTTTTTAAAAATCTTGTAGGCTAATTAAACTTATATTACAACAGACTGTGAGATGAAAACATGAAAAGTTTAAAAAGAATAACAATAATATTCATACTTTTATTTTGTATATTTGAGTTTGGTGCATTTACGATTTGCATTCTTGTAAGTCTCAGTAAAGCTTATAATTATATGACTGTCAGTGATGCTGATTATTCTTTTTTCAAACTCATTATGTCATGCTTTATTTTGCATATGCCGGCATTTCTTCTTGTTGCTGCTGTATATATTTTGGAGAAAAACATAAAAGCACCTATAATTATGCTAACAACAACATTAATATCGGTAATATTCGCGTCAATTACTTTTTTTGGAATATTATGATAGGACGTGGGATATATGATAAATAAAGAAAATTGTAAAAAAATAGTTTCGGTTATTATCATATTTTTATTTGTAGCATTTGAGTTTATAATTGTTGCACTCTCGTTTGGAATCAGACTTTTTTATACTAACGGAAAAACATTTAAAGAGGCAGTTTCAGATAATGGCCTAAAATTGTTTTTATCATTATTGCTGTTCAGTGCTGTTTTACATATACCGTCACTTGCTCTAACTATCACTGAGTATTTTCTAAAAAAAGAAGTTTCTTTTCCTATGCTGGTAATATTATTTGCATCTATAATAATTTTAGCATGTGCTGTATTCTGCATGGAAGGATAGCAAAGGCATTAGTAATTATTACTAATTATACTTAAAATAATAACTATTTTTGGAGAATAGTCATGAAAGCAAAAAGAGGAGAAATATTTAATATTCTGTTTCCAACAGTAATTGTAATAATATTATTTTCATTATATGATATTTTAATATTGGCTGGTGTAATAGACGGAGTTCAACAATCGTTTTTAGGAGCTTGGGATGATATTAAATGGCCTGAGGGCAGCACTATTTCTAATTTTTACTGGTGTGTATCTATGACTGTATTTAAAAGCATTTTGTTTCATGTTCCTCTTCTCATATTCTTAGCATTGGTTTCTCATTTTGCCATAGTTGAACCACGTTATAATAAAAAAATTTTCGAGATACTTACAATAGCATTTTTATTATCATTTTCATTTATAATTTTAGTCGGTTTTTATGTAGAACTTAATATGTACAGTGTCCCGGTATTAATAAATGATTTAAACGAATTATTCAAAAATAATACTCTTTGGTAAAAATAAACTGAATGTACATAGCATTAAAAAAAATGAGTACCGTAAATTTTCTGGCAGTACTCATTTTTTATTTAATTAATCTGTAAGTACTTTATAACTTTCCGGTGTTCTACCAAGTATTACATCTGTACCGGGTACTACACTTTTATTGGCCGATTCCGAAGGCATTGTGTATGCATTTATTATCATTTCTTCACCCTTGCAGCTTTGAGAAAGCACTGCTCCTAAAGGAGAAACTATCATAGTGCTGTCGTCACTTTCTTTGCCTATTCTTATAACAAAAACACGATTTTCAGACGCCCTGCATCTGACTACTTTTTCAGTTAAATTTTTTCTTTTATTGTCATAATGTATAATTATGTGACAGCCATCAAGTGTATATACTCTTGAAATTTCGGGTACCATAATTTCTTTGTCAAATATCACCCCTATTTTACCGTACTTTGTATCAGCACATGAAATACCGCCATTTTTTTCAATTTTGCGCCAGAGCCCTAATATTGATTTTGAATCAAATAAAAACGCGTATTTTCCGTTTTCATCATATGATGACACTATTGCATATTGTTCTTTGCCGACAAAATTCTTTAGCCGTTCAAAAAGTTCTTCATTTTCTTCACTAAAATCTGTCTGCGGCAAAACAATTATATTTCCATCACACAAAGTGTTTAGTTTAAAATACTTCTCTGCTTTTTTGCAATATTCTTCAGTATTTTGCGCATTAAATTTCACGGCCGAAGTAAAATACTGACATTTGCTTATATCGTATTTCTCATTCATTATTTTAAGTACCGGAAGATTTTCAGTTTTTTCACAAAGAAGCCCAAAAAGATTATTATATTCTGCACTGCTGATATTAATCATACTGTTATTATCGGTTTTATTTTTTAAATTTATTTCATCAAATAAAATTTCTTCAGTATCCGGCGGCAATTCTTTTAAAATTTTTCCTTCAGGATTAATTATCATGCTTCTTCCAAGATTTTTGACACAGTTATTTTCAGTCCCAGATTTGCAGCACACTGCTATATATACTCCGTTTTCCGCTGCTCTCGTCTGTAACATAAACTCATATTGCTGATTAGATAGCTTTTTAACGTCATATGCCGATGAAGTAAGGTTTGTAAGGTCCATTATCAATTTTGCGCCCTTTTTTGCAAGCACAGCGCAGCTTTCAGGAAGTCTTCCGTCAGCACATATTATAACTCCCATTTTTCCCATATCGGTATCAAAAATATCAAACTTTCTGCCCTGCACAAAACTTTTTTTGTCAAAATGCCACATATTGCTTTTTACATGCTTATGAATTATGTTTCCGTTTCTGTCAAAAACAAGTGCTGCGTTTTCGTACCCGTTTTCACTTTTAAGTACGGTTCCAAAAGCAATATAACATTTGTTTTGTTTTGCTTTTAATGAAATTTTATTGATTAAAATAGTTACATTTTTTATTGCATTTTCTGTTATTTTTTCGTCAATCCCAATCATATATCCCGGATAAGTGCATTCAGGAAATAATATAAAATCAGGATTTTTTTCAGCAGCTTTGTCACACAAAACCATTATTTTATCAATCGTTTTGTCATAGTTTTCTATATTTGAGGCACCAATTTGAACCATTGCTATTTTCATTTTAAACCCTCCTTTTCACCTTTTTTTATTATACATCAATAAATTTATATTGTCATCAATTAATAAAATGTTACGCTTTATACAGTATAAACATTTCATGTCCGTTCTTTTTTTAGTACATTGCCAATATCTATTGCTTTATATAAACATATATTATAAAATAGCGTTATGATATAAGTAGTATTTTGATTAAATTTATTATGAGGAGGATGCAGAATGGAAATACCTGATTGGAGAGATATATATAAATCAAAAATTGTGTCTGCTCAGGAAGCAATAAGCTACATTAAAAGTGGCGACAGAGTTGTAATTGGACATGCCGCAGCAGAACCGACATATCTTGTAGACACACTTGTTGAAAACTATCAGATGTTTGAAAATGTAGAGATATGTCATGTTGTATCTCTTGGTGAAGGAAAATATACTGCTCCGGAAATGAGCGGACATTTCCGTTTTAATGGCTTTTTTGTTTCAAATTGTACTCGCGAGACTGTAAATAACGGTACAGGTGACTATACACCTATCTTTTTCCATGAAGTGCCAAAACTTTTCAAAACATGTCTGCCTGTTGACGTTGCACTTGTAATGGTATCTAAGCCAGATAAACATGGCCTTTGTTCATTTGGTCCTTCAGGCGATTATACAAAGCCTGCTGCAGAAAGTGCCAAAATAGTCATAGCTCAGGTAAACGAAAACATGCCTCGTACATTTGGCTCAAATCATATTCACGTACGTGACATAGATTTTATTGTAGAAAAAAATCAGCCTATGCTCGAGATACAGCCTGCAAAAATAGGTGTTACTGAAAGTAAAATAGGAAAATACTGTGCATCGCTTATAAAAGACGGTGACTGCCTCCAGCTTGGCATTGGTTCAATACCTGAATCTGTTCTGACTTTTATTTGGGATAGGAAAAATCTTGGGCTTCATACTGAAATGGCATCCGACGGCATTGTTGACCTTATAGAGGCAGGAGTTATAAATAACAAAGCAAAAACTCTTAATCCAAACCGAAGTGTAATCACATTTTGTATGGGTACGCAAAAACTTTACGACTTTATAGACGATAATCCAAATGTTGCGCTTTACCCTGTTGACTATGTAAATGATCCTATGGTTATTGCACGTGAAGACAATATGGTTTCAATAAATTCATGTATACAGGTTGATCTTATGGGTCAAGTTGACGCTGAAAGTATAGGTCTTAAACAGTACAGTGGTGTAGGCGGACAGCTTGACTTTGTAAGAGGTGCAGCAATGAGCAAAGGCGGCAGAAGCATTATTGCAATGCCTTCAACGGCTGCCGGCGGAACAATAAGCCGTATAGTACCATTTCTCGACCATGGTGCCGCAGTAACAACATCAAGAAACGATATTCACTATATTGTGACTGAATACGGCATAGCTGAACTTAAAGGTCAGACACTTCGTGAAAGAGCAAGACGACTTATAAAAATAGCACATCCGAAATTCCGTGATGAGCTTAAAGCTGAGTATGAGAGAAGATTTTTTGAACCATATGATAATTGAAGAGCACGCAAGTCCTCATTTATTACTGATAAAAATAATGTTTCTGACAGCAAAAATGAAAATGTTTCATGTGAAACAAATGAAAAAAAAGTATAAAATAAATTATATTTTTTCATACAAAAAGGGCATGTTTTTAAAGACATGTCCTTTTATTTATAAATAACTTTTGTAATGTGATTTCACGATTCACTGATTATGTTTCCGTTTTCTACTCTGAAAATTTTTGCATTTCCGCTGTATTTTTTTACAGTATCCTCAATTCCAGTACAAGTTATTATTGTTTGAATATTACTTATACATTCCATAAGACAGTGCTGTCTTTTTTCATCTAATTCGCTTAATACATCGTCAAGAAGCAATACAGGTTTCTGATTTGTTTCACTTTCTATGATATCGATTTGAGCAAGCTTAGCAGAAAGTGATGCTGTCCTCTGTTGTCCCTGAGAGCCATATATTTTAACATCGTTTCCGTCTACAATGAAATTAATGTCGTCTCTGTGAGGGCCGCAATTAGTTGTTCCCGAAATAATATCACGTTCTATAGAGTTTTGTAACTTTTCTTTAAAATCATTTACACTCACATCAGGCTTGTAACTTACACTTAGTTTTTCTTTATTGTCAGTTATAAATTCATGACGCAAGCCAGAAATTTCGCTTATCTTTTTAATAAAACGCTGTCTTTCCTCAATTATTTTTATTCCATATTTCACAAGTTGCGAATCCCATACAAAAAGAGTTTCTTTTAATTTTCTATTTTTCTGTATATTTTTAAGAAGATTGTTTCTTTGTTTTAAAATTCTATAATATTGCGAAAGAGCATTGCAATATATGGGATTAATTTGAGCAAGCTGTATATCCATAAATTTTCTTCTTTCAGACGGAGCATTTTTAATAAGCTGTAAATCCTCAGGAGAAAAAATCACAGTATACAGTGTACCAAACAGTTCTCTGCTTTTTTTAATCGGTATGCCGTTTACAGCAATTCCTTTTTTTTCATTTAGCTTTATATGAGTATCAATCCTGTCTGATAAATTTGCCTTTTTTACATAAATCCTGATATGAGCTTCTTTCTCTCCAAATCTTATAAGTTCTCTGTCATACTTAGTTCTATGGCTTCTTCCTGTAGAACAAATATATAAAGACTCAAGAAAATTTGTCTTTCCCTGGGCATTGGAGCCGTAAAAAATATTTATCCCACTTCCAAGATTTATATCAATATTCGTGATATTTCTGAAATCTTTAAGTGTAACTTTCGTTATCTCCACTTATTTTCATTCCTGTCTTTCAATTTTTATATCCTCTTCGTTATATACAGATACAATGTCACCGGGATAAATTTTCTTTCTTATCTCAGAAACTTTTTTGCCGTTTAGTGACACTTTTCCATTTTCAACAAGTATCTTTGTGTCAGAGCCCATCCCAATATAACCAACAAGTTTTAAAAGCTGATTAAGTTTTATGTACTCTGTTTTAATTAAAATATTTTTCATTTAAATTACCTCTTTACATTCTTAAAGGCAAAACAAGATATTTATAATTTTCATTTTCTTCAGGCTTTATAATACAAGGACTTAATGAGCCATTAAAATGTATGCATACTTTTTCATCATCGCAGGCTTTTAAAGCTTCAATAAGAAATCTTGGATTAAATGCAATCTTAAGTTCATCGCCTTCAGATATACATCCCACTTCTTCATAAGCCTTACCTATTTCTGTCTGAGCAGTAATTACTATTTTTCCACTTGAAATATCAAGCTTTACAGGCATTTTTTTAGCATCCCTTGATATAAGCGTTGCTCTTTCAAGAGCTGAAATAAGGTCATCATTATTAACAGTTATTTTAGTTTTATACTCATTAGTAAATGTTTGTTCATATTTAATATAGTCACCTTCTATAAGACGTGAAACAATAGTGTTTCCATTTATGCTAAAAAGTATATGCTTATCTGTAATGAAAATTTCAGTTTCGGCGTTTTCGTCATCTGAAAGTATACGGCTTATTTCTCTCATTGTTTTAGCAGGCACAATTACTTTTGAAGTATTTTCTTGTTTCTCGATATTTGTTTTCCTGTATGAAATTCTAAAGCCGTCAACAGCAACTATTTCAGCGCAGTCATTTTTAATTTCAAAAAGTTCGCCTGTAAGAACCGGCTTTGACTCATCAGCTGCAACTGAGAAAATAGTTTGAGTTATCATTTTTTTAAGCTCGCATTGCTTGATTTCATATTTGAAGTCTTTTTCAACTTCAGGTATTGATGGAAAATCTTCAGCTTGTTGAATCACGATAGTAAATTCACTCATCCCGCAATTGATTTTTGCTGTTTTTTCATCAGAGGTGTCAATTGTAACTTCATTGCCGTTTAATCTTTTTATAATTTCAGAAAAAAGCCTTGCTTCTATAGCAGTTTTACCTTGTTTTTCAACATCTGCTTCTATAATTGATGATTTAATACCGATTTCAAGATCATTACCAGTAAGAGTAAGGCCTTTATCTTCAGCTGAAAGAAGTATACATTCAAGTATAGGCATTGTTGTTCTTGTACTTATAGCTTTTGAAACGATGTTTATTCCTTCAAGAAGTTCTTCTTTATTACATGTGAGTTTCATATATGTTTATAACTCCTCTCTGTGTATATATAGTTAAATAAATAAGTTAATTTTAGTAATCATAGTAATAGTTGATGTGAAAATGTGTATAAGCCTAAAATTTCCATATTTTCAGGAAATTTGTAGTGTAGACAACTATGTACATAAAAACCAAAGTTGTCCATGAATTATCCACATATTCAACAGCCATAGTTTATTCACATTGTTATCCACAGGTAATAAACAATCAATTCACTTGTTAGTGTGTATTATTTTTGTCCACATATTTATAACAAGCCAATCAATACTGTTAGAAAACAACAATTAATCTAACAAATTAATAATACAGTGTGTATCTGTGTCGAACACATATAATTAATTAATTTGAAAGTATATGTTAAAAAAATAACAATTAATTTCTGAAAAGAAAATTATAATCCCTTTATTCTTTTTTCAAGTTCAAGAAGCACATCCGAAAGCTTTTGGTCTTTTTCTATATCTTTTTCTATTTTGTTTATTGCATGAAGAACAGTTGTGTGATCTCTTCCGCCGTAGTCTTCGCCGATTTTTGATAGAGATATATCAAGAAGCTTTCTTGAAAGATACATTCCTATTTGACGCGGATAGGCTATTGATTTAGGTTTTTTTGAGCCTTTGAGGTCGGCAACGGATATTTTAAAATAATTTGCTACTATTTCTTGTATGAAATCGACGGTCATGCTGTTTTCGTTTGTGTGGTCGAATACATCTTTCATTGCTTCCTCTGCAAGTTCAACATTAATTTCTTTATTTGTTAATGTTGCAAAAGCAACTATTCTTGTGAGAGCGCCTTCAAGTTCTCGTATATTGGTGTTTATATATTTTGCTATGTAGTTCATAACATTATCTGGAACAATTAATCCGTCCATTTTTGCCTTTTTTCTTAAAATAGCTATACGTGTCTCGTAATCAGGAGGCTGTATGTCAGCTATAAGTCCCCATTCAAAACGTGTTTTTAATCTTTCCTCAAGAGTTTTTATTTCTTTCGGCGGACGGTCTGACGAAATTATGATTTGCTTGTTGTTTGAGTGCAGAGCATTAAAAGTATGGAAAAATTCCTCCTGTGTACGTTCTTTTTGTGCTATAAATTGAATATCATCAATAAGAAGGACGTCTATATTGCGGTATTTATTTCTGAATTCTTCGTTTTTATTTGTCGAAATAGAGTTTATAAGCTCATTTGTAAATGTTTCGCTTGTCACATAAAGCACTTTTGAATCTGGCTGGTGGTCAAGAATGTAATGTGCTATTGAGTGCATAAGATGAGTTTTTCCGAGTCCTGCGTTTCCATAAAGAAAAAGCGGATTATATGCTCCGGCAGGTGATTCGGCAACAGCGAGAGAGGCAGCATGTGCCATACGGTTACTGTTTCCTACAACAAATGACTCAAAAACGTATTTAGGATTAAGATTCATTTCGTAGGATGTCTTGTTTTTGTTTTCGGCCGTTGCTTCTGCCTGCGGCATGCGCTTTATGCTGTCTTCACTTGTTATGAGTACGTTAAGTTGCCTGTGAGCTACAGCGGAAATTGAGTTAGTAATAAGTCTTATAAATTTAGTGTCTACCTGTGTTTTGCTGAAATCGTTTTCGGCTTCGAGCACAATGTCGTTTCCGTCAAAACTAAGCACCTTAAGTGGATTTATCCATGTTTCAAACTGAATGCCGTCGATTTCGTTTTTCAAAATATCCAGAGTTTTGCTCCAGATGATATCGATATCTTTCATTTTATCCTCCCCAGTAAAGTTAAAGGCACGAAAACAAAGCCCTGCCTTTAAAGGGCATATGGCTGTAAAAAAGTAAGTGCAAAAAAAGTTATCAACATAAGTTATCCACAGAATGTGCATAACTTTTTTACTGTCAACAATCCGTTTTGGGTAAAAAGCCGTAAAAAGCAATACGGTTTTACGTTGTTTTCGGACACATAAACATACCTGTACACATTTTAACACATATGTGGAAAATATTTAAACACAAATATTGTGTACAGTATGAAATTTTTCCACATAAGCATGTGGAAAAAACAAGTTTATATAATAGTATCAAAAAAATCCTGTTTTAGCAATAACGCCGGCAGTAGATATTTACTGTTATTTTTAGTAATAAAATCATTACATGTGCATAAATGCGGCTAAGAACATAAAAATAAAAAGCAAGTTTTGTGCCTAAACAAAAAAATAAAACAACATATAGTATTTTAATATAAAAAAACAAAAAAAATAATATAAATCAACAAAAAATAAAAAATTATTTCCTTATATAAAAACCAAAAAAAAATATCAATATTCTTGACGAGTAGTTGTTTATTGTTTATAATGTTATAAGTGTTTTTATGTAAGAACGTAAGTTTAAATTCAAGGAGGTGCTTTCCATATGAAAATGACATTCCAGCCAAAGAAAAGACAGAGAAGTAAAGTACATGGCTTTAGAAAAAGAATGGCAACATCAAATGGCAGAAAAGTTTTATCAGCAAGAAGAAGAAAAGGCAGAAAAGTTTTGTCAGCATAATTTTTCTATACTTTGTTATTACAGGCCGCATTAAGTGGCCTTTTGTTTTAATTTTAAAATTGTAGAATTCCGTATTGAAAAGAATATATTTGATTATTTCTGCTCTGTAAGGACGTGATATTTTGAAAAATACAGAGTCGCTTAAAAAGAATTTCCAGTTTAGATTTGTATATAACAAGGGTAAATCAATTGCTAACCGTTACCTTGTTATGTACGTAGTCGAAAACAAAAAGTATCCTGATACAAACCGTATTGGAATATCTGTAAGTAAAAAGGTTGGCAAAAGCGTA
This sequence comes from Clostridia bacterium, assembly GCA_022651385.1. Taxonomy (GTDB): domain Bacteria; phylum Bacillota; class Clostridia; order Lachnospirales; family Anaerotignaceae; genus JALCQR01. The sequence goes on along the minus strand of JALCQR010000002.1, from coordinate 313,789 downwards.
GTAAGAAGCAGGATAACACGGCTTATAAGAGAGAGCTATCGTCTTTGTGAGACAGATATTAAAAAGGGCTACGATATAGTAATTATAGCAAGAGTTAGCTCGGCCGAAGCCGATTATAAAGATATAGAAAAAGCTCTTTTTTTCCTGCTTAAAAAACATGAAATGGTTATTTCACAGCGTTCATGAATTAAAAACACTTAAAAAAGCAAGAATATTACAGTAACTTAAATCGTGTGCTGTACTTATAAAAAAGTACAGAGATATCTAGACTGAAAATAGGTTCGGATGGCTGTTTTTATGGGAAAGAGGGTATTAAATATGACAAAAAAGATAATGCTTTCGTTAATAAGGTTTTATCAGCTTGCCATATCACCGTATCATAAGCCTTGCTGCAGGTTTACTCCTACATGTAGCCGTTATGCATATGAGGCAATAATAAAATACGGAGCTCTTAAGGGCGGGTATCTTGCGTTAAAACGTATATTACGTTGCAATCCGTTTTGTAAAGGCGGATATGATCCGGTACCGTAAAAAAGCCGACTTTTTAGTGGGAGGACTTAAATTTGTTAAATACGATTATACTTTTTTCGGGCTACTCCACAGTCGCAAAAAAGCCCGGCGTTATAATAGGGCCTATAGCTAAATTTTTAGGTATAATTTATAACGCAATGTTTAATATCATTTATAACATATCGCCTGCGTATTCGCTGGGATTTGCCATAATACTTTTTACAATAGTAATAAAGCTTGTTCTTACTCCTCTTACGCTTAAACAGCAAAGATCAGCATATTCAATGTCTAAGCTGCAGCCGGAAATGAACAAAATTAAAAAGAAATATGCTGGCAAAAAGGATATTGAAAGTCAGCAGAAAATGTCGCTTGAGCTTCAGAAACTTCAGAAAGACAATAATGTAAGCATGTTTGGCGGTTGTTTGCCTTCACTTATACAGCTTCCTATACTGTATGCGCTTTTTTATATATTCCAGCAGGCATTTAATTACGTAGATGTAGTAAATCAATTATATACATCTATAACAAATGTACTTCTTTTAATACCTGCTGACGTAAGAGTTGCAGCACTTAAAGGTGCAATTGTTTCAAAAAAACTAACAATAGACGTTGCATCGGCAGATCAGCTTAAAATACTTATTTCGACGCTTTCTAAAAATGATTGGAACAGTATTCTCTCAAGTATAGGAAATAGTTATGCAACTCAGCTTACTCCGATACTTACACATGTGCATCAGATAGAATATTTCTTTGGCGTGAGCCTTGTTTCGAAGGTAGGATTTTCGTTCCCGGGTATACTTATACCTGTTGTAGCTGGTATTACAACATATCTTCAGACAAAAGTTATGATGACTAAAAATGATGTGCCGTCTGATGGCAGTGATCCTTCGGCAATGATGTCAAAACAAATGATGTATTTTATGCCTGTGTTTATGGGCATTATCTGTTTTATGTCGCCTGCTGCTCTTGGTGTGTATTGGACAGCTTCAAATGTAATAACAACTATACAGACGTACTTTATAAACAAATATTATGAAAAACAAGATAAGAAAAAGGAGGCTGCGAAATAATGCAGGAAATAACCGTATCGGCGAAGACCGAGGAAAAGGCTGTTGAAGAAGCAGTTGTTAAACTCAACGTAGCCTCTGCCGATGAACTTGAAATAGAGGTAATAGAAAAGGGATCAAAGGGATTTCTTGGATTTGGCGGAAAAGATGCAGTAATAAAGGCAAAAATAAAATTCGATCCTGAAAAGACTGCTAAAAAATTTCTCAGAGAAATGTTTGCGGCCATGGGAATAGTAGTTGAGATAGATACTGAGCTAAAAGAAAAGCAGCTTCTGATAAATCTCAAAGGCAGTGATATGGGTATACTTATAGGAAAGAGAGGCCAGACTCTTGATTCCATACAGTATCTTGTAAACCTTGTGGTAAATAAAGGCAATGCCCCATATTTAAGTATAACGCTTGATACTGAAAATTATCGTCAGAGAAGAAAGGAAACTCTTGAATCTTTGGCTTATAATCTTGCCAAGAAAGTAAAACAGACTGGACGTAAAGTAGTGCTTGAGCCAATGAATCCTTACGAAAGAAGGATAATTCACTCAAGTCTCCAGAATAACCGTTACGTAACTACATATTCTGAGGGTGAGGAACCTTTCAGAAACGTTGTTATAGCTCTTAAGGACAAAGACAGGGAAAAATAATAACGATACAAAAAAGGTGCTTTTTTTAAAGGCACCTTTAATTATTAGGTAAATATCTGTTTGTATAATATAAAGGTATTGGCATTAAAAAAGATTTAAGCTATACTTATATTTTAAATATACGTGCTAATTTTTTGTTTTCGGAGGAAAGTGAAAAGAATGAAATCATATCTTGATGATATTATAGCGGCCATATCGACTCCGGCAGGCACCGGGGGAATAGGAATAGTCAGAATGAGCGGAGACGGATGTATAGACGTAGCCGATAAAATATTTGAAAGCAAAACAGGTATAAGACTGTCTGACAAAAAGAGTCACACAATAACATATGGCAAAATAAAAGCCGAAGACGGAAGTGTAATAGATGAAGTACTTGTAAGTATGATGAAAAAGCCAAACACATATACCTGTGAGGATGTGGTTGAAATAAACTGTCACGGCGGTTTTGTGTCAACTTCAAAAGTGCTTGAAAGAGTTCTTAATGCTGGAGCAAGGCTTGCAGAGGGCGGAGAATTTACAAAACGTGCTTTTTTAAACGGCAGAATAGACCTTTCACAGGCAGAAGCTGTAATAGATATAATAAATTCAAAAACCGATATGGGCCGGCAGTCTGCCGTTAATCAGCTTGAAGGCAGACTTGGCAGAAAAGTTAAGGAAATGAGAAGCAAACTTCTTGACGCCATATCTACTATTGAGGCTGCTATAGATTATCCTGAGCATGACATAGAAGAAGAAACATACGCGGTGCTTAAAGAAAAAAGCCAAAGTGTACTTTCGGAAATAGAGAAACTTCTTGAAACGGCTGATATGGGAAAGATTGTCCGTGAAGGAATAAAAACCGTTATACTTGGTAAGCCGAATGTAGGAAAAAGCTCACTTTTAAACTTTCTTTTGGATGAGGAACGTGCAATAGTAACGGATGTTCCGGGAACAACAAGAGATACTGTAGAGGAATTTGTAAATATAGCTGGAGTACCTGTAAATATAGCCGATACCGCCGGAATACGACATACAGATGATATTGTTGAAAAAATGGGGGTGGAGCGTTCTTTTGAAAGTGCGAAAATGGCCGATTTGATACTTCTCATTCTTGACACATCAAGGGAAATTGATGATGATGACAGAAAACTGCTTGATTTTGTAAAAGATAAGAAATGTCTTATACTTCTTAATAAAACGGACCTTGAGCCAAAATTTACGGCTGATGATTTAAAAATAGACAAGAAAAATGTAATAGAAATGTCGGTGAGGGAAAATATCGGTACTCAAGAACTTGTGGAGCGATTGAAAAACATGTTTTTCGGCGGTGACATAGAGATTAAAAACGGACTTATAATAAGCAACAGCCGGCATAAAAATGCACTTTATGAAGCCACTCAAAGTTTGAAAAGAGCGATAAACACAATAGACAGCGGAATGCCGGAGGATTTTGTGTCTATGGACCTTTCGCAGGCTGTTGAGAATTTAGGAGAGATAACCGGAGAAAGTATGCAGGAAGATCTTTTAAATAGAATATTTGAGAGATTCTGTGTTGGAAAATAATTCTAAGCTGTATGACATGGTGCCGAAGGCATAATAAAGTTTAGGTCAAGCCTTTTTAAAGGCTTGCAGGGGTTTGGGGACAGAGTAACCAAGGTCTTAATCAAAAAGTTTCAGCATTATTCCGTAAGGATAATAATGCGTAAGTTATTGTATACGTACAACTTATTGCAAAATTCTATATCAGAAAACTTTTCACTTGCAAAAATTCAAAATGTGCCTGTATACAGATTAAGTCCTTGGAGCTTTGCACCAACCTCCAACCGCCCTTTAAAAAGTGCGGCCGTAAACTTTAATAGCCTTCGGCTCCAGAACGTTACGTTTTTCAAAAAAACTTAAACATTTACACCATTAATATATACTATATTTAGGAGTTGAAAATAAAAGATGCCTGATAACAATTCAAAAACAACATATGTTGCAGATAATGTTGATGTGGCTGTTGTAGGTGCGGGACATGCCGGATGCGAAGCTGCACTTGCCTGTGCCAGACTTGGGCTTAATACTGTAGTTTTTGCTATAAATCTCGACTCAATTGCTATGATGCCGTGCAATCCTTCTGTAGGCGGAAGCTCAAAAGGCCACCTTGTAAGAGAGATAGATGCTCTTGGAGGCGAAATGGGCAAAAACATTGATAAAACATATCTCCAAATAAAAATGCTTAATACCTCAAAGGGCCCGGCAGTATATTCGTTAAGGGCGCAGGCCGACAAAAACAGATATAAAGAAACAATGAAAAAGACAATGGAGGAAACTCCTAATTTAAAGATAAAGCAGGCAGAGGTAACGGATATAATAGTTGAAAACGGTGAGATAAAAGGTGTTAAAACAAGCTCAGGAGCTATTTTTTATTCAAAAGCAGTTATAATAGCCACGGGTACATATCTTAAAGCACGCTGTCTGTTTGGCGAAACAATAATACAGTCTGGGCCAAGCGGTTTTAAAGCTGCTACGGGACTTAGCCAAAGCCTTATTGACAATGGTATTAAGATATACCGCTTTAAGACAGGTACGCCTGCCAGAATAGACAAGAAGACGGTTGACTTTTCAAAAATGATACCGCAGTATGGGGATAAAGAAATAGTGCCGTTTTCGTTTGAGGATACTCCGGAAAAAATAGCACGTGAGCAGGTAAAGTGTTATCTTACGTATACAAATGAAAAAACGCATAGTATTATACGTAAAAACTTAAACCGTTCACCGCTTTATGCCGGAGTAATAGAGGGCACGGGACCGAGATATTGCCCGTCAATAGAGGACAAGGTAGTAAGATTTGCCGATAAAGACAGACATCAGATATTTATTGAGCCTGAAGGAGAAAGCACAAATGAGCTTTATGTTCAGGGAATGAGCTCGTCGCTTCCTGAGGAGGTACAGATTGCGCTTTATCATACAGTACCAGGCCTTGAGCACTGCGAGTTTATGCGCACGGCATATGCTATTGAATATGACTGTATTGATGCTACACAGCTCAAATTAAGCCTTGAGTTTAAAAAAATAAAAGGTCTTTTCGGAGCCGGACAGTTTAACGGAACAAGCGGATATGAGGAAGCTGCGGCACAGGGAATAATTGCCGGTATAAATGCAGCACGGTATGTACAGAAAAAAGAACCTGTTATATTAAAGCGTTCAGATGCGTATATAGGCGTTTTGATAGACGATATTGTTACAAAAGGCAGCCGTGAGCCGTATAGAATGATGACTTCCCGTGCCGAATACCGTTTGCTTTTAAGACAGGATAATGCCGATGAACGTCTTACGCCTATAGGTCATGAAGTGGGCCTGATTTCCGACGAAAGATACGCAAAATTCCTTAAAAAAGAAGAAATGATTGAAGCCGAAAAAGAGCGTATCTGCTCAGTAACAATTGGTAAGCGTCCGGAAGTTCAGGAATTTCTTGAAAAACATCATTCAGCTCAAATTAAAAGCGGAGTACGCCTTTCAGACCTTTTAAAGCGACCGGAGCTTAATTATGAATCTCTTGCTGAAATAGATACCCAAAGACCTGATTTGCCTAAAGATGTACGTGACGAAGCGGCTATCAAAATAAAATATGAAGGCTATATAAAACAGCAGATGAATACTGTAGAGCAGTTTATAAAGCTTGAAAACCGTGTGCTTCCTGAAGACATTGATTACAGCACTATTAAGGGTCTTCGTATAGAAGCCGCTCAGAAGCTTAATGATATCCGTCCCGTTTCAATAGGCCATGCCTCAAGAATTGCCGGTGTTTCGCCTGCCGATATATCTGTGCTTCTTATACACCTTGAGCAGATTAAAAGGGAGGCAAGAAATGGGAAGTAAAGAGCTTTTGTCAAAAGCGTGTCTTGATATGGGTATAAGCCTCACAGAAGGCCAGCTGAGCCAATTTAAGAGCTATAAAGATACTTTGCTTGACTGGAACAAAAAAATCAATCTGACGGCAATTACTGATGAAAGAGAGATAATGATAAAACATTTTGCAGATAGTGTTTCACCTCTGCCTTTTATGGATAAAAAAGACGGTACATTGATAGATGTGGGAACAGGAGCAGGCTTTCCGGGAGTGCCGCTTAAAATAGCTAATCCGGATTTTAAAGTTACGCTACTTGATTCGCTTAATAAACGTATTAATTTTCTTGAGGAACTTAAAAATAAAATTGATATAGATATAATCTGTATACACTCGAGAGCTGAGGACGGAGGCAAAGATTCCGGTCTTAGAGAAAGTTTTGATTATTGTGTTTCAAGAGCGGTTGCTAAAATATCGGTACTTAGTGAATATTGTCTTCCTTTTGTAAAGTTAGGCGGATATTTCATATCTCTTAAAGGACCTGATGTTGAAGAAGAGCTGAAAGACGGAATAAACGCAGTAAAAAAACTTGGCGGTGAAGTTTCTGATATTAAGAAAATAAAAGTGCCTGAAAGTGATATAGTTCATAGTATTGTGTTTATAAAAAAGGTTGCTCAAACTCCTAAGACATATCCGAGGAAGGCAGGTATGGCTGTAAAAAAACCATTATGATGCCGAAAAAAAATTTTTCCTTATGCAATTAAGTTTATACACATCACTGTTATTCAACAGGATGTGTTTTTTTTCGTTTAAATTGCACTAATTGCGATAAAAAATAATAAATAATTATTTAATTTATGTCGATTTATTACATAAAAAAGTGTATAAAAATAGTGTATGTGTTGAAAAGTAGCTGGTATAATCAAAGACAGAGTTGATAAATGGACAAGCATAAAAGGGGAGGACGCTCAATGATAAATATAATCAAATTTTCAGATTTCTGTACCAAAAGGAGTGAAAATCAGGGTAAGGCTGTTGTTGCCAGTAATAAGCCTGAAACGCTTAATACAAGTATGATACCTGTAAATGATATATTGCCGAATCCCTCTCAGCCAAGGAGATATTTCAGCCGAGAAAGTATGGATGAACTAACGGCATCGGTAAAAAAATTTGGTGTTGTACAGCCTATAACTGTTCGTTTTTTAGGCCATGGTACATATGAACTTGTATCCGGAGAACGCAGGCTTATGGCTTCAAAAGCGGCAGGCCTTGAAAAAATACCGGCTATAATTCTTTCAATAAACGATGACAAAAGTGCTCTTTTGGCGCTTTCTGAGAATATGCACCGCCAAAACCTTAATTTTATGGAGGAAGCGGAAGGATATAATATGCTCATAAGCGAGTATAATTTCAGTGTAGAAGAAATTTCTAATATGTTTGGCAAAAGTCCGGCATGTATTTCCGGAAAAGTCCGTCTTTTGAAGCTTTCAAAAGAAGTCCGCAGCATGATAGTAATTAACGGCCTTTCTGAGCGGCACGCAAAAGCAATACTGCGTATACCTGATGAATATGTTCAAAAATCGGTATTGGATAAAGTAATAACAGAAGAACTCAGCTCAAAAAAGACAGAAGAGCTTGTAAACAGTGAGCTTGAAAAAATGCGAAATGATGAATATTATGCAGCAAAAAGAGAAAAAAGAAGTTTTTCTGATATACGTCTTTTTACAAATACGATAAAGCATTCTGTTGAAATTATAAAACGTTCCGGTGTAGATGCCGATTACGATATAGAGAAAGATGAAAACGGTGTAAAAATCACTATTTCTATTGCGGAAAGTTAATTATATCATAGGCAAAGTCGATGAAGAAGTCCCACATGTTTTAAAATACCTTTTTCAACATGTTTTAAGGCAGCCCTTATATGGGGCTGCTTTAAAAATAAAAATAAAATTATTCTTTTTTTCTTGTGTAGTAAAAACTCATAAATAGTCTTATACATATCTCAAGCATAAAGGTGTCGTTGTGGTTTGAAAGTGACATTCCCGTAATACTTTCTATTTTTTTTATACGGTAAAGCAAAGTCTGACGGTGTATAAAAAGAGCTCTTGACGTTTTGCAAATATTAAAGTTATTTTCAAAAAGGACGTTTAGGGTATCCATAAAATTTTGACTGTGATTTTTATCATGCTCAATAATAGGATTTAATGTATCATAAACCGTTTTTTTAATCTCGCCTATTTCCGAAGCTGCTGAAAGTATTCTGAAAAGGCCTGTATCGTTATAGCTGTTTCTAAAGCCCAAGCCTTTTTGCCTGTAGCATATGTCCATTGCAAGCTTTGCGTCTATGTATAATCTGCTCATGCTTTGTTTTTTGTTGTAAATACCGCTTATTCCCCATGTACATGAAAGTCTCGGAAAATACGTTTTTATTTTTATTTCAATACTGTCTATTAATTTGTATATAGTAAATATATTATCTCCGGGCATTACTTGTATATATAATATAAAAATCCCGTTTTGGAATGTAGTAAGTATATTTCTGCCTTCAACAGCACCTGTTTTTGACATTTCTGATTGAATAGCCGAATTATTTAGCTCAATCCAATAGGTTTCATCTAAAAACGAGTCGCTTTTTATAAATCCTGCTTTTGCGGTTACACATAAATATGGCAAATCTAAGTCAATATCAAGCTTATAGGCATTTTTTTTAAGCTCTTCGGTGCTTGTGTACGAGTCAGAAGCCAAAGACCATATAAAATCGCTTTTTTTCTGCTGTTTGGAGCCTTCTGCCGTCTGTTCTCTTTCAAACCATAATGAAAGAGGCAAAACAGCATATTTCATAAGCAAACTAAGAACAGATTCAGTTTCAAGTTCATTTTTTTTGTAATTACATATTATATAGCCGTAAAATCTGTTTTTGATTTCAATAGGTGTTTTAAAATCATAGTCATCTGCTTTTTTTCCTGCTGAAAATGTAAAATTGCGGTAATATATATTTCCGTCCATGTCGGATACTGCAGACGGAACCCCTACAGCTTTAGAAATTGCCTCTGATGCATCAAAGAGCGTTTTTTGGTCCATAAAAAGCTGAAGCAGAGTTTTTTGCAGCATTGAGAATTTCTTTTCGTCTTCCTCGTTTTGTTTTCTTAAATTTGAAAGCACAGCTTCAACTATTTCTGCAAAACGGTATTCCCATGGTATTACTATAACGGATAGGCCGGTATTTTGTATGGCTTTATATATGTTTTGGCTTATTTTTTTGCTATCTTTTAATGATATTATAAGCGCGGAAGCGTTGATATTTTCAAGGTCAGATATAAATTTTATTATCTTATCGTCATTGTCGCATCCTAATAGTGTTGAAAGAACAAGCTCGTTTCTTCGTACAAAGCCCTCTGCCGGCGGTTCCGTTACGCATATATGCTCAATTATATGATTTCTGTCGGCGTTTTCATTCAGTATTTCATATTTTTTTAGTATTGGTATATTTAAAAAATCATTTACAGTATACTTCATGTTTATCGGCCGCCTTTGTATTGCAATTTGTATGAATAAATTTAATTATTTTAATAATATCACATATGTTTTGCAGACACAAATGCCGTTTTTAAAATATTTATTTAAATATTATAATACAGTTTGTATGATTATATGAATTTCATTCTTGTGTCTTCCTTATATTTTTTCCTTGAAGGATTGCCTTCTGCTCTGAATATTTTCTTGTTTTTAATATCATAAATTACTGACCATACAGTGTCGGCGTTTTTCTTTCTGTCATATTGGCACATAAAGCCATACTTTCCTGATAATATATCTCCCATAAGCTTAACAGAAAGTTCATTTGAATGTTCGTTAAGTGCGTTATATGCAGTATTATATCGTTCCTCTGCTCGCCAGTTATCAATTTTTGTTTCATTATACTTTTTCATTTCTTCTGATACAAAGCAGTTTGCGGCCGCAACAAAGTTTTTGTCTTCAGGTCTTATAATTACTGTTTTTTCATAGTTACATTCAGCTACCGCCAAATCACCGGAGGCGTCTGCAATTGTAATTGTCTGAGAAGATGCCTTTGGAACATTTTTTATAAATTCCAGAGCCTCTTTAGTCGTTTTGCATTTCTCAAGTATATATCTTATAATCATTCCTGCATTAATTCCGGGCTTGCTTAATTTAGGAAAGACGAAAGTTAAACCTGCTGCAAGTCCGTATTCGTTTATTCCGTCTTCCATTTGGGTATAAGCTGTTGTATTGCCATTAAAAGCAAAGCTGTTGTCAAGTTTGTATATACAGTTCAAATTTAGTTTTTCAATATTTACAAGAAAGTCACTGTTTCTTGCAAAAACTATATCTTCACCGTTTTTATAAGCCATACATGTGCATTTATTATCAAAATTCATGCAGTACATTGTTAAAAGTATAGTTTCTATTATAGATGAATCAAGATTTTGACCGTCGGATATACCTTTTATTTCATCCAGTATTTCAGGATAATATACCTTATATTGTTCTTTGCATTTCTCAGCAAATGATTTTCTGCTTTCATCAATTTCATAAGTAGGGCAGTATCCGAGAGATACACCGTATTCGGACAGTTTTTTACCAAATTTATATCCGGCTTCATAATGCGTTCCTGTAAATCTTTTATGATACATCTTTATCAGCTCCTTAAAATAAGTGTAAACATTTTTAGTATGAGCTAATGATAAATCAATAAAAATTTATTGTCAAAGCATATATTTTGCAAAAACAGCTTAAATAATTTTCTGTTTTGGTATTGTCTTTTTTAAGTTCAATATTGGTATCTGTGCCAGTATAACAGCCGCGAATACAAGTATGCATCCCATTGTTTCCCTTGTACTCATTGCCTGTTTTAGCACAACCCATCCCGCAAGTGCGGAAAATACAGACTCAAGACTCATTACAAGAGAGGCCAAAACCGGGTTTGTGTATTTTTGCCCGGCTATTTGCAATGTAAAAGCCACTCCGCTTGAAAGCACTGCCGTATATAAAAGCGGCCATATGCTTTTATATATATTTGCTATTGTAGGTGTTTCAAGTATAAATGTAGGTATAAGAGATATTAGTCCGCACAGAAAAAACTGTATACAGCTCATTTTAACAGCCTCAACTCTGCATGAAAAGTGGTCTATTGTAATAATATGCGCCGCATTAAAAAATGCACATATAAGCATAAAAAAGTCGCCTTTTGATAGTCTGAAACTTTCAGTCATACAAAGCATATACATTCCAACTATTGCAAGAAAGAGACTTATCCATATTTTAAATGCCGGCAGTCTCTTTTTTATAAAAATGCCCATTATAGGTATAATTATTATGTAAAGTGTTGTAATAAATCCGGCTTTTCCTACAGTTGTGTATTTGAGGCCGACCTGCTGAAACGAGCTTGAAAAAAACAATATAAATCCGCATAATATTCCGCCTTTTATTAGGTCGTTTTTATCATATTTTTGTTTACATGAAAAATCTTTTATATTTTTGTTAAATAATTTCATTACAAAAATTATAAGAATAAGCACAGTTCCGGCTATAAGATTTCTGACTGCATTAAAAGAAAACGGACCGAGATAATCCATCCCTTTGCTTTGCGCCACAAATGCGGTGCCCCAAATAAAAGCCGCGGTAAAAAGCAGTGCAGAGCCTTTTAGATTCCCATTTTTTCTTTTGTTCATTTATTTTACCTGCTCTTTTGTGTTTTTATTATATTTTTTCTATATGCATCTGACCGTCAGAAATTTTATTTATATCTGTCCTTATATTGTTTATTATCATATATGTGGCACTGCTTGTAACGGCAAGAACATTGTTTTTATTGTTAATTTTTCCTGCCGCTGAAAGGTTTATTATCGTTTTTCCTACATGATCTGCCTTGACTGTTATTTCAAGACGGTCGCCCTCGTGCAGAGGCTTAAGAAAGTGCATAGAAAGTTCTATAGTTGTTATAAATTTGTCTCCTGCGTAGTAATGGGTAAGAGTGCCGTATGTGTTGTCTATTGCCGTTGTAAGCATGCCGCCGTGCATTATGCCTTGTGGGTTAAGCTCCCATTTTTCAATATCATAATATATAGTCAGACTTTTTTCTTTTGCTGAGCATTTTACATATTCAGGCTTCATCATAAGCATTATCCCGCTGCCTTTTTCTGATGCTGTGAGTGAAATAACGCTCTTCATAGTTTTTTCCAGTAATGTCTGTTCTTCGTTTTCTGTCATATTTCCACCTCAAAAGTATATTAATTAAAGAAAGCATGTGCCTCATTTGCAAATTCAGCAGCATTTTCAATATGCGGATATGCTTTGGTTTTCTCAAAAATCAAATATTGTGCATTCGGCACTATTTCTTCAAGCTTTTCCATATTTTTAATTGGATTTCTTGTGTTTTCCTCGCCCCAGCATACAGCGCATGGTATTTCAAGCTTGCTCATGATATTTCGTACATCCATATCCATATAATCTGTCAAAAGTGCCGCAAAAGCATATCGTGCCGAGCCTTTTTCGCTGTGAGCGGCCTTAAAACATTCATCTATAAAATCGTTGTCAATATTTTCTTTGGCAAAGAATCCGTAATCAGATATATTTTTTTTAAGCGCCAAATGTGTTGTGTTAAGGTTATAGAAGGCTGTGCCGAACACAGGAAGCTCCATAAGAAATCGTTTTAATTTGTTTGCTTTTTTAACTATTCCCGTTTCAAATGTCTGCGGAGACACGACCATAAGTTTTTCTATTGTCTCGTAATTTTTAGCAGACATCACAGCAGCTTCGGACGAGCCGTTTGCGGCTATCAGAAACACCGGCTTTTTAATAACATCTGTGGCAAAATCATTTAAAAATGCGGCATATGTGAAAGCGGCATATGTCATTTTAGGTTTTTCTGAATGACCGTATCCCGGAAGGTCTATATTATATACGGTATAAAATTTAGACAGTGATTTTGCAGTCTTTTTCCATTCTGCAAGCGATGAGCCTGCATAAAGGGAATGAATGAGTATAAGAGGCTGTCCGCTTCCTGTTTTTTCATAGTTTACATTTCCGTATTTCCAGCAGTAAGTTTCATTATTGTAAGAAGAATCGGAATTTTTATTGGCCTTTACATATATTGCCTTATTAAAAAGCGCAATTATGCCTGTTAATGCAGCCGGTACTGCTGCAGCGGCAAGTAAACCTTTTGATAATTTTTTCATTTAATTCACTTCTTTCGTAACTTTTTGCAGTTGTTTTCTACCTTATTATTATGATACATTTTAATAAAAAAGAAAAGGGGGATAATAAAAAAGAATAAGTTTTTAAGCTTTATTGAACTTACTATTCACCTTGATTTTTGGCTCTTTACATGTTAAACTTAAGTTTGCTTAAACATAAACCGAAAGGATTGAAATAAATGGATTTCAAATTGGAAATCGCTTCCGCTATTGCGGCGGCGGCTAATCTTGATAAAAATGAAGTATATTTAAATATAGAAACTCCGCCGGATAAAAAAATGGGCGATTATGCTTTTCCATGTTTCAGGCTGGCAAAAACGCTTAGAAAAGCTCCGCCTCTTATTGCGCAGGAGATATCATCTAAAATAGAAAAACCTGACTTTATATCTGAAATAAAGGTTCAAAGTGCTTATCTCAACTTTTTTACAGACAAAAGCGTTTTTGCTGAAAAAGTTATATCAAAAGTAATTGCAGAGAAAGAAAACTACGGCCGTTCTACAGAAGGAAACGGAAAGACGGTTGTTATAGATTATTCGTCCCCTAATATTGCAAAGCCTTTCCACGTAGGTCACCTTCGTTCTACCGTTATAGGAAACTCCCTTTATAAGATATATGAATTTATGGGCTATAAATGTGTAGGCATAAATCATCTTGGAGATTGGGGAACTCAATTCGGAAAGCTTATATCTGCTTATAAAAGATGGGGAAGCAAGGAAGCAGTTGAGAAAGACGGCATTTCAGAGCTTATGCGCATTTATGTTAAATTTCATGAAGAGGCGGAAAAAGAGCCTTCATTAAATGATGAGGCAAGAGCATGGTTTAAGAAAATGCAGGACGGCGACAAAGAAGCGCTGTCACTTTGGAAATGGTTTCATGACATGAGTATGAAGGAATTTAATCGTATATATGACGTGCTTGGTGTTAAGTTTGACGCATTTACTGGAGAAAGTTTTTACAATGACAAAATGGCAGCTGTTGTGGATGAGCTTAAAGAAAAGAAACTCCTTAAAAAAAGCAACGGAGCTGAAATTGTAGACCTTGAGGAAGCAGATATGCCTCCGTGTCTTATAATAAGAAGCGACGGTGGGACACTTTATGCAACAAGAGATATAGCCGCTGCTTTTTACAGAAAGAAAACGTATAATTTTGATAAATGTCTTTACGTTACGGCGGTTGACCAAAATCTTCATTTTGCACAATGGTTTAAGGTAATAGAAAAAATGGGCTATCCTTGGTCAAAAGATTTAGTTCATGTGCCTTTTGGTCTTGTAAGCCTTCCAGATGGAAAACTATCTACACGCCGTGGAAAAGTAGTGCTTATGGAAGAACTTTTGAAAGAAGCTGTAAATAAGACAAGAAATATAATTGAAGATAAAAACCCTGAGCTTCCAGACAAAGAGAAAGTTGCAAGACAGGTCGGTATAGGAGCAGTTATATTTGATGATTTATATAACGGAAGAATTAAGGACGTAGTTTTTTCGTGGGATAAAATGCTTAACTTTGAAGGGGAGACAGGACCTTACGTTCAGTACACAAATGCCAGAGCATGCAGCATATTGAGAAAGGCAGAAAATATTAACTTTGAAAATATAGATTATACATCTCTTACAGATGGTGCTTCAGTTGATGTCTGCCGGCTTTTGGATATTTTTTCTGATAAAGTATGTGATGCGGCTTCAAAATATGAACCTTCTATTGTATCAAGGTACCTTGTGGACCTTTCACAGGCATTTAATAAGTTTTACCATGACAATCCTATACTTTCGGCAGAAAAAGAAGTTTGTAAGGCAAGACTTGCCGTTGTAAAATCGGTAAGCACTGTAATCAAAGCAGGACTATCACTTCTCGGTATCCAAGCTCCTGAGCAAATGTGACGTAAAATGTAAATAAATGTTTCACGTGAAACAGACCGGTTGGCCTCCAACTGGTCTTAATTTTTTTGTATGTTTCACGTGAAACATTTATCGTCAAAAAAAGCAACAAAATATTTATATTGTGTTTATTTTTAAATTGAAATGTGGTAAAATAACAACGCATAGTAAAAATATGTAAAAAGAATGAGGAGTAAAAAATGGGCAGAGTAAGAATAATTTCGATAACAAATCAAAAAGGCGGTGTTGGCAAAACAACTACAGCTATAAATCTTTCTGCCTGCCTTGCTGAGGCCGACAAAAAGGTGCTTGTAATTGACGCTGATCCTCAGGGCAATACAACAAGCGGGCTTGGCCTTGAAAAAAATGAAGTTGAAAATACAGTTTATAATTTGATGCTTGGAGAAAAACAAATAGAAGATGTTATTTATGATACATGTGTTAAGGGGCTTTATATAATTCCTTCTAATATAAATCTTTCCGGAGCTGAAATAGAACTTATTGGACAAGAGAGAAGAGAATATATTCTTGACTCTGCACTTAAAGACATTAAAAAAAATTATGACTTTATATTGATAGATTGTCCGCCTTCACTTAATCTTATTACAATAAATGCGCTAACTGCTTCAGACACTGTGCTTGTGCCTATACAGTGTGAGTATTTTGCTCTTGAGGGCCTTGAACAGCTTATGTATACCATAAGTCTTGTAAAAAAACGTCTTAATTCACGGTTATCGCTTGAAGGTGTAGTATTTACCATGTATGATGCGAGAACAAATCTTTCAATGGAAGTTGTGGAGGAAGTTAAACAAGAGCTAAAGAGTAATATTTATAAAACTATAATACCCCGTAACGTAAGACTTGGTGAAGCACCAAGCCACGGTCTACCTATTACAATGTACGATAATCGTTCAAAAGGAGCAGAAAGCTATCGTCTTCTTGCGGAAGAAGTTATAGAAAAGGAGTGGAATTGATTTGGCAATAAGAAAAAGCGGTCTTGGGCCTAAGGGAAAAGGCAAAGGTCTTGACGCATTGTTCGAGTCTGAGATGGCGTCTGAACCGGCTTTTTCAAAAGATAAGGTTGTAATGATTGACATAAATCAGATAGAGCCTAATAAAAATCAGCCGAGAAAGCAGTTTCAGGAAGAAAGTCTTGAAGAGCTTGCGTCTTCGATAAAGCAGTATGGCGTAATTCAGCCTGTAGTTGTTAAAAAAAATGATGACTGTTATGAGATAGTTGCCGGGGAAAGAAGATGGAGAGCATCCAAAATAGCCGGGCTTACAGAAATACCGTCTATAATTAAAGATTATGAGGATAAACAGCTGTTTGAAATTGCTCTTGCTGAAAATCTGCAAAGAGAAGACCTTAACCCTATGGAGGAAGCTTCAGGATATAAAAAGCTCTGCGATGATTTTAATTTAAGTCAGGAAGAGTTGGCTGCAAAAGTTGGAAAAAGCCGTTCGGCTGTTGCAAATGTTTTGCGTCTGTTAAATCTTGACGAGAGAGTGCAGGAGCTTGTAAGATGTGGCAAGCTGTCGGCAGGGCATGCCCGTACACTTCTTAGCATAACAGACGGTGATACTCAGTTTGAGTTTGCCGAAAGAATAATTGAAGAAGAAATGAGCGTAAGACAAGCTGAAGATACGATAAAGCGCTTTTTGGAAAAGAAGCCTAAAGAAAAAAGAACTTCAAAGTTCAATACTGAAAATTATAAAACAATAGAAGATTCGCTTAAAAATATATTTGGTACAAAAGTAAAGTTAAAAAGCCAGACAAATAAGGGAAAAATTGAAATAGAATATTACTCAGACGCTGATCTTGAAAGACTTATGTCTCTCATATCAGGAATAAAAGGATAGTGTGAGATATGGATTTTTTTATGGAATTTTTAAATCAAAATCTGGCGTATGCCGTGTTTGTGCTTATGGCTGTAACCATAATTTTGATTATAGCTGTTATAGTATGCATAGTAAAGATTTTGAAATTAAATAAAAAGACTTCTCCTGATATTTCCGATAAAGAAGAAACATTGGAGGGAAGAATAGTTGAATTTGAGACCAAATCAAAGGAAATACAAGAAAAGTATGACCGTATGATAGAAGCACTTATGGATATGAATAATAATATCAATAAGTGCGTGCAAAAAGTTGGAGTAATAAGATATAATCCGTTTCCAGAGTCTGGAGGCAATCTGTGTTATGCAGTAGCACTTCTTGACAGTGAAAATAACGGTGTTGTGTTAAACGGAATACATAGCCGTTCCGGATGTTTCACTTATGCTAAGCCTATAGAACTTGGTGTAAGTGAATATGTATTGTCGCAGGAAGAAAAACAGGCTATTGAAAGAGCAATGAATGGTTCTTATACTTCTGATGAAAGAGAAGCAATTATGAAAGAAATAAAAAAACAGTATGAGGAAGAAATACTTCCGTCAAGATTAAAAAAGAAAAAAAAGGGGCATGTTCCTTTTGTAAAGAAAGAACATAAACCGTCTGAAATATAAGGATAAATTAAAAGCCCGACAAGTCGGGGGGAGTGACTGGTCGGACTTTAAAACATCCGTCGGCGCGTCGTCAAAAGGATGTTGCAATAGTATTATTTGTATTAAATACATAAATATTCACATAAGCACAAAAATACATAAAAGAAAATAATATATAAAATACAATGGAGGAGAATATAAATGTTAGACATTAAACTCTTAAGAACAGATATGGAAAGCGTTAAAGCAGCACTTGCTAAAAGAGAGAAAGACTATCATCTTGATGATTTCACAGCCATTGACCTTCAGAGGAGAGAACTTATAGGTAAGGTTGAGGAACTAAAAGCAAAGCAGAATGCCGATACAAAAGAGATACCTAAACTAAAAAAAGAAGGTAAAGACACAACAGCTCTTATGGCAGATATGAAGGCTCTTTCAAGTAAGATAAAAGAACTTGACGCACAGGTTGCTCAGGCAGATGAAAAGCTTACTGATTTTATGCTTTCAGTTCCTAATATGCCTTATAAAGATGTAACAAAAGGAAAAGATGATACTGAAAATGTTGAGCTTAGAAAATGGGGCGAGCCGAAAAAGTTTGATTTTGATTACAAGGCTCATTGGGACCTCGGAAAAGATTTGGGAATACTCGATCCTGATACGGCAGGAAAGATAACAGGCTCAAGATTTACAGTATATAGGGGAGCCGGAGCAAGACTTGAAAGAGCAATAATAAACTTTATGCTTGACCTTCATGTAGACAAACAAGGATATACTGAAATATTCCCTCCATTTATGGTTAACAGAAAATCAATGATAGGTACCGGTCAGCTTCCAAAATTTGAGGACGACGCGTTTAAAGTAGCAGGAACAGATTATTTCCTTATTCCTACTGCAGAAGTGCCAGTAACAAATATGTATTCCGATATGATTCTTGACGGTAAAGACCTTACTATTAAACACTGTGCATATACAGCATGCTTCAGAGAAGAAGCAGGCTCAGCCGGCAGAGATACAAGAGGAATAATACGTCAGCATCAGTTTAATAAAGTAGAAATGGTTAAATTTGCAAAGCCGGAAAATTCATATGCAGAGCTTGAAACACTTACAAACGATGCTGAAGAAATACTTAAACTTCTCGGACTTCCTTATAGAGTAGTTCGTCTTTGCGGCGGCGACCTTGGATTCAGTGCTGCAATGACATATGATATTGAAGTTTGGATGCCAAGCTATAACAGATATGTAGAGATTTCAAGCTGCTCAAACTTTGAATCATATCAGGCAAGAAGAGCAAACATTAGGTTTAAAGATAATCCAAAGGATAAAGCACAGTATGTTCATACACTTAACGGAAGCGGACTTGCAGCCGGAAGAACAACAGCCGCAATTATGGAAAACTATCAGCAGGCAGACGGCTCAATTGTAATTCCTGAGGTATTAAGACCATATATGCATGGTATGGAAGTCATTAAATAAAGTCAATGCAGAAAAATATATAACAAAATAATAGGTCGGGTACGGGAATAAACTTGTCGTACCCGATGTTTTTAAATTATATCTAAAATATATGAGGTGCTGTATTGAAAAAACTTGATTTTGTTATAATTTTGGTGCTTCTTGCTTTGGCGGCGGTTATGTATACAACAGTGCTTAAGCCGGGAAAGGGAGGCGCAGTTGCCGTTGTGTATATAGACGGTGAGAAAGAAGCCGAATTTCCTCTTGATGAAGATATTGAAAAGACTTTCAGCACAAAATACGGAACTAATACAATAAAGATAGAAAACGGAGAAGTAAGTATGGAAAGTGCAGACTGTCCCGACCAAATATGTGTTAATCATAAACCTATTTCAAAGGAAAATGAAAGCATAATATGTCTGCCGCATAAATTTGTTGTGGAAATAGAGGGCGGAGAAAAAAGCGACGTTGACGCAATAGCAAAATAGACGGTATTAAAAGTAATGAGGTGGCATAAATGAGCAAAAGCAGGAAAGTTGCGTATTACGGTATACTGTCGGCATTGGCTATATTAATGGGCTATGTGGAAACAATGATACCGATGCCTGTTCCTATTCCTGGTGTAAAAATAGGCCTTTCAAATATAGTTGTTCTGCTTGCATTGTATGTTATGGGCAGCAAAGACGGATTTGCGATATCAGTTGTAAGAGTTGCGGTATCGGCATTGCTTTTTAAAGGATTTGCCGGGTTTTGGTATAGTTTAGCCGGAGCTGCATTAAGCTATATTGTAATGATGCCTTTGAGCAAAAGTAAAAAAGTAAGTATAATTGGTACAAGCGTTGCCGGAGGAGTATTTCATAATATAGGACAGATAATTGTAGCATGGTTTGTGCTTGGAAGAGGTGTTGTTGTGCTGTATCTTATACCGGTTCTTATGGTAAGCGGAATTGTAACGGGTATAGGTATAGGGCTTGTATCAAAATATTGTATAGTTTATACAGATAGACATATAATAAAGTAGTATAAAAATAATGTGAACTAATTTAAGAATAATAAAAATGTATGAAGCGTGTCTTAAAAGATACGCTTTTTTAATTAAAAGCAGTATAAATATTCCAATTCTTGATTATATTATAATGAGGATAGGAGTGATAGCGAGTGCGAAACAGTGAAAAAAAACAGGAGTATTATGTGTATGATGAAAAACGAGCAATAATTGAAAACATTTCAGAAATTAAAAAGCAGCTCGATATTTTAAATCAAAATTTCCAAATGGAAACAGATGAATATTTAATTGATAGCCTTATATATGAGATACAGGCTTTAAATAAGCGCTATCAGTATTTTTTGAAAGCTGCTAAAAGAAAAGGTTTTACGGCAAGAGATTTCTGATAAAAAAATATTTTTTTGCTTTTTTTGGGAGGTGTTAGAAATGGGCTCTACATCTATGATGTTTGTAATAACGGCCGCTTTTTTGGTCTTGATGGCGATAATAATATTGGCAGGACCTATGGCAGCGCTGTTAAAATTTCTGCTGCGTTCAGCTGTCGGGGGAGTAATGATAGTTGTGGCTGATTTGCTGCTTAAACCTGTCGGTATATATATAGGACTTAATGCTCTTACGGTATTTTTTGTGGGGCTGCTTGGTATACCTGGGTTTTTTACACTTATTCTAATACATAAATTACTGTGATTGACATTGTATGTGCCGCACTGTACAATTTAAAATATAACTGAAATAAAAAGGCGGTGATTTTTAATTGTACAGTGATTTTTTTATTAAATTTAAGACAAGCATGAATGATTCGGATTTTACATCTATGATACCGAATGAAACTTCAGCGTCAGTTTCTATCTATATACGTATCTCAAACCCAGTTGTGTATTTGGTACAAGTTTTTAACTGTGATATGATTTCTTTTGAGTCGATAGAAGATAGAATGCCTGTGCTTGAAAAAAATATAGAGTCCAAGTTAAATCAAATGCGATGTACTAACGCTGTAGTTGTTAATCTGCTTTATACAGACAATATTAAAACGAATGAGTTAAAAAAATACTGTGACTCAAAAGAACCGGATTATTCAAAACTAAATAATGTCTGGTGGTATACAGACGGCAAAAACTTATTTTTTGGCAAAAATCAGCCGACAAAGGTATTTGGCATACAAAATACAATATACAAATCTCTTTCGGATAATTTTGACTTTTCTAAAAATAAAACGTCTGCTTATAAAGAGTCGAAGAAAAATATAACTCCTATTGTTACATACTCGTTAATAGCAATAAACGCGGTTATATGGCTTTTGCTTAATATGTTTGGAACAGACACAGCTTATATTTTTGCAAATAACGGTGCTGATGTTTTTCAAAATCATCAGTTTTATAGGCTTTTTACGTGTATGTTTATTCATATATCATTTGTACATTTGTTTTATAATTGCTTTTCTCTCTATATTTTCGGCAGAATATGTGAGAAATGTTTTGGATATTTAAAGTATACGTTAATATATATTGCTTCGGGAATAATTGCGTCATTTGTAAGCGCCTTGTTTTTAACAGGTTATTCTATAGGCGCATCAGGAGCTGTTTACGGCATAATGGGAGCACTGCTTGCATATGTAAGGATAAATAAACGTGATGTTCAGGGATTTAATTATCCTACGCTTTTTCTATTTATAGTAGCGGGAATTGGCCTAAGCATGATGGATAAAAATGTTGATAATTTTGCACATATGGGCGGAGTAATTTTCGGCTTTTTAATGGTATTCATTATTGAAAAAATTAATAAAGCAGTGAATAAATGTGAATAAGAGAAAACATAAATATGAGTTATCAACATATAAATTGTGGATAATGTGCATAACTCATACGTTCGGTTGACATAAGAAATAAGAAAAAAATGATATTTTTTAAAATTCAGGTAAAAAAAGTCAAAAAACAATGAAAAATCGGCATTTATAAAGTATCAGAAATTATGATAACAAATACAGGTTTACAATAATTTCTAATGCAGAAAAAAGAGTGATTGTGGAGAGAATTTTAAAATAAAAGCACAAGAAAATATTAAAATGTTGATAACTTTAATATTTTGTGTAAATATATCAATATTTTGAAATAAATGTACTGCATGTTACTATATAATGTGTTAAAATAAAAGTGCACAAGTTGATAAGAATGTGCATATCTAAAGTTATCAACTTTTTTTTGTGGATAAGGCGGTTTAATTGTGGATAACTTTGTATTTTTAACAGTATTTGTTCACAAAATTAATATTTACGGCGGAAAACGGAGGGGCATTATGGAAACATTAGAGGAAATGAAACATAAATATGTTGAAAAATACAGCGATAAAAAACTTGTATTTGGTGATGGAAATGTAAATAGTCTTATAATGCTTGTAGGGGAAGCTCCGGGAGGGGAAGAAGAAAAACTCGGGCGTCCGTTTGTTGGAAGAGCCGGTAAAAATCTTGATGAGTTTCTTCTTACGGTTGGTATTGACAGAAAAAAACTATATATAACAAACGTGGTAAAATATAGACCTATAAGCATAAGTGAAAAAACGGGAAAAGTTATAAATCGTACACCGTCATGGGAAGAAATGATGGATTTTATGCCGCTTCTTAAAAAAGAAATAGAAACAATTAATCCAAAACTTATAGTATCCCTTGGAAATGTGCCATTAAGAGCACTTATGAACAGTAAAAGCATTACCATAGGCAATTATCATGGTAAAGAGATAAATATAAACGGGTATAAATTATATCCTCTCTATCATCCGGCATCGGTTATTTATAACAGAGGCCTGAAAGAAATATACATAGAAGATGTTAAGGGAATAAAAAAATATATATCATGAGCTGTTGATAAAATCACTATCTTTAGCCAAAACTGTATATTTTATATATTAGTTTTCTTGCCGTTATAGTTTTGTTAAATTAAATTAAAAATAAAAGCATCCGTGTATATTTAATGTCAGAATAAACACGGATGTTTTAAAAGGGGTAAATGTTTTGTCTTTTTGTTATTTTTCTTTATAATATAACATGCAGTGGCAATATCCTTCGAAATCAGGGTCTGCTATCTGATTACGGAATTCTTTGCACATGCATTTTGTATCCTCTGTTCTTTCAACTCTGCAGGGACAATAGCCGCCTGTCTTTTTAAGACCTTCCTTTACAGTTTCCACAACTTCTTTGTTTTCATTAAAACGAACTTTCATAAATGATTACCCCCTATTTGGGATAAGCTTCAAGAGTTCACCCTTTGAAGTATAGCCAACAGACTGTCCTACGCATTTGCCTTCGTTAAAAACAAGAACGGTAGGTACGGCGTTTACACCGAATTTAACTGCAAGTTCAGGTTGCTCATCTATGTTTACTTTTCCAACAGTGTATTTGTCGGATTCGCGGGAGAGTGTTTCTATAGTAGGTGAAAGCATTTTACATGGCCCGCACCATGTAGCAAAAAAGTCAAGCATTACCGGAATTTTTGACTGCAATACTTCTGTTTCAAAATTTTCCTTTGTTATATTCTTAATCATATTAAGTCCTCCTTTTAAGTTATACAAATAACATAACATAAATATATTATATGCCGTTTAAAGTAGATTTTATCTTTTTTTAAAAATTTTTATTTTTGTATCCGGCATATTGTTTGAGTCATTGTGCCCATAGGACAGTAAACACACCATGAACGGGGCTTAAATAAAATCATTGTTATTATGCCAAGCACCGTAGATGTCAACATAATACTGTAAAATCCAAAAGCAAATTGTGCTGTCCATTCAGCTATAAATGGTGTGCCATGATATGCAAATTGCCAAGGCAGTTTAAATGTCCATAAAAGCTTTACGGCTTGTTTCAGTCCGTTTGTGCCGTTAAAGACAAGAAACGTAACATAAAGCATGTTTAAGAACATTGTCATAAAAAATGTTAAGAAACCATATCGCCACCATTTTGAACGAACCCATTTTGGAGTAGGTTTGTTTCTTGATAAATGAAGCTTATTTCCAAGTAAGTTAAAAAGCTGACTTCTGCCGCAGTAACTGTTGCAGTATGCCTTGCTTTTTCCAAATATTGCCACCAATAAAGGTGTAATAAAACATATCAGCCCGAGCCATGCGAACATTATGTTGAAAAAACCAAGGGAAAGATATAATGCCGACCATATCCAAAGCCAGTCATTCCATTTTTTCTTTGTTTTCATAATGTTCTCGCCTCCATAATGTCAATTACACCGGCAGGACATATTTTTTCACATATACCGCATCCGATACATAAGTTTTCGGCTGTAACGGCATATTTTCCGCAAAAAACCGAAATTGCATTTTTTGGACAAACCTTCGTACATGCTCCGCAAGCAACACAAAACTCTTTGTCAACAACAGCATTTTTCTTGGTCATATCGAAACCTCCGATGTTTTATCTTTTGAACATATATTATCATAATCATATAGTATTTTCTGTGACTATTATCACATAAGACGATTTTTTTTAAGAAATTTTTAAGTTAAGCGTTTATTGAAATAATAGGACGCTATATGTATAATAATAATATATTATTATGATTATATAGTCACTTTCAATAAAGAAGGGATAAATATGAGTAATATTCTTGACGATGATAAAAATACTAAAATTTCGGACTATGTAACGGCGAATATAAAAGACGGCGAAAAATACATGGAAGACAATATGCCCGTTGTTTTATATCGTCTGATTCAGTATTCCATTAAAAATACGCTTAATAACGAATGCGGAAATGAAAAAGCCGATGAGCTTTTCAGAAAGGCAGGTTACAGAGCAGCTGATTTCATTTGTGAAAATATTTCAGACAATTTATGTGACATAAATAATTTTTTTAATGAAATTCAAAAAAAATTTGAGTATTTTAGAATAGGAATAATTAAAATAGAAAGCTGGAGCAATGAAAAAATAGTTGTTACCGTATCAGAAAATCAAGATTATTCTGATTTACCCATTCTTGATAAAACAATATGTGTGTATGAAGAAGGAATGGTAGCTGGTATCCTTGAAAATTATACACATAAAAAATATAAAGTAAAAGGAATTGACTGCTCGGCAACAGGTGTTAGAGTATGTAAATTTGAAGCTGAGCCTGAAGAGAAACTGAATAATTTGAAAGAAGATGAGAACAAAGATGAGAATAAAGATAAGAACAAAGATATACTTTTTGAGTTTTTAAGGGATATGATTTATAATTCCAATACTAGCATTCCGGATGAGAAAGACATACAGCCTGAAAATTTAAAATTATTTAAAGGCTTAAAAAAGTTGTATTTTTTGCTTAATGATTACAAAAAGATAGCCGAAGCTATGTCAAACGGAATATTTCCTGATGAAAAACTGATTGAGCAAAACCCCCTATGTTCTCCTATAAAAAGCCTTGAAGCAAACCTTAAGCATCTTGTTTGGCAGACAAAAAAGGTGGCAGAAGGGGATTATAGTCAAAAAGTATATTTTATGGGAGAATTTTCTGATTCCTTTAATATGATGTTAAAACAGCTTAATCAGCGTGAGATTATGAAAAAGGAAGAATTGAAAAAGATTAAATATGAAAATCAAAACTTACATGATACCAATAACATGCTTGTTGAAATTTCGGACCAAATGGCAGACATTATTTTAATTATATCAACTGATAATAAACTGATTTATTCAAACTTTAATGAAATAAATAAAAACAATAGTGATAAAAAAACATTTAAGTGTTTATTCAACAAAATTATAAATTCTGATACACATGATAAGCAATGGGAAGTATTTTTGGAGACTGAAAATAAATATTTTGGTATTTCATCTTTTAAAAGCAGAAAAGATAATCAAGACGTGTATTTTCATATAGCAGAGGACATTACATCTAAGAGATTCAAAGAAAAGAACCTTGAAGAAAAAGCGTATAAAGACGATATTACCGGAATATATAACAGAAGGTACCTGCTTATGAAGATGAAAGACTGGGTATCAAAAAAAATTAAATTCACATTATGCTTTTTTGATTTGGACAACCTGAAATATATAAATGATACTTACGGTCATGTTTATGGAGATTCGTATATCAAAGAAGTTGTGTCGATTATTTCAAGTTCTATACGTGAAAATGATATTTTTGCAAGAATAGGCGGAGATGAATTTGCAATACTTTTTAAAAATTGTGAATAAAAAGACGCAGATAAAAAAATGGAATTTTGCTCTATGATAGCAGACTCTCATTTTGGGGATACTTCTTATAATCCACGCGGAATAAGCTACGGTGTTTTTGAAATGGATTATTCAAAGGAAATAAATATAGAGGCTGCACTGAATATTGCCGATAAACGTATGTATGAAAATAAAAATAAACGCAGAGAAAAAATAAAAAATCGGGAAAAGCCGCATGACGAAAAACAATAAATCTAATGCCGGCATAAAAACAATATTACATTTAATATGGTATAATCTGAGGCTGTCGATAATATCGGCAGCCTTTTGACAACTACTGAATGAATATACAGATGTGTTCCACATATGCCTTGAAACCAACTGTTTTCCTCGACAAAAATAGATTCCGTCTGCGATTAGAGTTGAAAACCCCTTGGTTTACTAAACCCGTCCACTAAATAGATAACATTTGATCTTTTTTTGTATTTTATAAAAAAATACTGCTGTTTTTACAATAAAAAACCATAATTCGTAAAAAAATAAGGATTTTTTACAATTGTACAGGTTACAAAATAATTGTCATGTGGTAAAATTATAATAAAAGAAAGTATAGGATGTGTATTATATGTGAATGGGAGAGTTTGACAAAAATGATACTTAAAATAAAAATGTTCGGCGAGCTGTCTTTGAAATGTGGAGAAAAAATTATAGTTGACAGCGGCAGCCGTTCAAATAAAGTATGGCTTTTACTTGCATATATGTTTTTTTATCGAAAAAGAGAAATCACACAAAATGAATTAATTAGGCTTTTATGGGGTAACAACGAAGAAATTGAAAATCCTTCAAACGCACTTAAAACTATGTTTCACAGAGCAAGAAAACTTCTTGACAGATTTGGAAACGGCATAGGCTCGGATATTATAGTACGTCAAAGAGGTTCAAATAGATTTAACAATAAAATACAATGCAGTGTTGACTGTGAAGAATTTGAAAAGCTGTATAATGAGGGAAAAGCAAGTGTTACAGAAAGTGAAAAACTTGCATGTTATAAATCTGCTATTGAAGTATATGGAATTAACGGGGATTTCTTGCCTAAACAAAACAATGAATTCTGGGTAATATCACTTAGTTCTTATTACCATAATATGTATGTGCAGATAGTTAAAGAAATGATTGATATATTGAAAAAGAATAAAAATCCGGAGAAAATTGTTGAAATATGTTCAAACGCTATAAAAATAGAACCATATGAGGAATCTTTATATTATGATTATATGGAGGCTCTTATTAAGGTAGGAAAGTCAAAAAGAGCCGCAAAAATTTATAATAATATGAGCTGTATGTTTTTTGAAGAATTCGGGATATTTCCTTCAGAAGATATACGTGCACTCTACCGTGAAGCGACAAGCACAATAAATATGTGCGAAATGAATATTTCCGAAGTTATAGAACAGATAAAAGAATCTGACAAAGTTAACGGTGCTTATTTCTGTGATTATGATTTTTTTAAGATTTTGTATCGTTCACAGGCAAGGGCTTTAGAAAGAAACGGAGACGTTATAAACGTATGTCTTTTAAGTGTAGTTGGTATAAATGATTCGGAGCTTACAAGAAGATCGCTTAATACTTGTATGGCAAATCTTGATGAGCTGATACATGTTTCGTTAAGGCGCGGAGATGTTGTTTCAAAATGCAGTGTGTCACAATATATAATAATGCTTCCGCATGCTAATTATGAGGACAGCTGTTTGGTTATGGAGAGGATAAACAAAAAATTCAAAAGAAAATTTCCGCATTCGCCTGCAAATCTACAGTACAGCATACAGCCTATGAAACCGGTATGCTGAAAATCCGCATTTTGTTAAATTTTTAAACGTTTTTTATAAACGGGTAAAATGTACCGGAGGGATTATAAATGACACTTGAAGAAGTGAGAAAAAATATAGATGAAGTTGACAGAGAAATAAAAAAGCTGTTTCTTAAAAGAATAGCACTTTCGAAAAATGTAACCGAGGTAAAGGCAGTAAACGGAGATGTAATATTTAAGCCTGACAGAGAAAAAGAAATTGTAAAAAAACTGACGGGAGACGTAAAAGAGGACGTATTAAAGGAATATACGGCTTTTGTAAAAAAAACAATGTCGTTAAGCCGCCAGTATCAGTATGGAAAAATGCTTGAAATGAAAGAGCTTTTTAATATAGATTTTTATAAAGGCAAAAAAAGGTATAAAAATCCTATTGTTTTGGAGTCAAAGTATTCATGTGTTCTTAAAAATGCCAAAACAGTTAAAATGCCTGATGCTGCGGCAGCAGCCATAAGTCAGAAAATATGCGACTGCGGTGTATATATTGCTGATGAAAACGGAATAGATGAGCATATTCTTACTTATTTGTATAAAAATAGATTTTATATAAATAAAACACTTGTAAAAAGCCAAACTAAAACAATCGTTTTTTCAAATGAGCTTACAGTAAGCGAAAATGATACACGTACAGAAATAGCTTTTACTTGCCCGAATAAAAGCGGAAGTCTTTCGGGAATGCTTTCAGTGATAGGAGACCACGGCAGAAATGCCTGTGATATAAGAACGTTTAAGTTTATGCAGGACGGAGAACCAAATTTCCTGTTTTTTATAGAATTTGAGGGAACTGTGCTTGAAAAAGAGACAAAAGCTATGCTTTTTCAGATAAATGAAGAGGGTAATAATTTCAGAATCTTGGGAAGCTATTAACTTAATTTAATCTTAAATAGCCTGGGGTATTTTACATAAATGTGAATACCCTTTTATTGTGTATAAAAGGGCGTTTTTTTTGTTAAAAGTTCAAAAATTTTGCACATTATATTAAGAACTTGTAAATGCCAAGTTGTAATTTTAACTAAATTCGTGTATTATTAATACATTATATACTTATAAAGGGGTGGGTTGTTTTGCAGGAAAGAGAAAAGTTTGGTTCCCGTCTGGGTTTCATACTTGTGTCGGCAGGGTGTGCCATAGGTCTTGGTAATGTATGGAAATTCCCCTATATGGCAGGACAGTATGGAGGAGCGGCGTTTATACTTATATATCTTGTGTTTTTGGCAATATTAGGCATACCGGTTCTTGTATGTGAAATATCAGTAGGCCGAGGAAGTAAAAGAAGTATAGCCACTGCTTTTCAGGAAATAGAACCAAAGGGTACAAAATGGCATAGATTCGGATGGTTTGGAATAATAGGCAATTACCTTCTTATGATGTTTTATACAATGGTGTGCGGATGGATGCTTTATTACGCATATCTGACACTTGTTGGAAAATTTGAAGGCCTTGGAAGTGATGCCGTAGCCGGAGTATTTACCAGTATGCTGGGCTCGTTTCCTACAATGGCGTTTTGGATGATAGTAGGTGTTATTATATCTTTTGGAATATGTTCTTTGGGACTTAATAAGGGTGTCGAAAAAGTATCTAAGGTAATGATGCTTGCCCTTATAATACTTATGGTTGTGCTTGCAGCTCATTCTCTTATGCTGAAAAACGCAGAGGAAGGCATTCAGTTTTACCTTATACCTAATTTTGGCAGAATGAGTGAAAACGGTGTGGGAACAGTTGTGTACGGTGCTCTTTCGCAGGCATTTTTCACACTTAGTATTGGCATGGGCTCAATGGAAATTTTCGGAAGCTATATGGACAGAAAGCATGCCATAACAAGTGAGGCAATAAATATAACACTGCTTGATACATTTGTGGCTATAATGGCCGGATTTATAATTATACCAGCTTGTTTTTCTTATAATGTAGAAGTTGGAGCAGGTCCTTCACTGCTTTTTATAACAATGCCGAATATTTTTAATAATATGATTGGCGGACGTTTATGGGGGACGATGTTTTTTGTATTTATGTCTTTTGCAGCGCTTTCAACAGAGATAGCGGTTTTTGAAAACATTATATCTATGGGAATTGATAAATGGGGTTTAACGAGAAAGAAAGCTGTGTCAATAAATATAGTTCTTGTAATACTTTTGTCGCTTCCTGCTGTTATGGGATTTAATATTCTTTCAGTAATACAGCCTCTTGGAAAAGGCACGGCAATAATGGATCTTGAGGATTTTATTGTTTCTAACAACATTCTTCCTCTCGGCTCATTAGTATTTGTGCTTTACTGCGCAAGCAAAAACGGCTGGGACTGGCAGGGCTTTCTTGACGAAGCCAATTCCGGAATAGGAAGAAAATTTCCAAGCTCGAATATATTAAGGTCATATATGACATATGTATTGCCGTTTATAATAATAGTTGTATATCTCAAAGGCTATTATGATATGTTTAAAAGCAAACCTGCACCTGTGTTTATAGGGTGGATGATAGTTGCGCTTGCGTTTCTTTATCTTATATTCTTCCTTATAAGAGGCGGAAAAAGAAAGTCAAATAAAAACCTTTAAACTTAAAAGCTGTCCGAGTTTTTAGGACAGCTTTTTTTAATTAATCAATTTCTATGTTCATGTTGTGCATACATCTTGTTATGTGGTTTCTCATGGCATATTTTGCACTTTCGGCATCACGCGCAAGCAAAAACTCAACAAGTATTCGGTGGTCCTGAATAGAACTGCTTAAAATCACTTCTTCTTTGTATTCATATTTAAGTGCTTTGTCTATACATTCTTTTATAACCGGTATGAGTTTCATCATAAATTCATTTTTGGCCGCGCGTACAATAGCTACGTGGAAAGCAACTTCATCTTTAAATCGGTTCTGGCTGTTATGCTCAAATCCATATTCAATAACTGCACACAGCTCATCAATCTTTTTTAGCTCTTTGTCGGAAGCGCGTTTTGCAACGTAATAAGCTATCTGAGGCTCAATTGCCAGACGTGTCTCAAACATATCCTTAATTTCAATTTTAAGGTTTGAGATGTCGTCGAATATAGTATCGTTTTCTATTCTTTTTACTGATGAAATATAAGTGCCTCTTCCTCGGCGAACTTCAAGTACACCGTGCAGAACAAGAAATCTGACAGCCTCTCTTATAGTGTTTCTGCCTACCTGAAATTTTTCGGCAAGTTCCATTTCATTTGGAATCTTATCACCCACTGAGAAATTTTTGTTTATAAGTTCAAGCATTTCGCGGGCAACATTTTCATAAAGCATTTTCTTTTTAGTTTCCAAAATTGATCCCTGTCCTTTCATTGAATCTATTGTACATTGAGTATATACAAATTACAAGTTTGTATAATATAAAAAATTATAAAAAGTAATTTTTTTAGAATTTAAATAAAATATATTGACATTAATACAATAAATGTATTATCATACCTTTGTATGGGATGTCGTATGACTTAATAAATGTCCTTTAATTTGATTTTGATATTTTTATAGGAAAATGAAAGTAGTTTTATCAATTTAGAAAAGCCGCAGGATTATCTTGCGACTTTTCTTTTAAAAATAAGCATGGATATTTTTAAGTTATCAGTAATTTGATGAAAATAAGACTTCACAATAAAAAGAAAATACTAAAAAACACAAAAAATACCACCCATAAAAAATGGATGATATTTTTTGTTGTGTGTTGTGGCATTTTTTATACACAATTAAATCTGAGGGAACAGAATTAATTACCTGAATTTAAAATCTAAATCTTATTTATTTGCAGCTTCATTTTCTGCGTCTGTAGCAGCCATGCCCTTAATTATATAAGCAAGTGTCTTAAGGTCGCCGCACATAATATCTTCTTTGCAATATTCAAGCTCAGAACCGTCAACTCCGTCGATAGGTCTTACAATACCCTGACGATTTACCCAAATTGTTCTGTAGCCAAGTTTGTTACCAGGAATTACATCATATTTAAAACCAAAACCTGCATGCATCATTTCGTCTACTGTAAGGCCAAGCTTTTTCTGTGAAAGAAGAAATCCGCCAAGCTGTGGCTTATAGCATTTGGCATCCTGAGCAGTGATTATACCGTCAACGACGATACCTGCATTTTTAAGGCTTTCACGAATAATATCATTATCTGTATTTGTAAGCATAACAACTTTTGTATATTTTCTAAGTTCGGCAATGGCATCTTTTGAATCAGGGAATGCCTTCCATTTTCCCATAGACTGTGCAAAAGCATCGCAGTCTTTATCTGTAAATTCAAATCCGAAATCTTTGCATGTTATAGCGAGTGTATCTTTAAGTACCTGGCGATATGGTCTGTATTCCTTAATGTAGTCAAACTGAAGAATTTCCCATCTCTGCTGTACCTGATAAGGTGTAACATTTGTAATTCCCTTTTTAGCAAGGAAATCTTTGAAGAAATTTTGAATTTCTCCTTCCCAGTCTATTATTGTGCCATAAACGTCAAAAGTTATTGCCTTTGGTACTAACTTATTCATTGAAAACACTCCTTTGATTTATTGTAAATTATTACTATTGAAATTCCGTTTTTTGAAGCTCATTTATATTGAACTTCCTTACAAGACCTATTATAATTATTTTTATCTAATAGTAAAGCGACACTTTTTATTAGCTGACATGTCAAAACGACATGCTTACGAGGAGATGAGATATAGTGGATGCGTCATTTTCAAAAACACTTATACAAATATCAGAGTATGGAAGCATAACAAAAGCTGCCGAAAAAATGGGATATACACAAAGCGGCTTAAGCCATACGCTAAACAGAGTTGAAGACGAACTGGGGTTTAAACTTTTTATAAGGTCAAAAACAGGAGTAGCGCTTACAAAAGAAGGAAAACTTCTTCTTCCTGTTGCAAAAGAAGTAGAACATAGCGCCGAAAAGCTGTATGAAACAATAACATCTATACAGGGAATCCAAAAAGGCTGTGTAACAATTGGCACTTTTTCAAGTATATCAATGAATATACTGCCTCCTGTGCTTAAAGCTTTCGGACGTGATTATCCGGGAATCCAAATAGATTTAAAAGAGGGCTCAATAACAAAGATACGTGAATGGATAATGGACCATACTGTTGATATAGGTTTTACAAGCATACAGGAGGGGGACGAGTTTGAATATAAAATATTGTTTGAAGACCCGCTGTTGGCAGTAATACCAAAAGATTTTGAGCTTGATGTTGATAGACCGTTTGATGTAAAAATTTTTGAAAAATATCCGTTTATAATGGCTGCTATGGAAAAAGGATATGACTGTGATACGGAAAGAGCTGTGAAAGAAAATAACCTTGATTTGAATATAATATTGTCATCAAATGATGATATAGCAATAATTAGCATGGTTGAGTATAATTTAGGGCTTAGTATATTGCCTGAACTTATAACTATAAATCATTCTGAAAGAGTGCGTACCATGCCTATGAAGCCGTATTCCTGCAGGATGTTGGGAGTAGGCGTTGATTCTTTTAAAAACATATCTCCTGCGGCATTAAAATTTATTGAATATTCGGAAAAGATAATTAGAAAAAAGAAAATAAAACAATAGCAAAAAAGAGTAAATCTCTTTAATTTAAGGGGAGCTTTTTCACTTGAAAAAAGCTCCCCTTAATCCTTAAAAAGTAGCTGTTAAATGAAATTCAAAGAATTATAACTCTTGAACCTGTGTTAAATCAAAGAATTTTTGCATTGCTCTTGTAATATACTTGTTTATTTTATGGTAAAAATAGTTTTCTCTTTCCACATTTTGACCGTCGATTTTATAGTATGCAATGCGGGAATCCGGCAAGGTTTTTTTAACCAGGGTATCGCTTACCAATGTGGCACCTAAACCGTGGCAAGCTGTGTTGTAGGCAGTGGCTAATTGATCTAACTCTAAAATAATCTTAGGGTGAATGCCCTGTTCTTCAAATATAAGATCTGCTCTGTTTCTGGTATCGTTACCATGTCTAAGCAGAATAAAAGGGACATCCTCAAACAGCTTTAGAGGAACGGCAGCTGTCCATGACTTTTTGTGGAGGTCGCGGATAATGTCATTGGCTGTCAGCCGATATTTTTTTGCCGCTTTATTTTTCAGAAGTATTTCGGGCACCGCCAAAATCATCTGCTCTTTGTAGAAATGCAGTTTTTTGTATATAGTTTCATCTAAACTGCAATTTTCAACGATAAGGTCCAGGTCGCCTGCAAAAAGTCTTTTTTCAAGGGTTACAGTATCAGCTTCTACGAGATTGACTTTTACCATCGGATATTTTGACATAAAGCGAGTGATATACGGAGGAAGGATATAAGAGGTAAAAAAGTTGCTTGCCCCAATAGTAAGGCTTCCGACTTTCAGTTCATTTAGCTCGCTAAGAAAGCATTGAAACTCATTTTCAATATCCATAATACGTTCAGTGCATTTTATGTATTCCATCCCGCTTTCGGTTAGCTGTATGGGAGTGGTGCTGCGGTCAAAAAGCTTTGTTCCAATCTTGCTCTCAACTTTTTTTATTGTAAGACTCAATGAAGGCTGAGATATAAATAGGTTTTCAGCTGCTTTTGAAAAACTTCTTTCTTTGTAAACCTCATAAACATACTCTTTATTTTCAAACATTGTAGCCTCCTATATAAATAAAAATTTATAACTAAAATAAATACATTTATATAAAGCTATTTTATACGGTAAACGGTCAAAAAGCAATATATGTATAAGTTTGTATTTTGTAGTTTACGAAATTAAGTTGCGTAAAAACTGCAAGCAAATTAACATAAGGATATCCAATGTCATCCTCACCTGTATGGAAATCACTAAAGTGTCTATTGAATACTGTTATTTATATACTGATTCCAGCATTGATATATATATTTATATATAATATTTATAAAAATATTTATATTTGAATATAAAAAAACAGAGCGTTATACTAAGAACATCTTGATAAAGTATATAAAGATATGAAAGGGGAAGCATTATGGATACAATGAAAATAGTTAATCCGCATATTGAAAAAACGCAGCAACAGAGAGACGGCATGCGTTTGGAGTATGATTCCATTGGAAGCAAATATATTCCTTGCGAAGCTTATTACGGCATTCATGCTGCCCGTGCTTTAGAAAATTTTCATATTACTGGCAAGAGGATGCATCCTGAAATGATTAAAAGTATAGCACAGCTTAAGAAGGCCTGTGCAATAACTAACGCCTCCGCAGGTGTATTAAATCAAAAAATTGCAAAGGCAATTGAATATGCTTGCGATAAAATTATTGAGGGCAATTATCACGATCAGTTTATTGTTGACCCTATTCAGGGCAGTGCAGGAACATCTATGAATATGAATGCCAACGAAGTAATTGCCAATATTGCTATCGAAAGTTTAGGCAAAGATAAAGGGGATTACTCTGTTATTCATCCAAATGATCACGTGAACTTTGGGCAGTCCACAAACGATGTTATTCCTACTGCGGGAAAAATTACAGCTATAGTTCTGCTGCATACTCTTGAGAAAAAACTTAAAGTGCTTAAGAATTCATTTGCAAAGAAAGCTAAAGAGTTTGATTCCGTAATTAAAATGGGACGGACGCAGCTTCAAGATGCTGTGCCTATTCGTCTGGGCCAAGAGTTTCATGCATATGCTACAGTTGTGGACAGAGGTGTTAAACTTATAAAAAAGGCAGAAACCCAGCTTTATACGATTAACATGGGTGGAACAGCAATCGGCACCGGTCTGAATGCAGATGATACATACTTTTCCGCTATTGCTCAGTCTCTGGCTGACATTACTGGAATTCCATTTAAGCAGGCTGATGATCTGATTGACGCAACGCAGAATATTGACTGTTTTGCATCTGTGTCAGGTGCTATAAAAAACTGTGCAATTTCAATTTCAAAAATTGCCAATGATTTGAGACTGATGTCATCTGGACCTAAAACAGGATTGGGAGAAATCAACTTGCCTGCGAAGCAAAACGGATCTTCAATCATGCCTGGAAAAGTAAATCCTGTAATTCCGGAAGTTGTAAGTCAGGTTGCATTTAAAATCGTTGGAAATGATGTTACAATTACTATGGCCGTTGAAGCTGGCCAGCTTGAATTAAATGCATTTGAGCCAGTTGTGTTCGACTGCCTGTTTCAGTCTATTGACATGCTCGGCAATGCGGTTGATACTTTTGTCGGTAACTGTATTGAAGGAATTACAGCAAATGAAGAGCGGTGCAGGGCATTTCTGAATTCAAGTGTTGGTATTATAACTGCACTCTGCCCGCATATTGGTTATACCAAGTCTGCGGAACTTGCTAAAGAAGCTTTGGCTAAAAATATTTCTGTACGTGATTTAATTCTGAGTGAAAATATTCTTGACCAAAAGCAACTGGATGTTATCTTGAACGCTTACAATATGACAACTCCTGGAATTTCCGGAAAAGAATTAATACTTGATAAAATTGCTGAAGGTGCATAATAACGAATATTTATATTTAATCGCCTGTGAATTAGGCATTGAGGGGAGAATTTATTTATATGAAATTTCGAAAAGAACATGATGCGCTTGGACAGGTTGATGTTCCAAGCAACCGTTATTGGGGAGCGCAGACACAGCGCAGTTTTCAGAATTTCCCCATTGGTAACGATAAAATGCCAATGGAAGTTATTTATGCATTTGCAATTCTAAAAAAAGCGGCTGCGGTCACGAATTGCAAAATGGGAAAACTGGATGAAGAACGCTGTCAGTTAATTTCACAGGTTTGTGACGAAATTTTATTGGGAAAGTTGGATGAGCATTTTCCGCTGTCTGTATGGCAAACCGGAAGCGGAACCCAGACCAACATGAATGTCAATGAAGTAATCTCTAACCGTGGCAATGAGATTGCGGGGGAAATTCTGCTTCATCCAAATGACACAGTCAATATGTCGCAAAGTTCAAATGATACCTTTCCTACAGCTATGCATATTTCGGCAGTAAAGATATTGCAGGCAAATCTTATCCCGGCGCTTAAAAACATTATTTCCACATGCAAGAAACTTGAGGAACAGAACAGTGATATAATTAAAATTGGAAGAACGCATTTACAGGATGCTACGCCCATTCGTTTCTCTCAGGAGATTTCCGGATGGCGTGGGATGTTAGAAAATTCATTGGAACAGATACAGTCTTCCTGCACTGGACTATATAAGCTTGCACTTGGAGGTACAGCAGTCGGAACAGGTATCAATGCGCCTGCGGGTTTTGATGCGTCTGTTGCGGCTTCAATTTCAGAATTAACCGGTCTTCC
Organism: Clostridia bacterium; assembly: GCA_022651385.1. Lineage (GTDB taxonomy): Bacteria > Bacillota > Clostridia > Lachnospirales > Anaerotignaceae > JALCQR01. The sequence goes on along the minus strand of JALCQR010000002.1, from coordinate 276,470 downwards.
GTTTTGTACAGATCCAAACAAGTTCCATGCGCTCACATCAAAGGATGCTCTCGTTTTCTCCCACGGAGCCTTAAAAGCTCTTGCTGCTAATATGATGAAAATTGCTAATGATGTGCGCTGGCTGTCCAGCGGGCCTCGCTGCGGCATTGGGGAAATTAAAATTCCTGAAAATGAGCCCGGTTCTTCCATTATGCCAGGTAAGATAAATCCTACGCAGTGCGAATCTGTGACTATGGTCGCAGTTCAGGTTATGGCAAATGATACAGCTGTGGGCATTGCTGCATCTCAAGGCAATTTCCAGCTTAACGTGTTTATGCCGGTGATTATTCTCAATTATCTGCATTCTGCCCGAATTCTCAGCGACTCTATTAATTCCTTTGAAATGCGCTGTCTGCGGGGTATTGTTGCAAATAGAGATACTATGGAACGGAATCTTCACCGTTCTCTGATGCTGGCTACATGTCTCAACAGTGCTATTGGCTATGAAAACGCGGCACAGGCATCTCTGCTTGCCTATAAAAAAAATCTGTCACTAAAAGAAGCTGTGTTACATCTTGGCCTGTTAACAGACAACGAATTCGACAAGCTTGTAAAACCTGAAAAGATGGTCTGAGTCAAACAACTCTCTGCCATGGTTATTCTTATAATGTTGGTTAATTATAATTTAGCGGATATACAATAGCAAATAAAAAGAATGGAGTCGATATAATGGATTATGCATCTGAATCATTAAAAATGCACTATAAGCTTAAGGGCAAAATTGAAGTCAAAGCGCGTGCATCAGTAGACAGCAAGGAAGCACTGTCCTTGGCTTATACCCCAGGGGTTGCTCAGCCGTGTCTGGAAATCCAGAAGGATATCAGCAAAAGCTATGAGTTAACACGCCGCTGGAATACTGTAGCAGTTGTTACAGACGGTTCTGCGGTTCTGGGCTTGGGTGACATTGGCCCTGAGGCCGGAATGCCTGTCATGGAAGGAAAATGTGTCTTATTTAAGGCTTTTGGGGATGTAGATGCTATTCCTCTGTGTATACGAAGCAAGAACGTAGATGATATTGTAAATACAGTTGCCCTTTTGGCAGGTTCTTTTGGCGGAGTAAATCTGGAGGACATTTCTGCACCGCGTTGTTTTGAAATTGAAAAAAAGCTAAAAGAACGCTGTGACATTCCTATTTTTCATGATGACCAACATGGTACCGCAGTTATTACATTAGCTGGTCTTCTGAATGCACTGAAGCTTGTTGGAAAAAATATCAAAGATATAAAGATTGTCACTTCTGGTGCGGGAGCAGCAGGCATCGCAATTATCAAACTGCTTATGAGCATGGGCCTTAGAAATGTTATTATGACTGACCGCAAGGGTGCTATTTATGCTGGGCGGGAGGGTCTGAACCCCATTAAGGAGGAACTTGCACAAGTCACGAATCTGAATAAGGAGGCTGGTACACTGGCCGAAGTTATTCATGGTGCGGATGTATTCATTGGGGTGTCGGCGCCTGGTACACTGAATAAAGAGATTGTACAGACAATGAACAGTGACGCTATAATTTTTGCCTGTGCCAACCCTACACCGGAAATCTTTCCGGAAGAAGCTAAAGCAGGCGGTGCTGCTGTAGTATCCACAGGCCGCAGCGATTATCCTAACCAGGTTAATAACGTGCTGGCATTTCCGGGAATCTTCCGTGGGGCATTAGATGTTAGAGCTTCTGAAATTAATGATGAGATGAAAATTGCTGCTGCTTATGCACTGGCTGGCCTGGTGTCTGACGAGGAACTGAATGCTGACTATATTTTGCCGGCAGCTTTTGATTGCAGAGTAAAGGATGCTGTTGCTTCTGCTGTTGCGGATGCTGCTCGCAAGAGCGGTGTGGCAAGAATTTAAACATAGGTGGATGCAGATTAATAATTTGCTTAAAACACATGAGGAAACAACAAATTAAAATATCACAATGTTACCGGTCAATTAAATCTCATCGTATTGCACCGAGCACAATAAAATCCCTTGCATTTCTTTAAATTTAAAAGAGAAGCAGGGGATTTTGTTGTAAATATGCTATATAATCATGATTTATTTACAGATTTTACACCTCTTAAAAATTTCCTATGTTTAGCTATTTAACTGTATTTTGTTTTGTCTGTCTTTAATATCAATATAAGTATGAGTAATAAATATAGTAAAATAAAGAAAAAGCAAAAATATATATCAAAGAATATAGAATAAAGTCTAAACTATATTCTGTATTTCAGTCTAATAAATTTTATGGTATAATGTCTATGTTTTGCGGCAATAAAATGAAGATTGTAAAGAAATAACGAAAAGAGTACTATTAATTGACTGTGTTGATAAATATGGAAATTTTTGCAAAGTCATAGACAGGGGGTTCATATTAACAATGGTAGTTTCAAGTTCGATATTTATAATGATATCTATAGTAGCATATCTTGTTGTTGTTATTGCTATAGGTTTTAGATGTTCAAACAAGAATAAAACAGCCGATGATTTTTATCTTGGAGGAAGGAAGCTGGGGCCTTTTGTAACGGCAATGAGCGCCGAAGCCTCGGATATGTCAAGTTGGCTGCTTATGGGCCTTCCGGGAGTTGCATATCTTTCAGGTATAGCCGATGCCGGATGGACAGCCATAGGCCTTGCCGTAGGTACATATCTTAACTGGCTCATAGTTGCTAAAAAAATAAGAAAATATTCTATAGTTGCCGGAAACTCTATAACTATTCCTGACTTTTTTACAAATAGGTATCGTGACAAAAGCAAGGCTCTTATGATATTTTCTGCTCTTATAATTATAATTTTCTTTGTTCCGTATACTGCATCTGGTTTTGCGGCATGCGGCAAACTTTTTGCAAGCCTTTTTGGTGTTGATTATTTTCCTGCTATGATAATAAGCGCAATAATAATTGTTGGATACACTACGTTGGGCGGCTTTCTTGCAGCAAGCACAACAGATTTTTTTCAAAGTATAATAATGACAATAGCACTTTTTATAGTGCTTATATTTGGTATACATTCGGCAGGAGGTTTTGAAGCGGTTGTGGAAAACGCAAAAGCTCTGCCTGGATACCTGAGTATGAGTGCTGTATATGATGTGTCTTCGAAAGCGTCGGCGCCTTATGGTTTTTTAACAATAATATCAACTTTGGCATGGGGGCTTGGATATTTCGGTATGCCTCATATACTTCTTCGTTTTATGGCAATTGAGGATGAAAAAAAGCTTACTCTTTCAAGAAGAATAGCGTCGGTATGGGTAGTTATATCAATGTGCGTGGCAATAATGATTGGTATTGTCGGACTTGGTATGTCAAACGCCGGAGCAATTGATGTGCTAAAAGGTTCTGCCTCAGAAACCATAATTGTGAAAATTTCTGCTCTTTTAAGTACATACGGAATAATACCTGCACTTATAGCCGGTCTTATACTTGCCGGGATACTTGCTTCAACAATGTCTACTGCGGATTCACAGCTTCTTGCGGCATCATCTGCTGTATCCAAAAATATACTTGATGAAGTTTTTGGTCTTAAGCTTGACAGTAAACATACAATGCTTGTTGCCAGAGGCACACTATTTGTAATAGCGGTAATTGGCGTTATAATTGCCAGAAACCCAAACAGCTCTGTATTTGGAATAGTGTCATTTGCATGGGCGGGCTTTGGAGCATCTTTTGGTCCGGTTGTGCTTTTTGCCCTGTTTTGGAGAAGGTCAAATAAAAACGGTGCTCTTGCTGGTATGATTGTCGGAGGTGTTATGGTATTTGTTTGGAAATATTGTATAAGACCAATTGGTGGCGCATGGAATATATATGAGCTTCTTCCGGCGTTTATATGTGCATGTATTGCTATAGTTGTAGTAAGTCTTGTTACATCTCCACCTTCAGAAGAAATTACTGATGAATTTGATAAAGTTAATAATTAATTATATAGTAAATCCGGCAGTCACATAATTTGTGTCTGCCGTTTTTTTATAATAAAATACGTTGTATAAAATATTGTGCAGCAATAATCACTATAGTACAATCTATGAACAAATTTATATTATTATGTCGAAAAACACAATATTAATGGAAAATATTTGATTTTATTATTGACCTGTATAGTACAATATTGTATAATAAAAACATAAGATGAAATTAGAAGATAATATCTCTTAAAGAGATATTTAATAATTTTATTTCCGCAGGATTCCCCCTGGTTAAATAGAAATGCGTTTCCTGTGGAAATTGATTTCAAATATAGCTGTAAATGGTTGCAGTTTAAAAACAGCAAGGAGGTTGTTTTTTATGAAGAAGGTATTATTGCCGGTAGATGGTACTCCAAGAAGCATGAAAGCCGCTGAGCTTGTAAAAAAACTTTATAGTGCTGATGAATGCGAAGTATACGTTGTTACTGTTAGAGAAGATTACGAGGCCATGCTTGAAAAAGATTACAATATGGCTAAGGTTGACCGTGAATCAATGCCTATAATCAATAAAGCTGCCTCAATACTTGAGGGATATAAAATAAAGAAAGAGGTACTTGTGGGTAAAAGTGCTTCAGAAGAAATAATACATTACGCTGAGAATATAAAGGCACATGCAATAGTAATGACAAAATCAACAAAGACGGCGTTTAAGAGAGTGCTTGGTTCGGTAACATCAAGTGTTGTAAAAAATGCGCCGTGTATAGTAATGATAGTTCCGGAAAAAGATTTTTAAATTATGCATAAAACAATCTATTTTTCATAATCTCACTATCTCTATAGGGCCGCGAAAGCGGCCTAACCCCGTTTTGGGGCTTTTTTTATTTTATTTACGTTTTGTTCACCACTAATTATTGATTTTGTATTATAATTAAAAAAATATAAATAATAGCTTAGAAAATTCATTTCAAGAAAGGAATGAAGTCCTATGAAAGAAATTAAAGAACCAGAGGGGAAAAAAACCGCGCTTTACTATTATGTTATAGTTTTGGTGGCAATTTTGCTTTTAAATGTATTGGTTTTTCCTCGTATGGTAAAAAACAAAATACAAAATGTGGATTACGGTACATTTCTTACTATGCTTAATGAAAAAAAGCTTGATACTGTTGAAATGCATGATAACGAAATATATTTTGTGGATAAGAGTCAAAATTTGTACAGCACTGCAACGTTTAATGATGCAAATCTTGTGGACAGACTATATAAAGCAGGAGTAAAATTTGACCGAGTTGTTCAGAAAACAAATGCTTTGACATCGTTTCTTACAAATTGGGTGCTTCCGGCTGTAATATTCTATTTTATATGGAAGTTTTTCATGAGAAACATGGCAAAGAAAATGGGGGGCGGAATATCGCCGAACTCTATGATTTTCGGCAATAACCGGTCCGGTGCCAAAATGTATGTGGAGGACAAGTCCGGAATAAAGTTTTGTGATGTAGCGGGTGAAGATGAGGCAAAGGAAAATCTTCAGGAAGTTGTGGATTTTTTACATAATCCAATGAAGTATGAGGAAGTCGGAGCAAAAATGCCTAAAGGTGTGCTTCTTGTGGGCCCTCCGGGAACAGGTAAAACACTTTTGGCAAAAGCGGTTGCCGGAGAGGCATCTGTGCCGTTTTTCTCAATAGCCGGAAGTGAATTTGTAGAAATGTTTGTAGGTATGGGTGCAAGCAAGGTGCGTGACCTTTTTAAACAGGCATCCGAAAAAGCGCCGTGTATAGTATTTATTGATGAGATAGACACAATAGGCAAAAAGAGAGACTCAAAAGGTATTGCGGGAAATGATGAGCGGGAACAGACGCTTAATCAACTCCTTACGGAAATGGACGGCTTTGACGCTACAAAGGGCGTAATAATACTTGCTGCTACAAACAGGCCAGAAATTTTAGACCCGGCTCTTTTAAGACCGGGACGTTTTGACAGACGTGTTCCTGTTGAGCTTCCGGACCTTCAGGGAAGAATAAGCATATTAAAACTTCATGCTAAAAAGGTAAAAATAGATGACAGCTGTGACTTTTCAACTATAGCAAAAATGGCCAGCGGTGCTTCAGGAGCGGAACTTGCGAATATGATAAACGAAGCTGCGCTTGGTGCTGTAAGGCACGGCAGAAAAGCGGTGTCACAAAGTGACCTTGAGGAGAGCGTGGAAGTTGTTATAGCGGGATACCAGAAAAAGAACGCTATACTTTCAGACGAAGAAAAACATATAGTAGCATATCATGAAATAGGACATGCGCTTGTGGCTGCACTTCAGGACCATTCTGCACCTGTACAGAAAATAACTATAATACCTCGTACTTCGGGTGCCTTAGGTTATACTATGCAGGTTGAACAGCAGCAGAAAAACCTCATGTCGAAGGTAGAATTAGAAAATAAAATAGCCACTCTTGCCGGCGGCCGTGCGGCTGAGGAAATAGTATTTAACAGCATTACAACAGGAGCGGCAAATGATATAGAACAGGCCACGAAACTTGCAAGGTCGCTTGTAACGCGTTACGGTATGACTGATGATTTTGACATGGTAGCTCTTGAATCATGCCAAGGCCAGTATCTTAGCTGCGATTATGACCTTATGTGCAGCAATGAGACTTCTACAGTTATAGACAGAAAAGTTATTGAAATAGTAAAAAGACAGCATAAAAAAGCAAGCGCAATTCTTACGGAAAACAGAGAAAAACTTGACTTGCTTTCAAAATATCTTTATGAGAAGGAAACCATAACAGGCGAGCAGTTTATGAAACTTCTTAATGATGAAGTTGTGGCTTAGTATTGATTTTTAATTAAAATAGTGGTATTCTAAAACAAAAATAAAATATCTGCTGGGGGTGCCTATAAACGGCTGAGAAAAGGAAATCCTTTAACCCTTATAACCTGAATTGGATAATGCCTGCGTAGGGAAGCGTTAATATTGGTTTTAGTGGGCGCAATCCAAAACTGGATTGCGCTTTTTTAAATACCGCAACAGGAAGGCAGATAAAAAGGAGAGCAAAAAAATGAAAACAAAAAAACTTACAATATCTGCTATGTTTGTGGCAATAGGAGTGGTTGCGGGAAATGTAATATACATACCTGTGGGGGCATCGAAATGTTTTCCGGTTCAGCACACTATAAATGTACTTTCGGCAGTGCTCCTTGGTCCGTCATATGCTGTTTTAAATGCCTTTTGTATATCGCTTTTGCGCAATATTTTGCAGACAGGTTCTCTTTTGGCGTTTCCGGGAAGCATGATAGGTGCTTTTATAGCAGGCATTGTATTTAAGCGTACAAAAAACAAGTATCTGTGTGCTTTGGGCGAGGTTTTCGGCACAGGAATATTGGGCGGACTTGTGGCTTTTCCTATAGCGCTTCTTGTAATGGGCAAAAAGACAGGTGCTTTTGTTTATATTGTTCCGTTCCTTTTAAGCACTGTAGGCGGAAGCATAATAGCGCTTATAATATTAAAATCTTCTGTTGTACTGAAACTTGGAGAAAAATATAATAATCGGAGATAAAAAATGGATACACAGCGTTTATGTAATGACTTGAAAAAAATCAGGCAGACAAAACCTGTTGTACATCAGATTACAAACTATGTAACAATGAGTGCTTGTGCTGAGATAACAACAATAATTGGTGCTGCGCCTATAATGGCTGCAGATATAGAAGAAGTAGCCGATATAACGAAAAATGCAGACTCACTGCTTTTAAATATGGGTACTCCCGACAACAGGCGGTTTAAAGCGGCGCTTTTAGCCGGAATGGAAGCCAATAAAAAAGGAATACCGGTTGTACTGGACCCTGTGGGGGTTGCGGCGTCTGATTTTCGTATTAAAAATATTAAAGAACTGCTAAAAAAAATTCATGTTTCTATAATAAAAGGAAATATAACTGAAATAAAGGCTCTTATGGATATAAAGCCAGATATAAATAAAGCTGTAGACTCTGTTGAGCAGATAGATAATGAAAGTGAAAAAACGGCTGTCTTGCTTTCACAAAAATATAATTGTGCTGTTGTATGCACAGGCAAAACAGATTTTGTAACAGACGGCAAACGGTCATTAGTGTCAAATCACGGAGTAGATATGCTTAAGAATATAAGCGGAAGCGGATGCATGACTGGTTCAGTTATAGCGGCATTTGCGGCTATTGAAAAAGACTATGTATACGCGGCGTTGTTTGGAGTTGCCACCGTGGGAATAAGTGCTGAAGAGGGATATAAAAACCTTGGTTCAAAAGATGGTCCCGCCATGCTTAAAACATCTATGTTTGACGCGTTATATAATATTTCAAATAATAAGTATGAGGTATAGGTATATAAGTATGGACATTATAAATTGTTTTTTAACAAACAAAAATATTCTTATGGAGGGTGCTTTAGGCGAACGCCTTAAAAGAGAATACAACTTATCAATTGATGGTCCTATTGCCATGGCTGGGTTGGTATATACGTCAGCCGGGCGTAAAGCACTGAAAGAATTGTGGGAAGAATATATTTCTATTGCGAGAATTTATAAATTACCGTTTTTGGCCACAACTCCGACACGACGTGCAAATATAGAACGTATAAAACAAGTTAAACTTGATGAATCTGTAATATATGATAATGTTCGCTTTTTGAAAGAAATAAAAGCACAAAGCGGAATTGAGATGTACGTAGGCGGTCTTATGGGTTGCCGCGGTGACGCTTATACAGGCGAGGGCGCATTGGACGAAAAGACCGCAAAAGAATTTCATAGCTGGCAGGCAGAGGCATTCAAAAAAGCGGGAGTCGATTTTCTTTATGCAGGTATTATGCCGAACTTAAATGAAGCAGAAGGAATGGCAGAGGCAATGGCAGAAACAAAACTTCCATACATAATCAGCTTTACAATACAAAAAAATGGTAAGCTAATTGACGGTACAACAATAGATAGGGCTATTTCTGAAATTGACTTAAAAGCGGGAACGCCGCCGCTTTGTTATATGACAAATTGCGTTCATCCGACTGTTGTTTACGAAGCACTTTCACAGCCGTTTAATATGACTGACAGAGTGAGAACAAGGTTTAAGGGTATTCAGGCAAATACGTCTCCCCTTTCTTACTCTGAGCTTGACGGCTCGGCAGACCTGAAGTGTTCGGAACCTGACGATTTTGCACGCGACATGATAAAACTAAAAAATGACAAGCATTTAAAAATTTTGGGAGGCTGCTGCGGAACAGACAATCGTCATATGGCAGCTATTGCCAAACGTATGTAAATTAAAATATTTTCTGTTTAGACTTAAATAATGTATTTTTAAATAAAAAAGGCCTTCATTAAATCTGATATGCGAAGGCCTGATTTTATATATTTTTTTAGGAGTATCAAGCATTTTTGGTATATAATCGACGCAGTATATAGCCGGTTTTCCGTCTGCCGTAACAAGCTTTTTTGCAAAAGTTTCGTTTGCTTTTACTATCTGCGCCTTTGCAAAAGCAACATCCGGAGTATAACCTGCATCACTTATCGTTCCCATAAATTCTTTTTCAAGGCCTATTCTTTTAACCACGTTTAAAACATGCTTGTTTATAATAATGGTGCCTACGCCGTGTTTTCGTATTACAAATCCCTCCTGTTCAAGAACAGAAAGACTGTCTCTTATAACGCTGAGGCTTACCCCCATTTCCTCTGCCATTTTTACTTCTGAAGAATGCTTTAAAAGTCCGGCGTATTTGCCATATTTTATCTCTTTTAAAAGTCTGTTTACAACCTCTTCAGAAAGCTGTACAAATGAATCCATATGCGTTTCCGCCTTTCAAAACAGGTATACCAATAAATCAATAAAAATTTTCTAACATACAAACAAAAAATTGTGTAATATTTATTTTCATATGATATAATTACTTAAAAATATTAAAATAATTTGGAGAAAAAATGGACTACTATATTTATCAGAAAGAACTTATAAATTTAAGACGGTTTTTACACCGTCATCCGGAAACGGCATTTAGAGAATTTAAAACAACGGCATTTATAAAAAATTATCTGGAAAAAATAGGCTATAAGGTAAAAAGCTATACACCTACGGGATGCAGTGCGTTTTTGGAACTTGATAAAAATTATCCCACAGTGGTTTTGAGAGCAGAAATAGATGCTGTTCCCATAACCGAAAGGGCTGACGTGGATTATAAATCCGAAAACGAGGGCGCAATGCATGCCTGCGGACATGACGCCAATATCGCGGTTGTTCTTGTATTGGCAAAAATGGCATATGAAAAACGCGATATGAAATGTAATATACGCTTTCTTTTTGAGCCGGCTGAGGAACAGGGAAAAGGTTCGGCGGAAATGATACGTCAGGGAGTGCTTGAAAATCCGAAAGCGGATTATTTTATAATGTTTCACTTTGCCAACAAAGAAACATGGGGCCTTGAGATAAACCATTATGCGGCTTCGGCTACTGTTGGAAGATTTGACATTAAGGTAAATGGCAATGCAGTTCATTGGTGTATAAGAGAAAAGGGACATGATGCACTTTTTGCCGGAGCTAAGGTGGCCGTAATGTTGAATGACATGAATGACTCTTATAAGTCTAAAAATCCGTTTTGCATTGGAGTCGGCATGCTTGAAAGCGGAACTTCGTCAAATATGATGGCTGAATCAGCCACTCTTTCCGGCGGTATACGCACCTATACAGTGGATGAGTATAATGCCATAGCAGAAAAAATAAGGGAAAATATCCAAAAAATTGCAAATGAAACCGGTACCGAAATAAAGGCCGATATAAGCCGTGAACCTATACTTCCTATAGTAAATGACAAGCAAATGACAGAAAAAGCCGATATTGTCGGAAAAGAAGTATTTAAAGATGAGTTTTACCCTATTGATTTTCTGTTTCTGGCAGGAGATAATGCTTCTGCTTATTTTAAGTATACAGAGGGCATTTTCATGGTTTTCAGATGTAAGCATGTGGATGAACGCTATACCCTTCATAACTCGAGGTATATAATGGACGACAGCAGATTATATAAGGCTGTTGAGATGCTTCATAAATTTATAAAGGAAATAAGATAATGCTGAAGTTTTGGGTGATTTACGGATAAGTGCCAAAGGCATATTAAAGTTTAGGTCAAGTTTTTTTAAAGGCTTGCAGGGGTATTGGGGGCGGAGCAACCAAGGTTTTAATTGAAAATTTCAGCATTATTCCGTAAGGATAATAATGCACAAGCTGCTGTATACGTTATTGCTAAATTCTACATCAGAAAACTTTTATAAATGCGCTTGTATGAAGGTAAAGACCTTGGGACTCTGTCCCAAACTTAACCAGCCTTAATGGGCAGTAATTTTGCTAAAGCAAAATCCGCCTGCGGCATCCGCGCATCTTAGCGGTACTTAAAAGCTGGCTCTAAATTTTAATGGGCTTCGTCACAAATCTGGAATATTGCACCAAAACTTATAAACAGAAATATAGAACTATGGGAGTATTAAAATGACAAAGTCCAAAAAAAGCATAATATATCTACACATATCCGTACTTCTTATGGGTTTTGCCGGAGTAATAATCAAGTTTGTGTCATATCCTTCGGCAGTTATAACTTTTGGACGAGTTTTTTTCTCATCGGCTGTGCTTTTAATATTTGCTGAGGCCGGCCATGATAATTTGAAACTTAAAAACAAATTTGATGTTTTTATAGCGATTTTTGCAGGGGTAGTGATGGCAGTGCACTGGTTTTCTTTTATGCACTCCATACGTCTTTCTACAGTTGCTATTGGCACAATTACATATTCTACGTTTCCGGTTTTTGTATCTTTTCTTGAACCTTTAATATATAAGGAAAAGTTTAGTGCATCAGGCATAATTCAGGCTGCAATGGTTCTTATCGGCCTTATTATAACAATACCTGAATTCAGCTTTCAAAACACTATGACTTTAGGCATAATATGGGGAATGGTAAGCAGTATAACATATGCTGTTTTGTCGCTTCTTAACAGGCATCTATCATCGTGCTATGCAGGGCGAACGGTATGTCTTTATGAGCAGGGCACGGCAACAATACTTCTTTTGCCTGTATTGTTTTTAGTCAGACCGACATTTACTCCAAAAGACATAGTGCTGCTTATAATTCTTGGAGTTTTATGTACCGCAGTTGCACACACGCTTTTTGTTGAAAGTTTAAAAAACGTAAAAGTCACGACAGCCGGCGTAGTATCCGGAATGGAAACAGTATACGGCATAGTTCTTGCCATATTTATACTGAGGGAAATTCCGAGTATGAGAGAGATAATAGGTGGGGTTATAATTTTGTCTGTGGTTTTATACACGACATTAAAAAAATAATAAAATATTTTTTATTAAATAAACATGATATGGTTTTTACAGGCTGAAAATGTATTCATTAAAAGACCTGTTTTTTTGTTTATATTATCATTTGCACCTTAAATTATACACGTATTGAAAAATTAATATCTCGTATTTGTGATATAAAATATAAATTTGGGCGTCCAAAATTGGCCGCCACAATAGCATGTAACGTGTGAAAAATACCTGAAAACCGTAGTTTCAAGGAAAAATCAATAAAAACATTTTAGTATACAAAACACTGTATCCTGTTCTGCACAGTAGAAAAGATTCTGTTGCAAAATTTGTGAAAAATTGGTAGCTTTAAAATTATCTTTACAAAATATCTATTGAATTACACTGAAAATTGTACTATAATAAATACAATTTGTTGATGCAATTAATAATCAGCAAAAGTTTTAATTACAGGGCAATACCGGAGAGAAAAATAAAAAAAAGAAAGGAAGTTCATCTATGGCTAAGATCATGAAAACAATGGACGGTAATGAGGCTGCCGCATATTCTTCATATGCGTTTACTGAAGTTGCGGGCATTTACCCTATTACACCATCGTCACCAATGGCAGAACACGATGATGAGTGGGCAGCCAATGGAAAGAAAAACATTTTCGGACAGACAGTAAAGGTTGTTGAAATGCAGTCGGAGGGCGGCGCATCAGGTACGGTTCACGGTTCACTTGCAGCAGGTGCTCTTACAACAACTTACACAGCAAGCCAGGGCCTTCTTCTTATGATCCCTAATATGTATAAAATTGCAGGAGAGCTTCTTCCATGCGTATTTCATGTAAGCGCCAGAGCAGTTGCTTCGCATGCGCTTTCAATTTTCGGCGATCATTCCGACGTAATGGCATGCCGTCAGACAGGTTTTGCAATGCTTGCGTCAAACTCGGTTCAGGAAGTAATGGATCTTGCAGCAGTTGCACATCTTTCAGCTATAAAAGGCAGAGTACCTTTCCTTCATTTCTTTGATGGTTTCAGAACATCACATGAAATCCAGAAAATAGAATGTCTTGACTATAACGACCTTGCAAAGCTCGTTGATATGGACGCAGTAAATAAATTTAAGAGAAATGCTCTCAATCCTGAGCATCCTGTTTTAAGAGGCACGGCTCAGAACCCGGATATATTCTTCCAGGCAAGAGAGGCAAGCAATCCTTTCTATGAAAATGTAGTAGGTGTTTGCGAAAACTATATGAATGAAATAAGTAAACTTACAGGCAGAGATTATAAACTTTTCAATTATTACGGCGCTCCTGATGCAGACAGAGTAATAATTGCTATGGGCTCAGCATGTGAGGCAATAGAAGAAACAATAGATTACCTTATGGCTAAAGGTGAAAAAGTTGGTCTTATAAAAGTACATCTTTTCAGACCGTTCTCAACAAAGCATCTTCTTGCAGCTCTTCCTGAGAGTGTAAAGAAGATTGCTGTTCTTGACAGAACAAAAGAACCTGGCGCACTTGGAGAACCGTTATACCAGGATGTATGTACAGCAATGTTTGAATCAGATATGAAACCTACAGTTGTAGCAGGACGTTACGGCCTTGGTTCAAAAGACGTAACACCGGCACAGATTATAGCCGTATATAACAATCTTAAACTTGAAAATCCGAAACATCACTTTACAGTAGGTATCATTGATGATGTTACAAATCTTTCGCTTCCTGTAGGAGCAGAGGTAAACGTAACTGAAAACGACGGCACAATAAGCTGTAAATTCTGGGGCCTTGGCTCAGACGGTACAGTAGGCGCAAACAAAAACTCAATTAAGATTATCGGCGACCATACTGATATGTATGCTCAGGCTTATTTTTCATATGACTCAAAGAAGTCCGGCGGTGTTACACAAAGCCACCTTCGTTTCGGAAAGAAGCCTATAAGAAGTACATATCTTGTTAAGACAGCTGATTTTGTAGCATGTCATAAACAGGAATACGTAAATCTTTATGATATGTATTCAGACTTAAATCCGGGCGGTATTTTCCTTCTCAATACAGAGTGGCCGGTATCGGAGCTTGACGAAAAGCTTCCGGCAGCAATGAAGAAATACTTTGCTGAAAACAATATTAAATTCTATATTATAAACGGTACACAGATTGCAAAAGAAATTGGCCTTGGAAACCGTGTAAACTCAGTTCTTCAGGCAGCATTCTTTAAACTTGCAAATATCATTCCTATTGATGATGCAGTTAAGTATATGAAAGAAGCTATTACTAAGAGCTACGGCAAGAAGGGTGAAAATATACTTAAAATGAATTATGCCGCTGTTGACCAGGGTGTAGATAAGATGGTAAAAGTTGAAGTGCCTGCTTCATGGAAAAATGCTGTAGACGCTCCAAAAGCAGAGGGAAAAGACAAACCTGACTTTGTAAAGAATGTGGCAGAACCTATGAATGCACAGCAAGGCGACAAGCTTCCTGTAAGTGCTTTCAAAGGCAGAGAAGACGGAACATTCCCAGACGGCACTACTGCTTATGAAAAACGTGGCGTAGCCGTAGATGTTCCTGAGTGGGATATTACAAAATGTATCCAGTGCAATATGTGTTCATATGTATGCCCTCATGCAGCAATAAGACCGTTTTTAGTTTCACCTGATGAAAAGAAAGGCGTTCCTGCTTCATTTGAAACCAAAAAAGCTTTCGGCAAGGGCCTTGAAGGATATGAATTCAGAATCCAGATTTCACCTCTTGACTGCCTCGGATGCGGAAGCTGTGTAACGGTATGCCCTGCTAAGGGTAAGGCACTTGTAATGCAGCCGGCACATACACAGGAAAAACAGATTGAAAATTGGGATTACGCTATGACTCTTTCACCTAAAGAAAACCTTATACCGAAAGACAGCGTAAAAGGCAGCCAGCTTAAACAGCCGCTTCTTGAGTTCAGCGGCGCATGTGCAGGATGCGGTGAAACACCTTACGCAAAACTTGTAACTCAGCTTTTCGGTGACAGAATGTATATAGCTAATGCAACAGGATGTTCATCAATATGGGGCGGCAGCGCACCTTCAACACCATATACAACAAACCACAATGGACATGGCCCTGCTTGGGCAAACTCGCTTTTTGAGGATAATGCCGAATATGGCCTTGGTATGGCAGTTGCAGTAAAACATATGAGAGAACGTCTTAAAGACCAGCTTGAAAAACTCAAAGCTGTTCAGGGCTGCTCAACAATGGCTGATACAGTTGATAAATGGATTGAGACAATGAATGACGGCGACACAAATCAGCAGGCAACAGCAGACCTTATAAAACTTCTTGAAGATTATAAGGGCGACAGCGCCGAAGCAAAAGAAATAATCGCTGATGTTCTTGAAAATAAAGACCAGCTTGCTAAAAAGAGCCAGTGGATATTCGGCGGCGACGGCTGGGCATACGATATCGGTTACGGCGGACTTGACCATGTACTTGCATCAGGCGAAGATGTAAATGTATTCGTATTTGATACAGAAGTTTACTCAAATACAGGTGGTCAGGCTTCAAAGGCAACACCTGCCGGAGCAGTTGCTGAGTTTGCAGCAAGCGGCAAGAGAGTAAAGAAGAAAGACCTTGGTATGATGGCTATGAGCTATGGCTATGTATACGTAGCACAGGTTGCAATGGGCGCAAATCCTGCACAGCTTGTAAAAGCCGTTGTGGAAGCAGAAAAGTATCACGGTCCATCACTTATAATTGGATATGCTCCATGTATTAACCATGGTATTAAGATGTCTGGAGCACAGACTGAGATAAAGAAGGCTGTTGAAGCCGGTTATTGGCATTGCTATAGATTCAATCCTGAGCTTAAAAAAGAGGGAAAGAATCCGTTTACTCTCGATTCAACAAGAGAGCCGAAGGGCAGTTTCCAAGACTTCATTAAAGGTGAGGTAAGATATTCATCACTTCTCAGAACATTCCCTGAAATTGCAGGCGAACTCTTTGAAAAAGCAGAAGAAAATGCTAAGGAAAGACTTGAAAGTTATATAAAACTTGCTGACCAGAAATAAACATATAAATTTTGCGGCAGAGCATTGCTCTGCCGCTGTTTTTTATATGTTTGTTTTGGCGAAGCCAGTTGTAAAATTTAGGTCAACCTTTAAGTACCGCAAAGATATGCGGACGCCACAGGCGGATTTTGCTTTGCAAAATTACTGACAGTAAAGGCTTGCAAGAGTATTGGGTGCGTGACCGTCAGAAAAAGGACGGCAGCCGAAGGCTATATCCTGCAAGGAAATCACTGAACCAGCTAAGCAGAGCCACCAAGGTTTTATTTATGGATTTTTGTGTCTTTTGTTCTTTTTTTGTTCTTTTTCAATTTCAGCTTTTTCTGATAAAAATTGACGGCAAATATCTGAAAAGTTTTTGTCTCGTTCTTTTTTTTCTTTGGAAATAAAGATATCTTTTATTTCCATATATAAATCACATCCTTTGATTTATTTTGATTAAATAATTCTCATATTCCGTAAAATTTTTTGCACTTCAACGCGTTTTGTTGTACAATAAAAAAGTTAAATATCTTAAAAAAGGGAAGTGGTATTTTTGAACAGGAATAAAAGACAGATGCTTACATGGCCTGCAATGGCTGTGCTGTTTGTTTTTGCTATTTTTCCTCTTCTTATAATGTTTGTAGACAGCTTTAAAAGCGACAGCGGCGCTGCCGGTATAGTGTTTACAAACTATGCGAGATTTTTTTCAAAATCTACATATCTTAAACTAACGGGACGTACTGTATTTAACAGTGTTCTCGTAACTGTGATAAGCCTTTTGATTTCATATCCACTTGCATATATAATGGCGAAAAAACTAAAAGGTATGAAAAACATTATAATGGTGCTTATAATAATACCGTTTTTTACAAATCAGCTTGTGCGTGTCTACAGCTGGCTTATATTCCTTCAGGACGGAGGAATACTTCAAAGCATTTTAAATTCAGTAGGTCTTGTGCATGGCTCTCTTGGTATTCTTTATACAAAAGCGGCTGTAATAATAGGCCTTGTACATGCCTTTTTTCCGTATATGGTAATTACTATTTATATGGCTCTTGAGAGAATGGACAACTCTCTTATTGAGGCAAGCACATGCCTTGGAGCGTCGACATTTACAACTTTCAGAAAAGTCATATTTCCTATTTCGATGCCGGGTGTTATTTCCGGTATAATGATTGTGTTTGTTCCGTGCCTTGGTACATTTGTTGAGCCTCGTATATTAGGCGGTGTAAACGGTACTGTAATAGGCACTGTTATTGAGGACCAGTTCTTTGAAATTTATGGCTGGAATTTCGGTGCGGCAATAGCGTTTATACTCCTTGCCATGGTGCTTTTGAGTATGGCCGCAATAAGTAAATGGGGAAAGAGGTATGAAGAATGAAAAAAGCACTTTCGAGAATATATGTACTGCTTATACTTCTTTATCTTTATGTGCCTATACTTGTGCTTATGCTTATGGGCTTTAACCAGTCGAGGTATAATTCAATGCCGTTTAAATTCAGCCTACAGTGGTATCAGGCACTCATAAAAGATACAAAACTTATAATGGCGGCAAGAAACTCATTTTTGCTTGCTATTGTTACGGGCATAATTTGTGTTATTTTGGCAACATTTTTCATTTTGGGACATAGATTTCTTTCTGATAAAGTCAAAGGGCTTTTTGACAGCGTTTCTATGATGCCTATGAGTATACCTTGGCTTATAATGGGTCTTTCTCTTCTTCTCCTGATAAGAGCCGTTAATCTTGATAAATCGATGTTTTTTGTAGGTGCAGGGCATGTGGTTATATCACTTCCGTATTCACTTTTGGTGTTAAAGGCAAGAATGGCGTCTATGGACCAGTCTTTGGAGGAAATGAGCGCATCATTGGGCGCTACTCCTTTTACTACTTTCAGACGGGTAACGCTTCCGGCAATAGCTCCTGCAATGGTAGCCGGCGGTTTTTTGTCTTTTATGATTAGTTTTGATAACTTCCCTATCAGCTATTTTCTTATGCCAAACGGCGTAAGCACATTGCCTATAGAGATACAAAGTTCAATTAAATTTGGTTTTACTCCGGAGATAAATGCTGTTTCAACGGTAATTATAGGCATATCTCTTATCTGTCTTACAGTAACAGGTATAATAATGGGTTCAAGCCTTAAAAGTATGATGGGAAAAGGTGGTAAATAAATGTCAACAGTTGTGTTAAAAGGATTAGTAAAAAAATATGGACAAAATACAGTAGTTAAGGGTATAGACCTTACAGCCGAAGACGGAAAACTTGTATCTATATTGGGACCTTCAGGATGCGGTAAAACCACAACGCTTAGAATGATAGCAGGGTTTGAGAAAACAGACGGCGGAGAGGTATATTTTGATGATAAGCCAATGGGAAAAGTACCTGTAAATAAAAGAAATATAGGTATGGTTTTTCAAAGTTACGCTCTTTTTCCGCACATGACTGTGTTTGATAATATAGCATACGGCCTTTGCCAGAGGAAAATAAAACCTGATGAGATAAATAAAAGAGTAGAAGAAATTATGAAACTGGTGCATATGGAGGAATATTCCAAAAGAAAGCCGAAAGAGCTTTCAGGCGGCCAGCAGCAGAGGGTGGCGCTTGCCAGAGCTTTGGTTATAAAACCTGATGTTCTTCTTTTGGATGAATGTCTCAGCGCACTTGATAAAAAACTCAGAGTTGAAATGCAGGTAGAGCTTAGAAGAATTCTTGAGGAAACAGGAGTAACCACGTTTTTCGTTACTCATGACCAAGAAGAGGCGATGACTCTTTCTGACAAAATAGTTGTTATGAATAACGGTGCTATTGAACAGGTAGGTACACCGTATGAAGTATATGAAAAGCCAAACAGCCGTTTTGTAGCCGGATTTTTAGGCAAAGCCAATTTCTTTGAGGGTAAAGTAACAAATGTAAACAGCGACGAAAAATATGTTGTTTTGGAAAATGAAAAAGGAACTGTAGCAATACCAGCCGAAAAAGCAAAAATTGGCGAAAATGCGCTCTATGCAGTAAGACCGGAAAAAATGCGTATTTCAAAAGAGCCGAAAACAGGTGCTCTTAAAGGCACAATAGAACATATAACATATTCGGGTAATATTTCCACATGTAATATAAACTGCGGCGGTGAAAGTATACTCTGCGAAGTGACAAACGACATGATAAGCGAAAGACCTCAAAGAGGAGACAAAGTTTTTGTAACATGGGACTCAGCGTCAAGCGTAAAGATTGAGGTATAATTATGGACTGTATTATTTTTGGAGGTCTTGTGCTTGACAGATATTTTGATATAGAAAAGTATCCTGAAAGAGGACAAGACGGATTTATAAATAGTGAGGAAGAATTTGTAGGCGGCTGTGCTATAAATATGGCGGCCACTGTAAACAATATAGGCGGAAAAGCTCATATTGTATCGAGTGTCGGAAACGATAAAGTTGGAGATACAATTATTGATTATATAAAAAAACATGGTTTTTCTGAAAAATATATTAAGAGAGTTGATAAGCCTTCCGGATACTGTTTTGTTTTTATCGAGCCTGACGGCGAGAGAACTTTTCTGACTAAAAAGGGAGCGGAAGGCGTATTTGTTAGTGGCCTTGTTCCTGATTTTGATAATGTAGGAGCCGCCGCTGTAACAGGGTATTACCTGCTTAATGAAAACGCAGATGAAATTATGAGCTGTATTGAGAATGTAAGTAAAAATGGTATAAAGATACTTTTTGACCCAAGCCCTCTTGCAGGTGATATAAAAAAAGAACTTCTTGAAAGAATGATAAAAGTAAGCACTGTTGTTACGCCGAATGAAACTGAAATACGCTATTTTTCAGAAGATACGAGTAAATGGATAAAGGATTTCATAAATAACGGCGGTACGGTGTTTTTGAAAAAAGGCTCAAACGGCGGCACGGTTTATACGCCTGAAAGTACTTTTGATTATAAAAGCGTAAAAGCAAAGGCAGTTGATACCACAGGTGCGGGAGACAGCTTTGCCGGAGCGCTGACATATTGCATGGCAAACGGAATTGATGTAAGAACCGCGTCGCAAATGGCTTCAGTATGTGCAGCTAAAACAGTTGAGATAAAAGGCCCTCATGGTTTTTGGAGGCTGTAAAAATAGAATATATCAGGGGAGGCTTGACTTATGATAGACAGAGCTTACGGAGCATTGGTAGGAGGAGCAATAGGAGACGCTATGGGGATGCCGGCGTCATTTCTTACAAGAAAGGAAATAAGAGAAACATATGGCTTTATATCTGATTTTTTAAAGCCTGAAGCAGAAAAGCAGGTGTATCATGCCCAGCTTGACGCCGGAGATATAACCGACGATACAATGGAAGGCGTAATTTTAAGTAAAGTTCTTATAGAAAACAACGGATTTTCCGAATCTGCCTTTAATGAGGAAATGAAGAAATGGGCAATAGAGCAGAAAATGCTTGAAAGCACCGTAATAGGTCCTTCTACAAGACGTTTTCTTGAGGCACTTATAGAGGGGAAGGACCCTAAACTCACATCCGGCAAGGGCTGTACAAACGGTTCCGCAATGCGTGTGGCGCCTGTTGGCATAAAATATTACGATGATTTTGACGCATGCGTTAAAGCTGCTGCCGAAAGCTCACTTCCAAGCCATGGCAGCAAACCTGCCGTAGCCGCTGCATGTGCCGTAGCCGCTGCTGTTGCCGCCGGAGTAAAGGGTGGTTACTGCGCAAGTGATGTACTTAATATTGCGGCAGACGCTGCCGAATACGGTGAAAAAGTGGGAGCGGATATTTGTGCACCAAGTGTGTCAAAGAGAATTAGAATGATTGAGAATATAGTTGACGGCTGCGGTGATGAAAAAGATATAAGTGATGTTCTTGACGAAATAGTTGGAATTTTTGGTGCAAGTATGTTTGCATATGAGTCTGTGCCTGTTGCTCTTGCCGTATTTTATGCTGTAAAGGGCAATGCACGTGACGGAATACTTGCTGCTGTAAATGCGGGGGATGATGCAGACACCAACGGTTCCATATGCGGCGCAATATGCGGTGCTTATTCAGGTACAAAATATCTTCCTGACAGATGGATGGATATAGTGCAGAAAAAGAGCAGCACCGATTTCAAAAAGACTGCCGAAGAACTGCTTAAGAGATGAAAAGAAAAACCAAAAAAATATTTAAGGGTGCTTAGAAAAAAGCACCCTTGTTTTAAGCTATAAACTTGTTAAAGAAATAAATTTAATGATTATTTAATTGTATTAGTCTTTATTGTTTGTTTTAATTCTTTTTCTTTGGTAATAGGTTCCGTAGAATATCCGATTGCGATTCCGGATACAGGTGCAAAGCCGTCAGGCAGATTAAGTTCTTTAAGTAGTTCTTTGTCTTTATTAAGTACGCTTATTACGCCGAATAAATATACGCTGCCTAAGCCCATATCGGCTGCCGCAAGAGCCATGTTTTCAATTATACATGCTGCATCGGCAAGTTCTATGTTGGGCAGAGAATTATTTGGCTTACCTGAAATGACTATAAATGTCGGCGCTCCATACAATGGATTTGCATTTGGACCAAATACTTTTGCGGAACTTTTTGTAATTTTATCAAGTAAGCCACGGTTTTGAATGATTGTCAGGTGCACTGTGTCATAAGCACCAAGTCCAACCGGAGCTGCACATCCGGCATTGATTATTGTATTTAATTGTTCGTCGCTTATCTGCTCAGTCTTGTAACTTCTTGTAGATTTGCGCATTGCTATGGTTTTCATAAATTCCATTATTAATATCTCCTTTCAAAAACACTTGTTTACTTAAATTATACTTGGTATAATTATTATACTTAATTGTTTTTATAATAACAAGTACGCAAAATTTTATGATTAGGTATGTTTTTTTATACCAAGGAGGAAATTAAAGTGGCGGGAAAACTGGAGCAAAATGAATACATAAATTTAATAAAAGAGTCGGAGAAGCAAGAAGAATGTCCGGTAAAATGTACGCTTGAGATAATCGGTGGCAAATGGAAACTTCGTGTATTGTCTCAAATAATGAGACATGAAGTGTGCAGGTTTAATGAGCTAAAAAGAGATATACCAGGAATAACCAACACAATGCTTTCGAGTTCTCTTCGAGAACTTGAATATAGTGAACTGATAAAAAGAACTCAATATAATGAAATGCCTGTAAAAGTGGAATATTCATTAACGGAATTGGGGAAAAGCCTTTTTCCATTATTGCATGAAATAGATGTTTGGTGGAATAATTATAAAAATTATAAACAGACACATGACTTACAGAAAAATAAAAAAGTGTAAATGTTTTATACATTTACACTTATGCACGCTAAATCTCTAAAACTATGAAATTTTAATTTAAATAATTAAAGACCGCCGTTTGCAAGTATATTTCTGTATACAATCTGAACACCGTATACTATGCAGAAAATCATTATCATCCACCATATAGCGGATTTTGGCTCCTTTTCTTCTTTGACTTTGTATTTTTTTAATTTTTCATCGGTTTCCATTTTTATTGTTTGTTTATACATGTCCATGTTTTTAAAGCTTTTATCATCCATTTGAGTTACCTCCGGCAAAAAATATATATACAACCACATTCAAATATTGTTTTCTTTATACGTTTATTTTATAAAATTACTTGCTGAAAGTCAAATGTATTTGTATGGGTTTATTTGTATGGGTTTATTTGAGCCTCTTGTGTTGGTACCGATGATATAATTAAGTTTTTAATAATGCAAAGTTGTACAAATGTTAAATGTTATAAGTTATTTTACATTAATTACTCCTGCTTTATCATCACCAGGTGACTGTGCCCACGGATCTCCGGTTATTGCAAACATTTGGTCATTGCGTACGTCTTTTGTTATAGTATGTATTGTATCTTTAGCATTGTATACCTCAGGCAAAAGGTTAATTCCAAGCCCTGGACGGTCACTTAAATATATATGGCCGTCACGTATATCAACCTTAGCATCCGTGATGTCAAATGTCTTGTACAATGATCGCACTGTTTCTATGCCATTTGTGTTAGGACAACTTATCATAAGATGAGCAACAACCATTGTCATTATAGGTGAGCCGCAGTTATGGGTAGTTACAGGCAGGTGATAAGCATCAGCCATTGCAGCTATTTTTTTACATTCGGTTATTCCGCCGCAGTAGCTAACGTCAAACATGGCTATATCGCAGGCGTCTTTTTCAAAGAGTTCACGAAACTGATATTTTGTTGAAAGTCGCTCACTTGCAAGTATTGGCAGTCTGACTTTTTTTCTTAAATTTGCAAAGCAGGTTATATTGTCCACTGGTATAGGATCTTCAAACCACATAGGATCATACTGTTCGACTTCTTCGGCTATACGTACAGCCATTGGAAGGTTCCATCTTGAGTGCATCTCAAGGGCTATTTCCATCTTGTCCCCGACAGCATCCCTAATTTTTTTAAATGGAATAAGACCATTCCTTATTTCTTCTCTTGTTACATATTGGCCATTATATCGTGTAGAAAGGCTGTCAAGAGGCCATATTTTCATTGCCTTTATTCCTTCTGAAAGCAGGTCCTCGGCAAGAGCGCCGGCATCATCCATAAACATTTCACGATCGCGGATTTTGCCGTAGCTTATACATGTGTTGTAAACTCTCAAACTTTCCTGTGTTTTTCCGCCAAGAAGGTCATATACAGGCATATTAGCAGCTTTTCCTTTAATGTCCCATAAAGCCATATCTACAGCACCAATAGCACGCATCTCAGCACCCATATATCCTGTATAGTTAGCACTATCATACATTGTTGCCCAAAGCTTTTCGTTTTCAAGCGGATTTTGTCCAAGTATTATTTCTGCACAAAAATTATGTACGGCTATTTTTGTAAGCTCGACTTTGTCTGTAGCCTCGCCTATTCCTGTTATTCCCTCATCGGTATGGATCATTACCCAAATATGTCGCGGATGAGCCGGGAGCTGAATTGTTTCTACTGCTGTAATTTTCATTCTAATACCTCCTTTAACTTTAATATGTAACATATTAAAAATTATAACATTAAGAGAATATTAAATCTATTAACTTAATAAACAATAAATATAGGTTTGACTTGGTTGTATTTACGAGAAATTCAGAAATAAAAAGAAGGTTTTGATATACGAACATAATGATTAAAAAGCCTCGTTTTAAGGCTTTTGCTGAAAATGCAGCTTTATTTTACAAATATATCTTGGCAGCATTTGAAATGATATGTAATGGCGGCATATACTTTTGAAGCGTCACCGCTTTTTATTGCGTCAACAATTTTTGTATGTTCTCTTAAAGTATTTGGAAGTCTGTTTTTCTGTGATAATGAAATTGCTCCTACACGGTCTATTTTTCCTCGAAGGTTAAGCATTATGTCTATGATTTGCTCATTTTTGCAGAAAGAAGTAATGCACATGTGAAATGCGGTATCTTCTGACATAAATCGTCGGAAGTCACTGCCTGTATCTATTATATCCTTTTCTGCTTTTAGATGACTTTCAAGATTTTTTATAAGCTCGTAGCCTTCGTCGGTATTTATATGTTCGGCTGCATACATCGCACAGTAGCTTTCAATAGCACTTCTTACTTGGAATATTTGTTTAACATCCTCAGGCGTAAGTTCTTTTACCGATATGCCTTTATTCGGATGTATTTTCACAAATCCCTCGTGGGCAAGCTGTAAAATAGCATCTCTTACAGGTGTTCTTGAAATGCTGAGGTCATCAGCGAATTTCTGCTCTGAGTATATAGCACCCGAAGCAATACGACCTTCAAGAATTTCATTTTTAAGATAGTTGTAAGCCTGCACTTTTAATGTTAAGCGTTTAATCAAAATTTATCTCTCCTGACATATTTATTTCTTTATATTAATAAGTATCTCATCAAGTATCGCCATTGAGACTTCCTCTTTGCTCATGCATTTAAGAGGCTTTATGCTGTCTTTGGTGATTATTGTAACAATGTTTGTGTCTGTGCCGAATCCGGCGCCGCTTTCTTTAAGATTGTTTGCAACAACCATGTCTATATGTTTTTTGTCAAGCTTTGTGCGGCTGTTTTCAACCATGTTTTGTGTCTCCATTGAAAAACCGCATATTAACTGCCCGTCACGTCTGTTTTCTCCCATATATTTTATTATGTCGGGAGTTCTTGAAAGGCTTATAGACATTTCACTGTCTTTTTTCTTTATTTTCTCGTCAGCGGTTACGGACGGCTTATAGTCGGCAACGGCAGCAGCTTTTATTATTATGTCATAGTCTTTAAATCTGCTTTTAAATACCTCAAACATATCTTGGGCGCTTATAACGTCTATTGTTTCTACAAATCTTGGTTTTTCAAGGTTTGTAACACCGCTTACAAGTGTAACTGAGGCACCCCTTCTCATTGCGGCTTTTGCAAGCTCGTATCCCATTTTTCCTGAAGAATGGTTTGTTATATATCTTACGGGGTCCATGGCTTCCTGTGTAGGGCCGGCACTTATTATAACCTTCAGACCACTCATATCATTTTCATGCGCAAGTTCTTTAAGAACATAATCAACAAGCACGCTTTCCGCAGGCATTTTGCCTTCTCCGGTATCTCCGCAGGCAAGACGGCCGCTGTCTGGGGCTATTATTTCGTACCCGAATTTTCTTAATTTTTGAAGATTTAACTGCAATATAGGATTGTGGTACATTTGAGTATTCATGGCAGGAGCAATTATTACTTTTTTGTTGAAAGCCATAACCGTTGTTGTAAGCATATCGTCGGCAATGCCGTTTGCAATTTTGCCTATAATGTTTGCAGTAGCAGGCGAAATAAGAAAAACATCGGCTTTTTTTGCCAAAGAAACATGAGCTACATTAAACTGAAAATTTCTGTCAAATGTGTCGACTATACATTTATTTCCAGTTAAAGTCTCAAATGTGATAGGGTTTATAAAGTTAGTTGCATTTTGAGTCATCAGTACATGTACGTCAGCACCAAGCTTTATAAGCATGCTTACACAGTTTGCCATTTTGTATGAAGCTATGCCTCCTGTGACTCCCACGAGTACCGTTTTGCCTTTTAACATTTTAATTACCGTCCTTAACAGATATTGTATTGCTTATAAATAACATCTGAAACATCTGTCTAAAAGTGTCCAATTTCCCAGTTTGTTATTTGAATATATTATAACAAAGCAACTGCATTTTTTCTACTGTGAAAGTAAATAAATATTTTGTAAAATCTTAAATGAACTTAAATTTCTCTTAAATTAACTTAAACCTGAACACTTGATGCAAAAGGTTTTGTATAATCAAAAAAGATGCCGCTTTAATTAACCAATTTTCACCTTAAGTTCACAAACCAATCATTTTAAGAACAAAGAAAAATTGTAAACTTATCCCAATTATAGATATTTTTAAATTTTTGTAGAGGTGAAAAAAGTGAAAAAATCAAGAAAAAAAGTAATTATAATATTAATTATTGTTTTTATTGTTGTTATTGCAGCGGCAGTTCTTATTTTGAGAATAGGAAATACAAAACAAAGCAGTACAGCGGTTGTACCTCCTACAACAGTAAAAGTTAAAAACGGAGACATTGATGAAAGAGTTACAGCATCAGGCACGATTCAGCCAACTGATGAGGAATCTATATTTATAGAACTTTCCGAAGATGTAAAAAAAGTATATGCTGATGTAGGTGACAAAGTTGAAAAAGGACAGCTTCTTGTTACATATGATACTGATAATGACAAAAAAGAGCTTGAGGACAAAGTCAAATCAGCACAGATTTCTTTGGATAATGCAGAGCTTGAATTAAATCAAATGGTAAAACCGGCAGAGGGTACGGAGCTTATAGAACTTAAGAGCGCTGTTCAGTCTGCACAAAAGGATTTAGACAGTGCCAACAAGGCTTACAGCGATAATGAGGACGATATAAAAAAAGACGAGAATGACATGGATTATTATAAACAAATGCTTTCTCTCGGAGGCATGAGCCAGTCGGACTATGATGATTTTATGGATGATTATAACGGTCTTGTTAAAAACAGAACTACACTTCAGTCAAACATCAAAACCTGTAAACTTGCTCTTGAAAAAGCACAGCTTAACCTTGAATACGGTCAGGACAGATTAAAAGATTCATCAACAAAAGAAAGTTATGAAAAACAGAAGAATGCTGCTGAGACGGCAAAAATGAATCTTGATGAGGCCAAAACAAATCTTTCAAAGCTGGCAGAAGCCACATACAGCCCTATTTCAGGTACAATTCTTGAAAACAGTGCCGTAGCTGGGCAGATGCTTACTGATTCAACTGCTATAATGAAAATAGCCGATCTTACAAATCTTGATGTTCTTGCATATGTAAGTGAATATGATATAGCAAAAGTAGAAGTCGGACAGGAAGTTGAACTTACATCAGACGGCATTGAGAATAAGACATATCATGGCCATGTCACCAAAATTGAACCCAGTGCGGAAAGCAAGAGCACAATAAGCGGAAGCGAAACAGTTGTTCCTGTATTGGTGCATATGGACGATAACGATGAGCTTGTAAAACCGGGCTTTGAGTTTGATATGGAAATTATAGTTGCTTCTTTAAGCAACGTAAACTATATACCAGTTTCATCTGTAATGAAAAATACAAAAACAGATACATATTATGTTTTTGTTGTAGGTGATGACAATATTCTCAAAAAGAAAATCGTTGAGCTTGGAATATCAAGCGATATGTATATGCAGTTAATAAGCGGTCTTGAAAGTAGTGATGTAATACTTGAAAGCCCGGATTCATCAGTTAAGGAAGGTGCCAACTTGATGGATTATGCCACAGTTAAAGAAGGTACCAGCACCAGCTCGTCGTCAGGAGGATTTTTAAGCAACCTATTCGGAGGCGGAAAAACCGGACAGTCAGGCGGAGGCCCCGGCGGTGGCGGAGAAATGCCGTCAGGCGGCGGAAACCATTCAAGCACCCGAAGCAGGAATTAATGAGGAAAGGATGATGAAATATGCCTTTACTCAAGCTTGAAAACATATATAAGAAATATAATCAGGGCGAGCTTGCCGTTATGGCACTTAAAGATATAAACCTTACAATTGAAGAAGGCGAGTTTGTGTCTATAATGGGAACAAGCGGTTCAGGAAAATCAACAATGATGAATATTCTGGGCTGTCTTGACAGGCCTACAGAAGGTGAATATTATCTTGATGGTGAGGATGTTGCTAAATTCCGCGATTCAAAACTTGCGGATATACGAAACAGAAAAATAGGATTTGTGTTTCAGTCTTTTAACCTGCTGCCGAAATTGTCGGCGCTTGAAAATGTTGAGCTGCCTATGATATATGCCGGTGCCAAAAGAAAAAAAAGAGAAAAAACAGCAATGGAGGCACTTGCGAAAGTCGGGCTTGGAGAACGTGTGCGTCATAAGCCGAATGAGCTTTCAGGAGGACAGAGACAGAGAGTTGCTATAGCAAGGGCGCTTGTAAATAATCCGTCGATACTTATGGCAGATGAGCCTACAGGAAATCTTGATTCCCGTTCAACAGTTGAAATAATGGAAATATTTCAAAAACTTAATGATGAAGGTGCAACTGTAGTTATGGTAACCCATGAGCCGGATGTGGCTCAGTTTACAAAAAGGATAGTTGTTTTTAAAGACGGTCAAATAACAGATGATCATCCTGTTGTAAACAGAACACTTTCAGGAGGTGCAGAAATATGAATTTATATGAGTGTTTAAAATCCTCTGTAAGAAATGTGTTCTCAAATAAAATGCGTACGTTTTTGACAATGCTTGGTATTATTATTGGCATAAGCAGTGTTATAATAATAGTTGCAATTGGAAACGGCTCTCAGGCAGCCATAGAGAAAGAGTTTGACACATTCGGCACGGGAACATTAAAAGTAAGCCTTGTAAGCTCAAAAAATATTGATACAAGAGACCTTCTTACAATGGATGATTACTATATGCTGAAAGATGACGTTGATGGTATGAAGTATATTGCCCCTACATATTCAGGCTCAAACAGTGCCTATGTTAAACTTTTGGATCCAACAGAAACAAACAAGGCAAGTATAACGGGTTCTACAGGTGATTATAAATTTATTAATAATGACACATTGCTTTACGGCAGATATATTTCTGATAATGATGTGGAAATGAGAAACAATGTATGCGTAATTCAGGATACAACTGCCCAAAAGGTGTTTGACGAGTGTGATGACGATGTAATAGGACAAAAAATAAAAATAGAATCTTGGAAAGGTACAACAAAGCTGACAGTTGTTGGAATTACTGAAAATACCGATACTTCGTCTTCGGAATACAGTTCCGAGTATCCGGAAGAGATAATAATGCCTATAACGACATGTATGAAGGTATTTACAGGCTCTGCTTTAAGCGGATTATCCATAATTATTGATAATCCTGAGCAAAGTGAAGCAATGCAGACAAAAATATTGTCGGCGCTTTCAAATTTTCATGATAACTCAGATAAATACTATATTGAAGACAGCACCGACATAGTAGACAGTATAAATTCAATACTTTCGTATGTAACTATATTTATAAGCTTTGTTGCCGCTATTTCGCTGCTTGTAGGCGGAATAGGTGTTATGAATATAATGATGGTTACAGTTACTGAAAGAACAAAGGAAATAGGAATAAGAAAGGCTATAGGAGCCAAGAACAAAGATATATTGCTTCAGTTTATTTCTGAGGCTATAATACTTACAGGAATGGGCGGCCTGCTGGGACTTATATTCGGCTGGTTTGGAGCATTGATAGTGGGAAAGATAGTGGATATAACACCTATAATGAGCATTTCGGCAATAGTTGGAGCAATAGGCATATCCACAGCAATAGGCATAATATTCGGTGTTACTCCGGCTAAAAAAGCAGCTGCTCTTGATCCTATAGAGGCTCTCAGATTTGAGTAAAAACATTAAGGAGATGTCTGAAAATGAAAAAAAAATATTTGGCGCTTTTTATAGCAGCAACGCTTATGTTTTCATCGGTTTCGGTATTTGGTGAAACATCCTCGGCTACGGCGAACGATACGTCATCTGTTACAGAGCAAGACCAATCGCTTTGGAATGAATCGCTTTGGAATGAATACACAGATTATATAACTGTTGATAAGGATTCATCTCTTGCCACACTTACTCTTGAAGATGCCACAAAAAAGGCAATAAACAACAGCTCATCAATAAAAAATACTTCGGCAAGCATAGATTTGACTGATACTACCCTTGAAAGTTCGTATAATTCTGCAATGGCAGGAGATGATGACGGAGGTTTTTCATCGCTTATTTCTTTTATTAATTCAAAAACAAGTTATGAAAACTCCATTACAAACCTTGATGCGGAAAAAGCAAGCCTTAAACATTCCGTAAAATCATCATATATATCTCTTATTGAGACTCAAAGAGACATAGAGCTTTTAAAAATGAATTTGAAAATTGAGGATAACAACCTTACAATTGCTAAAGCAAAGTATAATCTTGGAAAACTTTCAAAAAGCGACCTTGAAACAGAAGAAAAAACATATAACGATGATAAAACAACGCTTGTAAATAAACAGGATGCTTTGGAAAAGGACTATAAGGCACTTAATATATTGATAGGCGCAAGTATTGACACAAGATATAATTTTGTGCTGGACCCTGTATATAAGCCTTTTGAAATATCAATGCCTGTTGACAGCTACATAAACGGAAAAGTTGCTTTAAGCAATTCAGTTGCTCAGGCAAAAAAAACATATGAATCGAAAAAACAGACTTCAAGTCTTTCGTCTATAAGCAACAGTGAAATAGGCGGATATCAAAGCGCACAGAACTCTTTGAATTCAGCAAAAATGAGTTATGATGATAAAAAAGATGATGTTTATCAGTCATTGCTTTCAAAGTATAATGATTGCATGGAAAATGAAAAGAGCTATAAAAGCAATGTGGAACAGCTTAGGCTTTTGAAAAACACTCTTGAAAGAACACAGGCAAATTACCAAAACGGCAAAGCTACGGAACTTGACCTTTTAAAGGCTAAGTATAATGTAGCAAAGTTGGAAAACACTATGGTAAGTGAAATTTATTCTCATATGCTTCTTGTTGAGGAGCTTGCAGATACGAACCTTATGTAAATTTAATATAACTAAGAGTAGTACACCGACTGACGTTTCAGTCGGTGTACTACTCTTATTTTATATTATAATAAAAAGTTTATACGGAATCTCTAAAATTTTCCAAATGTTTTCTGAGAAGAATATTGATATATTGCGAAAACGAACGGTCGTCTTTTTCCGCAAGTTCTTTAAGCTCTTTAACAATATCGTTGTCTAAAGTTATACTGACTTTTACCTTGAGCGGCTTCATGTTTATCACCTCAAATAAATAATAGCAGTTAATACTTCTTAATATTGATTTATCGGATAAAGTAGTATGAAATACGATTATCAGAGGCGATATTATTTGCTCTGTTTTAACAAAGAATTTACGGACAAAATCTTGAAGGTGTTTTCTAATTTACTTACAGTTTAAATTCAATTAAAGAATGTCACTATAATTAACAGTTTTTTAACCAAAATATGATAGACCATGAAAGTTTGTCTCCCTATACTTGTAATTAAAGGAAATAAATAAATTAAGCGAGGAGATAAGTTATGAAAAAGAAAATAATTTCATCGGCAATATTAGTTACAATGCTGTTTCAGTCGGTACCGGCTTTTGCATCAAATAAAATTGACAGTGCAAAATCATATGATGTTTCGGTATCGGATAGTCTTAAAGTACCTTTTTATTCCACAGACGATAATTTTAAAGGCGGACTTGTACCTGGGTTTGGTTCATCAGTGGCATTTAAAGGCTATGACAGTGACGGAAATATGCAGTTTTACGCAATAACGGACAGAGGGCCTAATGGGGACGCGCCTCAGTATACGGAAAACGGCAACAGCAGTGACGCAAAATTATTTCCCTGCCCGGATTTTACTCCAAGCATAGGAATAATTACAATAAAAGGTGACAGTGCATCGGTTAATTCTGAGATAGAACTTAAAGACAGCACAGGCAAAAAAATAACAGGGCTGCCTCTTGCTCCCGGAAGCATAGGAGCTACAGGAGAGGCGGCCCTTGATTTAGATTTAAATAATATTGGTTATGACAGTGAAGGCCTTGACACGGAAGGCATAGATGTGGATAAGGAGGGGAACTTCTGGATATGTGATGAATACGGCCCGTTTATTATAAAAGCTGATTCAACAGGCAAGATACTTGAAAAATATGGCCCTGGGGAAGGACTTCCTGAAATATTAAAATACAGAATACCAAACAGAGGATTTGAGGGTATTGCGGTTACGCCTTCAGGAAAAATAATAGCGGCAGTACAGAGTGTGCTTAATGTAGACGGACAGACGAGCAAGACGGCATGCTTTACAAGAATGGTAGAGTTTGATCCTGAAACTAAGGAAACAAAAATGTTTGCCTATCCTGTGGATTTATCACAGTATAAATCGCCGAAAGACTGTAAAATAGGTGATATATATGCAGTTAATGACAACAAGCTTCTTGTTATAGAACAAGGAAAGCTTAAAGATAAAACAATGAGCAATGTTGTTTATAAGGTTGATTTGACAGGGGCTACAGATATAAGCGGCATGACATATAACGGTAAAGCTCTCGAATATGCCGACAGTGAAACAGAGCTTCCTAATATAAAATTTATGACTAAGGAAAAATATATTGATCTTCGTGCCGAAGGCTGGACGTCCGAAAAGGCAGAGGGTATATGTGTTCTTCCGGATAAAAAAACAATAGCAGTTACAAATGACAATGATTTCGGTATAACTACGAGCATAAGTGACAGCTTAAATCAAGACACAGATATAACTGATTATGTTTATAACAGTGAAACAAAGCGGTTCACATTAAACAATGTAAAGGCTGAACCAAAAATATCTGTTGTGCCTAATAACGACCCTGCGCAGATTTGGATATTCAAGGCTGATAAAGCGGTTGATGATAAGACTGAAGAAAGTGAAAGCGGATATGTAAAACTCAGAGATGCTGCAATGGCACTTAAAGGCACGCAAAATGAGTTTTCGGTAGGCTTTGATGCATCCGTAAAAAGTATATTTGTTAAAACCGGCGAAAGCTATAAGAATATCGGTACGGAAGATAAAAATGTGCCTGTCATAAACACAGATAATAATACACAGGCAGGCTGGATTCTTTATGTAAATGGAACAAAATCCAATATAAAATCAGTAAATGTAAACGGAAATAACTGTTTTAAGATAAGCGATTTGGAAAGTGTGTTAGGCTGTAAGTTAAATTAAGTTACGAATTTGAAAAACAAAGGGTTTTTCAATTTTAATCCTCTCCTAAGGCATTCTTATTTGGAATGCCTTTTTTTGTTGTGTGCTTTTAATAAAACAGTTAAACTTAAATTTATATTTTTTTTGGAAATTATAAAACCTTTTTGCTTGTTTTTTTCTCTTATGTGTAGACGCGTCAGAAAAGAAAAAAGAGGAGGCACTTATGTTGACAACTGAAGAAACGGCAGCTTTGGTAAAACAGATTCAAAACGGTAACGAAGCTGCCTTTGACAGATTGTTTGCCGAGTATCAGTTAAAAGCTGTGCGCACAGCGGCATTAATATCAGGTGATGTTTCACTTGCCGAGGATATAGTTCAGGAAACGTTTACAGACTGTTTTTTAAATATAATGGCATTAAAAAAGCCTGAAAGCTTTAAATCGTGGTTTTTCCGTTCTCTTACTCGAAAAGCGTGGAAAGCCATTGATAAAAAAAGCCGCCTTGTACCGGTAGAAGAATTATATGAAAAAGCAGATAGTATGCTTCCTCCTGTATTTGACAGTTATCCTTCGGAACAGCGCTCATCATATGCCAAGCTATATAAAGCCATAGGACGTCTTGGCAAAAAACAGCGTACCACTATTGTTTTATATTATTTTAACGGTTTTTCGATTAAAGAAATTGCCAATGCCACATCGTCGCTGGAGGCAACGGTGAAATCAAGACTGTTTTCAGCAAAAAAACAACTGAAAAAAAGTCTATCCGAAAATATAGAAAAAATGGAGGAACCTGTGTATGGAAAAGTTTGATGAATTTATAAAAGACGCTTTAGAAAAAAAAGCCGAAACTGTCACGCCTTCATGCTTTCTGCTCCAGAGGATAAAGGCAGAGACAGCTGAGAGAAAAAGAAAGGAGAATTTTTCAATGAAAATATTCAGTGCTAAAAAATTAGTAGTTTTAGGTGTTGTTGCATTAATGTCGGTGTCATGCTATGCGGCAGCCAAAATGACGGGTGTTGTAGCATCTTCAAAAAACAATGAGATTACGTCAGTAAGTGATATAGGCAAATATGATAAAAAATTGGGGTTTACGCCAAAATATGTAGACTCGTTTGATAACGGATATAAGTTTACGCGAGGCGGAACCGGTACAACTCATGGTGTTGATGAAGACGGAAATTCAGTCGGAAAAGAATATAATACATTAAACCTTACTTATAAAAACGATAAAGGCCAAAATGTAATGCTTATGATTGACGGCGGAAATCCATATACCGATAATGGAGAAAATACAACAGGATATACAAACCAGACTTATAAGTTTGTACCGCCGGATTACCAGCTTACAGATGAGGATAAAAAAGAAGAAGCATCAGGAGATATAGTAATTTCTTACGGTTCTGATAAAGTTGAAATCCAGAAGATGGAAAGCTATATGTGGCAGGATGAAGGCTTATATTACACACTTACAGCTGCAGACTGCAACTTGGGTGAAAAAGAAATGAAAAACATGGCAAAACAGATTAATGATAATAAGTAAAAACCTTTTATACCTCAACTAATATAATAAAAGCTCGGTTTCGGTTAATACCAAAATCGAGCTTTTATTGTTTAATTGTATTAAAATGTTTGTGAAATTTGACATTTTTTCTGAAATCCCGCGGTGTCATTGTCCTGAATTTAAGAAAGTACCGCGTAAATGTTTTTGTGTTTCCGTATCCAACTTCAACAGCTGTCTGCATTATTGTAAGGTCTGTGGTTTTAAGCAGCACACAGGCTTTGTTAATGCGCACAAAATTCAAAAATTCAGTGAAATTTTTCTCAACAAGATACAGCAGTATGCTGTTTACTTCTTTTGTAGTTTTTGAAAATTTCACGGCTACATCCTGTATTGTAATAATCCTGTCAGAATTTCTGTATATATATTCCACTATTTTGTAGGCGCTTTTTCCAAGACGTATCATGCACATCTGCTCAACATTCTGATAAGTTTTCCTGTACTGATTGGCTCTCATGCCAACTCTTGCCGCAAATACCTTGCATATGTGAGAACTGTCAACAAACCCGAGTATTTCTGCAAGCTCATCCATTGTAAAATCGGTATACAGCAAGAAATTAACGGTTTTTCCCACCCGCATTTCGTTAAGCAAATCAAAAAACGACAGACCTGTTATTTTTGTAAGATAGGAGCTTATTGATGACTCACTCATAAAAAAAAGGGCTGAAAGCCTTTTTAAAGTCAGCTTTTTATCAAGATTGCAGTACATATAATATAAAATATCACTTTTTTGTACAACACATTTCTTTTTGTCGCCGTCCATTCTGTGGCGTATCATTATAAGTATTAATTCAATTATTTTGTTTGTAACAAATACACTTGATAAACGACCGCTTTTAAAGTCGGGTGGATTTATTGATTCAAGACCAATTTCATCCTTTATACATGATAATATGCGCTCTATGTTTTTTTGCTGTTCTTCGTTGCAGTATATTACCGGATTGTCATGAAGGCATTCTATTATATTAAGCGGTTCATCAACGCTGTAAAATGATTTTATAACCGAGTTTATGTTGTCAAAATAATAAATAAGAAGATAATACCTTATTGGGCTTTCAACACTTATTATGTCTGTTATCTGCCATGGCAGAACTGAAACCAGAGTCCCCTTTTTTAACTCGTATTCTCTGTCTTGAAGTTTAAGTATGCCGTGGCCGTCAATTATATACCAAAAACGAGACATTTGGTGTATAAGAGGCGCTGTATGTTTTTCTATTACGTCTATGTCAAGTGTGCAAAGCTTGCTGTAATCGGCTTCTGAACAGTATACGTTTTGCATTTTGATTGTTTTCATATTTTTTCCCCTCAACAAAAATAGTTACTACTTAATTATACTTTTGATATAAATTTTAATCAAGGAAGCGCAGCAGCTAAATTGGAAAAAATCACAGTTAAATGCTGTATTTAAACTGTGGTTTTACAGTCTGAGCTGAATAGATAAAACGTTTGTTTTGGCAGTTTTATGCAGCGTATTTAATGTTTAAATACAAGATAACACTTGTTTTGTGTCCGCAGAAACAGCATTTAAAGATATATCATGTAAATATAAGAAATGTAATTGTGGAAAACAAAACAGGTGGTAAAAATGAAAACAAAATCAAAAATCAAAATGGCAAAAATAATGCTTTTTTTGACAGCTGTAATCTGGGGTAGTTCTCTTTGTGTGATAAAGTCATCTATTGATAGTATTGGGCCTATGTATATAATAGCTTTAAGATTTTCAATAGCTGTTGTTATTTTAGCAGCAATTTTCAGAAAAAAGCTCAAACTTTTAGATAAAGATTATTTGAAAAGCGGTCTTATAGTAGGTATTTGTCTTTTTCTTGCTTATTCAAGCCAAACAATAGGTGTAGCATTTAATATGCCCGGCAAAAACGCTTTGCTGTCGGCTGCCTATTGTGTTATAGTGCCTTTTATATCTTGGGCAGTAATACGGCAAAAGCCAAAGACAAACCATATTGTAGCTGCTTTTATCTGTACTGCGGGCATACTTATTTCGCTTTTTGCAGGAGGCGGAGAATTAAATAAAGGTGATGTGCTTTCTGTTGTAAGTGCTTTTTTGTTTGCCGCTCATATAGTATCCATTGCAAAATACGGCAGCGGAAGAGACCCGATTCTTATGACTATGCTTCAATTTTTGGTCTGTGCTGTATTTTCATGGATAGCTGCTTTGATTTTAAAAGAACCGTCAAAAGCTATATGGAATGCGACTTCGATTTCAGCGGTTTTATATCTTGGCATAGCATGTACGGCGATTTGTATACTTTTTGAAAATATTGGACTGGAGTATGTGTGTTCTGAAGAATCTTCTATGATAATGAGCCTTGAGTCTTTATTCAGCATAGTTTTCTCGGTGATTTTCTTTAAGGAAGCAATAACAGTGAGCACAGCTGTTGGATTTACTTTTATTTTTGTGGCGGTACTTATAACTGAGATTTTTGGCAATAAAGATATTGTCAGTTTAAAAGCAAAAAAAGATAAAAGCAGTCTTTTAAACTGATGCTATATATTATAATTTCCCTAAAAAAGCAGCCGTCCGGTCAACGGCTGTTTTTAATATAATAGTATTTTAAAGACATTTTTATATTAAGCAAAGTTTATGCAAAAAGGATTTTTTGCGGCTGCTTTCAATTTACTTGTTTTTTAAAGTATGATATTATAGTTATAAATTGAAAAAATTGAATTGTTGTTTGGCAGGAGGATAAAAAATTGAGCATACTTGTAACCGGCGGAAACGGATTTATAGGGAGCCATACATGCGTTGAACTTGCAGAAGCAGGATATGATTTTATAATAATGGACAACTGTTCTAATTCCGATGAAAAAAATATTGAAGTAATACAAAAAATTATAGGTAAGAATTTTAAATTTTACAATGCGGATATGCGTGATTTTAATGGTGTCGATGGTATATTTAAAGAAAATACAATTGATTCCGTAATCCACTTTGCGGGGCTTAAAGCTGTTGGTGAATCGGTTGAAAAGCCTTTGGAATATTATGAAAACAACGTTTCGGGAACAATAAACGTATTAAAAGCGATGAACAAAAACAGCTGCAAAAATATAATATTTTCATCATCGGCAACGGTTTATGGACTTAATAATAAAGTGCCTTTTGAAGAAACTATGCCACTTTCAGCAATAAATCCATATGGCCAGAGTAAAATTATGATTGAAAAAATTTTGACGGATTTGTGTAAAGCCGACTTAGAGTGGAGCGCTGTAATTTTGAGGTATTTTAATCCAATCGGTGCCCATGAAAGCGGCCTTTTAGGTGAAAATCCAAAAGGCATTCCAAATAATCTTATACCATATATAAACCATGTTGCTTTGGGCGATTTGCCGTATCTTAATATATTCGGAAATGATTATGATACCCCGGATGGTACGGGAGTGAGAGATTATATACATGTTGTGGACCTTGCAAAAGGTCACATAAAGGCTATGGATTACGGTTTTAAGCATAAAGGCGCCGAGGTATTTAATTTGGGAAGCGGGAAAGGTACAAGCGTATTTGAGATAGTAAAAGCATATGAAAAGGCAAGCGGTAAAAAAATTAAGTATAAAATTATAGGAAGACGTGCCGGAGATGTGGGCATGTGCTATGCAGATATACGAAAAGCAGAAAAAGTTCTTGACTGGCATGCTAAGTATGATATAGAAAAAATGTGCCGTGACAGCTGGAACTTTATAAAAAAACAACATGGCAATTAAAAATCTAATTCCAAATAATAAATTTTAGATACCGTCATATACTTGACGGTATTTTTTTGTTAATTTCACTAAAAATGTAGTTTGGATTTTATTAAATATGCTATAAATAAAAAATATTTCACCTAACTATTGCCTTTTTTAGATGTTACTGTTATACTGGACTAAATTAGTCAAGTATAGGGAAAAGAGATGAGGATATGCTTATAACCAGAGAAATCGACTACGCTATAAGGGTAGTAAGAGCCTTAAGTGATATGAATATACATTCTGCTTCTTATGTGGAAAAAACTGAAGCTGTTCCGACTTCATTTGCGTATAAGATATTTAAAAAATTGTCAAAAAGTGGTATTGTTGAGATAATAAGAGGGCCAAACGGCGGCTATAGATTGGCTAAGAAATGCGATGAGCTTAACTTATTTGATATTATAAGCTCTGTTGACAATGATTTTGTCATTAACGAGTGCATGCGTGAAGGATATGTATGCACCAGAGAAGATAAATTGTGTACTGTACATAACGAATTAAAGAGAGTACAGCAGGTCCTTACAGACGAGTTAAAAAGGAAAAGTCTGAGTGAAGTTTTAAAATTAAAGTAAAAGGGAGGAATTTAGTATGATGTATAAGTTAACACCGGCACAAGAAGATTTTCGATTAAAAGTACGAGAATTTGCTGAAAGTGAGGTTAAACCTATTGCTTTTATGCTTGATCAGGAAAACAAGTTTCCTGATGAGATAATGGCAAAAATGAAAAAACTTGGATTAATGGGTATTCCGTATGATAAAAAATACGGCGGAGCAGGGCTTGACACTTTGAGCTATGCCATAGCTGTGGAGGAGCTTTCAAGAATTGACGGCGGCACAGGCGTTATACTTTCAGCTCATACATCCCTCGGAACTTGGCCTATACTTAAATACGGAAATGAGAAACAGAAAGAAAAATATTTGAAACCTCTTGCAGCAGGAGAAAAATTGGGCGCTTTTGGTCTTACTGAGCCAAATGCTGGAAGCGATGCCGGCGGAACGGAAACGACAGCCGTTTTAGAAGGCGACCACTATATTTTAAACGGCGGAAAGATTTTTATAACAAACGGCGGAAAAGCCGATACATATATTATCTTTGCCGTTACTACTCCGGATATAGGCACAAAAGGAATAAGTGCTTTTATAGTTGAAAACGGATGGGACGGATTTACATTCGGTGACCATTATGACAAAATGGGTATACGTTCATCCCAGACAAGTGAGCTTATTTTTAATGATGTAAAAGTACCTAAAGAAAATCTTCTCGGAAAAGAAGGAGAGGGCTTTAAAATTGCAATGTCAACTCTCGACGGAGGAAGAATTGGCATAGCGTCACAGGCTTTGGGCATTGCTCAGGGAGCTTATGAACAGGCTCTTGAATACTCAAAAGAGAGGATACAGTTTGGAAAACCTATATGCCAGCAGCAGATAATAGCTTTTAAGCTTGCTGATATGGCTACAAAATTAAGAGCTGCAAGATTTCTTGTATACAGTGCCGCAGAGCTTAAGGATAATCATGAGAATTACAGCTGTGAAGCCGCAATGGCAAAGCAGTATACGTCTGATGTATGTCTTGAGATAGTTAATGACGCACTTCAGATATTCGGCGGAAACGGATATCTTAAAGGCATGGAAATAGAAAGAGCCTACAGAGACGCAAAGATATGTACTATTTACGAAGGCACAAACGAGATACAGCGTGTAGTAATAGCGTCGCATATTATAGGAAAAATGCCTAAGAATGAAGCCACCGTAAAGCGTTCACATATGCCTATAACAGGTGTCAGAAAGAAAATGATACTTAAAGACAAAGACGGTACGATTGAAGAAAGAGTAAATAAACTTGTTGAGGCACTTAAAGGCGACGGATATGACTTTAGTGTGGGAATTGATATAAATACTCCTATAATTGATGCAGAAAGAGTTGTAAGCGCCGGAAAAGGCATAGGCTCAAAAGAAAATATGAAGCTTATAGAAGACCTTGCGAAGGCTGTCGGTGCGGCAGTTGGCTCATCAAGACCTGTGGCAGAAACTCTTAAATATGTTCCTTTAAACAGATATGTTGGAATGTCAGGCCAGAAATTCAGAGGGAATTTGTATATTGCCTGCGGTATATCGGGAGCAATTCAGCATCTTAAAGGCATTAAAGAAGCTTCGACTATAGTTGCTATAAATAACAATCCTAATGCCAAAATATTTAAAAATGCCGATTACGGAATAGTAGGCGATTTAAAAGATGTATTGCCTGTCCTTACTGCTGCTCTTGATAACGGGCCTAAAAAACCGGCACCTCCTATGAAGAAGATAAAACGCGCTATTCCTGTAAAAGAGGCACCAAGGTTTAAACATTATGTATGTGACGGCTGCGGATATGAGTATGATCCTGAAATCGGAGATCCGGATAACGAGATATATCCTGTTACAGTATTTGACAATCTTCCTGAAGATTGGGTATGCCCGGAATGCGGAGAAGGCAAAGATCAGTTTATAGAGTCATGAAAGAGGAGGCTTAATTATGTACTGCTACAGAAAAGTTACAGATGATTATTATTGGGTAGGCGCAAACGACCATCGCCTTTCCTTGTTTGAAAACATATATCCAATTCCAAGGGGGATTTCGTATAACTCATACGTGCTTTTGGATAAAAAAACGGTTTTGTTTGATACTGTAGACTGGGCTGTTTCAAAACAGTTTATAGAAAATGTAAAAGCTGTTTTAAACGGCAGAGACCTTGACTATATGGTAATAAATCATATGGAGCCTGACCACTGTGCCAACATTGAGGAAATACTTTTAAGATTTCCTAATGTGAAAATAATAAGCACAGAAAAAGCCATACTTTTTATGCATCAGTTTGGGTTTCCTATTGACGGAAAAACTCAGATTGTAAAAGAGGGCGACACGATGAATTTTGGCAAGCACACAGTTACATTTGTGTCGGCACCTATGGTTCATTGGCCTGAAGCTATGGTGACATTTGATGCAAAAAGCGGTGTTTTGTTTTCAGCAGACGCATTCGGCACATTCGGTGCCCTTGACGGAAAATTGTTTAATGATGAGGTAAACTTTGACCGTGACTGGCTTGATGACGCAAGAAGATATTATACAAATATTGTCGGAAAATACGGACCGCATGTGCAGTCTTTGCTTAAAAAAGCAGGAGGTCTTGACATAAAATATATTTGTCCTCTTCATGGTCCGGTTTGGAGAAGCAATTTAGCATATTTTCTTGACAAATATGACAAATGGAGTTCATATACACCTGAGGAAAAAGGCGTAATGATTGCATATGCGTCAATGTACGGTGACACGGAGTCGGCGGCACAAATATTGGCAGCAAAGCTTGCTGAAATCGGTGTAACAAATACGGTGCTTCATGATGTGTCAAACACGGATGTGTCGTATCTTATTTCAGACACGTTTAAGTACAGCAATATCGTTTTGGCATCAGTAACATATAATTTGGGAATATATCCGCCAATGCTTGATTTTCTAAATGACATGAAAGCCCTTAATGTTCAGAAACGTGCTGTGGGAATAATAGAAAACGGTTCATGGGCATGTACTTCCGGTACGTTAATGAGAAAGTTCCTTGATGATATGAAGCAGATGACGGTTCTTGATGAGCAGGTTACAATGGCGTCGGCGCTAAATGAAAGTGCACTTAATGACGTTGACGCTCTTGCAGGCAGAATAAAAGAATCAATGGAACTTGATTTGACAAAATAAAATAACATTAAGTATAAAGTGATAAAAAGCCGGTATTTAAAAATATCGGCTTTTTATGTGTTAAAATATATAAAGGAGTAAAAAAGATGTTTATCTATCAAAAAACAAAATATACTTATATTTTGTTTTTTATAAACTTTTCTAAATATTTTTTATAAAATCTTTGTTTTTCAATCCAATTTTTAAAACGTTCACTGCTTTTTGATAAACAATATATTGTTATAAGATAAAAAGGGACTGTTGGAAAAATCGGTATAAGCAGGCCAACGGTTCCTACTATAAATGACAATATACCCAAAGCAAACAACATGTATTTTTTCATTTATATCCCTCTTTTTAATACTGTTTTGAATTTATTATACCAATAATGTTATGTTTAAAACAGCAAATAAGAAAAGTGATATTTTTCCATGGAATTTTAATAAATAAAAAAACCCCATTTAAAAAAGCATAGGGATTTTTTATTTATAAAAATAAATGTTATTTTTCAGCTTCTGCCTGTTTTTTTTCTTCTTCTTTTTCTTTTCTTGATTCAGTCCACAGCTTATCAGCTACCGGAGCCCAATCATCTGCATACTTTGTACATTTTCCGCAAAGATGCTCGCAGCTTTCAAAAGACGTAAGGTCTGTTGATTTGGCGCCTACCTTGTTTACAAGCTCCTGTAACCTTTCAGGATTTTCAAGCATAGGGCATGGCTGAAGCATATTGTCGTTAAACGGCTGACCTTCCTGATATGCTTTGAAAAGCGGCTGGCGAAGACAGTCAATAAGTGACATATCATGTATGTTTGCGTTTGAATAATGTATAAATACGCAGGGCTCAACATCGCCGTTAGGATTAATATGGCAATAGTACTTGCCTCCGGCGATACAGCCGTGTACAAATTCACCGTCATTTTGGAAATCAATTGCAAATATAGGTTTTCCGCCTTCAAAGCCTCTTATTTCACGTACACGATGATACATATATTCTCTTTGCTCAGGTGTAAGCAAAAGGTCGGTAGAAGCGTCATTTCCAACCGGCATATAGTGGAAGTACCATGTATATGAAACACCTTTGTCAATTATCATATCAAGAAATTCATCGGATGTAACTGTTTTGTAGTTTTTGCTTGTATAGCATATAGATGTCCCGAAAAGAAGCTTATGCTTTTTAAGAAGGTCCATAGCATGCATAACTTTATCAAATGTTCCTTCGCCTCGTCTTGAGTCATTTTCTTCTTTAAATCCTTCAATGCTTATTGACGGAACAAAGTTGCCTACACGAAGCATGTCTTCGCAGAATTTATCATCAATTAAGGTGCCGTTGGTAAAGCAATGAAAAGCACTTGTATTATGTTTTTCGCATAAACGTATTACGTCATCTTTTCTTACAAGAGGTTCACCGCCTGTAAGAACATAAGCATGTACGCCGAGTTCCTCGCCCTGAGTTATTAAACTGTCCATTTCATCAAAGCTTAAATTAAGTTTATTGCCGTATTCTGCTGCCCAACATCCTGTACAGTGAAGGTTGCAGGCACTTGTTGGATCAAATAATATTACCCAAGGAATATTGCAGCCGTACTTTTTTGCATTTTCCTGAGTTAAATGAAAACCACGGAAACCGGCCTCATATCCAAGATTTAAAAGGGCCATTTTTAAAAGTTTAGGATCGGTATTGTCAAGAAGATGGTTAGCATATTTCATATATTTACTGTTAGGGTCTTTAAATACACCTCTAAGTGATTCATAAGCCACAGGCGGCCAAACATCACCGAGCTTTTTCTCTGTAAGATCGACAATTTGAGTAAGTGCTTTGGCACGGTCATGATTTGTATATTTAATGGCCGCATCTATGGCAACTTCAAACGCCTTTCTTTCGATTTTGTGTACTGCTGAATGGATCATAATTAACAAAACCTCCTTGTTGTGTTTTTATTTCAATTTTCGGCCTTTTATGATATAATTCCAATGTTGCAAATTGTAACATTGAATGTCAATTCAGCAATATATATGTTATACATAGCGAATTTCGTTTTGGAAAAACAAAAAGCAATTTGTTT
Organism: Clostridia bacterium; assembly: GCA_022651385.1. Lineage (GTDB taxonomy): Bacteria > Bacillota > Clostridia > Lachnospirales > Anaerotignaceae > JALCQR01. The sequence goes on along the minus strand of JALCQR010000002.1, from coordinate 231,917 downwards.
AACCTACTTATAAAAGAACGAACGGCAACTGTTTTATAAAACTTAAAACTAAGCCTGTATCCAAGATTATTTGCCGAACTAACCGAAAGAGCCCTTGGTTTGACGCATGAGCCAACGTAATTTTAAGTCAAAAGAAAAATAAAGTCACACATAAAGAGTATGTATTGATTAAACAAATTCATACACAAGCAGAGAGGGTGGAAGCTACTGTGAATTAAAAATAAGTTTTTCACTAATTTTAAATAAATAGTGATTCTCTTTAAGTTCCCAACAATTATCTTTTGAGCATGTATTACATAATAGAAATAAAAACATTTCATTTTTTTATAGGCTTCAAGCTTTTACAAGCTCCCTTATAATACATATGTAGCATATATAATGCGTAATACCATAGAACCAGCATTAAAATTGCAAAATCATAAGTGATACATAAAAGCCTAAAAGCTATAGCCATATAATTTTTATTAAACATATTATAACCCTAATTATGCCAAAATTCAACGCAATATGTGAGGTGAACACGCCAAATTTTTAAATAATGGTCATATGCCTGAAACAAAAATTGATAAAAATAGAGACATTTTATGTAACCTATGTTTAAAAGTAATGCAAAAATGATTTGAGTGATAATACTTTTTCATAGGTGCTTTACTTTTAAATGGGATAATTTGGTCACTGTGCCGAAAATTATGGCTTTAGAAGAAATTTTTATATGCAAATTTAATTTTCATTTATTTGTAAGAATTCTTAATTTAACATCGTCTAATATGTAGGGTATACTTAAATAAGTTAAGTGTTTATATGAGGAAAGGATGTTTTTAATGAAAATAAAGAAAAGATACTTGATTATAGGGGTGGTGGTGATTATTGCAGCGGCAGGGATTGTGAAGGTAAAAATGGCCGGCGGAAACGTAAAAGGTCTTACTGTAACTACATCACCTGTTGAAAAAGAAGATATAAAAGAGACTTTGTCGCTTAAAGCTCCTCTTGAAGGTACTCAGAGTATTGAAATAGCTTCCAATCTTGATTACGAGATAATGAAGATAAACGTAAAGGAAGGCGACAGAGTAAAAAAAGGACAAGTTTTGGCTGTTCTTGATAAAGAATCAATTCTTGATGAGATTCAGACTCAGAAAGATAATATCCAATCACAGAGGGAACAGCTCAGCGAAAAACTTGATACATCTCAAAAAGCTTTGGATACAGCTAAAATAAGCCTTAAAGAGAAAATAAAAGATAAACAGCATGATTATGAAAAAGCACTTAACGACTTAAATGAGGCTCAGAGAAAATACAACAATATAAAAGCTCTGTACGAAAACGGAGCTGAAAGCAAAGAAGATTTTCTTGAAGCAGAAAAAACTTTAAATGACTGCAAAACTACTGTAGACAGCTATAACGTAAAAGACGGAAAAGTAGTTCCGGAAGAGTCTGAGCTTAGGGATATTGATGAAGCTCAAACCGGGGTAAACGTAAAAGGCGGCAAGGTGTATGCTCTTGATTCTGACTTAACATCAATAGCTTCTGCCGAAAATGATTTAAAGATTAAAGAAAAGTCACTTAATGACTGTGAGATTAAAAGTACTATTGACGGTACAGTTACAAGAGTAAATACAAAAGTCGGACGTCTTGCCGATGAAACTGATGATGACAAGCCTATGTTTGTTATAGAAAATATAGATCATCTTCAGATGAATGTGAATGTAAGCGAATATGATATTGACAAAGTAAAAGTTGGGCAGAAAGTAGAAGTAAAGGCAAATGTTTTAAAAGACGATGCAGTAAAAGGTACTGTATCAAGAATATCACCTACAGGCGAATCCAAAAACACGTCTACGTCTGAAAGAGTAATTCCTGTACAGATAGACGTTAATCATGATGACAGACTTATTTCAGGCATAAATGCCACAGCGGATATATTGGTTGCGGAATCAAAAAACGCGCTTTGCGTACCGTTAGAGGCACTTTATGAGGATGAAAACGGCAACAATTTTGTATTTAGGGTAAATGACGGAAATGTTACTGAAAAAATACCTGTTAAGACCGGTGTTGAAAACGACCTTGAAGCAGAAGTAATCAGCGATAAGCTGTCGGCAGGAGATAATATAGTATTAAGCCCTGAATCGGATATGCCTGACGGAACTCAAGTTATGCCTTCCGCAAGCGGTGTCTGAAAGCGGTGATAGATTATGAGAGAAATAATAAGGATAACCAATCTTGAGAAAGTATATGATACGGGCTCGGTTCAGGTAAAGGCGCTGAAGGGAATAAATTTTTTAGTAAATGAGGGAGAATATGTGGCGATAATGGGACAGTCCGGCTCAGGAAAATCGACGCTTATGAATATTCTTGGCTGTCTTGACAGACCTACATCAGGTACATATTTGCTTGACGGTGAAGATGTTTCGTCATACAGTGACGATAAGCTGTCATGGCTTAGAAATAAAAAAATAGGTTTTGTTTTTCAGTCATTTAATCTTATTTCAAGAACATCGTCAATAAAAAATGTTGAGCTTCCTATGATTTACGCTAAAGTTCCGGCCACACAGAGAAGAAAAAAAGCACAGGAGCTTCTTGAAAAAGTTGGGCTTTCGCAGAGGATGGACCATATGCCCAATGAGCTTTCAGGAGGACAGAGGCAAAGAGTTGCTATAGCGAGGGCACTGGCAAATGACCCTCCTCTTATCCTTGCCGATGAGCCTACGGGAAATTTGGATACGGCGTCGTCTGTGGAAATTATGGAGCTTTTTACAAAGCTTAACAATGAAGGAGCAACAGTGATAATAGTAACTCATGAGGATGATATAGCACAGTTTACAAAACGTATTATTCGTTTCAGAGACGGAGAAATAATAAGTGATTCGGAGGTGAAAAAGTCATGATGCTTTTGTGGGAAAACATGAAACTGGCTTTTTCGGCCATTCGGATAAATAAAATGAGGTCATTTCTTACAATGCTCGGAATAATAATAGGTATTGCGGCCGTTATATCAATAGTATCCATAGGCGACACAATGAGAGGCGTAATTGCAGACCAGTTTGCCGGGATAGGTGTAAACAGGGTTGATGTATATCTTCAAAGCGACGACGACACATATGACGACAGCGACCTTTTCAGCGGCGACGATATAGACAAAATACGCGATACATTTGGAAGCAACATTGAATATTTATCAGGCGCAAGTAATCAAAAAGCGGTGCTTATAAGAAACAGAACATCGGAAAATGTAATATTTAATCCTGTAAGAGAAGGATATACAAAGGTTCAGCCTGTTGATGTGGTTCAGGGCAGAATGATAGACGGTAAAGACAACGACGGTGAAAAGAAGAATGTCGTCTTAGAGGAAAAAACAGCAATGAAGCTTTTTAAAACAACTAATATAGTTGGGAGAAAAATTAAAGTATCATATGACAGCAGCTCCGGTTCTGAAGTTTCGGAGTTTAGTATTGTAGGAGTTTATAGAAACTCACAGACACCTCTTGGGAAACTGCTTTCAGGTGGAAGCACCGAAAAGGCATATATACCTGAAAGTCTTGTATTTAATTCTGACAGTGAGGCTTTTGATTTAGATATGTTTGTTTCGCCTGATGCTAATGCTCAGCAGTTTGAAAAAATATTCACAGGGTATGTTGCAAGGCTCAAAAATAAGAACATAAGCAATGTAGTGTATTATACTGCAAAAAGTGATATGCAGTCGATAGATTCAATAATGAGTAAGCTCTCAGCAGCTGTTGGAGCTATAGCGGCGATTTCGCTTTTAGTAGGCGGAATAGGAATAATGAATATAATGCTTGTTTCTGTAACTGAAAGAACAAGGGAAATAGGCATAAGGAAAGCTCTTGGAGCAAGAACAATTGATATTTTGGTTCAGTTTTTGACAGAGTCAGCCATTATATCGGCTGCTGGAGGTGTTATTGGTACGTCAATAGGCGTAGGTGTAGTAATGATAGGCGGTGCCGTTTTTGGAATAAGAGTTATTGTTAATCCTATAACGGTAATAGTTGCGGTATGCTTTTCGGCTGCTGTGGGTATATTTTTTGGTATGTTCCCGGCAAGAAAAGCAGCTAAAGCCGACCCTATAACTGCTTTGAGATACGAATAAAATAATTACATAAAGATTAATGCTGTTAAAAACAGGCCTGTGTTTTATTATAAAACAGGCCTGTTTTATTCAGTTTTATATGGAACTCTGGCAGATGGCACTACCTTTGAGGCAGGACCTATATGTACGGGCTGGTCATCAAAGAAAATATGTGCTCCGAAAGCTTTCAGCACCTCACTTTTTTCAACACCGCCGAGGAAGAAAGCCTCGTCTATTCTTACATTCCATGCTCTAAGTGTCAGTATTACTCTTTCGTGGGCGGGAGCATTGCGGGATGTGACAAGAGCGGTTTTAATTGGAGCTTCTTTGGTTGGAAACTGTTTTTGGATTGACGCGAGTTTTTTAAGAAATCTTGCAAAAGGACCTTCCGGCAATGGCTTTTTGGCGTTTTGTCGTTCATATTCAAGAAAAGCGTCGAGCCCTTTTTCTTTGTAAATTTTTTCAGACTCGTCGGAAAAAAGCACCGCGTCACCGTCAAATGCAATCTTAATCTGGTCAATTTCATCTAAAGGCGAAATTTCAAAATCAGGCTGTGTGCAGATTATTCCGGCAGCTGTACCGGAATTAATGGCATCCTGAACATCTTCGGCATTAGCGGAAAGAAAAAGGTCGATGTTAAAAGCCGGAAGATACGGCGAAAGCCTGCTGCCGCCTACAAGTGCAGCACGTGAAATATCAAGGCCGTAATGCTCTATCGAGTTAAATATTCTTAGGCTTGTATCGGCATTATTTCGTGACATTATTATTACTTCGGTTTTTCTTGTGTCACACATGGAGTTGAGTTTTAATAATGCTTTAACAAGATGAAAACCGGCTCCGGGCTTTAATATGTCCTTTTCATGTTCCTGCTGATATTTTGCATAGCTTTCAACGCCTTCGTTTTCAAATATGGTGTTTTCAGCCTCAAGATTAAAAAGTGCTCTTGACGAAATACCGATTACAAGACAATTGGTTAAATTATAAGGCATTTTTAATACACCTCCCTTATATTTTAATAATACTAAAAATATAGTTGTTTTTAAATAGTATTATTAAAATATAAGAGGATTTTTTATTTTAAGCCATATTTTTATTATAATTTTTAAAAACCGCTCAAAATAAAGTTTGAGCGGTTTGCATATTATTGGGTTTGAGTATTTTTAAGTCTTGCTTTTTTTCTTTTCTCAGTGGCGTCTATACACATTGTACAGGCTGCATCACCGGTTATGTTTACTGTTGTACGTGCCATATCAAGTATACGGTCGATTCCGGCAACGAGAGCAATACCCTCAAGAGGAAGACCAACACTTTGAAGTACCATAGCAAGCATTATTACACCGGAGCCCGGAACACCGGCTGTGCCTATTGAAGCAAGAGTTGCTGTAAGAATTATCATTATCTGCTGACTGATATTTAGGTCCATTCCGAATATCTGAGCAATAAATATTGCACATACACCTTGATATATGGCAGTGCCGTCCATATTTATTGTAGCACCCAAAGGCAGTACAAATGACGCTATTTCCTTGTCGGCCCCAAGTTTTTCGGTACATTCTAAATTAAAAGGAAGTGTGCCCACACTGCTGGCACTTGAGAAAGCAAAAAGCATTGCCGTACTCATGCCTTTGAAAAATTTAATAGGACTCATTTTTGCTATTATCTTTACAGTTGATGAGTATACTATAAGTACGTGCAGTATGCTTGCCACGTATGCCACCATAATAAGTTTTATTAAAGGCAGTAAAACGCTTACTCCGTTTTGAGCCACAACGGGAGTGATAAGAGCAAAAACACCTATTGGAGAAAGCCTGAGTATCATACCCATTATTTTAATACATACCTCAGACATACTTTCTACAAAAGCTGCGGCAGGCTTGCCTTTTTCTCCGGCGGCAATTATGCCGAATCCAAATAAAAGAGCTATTACTATTACCTGAAGCATTGTTGCGCTTGCAAGAGGCGCTACTGCATTTGACGGAAAAATGTTTACAAACGTATCCATAAGAGACGGCATTTTTACATCACCGTTGTAAGCCTGAAGCGATGCCGTGTTCAGTATGTAACCATTGCCGACATGAAGTGCGTTTGCCACAACAAGGCCGAATGTTACTGCAAAAGCAGTAGTGCAGATATAGTAAATTAATGTTTTTCCGCCTATTGTACCAACTTTTTTTATATCCTTAAGAGAAATTATACCCTGCGTAATTGAAAAAATAACTACAGGAACAACTATTGTTTTGATGAGGTTAAGGAATATAGTTCCGAATGGTTTTATAAAGCCTGTTGCAATATTTTGATTTCCCTGAAGCAGTATTCCGGCCACTACACCGAGTACAAGAGCAGCCAGTATTTGCGTTGTAAGACTCAGTTTTTTCTTTTGTTTCTCCATTTTTTACACCCTTCCGTAATTTTTTACCCAGAAATATTTATATGTATAAAAATGGGGATTGACTAAAATAGCCAATCCCCATTGATTAACTATGTTATTTTAACATAAGTCATCTAAATTTTCAATATGTATATTTGAGGTTGCCAATAAAACACAGTCTTTTGTTAAAATCAGGATTTTAACAGGTATTGTATGAAAAAAAATGAGTTCCGGCGGCACAAATGCCTTGAAATTCAAATTCACTTTTTCCCTCGGCAACTGCAGCAATTTACGCAATTTATAGGATATTATCCCATATCTTTCATAGAAAGGGCTATTCTGTTTTTGTCGGTGTCTACGGAAAGCACTTTCACTTTTATCACGTCGCCTATTGAAAGCACTTCAAGAGGGTGCTTTATAAATTTGTCGCATATCTGGGAGATGTGAACAAGCCCGTCCTGATGAACGCCTATATCCACAAACGCACCGAAATCTATTACATTTCTTACAGTTCCGTTTAAAATCATACCCGGTTTTAAATCTTCCATTGACAAAACATCGCTTCTTAGTATAGGTTTAGGCATGTCCTCTCGTATATCCCGTCCAGGTTTTTCAAGCTCTTTTATTATATCGTTTAAAGTAGGTATACCTATGCCAAGTTTTTCGGCCATTTCGCCTTCGTTTTGTATTTTAGAGGAAAGATTTTTTACTTTACTGTTTTTAATGTCTTCTGCTGTAAAACCTGTTTCTTTTAAAAGCTGTTTTGCCGGACCGTAGCTTTCAGGGTGTACTCCGGTGGCGTCAAGGGGATTGCTGCTTTCCGGTATGCGAAGAAATCCGGCGCACTGCTCATATGCTTTAGGACCAAGTTTTGATACTTTAAGCAGTTCTTTTCTTGATTTGAATTTACCGTTTTCCTGACGGTATTTTTCGATGTTTTTGCTTACAGAGCTGCTGATACCGGATACATATGAAAGAAGTGACGGTGAAGCCGTGTTTAGGTCTGCCCCCACAGAGTTTACGCAGTCTTCAACAACACCGCCCAATGCCTCAGAAAGACGTTTTTGGTTCATGTCATGCTGATACTGACCTACGCCTATGGCTTTTGGCTCTATTTTTACAAGCTCGGCCAAAGGGTCCTGAAGCCTTCTGCCTATAGATACGGCGCTTCTTAAGGAAACGTCATATTGCGGAAATTCCTCGGCACCAAGTTTGCTTGCGCTGTATACCGACGCTCCAGCTTCGTTTACTATTACATAGTTTATTTTTCTGTCAAGCTCTTTTATAAGCTCTGATATAAACATCTCGCTTTCACGGCTTGCAGTGCCGTTTCCAATGGAGATTAAATCCACATTGTATTTTAAAATAAGCTCTTTTAATTTCTTTTTTGCTTCTTCTTTTTTGTTCTGAGGCGGTGTTGGATATATAACGGCAGTGTCAAGAGGTTTTCCGGTCTGGTCTATAACGGCTATTTTACAGCCTGTCCTGTATGCCGGGTCAAGTGCAAGAACCACTTTATCTTTTATAGGCGGCTGCAAAAGAAGCTGTTTGAGATTTTTGCCGAATACCGAAATAGCGTTTTCCTCTGCTGTTTCTGAAAGAGCATTACGTATTTCTCTTTCAATTGAAGGAAAAAGAAGTCTTTTGTAGCTGTCTAATATGACGTTTGTAAGTATATCGGCTGTTGTACTGTCACTATTTATTATACGGTGCTGCAATTTTAAAATTTCGCTCTCTGTGTCGGCCTCTATTTTAACTGTAAGAAATTTTTCTTTTTCACCTCTGTTTATGGCAAGTATTCTGTGTCCGGCTATTGATTTAACAGGCTCTGAAAAATCATAGTACATTTCATAAACGCTTTTGGATTTTTCATCTGTGGCTTTGCTTGTAATAATACCTGTTTTCGTAATGTCGTCTCTTAGAATTTTTCTTGTCTTTGCATCATCGCTTATTTTCTCAGCCAGTATATCCATTGCTCCGGTTACTGCGTCATCAGGTGTTTTTATGTCTTTTTCCTCGTCAATATATAGTTTTGCAAGTTCATATGGAGAAACCTTTGTTTTCTGCTCCCAAATTATATCGGCAAGAGATTCAAGGCCTTTTTCTTTTGCAATTGTGGCTCTTGTACGTCTTTTTGGTCTGAACGGACGGTATATGTCATCTATTTCCGTTATTGTTGAGGCGGAAAAAAGCGATTTTTTTATCTCTTCCGTCATGGAGCCCTGTTCTGTTATGCTTTCCTCAACCTGACGGCGTTTATCGTCAAGGTTTCTCAAATAAATTAAGCGGTCGTAAATCTGTCTTAAAAGCTGGTCATCGAGAGAGCCTGTAAGTTCTTTTCTGTATCGTGCAATAAAAGGTATTGTGCATCCGTCATCAATAAGCTTTACGGTATTTTCGGCCTGAAATGGTTTTAGTGAAAATTCTGTCTCTAAAGTTTTTAAAATATCCATATATCTCCTCTTTTCGTTCTTTTAAATATACCTTATTTATTTTATAATACTACTATATCAAATTCAATTAAATTTTTTTGTATTAATTTGACATAAAAAACAATATTTATGAAAAATTATATTTTTATTAAGGCAGGTTAATAATGGATAAAAAAGCAGTATCTGTAGATATGATAAATTCAAATGCCGGTCACTCGCTTTTGGTTTTTGTCATACCTATGATTATTGGAAATATATTTCAGCAGTTTTATAACATGACAGATTCGGCGGTTGTAGGCCATTTTGTAGGCGAAGAGGCTTTGGCTGCGGTAGGCGCGTCTTACGCGGTAACCAATATATTTATTGCTTTGGCAAACGGAGCGGGTATAGGCTGCTCGGTTATAATAAGCCAGTATTTCGGGGCACGTGATTTTAAAAGAATGAAATCGGCTGTTTCAACGGCACTTTTAACTATTTTTGCCATGAGCGTAGTCTTAGCTGCTGCAGGCGCCGTGGTAAACGAACGTATACTTTATTTTATTAATACGCCTGAAAATGTTTTTAAAGGGGCGTGTGATTATCTTAGAATATATTTTTATGGGTTGCCCTTTCTTTTTATGTACAATGTGCTAAGCTCTGTTTTTAACTCTATAGGAGACAGCAGAACACCGCTTCTTCTGCTTATATTTTCATCGGTTTTAAATATTTTTCTCGACATCGTATTTGTGGCAAAGTTCGGCTTCGGAATTAAAGGTGTCGCATATGCAACACTTATTGCACAGGGAATATCTGCCGTAATTTCATTTGTTATACTTTTGAAAAGAATACGTTTTTATAGGGCTGGAAATTATAATAAATATGATGCAACGCTTTTAAAAACGATGTCGGTTGTGGCTTTTCCCACAATGCTTCAGCAGTCAATTGTATCTGTCGGCTCACTTTTGGTTCAGTCGGTAATAAACGGTTTCGGAACATCTGTACTTGCAGGGTACACTGCCGCAACAAGAGTGCATTTTATATGCATAGTGCCAGTTCTTGCATTGGGAAACGCCACGGCTACTTTTACAGCTCAAAATATAGGTGCCGGAAAAACAGAGCGAGTTTCTCTGGGATACCGTGCCGGAATTAAAATAATGGGTGTTATTTATGTTTTTGTATGGATATTGCTTATGGTTTTTTCAAAGGATGTAGTCTCTGTTTTTCTCGGGGATACCTCAAGCAAAGCTGCATATGAAACAGGTATATCGTATTTGAGGTTTATTTCATTTTTTTACTTTATTTTCGGCTTAAAAAGTATAACTGACGGAGTGCTTAAAGGAAGCGGCGATATGAAAATATTTACAGGCGCCAATCTCATAAATCTTTCTATAAGAGTTGTATTTTCATATGTATTTGCTCCGTTTATTGGTGCATGTGCAGTGTGGTACGCGATGCCTATAGGATGGTTTGTTAATTTTGCAATAGACTTTATACGTTACATAAACGGAAAGTGGAAAACAAATAGAGTTATTGATTAAATTTAAGTTGATTTTTAGATAGCATATGTTATAATTGAAATACGAAAATTAAGAAAGCCGTTCTGATATTTAGAACAAAGTAAAGAGAAGTTTTTAATAAGGAGGATATACAAATGTCAAACTTTATAAGCCAGTTTCTTCCATGTTACACAGTTGGACCTGACGCATATGAAAACGTGCCTAATATCTGCCGCAGATTCGGTACAAAGGCTGTTGCCGTTGGAGGCCATAGAGCACTTGCCGCTGCAAAGCCGGAACTTGAAAAAGCTCTTGCCGGAAGTGATATAAAAATAATAGACTATATTTGGTACGGCGGAGAAGCTTCAATTGAAAACTCGGAAATGGTTGCGGGAACAGACAGCTATAAAGAAGCTGATATGATTTTTGCTGTCGGAGGCGGAAAAGCTCTCGATACATGTAAATATGCAGCAATGATTCTTTCAAAAAAGCCTATTTTCACATTTCCTACAATAGCTGCAACATGTGCTCCGGCATCGGCTGAGGCTATTATGTATTATCCAAACGGTGTTGCAAGAGACACATATCAGTGCGGAAGACCTGCTGAACATATATTTATAAACACAAAAATAATAGCAGAGGCCCCAGACCTTTATCTTTGGGCCGGCATTGGAGACACAATGGCAAAACATTTTGAGACGGAGCTTGCCGCAAGAGGCAAAGAAGTTACATATAAACAGGCTCTCGGTGTTGAAATCGGCACAATGTGCTATAAACCTCTTGTAAAATACGGTGCTCAGGCAATTGATGAATGCAAGGCAAATAAGGCAGGAAACGACCTTGAGCAAATTGCTCTTACAAATATTATAACAACAGGTACGGTATCGGCACTTGTAGGCGTAACTATAAATTCAAATGTCGCTCATTCTCTCTGCTATGGGCTTACGGTTCTTCCTCAGGTTGAGAAAAACCATCTTCATGGTGAGATAGTATCATACTGCACTCTTGTACTTCTTTTTGCAGACGGACAGGATGATAAAGTTGATGAACTTTTCCCGCTTTATAAAGCAATACATCTTCCAACAAAACTTGCAGACCTTGAAGTAAAGACTGACGAACTCGGACCTGTTATTGAAAAAGCACTGAGTGTTGATGATATCAAGTTTGTTCCGTATAAAGTTACGGCAAAACAGCTTATGGATGCTATAGTTAAACTCGAAAATTACAACAACAAATAATCTGACTTAATTGGCTCCTGTTTTTTTGCAGGAGCTTTTTTTATTTTAATTTTTTGTAATTATATTGCGTTACTTGTATTATAATTCGTATTTTGTCTTTGACATATGTACAATATTGTTAAAAACTGGTTATCTCAAATAATTTAATGTTAAAATAATAACAAAATTTTCGCTTTGCCATAACACAAAGACAATTGTTTTCACACAGAGGATATAAAGAAAAAACAAGGACTTTCATTTTTAAATAGCAATTTCAATATAAAATAAATACTTTAAAGCAACGATAAAATGTTTATTTTTAGTCAATTTATTAACAAATTTGTTTTGACTTAATGTATGTGATTAATTATAATAAATATAGCGGTTGTAGTAAACAACTAAGAACGTAAGTAGCATTTTTAAGGAGTGGGGATATGAATATTTTTGAAATACTCGGGCCGGTAATGGTTGGGCCGTCGAGCTCACATACTGCGGGAGCTGTGAGAATAGGCTTTGCTGCAAAGGAAATACTTGGCGATGAGCTTTCGGAAGCTGAGATTTGTCTTCATGGCTCTTTCGCAGATACAGGTGTGGGACATGGAACAGATAAAGCTCTTCTCGGCGGACTGCTGGGAATGAATACTGATGACGAGAGCATAATTGAGAGCAAAAAAATAGCCGAACAGATGGGTATAAAATTCAAATTTTCAACTATAAACCTTAATTTTGTGCATCCTAATACCGCTCTTTTAAAACTTAAAGGAAAGAGCGGCAAAAAAGTTGAGGTACAGGCGTCTTCAATAGGCGGAGGGAGGATATCCGTTGATGCAATTGACGGATTGGAAATGCACTTTTCGGGAGAATATCCTACGCTTATAGTTGAAAGTGTAGACAAGCCGGGCTTCGTTGCCAAGGTAGCAACTTTCTTGACTTTTAACAATGTAAATATTGCTACACTCAATCTTTTCAGAAAAAAAAGAGGCGGCACGGCAGTTATGGTTATAGAAATTGATCAAGCCGTTAAGGAACGTATACTTGACGGTATAAGAGGTTTTGATAATATAAAAGAAGTAACATATGTTGATATTTATAAAAATAACAGGGAGTAGGATAAAATGAGTTTTAAAAGTCTTAGCGATATGCTTAATAAATCAAACGATTCAGGTACGGACCTTTTTGAAACTATACTTTCGGATGATATGTCCGACAGGGATGTGACAAGAGAAAGCTCTCTTAAAGAAATGCGATATATGTGGGATTCAATGAAAAAATCATATGAAAACCATGATGATGAATTAAAATCAGCAAGCGGCCTTGTAGGCGGAGACGCTGCAAAACTTAAAAAATATAATGAAGGAGAAAGCATCTGCGGTTCGTTTATAGTGGATGTTATGACTGCGGCAATATCGGTTGCCGAGTCAAATGCCTGTATGAAATGTATAGTAGCGGCGCCGACTGCAGGCTCATGCGGCGTAATGCCCGGAGTTTTAATTCCCTATAAAAAAAGATTTAATGAAGATGATGAAAATATAATTAAAGCCATGTATATTGCAGCCGGCATAGGTGCCGTTATAGCTCAGAGAGCAAGCATTTCAGGAGCGCAGGGAGGATGCCAGGCCGAAATAGGTTCCGCGTCTGCAATGGCTGCTGCGGCAGTTGCTTATCTGAAAGGCGGAAGCTCTGAGCAGGTACTTAACGCGTCTGCCTTGGCACTTAAAAATATGCTTGGGCTTATATGTGATCCTGTAGCCGGACTTGTAGAGGTGCCATGTGTTAAAAGAAATGCTGCCGGAGCCGTAAATGCCGTTATGGCTGCGGATATGTCGCTTGCCGGAATAAAAAGCGTTATACCACCTGATGAGGTGATTGACGCTATGGGCGAAACCGGTTCTCTTATGGCTGTGTCGCTTCGAGAGACAAGCAAAGCCGGACTTGCAACAACTGAAACCGGCTGCCGTATAGCAAAATGCCGGAAGCATTTTTAATACTTGAAAGAGCTTTTGATTTATGCATTATTATGAAATATAGACATAGTAAATGCTGTCCGTAATGGCAGTTTTTGCTATGTTTTTTTGTTTTTAAATACATAATTAATTAAATATAAAAATTGCTTTTTTTGTCTATGATGTACAAGCAGTAAGTTGTATTTAACAGGCGGTTAATGATATTTTTCTGGAAACAATATAATGTTTGCAAACACTATGCAAACATTAATAAATGAATGCGGTGTTTTTATTATGCATATGTTCAAATAATTAAAGATTAATAAAAATTATGATTTTTAATAACACATATTTTTCTTAGATTAAAAGTGTGATATAATATTTTTGTTTATATAACATATGAGTATTTATATTATATTTTTAAATTATGTTATGATTAGTGAAGAAACAGAGGTGTTTTATTTGGAAGATCTCAGAAAAGTTCGAGCTATGATTAATCTTGCCATTTATGACAAACATGAGGGAGAGACGGATAGAAAAATAACGTCCAATTACAAGAGAGATTATGTATATAAAAGAGGTCTTTCAATGCGTCTTGGTGTATTTCTGGGATGTATTATATTAGTGCTGATTTATTATGCTTATATGCTTTTTGTTAAAGACGCCGATGTTTTTCAGCTTATAGGAGAACATATATTTATTAGGATGGGAATAGGCATAGCAGCGGTTTTGACAATATATACTTTTTTTTGTTCATTCAGTTACAGACGCGAATATCACTATGCTGAAAAAAGAATGGATATATATGAAAAACGCATAAGCTGGATAAACGGGCAAAAATCGAAACATGCAGGCAAAAATCATAAAAAGGACGAGGTTATATGATTGAGTTAAACAAGTTTAGACAAAAGCTAATAGAAACATACAAATATTCTCAGGACAGAATAAATTTGGTACTAAAGTTTATTGGCGGGCTGTTGTTTTTTTTCATGCTTTCGTCGGTTTCGACAGATACTATTTCGGTTCCAAAAAAATTAATGTTTGTACTTTTATGTGCTGTTATAACAAGCTTTTCATCACCCGGTGTATTTATAGTTCTTTGCATGGTGGCTTCGGCAATATTTATTGCAACTGCATCTGTTGAGACGGCAATTATAGTTTTTATTGTATTTTTCGTTTTGTTTTTGTTTTATGGCAGGATATTCCCAAAAGAAAGCCTGCTTTTTATAGTTATGCTTGTAGGTTATAAATTTAAAATACCTTATGCGGTGCCTCTTTTTGCGGCAATATATGTAGGTGCACGTTCAATAGTGCCGGTAGGTGCTGCTGTGCTTTTCAGTCAGTTTGAGTATTGCTTTGACACTATGGTTTCAATGTCGCCGACGTCTGGTTTTGCGGTAACAAACCTTCCAGATAAACTTTTAGAAGTATTTACATATTTATGTAATGAAATATACGCTCATATAACAGGTGCTTTGTTTGTAATGGCTGCTGTTTTGATTGCTCTTATTATAGGATGGGCCATAAGCAGCCTGCATATAGATCATGAAAAAGAAATCGGAATGGGAATTGCCGCCGTAATAACGGTTTTTGGTGTATTTGTGGCCATAATACTGGGAGGGGCAAATGTTTCTGTTACCGGAATGCCTATATCTGTTGTTATCTCTGTAGGCATAGTACTTATTATAAGACTTTTTGACGATTTGCCGGATTATAAAAGCACCGAATGGGTTCAGTTTCAGGACAGCAATTATTTTTATTATGTAAAAGCGGTGCCTAAAATAAAGGCGGCAAGAAATGATGACTACAGCAGTGGCAGGCAATACAGGGGTGATGAGTAAATGGACTTTTTTCTGAGAGGGCTTTTTAGTAACTTCAGGTATACTGATATCATAATTCCGTCAATAGGCATAAGGGATATTTTGGATATACTGATAGTTGCCTATATTATATATAAGATATTTTGTCTTATGAAAGAGACAAGAGCATGGACGCTTTTTAAAGGAATAGCGGTAATCTGTGTTTTTGCTATAGCATGTATGATACTTAATCTTAATACCATGGTTTGGATATTGTCAAACACTCTTTCTGTAGGCATAATGGCGCTTATAGTTGTTTTTCAGCCTGAACTTAGAAAAGCTCTTGAGCAGCTTGGAAAAGGCAAACACTTTACTGACTTTTTTTCACTTGGAGAAAATCAGCACGTTGGGAACTTCAGCGAAAAGACAATGGAAGAAATAATAAAAGCCTCGGAAAAAATGAGCGCGGCCAGAACAGGAGCTCTTATGCTTATTGAAAGAGAAGTGCCTCTCGGAGATTTTGAAAGAACAGGAATACAAATAGATGCTGTTGTTACAAATCAGCTTCTTATAAATATATTTGAACATAATACCCCGCTTCATGACGGTGCTGTTATAATTAAAAATAATCGTGTGGCGGCAGCTACATGTTTTCTTCCTCTTACTGAAAGCAATGACATAAGTATGGAACTTGGTACAAGACACAGAGCGGGCATTGGAGCAAGCGAAGTGTCGGACGCTTATGCGGTAATAGTTTCAGAGGAAACAGGAGCTATTTCTCTTGCCTCAAACGGTGTGCTTTACCGCAATTTAAGTACAGAGACTTTAAGAAGCATGCTTTCTCAAGGCAGTACCGTAGGAAGAATCAAAAAAAGATTTTTCTTAAGGAGGCACAGAGGAAAAGATGAATAGATTAAAAACAATGTTTACAAAGGATGTCGGCTGGAAAATTCTTTCTGTGCTTATAGCATTAGGATTGTGGTTTGTTGTTATAAATACCCAAAATCCTGTTGAAAGCAGAACTTTTACATCGAGTATTGAGATAATGGGAGGCAATGTTATAACAAATGCGGGAAAAACTATACTGAATGAGGACGCTATAAAAAACACAAGAGTATCATTTAGAGTAAGCGGAAAGCGTATTACTCTTGATAGACTTCAGCAGAGCAAACTGCTTAATGCATACATTGATCTTTCCAATATTGATGTCAATTCTATAACGTCAACTTTAACACTTCCCGTAAAAATACACAGCAGCGTACTATCAAGCGAAAGTGACATAGAGTATATCACGCCGGCATCGGTTGATGTGCAGATAGATGATAATATTTCAAGGGCGTTCACAGTGCAGGTAAACTTCAGCGGAGATACTTCCTCGGATTTAGTGCTGAATAAATCTGAAATATCACCGGATACAATAACGGTGTCAGGACCGAAAACGTATGTAGACCAAGTATATGAGGTGAAAGCGGAAGCTGTATTGAAAAATCCATATAACGGTCAGGTTTTGAAAATCACACCTATCCCGTATAATGCCATGGGACAGCAGGTAATGAATGTAGCATTAAGCGATAATGAAATACAGGTAACACTGGGTGTAAGCCAAAACAAGAAAGTGCCTATAAACGTTAAAACTTCAGGTTATCCTGCTGTGGGATGCGCTGTAGAAGATGTAAAGATAGATCCGGTAAGTGTAAACGTAACAGGTGATTCCGACAGCATAGATAATCTTTTGCAGATACAGCTTCCGGATATCGACCTTAGCGGGAAAGCGGCAACATTTACCGAAAAATATGACATAAGTAAGCTTTTGCCGTCAGGAGTTAAACTTGCCGACGGAGAAAATGGAACTGTAAATGTAACTATTGCTATATCCGGCGAAACTGAGCACAGCATGAGTATTTCATCTGATGACATAAAACTTGAGGGAACTGTAAAAGAAGGCTGCACTGCACAAGTCAAGCCTGATACGTTTAATATAACAATTGGCGGAAACAGAATAGATTCAGACGGACTGAATGAAAACAGCATAAGTTTTTATGTTAACGTAGACGGTCTTGATGAGGGTGAATATAAGCTGCCGGTATATGCACAGCTTCCTGAGGGAATAAGGATAATAGGCGGGCTTCCGTATGCTGATATAGTTGTTACAAAACAAACGAATGAGACACCTTCTTCGCAGGAAAATTCAGATAATACAGATAACACAAATAACACACAGAATGATACTCAAACAACTCAATAATTTTAATAAAGCTGCCGTCAGAGAATTAATTGTCTGCGGCGGCTTTTTAAAGTTCATGGATAATCCGTTTTATATAAAACTACCAGCGACATTGATATCAAATCTTTCGAGGATACTGCAACCGATAAAGTAAAAATGGTTGCCGTTGGCAATGAGGATGTGCCTACCGGAACTTATGCTCAGACAGTATACAAAAACCTGGGACTGTGGAGTTGTGTATGCCGCCTTTTCGTGCCGATATATGTATAAAAAATGATGCTATATTGTTTCTGAATAGATATTTTTTACAGCCGTTATTCTTCGATGAGAATAACGGCTATTGTATATTAAGTTGCTATGATTTTGATTAGTTATGAGTCAGGCTGTTTTTAAAATAATAAACCATTGAATTAGAAAGCATTGCTGTATTATAATAAAAACATAGTAACGTTAAATAATTCCAAATAAAAAAGGGCTGATTGATATGATTGAAAAATGCAAACTTTCATTTAAAAACTGTATGAGGTTATATAAAAACGGAAAAAAGGCATTTGGCCCCGGAATAGCAATGCTTCTTGAACTTACAGAACAATACGGAACTCTTTCGGCTGCGGCTGCGGAAATGGAACTTGCCTACAGCAAAGCGTGGAGAATACTTAATGAATGCGAAGATGTGCTGGGAGTAAGACTTCTTGAAAGAAACCGCGGTGGAAAAAATGGTGGTGCTTTTTTGACAGATGCAGGGCGGAATGTTCTTGAAAATTACAGGAAGTTTTGTTCTGAAGCCGAGGGAAAAAATACAGAGATATTCAATAAATATTTTAATGGGGAATGAAGAATATGGAAGAAAAACTTTTTTGCAAAAACGGTGGATGTACAGCAAAATTGGGAGCAGGTGCTTTAAGCAAGATACTTGGCATGTTGGAAAGAAGAAGAGATGAAAATCTTATTTCCGGTTTTGAAAATAATGAAGATGCGGCTGTTTACAAAATAAACGACAAAATTGCTTTTGTTCAGACTCTTGATTTTTTCCCGCCTATGGTGGAGGACCCGTATATTTTCGGACAGATAGCTGCGGCAAGTGCCTTAAGCGACATATATGCTATGGGCGGAGAAGTGAAAACGGCTTTAAATATCGTATGTTTTCCGGAAGACGGTGACCTTAATGTATTGGGTAAAATACTGCAGGGAGGAAACGACAAGGTAATAGAAGCCGGAGGCGTTTTGGCCGGAGGACATTCTATTTGTGATGACGGTATAAAATACGGGCTTTCCGCTACAGGGCTTATAGAAGTGGATAAAGTGCTTAAAAACTCGGAGTGTGCCGAAGGAGATGTTATTATACTTACAAAACCTCTTGGCACAGGCATAATATGCACAGCCGCAAGAATGAACAAAGCCGATAAAAAGTCTTATGATGAAGCAGTAAAAAGCATGACTTTTTTAAATAAATATGCGGCCGATATTTTGCATAAATATGATGTACATGCCTGCACCGACGTAACAGGTTTTGGACTGCTTGTTCATCTTTGCGAAATGCTTGGAGACAAATTCAGTGCTGAGATATATACAGATAAAATTCCAATTATAGAAAATGCTGTTCAGTATGCGGATGACTTTTATATTACGGGAGCAGGACAAAAAAACCGCAATCATGTAGAAAAAGATGTAGAACTTAAAAACGTAAATTTCGGTATGCAGGAAGTGCTTTTTGACCCTCAGACATCAGGCGGATTTTTGATTTCAATGTCTGAAGAATCAGCTAAAAAAGCACTTGCTGAAATTGAAAAACTTGGCCTTCCGTGCGGAATAATAGGAAAGATTACTTCTAAAAAAGATAAAAAAATATATGTAAAGTGAGAAATGTAAAGTATATAAAAAAATAGACGCAAAAGGGCTTACATGCCCGCTGCCTGTAATTAAGGCAAATTGGGGACTGAAAAAACAGGCGCTGTTAGATTTAGTTTTTCATGTTTTAATACTGAAAAAGATGTAAATATTTTATTAACGGCAAAAACTGATTTTTTAAATATTTCATCGGCTTTTTCTGATATTAGTTTTATAGGAGCAAACCTTAGGGAGAGATAATATTGGATATAAACAAAAAGGTATATGAAAATGTGGAAAACCGCGGTCATTGTCTGTCGGCAGTGGTGATAAGCGGTGTGTATCAGGGCAGCCGAATGATTTCAGCAGGAGGAAAGACGGAAATTTTCGGGGATGCCGGGCAGGACTTCTGGAACGGCTGTGAAAATGTAAAAAGCACAGACATTTGTAAAATAAAAAGCAGCACTGTATTTTTCAAATATTTTTCAAGCCACCCCAAATTATATATTTTCGGCGGTGGTCATGTTGCCCGTGAGCTTTGCAAGATATGTGCTATGTGCGGGTTTTCGGTTACGGTTATAGATGACAGAGAAGAATTTGTGACAAAAGAGCGTTTTGAAGATGCAGAGAAAAGAGTCTGCTGTGATTTTGAAAGCGTGTTTGATAAACAAAATTTTGCCGAGGATGCATATTTTGCTGTGCTTACGAGAGGCCATAGCTATGATCAGGCATGTATAGAAAATATACTTAAGCTGCCTGCCGCATATGTAGGGATGATAGGCAGCAGAAAAAAAGTGGTGCATAGTTTCGGACTTTTAAAAAACAGTGGATTTTCGGGAGAAGATATCTCAAGAATAAATTCTCCTATAGGCCTTGAGATAGGCGCAAAAACGCCGGCTGAAATTGCCGTAAGCATTGCGGCGCAGATGATACAGGTTAAGAATACACAGCGTAAAAATATACTTGATGCTTCTCTTTTTAAGTACGATGAAACAAACTATATACTTTTGACGGTTGCCGAAAAAGAGGGTTCATCACCTGCTGAAAAAGGTGCAATGATGGTTGTTTTTGAAGATAGAACAAAAGGTGCTGTCGGCACTGTGGGAGGCGGAAACGCTGAGTTTATGGCTGTAAAAAGGGCTTACAAATTATTTGACGAAAATAAAGAGTTTTATGTTGGCGAATATGATATGGATAAGGAAGACTCAAATACTAAAATGGTATGCGGAGGAAGAGTAAAGATAGTTTTTGAAAAGTTTTCTGAAGCAGATGCCGGTATTTAATCGGAAAATCCATAGTAAAATTTATTACGTACTATTTTTAAATTAAAATTAGGCGGCATTGATTTAACCAATACCGTCTTTTTTTATTTATAATACTAAGTCAAACCGATAGGTTCTTAACTTGCATATGGGTTTACTTGTCGCCAAGAGCCTGTTTTATATCGTTAATTAAATCATCTGCGTCCTCGAGACCTACCGACATACGTATCATACCGTCTGTAATGCCGGCTGCTTCACGTTTTTCTTTAGGAATCATGGTATGAGTCATTGCGGCTGCCTGCTCAACAAGAGTTTCAGTATCGCCGAGACTTACGGCTATTTTGCAAAGTTTAAGATTGTTCATAAATTTTTGGCCTGCTTCAAGTCCGCCTGCAACGTCAAACGTAATCATTCCGCCGCCGCCTTTCATCTGCTTTTTAGCAAGCTCATATTGCGGATTAGACTTAAGGAAAGGATAACGTACGGATTCAATTTTATCAGAAGACTCAAGGTATTCAGCTATTTTAAGTGCATTTTCATTATGCTGTTTCATTCTGACAGCAAGAGATTTGATACCGCGGATTGCAAGAAAAGCTGTAAAAGGAGCCATTACCGCACCAAAGTGCATTAACGTTCCGAGTCGGCAGCTTCTTAGTATTTCTTCATTGTTTGAGATAACTGCGCCGCCGAGAATATCACCGTGTCCGCCTATGTATTTTGTTACACTTTGTATAACAAAGTCTGCACCGTAATCAAGAGGATTTGTGTTGTAAGGTGAAGCAAATGTATTGTCTACGCCTACCATTACGCCGTGACGCTTAGCTATTTTTACAACTTCTTCAATATCGGTCATTACCATTGTAGGATTAGCTGGCGTTTCAAGATATATAAGCTTTGTGTTTGGGCGTATAGCCGCTTCAAGAGCGTCAAGATCTGTAGGGTTAAATGTATCTGACTGTATGCCGAAACGCGGGAAGAAATCGGTAGTTATATCCTCTGTGCCCGAATACTTTGCCTTGCAGAATAAAGCATGGTCACCGGAGCTTAAAACCATAAAAAGTATACCTGTAATTGCACCCATTCCGGATGCGTATGCAACGGCGCCTTTGCCGTGTTCAAGAGCCGCAAGCTTTTTTTCAAAGCAATCTACAGTTGGATTTGTGATTCGGCTGTAAGCAAAACTCTTTGCAAAATCATCACATGCCCTTGCTGCGTCGTATGTAGAGTCAAAATAGAATGTTGAAGTCTGGTATATTGGCGGAACCAATGCGCCATATTCATCTTTTGCCTCCCCGGCATGTATCCCTGTAGTTGCAAACCCCAATTTATTGTTGTTCATATAAAAACACCTCCGATAGATTTTTGGTTATTTTTATATTATCACTATAAGCATCACAAAGGGTAATACCGCAAAATTATTGAAATCCATAATTAAAATTTTATGCCTTTATGTATTTTTTAAGCAATGTAACAAAATATTCTGCAATTGGACTTAAATCACAGTTTTTTAGGCTTATCCAGCCGAGAGTAATATCAGCTTGTCCGCGTATAGGAACGGCAGCTAAATCATTGGAAAGCGGTTTTGCCAGTATACCTGTTCCGATGTCATAAGCATTACAGTTTTTCATCATACGGCAGCTTATATAAAGATCGCTTATATAAAGCACCTTATCAGGGTGAAAATCTGGCAGTATAAGTTCTTCCGAAAAGAAACTCGGCGAATCATGGCTTTGGTCATAAATTATGCATGGGAAAGGCTCAAGGTCTTTAATAGTTACAAAGCGTTTAGTTGCAAGAGGATGTTTTTTTGAAATAAAAATATGCGGTTTTGTTTTAAGAATGCTGTGAAATTCAAGGTTGTGGTCTTCAAGAACACGCATTAAATGCTTTTCAGTATAGTCGCTTTTAAATATTACTCCAAGTTCACTGTATTGTTTTGCAACGCTGTCTATAACAATTGAAGTTTGTGTTTCATTAATGCTTAAAGTATAGCAATCGGTGTTAATCTTTTTTTGAAGTTCTTCAAAAGCGCTTATGACAAAAGCATAATGCTGACTGCTTACAGAAAATGACTTTCTGTCATCTTTATCATAGCTATGGAAATATTCGGATATATAATCTGCGTTTCTTAAAAGCTCATTTCCTAATTTGAGAAGTTCGCGGCCCTCGTCAGTTAGCGTAATGCCTATAGCAGAACGGATAAATATGGTTATGCCAAGTTCTTTTTCCAAAGAGTGCACAAGATTACTTATTCCAGGCTGTGAAACATAAAGTTTTTTAGCGGCCTTGCTGAAAGAACCGCATTTTTCTATCATTGAAACGTATTTTAGCTGCTGTAGTGTCATAGGCTTTCTGCTCCTTTTTTAGATTTTAGACTGTATATAAATCATACCATTTTTATTAGTTAAGACCCGGCAAAAAACAAAGGACAAGTTTTTAACAGCTAAAATTCAAACTGTATGTAGAAATTAGTTATGACTTTTTATTATCACTTGATATAACTTTGCGGTATTACCACATAATAAAAGAAACGTGATAATATAAAATAAGAAAAATTAATTATATGCATTAATATTTTAAATGTGGGTTTAATCAAAAAAAGTTGGGAGGATTATTTATGGACAATAACAAAAAGAGTGATGGTTTTGCTACTAAAGCTGGATTTATTTTTGCCGCGGCGGGTTCGGCGGTAGGACTTGGTAATCTTTGGAAATTTCCTTATCTGCTTGGCTCAAACGGAGGCGGTGCGTTTCTAATTGTGTATGTAATCATATGTGCCATTGTAGCTGTTCCGTGCTGTATGCTTGAAAGTGCTATTGGTAAGCATACAAGAATTACAAGCGGAACAAGAGCATATGCTGTTATTGCCCAGGAAAAGGGCAAAACCAAAGCATGGGGTATTGTTGGTTTTTTGGGTGTTCTGTCGTGCTTTGCAATGCTTTTTTACTATGGTGTTGTAGGCGGATGGGTTTTGGATTATCTTTTTAAATCTATTTTTATAGGTCTTCCGTCAGCTGATAGTGCAGAAAGTGTTTTTTCAGCATCTACTTCAAGTCTTTCCGAACCAATAATTTGGATGTTGGTTTTTCTTGTAATTACAGTTATTATTTGCCTTGGCGGTATTAAAAAAGGTATTGAAAAAATAAGCAATATAATGATGCCTACTTTGTTTGTAATGCTTATAATTCTTGTTATAAGAAGTGTTACGCTTCCGGGCTCATCTGAAGGTATTGTATGGATGTTTAAACCGAATTTCAAAGCTATAAACGGTTCTGTTGTAATTGCGGCTTTAAGTCAGGTATTTTTCTCATGTTCTCTTGGTATTGGTATTCTTATTACATATGGCGGATATGCGACAAAGGATCAGAATTTAATTAAGTCATCAATTCTTGTGCCTGTACTTGATACGCTTGTTGCAGTTCTTGCAGGTCTTGCAATAATACCTTCCGTATTTGCCTGCGGTTATAATCCGAGTGCAGGTCCCGGACTTCTTTTTATAACACTTCCTTCAGTAATATCAAGCTTTGGTCCTGTAATTGGACGTATATTCGGTGTATTGTTTTTCCTTTTGGCATCATTTGCTGCACTTACAACTTCGGTTGCAATGGTTGAGCTTCCTGTTAACTGGATTATGGACCAATTTAAACTCAGCCGTAAAAAATCAGTTTTTATTGACTTTGTAATTACGGCAGTATTTGGTGTATTATGCTCGCTTGCTGAAAGCGGACTGCTTGATTTTACTCTTATAGGCAAAAACATATTTGATTTCTTTGATTTTATATCCGCTACAATTATGATGCCTTTAGGAGGTCTTTTTGGTGCTATATTTGTAGGATACATATGGAAACCTGAAAGTGTTATACCTGAGGTAACAAACAACGGACAGCTGAAATTCGGATGGTTCCCATGGTTTAAGTTATGTGTTAAGATACTTATACCTATACTTATAGTAATCATATTCCTTAACGGATTCGGAATTATAGGCTGATTTAGCCAAAGAAATTATGAAATAAAAAATATAATTTATTTAAACAAAACCTCCAATCAATTTGGAGGTTTTTTAATAAATATTTGTTATTATTTTTGCTCGACAAGCTGTATATTATATCCGTCCGGATCTTTTACAAAGAAAAATCTGATGTGTGGGTTAGGCGCTATAGGTCCGGTGACGCTTTTGCCGTTTTCTTTTAATTTTTCAACCATTTTGTCAAGTTCATCTATCTCTAAACCTACAGAAACACCTTTAACAGGATTTTCATTCTTAAAATTCTTATCGTGGATTAATTCGATTTTAGGGCCGTCGGCTTTGCCGAACATCACAATTTCGTTTCCGTTTGACTCAAATTTTTTTGCTATTTCAAGTTCAAGTAATTCATGATAGAAAAAAACACTTTTTTCCATATTGCTGATTTTAAAGGTAACCCAATTAAATTTCATAATTACCATCTCCTTGAATTTAATATTTACTCAAAGTATATCAAATAAATGTTGGAAATACAATTAATTTTCATAATATGTGAGCAAATGCAGTTGCTAATTATAATTTGCATATGCCGCTAATTTTATTTATAATAACGCATTTCTGTACCGGCCTCGCCAAGGGACACAACAAGATTTCCGTTTCTTACCCGTATATCATCCATGAATTTTTTGGAATCTTTGTCATTTACCAGCTCAATAATGTACTCAAGCCTGAAAACAGCACCAAATTCTGCCGTTTTTATTCTTATAAGTTTCCATCTTGAAGTATATTCTTTAAATACATCGTCAAACAAATTATAATAGTCAAGGCTTTCTGGTACGGTTACTTTAAGCAGCATACATCTGCTTTTTATCTCGCCGAACTTTATAGCCGAAAGCACAGCTAAAACTACGCACATTATAATACCGAAAAATACGGCACATGCCACATATCCCATTCCGCAGGCAAGGCCTATTGCCAATGTGCAAAAAACATATGTCAAATCTTTTGGTTCTGTCTGTGTGCTTCGAAAACGTATTATTGTAAATGCTCCGGCAAGGCTGAACGCTTTTGCCACACTGTTTCCTACAAGTATTATTATAATAGCTATTATCATCGGAAGCACAACCAAAGTACACGCAAGCGATGCCATATAGCCGTCTCTTTTATGAGTTAACATATATATTCCGCTTACAATAAGCCCAAGCACAAATGCCGTCAGCAGTACAAGAGATATACTTGAGAGTGTGAAATAGTCACCTAATATTGACGAAAATATCATGTTCATGATACCGCCTTCTTTCCGACTGATATATTTTCTTTGTTTTCTTTGCTGTATAATTTGAATTCGGTACCGAATTTTGAAAAGCTTCTGCTGTGTATGTAGAGGCCGTTAAGTATTTTTGACAGCCAAAAAGGTATGGCGGAGTTCATTTTTACTTCCATTATATATGTGTCGTTATCTATAAGGCTTCTGCCATAAGCCGATTTATGAAAATCTACATTTGTACGTCTTCCCACAACATTTCTGTCAAAAGTTATTCTGAGTGAGTTATCGTTTTTGGCAAACAATGCTTTTCGCTCGCAGGCTATAAATACTTTTGGATATACCTCGTTGGTATCAAGATAATAGGCAATTTCTTTCATAATCTGTTTTTGGGTATAATTTGCGCTGTCCGGTATTTTTCTGTCATCTAAAAACTTCATTGCTTTGCTGTAAGGCAAATATACCCTCCTTTTGCTTCCGACACCGTCAATCTTTTTCTTTATTTCTATAAATATTCTACTGCTGTCGTTTTCAACTTTTCCATAGCTTCTGAGACGAAGTTTTTCTTTATAATAGTAGTTTGGTTTTTCTGAGGAATACAAAGCCACGTTATCCGATACGGTGTCATAATAAATGCTGAATATAGGATAAAAGCTATCGCCGCTGTATTCGTCGTTTTCCATAAAGGGGGATATGCGTTTAAGTACCTCATCATATTGCTGTTTGGTTATTATAAATTTTTCTTCCCATCTTTTAAACGATTCTATTATCATATAATAAGCCTCCCTTCGAATACGGCTTTATAAAATGTTTTAAAAGATTGTGTAAAATGTATTTTTACCAATGAAAAAATTATGGACTCTTAATGTGAATGCAAAGTGAAGAAAAAACGAAGGATAGCTAAATTTTTAAAAAGAGAAGGTAAAAATAAAAAAATCAAAAGAGCATCGGCTCTTGGCAACCGATGCTCTTTTGATTTTTAAAGGGGTTTTTATTTGCTTCATCATCTTTATGCTTTTATGATACCTAAAATATATGTACTTCATATTTACGAATTGTAAATAAATTATGAATAATCGAAATACAATGCCATAAGTTTATGGAGGCTTTCAAAATCTTTGGCACACATCATTTCTCTTGCAGAGTGCATTGCCAAAAGAGGTATGCCCATGTCAACTGTTTTAATAGGCAGCACAGATGAAATGATTGAGCCAATAGTGCTTCCGCCAATTATATCAGACCTATTTACGCATTTTTGATACTTAATATCTTCTTTTTCACATAGCTGCTCTATTACGGCAGAGGCCAGACAATCCGTAGCATAGGACTGAGAGCAGGCCTGTTTTATGCAAAAACCGCCGCCTAAAGACGGTATGTTTGTAATATCGTATTTTTCTATGTAATTCGGATGTGCTCCCTGTGCCACATCAAGGGAAAGCATTATGCTTTCTTTAAGTGAGTCAAAAAGGTTAATTTCTAAGCTTTGACATATTTTTTCAGCAATCATGTATAAAAGGTTTGAGTCAGCACCTTGCTTGCTGCGGCTTCCTACTTCCTCGTTATCAAATAGCGCAATCATATTAATGCTACTTTCTGAAAAAGAGGAACATATGGCATCAATGCATATTTTAACCGATGTAAGGTCATCAAGACGTGCAGAAGTGTAAAACTCATTGTCAAAGCCAGTAAAAGAGCCTTCCTCGGCCAAATATAAAGACAGCTCAAAATCAAGTATGTCTTTTTCGGTTACTTTTAAAAACTCTGCAAAGTAAGTCATAAAAGTTTTTTCATTTTCGCATAATCCTATTATAGGAAGCATGTCTTTTTGACGGTTTAGCTCAACACCTTTGTTTATACTGCGGTTTAAATGTATGGCAAGGTTTGGTATATACGCAACAGGCTTTTTAAAATCCGCAAATCGCACCTCTGGGTGAAAAACATCCTTGCCTTTTAATGCAACTCTTCCGGCTATGGAAAGGGGCCTGTCAAGCCATGTGTTAAGTATGGCTCCGCCGTATATTTCTGTATTAAGTTTTTTATAGCCTATTGTATTTATATCGGGATTAGGCTTAATATGTATGGACGGGAAATCAGTGTGAGCAGCGGCAACGCGAAACGGCATACCGTTTTTTACATCGCCTATTGTAAAAGCAAAAAGTGCCGAATCACATGTTTTTATATAATATCTGCCTTTTATAAGATTCCATTTGCCGCAGGCGGGCAGGGGTTTAAAACCGAATTTTTTTAAAATTTTTTCTGCTGCCAAGACTGTATGAAATGGTGTGACTGATTTTTCTATAAAATTTTTTAAATCATTTATATGGTTCATTTATATACCTCATTTCTATATCTGTCCAAATATTCTCTTATGCAGTATGTAAACTCAGTTCCATATTTTTCGGATTTTGTTTCGCCTACACCTTTTATTTTTCTAAACTCTACCAAATTCTGAGGAAGGTGTATACACATTTCATTTAAAACTGCGTCGGTAAATATAATAAAAGGCGGTACATGCTCTTTTTTTGAAATAGAGAAGCGGAGTTTTTTAAGCTCAAGCATAAGCTTGCTTTGATTTTCAAAATATGCTGTTCCTTCTCTTGATTTATGAGACAAAAAGGTTTTAGGCTCTTGTGCTGTATTTATTTTTTTATTTACGCAGTTTGAACAGTTTTCGCATTTTTGAGTGGGGTTTTCGCCAAAATACTTGAGTATAAAGCCTCTAAGGCAGTGTTTTGTGGTGCAATAAAATATCATCTGTCTAAGTTTTTCAATATCTTTTTCAATTATTTTTAATTGAATATCATGTGGAATTTGAGGGTCCCGGCTGTTTTCTATAAAAAACCTGTTTGTATGAATATCACGGGGACTGTACAAAAGTATACATTTTGCCTCGCTTCCGTCACGTCCCGCACGTCCTGCTTCCTGATAATAATTTTCTATATTCTTTGGCATATTATAATGTATTACAAAAGATACATTGGACTTGTCGATTCCCATTCCAAATGCGTTAGTTGCTACAATTATATTTTTGCGGTCATAAATAAAATCGTCCTGATTTTTCTGACGCTCAATGTCGTCAAGCCCGGCATGATATCTTACGGCACTGTATCCATGTCTGTTTAAAAGCATAGTTACGCTTTCAACGGCTTTTCTTGTTGAACAATATATAATACCGGATTTGTTGCCGAATTGTTTTAATGTATGTAACAATGCCCTGTCTTTGTCTATTGGACGCTGTACCTCAAAATAAAGGTTTGGCCTGTCAAACCCTGTAACGAGAGTATATGGATTTTTTAATTCAAGCATTTTTATGATATCGTTTTTTACGTCGGCTGTTGCCGTTGCCGTAAAAGCACTTACAACAGGACGCTTGGGCAGGGTTTTTATAAAATCAGCTATTTTCATATAACTTGGCCTGAAATCCTGTCCCCACTGAGATATACAATGAGCCTCATCTACTGTTACCATTGATATTTCGGCATTTTCGGCAAAAGAAAGGAAATCTTCTGTCATAAGTCTTTCGGGAGCAATATATATTATTCTGTATCGACCAAGATTTGCGCGGCGCAGCATTTCTTTCTGCTGTGAAAATGTTAGCGAACTATTAAGATACGCAGCCGGATATCCTTCCTGAACGAGTGCTCCTACTTGATCTTTCATTAATGATATAAGAGGTGACACAACAATGGTTATACCATTTAAAAGCATTGCCGGAACCTGAAAACAAATAGATTTTCCCGCGCCTGTAGGCATTATTCCCAATACATCTTTATGAGACAAGATATTTTCTATTATATTTTTTTGCCCCGGACGAAAAGTTTCGTAGCCAAAGTATCGTTTTAGTATAGATAATTCGTTTTCCATCAGTATTCCTCCACATAAAACTTATTTAATAATAACACTTTTGTGGAAAAAAGTCAGAAAAAAGAGTATTATTTGTTTATGGAGATAAAATAAAGAAAGAAGGTGTTTTTTTTGATACAGGATATAAAAAACAAATTTGATAATAGCTACTACAAGGTTCTGCCCAGAGACAACAGCTATGTGCTGAGTTTTGAGAAAGATAAATGTATGATTAAAACAGACGGAAAAAACATATATATTCCAAGATACGCTGAAATAGTAAATAATAAAAAACTTGAGCTTAGATATTTGTTTAGTATAGATAATACATACTATTTTTTATCTGAAAACAGTATCGAGCCCTTCACCGATTATGATTATGAGGATATATCCGTATTGCGCAATTCTGTAAACAAGGAAATGTGTTTTGCAGCCGAGACTGCGTTTCATCTTTATAACTGGTACAGAAAAAATAAATTCTGCGGTGCCTGCGGGGTAAAAATAAAACACAGAGATGATGAAAGAGTACTTTTTTGTCCTTCCTGCGGAAACACGGTTTACCCGTGCATATCTCCTGCTATTATAGTTGGGGTAGTAAGTAGCGACAGAATACTTATGACTAAATATGCAGGACGGGATTATAAAAAATATGCCCTTATAGCGGGATTCTGCGAAGTAGGCGAAACGGCTGAAGATACAGTGCGCAGAGAAGTAATGGAAGAGGTCGGGATAAAAATTAAAAATATTAAATACTATAAAAGCCAGCCTTGGGGCTTTAACAGCAATATGCTTTTCGGATTTTTTGCCGAGCTGGATGGAAACGGTTCTATTACCATAGACAAAAATGAACTTTCGGAGGCTAAATGGGTAAAAAGAAGTGAAATGAATTTTATAGAGGATGATGGTGTAAGTCTTACACGTGAGATGATAGGTTTATTTAAAAATAATAAGGTGAATTTTTCGTAAGTGTTAGTCAATTTATTTACGAATACATTGACATGCAAATGTTAAATCAGGACAGATTATAAAAAATTGATTTTTAATTTTAAGCAACGATTATACAATGTTACAAAATTTTTCGGATTTTGTATAAGTAAAAAAACCACGTCTTTTAGACGTGGTTTTTATTTATAAACTAACTTTTAATTATCGGTTGTATTTTTAATATTTTATTTGCTTATTCTGTTATATTTAAGAAAAATTTAATATTAATTATTTATATATCGGATATTTGTCACATATTTTTGTAACTTCCGAACGAATATACACGGCTTTTGAGTCGATGTCCGTTGCTGCCATATATATAAGCTCAGCAATCTTGTCCATATCTTTTTCAACAAGGCCTCTTGTTGTAACGGCAGGTGTTCCAATTCTTACGCCGCTTGTAACAAAAGGACTGCGCGGGTCATTTGGTATAGCGTTTTTGTTAAGCGTGATATATACCTCATCACATCTGTTTTGAAGTTCTTTTCCTGTTACAGGCATATTTGTAAGGTCTACAAGCATAAGGTGATTGTCTGTGCCGCCTGTAAGAAGCTTAAATCCGTGGGATATAAGAGCGGCTGCAAGTGCTTTTGCATTTTTAACAACCTGCTCCTGATATGTCTTAAACTCAGGTTTGAGAGCTTCTCCGAAACATACAGCTTTTCCTGCTATAACGTGCATAAGAGGTCCGCCCTGTATTCCCGGGAATATTGCTTTATTGAAATTGAATTTATCTTCCATTTCTTTGCTTGAAAGTATAAGGCCGCCTCTCGGTCCTCTTAATGTTTTATGAGTTGTGGAAGTAACAACATCGGCATAAGGTATTGGGCTTTGATGAAGTCCTGCTGCTACAAGGCCTGCTATGTGTGCCATATCAACCATAAGATATGCTCCGCATTCATCAGCTATTTCTCTGAATTTCTTAAAGTCTATTTCCCTTGCGTAAGCTGAAGCTCCTGCCACAATAAGTTTCGGCTTGTTTTCAAGTGCAATTCTTCTTACTTCGTCATAGTCAATAAATCCATCGTCATTTACTCCGTAAGGCACAGAATTAAAATATTTTCCGGACATGTTTACAGGACTTCCGTGGGTAAGGTGTCCGCCGCAGGCAAGGCTCATTCCCATTACAGTGTCTCCTGGATTAAGTATTGCGTAAAATACTGCCATATTGGCCTGTGCTCCAGAATGAGGCTGTACGTTTGCGTACTCACAGCCAAAAAGTTTTTTTGCTCTTTCTATTGCTATGGACTCCACAATGTCCACATATTCACAGCCGCCATAATAACGCTTTCCTGGATAGCCTTCAGCGTATTTATTTGTAAGTACACTGCCCATGGCCATCATTACAGGTTCTGAAACTATATTTTCAGATGCTATAAGTTCAAGATTTCTGTTTTGACGCTCAAGCTCTTTAAGCATTGCATCTCCAACTTCATGATCATAATGGCTTAACATTTCCATTGTTTCTCTGATCATATTTATTTCCCCCTTAAATAAATACTTCATTTTGATATTATGTTAGGTATTATATATGTTTTTGATTTACTGTTCAATATTAATTTGACAATTATATTGATAAAAATTCAATATATCAAAGAAAGAAGCACCTTTTTGAAAAAACTTTTTATAAATTCAGAATTTTTTGTAAATATTTTCCTTAATCCAGCTATAATATAAATAAGTATAAAAACTTAAGTTACAAAAAAATATATATAAAATTATCTTGATTTTTTTAAATCAACGTGATATTATGTGTATAAATATTTTTTAAACCGTAAATGAAGATGAGTAGCATTTCGGATGTTTTCAGAGAGTTGCCGGGTGGTGTGAGGCAGCAGCTGATGTTATGTGAATGGACTTCGGAGGGCAGAACGAAAAGTCGTAAGACTAAGTAGCAGCTGACGGGATTTTCCCTACTCGTTATTAATTGGGAGTGCATAGTCGACATGTGCATTTAAGAGGCTTTTAAGCAATTTGAGTGGTACCGCGGATTATCCCGTCTCAGAATATTTCTGAGGCGGTTTTTTTGTTCTATTTGAATTGTAAAAGGAGAGGAATTAATTATGAAAAAGAGAATTTTATCAATAATATGTGCGTCTTTACTTGTTTTAATGACTGCGGGCTGCGGTTCACAGACATCAGCTTCAAAATCATCATCAGCTGCTTCTGAGCCGGATTCATCTGCGCCTGCAGCTTCATCAGAATCGTCTTCCGGTGCATCTGATGCCGCAACAAACGGGAAACAATATACTATCGGAATTTCACAGTTTGCACAGCATGGTTCTCTTGACAACTGTCGAGAAGGCTTGCTTAAAGGACTTGCGGATGAAGGCTTTGTTGAGGGCAAAAACCTTACTGTTTTATATGAAAATTCTGAGGCCGACACTGGTACCGCAGGACAGATTGCAAGTGATTTTGTATCAAAAAATGTTGACATGATATGTACAATAGCAACACCGTCAACTTCGGCAGCATATGCAGCCGCAATGAAGACCAATATTCCTATTATATATACAGCAATAACCGACCCTGTAGCTGCCGGATTTGCTAAGGATGACGGAATGCCTACCGGAAATCTTACAGGTACATCCGACAAGCTTCCTGTTGAAGAACAGCTTAAAATGATAAGAAAAATAATGCCTAACGCTAAAAAACTCGGAATTATGTATACAACAAGCGAAACAAATTCAGAATCTGCAATAAAAGATTATCAGTCTCTTGTTGGAAAATATGGTTTTGAACTTGTAACGGTTGGAATTAACACAACAGCCGATATACCTCTTGCAGCCGACAATATTCTTTCTAAAGTAGACTGCCTTACAAATCTTACAGACAATACTGTTGTACAGGGACTGGCAACAATTGTTAATAAAGCAAATGCAAAAGGTATCCCTGTATTCGGAAGCGAAGTTGAGCAGGTTAAAAACGGATGTCTTGCCGCAGTTGGCCTTGAGTTTGTAAGCCTTGGAGAACAGACAGGGCATATGGCAGCAAAAGTATTAAAAGGCGAAGAAAAAGCATCCGACATGAAATTTCAGACAATTTCAAAATGCGGACTTTATATAAATAAAGCTGTTGCCGATAAACTTAACATTAAAATTGACGACGATTATGCCGCTTCGGCAGTTCAGACTTTTGATTCGGTTGCACAGCAATAAGATAGTTTACTTGGAGGTTTTAAAGATATGGGCATACTTATAGGAGTGCTTGAACAGGGCCTGATTTACAGCATAATGGCTCTTGGGGTATATATTACTTACAAAATTTTGGATTTTCCGGATCTTACGACAGACGGAAGTTTTCCATGCGGCGCCGCTGTGACGGCAGTGCTTCTGATGAAGGGTGTGAACCCATATCTTACCACCATTATATCTTTTTTAATAGGTATGTTTATAGGCTCTCTTACTGGTATAATACATGTAAAATTTAAAGTACGTGACCTGCTTTCAGGCATTATTATGATGACTGGGTTATACAGCGTAAACCTGCGTATAACGGGAAAAGCAAATGTACCGCTTTTTACACAAAGCACTGTTTTTGAAAACAGCTTTGTAAACAGCATTTTCCCTAAAGCGCTTTCGGGCTATCAGACGGTTATAATTGCTTTTATAATTGCAGTTATAATGAAAGTACTGCTTGATTTATATTTGAACACCAAAAGCGGATTTCTTTTAAGAGCTACCGGAAATAATGATACTCTTGTTACTATACTTGCTAAAGACAAGGGTCTTGTTAAAATCACAGGACTTGCCATATCAAACGGATTTATTGCTATGGGAGGCTCGATGATGTGCCAGCAGCAGAGATTTTTTGATGTTTCAATGGGTACGGGCACTGTAGTAATAGGTCTTGCAAGCGTTATCATCGGCACAAATGTTTTTAAAAATGTCACTTTCGTTAAGGCAACGACAGCGGTTATGGTAGGTGCTATTGTTTATAAAGCATGCGTGGCAATTGCCATAGCTATGGGACTTAGTGCGTCGGACATGAAACTTATTACGGCTTTGCTGTTCCTTGTAATACTTATAATTACTATTGACAGAAAAAAGAAGGTGAAAAGAAATGCTTAAGTTAAAACACATAGATAAATACTATAATATAGGAACTATAAATGAAATGTGTCTTTTCCAGGATTTCAATTTCACTGTTGATGATGGCGAATTTGTGTCTGTTATAGGCAGCAATGGTTCGGGAAAAACAACTATGTTAAATCTTATTTGCGGAAATACTGAACCTGACGGCGGCCAGATTCTTGTTGGTGATGAGGACATAACCAAAAAAAAAGACTATATACGCCACAGAGAAATAGGAAGAGTTTTTCAGGATCCGGCAATGGGCACATGCCCTGATATGACTATACTTGAAAACATGTCGATAGCCGACAATAAAGGCAAAATTTTTAATTTATCAAGAGGAATTAACAAGAAAAGAATAGATTTTTACAGAAAGCAGCTTTCTCAGCTTGGGCTTGGACTTGAAGATAAAATGGATGTGCGTGTAGGAGCTTTATCCGGAGGACAAAGGCAGGCTATGGCACTTTTAATGGCTACTCTGACGCCTCTTAAGTTTCTAATACTTGATGAACATACAGCAGCACTTGACCCAAAAACAGCGGACATAATAATGAAACTTACGGATAAAATAGTAAGAGAAAAACATCTGACTACAATAATGGTTACACATAATCTGAGGTATGCCATGGAATACGGTAACAGAATAGTTATGATGCATCAAGGAAAAGTTGTGCTGGATGCATCAGGAGAAGAAAAGACAAACAAAGATATAAATGACATTCTTGCTCTCTTTAATGAAATAAGTATTGAATGTGGAAACTAAAAAAAGTTTATTTTAAGCCGCGGATATGTATATCGCGGCTTTTTTTTAGAAATGGTTATTATTACAGTAATACATAACTTTTTGACTTGACACAGTATTAATGATATACTTATTATGATATATTATATTGTTATCTGCATTTTAGGGAGGAATTTAGTCCATATATGGAAAGCGACAGTAAATCTTTGATTTTAGTAATTGTGTTGATTTTAATATCGGCATATTTTTCGGCCACGGAAATGGCTTTTTCTTCCATAAGCAAGACAAGGCTTAAAAATATGGCCGACCATGGAGATATAAAAGCTTCGCGTGTGCTTAAACTTACTGAAAAATATGACAGACTGCTTTCAACTATACTTGTGGGAAACAATGTAGTGAATATCGCTCTTGCTTCTGTAGCGGCAGTGTGGTTTGTAAAACGATTTGGTTCAAGCGGGACAAGCATTTCAACTATTGTAACAACTGTTGTAGTGCTTATTTTCGGAGAAGTGACACCTAAAAGCCTTGCTAAAGAATCACCTGAAAAATATGCTATGTGGTCGGCGCCTGTGCTTGGATTTCTTATGCTGGTGCTTGCTCCGGTAAACTATTTTTTCCATATTTGGAAGATATTTTTATCAAAAGTTTTTAAAATTAAGGATGACAGAAGACTTACCGAAAATGACCTAATAGCTTTTGTAGAGGAAGCGGAACTTGAGGGCGGAATAAATGATGATGAAAGCGAGCTTATAAGAAGCGCCATTGAATTTAACGACCGTGATGCTTCAGATATAGCTACACCGAGAGTTGATATAGAGGGATTTAAAGTTGGAGCCACAAATGATGAAATTTCAAATATTTTCATTAAATCCGGATTTTCAAGGCTGCCTGTTTATGAGGAAACTCCTGATAAAATAATAGGTATTCTTCATTATAAGGACTTTGGACAGAGAGTTATACTTCAGGGCAAAAAGGTAAAAGACGTTATGCAAAAGCCGCTGTTTATTTCCGAAGGAATGAAAGTGGGTGTCCTTTTAAGGCTTTTGCAGCAGGTAAAATCACATATGGCAGTTGTAATTGATGAGTACGGAGGAACATTCGGAATTGTTACAATGGAAGATGTGCTTGAGGAACTTGTCGGCGAAATTTGGGACGAGCATGACGAAGTAGTAAATGAGTTTGTTAAAGTGGGAAAGAAAAAGTACAAAATTGTATGTTCTGCCGATTTGGAGGATTTTTATGAGAAGTTTAATATATCAGGCAAGTCTGACTCGGCTACAGTAAGCGGCTGGGTAATAGAACAGCTTGACAGGATTCCCAAAGAGGGAGACAGCTTCGACTATGAAGATCTGCATGTAACTGTTACCGACACCGATTATCAGCGTGTGCTTGAGATTATGGTTGAGGTAAAAGATGAGAATGAAGAAAAAGAAAAGTGAGGTAATAGGCATGTACGAGCCTAAAACTGAAAAGGAAATAAAGTGTCCGTTAGAATATGGCCTTGATATTTTTGGAGGAAAATGGAAATCACGTATTATATGCGTTTTGGCGACATATAAAATTTTGCGGTACAAGGATTTGAGAAATGAACTTTCAAATATCACCGATGCTGTATTAAGCTGCATGCTTAAAGAAATGGCAAACGACGGAATTGTTTTAAGAGAGCAATATAACGAGATACCTCCGAGAGTTGAGTATTCGCTTACTGAAAAAGGGGAGTCTGTTTTGCCTATATTAAAGAGCATATGTTTTTGGTCTGCTAAATATATTGATAAATCGGAAATTGATGTTGCAGCTCCATGCAAAAACTGCCGCGTTATGAACAGCTGAAATTAAATATGTATATTAAAAAGTCACTATTAAATTTAATAGTGACTTTTTAATTTGTTAATTACTTGTCTGAGAATTGAAATAAGTATATACTCAATATATACGTAAATTTAATCATTTAATAAAGGAGGATATTAGAATGGTAAAATTAAATGAAAAAGTTGTAAAGGTATTAACTGCCCCGGAAAACATGTGGTATCTTGGTACATATGATAATGAGCCTAATGCAGTACCTGTTGGATTTAAAAATGTAGAGGACGGAAAGCTTACCGTAGGTGATGTTTTTCTTAATGTAACACTTAAAAATATTGAAAAGAACGGAAAAGTTGCCGTTTCAGTATGCGATATAAAAACTATGGAAGGCTATCAGATAAAGGGAACAGCTGTTCATGTAACAGACGGGAAATACGTTGAAGAATATAAAAAAGCAGCCGAGGCAATGTTTAAAGGCAAAGCTACAGCAAAAGGAGCTCTTGTAATAACACCTGAGAAGGTCATTGTTACAACACCTGGATCTGATAACGGCAAAACAATGTAAAATTTTTGTAGCGTTTTAGAAAATACCGCTTTATTATTGTTATTTGATAATGATAAAGCGGTATTTTTATGGTTATTAAATAAGGCATTTGATTCTGCCTTATTTTTATGCAAAAAAATACTTCCTGTTTTCACAGGAAGTATAATTTAGCCGGCAATAGTTTATTAGTTATTTACCAATCCATTCTGGATGTTCAGCAAGGAATTTTTTGTTCTTGACATGACCAATGAAAATAGCTGGAAGAACTATAACAAATATACCGAAATATCCGCAGTAGCCATAACCATATTTGATTATGTTTGTAAGTCCAAACAGCGAGAAGGCCATTGATATAATTATACCAATAAATGAAAGGAAGGCACGTCTTGCAGTTGTGTTCTTAAATAATTTCTCAAGTCCAGGGTTTGTTTCAAATCTTGTAACAAGGCCGTAGATAGATGTAACACCTGTTGATACAAAGCAAAGGAACAGAGATATTGAATATACGTATGTAAGAGCAGGGTTAATTTGTTCGCAGATATAAATACATGGAAGAGCGATGGCTGTTTTGCCTGCTGCCATATATTGTGAGTACCAACCAAGGAGCATCAAGCATGATACTGCAAGAGCTGCTGCATTGATTATGAAGCCCCACAAACATGCAAGAGATACATTTCTCTTTGTTTTAAGAGAAGCACCACAGGCTACCATTGCAGGTACAACAACCGACTGGAAGCCAGCATATGTAAATACTTTCCAGATAGGAAGGCCAATGCCTGTTGTTGCCCAATGTGTTGAGAACACTTCTTTGATTCCGCTCCATCCATATTTGATACCTGAAATAAATATAGTAAATGAACAGATAAGGATGATAATTGACATTACAGTTGATGCTTTAGCAACAAGCTGTGCACCGAAAATTGTAAATATAATAAGAAGTATACCGACAACTATAACACCGAGGCCATATGAAAGACCAACTTTGGTGAACAATGTTGCGGCTCCGGCTATAGCTGCTGAAACAGCACATATTACAATTATATAGAAGTAAATTTCAAAAAGAATTTCGAGTTTATCATACGGATGATAAAGTGCATAGAATAAATCTTTGTAGTTTTTGCATCCGTGAGTGTTATAGAGCACCATTAATTCTCTCAACTCAAGAGCAAGAATAGCCATTGTAATAACAGCCATTATAGGTGCAAACCAGCCGTATTGAACATAATACTGAGTTGCTTGGTTACCAGTCGCAAAGCCGCCACCTGCGTGGGAGGCAAACCATACGCTTGCTACTGAGAAGGTAGCCATAAAACCTAACTTTGGAAAATCATCTTTAGACATTAAATTACCCCCTTATGATACCACAACAAAACATAGAATAATTGCTGACATAAACGATATGTGTTTTAGTGTCTGTATTGCAGCCGGCTGGACACTGAGACAGTAAGCGCAGTATGTC
Source organism: Clostridia bacterium (assembly GCA_022651385.1). Classification (GTDB taxonomy): domain Bacteria; phylum Bacillota; class Clostridia; order Lachnospirales; family Anaerotignaceae; genus JALCQR01. The sequence continues at coordinate 192,613 of JALCQR010000002.1, read as the reverse complement.
AAATTAAACTCAAAACGAACTATATCGATTTTTAGGCAATTTTCAATATAATATGTAGAATACTGAAAAAAAATAACTATGAAATATGTAAAATGATTTCTGTTTATTCAGCTCTGATTAAAATATTATGTTAATATTAACCTATAAAACGATACAAGTTGTTTTATGACTATAAAAATAGCACAAAAGCAATAATATGTCAATGGTCAGGCCTGTATATTAGTGTAAAATCATTCATTGTATTTAAAAAAATACCGAGTAAATAAAAAATTAACGAAAAAATTTATTATATTAAAGGAAAAAAAGATTAAAACCGTATTTTGAATTAAAAAAATATATATAAATTGGTTATTATATTTGAATTATATTTCATTATATGCTTTTAAACTGTAAAATAATTAATTAAATAAGCCGCTTTTTTTTGAATTTTTTGTCATAAATACTCTAAAAGTATTCATAATTTTATGAATATGATGATTTAGCCAAAAAATGATAATGCACAAGAAACATATTTTCTTTATATGTAAAATTGATTAATTATAATACATTTTGATAACTGTATATGTAAGATTTGTATGTAAAAATAGAATACATATATACGAACAGATTGTTTGTAGACAAAATTATTTGGTGTACAGAATATTAATAGTGCTAATATTTTCACAGTGTTACAGCCTTTGTTTTATAAATTCAGTTTTAAAGCATATAAATCCGAAATTAGATTAATGTATAAAAAATTACACAACGGGAAAAAATTTCATATTTAACAAAAAATTAACTAAAAGTAGTTGCAAATTTATTGCTGTAGTGTTATATTTAAATTAATGAGATATAGCAGTTCTGGTCTGACCTTTCCTACAAGCAGACCAATGCTTTATCTGATTTACTATGGCCTAAAGATGTAGAAGTTAGCTGACTTAGGCATTTGTATGTTATTAAAAGGTACAAAAAAATATGTAAGTAGAAAAGGAGAATGAGTTATGGGACAGTTAGACGGTGTAAAAATTGTTGAACTTGCTACATTCATTGCAGCTCCATCATGTGCAAGAATTCTTGCAAGCTATGGTGCAGACGTTATTAAAGTAGAAGCTCCAAGAGGCGACGATCTTCGTGTTGCCGGCAGAGGTTACTTCTATCCAGCTCCTGACGAAAACGGCGATACAGCTGTTGACGTTCAGAACTTCAATAAGAGAGATCTTGCTATCAACCTTAAGGATCCTAAAGGTATGGAAGCATTCTTAAAACTTCTTGCGAAAGCAGATGTATTTATTACAAATAACCGTGTTAAATCTCTTGTTAAGATGGGCCTTGACTATGATACATTACATAAGAAATTCCCAAGACTTATCCATGCTTCTATTCTTGGTTATGGTGAGGCTGGTCCTCTTAAAGATAAACCTGGTTTCGACTATACAGCATACTTTGCAAGAGGCGGCATCGCTAACTCACTTATGGAAAAAGGCACATCACCATGTAATGCAGCTTCAGGTTTCGGCGATAACTATGCAGGTATAACACTTTCTTCAGGTATTTGTGCAGCTCTTTACAGACAGGCTAAAACAGGTCTTGGCGAAAGAGTTACAGTAGGTCTTTATGATACAGCTATTTATGGTCTTAACTGGCTTATAGGTGCTACAGAATATGGCAGCAAGATGCCTATGTCAAGAAGACATACAAACAGTGCCGTATGTACAACATATAAGACAAAAGACGGCAGATGGATTCAGCTTGCTGTTATTCAGTATGATAAGTCAATCGCAAAACTTGCAAAATCACTTGAGGTTGAAGACCAAATCATGAAGGATGACAGATTTAATACATATCCTGAAATGCTTAAACACATTGAGGAACTTGTTGACGTACTTGAGCCTGCATTTGCTAAAAAGACTCTTGCAGAGTGGGTTGACATCCTTACAGCTGCTGATATTCCTTTTGAAATCGTTCAGACAATGGAAGAAATCACAAAAGATCCACAGGCTTGGGAAAACGATTACATCTTTAAGAAACCACAGAAAGATGGAAAAAATATATATTATATCAGAACACCTGTTGTATTTACAGAAGCTCCTGCTGTTAAAGAAGAATCAGGCAGAGGCCGTGGACCAAAACTTGGTGAAGATTCAACAGAAATCCTTAAGAGCATCGGATATGATGACGCTACAATTAATGAATTCAAGAAAAATGGCGTTGTTATTGAGGATAAGTAAAATAAGAAACTTTTTAAAGACTCCGAATTTTTCGGAGTCTTTTTTTGGTATAATCTTGTCCTTTGGGAAATATATTTATTGAAAGAATTGTATGTTTAAATTACATCATATTCACCGGAGGATAAGTATGGAAAACATAATAATATTAGGTTTGTTTGCAGCCGGCCTTCTGCTTATAATAAAGGGCGGGGACATTTTTGTTGATTCTGCGAGGACTATTGCGGAAGACCTTGGCATACCTAAATTTATAATCGGTGCTACAATAGTAAGTTTTGCAACAACTCTGCCGGAGCTTGTAGTGTCTCTGCTGGCAGCTATCAACGGAGATACGCAAATGGCAATAGGTAATGCAGTTGGTTCTGTTACGGCTAATACCGGCCTTATAATGAGTATTAGCGTAATATTTATGCCTTCTGCCGTAAGACGAAGGGTTTACCTGCCTAAAAGTATGATACTTATGGCATCGATTATTATTTTATGGCTGCTTTCTATGAAAGGTAATCTTACAACTAAAAATTCTTTGTTGCTTTTTATACTGCTTTTTATATTTTTATGGGAAAATATTAAGAGCAGCACAAAAGAGACATCTAAAGTATCTAAAAAAGGTAAAAAAAATAAAGCCAAAAAAGAATTTAAACAAGTGCTTTTATTTTTAGTCGGAGCTGCCGCAATAATGATTGGTTCGGAGCTTCTTGTGGATAACGGCATAAAAATTGCTAAGATACTTAATGTGCCTGAAAATGTAATAGCCCTCACAATGGTTGCTATAGGCACGTCGCTTCCTGAGCTGGTTACAACTTTAACGGCTTTGGCAAAAAAAGAATCATCTTTATCAGTAGGGAATATCATTGGAGCAAATATAATTGATACTGTGCTTATTTTGCCTTTGTGTTCAATTGTATCAGGAGGAAACCTTCCGGTTTCTAATGAAAATGTAGTATTGGATATGCCGATATGTGCCGTTGAGGCTGCAGTAATGATTATTCCTATGATGTTTACAGGGAAGTTTAAAAAATGGCAGGGAATACTTACTCTTGTTATATATGTGGGGTATATATATATACTGTGCTTTGCATAAGAATAGAAAATGCAGCTTAAGCTGAGCTGATATGTGGTACTTAAAGGCTGTAAATAATTAATTTTATTATATTTAAAATCCCCCACCAGTTTATATCCGGAGGGCATCATCCGCAGACGAAATTCTCTTCCGTCTATGAAAACCGTTAGTTCCAAGGCATTTGGGCGCTGGAACTAACGGTTTTTATACATACAGTACTTGTCAAAATCTGATTTTGACAAATGGCTGCCGATTTTATTGACAGCCTCTGCCACACCGATTTACATTCGGAGATTTTTTTATTTATTTTTGTTTTGTACTTTTAATGTCCAATTGTATTGTTTTAAACTTTTGTCAGTAAGCGTGTAAAAATCATCGTTTTCTTTGTTTCCGAATAGATTAAAATAATTTAGGTAACTGTATTCCTGAATCATTTTCTGGCTCTCGTTATCTAAAAGGTTATCATCTTGACGTGATACTGCTTTACCGTTGTTGTCTATAGTAGCAATTGTGGAATATACAGGGAAATTACAATGAAGCCTGTCAAGAAAAGTTTGATAGCCTGTCAAAGGAAGATTTGCTGTTTTCATTGCAAGCACACCAAGGAAGTTGGTACTGATTTTTACATTTTGTTCTTCTGGAATATCATAATTTGCCCAGATAAAAAACGGTGTATTATATTCTTCAAGAACTTCATCAATTGAACGGCTGTCAAGAGACTTCTTATAAAGATACTGATAAAATTTATTGCCTAAAGGCGGCTGATGATCACCGAAAAATACTATAAGCGTTTTTTCATCAGAATTTGAATAGTGCTCTATAAGCTCCTTAATGGCGTCGTCGCTTTCCCTGATTAATGAAAAATACTGCTGTGCTGCTGTGATTTTATCAAGTATTTCGCAATTGTCAACGGGCTTAATATGATACTTCTGTAAAGGCCATGAAACATCATAAGAACTGTGATTTTGCATTGTGACATTAAATATAAAATGCGGATTGTCGTCTTTATCTGTTATGTCGAACAAATTTTCATAATCACATGAATCACTTATATATTTACGCACTATCTCAGGATTTTTAATATCCGGCTCAAAATATTTATCATCAAATCCAAAAAAATCATATACATTGTTTCTGTTCCAGCCTGATGCAAGATATGGATGCACGGCTGTGGTATGATATCCCAGCTTATTCATTTGATTTACCATTGAAGGTGCACCTTCTTTAAGATAAAGCTGGTAGGGTACTGTGCCCTGAGGCACAAATGACATTGAATTTCCGGTAAGATATTCATATTCAACATTAGCTGTTCCGCCTCCAGCTACCGGAGAATACATATGCCCTTTTATAGTGTTTTTTGTAAGAGAATGATAAAACGGACAAGGATCATCCGAAAGGCTTAAATCGTCAAAATCTGAAAAATCAGCAAATGACTCATTCATTATTACAATTATATTAGTAGGCTTTGTGCCTATAGGTGCCGCGTCCGGAGTAATTGACGACATTATGTCTTTTGTGGCTTGAGCGCTGTAATCAACTGGTTTTTCCATATGGCTGTATCTTAGAGCTGTTGTAAAATTAAGTACATATCCGTTTGCCTGTGTTTTCCACTGCTGGGCGTATATGCCCAAGGAAGGAAGAATATCTGTATTGAAAAAACCATACAAAAACACACAAGACACAATTATATATGCTAAAGAAATAAATTTTCTTCGCTTAAGAGTTATGCCTTTGCAAACTTTTCTGCTCAGTATAAAATAAGCCACAAAAGCACATGCAGAAAATATAATTGCTTTGTCGGGAGTAAAATTAAAGTTGTCCGCTACGCTAAAAGCTGTACCAAATGACATTAAATCACCGGGAAATATTATTGTACCGCGAAACGAAAGTACATAGTGATTTGCTATGCCTATTCCTAAAAATACGGCCGATGAAACAACTGCAGCATAATAAGGCTTTCTTAAAATAAAAAGCCAAAACAGCGCAATTAAGGTGTACCATGCCAAATTAAGTATTATTTGTATATGTGTAAGGTCATACCATATTACATTTCCGTTTAAAGTTTCAACTATTAAAAAAGAAAGCGGTATACTTAACAAGCATACAATCAGTGATGCTATTATCCGTCCTAATTCTCCTGTTTTTATTTTTACAGGAGCGCCTATTGAAACAGCTGCTGCTGCTGATATGAATGCGGTTTCGTACATTTGTGTTTTTAATATAAAATTAAATATCATATAAACTGCTACAAATATAATTGACGATATCAACAGCTGCGTTTTTGATGTATATATATGTTCTTTTAAATTAACATTTCTTGTTTTATGTATTATAGTACGTATTTTTTTGAAATGCCCTACATCGCTAATAGGTGTATTCTGCGGCGTTACCATACCGCCGGTATCAAAATTGTTATTATCCATAAATTGAACCCTCTTTTTCTTCTTTTTTTCGACATCTTATTGTACCTCAATATATCATATTATGCAAAAGCTTAAAAGATTAATTTTAATTTTCGGCTTAATTTTTATTGACATATTTGGACATGAATGGTATATTAAAATATCATTGGTAACACCAATTTATACTACGGAGGACTGATTATGAATAATGAGATTGAAAAAAGTATTAAATCCTATGAAAAAGTTTTGGAATATGTGAAAAACGGAATAGTGAGCGGCAGTATAAAACAAGGTGACAAACTGCCTACAGAGAGATATTTAGCCGATATGCTTAATATTGGACGCTATTCTGTAAGAGAGGGAATACGTGTGCTTGAAAGCCTTGGAATAGCGGAATGTATACAAGGCGGAGGAAATTACATATCTGACCATTTTGAAGAGGGTTTGGCAAGAGTAGTAACTATGATAGTATTGCTTAAAAAAATTAATTGTACAGAAATAGATGATTTCAGACGAGGTCTTGAAAAACAAGCCATGCTTTTATGTATTGATTCTGAAAATATAGACTGCGGTATACTCATGAAATTTGCGGAAAGCATGAGAACGGATAATGTTGAAGAATGTACCGAGTTTGATTCGCAATTTCACAGGTATATTTATGATTCGGCCGACAATACTCTTATAACTACTGTATTGGAAGCTCTTTCGGAAATAACTTCGTCTCTTATAGGGAATGTATGGAAAATAACGGATAATGAGGAAAAATTCAGACTTGTTAACTGTCATATAAAAATAGCGGAATGTCTTATTAAAAGAGATAAAACAAAAGTTGAGGATGTGGTAAACAAACATTATGATTTGGTAGACGAAATAATAGGAAAGGAGGGATACAGAAAATGAAATACATAAAACAGTTCATGATAATATTTGGAATAACATTTTTAGGTGAGGTGATTTATAAACTTCTTGACTTTCCAATTCCGGCTGGAATATATGGACTTGTAATACTGCTTCTGTTTCTTCAAACAGGAATACTGAAGTTTGATGAAATAAAAGATGTAGGAGAATTTCTCCTTGATATACTTGCAATAACATTTGTGCCTTCTACAGTAGGAATAGTGACGGCGTCTGATGATTTGAAGCAGTTTCTTATACCAATATTGCTGGCGCTGTTTGTTGTAACATTTATTGTTTTTGGGATTACCGGCAGGGTTTCGCAGTTTTTTCTCGAAAGGAAGCATAAATTATGAGTTCTGTTATAGCTAATACCACATATTTCGGTGTTTTTCTTACAATTATTTCTTACTACATAGGAATTTTAATAAAAGAAAAGTTCAAATCACCTATTTTTAATCCGCTTCTCATATCAGTTTTAATTATAGTAGCGTATCTTTGCATAACAAAAACAAAATATGATATTTATTATGAAGGTGCAAAGTATATAAGCTATTTTCTTACACCTGCAACAGTATGCTTTGCTATACCGCTTCATCAGGAAATGAATAAGTTAAAAGAAAATAAATGCGCTATACTTATCGGTATAATTGCAGGTGCTCTGTCAAGCATGACAAGTGTGCTTGCTATAGCTTTATTATTTGGCTTAACTCATGAACAATATGTTACGCTGCTTCCGAAATCAATAACAAGTCCGTTTGGATACGGCGTAGCTGAAGAGCTTGGCGGCATTACAACAATAACTGTGCCTGTAATTATACTTACAGGGGTTGTGGGCAACATATTTGGTCCGTATCTTTGCAGACTGTTTAAAATAAGAAACAGGATATCGGTTGGGTTGGCTTTCGGTTCATCATCACATGTGCTTGGAACAAGCAAGGCTCTTGAAATAGGTGAGCTTGAAGGCGCAATGAGCTCTCTTTCGGTTGTTGTTTCAGGAATATTCACTGTTATTGCGGCATCGTTTTTTGCACAATTGTATTAGTTTGACTTTTTAATAAACCGCTAAAGCATTTAATTTTTACATATTCCGGTTCTGATAGATATATTAATATTTCAGTTTGCACCGCTGGAACTCACTGTTTTACATACAGTACTTGATAAAATACTGATTTTGACAAAAGGCTGTCGATTTTATCGACAGCCTCTGGCTCTGATAAATATATCAGAGCTCATTTTTTGCTTTTTATAATGTTCTGCATTATAATGTTTACGTAATTAAAAAAGGAGGAATACAATTTGAAAACGGAAAATTCGTGGAATACATATTCTGATACACAAAAAAATGATATAGAGGCTTTAAGCCAAAGATATAAAAAATTTTTAAATAATGGCAAAACAGAAAGGGAATGTGTAAAGGAAATAATTAAGCTGGCTGAAAAAAGAGGCTACAAGAACATTGACGATGTTGAAAAAAATAATGTGCTTAAACCAGGAGACAAGGTTTATTCTGTTATGATGAAAAAGGCTGTTGCTCTTTTTAACATAGGCAGCAGGCCGCTGAAAGAAGGAATGAACATCTTAGGAGCACATATAGATTCACCGCGCCTTGACGTAAAGCAAAACCCTCTTTATGAAGACAGTGAAATAGCATATTTTGATACTCATTACTATGGCGGAATAAAAAAATATCAGTGGGTGGCTTTGCCTCTTGCTATACATGGAGTTGTAGCTAAAAAAGACGGCATATGCGAAATTTCAATCGGTGAAAAGGATGATGAACCGGTTCTGTTTGTGTCGGACCTGCTTATACATCTTTCGCAAAAACAGCTTGAGAAGAAAGCCGCAACTGTTATTGAGGGTGAGGACTTAAATGTAACCATAGGAAACATTCCCCTTAAAGGAGATGAAAAAGACGCCGTAAAAGCAAATATACTTAAACTGCTTAAAGAACGCTACGGAATAAGTGAGCAAGATTTTATATCGGCTGAACTTGAAATTGTTCCAGCCGGAAAAGCAAGAGACTGCGGCCTTGACAGAAGCATGATAATGTCTTACGGACAGGATGACAGAGTATGTGCATACACATCTCTTGAGGCAATGCTTAATGTTGAGAAAACAGAAAGGACATCCGCATGTATACTCGTTGACAAAGAGGAAATAGGTTCTGTAGGCGCAACAGGTATGCAGAGCAGGTTTTTTGAAAATGCAGTAGCGAGAATAATGAACATGTGCAGAAAATACAGTGAATTTGATTTAAGAATGGCTTTGCAGAAATCAAAAATGCTTTCTTCCGATGTTAGCTCCGCATTTGACCCTATATATGCAGCTGCATTTGAGAAAAACAACGTAGCCTATATTTCCCATGGCATGGTGTTTAACAAGTTTACAGGCGCAAGAGGAAAGAGCGGCTCAAACGATGCCAATGCCGAGTATATAGCTGAGCTGAGAAAGATAATGGATGATGAAAACGTAAAATTTCAGACGGCTGAGCTTGGCAGAGTAGACCTTGGAGGGGGAGGCACAATAGCTTACATATTGGCTCTTTACGGCATGGAAGTAATAGACAGCGGCATAGCTGTACTGAACATGCATGCTCCTTGGGAGGTAACAAGCAAGGCGGATTTATACGAGACCGAAAGAGGATACGAAGCATTTATAAAAAACGCCGGTAAAAATTAAATTAAAAAAATAGCGGACAGCAATGCAATTGCTGTCCGCTTATTTTTATTAATTAAAAAGGTTGCTTAATTTATCTTTAAGAGAAACTGTGTTTCCGCTTGGAATTGTAACAGCAGGCTGTTCGCCGTAAGTATAGTTAGCAGTGAGGTCAAGTTTTAAATTGATTGTATTAGGAACGTCCATTGTCATTGTTGCAGTTGCTGAATCCGCTGTACATGTTATATTTGCGTTGACAGTTGATATTCCTGAAAGGTCTGTATCAGAATTAATGCTATATCCTGTAACACTATCTTTGTTATCTGTGTTTATGTTCAAAGTATTTGTCGTTGTTGAGCCCTCAGCAATATTAGATTTGCTTGTTGAAGTATATCCGTTAGCTGTCTTTTTGAATGATGAGTCTTTATAAAGAGTAAGCTCTGAATCAAGAGCATCAAATATAGCCTTTGAAGTTACAACATCATTTATAGGTACTATATCAAGAGTAGTGTCTATTGTGTTTTTAAAGCTTGTTTGGCTTACAGGTGAGAACAGATATGAAAGTCCTTCGCCTCCCATAAATCCAAGAGACTCTAAATCATCTTTGCTAAGTGTAACCCAAGTATCGTCAGGTACTTTCAAAAGAGCTGAAATAAGTTCGCCTTTTGCATAAAATACACTGTTTTTAGAATCAAGCACTAAAGTAATATTTGAGCTTTTAAGAGCATTTACAATATCTTGATTTTCTTCTCCAATGTCATCCATAAGCTTATCTATATTGTTGCCTGTTGATGAAATTGCAATGTCAATCTGTGTTGCGTCTTTTGTCTGGCTTCCTGTTATTTTCATATTAATGGAAACAGATGCGTCTGTGCCGTCTTCATTTTTAAAACCTGTAAGTAAATTGAGCTTGCAGTCGATTGCCTTATCCTTTGCATTTACATCGGAAAGGAATGAGAAAAGCTTGTCGGCATAAGTATAACTGCCTGAAAGACCGTTGCTGAAAAGGTCTTTGTCTACTACTATTGCCGTTTTGTTATTGCTGTCCCAGCCTACACGGCATCCGAAAGCTTCAGCTATTGTTCTTACCGGCACATATGTACGTCCCGATTTTACGAAAACAGGATTACCAACTTTAAATTTGCTTCCCTTACCATTATCATCAACGGATATTTCGCTGCTTCCGGATTTTAATGATATTGTTTTATCACCTCTTTTAGCGGTGATTGCTCCTGTTGGTTCATCATAATCAACCTGAGAATTTAATGCCTCAAACACTGTTCTGAAAGGAACATACACATGACCGGCCTCAATAACAGGCTGTGCGTCCGTAAAAGTAATGTTTTTGCCGTTTAGCTGAATTTGAATGGTATCGCTTGTAGTGTTTGACTGTACAGCGGTAGCATTTGGTGCGGTAACATTTGGACCGTTAAGAATAACTGTGGTTGTGTCATTTTTAGCAGTCGGCTGAACTTGTGCACCACTTTGAGCATAAGACATACACGGGAATGCAAGACTTGATGCTACTAAAAGTGCTGCAGCCATTTTCTTGAATTTCATAAAAACGCCTCCAAAATTTTATTTTATAAAGATACAAATTTATTCTAACACACTTTACATATTTTGGCGACTATTAATTTAATGTTCATAATAATTTATTAGAGATGTCCGACCTTTAAGGTATGTTCGCTGATATTGTAAAATTTAACGAATTTGAATTTTAATCATATAAATGTTGGTGCTACCATTTTGAACGCGAAAGTACAGAGATGTTGCTGGAAATACGTTATTTTAAACCCATATATAGCATTAATTGTATACTTAATACAAAAATTCATAATACAGTATTTTTATATGTAAATGCTTTTGGTGTGTTGATTTTTAATAAATAATATTAAGTTAAATTCAATCAATTATATATTTTTCATAATATTCTGCCATTTTTCATGACTATTTTTAAAATTGCCAAAACATTGACAAATGCTGCTGATGATGCTAACATGGCACTTGTTTAAACAAAATAACACAAAATGTTGAAAAATCTAACATACGATAACTTAAATGTTAGATAACTAAATAGTAAATGTGATATTTGATATTAAACTTAACATAATATTGCAAATTTAATAATTGCCTATTTATATTTCTGGTATTAAGGTTATACAAAAAATAAAATTATTAAACATTACAATGTTTTTATACAAAACAATGTTAAATAAATATCATATATTATGATTTCTATGCATGCAATGGGGGATTTACAATGAAGAAGAAAGTTTTAGGAGTAATTATAGCGTCGGCTTTATTAGCAGCATCACTTGCAGGATGCGGAAGTTCATCAGCAGCATCATCAAATGCGGCAGCTGCTAAGTCAGGCGCATCATCGCAGGCATCGGGAAAGGCTGAATTTGCAATGATTGCAGGTACAACACTTCCGGATGCTCATCCATATAACTTAGGACTTAAAAAGATGGGTGAACTTGTAGACCAAAAAACAAACGGAGCTGTAACTCTTGATGTATTTGGAAACTCGCAGCTCGGCAGTGAACGTGACCTTATTGAGGGTCTTCAGCTTGGATCAGTTCAGGTAACATGCGTTTCAACTGCTCCACTTGCAGGATTTACGGATTCTTTCCTTGTATTTGACCTTCCGTTCATATTCGAAACAACAGAACAGGCAAGGGCTGTAATGGACAGCGATGTTGGAAACGAGATACTTCACTCGGTTGATGATCAAGGAATTGTCGGTCTTGCATGGTTTGAAAACGGATTCAGAAACGTAACAAACAATAAGAAACCTATTAATACGCCGGATGACCTTAAAGGCATGAAGATAAGAACAATGGAAAACCAGATGCACATGGCTGCATTCCAGGCAATGGGCGCTGATCCTACACCTATGGCAATGGGCGATGTTTTCACAGCTTTACAGCAGGGCACAATAGACGGCGAGGAAAATCCTGTACCTATTGTTGACACAAATAAATTTTCAGAAGTTCAGAAATATATTTCTTTAACAGGACATCTCTTCAGCCCGGCTCCAGTATTTATGGCAAAAGATTACTATGATTCAATGTCTGAAGATTATCAGAAAGCAGTTCAGGAAGCAGCAACAGAGGCTGCCCCTTACGAAAGAGACCAGATAGATAAGCAAAATGCAACCGGTCTTGATGATCTTAAAGCAGCCGGCATGCAGGTAAATGAGCCTGAAAAAGCTCCGTTTAAGAAAGCTACAGCGTCTATCTATGATGAATATGTAAAAGATGGTTCGGGAATGGTATCTCCTGACATCTATAATAAGGTAGAAGAAATTGTAAAAGCACATCCTGCTACAGACAGTTCATCAAGCACAGGCAGCTCATCAAGCGCAAGCAGTTCAACTGCAGAATAATTGTATTATTAAGACAACCTAATTAGGAATAATCATTCGCGGTATTTTTTAATATCACGTTTGTTGTTCAATAAATTTATTATTTAGTAACTCTCTTTTTCTTTTATGACTAATGTCATAAAAGCCTTCCTAAAACCCGCTGCCTACCCTCAGCGGGTTTTTACTAAAGATAAAACGAATCATGTGATGTTTAATCATATGATGATTATACCAAATTTGTGATTCTTACTAAAATTCAAGACTTTTATTCACTTTTTTTTATTTTAATTCTTAATTATTGTGTTATTTAATTCGATAAAGCCGAATAAATGAAAAAGTAATGTAAATAATTTATAAATATATTACATATTACTAAAATCAATTGGATGCTTTATACAAAATATCGGATTTTTTTTCATGTTTGCTAAAATATTGACAATTCAAAACATAAATGATAATATTACCCTTGTTTGAAATTAATAGTATTTTGTAAAATTAAAAGCATAATTGTATGTTTTTTTGGTAAAATAATAAATGATTTTTAATATCTTTAAATGTTTGAAAGATTTAAATAATATTTTTCAAATGTTTTTTTAGGGCAGAATGGTATGGTGGCCACGCCAATTTTTGTATATTTTATTTTGACGTACTCTATACTATATTAAAAATGGATAGTTTTTTTAACTTTGTTAATAAATGTTAATTAATAACATTTTTAAAACAATAAAAGTTGTCCAAGGGAGGATTAAAATGAAAAAGAAAGTTTTAGCAGCAGTTATGGCAGCAACTGTATTAGCATTATCACTTACAGGCTGCGGCAGCACATCATCAACACAATCAAAAACACCAGGTTCTGCAGCAGGCTCAACAGCAGCCTCAGGTTCAGCAGCAGGTTCAACAGCCGCTTCAGGCAAAGCAGAATTTGCTATGATTTCAGGAACAACAACACCAGATGCTCATCCATATAACTTAGGTCTTAAGAAAATGGGTGAACTTGTTAAGCAAAAAACAAACGGAGCTGTAACTCTTGACGTATTCGGAAACTCACAGCTCGGAAGTGAACGTGACCTTCTTGAAGGTCTTCAGCTTGGATCAGTTCAGGTAACATGTGTTTCAACTGCTCCACTTGCAGGATTTACAGATTCTTTCCTCGTATTTGACCTTCCGTTCATATTTGAAACAACGGAACAGGCAAGAGCTGTAATGGACAGTGATGTAGGTAGTGAGATACTTCACTCAGTTGATGACCAGGGCATGGTTGGCCTTGCATGGTTTGAAAACGGATTCAGAAACGTAACAAACAATAAACAACCTATTAATACACCGGATGACCTTAAAGGCATGAAGATAAGAACAATGGAAAACCAGATGCACATGGCTGCATTCCAGGCAATGGGCGCTGATCCTACACCTATGGCAATGGGCGATGTTTTCACAGCTTTACAGCAGGGTACAATAGACGGTGAGGAAAATCCTATTCCTATTGTAAATACAAACAAGTTTGCAGAAGTTCAGAAATATATTTCTTTAACAGGACATCTCTTCAGCCCGGCTCCAGTATTTATTGCAAAAGATTACTATGATTCAATGCCTGAAGATTACCAGAAAGCAGTTCAGGAAGCAGCAACAGAAGCAGCTCCTTATGAGAGACAGCAGATAGATGAACAGAACGTATCAGGTCTTGAAGATCTTAAATCAGACGGTATGCAGGCAAATGAGCCTGAAAAAGCTCCATTTAAGAAAGCTACAGCATCTATCTATGATGAATATGTAAAAGATGGTTCAGGAATGGTATCTCCTGACATCTATAATAAGGTAGAAGAAATTGTAAAAGCTCATCCAGTTACAAGTAGTTCATCTTCAGCTGATACATCTTCAGCAGGTGCAGCTACAAGCAGCGCAAAATAAATTTTAATTTCTAAAATTAGCATATCCCGTTTTTGTCTGGCAGCAAGAACGGGTATGTATAATTTAATATTTCACTTTTAAATTTTAAAGTGAACTCTCTTTTTCAGATGATGCGTTTTAAACGCCCATCAAAAACTTCCTGAAAAGCCTGTTGCTTACCCTCAATAGGCTTTTCTTTTTTTATTATTTTTTAAACATCAAGAAAATTTATAATTTTGATAAGTTTTTTTCTGTTTTGAAATATTGTATTTATTTTAGTACTTTGTTGTTGCTTTATTGACGCGAAATATGTATAATAGTGTATACAGTATATAGCACTTTTTTAAGAACAAGAGGTACTAAATGAATAACATTCATATAAAGGCATATGCCAAGATAAATCTAACTTTAGACATAACAGGCAGACGTGAAAACGGTTACCATGATGTGAAAATGGTAATGCAGAAAATAAATCTGTATGATGATATATTTATCGAAAAAAATAACAGCGGCAAAATAACTCTCTCATCGGGCCGTGATGATCTTCCTAATGATGAAAATAATATCGCTTTTAAAGCGGCTGAAGTACTTTTGCGAAAATTTAATATAAAAGATGGAATACATATAAATATAATAAAAAGGATTCCTGTAGCGGCCGGACTTGCAGGAGGCAGTTCCGACTGTGCGGCTGTGCTAAAAGGTTTAAAAAAACTTTTTGGAATTTTTATAAACGATGATGAACTTATAAAAGTCGGTGCCGATTTAGGTAAAGATGTACCGTTTTGTATTTTTGAAAATGCTACTATGTTTTCGTATGGCCTTGGCGATGAACTTAGTGTTATAAATTCTCTTCCGCAGTACAATATAGTTTTGGCAAAACCCAATATAAATGTTTCAACAGCATGGGCATATAAAATGTTTGATGTCTCCGAAACAAAAGTACATCCTGATACAAGGGGCATTATAGATGCCATTAAAATTAAAAATAGATTGGGAATAGAAAGCAGAATTTTAAATGTTCTTGAGTATGTTACAGCAAAAAAATATCCTATAATAAAAGAATATGAAGATTTTCTTATTGAAAACGGAGCCAGAGCTGCAGCAATGAGTGGAAGCGGACCTTCGGTGTTTGGCATGTTTATTAATAAAAGCAATGCTGACATGGCCGCTGAGAAACTCAAAAAAAATTTTGGTGTAAAAGAAGTATTTTCTATTATTACATTATAAACAATATTTTTAGGAGGATTTTTTTATGGAATATAAATTTGATGTGAGCTCAAACGAATACCTTCCTTTAAGAGAAGTTGTTTTTAATAATTTGAGAGATGCTATATTAAAAGGCCAGCTTAAGCCCGGTGAAAGACTTCTTGAAAATCACCTTGCGGACAAGCTTGGAGTAAGCCGTACTCCTGTAAGAGAAGCTCTTAGAATGCTTGAACAGGAAAATCTTGTGGAGCTTATACCGAGAAGAGGAGCACAGGTGCTTGATATAAGTGCCGAAGACATTAAAAATGTATTGGAGATAAGATGTGCTCTCGAATGTGTGGGGGTACGTCACGCATGCAAAGCAATGTCGGAAGAGAGTCTAAAAGAGCTTAAAAGATGTAATGCGGAATTTGAACGTGCGTTTGAGGATAAAGACTATGAAAGAGTAGCTACCATGGACGAAAAATTCCATGACGTTATTTTTTATTCTGCCGGAAACGCCAAACTTACAGCAATAATAAGTAATATGCGTGCTCAAGTATACAGGTACAGAATGGCATACCTTAAGGTATATGAAACAAAAACCGCTATTATAAATCATCACAGGGGCATTGTTGCAGCAATAGAAAACAAAGATGCTGAAGCTGGAGTAAGGATAATGACGGAACACATAGAACACCAAACTCAGGTTATACTTAAATCACTTAAAAAATAAATGTTTTGTTTTTTTGGAGGTGACGTGCATGAGATCAAATAAAGAAAAAAACAATATACATAAAAGACCTTATGCTTCACCCAGCCAAAGACGGCTTGTTATGCGCAGAAAACGAGAGCGTAAAGCAAAAAGGGTTAGAATAATTACTGTTTTAGTAATTATTTTACTGCTTATTTTAGCAGTAGTTAATATTGTTTTTGGTAAAAATGCTTTAAATGTTAAACTAAATGACACAGTAGTATGTACTGTGCCAAAAGGCAGCGTTACGGCTGAAGACTTAAAAAATACGGTTCAGGCTATAATGATAAAAGAACTTGAAACTAAAATAGAGATAAAAGATAATATTACTCTTGAACCTGTACATGCATCAAGAAAAAAGATAGTTACGGCGGAATATGCCGTTACACAGGTAAAAAAAGCTGTATCATATAACATTGAGGCTGGGGTAATACGAGTAAACGGCGATAAAGTGCTTGTGCTTAAAAACAAAGATTTGGCTGATAAGCTTTTAAATGATATATTAAAGTCATATATTAAAAATGGACAGACAGTGTCGAATTATAAATTTAAACTGCATGTTCAGACTTCAGCTGAATTTGTAGACTCGCAGGATATTACGTCTTATGATGAAGCATATAAAAAGCTAACGCAGACAACCGCAAAAAAATTAAAATATACGGTTAAAAGCGGGGATACGGTATATGGTATAGCTTCAAAGTATTCAATGTCACTTGCTGAATTTTTTACAGCAAATCCGGAGCTTGATGAAAAAAGCGTGCTTCATATAGGCGATTCTTTAAATGTAACTGACCAGATACCGTTTCTTGAGGTTGAGTATATAGGCAGCGCAGAGTAAAACGGAGGATAAAGATGAACGAAAAAATCCTTGTAGTTGATGATGAGAAAAACATTGTTGATATTATAAAATATAATTTGAAAAAAGAAGGATATAATGTGCTTACGGCTTTGGACGGCGAGGAAGCCATAGAAATAAACGAAAAGGAAAAGCCGGATCTTATATTGCTTGATATTATGATGCCTAAGCTTGACGGCTATGCCGTATGCCGAAAAATAAGGGAAAAATATAATACACCTATAATAATGCTTACAGCAAGAGCAGAGGAAGTAGATAAAGTGCTTGGCCTTGAGCTTGGAGCCGATGATTACGTTACAAAACCTTTCGGCACACGTGAGCTTATGGCAAGAGTTAAAGCAAATTTAAGAAGAAGCACTCAGTTGGACAATGTTAAAGAAAATAAAAATAAAAATTTGCTTGTTTTCAGAAATCTGTCTATTGATATTAAGCTTTTTGAAGTTAAAAAGGACGGAAAACCTATAGATTTGACACTTAGAGAATTTGAACTTTTAAAATTCCTTGCATCTCAAAAAAATCAGGTTTTTTCAAGAGAAACATTGCTCGAAAAGGTTTGGGGCTATGAATATTTCGGAGATGTAAGAACTGTGGATGTAACGGTAAGAAGGCTTAGGGAAAAAATTGAGTATGATCCGGGGAAACCTACATTTATAGTTACAAAAAGAGGCGTGGGATATTATTTCTGCGGCTGATAAGCAAAGGAGATAATTATGAAAAGCATCAAAGGCAAGCTCATGGCTATGTATATGGGCCTTGTTTTGATAGTAATGATAGTCTGCGGAACTTATATCCTTGTCAGTCTGCAGAACATCGAACTTGGCAGGGCAAGACAGCAGATGGAGCTTTATACTGAAAAAATAAGTGAACAGGTTGTGGAAAGCTATGATGAAAGCGATTTTCAAAAGGGCCTTGAACAGTTTGGAAAAAGCGGGTCCGATACATCGCAGATTCAGGGAAGTATAATAAATACTGACGGAGACACAATAGCCACAACAGTATCATCTAAAGAGCCTTTTGAGCAGTACAAAGACTCGGTTGTTATAAGTGCTCTTGCCGGAACGAAGGCTTTTTCAAAAGAAATCGACTCGGTTACGTCCAAGTATCTGGAGTATGCATCACCTGTTTTTATAAACGGTGTTGTTAAGTTCGTTATTTTTACACGTATGGATGCATCGGGAATATATAACAGTATAAGCCAGACAAAAAGAACGATTGTTTTTTCAGTGCTTATTGCTTTTGTAATGGCGGCAATAATGGGATATATATTTGCAAATACAATTACTGGGCCTATACTTTCGCTTTCAAGCAAGGCAAAAGAGCTTGCCAAAGGAAAGCTTGACCAGATGGTAAATGTGCTTTCCAATGATGAAATAGGCCAACTTTCCGAAAGTTTCAATTTTATGGCAAAAGAACTGAGCAACACCCTTGGTGAAATTTCAAGAGAAAAAAAGAAAATGGAGATAATACTCCATAACATGACAGACGGTGTTTTCCTTTTTGACAAAGAGGGAAATGTTATACACTGTAATGACGCTGCTTTGGATATGCTGGGAATAGACAAAGTAAACGGCAATCTAAATGATTTTATCGAAAATTACGGTATAAACAGCGGCGTATATATAGATATAATGGAGAATGAAAACACAAAAAAAGTAGATTTTTGGCTTGACGGAAAATTTATAAACGCCAGTTTTTCACCATATCTTGGAGAAAAACACGATTATGAAGGCGTGGTAGTTGTTTTGCAGGATAACACTGAGATGAAACGTCTTGATGATATGAGAAAAGAATTTGTTGCAAATGTATCGCATGAGCTAAGAACCCCACTTACAACGGTAAAAAGCTATACTGAGACACTTCTTGAGGGTGCTCTTGAAGACAGTAAAACGGCCAAGGAATTTTTGGATATTATAAATAATGAAGCTGACAGGATGAGCTTTCTTGTAAGGGATTTGCTTCAGCTTTCCAGATTTGATAACGGCCAGATAGAATTTAATTATTCATGTGTAAACGTAAACGAGTTTATATCTGAAAACATACGCCAAAGCCGCATACATGCTGAAAACAAAAATCAGGAATTGTCATTCACGCAGACAGATACTCCGCTTTTTGTTAATGCAGACCGTGACAGGATTACGCAGGTACTGAATAATATAATTACCAATGCAATAAAATACTCTCCTGAGGGCAGCAAAATAAATGTTTGGGCTGAAGAAGATGAAGATTACGTGCGCATTTGTGTAAAAGATAATGGCATGGGTATTTCAAAAGAGGATTTGCCGAGGATATTTGAAAGATTTTACCGCGTTGATAAAGCAAGAAGCCGTGCCATGGGCGGTACAGGGCTCGGACTTGCCATAGCAAAAGAAATAATGGAAAAACATGGAGGAAAGATAACTGCAGAAAGTGAAATGCACCATGGAACTAAAATGACTTTATGGTTTCCTAAAAAAACAAACTTAAAAAAGAAAAATTAGAATCAGTTTGCCGAAAAGCTATTTTTGATAACTGAAAGGTTTGGAAAACGAAGAGTTTCTTAAACTTATATCAGCAGACGAAATTTATTTCAGCCGAGAAAAACAGTGAGTTTTAAGGCATTTATGCCGTTGGAACTTATAGTTTTTACGTACAGTACTTGTCTCCTGATTTTGATAAGGGGCTGTCGTAATGTTATCTAAAATTAAGGTGGCCGTAACACAACTGTAACATATATATAATATAATAATACTGTAATTATATTATGTAGGAGGTGTATCAGCAGTGAAAAAATTCAGGACTTTTTTGATTTCGGCAATTATTTTTTGTGTAAGCCTACCATGTTTTTCAATTTATGCCTTTGCTGCTGAAAACAACATAGGTTTTGGAATTACAGGTGGCATTGATACAACAAAAGACAGCATAGTCACATTTGATGATACGAGAACAATCTCCGGCAAAGCAAATAATGGTACAGATATAGATATAAGTGTATATACAAAAAGTTTTGCGGGAAATTATAGAGAAAAGTACAATTATAAACTTAATGTGGGATTATCTGGTCTTTTCAGTCAAACAGTATCACTTAATATAGGTGAGAATCTTATATGTATAAATGCTGAAAAAGATGGAAAAACGGCCGGAGAGGAAGTAACCGTTAAAAGAAAAGCGGATGAAATAAAAAATAAACTTGAAAACGGAATATATCTTCCTTAAATAGTCGTTTTGGAGAGGTATTATGGATAGCAGAAAGGGAAGCATAAGAACAATCATAGTGTGTATTCTTGTGGCTGCGGCTGTATTCCAGACAGGAATGTTATGGCTTAACGGAAACTCAAGTCATAACTTTTTTTATTATGTGTCGGGAATTTTCAGAAACACAAATGAGTCCAGCAACATACTTGCTGTTTCGCCTGCAAAAACTGCTGTGGGAGACGGAGACAGCACATTCAGCCTGCTTTATGGCGGGGAAAACGATGCCGTCGAATACAGCGGGAATATAATATCCGATTTAGTATCCTCGTCTGATTTTGAAAACAGCAAATTTATGTGGAGCGATGTGTTAAAGTACAGATGTACAGTGCTTGTTTTTTCGTTTTCGGTGCCGCTAAACGAGTATACATCCAGCTTTAACAAGAAAGCAAACTTATCCGATGTGGACGTAAATAATTTTCAGAATATAGTTGTTGTGCCTTCTGACGACAATGAAAACTCAACTGTTTACTTCGTTTCGTCAGACGACGAAAATAAATCGTTAATGCTTCGGGGAAAAAGCCAGTATACAAACAAATTGATAAATGCCATTGAAAATATATCAAAAAGCGATAATGGCATAAAATATATTTCTACATCTCAAAGCGGGTTTAATATTTTTAACTCAAATATATTCGTAGCTCAGTGGACACAGGATAAGTTTCAGTATAATACTCTTGTTAAAACACCGGCTATAAAAGTTTCAAATAAGAATGAATTTGAAAGCGAAACCGACGAATATTTTAAGGATTATTCTGGAAGGCGCACAAGCGTTGACTCCAACAACACATATACTGAAAGCAACAATACAACGGTTTTGAAATATTATGACGATGGTGTTCTTGAATATTTTAACTATAATGATTCTAATACAAATTCTAAGCAGACTTTGTCATCAGCCTATTTTGCCTGTGTACAATTTCTTAAAAACGACAGCTCTATTAAGACAAATTACTATCTTTCAGATGTTAAAATGACCGGAGACGGACTTATATTTTTATTTGATTATTATGTAAACAATATGCCTGTTGTTTTAGCTAAAGATCTTTCGATAAGAACGGATATGGACCATGCTATGGAAATAGTTGTAAAGGGCAATACGGTAAAGAAATTTAAAAAATATGCTTATAATTACTCACTTGGCAGTAAAAAAGCTTATGCCGACAGAGATTTTTTAAGTGCCATGAATGATGCTATGGCCGGCGGTATTAATGCTAATATGATAGACGATATGGTTTTTGGTTATATGGATGAAAATGTTGATAACATGGAATGTAACTGGTTTGTTAAAACGCCGGATACTGTTTTTTGTTCAAAAGCAGTAAATTGATTGTATATGGAGTGCGTATATGAACTCGGAAAGAATAAAAAAAATATTCATTTATATGCTTATAGCGGTAAATATCGGTCTGTTTTATTTAAACTATCAAAACAGACAAAAGTATATATTGTCATCAGCCAATGAAAAAGCAGTGTATCAGGTGCTTAGCGAAAACGGAATAGGAATGTATACAGACATAATTAAACACAGTTATCCTATGCGTCAGCTTTCTGTAAGTATACCGTCATTTGATAATGATATGCTGAAAAAACGTTTTTTTGATTCCGGAGAAGATGTTAAAATTTCCCTTGAGTTTGATAGAACTATGCTTGTAAGTGATAAGAAAAATATTACACTTAAGGGTAACTCACTGTATTTTTCCTGTCCTGATGGAACAGGTGAAATTGAAGATTTCAGCAAAAAAACAGCGGAGAAAGCAGCTAATGACTTTATACAAAAACTTGTTTTAGACAAGGGCAACGAAATTACTCTTGAAAAAATAACTTCCGACAATGAAAATTACACATTTGTTTACAGTGAGAGTTTTAAATCGAACAAGCTGTTTTGCAGCAACAAAAGTGTAACTGTAGCAAAAACAGGGATTGTAAACGCGGAGGCAAAATATTATACGGCTATTGGATTTTGGGGTTTAAAGCAGGATATATGTTCTTGTGACGAGGCTCTTTTGACAATGCTTCATGAAATCAAAAAAAGCGGCAGTGCCAAAGAAGGAATGTATGTTGAAAATATAGAACTTGGTTATGATTTTGAAGACAGTCTTGAATCTACTGATATAACAGGAATTAGACTTGTTCCATGCTATAGGATATATGTTTCAGGTATTGAATATCCTTTTATAATAAATGCCTATACAAATTCAATTATAGGCCATTAATTGATTTGCTGACGCCAATTGTTACAATATGTAGTGTTTTTAAGTACACGAACGGGAAATAAAAAATTTCCAATTTGTGTACTTTCAGCATGTAATATTTTACTTGTTAACATAAATTAGATGAAAAAAATTATGATTTTTACAAAATTTTTTTGAGTTTTATACATTTTTATTTTCGACTATTTGTTTGTCTTTTCGACTTTTTTTTTATTTATAAATTTAAATGCTTTAATTTTCGGCAATTTTTTTAAAATTATAATATAGTTTTTATATAAAAAAATACATTTGCCAAGTCTTTTATACGTAAACTTTTGAAAATATTTTCAGTATTATTCACAATAATACGTATCTGAGGTTTCCATTAGTTATGATTATAAATTTGGACAACTGTATATATGTTGTAGAAACATCTTGCATTTAGCACAATATATAGTATAATTAATCATGCAACCAGTAATTGAATAGATTGCGAGTTAAAGTATATAAAAGACATATTAGAGCAGAAGAATTAAGGGGTAGAATATATGAAAATTATAAAAAGAAGCGGCGCCGAAGTTATATTTGACTCAAGTAAAATTGTTATAGCAGTGAGCAAGGCCAATGCCGAGGTATCCGAAAAAAACAGGCTGACAAATGAGCAAATAATGAAGATATCCGAAAATATTGAACATATATGTGCGGAAATGAATAGGTCACTAAACGTGGAAGAAATACAGGATCTTGTTGAAAACCAAATAATGGGTATGCGTGCTTTTGAAGTTGCAAGAAAGTATATAACATACAGATATCAAAGAGCGCTTGTAAGAAAGTCAAACTCAACAGACGGAAAGATAATGAGTCTTATAGAGTGCAGCAACGAGGAAGTAAAACAAGAAAACAGCAATAAAAATCCTACTGTAAACAGCGTTCAGAGAGATTATATGGCTGGAGAGGTAAGCAAGGATATAACAAAACGTATGCTTCTTCCTAAGGATATAGTAGAGGCTCATGAACAGGGAATAATACATTTTCATGATGCCGATTATTTCGCACAGCATATGCATAACTGCGACCTTGTAAACCTTGAGGATATGCTTCAAAACGGTACGGTAATAAGCGGTACGCTTATTGAAAAGCCTCACAGTTTTTCAACAGCCTGCAATATAGCAACTCAGATAATAGCACAGGTTGCAAGCTCACAGTATGGCGGACAGAGCATAAGCCTTACTCATCTTGCGCCTTTTGTTCAGATAAGCCGTGAAAGAATAAAAAAATCAGTTGAAGAGGAACTTAAGTGTATCGGTGTTGACATAAGCGATGATAATGTAAACAGCATAGTTGAAAAACGCCTGCATGATGAGATAAACAAAGGTGTTCAAACTATACAGTATCAGGTAGTTACACTTATGACAACAAATGGTCAGGCTCCGTTTGTAACTGTTTTCATGTATCTTAATGAAGCTAAAAATGAGCAGGAGAAAAAAGACCTTGCTTTAATAATAGAAGAAGTTTTAAAACAGCGTCATCAGGGTGTTAAAAACGAAGAAGGTGTTTGGATAACACCGGCTTTTCCTAAGCTTATATATGTCCTTGAGGAGGATAATATATCAGAAGGTACGCCATATTACTACCTTACAGAACTTGCCGCTAAATGTACCGCAAAGAGAATGGTTCCTGATTATATATCGGAAAAGAAAATGCTTGAGCTTAAAGTTGATAAAAACGGCGAAGGACACTGCTATACATGTATGGGCTGCCGCAGCTTCCTTACACCGTATGTTGACGAAAACGGCAAACCTAAGTATTACGGAAGATTTAATCAGGGTGTAGTTACAATTAATCTTGTAGATGTTGCTTTGTCATCCGGCAAGGATATTAAAAAATTCTGGAAGATATTTGATGAGAGACTTGAGCTTTGCTACAGAGCTCTTATGTGCAGACATAACCGTCTTAAAGGTACGTTGTCTGACGCAGCACCTATACTTTGGCAGAACGGAGCAATTGCAAGACTTAAAAAAGGCGAGAAGATAGATAAACTGCTATACGGCGGTTATTCTACTATTTCATTGGGTTATGCCGGACTTTATGAGTGTGTAAAATATATGACTGGCAAATCACATACGGATTCCGAGGCTACGCCTTTTGCTATTGATGTAATGGAATATATGAACGCAGCATGCCGCAGATGGAAGGCTAAAGAAAATATTGATTTCAGCCTTTACGGCACACCGCTTGAGAGTACAACATATGAATTTGCCAAATGTCTTCAGAAACGTTTCGGCATAATAGAGGGTGTTACAGACAAGAACTATATAACAAACAGCTATCATGTGCATGTAATGGAACCTATTGACGCTTTTTCAAAATTAGCCTTTGAAGCAAAATTCCAAGCTCTTTCTCCGGGCGGAGCTATAAGTTATGTTGAAGTGCCAAATATGCAGAATAATATTGAAGCAGTGCTTGCGGTAATTAAGTTTATATATGACAATATTGTATATGCCGAACTTAATACAAAGAGCGACTATTGCCAGGTATGCGGATACGACGGAGAGATACAGATAGTTACCGACGACGACGGCAAGCTTATATGGGAATGTCCGCATTGTAAAAACCATGACCAAAGCAAAATGAATGTTGCAAGAAGAACATGCGGATATATAGGCACTCAGTTCTGGAATCAGGGACGTACACAGGAGATAAAAGACAGGGTAATGCACCTTTGATTTAAAAATCCGAAAAAAGAACGGTATGACCGTCACTGTAAAATACAGCGGCGGTTTTCTGTTATATACCATACAGGAGAAGGAGAACATTTATATGAATTACGGCGAGATAAAGAAAACAGATATAGCTGATGGCATTGGAGTAAGGGTTTCGCTTTTTGTTTCCGGATGTACACATCACTGCAAAAACTGCTTTAATGAATCCACGTGGGATTTTAATTATGGGAAACCATATACAAGAGAAACGGAAAAAGAGATATTGGCCGCTCTTAAGCCTACATATATAACAGGACTTACGCTTCTTGGCGGAGAACCTTTTGAGCCGTCAAACCAAAGAGAACTTATAAAGCTTTTAAAAAAAGTTCGTGATGAAATGCCTGATAAAACTGTGTGGTGCTACAGCGGGTATACATATGAAGAGCTTACCGGAAAGAGCAGGGCGGTGTGTGAATATACAGATGAAATGCTTTCTATGATAGATGTGCTTGTTGACGGCGAGTTTGTAGAAGAAAAGAAAGATATACGTCTTAAATTTTGCGGTTCGTCAAATCAAAGGATAATAGATATTAAAAAAACATGCAAGAGCGGAAATATTGTACTTTGGAAAGATGAGCTGTAAATTATTTTTGGCGTCTGTATATTTTTATGATATACTTTAACCGAGTATGGTATCTCCGCTTATCAAATCATACTATACTAATGGAGATAAATATGAATTTAAAAGAAAAAAAGTTGTTTTTATTGGATATAGACGGCACAGTTTCAATAGGCGACAAATTTATTGACGGTGCCATAGATTTTCTTAAATATATATCTTCTGTAGGGAAATATATATTTATAACTAATAACTCAACTAAGGGTACTCATGATTATATAGAAAAATTTAGTAAAATGGGCCTTAAAACAGATGCCTCAAACTTTATAACAGCTGTAAACGCCTCAATTAAATATTTAAAAAAAAATTATTGCGGCAAAAAAATTTTTGTATGCGGAACGAAATCGTTTCTTACTGAACTTGAAAAGAACGGGATAAATTTTACGGAAAAGTTTGAAACGGATATTTCAGCAGTGCTTATTGCTTTTGACAGTGAGTTAAGTTATGGGAAAATATATAATGCCTGCCGTATATTATCTGAAACAAAAGCGGATTATATCGCAACCAATCCGGATTTGGCATGTCCGGCACCATTTGGTTTTATTCCGGACTGCGGCTCGATTTGCTCTATGATTTCGGCTGCAGTTAAAAAAGAGCCTTTATTTATTGGCAAACCTTCGGTTTTAATGGCGGATATGTGTCTTGAAGCAACGGGTTATAGCAAAGATGAAACAATTATTGTTGGTGACAGACTATATACGGATATACTTATAGGTGTTAATGCAAAAATTGATACTGCTGCTGTGCTTACAGGGGAAACAGACATAAATGAAATTTCAGCCTCAGATTATAAACCTACATATGTTTTTAGGTCAGTAAAAGAGTTTTATGAAAAACTTACTGTAGAATAATGTTTATAATTATTCTATAGTGATAATTTTCACAAAATCTTGACTTTTACTTGCATTTAGATATAAAATATAGAGGTTAAAATAGGAGGTAAACCAAGATTATGAACCCGTATAAGACACGTGAAGGCGGTGCCACAGTTACCGTTTTTGTACCATACGACTGCGGAAACAACTGTCCGTTTTGTATAAACAAAAAAGAATACGCAAACATGGAAGGCTTTAGTGTTGAGAAAATTTGCAAAAGCATAGACACTATGAATGAAATCACTCCGCGCTGTGATTTTGTTTTTACAGGAGGCGAGCCTTTTGCAAATCTTGAATCACTGCAGGTGATGCTTGATCATATACCTGCTACACATAAGATTTATATCAACACAACTCTTCCAATTACCAAAAACCAAAGTGTTGAGGATGTACTGGATTTTATTGATAAAAATAAACAAAAAATTTCATATATCAATTGTTCAAGACATCTTGTAAAATACATTGTGGAAAGCGGAGACGAAGTACTTATCAAAGTAAAAGAGCTTGTTCCGGTAAGGGTAAATTGTGTTCTTTTTAAAGATTATCCGAAGGACAAACTATGTGATTATATAGAAAGATTCAGAAAGTACAATATACCTATACAATTCAGGTTTGATTATACCGATACAACACCTGAAAACTTATATGAAACAAAACATGACATGATATACAATGACCTTTGCAAAATAAGCACATATAAAGGTCTTGACGGATGCCGTATGAGATGCGGCTATCACTTTGATTACAAGGGGCTTGAAATAACATATCATAAGACTTTGCCATACAGCACTATAGTTGAAAAAGACGGCGGCACCACATATGACATACTTTATGATATTATTATAAAACAGACAGGTGAAATACATTCAGACTGGGACGGAACAAAGCTTGATATTGATGCTTACAGGAAAGTAGTATTTGAAAAATATGACCTCAGGCTGCTTGACGGCGTAGTAAATGGTTATAACTGAATAATTAAGAAAGCCGATATTTTGAATATATCGGCTTTTTTTAATGCTTATTATTTTTCAAGCATCTTCTCCATTATTTTGTTGCTGCGTTCTATAAACTTAGACATTTCCTCAGGCTCAAGCGATTTTTGAGTCATAAGTGCAAGGTCATAAAGCTGATTGCAGATAAGGTCTGTGCTTTCTTTGTCTTCAGTCTTGTTTTTAAGTTCTATAAGTTTTTTAACAAGACTGTTTTTTCTGTTAAGTACAAGAGTATATTCCGGTTTTACATCACCGAACATTTTAAGAAGCTCAGGCTGGTTTTTATACATTTCCATCATATCAAGCATACGTCTTGAATGTTCATCTAAAAGCATCATACTTGATACGTTTTCGCTTTTAAGACTTTCTGCCTTTACATTAAGCTTTTCGTTGTTAAGTATTCCTCTGAAAAGATTTTGAAGCTCGGTTGAAAGATTTTCATCTGCTTCCTGAGATGAATCTTTAAGAGTATCGGCAATATCAGCGTCAACTCGTTCAAACTTTGGTTTGCCCTGAAGCTTATATTCAAGGAACGATATGAAGTTGACATCTATTCTTGATGACAGTATAAGAGCTTCCATACCTTGTTCCTTAAGCATGTTTACATACTGTACCTGCTGGTTTTCGTCTGATACATAAAATGCCTTGTCTGTCTGTTTGTCTTTGTTGTCTTCAAGATATTGTGAAAGCGTTTTATATATGCCGTTTGTTGTCTTATAAATAAGTGAATCTTTTACCTTATCATAGAATTTTTCTTCTTTTATGCAGCCGTATTTAATAAAAATGCTGATGTCATCCCAGAATTTTTCATAGTCGGTTCTGTCGTTTTTAAATATACTGTTGAGCTTGTCCGCAACTTTTTTAGTTATATACGTGCTCATCTTTGCGGCATACCCGTCATTTTGAAGTGCACTTCTTGATACATTAAGCGGAAGGTCAGGACAATCCATTACGCCTTTTAGTATGAGCAAGAATTCCGGCACTACTTCTTTAATGTTGTCCGCAATATATACTTGATTTGAATACAGCTTTATTTCGCCCTCAAGAACGTCTGTATCGGCTGTAAGTTTAGGAAAATACAGTATACCTTTGAGCTTAAAAGGATAATCCATGTTTAGATGTATCCAGAAAAGAGGATCGTTAAAATCATGGAATACGTCATGATAAAACTTTTTATAGTCATCGTCGGTTATATCTTTTGCGTTTTTAAGCCAAAGAGGAGTTGTTTCATTAATAGGTTTTGGCTCTTCTTTTTTCTCGGGTTCCTCAGCTTTTTTCTCAGTATTTTCCTCTTTACCTTCTTCGGAAGATTTTTCTTCTTTAGTTTCGGCAGTCTCAGTTTTTTCATTAGCGGTTTCTGTATTTGTTTCAGCAGCTTTTGTTTCCGTTTTTTCAGTCTCAGCCTTTTTCTCTTTTTCTTTTTCCTCAGACTCATATGAGAAATATATTTCTACAGGCATAAATGAACAGTACTTTTTAAGCGTATTGTACATAAGGCCGTATTCCAAAAATTCTTTTCCGTCCTCACCTATAAAAAGTGTAACTGTGGTACCTCTTTCGGTACGTGTGCCGTCGGTCATTTCATAGTCTATGCCGCCGTTTGATATCCATTTTGCACTTTTTGCGTCTTTCTGATATGAAAGCGTATCTATTTCAACCTTATCGGCTACCATAAATGCAGAATAAAAACCAAGACCGAAATGACCTATAATTTCATTTCCTTCATCTGTCTTGTCTTTGTATTTTGCAAGAAAGTCACTTGCGCCGGAAAAAGCTATCTGATTTATATATTTCTTTACTTCATCGGCTGTCATGCCTATACCGTTATCAGATATCTTTATTGTTTTATCCTTTTTGCTTACGTCTACATGAACAGCAAATTTTTCATCGGTAGGTATATCGGCCTCACCCATTCCTACAAGTTTTTGAAGTTTTGTTACTGCATCGCAACCATTTGATACAAGCTCTCTTAAAAATATATCTTTATCTGTATAGAGCCATTTTTTTATTATAGGAAGAAAATTTTCACTGTTTATAGATAAATTGCCTTTTTCCTGAGCCATTTTCCATTACCTCCAAAACAAAATAATTATGTATATATTTTATCACCCAATATGGAAAAGTCAAGAAAAAATTAGCACTCATTCAATACGAGTGCTGACAGAGACGCCATTTTTCTTTAAAAATGATGTAATGTACTCATCCCATAAAAATTCGGCGCTTTTATCAAGGGTAAATGTTTTCATTCCAAGGCCGGATGTTAAGAATAGCTCATTGTTTTCAAAAACAACATTAATATAAAGGACAGATGCATCTTTATTTATTTCTTCTTTAAGAGCATCATCGGCTGCAAATACTATTTTCATTAGTTTTGGAAGTTTTTTGCCTTTTACAATCTCGAAAACAAAAGGCTTTAAATCTTTCCAAAGACAATATTCTTTAGCGGTTTCGGGATTTTCATAAAAATCTTTGTTTATATCACATTTCATCTCAAATGTGGTGAAAGTGGTTATTATTACATCACGGACCTGAAAAGAATCAAAAGTGTTTTTTTTAAGCATTTGGAACATAAATTCCTTTATATCATTTACTTTTAAGGCAAGCATAATAACCTCCATATTCATTATCTTTACTTTACTTATACTATTTTAACTTTTTTTTGGTTGTATTACAACAATTTATATAGTATTATCGAAACAGCGGTTTAAAAATTAAGGAAAGAAATTTGTATTTTGTCTTTGAGGTGCTGGTATGCTTTTCAATAGTTTCAATTTTATTTTATTTTTTATATTGGTAACAATCATTTATTATATACTGCCTCATAAGGCACGAATATGGATGCTGCTTATAGCAAGCTATTATTTTTATATGTGCTGGAAGCCGACGCTTATTGTACTTATAGTCTTTCTGACGTTTGTAAATTACTGTGCGTCATGGCTTATTTATAAGGCACATGAAAAAAGAAAAAAGAAAAGCATTCTTATTGTGTGTCTTATTATAAATTTCGGACTGCTTTTTATATTTAAGTATTTCAACTTTGCTGTGGACAGCATATATTCAGTTTTGGGACTTTTGGGGCTTCATTATAATGTTCCTGAATTTGATATAATACTGCCTATGGGCATTTCGTTTTATACTTTTCAAGCGGCGGCATACACAATTGATGTTTACAGAGAAGACGTAAAGCCTGTAAAAAACTATGTTGTTTTTTCTCTTTTCATTACGTTTTTTCCTCAGCTTGTGGCGGGGCCTATTGAACGAAGCAAAAATCTTATAAAGCAATTTTATAAAAAGCACCGTTTTTATATGGAAAACGTACTGGCGGGGCTTGAAATAATGCTCTGGGGATATTTTAAAAAAGTGGTGATTGCCGACAGGATAGCCGTAGCCGTAAATACTGTTTTTAACAACTGCGAATACTACAGCGGTTTATATTTGGTAATTGCAATGATACTTTTTACATTTCAGATATACTGTGACTTTTCCGGATACTCGGATATTGCAAAGGGCAGTGCAAGAGTGCTTGGATTTGACCTTATGACAAACTTTGACAGGCCGTTTATGTCTAAAAGCATAAAAGAGTTTTGGCGCAGATGGCACATATCCCTTTCCACATGGTTTTTGGATTATGTATATATACCTTTAGGAGGCAACCGCTGTTCGAGGATAAAAAAATACCGTAATTTATTTATAACATTTCTTGTAAGCGGTATGTGGCACGGTGCAAGCTGGACATTTATAATATGGGGTGCTTTGCATGGAGTATTCCAGATAATAGGGGACATGACAAGAGGCATAAGAGAAAGGATATCTCATGCGCTGCACTTTGATGTGGGATTTTTCGGTTTTGTTTCGGCAGTTTGTTCCATACTTATAACGTTTATGCTTGTGGCAGTAGCTTTTGTGTTTTTCAGGGCAAACACTATTCAGGACGCGTTTTATATTTTTTCACACATGTTTTGGGATTTCAGAAAATGGATAACACCACAGTATTTGTATGAGGTGTTTACTAATTTCGGACTAAATATATTTGAGCTAAAAATATCTGCTTTTGCTATAATAGTGCTTATAGTTGCGGAAATATTAGGAGGAAAGCATATAAACGAGACACTGAAAAAATGGGGATTTGTGCCTGAAGTACTTTTTTACTCGTTTATACTTATTTTTATATTGACGGCAGGAGTGTTCTACAATGCGGGAGAATTTATATACTTCCAGTTCTAAAAAAACAAAGAGACAAAGAAACGGAATAATTTGTTTTTTAATAATAATATGTGTTTTGGCTATAACTGCGCCTGTATTTTTTCATTTTGGGAAACTATACCGTGAAGCTGCTGCAAAAAACACAATTAATGCCTTTACAAAGCAGAGATTTGATGATTTTTATGCCCTTGACAAGGACAGTCTTGACATGGTTTTTGTAGGTTCAAGCCACTGTTACTGTACTTTTGACCCGGCTGTTATAGAAAAATACACTTCTCTTTCGTCATTTCAGATGGGTACGCCGCTTCAGCATCCAGATACAACATATTTTGAGCTGAAGGAAATATTTAAAACACAGCATCCGAAATATGTTGTTATGGAAGTATACTGGGATGTGCTTGACGATGATTTTGAGCTTAAGCAAGCTGATTCTTTTTTTCAGGTGTTAAATGATGATGAACTTAAAAAAGAATACATAAAAGAAGTGTTTCCGCTTTCGGACAAAGTGAAATATTCTCTCTCGCCTATACGTTTTCAGCAGGATTACTTTGCCTATGCCGCAAATGAAATGCAGAAAGAGTTAGAATCAAAGTACGGTGTCACAAAAAAAACAGGTCAGGTGCAGGAAGGTGAAGAACATTACGCCGAGAGAGGATATGTACTGAGCACTCAAAAAATGCTTGAAAGTGAATATAACGAGACAAATCAGTTTAGAAATTTTGATGGCAAAGACTGGGAAATGGCAAAACCGCAGAAAAAATATCTCGAAAAGATTATATCTCTTTGCAATGATGAGGGCTCAAAACTTATTTTTGTAACGGCGCCTATTGCCAATGTATCAATAGATTATATAAAAAATTACGAAAACATAAATAAAACAGTTTCAGATTTTGCTAAAAAATACAATATACCGTATTTGGATTTTAATATTGTCAATAAGCAAGAGAAACTTTTTACAAACGATAATTTCAGAGATGACGCACATCTTAATCACAGCGGAGTAGAAATTGCGGACAAATATTTTTCAAAGTGGTTTGAAAATAACTGTATTAATTGATTTTTGCTTTGCTATTTGATATATTATTAATTATTAATTATTTTTAAGATTAGATATAAAAATACTGATAGTTGGTATAATATAGAATAATATAGATAATCTTGATTTGGGAGGATTTTAAATTATGGCAGAGGAAAGCAAAGAAATGGATGAGTTGGCAAATACAGGCAACTTTATACATAATTATATACAACAAGATCTTGGCGAAAATCTTTCGCGTCTTAATACACGTTTTCCGCCTGAGCCCAACGGATATCTTCATATAGGCCATGCAAAGTCTATATGCCTTAATTTTGGACTTGCCGAATATTATGGAGGAAAATGCAATCTTCGTTTTGACGACACAAATCCAACAAAAGAAGATACCGAATATGTGGAATCAATAAAAGAAGATGTAAAATGGCTTGGCTTTGACTGGGGCGACAGATTATATTTTGCCTCATCATATTTTGATAAATTTTACGAAATAGCAGTAAAGCTTATAAAAGACGGCAAGGCTTTTGTATGCGACCTTACGCCGGAGGAAATGAAAGAGTACAGAGGCACACTAAGCACTCCGGGCAAAAACAGCCCTTACAGAAACAGAAGCGTTGAGGAAAATCTTGACCTTTTTACAAGAATGAAAAACGGGGAGTTTGCCGACGGCACAAGGACACTTAGAGCAAAAATAGATATGTCATCTCCTAATATCAATATGAGGGACCCTGTAATATATCGTATAGCGCATGCTTCACATCACAGAACAGGGGATAAATGGTGCATATATCCTATGTACGATTTTGCGCATCCTCTTGAAGACACAATTGAAGGCATAACACATTCTATATGTACAATGGAATTTGAAGACCACAGGCCGCTTTATAACTGGGTTGTTGAAAACAGCGGACTTGCAGCACATCCGCGTCAGATAGAATTTGCCCGTCTTGGAGTAACAAACACCGTAATGAGCAAAAGAAAACTCAGAGCACTTGTTGAAAAAGGTCTTGTTGACGGCTGGGACGACCCTCGTATGCCGACAATATGCGGCCTCAGAAGAAGAGGCTACACTCCCGAGGCTATAAGAGCTTTTTGTGAAAAAATAGGAGTAAGCAAGGCAAACAGCAGGGTTGACAGCTCACTTTTAGACTACTGCATTAGAGAAGACCTTAAACCAAAAGCAAAAGTTGTTATGGCAGTTCTTAATCCGCTTAAAGTAATAATTGACAATTACCCTGAGGGCATGACTGAAGAATTTGAAATTGACAACAATCCTGAAAATGAAGCTCTCGGAAAAAGAAAAGTTAAATTTTCAAGAGAAATTTATATAGAAAAAGAAGATTTTATGGAAGTGCCTGTTAAGAAGTTTTTCCGTCTTGCTCCTGATAAAGAAGTGCGTTTAAAGGGAACATATTTTGTAAAATGTGTGGGTGTTGACAAAGATGAAAACGGCAATATAACAGCAGTTCACTGCACATATGACCCTGAAACAAGAAGCGGTTCCGGATTTAGCGGCAGAAAGGTAAAAGGCACGCTTCATTGGGTAAATGCCGCCGACTGCATAGAAGCAGAGGCAAGACTTTACGATTATATGATGCTTGACAATCCTGATGACCCCGACGGCGAGATGATAATGAATCCAAACAGCCTTAAAGTAAGCAAATGTCTTGTCGAGCCATCAATAAAAGGCTGTGAAAAAGGCGAAAAGTTCCAGTTTATGAGAAACGGATATTACTGTGTTGATACAAAAGACAGCAGAGATGATGCACTTGTATTTAACAGAATAGTTCCGCTTAAAAGTTCATTCAAGCCCGCAAAATAAATTTGATTAATATAGACGAAAAAAAATATATAAGCGGGGGATTTATAAAATGAATTACAGAGAGCGTCTTAAAGACAGCAAAACAATAGTAATAAAGGTAGGAACAACAACTATAACACATAAAAACGGAAGAACCAATTTGAGACGTATACAGCAGCTGGCGTATGTTATAGCCGAGCTTAGAAACGAGGGCAAAGATGTGGTGCTTGTCACATCGGGAGCTCAGGGCATTGGTTTTGGCTATATGGGACTAAAAAGCAAGCCGAAGGATATAAGATTTAAACAGGCGGCTGCCTCAATGGGGCAGGCCACGCTTGTTCAGATTTACAAGAATTTTTTTAATGAATATAATCAAAATGTAGCGCAGATACTTTTAACAAAAGAAGATGTAAAAGAAGGCGGAAGAAAAGAAACTGTTGCCAGAACATTTAACACATTGCTTGAAATAGGAGTTGTGCCTATAGTAAATGCAAATGACGCCATAACAACATATGAAATTGAGATTGCCGATAACGACAGGCTTTCCGCTATTGTGTGTGACCTTGTAAAAGCCGAC
The DNA here is from genome assembly GCA_022651385.1 of Clostridia bacterium. Lineage (GTDB taxonomy): Bacteria > Bacillota > Clostridia > Lachnospirales > Anaerotignaceae > JALCQR01. The sequence goes on along the minus strand of JALCQR010000002.1, from coordinate 157,061 downwards.
CTTCTTATTATACTTACTGACATTGACGCTCTTTACGACAGCAATCCAAATGTGAACAAAAACGCCAAACGTATATCTGTTGTTGAGAAGGTAACAGACGAGGTAATGGAAATGGCATGCGGAAAGGGCAGTGAATTTTCATCAGGTGGCATGAAAACAAAACTTATGGCGGCTAAAATGTGTGAGAAAACAAATACGGATGTTCTGATACTTAAGGGTGAAAATCCTTCTATAATATTCAGAGCTTTTGATGGCGAAGACATAGGCACTATGTTTATTGGAAAATGATACTGTGAGGTGCGTGTATGAATTATTGTCCAAACTGCGGTTCGCCGCTTGAAAACGGAAGATGCCCAAACTGCGGATTTGTTCAGAATGACAATATTATTGACGGTGATGCTGTTGAGAAGGAATCCAAAGTTATAAACGATTTGGGAATAAATGAATTTAAAGAAAAACACGAAAACAGAAATGATAATTGGACTGATTTTACAAGAGCCATTCCTTCATGGATAAAGATATTGCTTATAATAATGACTATTGTTTTTCCGCTGCTGGGACTTATATGTTCAATTGCTCTTATTACAAGGCCATATCCATTTTACAAAAGTTTTGGAATTAAACTTCTTATATTAAGTATCATACTTTTAATTTTATCTTTGGTTTTTGGTATAATAAGAGGCATTATATCGCTTTTTATTGTTGGACTTCACTCGGTAACAATGTAAAAGGAGAATGTCAATGAAAAATGAACTAAGAAAGGAAATGCTCAAAAAAAGAAGCGCTATGCCCGAATATGAGAGAGATGAAAAAAGCCGTATTATAAAAGAAAAATTGATTTCTCTTGATAAATGGAAAAAAGCCGAAAGAGTATTTACCTATGTTAATATGGGCTCTGAGGTAAACACAACAGAACTTATAAAACAGGCATGGAATGAGAACAAAAAAGTTTTTGTGCCTATTGCAAAAAAAGACAGACTTATGTATTTTGTTGAGATTTCATCTTTTGACGGAATGAAAAGGTCAAACCTTGGTGTAATGGAACCTGAAGAAGGCATTGAAAAAGAGGTCAAGCCTAAAAAAGATGATTTGGTTATAGTGCCGGGAAGTATGTTTGATTTAAGCAAAAACCGCTGCGGCTACGGCGGAGGTTATTACGATACATACGGTGAGAAATACCAGCTTGAAAAAACTGTTGGAATATGTTTTGATTTTCAGCTTTTGGATAATATACCAACGGAAAAATATGACAGAAAACTAAACATGATAATAACAGAAAAGCGTACTGTGAATTGAGGTGAATGAAATGATTCTTGAAGAGATGGGAATGAAGGCCAAAGAAGCGTCAATTGTTACGGCGAGGCTTTCGGCACCTGAGAAGAACAAGGCACTTTTAAACGCTGCTGAAAATATGATTAAAAATATGGACAAAATACTTGAAGCAAACAAAGCAGACGTTGACTCCGCTTTGGAAAACGGAATAAAAGGTGCATTTATTGACAGACTTTCTCTTACAAAGGAACGTATTGAGGGCATGGCCACAGGCCTCAGAAAAGTCGCTGCGCTAAAAGACCCTGTGGGAGAATTTGTTATGATGAACACTCTTGACAACGGTCTCATAATCGGACAGAAAAGAGTACCTATGGGTGTAATAGGTATTATATTTGAGGCAAGGCCAAATGTTACAAGCGATGCCTTTGGACTTTGTCTTAAAGCCGGAAGCGCTGTGATTTTAAGAGGCGGAAAAGAAGCTCTCAAAAGCAACAAGGCAATTGTTGATATATTTAGAGAGTCGTTAAAAGAAGACGGACTTCCTGAAGACATAGTTCAGATAATAACCGATACATCCCATGAAACAGCTGAAAAGCTTATGAAGCTAAACGGCCTTATTGACTTGCTTATACCAAGAGGCGGGTCAGGTCTTATAAACAATGTCGTACGAAACAGCACAGTTCCGGTTATAAAAACGGGTATCGGCAACTGTCATGTGTACGTTGATGAAACGGCTGATATGAAAAAAGCCATAGATATAGTTATAAATGCAAAAACACAGCGCCCTGGGGTATGCAATGCCTGTGAAAGCCTGCTTATAAACGAGAAAATAGCCGATGAGTTTGTACCTGTTATATGCAAAGAACTTATGGCTAAAAACGTGGAAATAAGAGCAGACGGAAAAATATATGCAATGGTTAAGGGTACAAAAAAAGCTACTGAAGAAGACTGGGGCACTGAATACGAAGATTACATAATATCGGCAAGGATTGTAAAAGACGTTGATGAGGCCATAGAGCTTATAAGAAAATACGGCACAGGGCACTCGGAAGCCATTATTACTGAAAATTACTCAAATGCCCAAAAGTTTTTAAATGAGGTAGATGCCGCAGCCGTTTATGTAAATGCCTCAACAAGGTTTACAGACGGAGAACAGTTCGGGTTTGGAGCCGAGATAGGCATAAGCACGCAAAAACTGCATGCAAGGGGGCCTATGGGACTTAAAGAGCTTACAACCACAAAATATATAATTTACGGAAACGGCCAGATAAGAGAGTAAATTTGATTTAAAATTATAATATTTTTAAAATTTGTGGCACAGTCAAGTAAAAAGGACTGTGCCATTTTTTGAAAGGTGATTTATATTGACTAAGAAAACAAAATCAAACTGCGAAACCTGCATGAATTACATGTATGATGAGGAATGCGGGTATTATATATGTCTTGTAAACTTGGACGAAGACGAAATGAGAAAATTTATGGCGTCAAGCTTTGACGACTGTCCGTATTACCAGCTTTACGATGAATATAAAATTGCTAAGAAACAAATGTAAAACAAAACCTTGAGGGCGCTACCCTCAAAACCTGCAAGGGATTTCATCCCTTGACCCATAACGGAAACTTCGTTTCCTAAAAAAATGAGAATTGGCAGCGTCCCCAAGGTCTTAATCTTTAAACCATCTGCCGCTTGCGCCGCACGGAAGCACAAGTCCGTTTGATGATACGGGAAGCCCGATTTCGCTTGACTCAACATTTCCGCCGAATTTTGGAATCAGTACACTTGAAAGCATGTACGTAAGCACTGCCGGCTGAAGTCCTGTTGTATAAGAACTTATAAGGAAGAAAAGCGGATTGTCATTTAATACATCGGCGCATAGCTTTATAAGAGGATATACGGATTCTTCTATTTTCCATATCTCGCCTTTTGGTCCTCTGCCGTATGACGGGGGGTCCATTATTACCGCGTCGTATAAATTACCGCGTCTTATTTCTCTTTCAACAAATTTTACACAGTCATCAACAAGCCATCTGATAGGTGCTTCACTTAAAGATGATGAGCTGGCATTTTCTTTTGCCCAGTTTACCATGCCTTTTGAAGCGTCGACATGCGTAACTTTTGCGCCGGCTTTAGCAGCCGCTATTGTGGCTCCGCCTGTATATGCAAAAAGATTAAGCACCTTTATAGGCCGGCCTGCGTTTTTAATTTTTTCGCTGCACCAATCCCAGTTTACGGCCTGCTCAGGAAAAACTCCCGTATGTTTAAACTTAAAAGGCTTTAGCTGAAATGTAAGGCCAAGTTTTTGATATTCAATGCTCCACTGCTCAGGCAGGCTGAAAAATTCCCAGTCTCCGCCGCCTTTTGATGAACGGTGATAATGGCCGTTCATTTTTGTCCAGCCCTTTTCTTTTTTCTGTGTTGACCATATTACCTGCGGGTCCGGACGTACAAGCAGGTATTTTCCCCAGCGTTCCAGTTTTTCGCCATCAGAACAGTCTATTACTTCATAATCTTTCCAGTTTTCGGCTAACCACATTTATATATACCGTCCTTTTTGTTTTTTATTGATTATACTTTATTTGTATTTTGCTGTAAACATTATGCTTTTTTCTTTTTCATATTTTTGATATAATATGCTACCTTATAATACTCGATATTATATCCCAAAGCCATAAGCTCTTTTGATATTTTTCTCGGTCCTTTGTTTTCATCAAGCATTTTGTCTACCATCTCTTTTACAGTTCCCGTTATTTTTTCTTCCTGAGATTTTTTGTTAGGAATATCAGATTTTATATCGGCTATATCAAAAGGTATATCATTTATTGTAACTGTATTAATTATATCAGTCTGACCGTGCACATCCTCCAAAAGGGGAGAAGACGAGTCTATGCTGCAGTTTATAACATCTCTGAACTGTCTTATGTTTCGAGGATACTCAGCATTTAACAGAGCCAGTTTTGCCTGAGGTGTGAAATTAACATGATAATTTATATTATGTGCTTTTTTTACGGCTTTCTCATATTTTTTAACAAAATAGCTGAAAAGCATTTCTTTTTCCTCTCGGCTTCTTTCGCGCAATGATGGAAGATACATTTCATATTGTCCAAGCCTCTGATAAAGTTCAGGAAGCAAAACTTCTTTAAGATTTCTTGTTGAGGCCGCGATTATTATTACATTTATACTAATTTCCTTTGTTCCGCCTATACGGCGTATTTTGCCGCTTTCTATTGCTTTTAAAAGTAAAGTCTGGTGATTTTCGAGAGCATGGGCCTCATCAAGAAAAAGTATTCCGCCGTGCGCTTGCTCAAAAAGTCCTTTTTTTGTTTTTGAGCCTGTATATGCTCCTTCTTCGCTTCCGAAAATTTCCATTGCCGCTATATCTGGATTTGTAAATTGCGCGCAGTTTACTTCTATAAAAGGTGCATTTTTGGCTATAACGCCTATTTTTTTTGCGTAGTTATAAATAAGATTTGCAAGCATTGTTTTGCCTGTGCCGCTTTCTCCGGTTATTATTGAGTGACGGGGACCGCCCAAAGAACCTACTGTTTTTTTTGCTTTTTTAAATATTGCTTCAAGAGCACCGCTTTTTACGACCGAATCAATATCTACTTCCGGTTTTGTGAGGTTTACCTGCATTTCAAGATATTTGACTCGGCGATTAAGTTCTTCTATTTCTTGAATATCTCTGAATATTGAAAAAGCACCGATAAGTTTGCTTCCGTCAAATATTGGAAATGACGAGCACATATATTTTTTGGCACCAACATAATGTATTCTTCCATTAAAAACCGGAACGTGTTTTCTTAAAACGTACAAAAGCACGGCATTTGGATAATAGTTTTCTATGGGCTGGCCTATCATATCCTCAGGGCGGGAATTGCAATATTCCGCGGACACTTTATTTGAAAACAAAAGTATTCCTTTTTCGTCAACTATATTTATACCGTCATTCACTTTGTTTAAAATTTCAGTGTAAACAGGAGGAAGTTTTGAAAAATCTAATATATTTAACATGTTACACACCTCTTTTTGTTGTATTTTAAGTTTATAACATTATTTTATAACAATCATAACATATTTTACAACATAACACAAATACAGAAAACACAAAAAACTCCCAAAATTCGTGTTTTTCACTGATGGACAGCTTTTGGCACACTTTTTGCTTCATATATATCCAGTAACATGAAAAAAATCGACTTTTTTTTGGGAGGTAATGAATTTTGGCAAATGTATTGGAAATAAGATGGCATGGCCGTGGCGGACAAGGCGCGAAAACTGCTTCTTTGCTTCTTGCCGACGTTGCATTCAACACAGGTAAATATGTACAGGGCTTTCCTGAATACGGCCCTGAAAGAATGGGAGCACCTATAACAGCATATAACAGAATCAGCGATAAACCTATAAGAGTACATTCAAATATTTACGATCCTCAGTATGTAGTAGTTGTTGACGAAACACTTCTTGAAACTGTAGATGTTACAAACGGTCTTAAAAAAGACGGCGCTATAGTTATAAACTCAGCTAAAAGCGCAGATGAAATTCGTCCTCTTCTTAAGGGGTATGAAGGAAAGGTATACACTATAGACGCAAGAAAAATTTCTATGGCTGCTCTTGGCAAATACTTCCCTAATTCGCCTATGCTTGCAGCTATCGTTAAGGTAACAGGAATTATGGATGATAAATCATTCCTTTCTGAGATGGAAGGCAGCTACAAACACAAATTCGCTTCAAAGCCTGAAGTTATCGAGGGCAATATGAAGGCGCTTAAAATGACTTTACAGGGGGTAAGATAATGTCATCAATAGATTTTATTAATGAAAATGTAAATTGGAAAAATATCACTCCTGGCGGAGAGATTTACGAAGGCGGTACGGCCGACGAATTTTGTACAGGTGACTGGAGAGTTGATGTACCTGAATTTTTAGCAGAAAAATGCAAACAGTGCCTTCTTTGCACGCCTGTTTGTCCTGATGCTGCTATACCAGTAAAAGACGGCAAGAGACTTGATTTTGATTTTAAGCACTGCAAAGGCTGTGGAATATGTGCAAAAGCATGTCCGTTTGGCGCAATAGTTATGAAAAAGGAGGAAAAATAAATGGCTATAAGAGAAAGATTATCAGGAAATGAGGCAGTTGCAAATGCAATGCGCCAGATAAATCCGGATGTTATGGCTGCCTTCCCTATAACACCGTCAACAGAGATACCTCAGTATTTCTCGGCATATGTTGCCAACGGAAAGGTAGACACAGCATTTGTTCCGGTTGAGAGTGAACACAGTGCTATGTCGGCTTGTATCGGTTCAGAGGCATCCGGTGCAAGAACACTTACAGCAACTTCGTCATGTGGGCTTGCTCTTATGTGGGAGGAACTTTACATAGCTGCATCATGCAGACTTCCTATTGCTCTTGCTTGTGTAAACCGTGCACTTTCGGGACCTATAAACATAAACTGCGATCATTCCGATTCAATGGGTGCAAGAGATACAGGCTGGATTCAGATTTATGCAGAAAACAATCAGGAAGCATATGACAACTTTGTTCAGGCTTATAGAATATCTGAACATAAAGATGTAAGACTTCCTATTATGATATGCCAGGATGGTTTTATCACAAGCCACGCTGTAGAAAATATTACTCTTCTTGAGGATAAAGAAGTTAAAGATTTTGTAGGTGAGTTTAATCCTAAAGAGTATCTTCTTAACGAGGACCATTCAATGGCAATTGGACCTTATGACACACCTGCTTTTTACATGGAGCATAAGAGACAGCAGGCTCAGGCAATGATGAACGCTAAGAAAGTTATACTTGAAGTTGCAGCAGATTTTGAAAAGCTTTCATGCAGAAAATATGGCCTTTTTGAAGAATATAAACTTGACGATGCCGAAACAGCTATTGTTATAATCGGCTCGGCAGCAGGAACATCAAAGGATGCAGTTGATGCGCTTCGTGCACAGGGAAAGAAAGTCGGACTTCTTAAAATAAGAGTATTCCGTCCGTTCCCGGCAGAAGAAATCGCACAGGCTCTTAAGGGATGCAAAGCTATAGCAATCATGGACAGATGCGAAAGCTTCAACTCACAGGGTGGACCTCTCGGAGCAGAGGTAAGAGCAGCACTTTATGAGGCAGGCGCAACACCTAAGACCGTAAATTATGTTTATGGTATCGGCGGCAGAGACGTTAGAGTTGAAAATATCGAAGAAGTATATAAAGCTCTTGACGAAATTGTTGCAGCAGGCAAAGTTGAAGAACCATATCGTTATTTGTCATTAAGAGATTGAGAGGTGTTTTAAAGTGGCAAACTTTAAAGAAATAATGAGCAGACCTGAAAGACTTACAGGCGGTCACAGGATGTGCGCAGGCTGCGGCGGAACCATTGCAGCAAGAAACGTACTTAAAGCTTTAAAGCCTGAAGATAAAGCAGTTATTGCAAACGCAACAGGATGTCTTGAGGTTTCAACATTCATGTATCCGTATACAGCTTGGAAAGATTCATATATTCATAATGCATTTGAAAATGCGGGCGCTACTCTTTCCGGTGCTGAAACTGCTTATAATGTACTTAAGAAAAAAGGTAAAATAAACAGCACATACAAATTTATAGCATTCGGCGGCGACGGCGGTACATATGATATTGGTTTCCAGTCTCTTTCAGGTGCTATGGAAAGGAATCATGACCTTGTTTATGTGTGCTACGATAACGGCGCTTACATGAACACAGGCATACAGAGATCATCGGCAACTCCTCATTTTGCTGACACAACAACAACTCCTGTCGGCTCTGTCTCAACCGGTAAACCGCAAAACAGAAAAGATCTTGCTGAAATTATAGCTTCACATCATGTTCCGTATGTAGGACAGACAACATTTATAGGTAACTTCAGCGACCTTCATTCAAAAGCTGAAAAAGCTATTTATACAAAAGGTGCAACATTTCTTAATATAATGGCTCCATGTCCTCGTGGCTGGAGATATGCTACAGAAGATATAATGCATGTCTGCAAAATGGCTGTTGAGACATGCTATTGGCCGTTATTTGAAGTAATAGACGGAAAATGGGTGCTTAACTATAAACCGAAAACAAAACTTCCTGTTGAGGAATTCCTTAAACCACAGGGAAGATTTAAACATCTATTCAAAAAAGGCAACGAAGATCTTATAGCTCAGTTCCAAAAAGAAGTAGATGAAAGATGGGAACAGCTTCTTAGATTCTGTGAAGAATAATTATAAAACAAATATTAATCCAAATAAATTCATAAACGCATATAGATTAACATATATTGTTTTAGCAGAAATAATCAGCTCCCCCTGATTAATTGTGCCTGTAATTAAATAAGCAGATCCACACTATCTGCTTGCCATGCGGCGTTTTCCCTTTTTTAAACTGCATGGATGAAAAATATTTTTCTCACACACACCCTCCCATAGAAATTGTGGGAGGGACTTTTTTAATTTAAGAAACCCTTTAAAAGCGATGTACGGCAAAAAATAATTGTTTTGCGTGTCTATATGTGTTAGAATGTGCATAATTGTTTTTAAACTGGTATGAGAAAATGGAGGAATCGTATATGGCAGCAGAAAATCAAAAGTTGTGGGGCGGACGTTTCCGCGAAAGCGAAGATGAACTTATGGAACGTTTTAACAACAACTTTAAAGAAACACTGTGGCTTATTGAACCTGATATTATAGGCAGTCTGGCTCATGTTAAGATGCAGGTAAAATGCGGACTTCTTACTAAAGAAGAAGGCGATATAATAACTGATGGGCTTAACGGTATACTTGCAGACGTAAAAAGCGGAGCGCTTAAGACAGAGGGCGATTACGAGGATGTACACACATTTGTTGAAATAAATCTCACAAACCGCGTTGGCGAAGTTGGCAAAAAACTGCATACGGCAAGAAGCAGAAACGACCAGGTAAATACCGACATGAAGCTGTATGTAAGAAGCGAAACCAAATATGTTATAAGCCTTATTGACAATATGCTTGCCACACTTAAAAAAGTAGCTGATGAAAACCCATATATTATGCCGGGCTATACTCATCTTCAAAGAGCACAGGTTGTAACTTTTAAGCATTATCTTATGGCATATCACGGAATGTTTACCCGTGACCGCCAAAGACTTGTAAACGCACTTTCAACTATGGACCAGTCACCTCTCGGCTGCGGTGCTCTTGCAGGCACTACTCATATGATTGACAGAGAATTTACAGCCAAAGAGCTTGGCTTTTCAAAGGTTTATGACAACTTCCTTGACGGAGTTTCAGACAGGGATTATCAGCTTGAGGTAATGTCTGATTTTGCCATTATAATGGCACATCTTTCAAGAATGAGTGAGGAACTTATACTTTGGGGTTCACAGGAATTTAAGTTTATTACTCTTGATGACAAGTATACAACAGGTTCGTCAATTATGCCTCAAAAGAAAAACTCAGACGGCGCCGAGCTTATAAGAGGAAAATCGGGACGTGTATTTGGTGACCTTTTTGCCTTGCTTACAGTTATAAAGGGTACGCCTCTTGCCTATAATAAAGACCTTCAGGAAGACAAAGAGTGTTTTTATGATAGTTTAAGGACTGTTATTTTCTGTCTTACGATAATGGAGAGAATGATAGCTACAATAAAGGTGCATAAGGATGTAATGAGAAAGGCCGTTTCAAAAGGATTCCTTAACGCTACCGAAGTTGCCGATTATCTTGTTAAAAAAGGTATTGCCTTCAGGGATGCCCACGGTATAGTTGGAAGTATAGTTATATATTGTGAAGACAACGAAAAAGCTATTGAAGAATTAAGCCTTGATGAGCTTAAAAAATTCAGTGATGTTTTTGATGAGTCAATTTATGATTTTATTGATTACGACAATATATTGAAAAAAGGCATAAAAAAAGAAATGCTTTGATATAAAATTTCATAGGTAAGACAACTAAAGATAAGATGAGACTCCGTATTATGTATGGAGTCTTTTTTATTTGCTGAGTATTTAATAAAATCAAACGTATACATTACATAATTTAAAGGTGATATCAACCGAAGACATATGTATTTTACTGAAAAACAGCGTGCATTACTGAAAAAATTTGTATATACTGCCGAAATAGTTTACTGTATACATTTTTTCGTTGTATGAGGACATTTTTTATGTTATATTTTTTAGGTGATGTTAATAACTCTGGAGAGTCTTGAATAACAAGAGCCGAAGGTGTAAGGCATAAAATGCTAATCTCTCAGGCAAAAGGACAGAGGCAAAAAGCCTGAATCTTTTCTCCGGAAGCCGAATAAATCGGCTTTTTTTATTTATATTTATTTTTTTATTTTTTAGGGGAGGAAAATAAAAATGTTTTCACAGATTAATGACTTTATAGTAGCTTTTGATAACCTTGTATGGGGCAGGCCGCTTATTTTAATAATACTTGCCACAGGTATATTTCTTTCTGCAAGGCTTGCTTTTGTGCAGATTAAAAATCTGCCTCTGGCGCTTAAATATGTGTTTCATAGTGAAAAAGATGGAAGCGGTGAGGTTTCAAGTTTCGGTGCTTTGTGTACGGCACTTTCAGCTACAATCGGTACCGGCAATATAGTCGGAGTGGCAACTGCTCTTGTGGCAGGCGGCCCTGGCGCTCTTTTCTGGATGTGGATAGCAGCCTTTTTTGGAATGGCGACAAAATTCAGCGAAGGCTTGCTTGCGGTTAAATACAGAAGCATTGACAGTGACGGACATGCCCTCGGAGGACCGTTTTATTACATAGAAAAAGGTCTTGGCAAACAGTGGAAATGGCTGGCTGTGTTTTTCTCGATTTTTGGTATTGGCGCCGGATTAATGGGCATTGGTACAATAACGCAGATAAACGGTATTACATCGGCAGTTAACAATTTCTTTGACCCCCAAAATTTGAATACGATTTCGCTTTTTGGTAGAGATTATTCTATTTCGGTTGTTATTGCTGGTCTTGTTATTACAATTTGTGCAGCTCTTGTTATAATAGGCGGGTTGCAAAGGATTTCCAAAGTTGCTCAGGTAATTGTGCCTTTTATGGCTGTAATATATGTTGCTTTTTGTGTGCTTGTAATAATAACAAATTACAGTGCAGTTCCTGATGCGATTGTTACAATTATTACAGGAGCGTTCAATCCTAAGGCAGTAACAGGCGGCGCTGTTGGAAGTATAATTATTGCTATGCAAAAGGGTATTGCCAGAGGCATATTCTCAAATGAAGCCGGCCTTGGCTCAGCACCTATTGCGGCAGCAGCTGCAAGAACAAATGAACCTACAAGACAGGCTCTTGTTACAATGACAGGTACTTTTATTGATACTATAATAATCTGTACGCTTACAGGCATTACAATTGTTATAGGAGAAGCTTGGAACAAAGGCCTTGAGGGTGTAGCCGTTACAACAAAAGCTTTTCAGGACGGTCTTTCTTTTATATCACCTTCAGTTATTAGTTTTGTGCTTATGATGTGTCTTGTGTTTTTTGCGTTTACAACAATACTTGGCTGGGACTATTATAGCGAAAGATGTCTTGAGTATCTAACAAGGGGCAACAAAAAAGCCGTTAAAATTTATAAATATATATACATTTTGGCGGTTTTTATAGGACCATATATGACTGTTGCTGCTGTTTGGAATCTTGCGGATATTATGAACGGACTTATGGCTTTTCCAAACCTTGTAGCTCTTATAGCTCTTAACGGTGTTATTGTTAAGGAAACAAAGAACTATTTTGAAAGAAGAAACAAAGGAATTATTAAAGATTGATAATCTAAAAACTGAATTAAAAACCGATACGTTCTTGCCATTTTAGGATTTTGAAAGTATCGGTTTTTTATATGGCATAATTTTCTCATGGATTTTCAAAAAGAATGTTTTATGATATAATTCTGTCAGAAAGGAATGAGATGATGTGGAATTTAACGATGTTAAATTAAATTCTGATTTTATAAAAAATATAATGCCTAAAGCTCCGGCAATGTATACTCTTGTTTATATATGTGTGCTTAGCATGGGAGAAAGCAATGTTTCTGATATTTCGCACATGCTTAATATAACTGAAAGCGATGTAACTGCGGCAGTTATGTACTGGCAGGACAGGCATTTGCTTAATATAAATAACAGAAACATTTATTTAAATTCTGAAAATGAATTTATTAGCGGAAAGACTGAATTATCACAGAAGGGAATACAAAAACCAAAATGTCATTATATTTCAGATACTGAACCCAAATATGATCCGCAGGAAATTGCTATGTACATAGAAAAAAATGAAGACGTGCGCAATCTTTTTGAAATGTCACAGCAAAAGCTTGGCAGGCTTCTTACACAGTCGGATATGAATACTATTTTTTCGCTTTATTACTGGCTTAATATGAAAATTGAGACTATAGAACTGCTTTTTGATTACTGTGTATCAAATGGACATAAAAATATGCGTTATATAGAAAGAGTTGCCATAGACTGGTGTGAAAGCGGTTTTTCAGACGCCGACGATATACGCGAACAACTTAAAAATTATAATACATATTATAGGATTATAATGAAGGCATTTGGCCAAAGCGGACGCAATCCTGTTGCGGCAGAGGAAAAATTTATGATGAAATGGATAAATACATATAAAATGCCTATGGATCTTATTACTCTTGCTTGCGAAAAAACAGTTATGAATACAGGGAAAGCATCTTTTAACTATGCCGACGGCATTATTACAAAATGGCATGATTCAGGATTTAAAGTAAAGGCTGATGTTGAGGCTGCGGAGAAGGCATTTGCTCAGTCTAAACAAAAACAGGCTGACCAGAAAACTGCTGAAAAACAGCCGCCAAAAATGAACAAATTCAACAGTTACAATCAGAGACAATATGATTATGGCAAAATTGAAAAGATGATGCGGGAAGAAATGGACAAATAATTTTTGGAGGAAACTATGCTTAACAAAACCGCGATTTATAAAGAGGTAATTAAAAATTTCGATATGCAGCGGACATCAGACAAGGCTGACCTTAATAAGCGCCGCAAAACAGTTTATAAGGCTGTACCGAGGATAGAAGAAATAGATAACGAAATAAATCTTACGGGAATAAAAATTGCAAAACAAATTATGTCTTCTCCGGATGAGTCGGGAAAATTTGTTATTGAGCTTAAAAATGAGCTGAACAGTCTGAAAACAGAAAAAAACAATCTGCTTAAGGCTAACAATTTCCCAAAAGACTATCTTGAAATGCGTTACAGATGCGAAAAGTGCAAAGATACAGGATTTATAGGCAACAAAGAATGCAGCTGTTTTACGCAGATGTTGGTGGATAAGGCCTACAGCAATTCAAATATACGCGAAATAGCAAAGAAAGAAAACTTTGATAATTTTAACATTAATCTGTATTCCCCTGTGATAAAAGAGAAAGAAGGAATATCTCCAAGAGAAAACATACAAAGAATTTTGGCTGTCTGCGTTGATTTTACAAAAAACTTCGGCTGCAAAAAAGAAAATCTTTTGTTTTACGGAAAACCGGGGCTTGGAAAAACGTTTTTATGCAGTTCTATAGCAAAGGAACTTCTTGATAAAGGAGTTACGGTGCTTTATTTAACAGCTCCCGAAATGTTCAGACAGCTTGAAGATGAGAAATTTTCACGAAAAGACGAATATGAAAAAAGCGGATTTTTAGATGACATGATGAGCGTTGACCTTCTTATAATAGATGACCTTGGCACTGAGTTTCCGACAGCATTTACAAATTCGGAGCTGTTTGATATTTTAAACACAAGAATGATAAGCAAAAAACCTGTGATAGTATCGACAAACCTTGAAATTTCAGACATACAGGGACATTATTCAGACCGTGTTACATCAAGAATAATAGGAGTATACAGGTTTCTTAAATTCATTGGCGATGATATAAGAGTTGAAAAACGCTTTTCGTCTAAATGAAATTAAACAATTTTGTAACATGTTTGTAATATTTTAAGGAACATTTTTTCTTGAAAAATGGCATACTTTGAGATATAATAGCGTAAGTATTCTTGGATAGTCTGCGATTTTGCGGTACAAGTTCTTGCTGTACGCGATATGCGGAATGATGTTTGTTTGTAGCGGACAACATTACACTGTATTTCATCAATATTACATTAAGATTACACTTGGGCCGAATCAATTGACGGGGTATCCACGGGGTGCTATAATGCGATTTGTAACAGGGAAGGTAGTAGCGACCAACCCGCGCAGATCCAAAACTAAATAAAATTTTATAAGGAGGAAAAAAAGACATGAGAAAGAAATTAGCTTTATTGTTAGCAGCTATCATGGTAATCGGCATGGTTCCTATGACAGCTTTCGCAACAACAACTAACCGTATCAGCAAAGTCGTTTCAGGCGAAACTGATAAAAAATTAGGTTCAGATGCTCCAGAGCTCAAAATCTATGACAAAGATATGGATGATGCTGCAAAAGATACTGCAACAACAAGACAGGCATTTGAGCTTGACTTGGCAAACGCTGAGTGGCTTGATGAAATTAATGTAGACGATGTAAAATCAGACGGAACTATTAGTAAGATAACACTAGAGGATGGCAAAGTAGAAAATGACGTTCATTTCATAGATGGTGCAAGAGATGTTAAGGTAACAAGACTTAGCAGCAAGAGCATTATTATTGAAGCTTCAGTAGATACCTTGATAAGTCCAGTTAGCAGTCACTCTGGTTTTGCAGTAACGATGCTTACAAAACTTACAGATGAGGGAGACGCTACAGTCACAATCGATCCAATGGAATCTGTAATTTCTTCAGGTACTTACAAATACGCTACAGTTGCTTCAGGTTCAGCTACAGTAACAGTTGAAAAGAAAGCAGATATTTCTGAAGACGGCGGAAAGCTTAAGAGTATTGTAATCAAAGAAACAAATTCTGGTGCTATGGATTCTGGTACACTTAAATTCAAGCTTTCAAGCAATTGGAACTTTGATGAAGAAAAGACAGCTATCAGTGTATATCCATCAGATTATGCTTCTTATTTTACAGACAAAACAAAATGGAAAGTTGATGACAATGAACTTGATATCGAAGTTCCTGATGGTTTAAAATCAACGACAGCTATGACAATCACACTTACTCCTTATGTAACGTATGATGATGACGATGTAGATCCTGGCGATGTTTGCGAAATGACAGTATCAGGTTGTGGAGTTGACAGAACAACTCTTGATGTTGCTACAGCAGTAACATATGATGTAACATTCACAGCAGAAGACAAAACAGTTCCTACATTCTATTCAGGCGATGCTGACGACGACAAAGATACTCTTAAAGTAACAATGAAAGAAGCAGTTGCAGGTGCATGGTTAAATAACAGAAAAACAACTATAACTTTCCCAGAAGGCGTTAAAGTTCTTGGAGTTACTACTTCAGACAAAGAAAACATTAGCAATATCGACTATTCAATTGATAATGATGACAATCATGGTGAAGTTAAGCTTACATCTACTGATAACCCATCAGACAGAAAAACCAATAAAGCAAAGATTGCATTTAAGTTCCAGCTTTCAATAGCTCCTGATTTCACAGGCGATATCACAGCTACACTTGGCGGTGCTGCTGTTGGTGATGAAGTAGAAGCAGTTCTTGGTACAGCAGTTGCTCCTTTAAAAGTAGAGGCTGATGCAACAGATGCAATTATTGATTACAGACATACAACAATCGGTGATATTACAATTACAGAAGCAGAACCTGGTATTCTTGAAAAAGACAAAACACTTGCTCTTAAGATAGAAGACCTTGGTTTTGATGATGACCCTAAGGTAGAAGTTACATCTGGTGATCTTGAAATTGACAGTGTAAAGACAGACGATAATATTGTTAAGATTAAGATTAAGAGCGAATCAGCTAAAGAGCCTGCAGTTATTAAACTTACAAACTGTGAACTTTATATGGACAGAAGTGTTCCAGCTGGAACATATGCTCTTAAGTTAACAGCAATGGATCCTATTTATACAGATATTAGTGAAAAATATGTTGATATGGATACAAATAAGAATGTAGGTAGCGGCAAGACTGACGAAGATTATCAGTACACATATGAAGATCCAAATGAAAATCAGAAGCTTCCAGAAAATAACGATGCAATCTTTAAGAACGCTGTAGCTGATGGTGATAAATATGATCATACACCACTCTTTGATACAAGAAACGTAACAGTAGTTAAAGATTATGTAAACGTTGTAACAGCAGGCAGTGATGTAGGCAATACATTTACAACACAGATTAAAGTAACAATCGGTGCTAACCAGCTTACAGCAGGAAATAAGACAATCAACCTTGATGTTCCTGCATATATCAACAATGGTTACACAATGCTTCCAGTACGTGCCGTAACAGAAGCTCTTTCTGACTCAGCTATCGTAAGATGGGATGACGCCACAAAGACAGTTACAATCGCATTTGGTTCTCGTGTAGTTAGCATGACAGTTGGTTCAAAGACAATGACAATCAACGGTGTTGGAGTTGCAATGCAGTCTCAGTGTGAAATCACTGACAGCAGAGCATTCATTCCACTCAGAGATCTTGGATATGCTCTTGGACTTAATGACAGCAAGATTAACTGGGACGATGCTACAAAGACAGCTACATTAAACTAATTCTTAATTGAATAAGTATTTAAAATAGCTATCAAGAGGGAACTCCGAAAGGGGTTCCTTCTTTATTATTGTTGTTTAACGAAATTGGAAAGAATATGTATAAAACACAGTTTGTCCAATTTTGTTAAATGTGTATATAATGTTTTAAAATAAAAAGGTTTGTTGTATATTAGGCGCATGAAAAATTTAGAGTATTAAATAAATACGCAGTTTATTTATTGTTTGAGAGAAAAGAAATAAAAAAATATAAGCTATTTTTTTTATTTGGCTAAATTAAAAGTAGCTGTATTATGTTGACAATAATATTTCTTTACGTTACAATCTATAACAATATGAAAATGGGGGTAAATTATGGAAGAAATTGTACATGAAAACAAAATGGGTACTATGCCTGTAAATAAACTTCTTCTTAGTATGGCTGTGCCAATGATGATTTCCATGATAGTTCAGGCTGTTTATAATGTTGTCGACAGTATATATGTTGCAATGCTTAGTGAAAATGCTCTTACGGCAGTATCGTTGGCATTTCCCATGCAAAATTTGATGATGGCTGTTGCATCAGGTATTGGAGTCGGTACAAACGCGCTTTTATCGCGTGCTCTTGGTGAAAAAAAGCAGAATATTGCTGATATAACAGCTATGCAGGGAGTGCTTTTGAACACTTTTGGATTTTTGGTGTTTTTAATATTTGGTATGTTTGGTTCGGAGGCTTTTATACGTTCCCAAACAAATATACCTGAAATTGTAAGTAACGGTGCGGCATATCTTCGTATATGTTCTATAATGTCTTTTGGAATTTTTGCACAGCTTACATTTGAAAGACTTTTGCAGGCAACAGGCAGGACATTATGTACAATGTTTACGCAGTCTCTCGGTGCTATTATAAATATTATTTTAGACCCAATTTTAATTTTCGGACTGCTTGGCGCACCGAAAATGGGTGTTGCAGGAGCGGCAGCGGCAACGGTTACGGGACAGTTTATTGCCGGATGTGTTGCTTTTATACTTAATTTAAAGATAAACAAAGATATAAATTTTAAGGCTAAAAATATTAAACCAAATATGGATATAATAAAAAACATATTGGTAATTGGTATTCCTTCAATACTTATGATTTCAATAGGTTCATTTATGACGTATGCTTTAAATAAGATACTTATAGCATTTACTTCAACGGCTGTTGCTGTGTTTGGTGTTTACTTTAAACTTCAAAGCTTTGTTTTTATGCCAGTTTTTGGACTTAATAATGGTATGGTTCCGATTATCGCTTATAACTACGGTGCCAAGAAGGAAGAAAGAATACATAAGACAATTAAACTTTCTGTAATTTATGCGGTGTGTATTATGCTTCTGGGCTTGTTGTGTTTTCAAGCTATACCGGATAAACTTCTATTGTTGTTTAATGCATCTGATTCAATGCTTGAAATTGGAATACCGGCACTGAGGATTATAAGCCTAAGTTTTATTTTTGCAGGCATTTCTGTAATAACAAGTTCAGTGTGCCAGGCATTTGGATTTGGGATATACAGCCTTTTAATATCAGTTGGGCGCCAATTGGTTGTGCTTGTACCGGCAGCATACCTTCTTTCAAAATTAGGCAGGCTTGAGCTTGTGTGGCTGTCATTTCCGGTTGCTGAAATAGTGGCGATGTTATTAAGCATATTATTCATTAAAAAGGCACTGTATAAAGTCAAGAAGAACATGGCATAAATTTTATGGTTGAATTAGAACATCGGATTTTTTATCCGGTGTTTTTTTGATTTCATACCTGATTAATAGTAATTTCAAATCGGTTGTGCAAAACGCCATTCGGTGATATAATATGCAGTAATGATTAAATAAATTGCGGTATTTATGTAAATTGATGACGAAAATATGCTTGCACAGAACAGAAAAGAGGTAAATGAATGGAAAAATACTATCTTGGGTTTGACGCCGGAACTCAGAGCGTAAAAGCTGCTGTTTATGATATGAATATGAACTGCATTGCAGAAAACAGTAATCCCACAACACTTAAATACCCGTATCCCGGATGGGTTGATATGGATGCCGATGATTATCTTAGGGCTGCAGTAAAAAGTATAAAAAACTGTGTAAAGCAGATGAAAAGAAAAAAGCTTGATGTACATGGCATTCGTGCATTGTTTGGAGACGGAGTAATTCTTGGTATAGTTGGAGTTGATGAAAACTGCAACGCTGTTACACCGTATATCAATTATCTTGATTCAAGAACAAAAGAGGACGCAAAATATTTTGAAGAAATGAATCTTGATATTTGGGCCAAAGAAACAGGAAATCCGGTGCCAAGCTGCATGTTTCCAGCATTATTTGCAAGGTGGTTTTTGAGAAACAGCAAAAAATTTCAGCAAACGGGTAAGAAATTTATGCATAATGCGCCGTATATTTTGTCGCATCTGGCAGGCCTAAAAGCTGATGATGCTTTTATAGATTGGGGAACACTTTCAGGCTGGGGACTTGGATATGATGTTATAAAGAAGACATGGTCTGATGAACAGCTTAAAATACTTGAGCTTGATAAAAAGTACATGCCTAAAATTGTTAAGCCGTGGGATATTATTGGAAAAGTAACAAAAGAATATGCTGAAAAAACAGGTTTGCCGGAGGGTATTCCAGTTTGTGCAGGTACTGGAGATACAATGCAGAGTATGATTGGCTGTGGCGTAACGGATGTAAATAAAGCTGCAGACGTGGCAGGAACATGTGCAATGTTTTGCATAGCTGTTGACGGTATAAAACCGGAACTTAGCAAACCGGGCACCGACCTTATATTTAACAGCGGTACTCTTGAAAATACATATTTTTATTGGGGATTTATAAGAACAGGCGGGCTTGCTTTAAGATGGTACAGAGATAATGTATGCGGCCAAGAAGGCAGCGATGATTATTTTGATATGCTTAATGAAGCAGCAAGAAGCGTTGAACCGGGCTCAAACGGAGTCATTTTTTTACCATATCTTACAGGAGGGGTTGGAGATATATCAAATGCAAGCGGGTGCTTTTTAAATTTGACAATGGATACCAATCAGGCTGTGATGTGGCGTGCTGTGCTTGAGGCAATTGGTTATGATTACATAGGTGTAACTGACATATATAAAAAAGCCGGTGTTGAGTTAAATATTATTACTGTCACTGAGGGCGGCAGCAGAAGCAATATTTGGAACCAAATAAAAGCCGATATGATGAACAGTACAGTGGTAACGCTTAAAACAGCTCAGGGTGCCGTAATGACTGACGCGGCAGCAGCAGCGTATGCCGTAGGTGACATAGATAATCTTAAAGCTGTATTTGAGAACAATCTTATAATAAAGGACGTATATAAACCGAAACTTAAAAACACTGAATACTATAGAAAAATTTATGAACTTAAAAGCAAACTTGTAAACACAGATATGAAAAGTGCTTTTGATACGCTTAATAAAATAAGGGAAATACAAAGGTAATACTTTTTCACTAAAAAACCGACTATTCAATTAGAAAATGTCGGTTTTTTTATTTATTCTACTTCATTTAAGTCAAGTTTTTTTGTTGCTGTAATAGCAATGGAACCACTTCCTATGTGGCATGATATGCTTAGTGAAAGAGGCGCAACAAAAAGAGAATGATTTGGATAAATTTCTTTAACCTCATCTCTGAATTCAAAAATATCAGTGGTATCGGTACCGCTAAATGCAAGATGAATATGTACTTTACTATTGTCATCTGAAGCGTTATAACGTTTTGCTATGTCATTTTCTATAGCATTAAGCATTATTTTTTTTGCGGTTTTTTTTGTTCTTGCTTTTGAATAGGCGTCAAGTTTTTCACCCTGTATTTGAAGAATAGGTTTAATTTTAAATAATGATGCCAAAGCAGCTCCGGTTGCTGTTACTCGACCTCCCTTTTTAAGATATTTAAGGGTTTCGACAGTTATATATATGCTTGAGTCAAATTTTGTTTTTTCGAGATATTTTTTAATACGCTTTGCCGAAATACCATTATCGGCCATCTCCATAGCATCAAGAACGGATTGTCTTTGTGTAACTGAAATACGCTGATTGTTTACTACTTGAACACGTCCGTCAAAATCTTGGGCAAGCAACGACGCTGTTTGATATGAACCGCTTAGTCCGCTTGACATAGGGATATGTACAATTTCGTCATAATCTTTTAGCAGTCTGTTCCATGTAGCAATTACATCAGCAGGAGTAGGCTGAGATGTGGATATGTCGGCATCTTCAGACAAAAATTTATAAAACTGTTCTTGAGTAAGCGATATATCCTCGTAATATGTTTTTTCATTTATAGTAAATGGCATTGGTATAACTTCAATACCCAGCTCTTTTGCCTCGGCCTGCGTTATACCGCTGTTGCTGTCTGTCATAATAGCTGTTTTTGACATAGGTGACCTCCGTAATGCATATAACTTAAGACAGTATACCATATTTGAATTGCCAAGACAATGACTATGTTTTGTTTTGGCAAAAAATGATTCGTTTAAGTTGACATTAGTCATAAAACGTGATATATTTTAATTGTCTGTGAGGGGGGAACGTAATGAAAACAATAAATTTCAAAAAGTTGTTTATGGTGACAATATTATCTGTTGCTGTATTTGTTGTTGGATCATCAATTTCTTGTGCTGCCAGTGCAAAAAGCGGTATAAATGTTGAAATAGACGGAAAATTCACACAATTCAAAACTGATTCGCCGTTTATAGACGGTGCCGGCAGAACACAGGTCCCTTTAAGACAGACCGCCGAAAGCTATGGATGCAGTGTAAAATGGGACGGCGATAGCAAAACGGCATATATAAGCAAAGCCGGTAAAAGTGTTGAGGTACCTGTAGGAAAAAATTATATTGTATCAGGCGGCGCTAAAAAAGAAACGGATACTAAAGCTATGATATCCGGCGGAAGAATTTACATGCCAATAAGGGCTGTGCTTCAGGAGTTTGGCGCTGATGTGCATTGGGACAGTGTAAATCATAATGTAATTATTGATTCGCCGAATGCAAAACTTCTTAATGTATATTTTGAAGATGTAGGCCAAGGCGACAGCACATTTATAGATTTTGGTAATTATGAAATTCTTATTGACGCGGGTACAAAAGACCATGGTGATACGGTTGTAAAAGATATAAAGCCGTACGTTGACGGAAATCTTGATTTGGTAATAGCGACACATACAGACGCTGACCATATAGGCGGGCTTCCGGCTGTTTTTAAGGCTTTTCAGGTTGGTGAAGTGATTGATAACGGCGACAGTGCCGATACGAATGCCTATAAAAATTTTGAAACAGCTGTAAAAAATGAGCCGAATTGCAAAGAAATTTCGGATGACGATATGACATTTAATATTGGAAACGGTGCTGAAATTAAAATAATTGAGACAGGAGACAATAACGGTTCTGAAAACGCCAACAGCGTAGTCACACTGCTTAAATATAAAAATGTAAGCGCTCTTTTTGCCGGAGATATGACTAAAAATGTTGAAAAAAAATGTCTCTCAAAATTCAGTGACATTGATGTTTTTAAAGCATCTCATCATGGCTCAAAGGAATCAAATTCGGAAGAATTTCTTTCTGTTATAAAGCCTGAATATGTTGTTGTATCGGCAGGTGAGGATAACAGCTATGGGCATCCGTCAAAGGAAGCGCTGGAGAGATTCTTTAATGAGGGAGCCACGGTTTTTGGTACATTTAAGGACTCAACTGTGAAAATGACAACAGACGGCGGCGGTTATTATTTTAATACTAATGATAAATTAACATTAAATGATGCCGGAGCCAAAAATAATTATAACAATTCTGATTCATATAAAAACCCAAATACATATTCTTCTCCGTCAACTAATTCGTATTTTTGCAGCAAAAGCGAAGCTGCGTATATCGGAAATTTAAGCACTAAAAAATTTCATAGACTTACATGCCCGTATGCTGCAAAAATCAATGAAAGCAATATAGTGTATTTTGCAAGCAAAAGTGATGCAGAGGACGCTGGATATTCAGCCTGTAAAGTATGTAAACCATAGTATAATTAATATAAATTTGTAATTCCCTTTTCCTATATATTTTTTACAAAATGTAAAAGGTCCGAGATATTTATTTTACCCCGAACCTTTTATATTTTTAAATTATATATTTTTGATTTTTATTTGGCCTTGACTCCAGCTCTTTTTTCTTTTCTTCGTATCCGGGCCTTCCGAACATTGCATATGTGGCGTTTTTACCCTCTTCAACTCCGGGCTGGTCAAAGGCATTTATATTAAGCAGCTCTCCAGCAAATCCAGTTGCCACTTCAAACATATAAAGAAGCTGTCCGATAATAAACTCATTTACTTCAGGCAGAGTAATTGTAAGATTCATTTTTCCGGATTTCAAAATAGCATACTCCGTTGCCATTTGTTCTGTGTGGATTAGTGTGTTTTGAGTTATTCCGCCGAGAAAGCCGAGAGAAGGTATATCACCGTATATTTTAGGAATGGTCATTGTTTTTTTAAATTTTTCAACCCCTATAAATACAATCATTTTGTCAAATGGTCCCTCTGTATAGAGCTGTACCTGTGAATGCTGGTCAGTGACACCGAGAGACTTTACAGGTGTCTGACCGGAATTTATTGTTCTTTTGCTGTTGTCAAATCTTTTGCCGAGACTTTCAGCCCACAACTGGGCAAACCAATCTGCTATAAACTTTAAAGAGTCGGCATATGGCATCATTACTATTATGTTTTTTCCTTTTTTCATTGCAATATAACTGAGAACCGCAAACATATAAGCAGGATTTTTATATATGTCGTTTTCTTTTGAAATTTTGTCCATAAATGCGGCGCCTTCAAGCATTTTTTTAATATCAATGCCGCACATTGCAGCCGGCAAAAGCCCTACTGGCGTAAGCTCCGAAAACCTTCCACCTACTCCGGATGGTATTACAAATGTTTTATACCCTTCTTCTCTTGCAATCTTTATAAGATTGCCGTTTTCTTTGTCTGTTGTGCATACTATGTGATTGCGTGCCTCATCTTTGCTCATTTTTTCAGACAGCATTTTTTTTACTATCATAAACTGACTCATTGTTTCTGATGTGGAGCCGCTTTTTGATATGCAGTTAAAAAGACATTTTGTTATATCAACCGTTTCAAATAAATATGAAAGTCTTTCGGGGTCAGTATTATCGGCTACATAAAGTTTTGGAAAACCGCCTCTTTTTTCTTTTGAAAGTTCATTGTAGAATGGGTGATTAATTGCTTGCTGCACGGCAATGGGGCCAAGAGCCGAGCCGCCTATTCCAAGCACTATAAATGCCTCAAATTTATCTTTTACGCTGTATGCATACTCAATTATGTCTTTTACAACATTATCCTGATTATACGGCAAATCACGCCAATCCATTTTTCCGCATTTGCGTTTTTCGTTCATTGCTTTTTCCGCTTTTTCAATTTTACCTGAAAGAGCAGCAATATCGGCTTCGCTTATGCCATTTTCACCTACAAATTCAGACATCATATTATTAAAATCAAATTTAATTTTTTCCATTTTTAAACACTCCCCGTGTAAAAAATTTATAAAGATATAAATATTAAAAAGAAGCTTTATACTGTATCTTTATTATGATTTGGAATTAGGTGCTCATTTTTTACATAATTAAGCAGAAATAAAATAAATTAATAAATACTAAACACATCATATATACTATATACAATATTATATCATTTTACCATTTAAAAACAAATAGTTTGGTGTTCAATTAATGTTTCTTAAATAATACATAATACAAAGAATAATTTATTTAATACATATTTTTACAGTTCTTCTAACAAGTTTTTTTAAAATTTATTTAAATTTTGTTGCATAAATTGGGGAAATGCGATACAATAAAAGCCGAATATAAAGAGCAGGAGGTGTGTATCCAAATGGCATATAGAATTGACTCAAGCTGCATCGGCTGTGGTGCTTGTGCTGCTGATTGTCCTGTAGGCGCAATCAAAGATAACGGCGGTGTTTTTGTAATTGATGAAGCTGCTTGTATCGATTGCGGTGCTTGTGCTGGCAACTGTCCAGTTGGCGCTCCAAAGCAGGTATAATGAAAATTGTACATAAGACTTAAAAAGAAGGATAGAATATCCTTCTTTTTTTATATATATATTTTTAAAATATATAAAGCATAAATTATTAAAATTACAATTAAAGGCCAGTACAGAACTTTTTCCTGTTCATAATATGTGCAGTTAAAATCAAGCGCTTTTTCAGATACAATGTCACTGTATTTTGGTTTGTTTATGCGTTCGAAAGCAATAAAAAGAAGTATAACCGGTATAAGTGATATAATAGAAAGTACAAAAAACGGAATAAAATCTGAAAAATTTGAGTTTTCTGCTGCAGCCTGGGAAACAGCGCCTTGAGAAAAGTTTCTTGTCATGTATGCCGAAAGTATTGTTTGAGTCCCGTTTATTGTAAAGTGGGAAAGCATTGATGAAAATATTGAACCGGTGCGATATACAAAATAACAGAAAACAGTCCCCATAATAAAAGCATATAAAAATTGCTGTGGGTTCATATGAGCAAGGCCAAAAAACAGACCTGTCATAAGACAAGCTTTTTTGATTTCCACATGGCGGTAATTTGAGAATATAATACCCCTGAAATACATTTCCTCAAAAAACGCAGGCATAAGAGCTGCCATTAAAAGAGCGGGAAGGGCCGGAAATGATGCCATGCTCTGAAGAAATTCACTTGCATCATTTTCAAAAAATATTGATGAAAAAGCCGAAACCGACATAAGAATGGGCTGCATGGTTATTGAAATCAGAAAAATAATTATAATATTTGCAGCTCCTATAGGATGAAGAGAGAAAACATCTTTCGGGTTTGCTTTTGTAATATAAAAGAACAAAAACGTCGGTATTCCGAATACGAATATTTCCTCTGAAAAAATAGATATAAGCATATTATCAATTTTAAAAAAACCAAATAAAAAGCTGAAAACAAACATACTCAAAATAAGTATAAGCGAAAAAAAAGCAGCTGTAAACGCTGAAAGTTTCATATTTTATCTCCTTATTAATGTAATTTATTTGCAACTTATTCTATCATAAAATATTCTTATTTACAAATACCCATTACAAATACTTCCCAAATTCATCTGATTATGATAAAATATTAAGATAATTCTTTTATGGAGGATAATAAAATGAAAATCGGATATCTTGGTCCGGAAGGTACTTTTTCTCAAATAGCTGCTGTTAAATATATTGAGAGCTTAAAAAACGCTAATAATCAGCTTATTGCTCTGGGAAGAATAAGTGATGTGCTTGAAGCTATAAACAATGGTATTATTGATGAGGGTGTTGTACCGTTTGAAAACTCTATAGAGGGCACTGTAAATTATACATTGGATTCTCTTATTTTTGACGTAGATTTATATATCAAGCTGGAAATAGTAATTCCTATATGTCATAATCTTATGACCCGTCATACTTGTGTGGGCAAGAAACCGAAAAAAATATTTTCACATCCTCAGTCGTTGGCACAGTGCAGAAAATATCTTGCATCACATTTTCCGGATGTGGAAACTATACAGGTACTTTCAAACTCTGAAGCCGCTAAGATTGTAAAAGAAAGCAAAGATGATTATTTTGCAA
Source organism: Clostridia bacterium (assembly GCA_022651385.1). Classification (GTDB taxonomy): domain Bacteria; phylum Bacillota; class Clostridia; order Lachnospirales; family Anaerotignaceae; genus JALCQR01. Next base: position 130,539 of record JALCQR010000002.1, on the reverse strand, counting down.
TATCAACGCTTCCTGCTTCTAAGATTTATGGTTTGGATATAGTGGAAAGCGGAATACAGGATTCAAACCATAATGAAACCAGATTTCTTGTTGTGACAAAAAATGAAGTTTCAAGCTTAAGCGGAAAAACAAGCCTTGTATTTTCAACCGAGCATAAACCCGGCAGTCTTTATAAGATACTTGATATTTTGTCCATTTGGGATGTAAATCTTACAAAAATAGAGTCACGTCCTATGAAAGACTGTCTTGGTAAATATATATTTTATATAGACTTTGAATGTGAAAACGCCAATAACAGGCTCGATGCGATAAAAATGTTAAAAAGGAAAACCGAATTTTTTAAATTTTTGGGGACTTACAACATACTAAAGTGAAAGGCAGTTTTCGATATGAAATTTGTAAAAAACTTAAGGTTTTCGGGGAAAATAGTATTGGTATTAATATGTATACTTTTGATAGCCACATTTCTGTTGTTTCCGTATTCTGCTGTATTTATGGTACTTTCGGGCTGTATCAGTATTGCGGGGACACTTGTTGTTTTTAGCTTTTTCACTAAAAAAAATGATGAACTTTCAAGATGTACATCATTGCTGATTAAGCTTATAAAAAAAGCCAACACAGTATATATAATGGGACATAAAAGACCTGATTTTGACTCACTGGGAGCAGCGGCAGGGCTTTTTGCCATTGCTAAATCCGAGAATAAAGAGTGTTATATAGTATCAAATAAAAAACCAAAAGCTCTGCTGAAGCTTTATACAGAAATGGAAAATGAGTTTGAAGACCAAGATGTTTTTATGCCTATAAATAAGGCAGAAGTGAGTATAAATGAAAAGTCACTTGTTATAATTGCCGATGCAAATTGCACTAAAATGCTTGCATGAAAATATACTTAAAAACGCAAGCAATATAGCTGTTATTGACCACCATGCTACGCAAACTGATATCAATGATAAAACTAAGCTTCTTTATATTGACACAACGTCCTCTTCCACAAGTGAAATGGTAACATTGATGATAGAAAATAGCGAGGATGTACCTATAACAAAAATTGAGGCTATAGCACTTCTTTCAGGTATAATAGTTGACACAAATCATTTTTCAATAAATGCTGACAGAAAAACAATGCGTGCGGCGGCGTATCTTTTAGATAAAGGTGCGGATATTAAAAAAATCAGGAGTTTGTTTAGAGTTGACGAAAATCTAATGCAGTTTAAGGCAAAAACAGTTGAAAGTGCCATACATTTAAAGCCGGATATTTTAATATCAAAATGTGAATGTGATTGTGAGGAAGCATATGTTGCAGCGTCACAGGCGGCAAACGATCTTTTGGATATTGACGGTATAGAAGCCTCATTTGTTTTGTATTCCGTAAACGGCAAAGTTTATGTTAGCGGCAGAAGCTGCGGGAAAATAGACATGAATAAACTTTTATCACGTGTTGGAGGCGGCGGACATGCAACAATGGCCGGAGCACAGTTTGAATCGGAGAATATAGATGAAGCCCAAACGATAATCGAAAATATAGTAAACGATATTTATAAGGAGGAATACAGATGAAAGTCATACTGCTTCAGGATGTTAAAGGTTCAGGAAAAAAGGGACAGACTATAAACGCAAGTGATGGTTATGCTGCTAATTTCTTGATTCCAAGAAAACTTGCTATTATGGCTACAGACGGAAATTTGAATGCCCTTAAACAGCAGAAAAAGGCTGAAGACAGAAAAACAGCAGAAGAACTTGCAAAAGCGCAGCAAATGGCTAAAAAGCTTGAAGCAATAACAGTAAAAGTAACAGTTAAAACAGGAGATAACGGTAAGCTTTTCGGCTCCGTAACAAATAAAGAAATAGCTCAGGCAATGGAAGAGCAAAGCGGCATAAAAATTGACAAGAAAAAAGTAGTGCTTGATGAGCCTATTAAAATGACAGGCGAGAAAAAAGTCGACGTAAAGATACATCCGCAGGTAACGGCAAAAGTAAAAGTTGCAATTATAGAAGGCTGAAAATGAGGTATCCTTGTAATGGAACAAAATGAAAATCAAAACTATTTTGCCAAAGTGCCTCCGCATGATGCCGAGGCCGAGAAAGCTGTTATAAGCTCAATGTTTATTGACAGAGAAGCAGCCGGAATAGCTATGGAAAGCCTTAAAGCAGATGATTTTTACCGTCCAGATAACCAGCAGGTATTTGAGGCTGCCCTTGAGCTTTATTCTTCCGGAGAACCTATAGATATTATAACTGTCAAAAATAAACTTGAGGAAAAAGGTGTTTTTGAGCAGATAGGCGGAATAAATGCAATTGCCCAGATTGCATCATCTGTCGGAAGCTCGGTGAATATAAAAAACTATGTTAAAATAGTTAAAGACAAATCCGTTTTAAGAGAGCTTATTAAAACATCAAGCGATATATCGCAGCAGTGTTTTGAAGGCAAAGAAAACATAAATTACATTGTTGAAAAAGCTGAACAGGGTATATTCAATATAATGCAGGGGCGAGACAGCAGCGGAGTATACCATATTAAGGATATAGCTGTATCTGCATTTGAAAGAATAGAGGACATATATAAAAATAAAGGCCATCTTACGGGAGTGCCTACAGGCTTTACGGACTTTGATGCAAAGACTGCCGGACTTCAGCCTTCGGACCTTATACTTATAGCCGCAAGGCCGTCAATGGGGAAAACGGCATTTGCTTTAAATATTGCTCAAAACGCCGCTATACGCAATGATGTATCTGTTGCCATATTTTCATTGGAAATGAGCAGGGAACAGCTTGTAAACCGTATGCTTTGCTCCGAGGCTATGATAGATGCCCAAAAACTGCGTACAGGTGAACTGGAAGACGACGACTGGCCAAAACTTATACAGGCTTTGGGCCCGCTTTCACAGGCCAATATATATATAGATGATACTCCGGCAATATCGCCTATGGAGATTCGTTCTAAATGCAGAAAACTAAAGCTTGAAAAAGGCTTGGATTTAGTGCTTGTGGATTATCTCCAGCTTATGAGCTCCGATTCAAAAATAGATTCGCGTCAGCAGGAAATTTCCGAAATATCACGTTCTTTAAAAGCAATAGCACGTGAGCTTAATGTACCGCTTATAGCGCTTTCGCAGCTTAGCCGTGCCTGTGAAACAAGAAGTGACCACCATCCTATGCTTTCCGACCTTAGAGAGTCTGGAGCAATTGAGCAGGATGCCGATGTTGTTGCCTTTATTTACAGAGACGAATATTATTTCCCTGATACGGATGCGAAAAATCAGGCTGAACTTGTAATAGCAAAACAAAGAAACGGTCCTACCGGAACTGTAAACCTTGCATGGCTTGGACAATATACAAAATTTGCAAATCTTATGAAAAGTTTTTGAACGTATAGTCAAAATTTTAATAAAAATTTCAGCTATACGTTTTTTTTGTCAATATTTAGGTATAAAAAAATATGTTTACCTCCCACCGTTTTACAAAAAATTCCCAACTTTAAGTGGTATATTTTCCTTAAAGACGGCATACTACTAAATATTTTAAATATTTTTATATGAAAGTGCAGTAAAGGGAGGAAACAATATGGAAGATACATGTAAAGATAAAAATCTATTACCAGACGGCGAAAATGATACCGATTTCAAATTTCCGGCCTATATCAAACAAATGGGAAATGTAGATAAAAGGCTTAAAATATACATGGAGGATTATGTACATACATACCTTTATCAATATGCCCATACAGAAGGAGGATGTGAAAAGCTGGCAGTACTGCTCGGAAGATATGAGGAGCGTGACGGGGTGCCTGTGTTAATTATCTCGGGTGCCGTCAAAGCTGAGGGAACTGAAACCGACGATGAAAATCCGGCTCAGTTTAATGATGAAGCTTGGCTTTATATAAATGAGCAGGCATGCAAGTATTTCAACGGTCTTTCGGTTTTAGGATGGGTGCATATACAGCCGGAAATGGGAATATTTATGTCAAGAAAGGACGAGTCGTTTCACAAAAAATGTTTTAAAAACAGCTCTCAGGTTCTTTTGCTTATAGACCAGACGGAAAGCCTTGACTGTTTTTACATATATGATGAGGATAAGGAAAATCTTGTTCCGTCCAAAGGATATTTTATATATTACGATAAAAATGAAAATATGCAGGATTATATGATAGACAACTGTATATCAAAGCCAAAAGAAATAAAGGAGAAAAAAACAGATAAGGAAATAGATAATAAAACGGATGATAAAGATAGTAAGCCTAATTTTGACAGAATTGATGCTGCCAAAAGAATTAGGTCTTTGCTTAACAAAAAAGAAGCAACAAAGCAGCGGCTAAAGAACGGGAAATATGCTACTATTGCCTTTGTATCGGCAGTTGTTTGTGCCGCGTTTGCGTTTATGGGAACAAATTTAGTGCGGAATATGGACAAGATAAATATTCTTGAGTCAGAACTTGGGCAAATGAAAGTTTCGTATAACCAAATGTCAAAGAAGGTTGAAAATACCGCAAATGAAGTTATTGCTACAAAAGCTGTTTTCAGTCAGAAAAACGGAGAAGACAAGAAAGATACTACTGAAAATCAGAATAAAAGCGAAAATAAAAACGAAGATGAAAAGAAGCCTTTGGGAGAATATACATTGCAGTATGGCGATACATTATGGGATTTGTGCCATAGGTTTTACGGTTCTGAAAACAGACTTCAGGATATCTTAGCTGCAAATAATTTAAACGAAAACGATATATTATATGTAGGCCAGAAAATAATAATACCTTAAACGAATTTCCCTTTTCGGAATAAATATGCTATAATCAAAGCAAATTTTTATTCCGGGAGGGATTTTTTTATGCGTGCAAGCTGGGATGAATATTTCATGCAGATAGCTGAAATAGTTAAAACGCGTTCCACATGTCTAAGACGTCAGGTGGGCGCTGTGATAGTCAGAGAAAACAGAATAATTACTACAGGCTACAATGGTGCGCCTACAGGGACTCGCCACTGTACGGAGACGGGGGAATGCCTTAGGACAAAACTTAATATACCTTCCGGTGAACGCCATGAGCTGTGCCGTGCTCTTCATGCAGAGCAAAATGCTATAATACAAGCTGCCAAAATTGGTGTAAGCACTGAAGATGCCACAATGTACGTGACTTTGCAGCCATGTGTAATATGTGCAAAAATGGCGATAAACGCAGGTATAAAGCGCATTGTGTTTAAAGGCGTATATCCGGATAAATTTGCTATAGAGATGTTAAATGAGGCAGGAGTAACGCTTACAGTTATGGATAAGGGGGACGAAAATAAGTGAAAATGATTTCTTGGAATGTAAACGGTCTCCGTGCCGCTGTAGGCAAGGGCTTTATGGATTACTTTAAGAGCGCCGACGCAGATTTGTTTTCGGTTCAGGAAACGAAACTTCAGGAAGGCCAGATAAACATTGAAACAGAAGGTTACTATAGGTATTGGAACTATGCCGAAAAGAAAGGCTATTCAGGAACAGCCGTATTTTCAAAAATCAAGCCTGTTAATGTCTCATACGGACTTGGAATTGAAGAACATGATAAAGAAGGCCGTTTAATAACTCTTGAGTTTGAGAATTTTTATTATGTAACATCGTATGTACCTAATTCTCAGGAAAAAAACGCAAGACTTGAATACCGCATGAAATGGGAAGACGATATACGTAAATATCTTTGTGAGCTTGACAATAAAAAACCAGTTGTGTTTTGCGGCGACCTTAATGTTGCACATGAGGAAATAGACTTAAAAAACCCTAAGCCTAATATTGGCAAGGCAGGCTTTACTTATGAGGAAAGAGGCAAGATGTCCGAGCTTTTGCAAAGTGGATTTATCGATTCATTCAGATATTTTTATCCGGATATGACAGGTGTGTACTCATGGTGGAGCTACCGTTTTCATGCTCGTGAGCATAATGCCGGATGGCGTATAGATTATTTTTTGGTGTCAAAACGAATAGCCGAAAAAATGACAGACGCGAAAGTACATACCGATATTTTTGGTTCCGACCATTGCCCAATAGAATTAGATATAGAACTTTAATAAAAAATTTTAGTTATTATTTAAAAAATTTTAATGTAGTAAGAATTAGTTTACAAAAATTTTAGGATTGATTATGTAAACATTGTATCTTTTTTAGTACGAAAAATATTGTATACAAAAAAGTCCACAAAAAATACTGAATCTGTGATATAGTTTACTTAAAAGAGTAAGTTATTACATGCAGAGGAGGACAGATTTATGGGAAAGTTTGAGAATAGCTATAAAGAAAAACTTACTACAGCGGAAGGCATTGCTTCTCTTGTAAAAACCGGAGATGTATGTGCTTCACCTATGTGTATGGGAGAACCTCTTGATATTATAAATGCCATAGGCGATAGGGTTGAGAAAGGCGAGATTACCAATATAGTTCAAAACTGCAATTTTGTGGCACCGGGGAAATGTTATGAAAAACCTGAGATGTTCGGAAAATTTGATTATATATCATGGTTTTTCAGCGCAAGCACAAGAAAAGGCGGACAGGACGGGCGCTTTGATTATATGCAGGCAAATTACAATGATTTTCCTCGATTTTTTGATATGAGGGGAGATATAGACAGATTTTTCCTTGTTGTTTCGCCTATGGATGAACACGGATATTTCTCAATGGGTGCGTATGTGGGCGAAGCAATGGGCATAATGCGCAAAGCAAAACACATATATGTAGAAGTAAATAAATTTATGCCGAGAACATTCGGTGAAAATTTTATACATATTTCCGAGGTTGAGGCAATTTGTGAAAAAGATGAGCCTATATATAACCTACAGGTGGGAGCTCCTACTGAAAAGGATTATAAAATAGGCAATTATATTGCGGATATGGTGCCTGACGGAGCAACACTGCAGTTTGGCATAGGCGGTGTTTCGGGTGCTATGGGAGAAGCGCTTAAAGATAAAAAAGATCTCGGCATACATACGGAGATGTTTTCAGACGCCATGGTTGACCTTATAGAAATGGGAGCCGTTACAAATGAAAAGAAAAATATAAACAGGCGTCAAAGTGTTTCAACTTTCTGCTTCGGATCAAAAAAAGTTTACGACTATATAAATAACAATCCTTCGCTTGCTATGCTTCCTATAGAATATGTAAACGATCCGTATATAATAGCAAAAAATGATAATTTTATATCTGTAAATGCAGGCCTTGAAGTTGATTTTCTCGGACAGGTATGTTCTGAATCAATAGGTGATGTGCCTTACAGCGGTTCGGGAGGGCAGTTTGATTATGTAAAAGGCGCCAAAATGAGCAAGGGCGGAATAAGCTTTATAGCTATGAATTCGACGGCTAAAAACGATACCATTTCAAGAATAAAGCCGTGTCTTACATATGGCGCTGCGGTAACAACGCATAAAAACGAAGTGAACTGTATTGTTACGGAGTACGGTGTAGCACAGCTTATGGGAAAGAGTGTAAGAGAGCGTACAAAAGCTCTTATAAATATTGCTCATCCTAAATTCAGAGAAGAACTGTTGTTTGAGGCCAAAAAGAGAAATATACTTATTTAATTAAAAATTAAACTCCTATTACAAAAAAATGTAATAGGAGTTTTTTTAATATGTTTTATAAGGGAAATTTAATTGGAATTTTTTTTCTGACATTCTGGACATATACCATAAAAAACTACCTGCTCATCATTTACAATAAATCCAGTTTTATTAGCAACGGCCTTTTTTATTGCGCTGTCGTCAATTGTGTCAAGGTCGAATACTCTTTTGCAGCAAGTACACATAATATGTTGGTGATTAATGGTATTTGCATCATAGTTTGAATATTCACACGTTATATTAAGCTCTTTAATAAGACCGCAGCTTACAAAACAATCAAGAGTCTTATAAACCGTAGCAAGGCTAATTGATGGATTGCACTGTGTTATGGTATTATAAATTTTTTCAGCTGTAGGATGAGAAGTTGTGTTCTTCAGCATGGAATATATGGCAAGCCTCTGAGGCGTGACCTTTAGCCCTTTTTCCTTTAAAATTTCTGCTATCTCTTTCATAGGCTTTACTCCTCACAATGATAATAATTCTTATTTGATAATAATATTAATTTGTTAAAATGTCAATGGAAATTTTAACCAAATTTAAAAAATTCATAACATAAAACATAAAAACATTGTTTTTTATTTGTAATATGATATTATTTTTATAAAGTTTAAAAAAGGGAGAGGTTTTTAATATGAATATAGTGCTTCATGAGCCTGAGATACCGCAGAATGCAGGAAATATTGCAAGGACATGTTCTTGTACACATACAACGCTTCACATGATAAAGCCTTTTGGATTTTCTCTTGAGGATAAATATCTAAAAAGAGCCGGGCTCGATTACTGGAAAGAGCTTGATATAAAGTATTATGAAAACTTTGAGGATTTTATTGAAAAGAATCCAAATGCCAAAATATGGATGGCAACCACAAAGGCAAAAAAAGTATATAGCGATGTTGAATATGATGAAAACGATTTTATAATGTTTGGGAAAGAAACAGCCGGAATACCTGAGGAAATATTACTTGATTATAAAGATACTTCTGTAAGAATACCGATGTATGCCGAGTCACGAAGCCTTAATCTTTCAAACTCTGTAGCTATCGTGCTTTATGAGGCATTAAGACAGCAGGATTTTAAAGGCTTAAAGACACAGGGACAGCTTCATAAATATCGCTGGTAATGTATTTGACAAAGGCCCAAGGTCTTAATCGTAAAAAAAACAGTGCTTTGCGATAAAACAGCCGTATGCCAAAAATGGCATACGGCTTAAAAGATTTTATTTAATATTTTACTAAACTAATTTGTTTTCAAGCACAGCGCCTTTATTTCCGGATGTAACAAGTGAAGCGTATCTCGCCAGACATCCTGTTGTTATTTTAGGGGTTCTCGGTTTCCAAGCTTTTCTTCTTTTTTCCAATTCATCATCTGAAATGTCAATATTTATGCTGTGATTGTTTATGTCAATCTTTATAATGTCGCCTTCCTCAATAAGAGCAATGTTTCCGCCGACTGCTGCCTCAGGGGATACATGCCCTATTGATGCTCCGCGGCTTGCACCGCTGAAACGTCCGTCGGTTACAAGAGCAACACTGCTTCCAAGCCCGCGGCCGGATATTGCCGATGTAGGTGAGAGCATTTCTCTCATACCCGGGCCGCCTTTTGGTCCTTCATAACGTATTACAACCACATCTCCGGCTTTTATTTTGCCGCTGTTTATTGCTGAAACTGCGTCTTCCTCACAGTCAAATACTCTTGCGGGACCTTCATGCTTAAGCATTTCAGGTACTACTGCGGAACGCTTTACAACACATGTGTCAGGAGCAAGATTTCCCTTAAGAACGGCAATACCTCCGGTCTTGCTGTAAGGATTTTCAACGGGACGAATTATGTTTGTGTTTTTGTTTACACAGCCATTTATATTTTCTGCTACTGTTTTTCCTGTTACAGTCATACAATCGGTGTTTAAAAGCCCAAGCTTATTTATCTCGTTCATTACGGCATATATTCCGCCGGCTTCGTCAAGTTCTTCTATGTATGCGTGTCCGGCAGGTGCAAGGTGACAGAGGTTAGGTGTCTTTTCGCTTATTTCGTTTGCCGTTTCAGGATTGAGCTCAATGCCGCATTCGTGGGCTATTGCCGGCAGATGAAGCATACTGTTTGTGCTGCATCCCAAAGCCATATCAATTGTAATAGCGTTAATAAAAGCTTCTTTTGTCATTATATCTCTCGGCCGGATATTTTTTCTGTAAAGCTCCATTACAGCCATGCCGGCTTTTTTGGCCAGTCGCAGCCTTTCCGATTTTACAGCAGGAATTGTGCCGTTGCCTTTGAGCCCCATTCCCAAAACTTCCGTAAGGCAGTTCATGCTGTTTGCGGTATACATTCCCGAACATGAGCCGCAGGTAGGGCATGACTTATTCTCAAATTCAAGTAATTTTGACTCATCAATAAGACCGCCATGATATGCGCCCACGGCTTCAAACATGCTTGAAAGACTTGTTTTTTCACCGTTAACTTTTCCGGCAAGCATAGGGCCGCCGCTTACAAAAACCGTAGGAACATTTACTCTTGCTGCTGCCATAAGAAGCCCCGGTACATTTTTGTCGCAGTTTGGAACCATTACGAGAGCGTCAAAAGCATGTGCTATTGCCATGGCTTCTGTTGAGTCGGCTATAAGCTCTCTTGTAATAAGCGAGTATTTCATTCCCACATGCCCCATTGCTATGCCGTCACATACTGCTATTGCCGGAAACACAACAGGCACACCGCCTGACATGGCAACTCCCATTTTTACAGCTTCAACGATTTTATCAAGGTTCATGTGTCCCGGTACTATTTCATTATGCGAGCTTACTATTCCTACAAGAGGCTTTTTCATTTCTTCTTCTGTAAACCCCAAAGCATTAAATAATGCTCTTTGTGGTGAAGCGTCTAAGCCTTTTTTTACTGAATCACTTAGCATATTCTGCCTCCCTTTATTTCATTCTCATATGACTTCTTAACTCTGCACCGACTGTTTCTGAAAGATGTTCTTTCTGTATTCTTCTCATTGCATTAAAGTGAGGACGGTTTGCCTGATTTTCAAGTATCCAGTCTTTTGCAAAATTGCCGTTTTGGATATTTTCAAGTATTCCTCTCATTGCTTTTCTTGTTTCTTCCGTAACTATCTTTGGCTCTGCGGTATAATCTCCGTATTCAGCCGTATCGCTTATGGAATATCTCATAAAGGACATGCCTTTTTTAACAACAAGGTCAATTATAAGCTTCATCTCGTGCATACATTCAAAATATGCACTTTCCGGTTGGTATCCGGCTTCAACAAGTGTATCAAAACCTGCTTTCATAAGTGCGCATACGCCGCCGCATAAAACGGCCTGTTCGCCAAAAAGGTCTGTTTCCGTTTCTTCTTTGAATGTTGTCTCAAGTACGCCTGCTCGTGTGCCGCCGATAGCATCGGCATAAGCAAGTGCTGTCTGTTTTGCTGTGCCTGATACATCCTGATATACTGCTATGAGCATAGGAGTTCCGAAGTCATCGAGAAACTCGCTTCTAACTGTGTGGCCGGGAGCTTTTGGAGCAACCATTATTACATCAACATCGTCAGGAGGCACTATCTGTCCGAAATGGATATTAAAACCATGTGCAAAAGCAAGAGTTGCGCCTTTTTTAAGATTTGGCTTAATCTCATCTTTGTAAAGTTTTGCCTGTATCTCGTCATTTACGAGAATCATTACAATGTCGGCATCCTTTACGGCTTCGCCTATGTTTTTAACTACCAATCCTGCTTCCTCGGCTCTTTTCTTACTTTTGGAGCCTTCATAAAGTCCTACAGTTACATCGATTCCGTTGTCTTTAAGATTAAGTGCGTGTGCGTGTCCCTGACTTCCGTAGCCTATGATTGCTACTTTTTTACCTGATATAAATTTTCTGTCTGCGTCTGATTCATAATACATTTTTGCCATGATTTTTTGTCTCCTTTTTGAGTGATATTTTATGGTTTTTTATCAATTTCTGCATATATGAGAAATTGGAAGATTTCTATACTGTTTGTGTGTTTTTAAAAAGGCAGTTTTTGCCGCGTTTTACAGCAATTAAGCCTGTGCGGCAGTATTCAAGTATGCCGTATGCCTTAACAAAGTTTAAAAAAGCATCAAGTTTGCTTGTTTCTCCGGTTATCTCAATACATACTGATTCCGGTGACATGTCAACGACATTGCTTCTGAAAACTGATGCCGCGTCAAGCACTTCACGGAGCTTTTCGCCTTTTGCGCTTACTTTTACAATAAGCAGTTCGCGGAGAATTGTGTTGTCAGGCTCCATTACTTCAACTTTTTTAACATCATAAAGCTTTGAAATCTGTTTTATAAGCTGGTCTTTTTTGTGCTGGTCGCCGCTTGCAGTTATTGTAATTCTGGCATATTCTGGATTTTCTGTTTCTCCGGATGTAAAGGTGTCTATATTAAATCCTCTTTGACTAAATAGTGAAGAAATTCTTGTAAGCACGCCCGATTGATTAGTAACTATTATTGATAAAGCAAATTTTTCATCCATTTTTAATCCTCCTTTTTATCTGAGTATTATGTCTTCTGCTGTTCCGTTTGGCGGAACCATAGGAAGCACATTTTCTTCCGGCGGTATTATACACTCAACTACTACAGGTGTATTTATTTTAAAAGCTTTATCAAGTGCTGTTTCAAGCTCAGACATATTTTCTGCTCTGAAAGCGTGGGCGCCGAAGGCTTCGGCAAGCTTAACAAAATCCGTTTTTCTGTCTGGTATTGTGGCCATATATCTGTTTTCAAAAAATAAACTTTGCCATTGACGTATCATTCCGAGCCGGCTGTTGTTTAAAACCACTATTGTTATAGGCAGTTTTTGCGATACTGCCGTGGCAAGCTCGTTTAAGTTCATACCGAAACTTCCGTCTCCTGTGAAAAGAACTGTTTTTTTGCCTGTTGCCATGCATCCGCCTATTGCGGCTCCAAGACCAAAACCCATTGTGCCGAGGCCGCCGCTTGTAAGATGTGTTCTTGGTTTTTTAAACTTATATTCCTGAGCAACCCACATTTGATGCTGGCCTACATCGGTGGCTATTATGGTATCAGGAGATGTATATTTGTTTACGGCTCTTATTACATCCTGTGCGGTCATTACAGGCGAGTGAGGATATGTTTCTTTGCTTTTAATATTTTCCATTTCTTTATGCCAATTAGCATTGTTTTTCTTATTTATGTTTTCAAGTATGTATTTAAGAGAATATTGCAGGCTTCCGCATATTTTTATGTCGGCGGTTATGTTTTTGTCATGCTCGGCAGAATCAATATCAATATGAATTATTTTGGCGTTTTCAGCAAAATGCTTTTTGTTTCCGGTAGCTCTGTCTGTAAATCTTACGCCTGCGGCAATTACAAGGTCGGTTTTTGTAAAAGCATTTGTGGCGGCAAATCTTCCGTGCATTCCGCTCATTCCCAAGTATCTGAAGCTTTCCGAATCCATTGAAGTAAGCCCCATCATTGAAAATGCCACATAAGCGTCGGCTTTTTCGGCAAGCGGCTCAATTAAATCGGAACAGTTTCCGTTAATTACGCCTCCGCCGCAATATATCAAAGGCCGTGAGCTTGCGTTTATTAATTTAACGGCTTTGTCAAGAAGTTCTGTTTTCGGCACCGGGTCAGGCACTTTTTTAACTTCTGGCATAGGCGTAAATTCAGTTTCGGCAATCTGAACGTTTTTCGGTATGTCAACGAGCACAGGTCCCGGACGTCCGCTTTTTGCTATTTTAAATGCTTCTCTTATTGTAGGTGCAAGAGATTTAATGTCTTTTACAAGAAAACTGTGTTTGCTTACAGGTATTGAAAGGCCTATTGTGTCAACCTCCTGGAAGCTGTCGGTGCCTATCATATCGGTAGGCACATTACCGGTAATGGCAACAAGCGGTATTGAATCGGCGTGAGCTGTTGCGATTCCTGTTATAAGATTGCAGGCACCGGGTCCGCTTGTTGCTATGCATACACCAACTTTTCCGCTGGCTCTGCTGTAGCCGTCTGCGGCATGTGCCGCTCCTTGTTCATGTGCTGTAAGTACGTGCTTAATACGGTTTTGATTTTTGTATAAAGCATCGTAGATGTTAAGCACCTGTCCGCCGGGATACCCGAATACTGTGTCAACGCCTTGTTCGACAAGTATTTCAACAATTATTTCGCATCCATTTTTTAAACTCATATCAAAAATCCCCCTCGATATGTTGATTTTAAGTATAAAAAAACCCCCGCAGCGATTTGCTGCGAGGGCCTGAAGTTTTATACGCTTTTATACGTCTTTATTATAAAACCATTGCCGCTTTTCGTTTGCAAAATCGCTTATTATCAACACAAATAGCCTCATCAATGATGAGGTTAATAATGTTAATAATGACGTTTGCAAATGAAAGATTCGACATGATTATTTTATTCCTTTCGTAATGAATTAGTTAAGCGTGAGTATATATTACATGAAAAAATATGTCAATAGTTTTTTATGTATTTTTTTTAAAACTCTCTGTTTTTGCCTAAATGAAAAAATTGTGAGACCAACATTGCAATACGTGAAGTTTAATAAAGAATCATCATATAACATCAAAAATTGTCTAAACCTTGACAAATTGCAGTTAAATGTTAAAATGATAAAATATGTTATGTGGGGGTTTTAAAATGGAGATTAACGCAATCACGTTTCTTATTGTATGTCCAATGGTGTTTCTTGCGGGATTCGTGGATTCTATAGGCGGCGGGGGAGGGCTTATATCGCTTCCGGCGTATTTTATTGCAGGAATACCTATGCACAATGCTATTGCAACAAATAAACTTTCATCAGCAACCGGAACAACAGTATCCACACTCAGATATTTAAAACATGCAAAAATTGACTGGGGCATAACGCTTCCGGCTATTGTTTTATCGTTTATAGGTTCTTCCTTTGGAGCGAGAATTTCATTAAGACTGAATGAAAACATATTAAAAGGCATACTTTTGGTAGTTTTGCCTATAGTTGCGTTTTTTGTACTTAAGAAGGGTACTTTTATAAATTCCGGCAAGCAGCGTTCAAGAAAGGCTACGGGAATAATTACAATGACGGCTGCGCTTGTTATAGGGTGTTATGATGGTTTGTATGGCCCGGGAACAGGCACATTTATTCTTATTGCTTTAATAAGCATTGCTGGTGTAGATGCAATGAAAGCGGCAGGAATGACTAAGGTCATAAACCTTACGTCAAATGTATCGGCACTTTCGGCGTTTTTGCTTCATGGCCAAGTGTTTATTATTTTGGGATTGACAGCATCTGTATTCAGTATCGCTGGACATTACGTTGGCTCCGGAATGGTGCTTAAAAACGGTACAAAAGTAATAAAACCTATTGTTTTAATAGTGCTTGTTGTGCTTATAGTAAAAGTGATATTAAGTTTTAAATAGACTAAAAGTTTGATTAACTAGAGGATAGCAAAGTTTACTTAAATATATAAAGACCTGCGGTGGAAATCACTCCAGGCCTTTTTTATTTCCAGAATTATTTAGCGGCCAGAAATTTGTTTTTTTATGATATGTGGTGCATAGAAATCCAAGAACCGCAGATGTAATAGGAATTGATATTTCAACACCAATTCCGCCTATAATTACAACCGCTGCCGCCTGAAAAAGCGATTTTGAGTTTACTAATTCCGCAAGAGAATATGCGCAGTCAAAGTACATCTGACACATCAGAATAGATTCGCCTATTGCTGCAAAAAGCAATGTGTTAATGGTAACACCAAGTATGTCTTTTCCTATATTCATGCCGGATTGAAATAATTCACGAAAAGTCATATCAGGATGATTGCAGAAAACTTCATACGTGTCGGTTGCAACTGCCATTGCACTGTCTTTTACGGCGCCTAAAAGTCCAAACACAAGAACCACATATGTTACCCTAACCATATTGATATTAATATTGAAGTTAAGAAGCACAGCATCCTCATCTTGCCACGACCTCTCATTTAAACCGTAAATTCCTGAACGAACACACAAAAACCAAATTAAGACGGACATCAATATTGTCACGATAAGGAAAGAAATAAAAGCTGACACTGTTTTTTGATTGATGCCGTTTTGATAAAACAAAGTCAATAAGGACATACTGATAAAGCATAACCAGCCGATGAAAATTATGTTAAATCCCATAATCATAAACACCATGGAGGATATGAGAATCAACGAATTTAAAAGCAGTGTAACGACAATTTTTTCGCTTTGCGACCTTCCTACTATAGCAAGCAAAACCAAAAGAAGAAGCAACAAAAACAGTGTCATTTTACATTTACCTTCTTCCTATAGTAATTTTTTGCTATGAATTCAGAAATAGGAATACACAGCACAATGCCGATTGCTCCGGCCAAGAATCTTAAAACTTCATAAACCATGTAATATTTTAATATGATTCCTATTTGAATTCCGTTTACCAGCTGCGCAATACAAATGGGAATTCTGCCAACAATGTATGAGTAAAAAAGCACATTTATCATAGTTCCCATTACATCATAGCCAATCTGCCGGGCAGACTTTGACAGGCTTTCATCGGAAATATCCGGCTCTTTTTGTAAAATTTCCGATACTCCGCTTGTAACTGAAACTGCTACATCCATAATTGCTCCAAGACTGCCTATTAACATTCCGCATGTAAACATAACTTCCAAGTTAAGTGTGCCGTTGCTTACATAGTTCATCAATATATAGTCAACCTCAGGAGTTACTTTCAAAGCAATGCAATATATTGCCGCTAAAATACTGATGGAAAAAAGTGTATCTATAAGTGTCACAATCATCTTACGGTTCCAGCCTATACAAATTCCAAGAGACAGTATTGAAAAAAGCAATATCATAATAATTGTAAGCAGTATAAAGCTTATGCCGGTTTGAAAACAAATAAAACCAAGTATTAAAATGCCTATGTTTATACAAAGAGCTATAAAAAACAAAAATCCGCGTTTTCCGGCCACGGCTACAGCACAAAATAAAAGCAGGCTAAGTAAAAAAGACAAAAAATAATCTCTTTTTTGACTGGAAATTGCAGCAGATAAAGTGCCGTTTTCTTCATTGATGTTTTTAACAAACAGAAAATCACCTTTATGATACGCTTCATTATTCATTCGGGTATAGGTGTATGTATTTGTAATTATTACGGTTTTACCTTTATAAGCTCCGTTTTTAAAAATGCAATTCAAGTTTTGGTCATATTGCGGTTCTTCAATCCCAAGGTCTCCGGAAACAGTCGTCGTATTGCTAATTTTTGTTGAGACAACTTTTACAATCGAGGTCTTATAAATGCTGCAGTCATTATAAACAATTAAATTAAAAATGAACAATAAAACTGCCAGAACTGGCAAAATTATTGTTAATCTGTATTTGCCGGAGTTTTTTAACAGAGAATAGATATCCATTATTTTGTTAGGCCTACTTTCTTTTTCGGTTTAAAGCAGTTGCATTTCATCCCCGACATTTATTATTCCTCCTTTAATAACTCGGGCAAAAACGCCGTTTGTATGCATTATACATTTTCCCATTTTTTTAAATATTTCACATTCATTGTGACATTTTTTCCATATCTGCGTTATCTCAAGACAAACATACATGTCCGCATTGCAATTTGTCTCCTATATGGTTCTCCGCCTGTAAGCCGTATGTGCTTAATGCCGCTTTTTCCGCCGTATTTTTCGTTTAGGTGAATATTTTTTATTACCATTGAGCGGTCTATTGCTTTGCACATGTCATATACTGTAAGTAAAGCTGCTGATAACCTGTAAGAGCTTCCGTTTCAACTCCGGTTTTGCCGTCGGTTTTAACGGTACATATGGCTTTTACTTCGTTTTTTTCGCTGTCACATTCAAATTCCACACCGCATTTTGTAATAAGTATTGTATGGTAAAGAGGAATAATATCGGCTGTCTTTTTAACTGCCATTATTCCGCCTATTCTTGCTACAGAAAGTACATCGCCTTTTTTCCCGGTACCGTTTTATTATTGCTTCAGCGTTTCCTCTTCTGTCAAAATGATTCATTTTCTCAAACAATCAATATCCATCCAAATTATTAATATCTTTTTATAATACCTCAAAACGTATTATTTGTCATCTTTAAACATAAGTATGAAGTTTTTTGCAGAAAATTACTGACCATTGGGGCGGTCAAGGTTTTGCGTTGCTTAAAGGCTTGACCTAAATTAATACCTTTGGCACCAATACTTCATGTTTTGCCCAAAAAACTATACATATGTAAACGTTTAAGAATTGATATTTTTGGAGTATTTTGGTATAACCATACTATATATATTTACAAAAATCCCTATGCCGATGTACTGTTGGCATTTTATTAATCATATTGAAAGAGGGCTAAAAAATGAATATAAAAATTAGACAGGCAGATTTAGAAGATGTTTATACTATCAGCCGCATTTATGCTTTAAGCTGGAAATCCGCATACAAGGGCATTGTGCCGCAAAAATATTTGGATGAATTAAAATATGATTTTTGGGTTCCGTCATTTCAAAAATGGTTAAACAAAAACGTAACCGCACAGCTTATATTTGTAAATGAGGTGCCTGTGGGATGTGTTGCTTACGGTAAAGCAAGAGATGAAAGGTTTGCCGACTGGGGCGAAATAGTTTCTATATATTTGCTGCCGGACTATTACAGAAAAGGCTTAGGGCAAATATTGCTTAAGGCTGCTCTTACTGATATGAAAACAAAAGGATATAAAAATTGTTATTTGTGGGTGCTGAAAGAAAACGGCAATGCACGTGATTTTTATGAATACAATGATTTTGTTTGCAATAATGACGAATGTACTTGCGAGATTATGCAAAAACAATTAGTTGATGTGCGATATATTTTTGATATGAATAAAATTTCAAACTAAAGTTAATTTTTTATCACTAAGGTATTACTTTTAATTTCATACTGTTTTATCTATATTGCGTTAAAAACTTCTATAAACCTTAACCAAATACCGAAAATTCATATTTTGTTCACATTAATATAGTAAAATTCAATAAGATTCGGTATAATTAAAAAGTTCACAAAAATCAATTTTTGGAGGGATAGATTTGATAGAGATCAAACATCTTGTAAAAAATTACGGAAAATATCAGGCCGTCAATGATATTTCCTTTAAAGTGGAAACAGGTGAGGTGCTTGGCTTTCTTGGACCTAACGGCGCCGGAAAGTCCACCACAATGAACATAATAACAGGATATATCTCCGCAACATCCGGAGAAGTGCTTATTGATGGTTTTGACATACTTAAAAATCCAAAGGAAGCTAAGAAACGCATAGGTTATCTGCCAGAGATACCGCCGGTATATCCGGACATGTCCGTTGATGAATACCTGCATTTTGTAGCGGAACTTAAAGGAGTAAAAAAAGCCGAAATCAAACCTATGCTTGCAGATATAAAAGAACGCATAAAAATATCTCACGTTTCCGGCAAACTTATAAAGAATCTTTCAAAAGGATATCGTCAGAGAGTCGGTCTTGCTCAGGCCCTTGTAGGATACCCGGAAGTCCTTATTCTTGATGAGCCTACTGTAGGTCTTGATCCCAAGCAGATTATTGAGATAAGGGATTTTATAAAAGAACTGGGCAAAAACCATACTATTATATTAAGTTCTCATATTCTTTCAGAGGTAAGCGCAGTATGTGACCATGTAATGATAATAAACCGAGGTGTTTTGGTGGCAAGCGATACGCCTGACAGACTGTCTGAAAGCCTCAGCCAAAACCGTTTCCGTGCCAGAATAAAGGGCGAAAGAGAAGCGGTTGTATCTGCGTTTAAAGTTAATGAGAACATTGTTTCCGTTACTGAAAATGAGACTAACGAAGACGGCACTGTTGATCTTGTTATAGAGGGAAACAAAGACCGTGATACAAGGGAAGATATATTTGATACGGCGGTCTCAAACGGATTTAAACTGCTTCTTCTTAAATCTGAAAAACTTTCTCTTGAGGAAGTATTCCTTCAGGTTACGGAAATGGATGCTGCCGATATGCCAGACGAAGCTCAGGGTGAACAGCAAGATTCAGACACTCCTGATTTTGAAATAGACGAAGATGAAAGCAATTCTGAAACAGAAGAAAATACAGAAGTTACAGAAGAAACTGCATCGGACGAAAATACAGAAACATCTGAGGATGAGACTGCAGATACCGAAGATACTACAGATACTGCAGCTGCCGAAACAAATGCTGATGAAGACAGCGATGAAATAAAATCAAACGAAAACGAAAAGGAGAGAGAATAATGAAGGCCATTTATAAAAGAGAAATAAAGATGTACTTCAATTCCATGATAGGTTATGTATTTATTGCCTTTTTCGTACTCATAACCGCTATATATTTTTCTATACAAAACATTCTTCAGATGAGTCCGGATTTCCAAAATGTATTCAGCTCTGTGATAATGATGTTTTTAATTTTGGGGCCTATGCTTACTATGCGCTTACTGTCAGAGGAGAAAAAACAGAAAACCGATCAATTGCTTTTGACATCTCCAGTAAGTGTGCCGGGTATTGTGCTTGGAAAATATTTTGCGGCTGTTACGGTTTTTCTTATATCTCTTTTGATAACTATAATATTTCCTATTATAATTTCATTTTACGGGACTCTTGCGACAGCGCAGATAATAGGCTCATATGTAGGCTTTTTCCTTTTGGGAAGCGCTTTTATTGCTGTTGGGCTTTGGATATCATCTATTGCCGATAATCAGATAGTATCGGCTGTAGCAACATTTGTTGCCATATTCCTTCTGCTTATGGTTAAGACAATAGTATCAGCTGCTTCGGGCAATCAAAGTTTTTCTCTTATGTTTGCTGGTATACTTGCTTTTCTTGTAGCACTTTATGTATACAGCAACACAAAAAATTCAGAAGTATCTATAATTGTTTTCATAGCGGAAGCTGCCGTTATATTGGTTCTTTTCTTCCTTAAAAGAGGACTGTTTATAGGTTTTGCAGGTAAATTTGCAGAAATGTTTGAAGTCCTTACACGATTCAACAATTTTGCCATGGGGCTTTTTGATATTGCATCTGTGGTATACTTTGTATCGTTCATCTCGGTTTTTCTGTATTTCACAATACGAGTTGTAGAAAAACGCAGATGGTCTTAAATAAAGGAGGAGAAGAAATTGAAGAAAATAGATAAAAACGACCCGCTGCTTAAATATGGCGGATATGCTTCGATTATGACTGCCATAGTGCTTGTGGTTATAGTAATAATCAATCTTGCCGTAAGCCAGTTTGACATAAAATTTGACCTTACAAAAAACAAACTCTATACTCTTTCGGAAGATACCGTATCGCTTCTTAAAAATCTTAATGAAGATGTTAGTATTTACTCTTTATATCCGGATGGCGAAGAAGTACAGGTTGTTACTGAAATACTTGATAAATATGCTTCATACTCAAAACACATTCATGTATCGAATGTGGACCCTTATAAGGACCCTACATTTGCCACAAAATACTCACAAAACGGAAATAATGTGACTGCTGGCTCACTTGTGGTTACAACAGCAAAAGGCTCAAGCGTAATACCTCAAAGCGAGGTAATGGATGTACAAGTTGATTCAAATTCACAGACGGCATACTATACAGGAGTCAAGGTGGAAAGCTCTCTTACAGGCACTATAAGAAAGCTTACAAGCGGACTTAATGAATATGCCTATGAACTTACGGGGCATGGCGAAACTGTTATCGGCGACAACCTTAAAACGGAAATGGGCTATAGTAATATTGATGTAAAAAGCCTTGACCTGCTTACTGAAAAAGCAGTTCCGGATGACTGTTCAATACTTATTATAAACGGACCTACATCCGATTTTTCATCAGCCGAGCTTGATTCTATAAAAGCATTTCTTGAAAACGGAGGCAAGGCGTTTATTACAATCGGAATGACTATAGCCGATATGCCAAATTTTGCTTCGCTTCTTGCAGACTATGGCATAGCTGACAGCAGAAAAGTTGTAATAGAGGGCAGTGCTGATTATGTACTTAATAACAATGCCGTATATCTTCTTCCTCAGCTTAACGCAGACCATGAAATATGTTCAAAACTTGTTTCGGCCGGAACAAAAGTATTTATACCGGCATGCGAAATGATTTCACGTCTTCAAACTGTACGTAACAGTGTAAAAATTGAAACTCTTGCACAGTCGTCGTCATCATCATATGCTAAAGATATAGCAACTTTGAATACGGATTCATCAAAAACTGATTCAGACCCAAAAGGCCCTATGGACCTTGCGGTAGCAATATCGGATACCGATTCAAGCGGCAATGAAGCCGGTACAAAACTTATTGTATGCGGCAGCAACACAATTGATGAAGACGATATAAACAGCATTGTAAACGGCGGAAACTTTGCTTTTATAATGAATTCTCTTAACTGGCTGAGCGGTTATCAGGGTGCAGACCGTTCTAAGAGCATTGGAGCTCAGGAATATCTTAATCTTACGCAAAGCAAAGCAATAATTATAATGTTTGTATGTGTTATAATAATACCGCTTGCAATACTTATTGCCGGATTTGTAGTCTTTTTAAGAAGGAGGAACAAATGAGTACACAAAAAAGAAATCTTTTAATAGGCATTATTCTTTTAATAATAGCCTGTGTATTTTTCTTTGTTCTTAAAGGTGCAGGTACAAAAAAGAATAATGAGAAGAAAGCTGAAGAATCCGAAAAATATCTTTATCAGATGGAAGACGCACAAGTAAACAAATATATTATTTCTGATGACAGTGAGAAAATAACGCTTAAAAAAGAAAGTGATACCAACTGGCATATTCAGGGACAGGAAAAAGTTGAGCTTATGCAGCTTTCAATAGATCAAGCAGTGGAATATCTTAAAACTCTTGAATATACCCAAGTAATAGATAATGGTTCCGAGCGTTTATCTGACTTTGGACTTGACAGAGGAATAACGGCAGAGGCTGTTGCAGATGACGGACGTACTATGAAAGTAACTGTTGGAAACACTACTGTTGACCAAAAAGGATATTATATATTAAAAGACGGCGATCCAAATGTATATGTAATTGATGCCGAATGCGGAAAAGCACTTAGCTATACTCCGTCACTTTTCAGAAACAAATATCCTGAATATGTTGATTATTCAAATATAAATTATATTGACATAAAGCGTAAGAACGGTAAATCATTTCGTATAACACCAAATCCGACTGGCGAAATAACAGACGGATACGGAGAATATCTGCTTACCGGAGCATATAGCTGGTCAATACCTATACTTACAGATAAATTGTCGAAAAATATAGGCGGTCCTCTTTATGAAATTGTTGCAAATGATTTCATTGACGATCCTAAAGATGACAGTGCATACGGTTTTGATGATCCGCAGCTTATATGTCAGATAGTTGATAAAGCGGGCAGAAGCTGTACTATTACAATAGGCAATAGCGCCGGGGCAAATACAGTTTATGCTAAATTCAGCGGTAAAAATTACGTTTGTACAGTGCTTAAAGAAAAATCAGATAAAATAATGAATGTAAATTTATTTGATATAATAGGCAAGTATTTTATAAATGATGATGCAAATGCCTTTTCGGAGATTGAGCTTGCCGGAAGCGGTGTAAGCTCTAAATTTGAAATAGACGGCAAGAACAATAAAGTATCTTTAAACGGCAATAATATAGATATAGATACTTTTAAAGATATGTACCGTAATATTGCCGGTCTTACTATAGACGGCGAAGCTGATGAAAGCAAAGCAGGCGAGCCTGTATTAAGGATGGTTCTTACAAAATCCGACGGCGAAAGCACTATATACCAGTTCCTTGAATATGACAGCAACTATTATGCTGTTTCGAGAAATGGATATATTGAGTTTTTAACAGGAAAGAGGAACATAGACAATCTTATTAAAGCTGTAAAATAAAATAGAATAAATACAAAGACCGTATGTGTAAAAACATACGGTCTTTTTTATCTAAAAAAATTTAGTTAACAAGCTCTTAAAATTAATCACTTAAACAATTCAGTTATTTTCGGCATCCATTCGCTGATTTTTATATGCTGTGGACATATTTCCTCACATTTTTTACATCCGACACAGGCGCTTGATTTTTCGCCGAACATTGGTACCCAGTTATCATATAATCTTTTATTGGCAGCATAGTCATGACTTGTTTTGTATTGGTTGTAAGCGTTAAAGTTATATGGTATTGCTACGTTTTTAGGGCACGGCATGCAGTAGCTGCAGCCGGTGCATGGTATTGTATGCAGTTTGCCAAATTCATTACATGCTTTATCGTAAAGCACAGCGCCTTTTTCATCAATCATGCCTATTGATGCACGTGACGCGTATTCTATGTTTTCCTTAACTTGCTCAATATTGCTCATGCCGCTTAAAACCACACATACCTCTTTTCTGTTCCAAAGATAGTCAAGGCCCCATTCAACCGGGGATTTTTTATGTTCTGAGGTATCGAACACTTTCTTTACGCTTTCCGGAATATCTGCAAGATACCCGCCTCTTAAAGGCTCCATTATATTTACAGGAATGTTCTTGCTGAAGGCATATTCAAGTCCTTTTATACCTGCCTGATTTTTAGTGTCGAGATAATTTAACTGTATCTGACAGAAATCCCAGTCACAGGTATCAATTATTTCTTTAAACGTATCGTAATCATCATGAAATGAAAAGCCTGCGTATTTTATTTTGCCGTCTTTTTTAGCCTGAAACAGCTTTTCAATTATACCCAAATCTACCACAGTCTTTTTCCATGTTTTTTTGTTCATTGAATGAAGGAGGTAAAAATCAATATGGTCTGTTTTAAGCCTGTTAAGCTGTTTAGCAAGTATCGTGTCAAAATCAGAGCTTTCTTTAAAGAGCCAAGTCGGAGCTTTTGTAGCTATATAAACTTTGTCCCTTATGCCATCAAGAGCAATGCCTGTCACTTTTTCGCTTTCAGCTGACATATAATTAAAAGCTGTATCTATATAGTTTACGCCGTTTTCAACGGCATATCTAACCATTTCGGTTGTTTTTTCGATGTCTGTTCCGCTTTTGCCGAAGCCGCCGCTTTCCGCTACCGGAAGCCTCATCATGCCTAATCCTATAGCTGAAAGATTAATGTCTTTGAATTTTCTGTACTGCATGTCATTACCTCCTTTTATTTATTAAAATAATGATATCACAAATTTTAATCAATTAAAATCTATTTTAAATATACATAATAAACTTAAAGATTGAATTTTTGATATAAAAGTTATATTATATTACTATGTCTAACAAAATCTTATAGAAAGAGGTTCGTTAATGGAGAATAAAAGAGATATACTAATGTCAACAGCAAAAGTTATAAAACATAATGATTTTGATGTTGTTGTTTTTAACGGTGATGATACGCATCCGGACGTGCTTCGTGTAAATATCGGGAAAAAATTAAATCTTGAAAATGATATACCTATTGAAATGTATTTTATAAAGTCTAAAACTCCGAGGGAAGAAAAACAGCTTTTTCAGTTTTATGCCGTTCTTAAAACCGACTTTAAAGAAGATAGAAAAGATGAAGTTAATAAAACAATAATGATGCTTAATAATCTTCTTCCAGTAGGCCAATTCAACATTTTCGGAGGCAACAAACATATTTTTATGCGTGACAGCATACTAATTGACCTTACCGAAGAAATGAATAAAACAGTTATGGATATCTGCGATTATTTTTCAATGATTGCAGCTGCAATCAAAAATGTGGGAGAATATGTAACAGACGTTGCCGATGCTTATGCCGATTTTGAGGATATAAAATATAAGTTAAAAATGTAATGACGTTTTTTCAATTGCGTCATTTTTTATGGCAAATCTGAAAGGTGAGCTCACGAATGAATAAAGTAATTGAAAAATTCAAAAACGGAGAAAAAACTATTGGTACTTTATGTCATATAAGAAATGCCGCTTCTGTTGAGGCATACGGGTATACAGGCCTTGATTTTGTAATGTTTGACATTGAACATTCGCCTGCCGATATAGGAGAAATAACCGATTACTTCACAACATGCAAAGCAGCAGGCATTACATCTTTTGTAAGAGTAAATGAGGCAGCAAGAACACCTGTTTTGAAATGTCTTGACGCCGGAGCTCAGGTTATTGTTGTGCCGGGAATAGATAGCACAGAACAGGTAAAAAAAGTAATAGAATGGGGAAAGTTTTATCCTCTCGGAAACCGCGGTTACTGTATGACGCGAGACGGCGGCTGGGGTTACGACTCCAAGCATAAATATGGTCTTAAGGGATATATGAAAACGTGCAATGCTGAAACGCTTATTATACCTCAGTGTGAAACAATTGGCTGTGTTGAACATATAGAAGAAATCGCGGCAATGGAAGGAGTTGGCGGCATACTTATTGTGCCTTATGACCTTTCAATGAATATGGGCATACCGGGAGAGTTTGGAAATCCTAATTTTATAAAATCTGTTGCACGTGTGCTTAAAGCCTGCCAAGACAATAAAAAAATTGCAATTAATTTTGCTTCTACTCATGATGAGGCGAAAAATATGCTTTTAAGAGGCTTTGACGGTGTGCTTTATGGTCTTGATATAGCTGTGCTTATAGACACCTATAAAAGTATGGTAACAAGGCTTAAATCTGATATAAAAGAAACTTGACTATGTATGTCTTAAATGTTATATTTGTTTAGTTGAATAAAAATGAATAAAGACAGTTCGTTTGTACCATCCTGTCTATAAATAAAACCAGGGCTAAAACAAATTGTTATTTGTGCGGCCTTTTAGAGCCGCTTATTTTTTTGAAAGGAAATAAAAATGTATATACTTAAAACAAGACAAAACTTTGATGCTGCACATTTTTTGTTCGGTTATGTGGGTAAATGCAAGAACATCCACGGCCACAGGTGGACAATTGAGGCGGAAATATATTCCGAAACAGTTCAGGAAAAAGGCGAAAAACGCGGAATGGTGGTTGACTTTGGAGACCTCAAAAAAGATTTGAAAGAAATTGCCGATTTTTTCGACCATTCTCTTATTATAGAAAAAAATTCGCTTAAACCTTCCACATTAACGGCTTTAAAAGATGAGAATTTTAAAATTACAGAGCTTGATTTTAGGCCGACTGCCGAAAATCTGGCATCTTTTATATTTAAAAAAATGGAAGAAAAGGGGTACAGTGTAAAGCGTACTATTGTATATGAAACGCCTGATAACTGTGCCGTGTTTGAGAAATGAGAGGCTTAAAATGACATTATATAATGTGACTGAGATGTTTGTAAGCATAAACGGAGAAGGTTACAGGGCAGGTCAGCCGGCTTTTTTTGTCAGGTTTGCGGGCTGTAATTTAAGATGTTCATACTGTGACACAAAATGGGCAAATGACAAAAATGCCCCATGCAAAGTTTTAACGGCTATGCAAATATATGACGAAATAAAAAAAAGCGGTATAGAAAATGTAACAATTACAGGCGGAGAACCTCTTTGGCGCGAAGGCATAAAAGATTTTTTAGAGCTTATAGCATCAGATAAGGATTTAAGTGCAGAAATAGAAACAAACGGGAGCATTGATATTGAACCTTTTTGTGACATAAAAAACAGACCGTCTTTTACTATGGATTATAAACTGCCTTCAAGCAAAATGGAAGAACATATGTGTGCTAAAAATTTCACTTTGCTTGAGGAAAAAGACACAGTAAAATTTGTTTCCGGCAGTGAAAATGACTTGGAAAAAGCATTGGAAATAATAGAAAAATATAAACTTGTGGGAAAATGCCATGTATATATAAGTCCGGTTTTCGGAAGTATTGAGCCTTCGGAAATAGTGGATTTTATGCTTAAAAACAAGATGAACGGGGTTAATTTGCAGCTTCAGATGCACAAATTTATTTGGGACCCCAATAAAAGGGGTGTGTAAAATGATAGATAAAGAAAAAGTAAAAGAACATATAAGAGGCCTTTTAATAGCTCTCGGCGAAAATCCCGGTAGGGAAGGTCTTAAAGACACACCTGAGAGAGTTGCAAAGATGTGCCTTGAAGTATTTGAAGGTATGAATTACAGCAATACTGAGATAGCCGAGATGTTTAATAAGACATTTGATGATGATTTGGATTTTGAGACCGACTCAAAAGACTGTGTTGTAGTGCGTGATATAGATGTTTTCAGCTACTGTGAGCATCATATGGCGCTTATGTATGATATGAAGGTTACAGTTGGGTATGTGCCTAACGGAAAAGTTATTGGTCTTAGCAAAATTGCCAGAATTGCCGATATGGTTTCGAAACGCCTGCAGCTTCAGGAAAGAATAGGTACGGATATAGCGGAGATTATGCAGAAAATAACCGGTTCCGATGATGTGGCTGTACTTATAGAAGGCTGCCACAGCTGTATGACGGCAAGAGGCATAAAAAAACCAGCGGCAAAAACATATACAAGTACGCTGCGCGGAAGGTTTAAAACAGATGTTATGCTTCAAATGAGGCTTAAGGCGTAAAAGGAGTGAAAATTATGAGTAAAAAAGCATTGGTATTATTCAGCGGAGGTGTTGATTCCACAACATGCCTTGCTCTTGCAATAGATAAATACGGAAAAGAAAATGTGGTTGCGCTTTCTGTTTCTTATGGCCAGAAGCATGTAAAAGAAATTGAGGCGTCCAAAAACGTAGCAAAATATTATGGAATTGAGCATTTGTATCTTGACTTGGCTAAGATTTTCAAGTACAGCGACTGCTCTCTTTTAAGTCATTCTAATAAAGACATCCCGGAGCAGTCTTATGCAGAGCAGATTAAGAAAACAGGCGGAAAACCTGTATCAACATATGTTCCTTTCAGAAACGGCCTTTTTCTATCATCTGCCGCAAGCATTGCACTTTCAAAAGGCTGCGATGTAATTTATTACGGCGCTCACAGCGACGATGCAGCAGGAAACGCATATCCTGATTGTTCGGATGAATTTAATAAGGCTATTAATCAGGCAATTTTTATAGGAAGCGGAAAGCAACTGAGAGTTGAAGCTCCTTTTGTAAATAAAACAAAAGCCGATGTTGTAAAGAAGGGCCTTGAGCTAAAGGTGCCATATGAGCTTACATGGAGCTGTTATGAAGGCGGAGACAAGCCTTGCGGAAAATGCGGTACATGTATAGACAGAGCAAGGGCATTTGAGCTAAACGGTGTTAAGGACCCGGCTCTTGAATAAAGGAATAAAAATTAAATAAAAAATGCAACCATAATATGTCTGCACCAGGCTGTCGAAAAAGTTATCGTCAAAATTAATTTTGTACAAAAGTAATTACTTGTGCGAAGCCTATTAAAGTTTAGAGCCGGCCTTTTTAAAGGCTGGCAGGGTTTGGGACAGAGTCTCAAGGTCTTAATTTGCCAATAAGCGCATTTTTAAAGGGTTAGGAGCTTTTTGCAAGTGAAAAAGCTCCCCTAAATTATTCTTTTGCGCAATTTTATTTTGATATAGGTTTTTCTACATGCTGGGCTGCGCTTTTTTCAAAAAGATATAAGACTATGGGATCGGTTTAATAGGGCAGTTAATGGTTTGATACGGCATCCCAAGAATTTTTGGCGTCGTTTGCTTCCTTATTCCAGCGGTAGTGCCCGACTATTGTGTATTTACCCATTTCGTCTGCTTCAGTTGCGCCTTCGACAATATTGCTGTGGTGGATTATAAACGGAATACCGTTTGAATTTCGTTTGTCAGAGCAAATAGCAATATGTTTTGTAAACACCACTATATCACCGGCCTGCCAGTCCTTAGGATTGTCAAGGCTTGTATTAAGGCTTTCCGCATTTCGGTCAAAGAATATTTTAAGATTATTCACACGTCTGAAATCTATATTAGGGTCAGGGGTTTCAATACCGTAAGCGTCCTTGTTATTGGAAATGTCTGTGTCAACGAGGCTTTTTAAGTCATACCCGGCAGCGGAAAAAGCATGCCAAATTACATCAGTGCATACGCCGTATTTGTCATTTGGGTAACCGCCTTCATAATATTTACTCTTGTATACAGGTTTTGTTTCGATGTATTCTCTGGCGCCAAGACAGATATCCGTATAGTCGTCTATGCCGTCTTTATCTTCATCATTACCGCTTTTTGTTTCAGTTATGTTAAGCTCTTCTGCGGTATAAAACTTCTGTTTTTGGTGTAAGGTCTGATAAAGGAAAAACAGCCGAATAATTGCGTAAACAACAATTATTAAAATAATAATATTTTTTTTCTTAATTTTTACCGCCTCCGTAGTATTTTTATTTTATGTTAACCAAGTTAAGCAAATTCTGTACGTTTTCTGAGCTTGATGAATATGATTTTATGTCGTTGCCTGTAATTTGCTTTGCGTCTTCGGCAGTAAATGTTTTGGTGCACAGTTTGCCGTCACAGACATAGTTCCATGATATTTCGCCGCAGTTATCTATCATTGCCAATAATACACATGCATAAGACTGCATTGTGGAATTAAATTTTGTCTCATTAAATTTTGTTACATTCCCAGTAAATTCCAATGTCCAGCCGTAAGGCTCTTTTGTTGTCTGAAGTGAATTTGTATAATTTCCCAGATTTTTGCATATTCCGAGAGCTTCCGAAATTTCACCGTTTGCCGGCATATCGCCTATATATGGATTTCTTATGCTGTATAATTTATTTGCCAAAGCCGTAATCACTTTTCCGCTTGATGTTATTGTTTCTCTGTTTATATTAATATTGCCATATGAGCAGTCATAATTTATTAAAAAATCTTGATTTTTATTCCAAACGGATGACAGACAGCCGTATATAATAATATTACCGTTTTTTATTTTATAATGACTGTATACGTAAGAAGGATTATATATTTGTCCTTTTATTTCTGCGTTTTGTTCTGCAACCGACATTTGTGTATGATAATCGGTTATAGGGAAGCCAAAAACGTAGAGCTTGCTTAATACAATTGCTATAAGTATAGCAAAAGAAGCCAATGCTGAAAAAACGACTTTTTTTTGATTTTTCTTTTTTACCTTTTTAAGGTAATCGATTTCCGGAAAAATTTCCTTTTCTTTTTCCTCATTTCTGATTTTATCTGTCATATTGTTATATTTGTTTTTACATATTTCACAGCTGTTAAGGTGCTCTCTAATATATTCATTTGTTTTGTCCTGTGTAAGGCCGTCAATATATAAAGGCAGTAAATCCTGAATAATTTCACAGGGTATCCTTTCTTTCATCTTTCTTAACCTCCTTAATTATTTTTTCCTTGCCGCGGTAAAAATTAACTCTTGCCCAATTTTCGCTTTTTTCCATAATATCTCCTATATCTTTAAAAGATAAGTTTCCAATAAGCCTTAGATAAATTACTTCTCTTATGGGCTCATTTAACGAATGCAGATATTTAAGTATTTCTTTGGCATCCCATTTAATTATCAGCTTGTCCTCAACTGAATCCGCTGAGGCTTCTTCATCTAAAGTATTTATTGTGTTTTTCTGTTTTCTAAGCCATGAATGCCATACGTTTTCGGCAATTCCGCACAGCCAAGTTGAAACACTGCTTTTTCCCTTAAATGATTTTATACATTTTATTGCCTGATAAAATGTTTCCTGAGTTAATTCTTCTGCGGTATCGCGGTCACTTGTTTTAGATAAGAGGAAATAGTATATCATTTTTGAATGTTTGGCATATATTTCATCTATGGAATCCATATTTTTTCTCCTTTCTGTAAATTAGTGACGCGATTTATAAAAACGTTACACAGAATCATAAAATTAATTTTAGCATGTGTTTTTTTAAACAAGTTAATTAAACAAAACCATAATATTTCGAAAAAAAATAAGTGTAACTGTTACATTATACTCAAACAATTACACTTATTTTAAAATTCAAAATTTATTCTGTTTTATTTCAGGCTTTCAACAATTGCATCTGCAAGCTCCTCAATGTCTTTTAGCTGGGATTCTTTAAGGGAAGATTTAATTGTGACTTTCTTTTCTATGATGTTCATTCCCTTAAGAGAAGAAATTATTTCTTCCATTTTCTTTCCGGCTACAGGAGCCCATGAACCGTTTTGTATGAAGGCAACAGTTCTGTTTTGGAGGCAGTGAGCGGCAATATCATGAAGAAGGTTTTCCATATTTATGAAAATGCCGTTATTATATGTTGCAGAGGCAAATACAAGAACGCTGCACCTAAAAGCCTCAGACAGAATATATGAAGGATGTGTGACTGAAACATCATAAAGCTTTATGTTTTTAACTCCTTTTTCAGAAAGCTTTGATGCAAGTATCTCTGCGGCGTTTTGAGTATTGCCGTAAACTGAACCATAGGCAATCATAACCGCTTTATCCTCAGGAGTGTAGGTAGCCCACTTTGTATATTTTTCGATTAATTCCGGTATAATATCCTTTTTCCATAAAACTCCGTGCAAGGGTGCTATAATGTCTATTTCGTAAGCAGACGCTTTTTTAAGTGCTGTCTGTACCGGACCGCCGTATTTTCCTACTATATTTGTGTAATACCTTCTTACATCATCAAGCCATTCATGTTCAAAATCAACCTCATCTGA
The DNA here is from genome assembly GCA_022651385.1 of Clostridia bacterium. Classification (GTDB taxonomy): domain Bacteria; phylum Bacillota; class Clostridia; order Lachnospirales; family Anaerotignaceae; genus JALCQR01. The sequence goes on along the minus strand of JALCQR010000002.1, from coordinate 98,459 downwards.
AAAAAGATTTCCGTTTATTGCCCCGAAAGTACCAAAAGCGTCGGCTGAAAAAAGAATTTTTTCCGTTATGTCATAAGTCATCATAACTTCCGGCCAATGTACCATAGGCGCCATGAAAAATGTTAAAGTATGTCTTCCTGTTTCCAGCTTATCGCCTTCCTTTATTATAACGGATCTGCTGTCTATGTCAAAATCAAAGAACTGCTTTACCATATTAACTGTTTTTGCATTTAAGACTACTTTTATGTCAGGGTATCTGCGTATTATTTCTTCCAAGACAGCGCAATGGTCAGGCTCCATATGATTTACTACAATGTAGTCAAGATTTCTGCCGTTAAGAGCGGCTTCAACATTTTCAAGAAACTGAAGTTCAACAATTTTATCGGCAGTATCAAATAGTACGGTTTTATCATCTACAAGCACATATGAGTTGTACGATATTCCTCTCGGAATAGGGTAGACGTTTTCAAAGAGCGAAAGGCGTCTGTTACTTGCTCCAACATAGTAGATATCATTTGTTACTTTCCTTATATTCTGCATAAAAACACCTTCTTTTTCAAATTAAAACTATATTATTTTTAATAATATCACATACGGTTATATTCAGCAACCGAAATATAGTTATATTTTATACTTAAAAATTTAATATCAAAATAAATCTGCATAAAAAATATGGGATACTTTTAAAAGTATCCCGTTGACTGTAAATGTTTTAGTTTTTAACAATTCCCTTTGTCATTAAAAAATTAGTCCATACATCGTAATATTTTGCTTTAAGATGCAGGCCGTCATTTGAATACTGCTCAGAAAGATTGCCGTTTTTATCGGCAAGAGCCTCGTTTGCATCTATATAAAACACCGTCTTATTATCGGCTGTTTTTTTGATTTCGGCATTTCTTTCATTTATATTTTTATTATTAAATACTGAATCTTTTGCATTAAGCTCAGGTCCGACTGCAATTATACTTTCGGCGAAAATAATAGCATCCGGCTGAAGTTCTTTAATTCGGTCTATGGCTTCGCTGTATTTTTTCCCAAAACTTTCGGCTGTGCCTGTGCCAAGCTCGTTTATACCTGTTGAAAAATATATTTTGGCAAATTTCTTTTTTGAAAGAGCGGCGTCAATTGTCATGCTTTTTCCGTCAACTACGGCTATTTTGTCATTGAATATACGGTAAATGCTTTCACCTACATCGGCGTAATAAGTTGCGTTGTCAAGGTCTGAATACATTGAAAGCCCGACTGTACGGGAGTCTCCTATAAATAGAGCATCGTCAAAATAACTTTTATCTACCTGTGTAAAATCGTACGTTTTTTCCTGAGCCTTGGGCGGGAGAGACATAATTGACGATACGGCGGATGTTTGTTCTGATGTGTCCGGTTTTGATATCTCAGGCTCATATGTTTCTTTGCTTTTAAGATTGTTCCATGGATATATTTTGTCTTTCGCGCCCTCGAAAACATAAGATACGGGAGTCATTTCCTTTTTGCTGAATTTGCTGTAAATGCCGTTTTTTCCGATTATACCTATAACCGCAATTATGGCAAATACCGCAAAAACCAGAATAAATAAAGGACATTTTTTAAACAATTTCATTTTAATTCCTCCGTCAGAATTTAAAATATAAAAACGGACTGCCGCTTTGTCCTGCCATATCATAAACACATAATAACATAACTGCCAAAAGCAAGAGCTTGAAAATCATACGGCCCTTTAATTTAAAGCATATCTTTTCAAAAAACGGCAGACTTACAATTGCTCCTGCCGCAAAAAACATCCAGTAGGTTTTTATATATGTAAAAAATATGTGTGTATCAACAGCGGTATCAGACGGCATAAAAAACATGCTTGAAAGCCATGAAATCATATCGGTTGTATTTGATACGGCAAATATTACCCATGTTACGGGCATTACTATGTATATGTATATTTTAGATAACAGCAGGTGTTTGTAAAGTATGTTTTTAAGACCTAATTTTTCCGCCGCTATAAACAAAAACAGTACAAAGCCCCATAATACAAAGTTCATTGTTGCGCCGTGCCACATTCCGGTTACTATCCATACCACAAACAGATTAAACACCGTATGTGAAATGCCTTTTCTGTTGCCTCCGAGAGGAATGTACAGATATTTTTTAAACCATGTGCCTAAAGTCATGTGCCATCTTCTGTAAAACTCACTTACGGAACGTGACCTGTAAGGATGGTCAAAATTCTTCGGCAGATTAAAACCAAGCATTTTGCCTATGCCTATAGCCATAAGAGAGTAGCCCTGAAAGTCAAAATACAGCTGCATAGAAAAACCATATGCGCAAAGCCAAGCCAAAGCCGTAGGCAGGCTTTCAAAACCTATGATTTTACAATCGTTAAAAAGCACAGCCAAATGGTCGGCTATTATAACTTTATAAGCAAGTCCAATAATAAATATAGACATTCCTTCTTCCAAATATTCCGGATAAATTCTTCTTTTTTTGGCACGCATATCGCTGTACAGTGCTATAGGTCCGGATATAAGTTTTGGAAAACATGAAATATATGCACCAAGATTAATAAAAGATTTTTCTATGGTTATGTTTCCCATATATATATCACTTATATATGAAATACATGTGAATGTGTAAAAGCTTATACCTAAAGGCATGTTTGGCGACACGTATTTAAAATACAAAAGAACTGCCGAAAAAAATATAACTGTTGCGACAAAAACTGTACGCGATAAGCTTTCTTTTCGGCGCAGATTTGATATAGCAATTGCTGAAAAAAAGCTGACGGTTATAAATAAAAGAAGCAATGGTGTGTATTTAAGGTCACCTATGGCTATAAATACAATACTTCCGGCAAATAAAACTTTATTTCTGTATTTTGGTGGGAAAATAAGGTATATTATAAAAAATGCAGGTAAAAACCTAAACATAAAATTAAGATTGGTAAATTGCATTTTATCCTCCAGAAAAAAATCATATGAAACAATTATATATAAACATATGCTTTTCCACAATGGATTTAAAACAAATGTAATGAAAATTAAAAATTTGAAATATTGTCTTAATTATTTGTAAAATATTCCCTTCAAAATAAAAACCATATTTCCCATAAAACTACAATTTCTTGGAAAATACGGTTTGTGTGTGTGTAATATTTAAATAATATTTGACATAAGAAATTTTTTCTTTTCCTCGGTATCGGCAACTCGCAAAGGCTTTATCTGGTTTGGTGATGCGCCTTTTTTTGCCACTAAATTTCTGTATCTTATATAAGTACCGGGACTCAGCATACAAACCTCAAGTTTTCCTAATTTTCCGTTTTTTATTTTTTCGGCATATGAAAAATTAAATACACAGAGTTTGTCCTCAATTATGTCACGTATTTTTAAAACCGGCATTTCAGTACTGCTTTCTATAAAAACTATATACCGCTGCGGAAATAATTCAGTGTCTGCGGCAAGAGTATAATCTGTTATGTCGATGCCGGTTTCCATAACAAGACTTTTGAATACTTCATTCATGCAGTCCTCAGTTGTTTTTTCTCCGCAAAGGCTAAGCACCTGACTTCTTCTGTACATAAACCTTATCATAGGAAGGGTGCCGTAAAAGTCTGTTATTTTTATGACATCGCCCATTTTGTAACGGTAAAAACCCGAAATATTTGTTATTATAAGCTCATATTCTTTGCCTATCTTTACTTTGTCCATTGTTACAATTTCGTTTGTGTTTACATCCATAAATTCATAAAATGCGCTGAACGGTATGAGCACCATAGATTGGCTTTCTGACTCCAGCGGAAAAGCAAAAATGCCTTCCGAGGCCGAATAAACGCTGAAATGTATACGGACATTTCCCGAGTATCTCCGAAGTTTTGAACAATACATCTGAAAGCTGCCGCCGGAAATACCAAATATAAAACTTAAATTTTTCCATATCCTCGGCATTATATTGTAAAAACCTTGGCTAAATTCATGTCTCAGCTCGTCGGCACGCTTTTTGTCGGGTCTAAGAAGAGGGGATATTTCATTTCTTATATTTTCAGGTATGTTTATTGAATTATTTATTGTTCCGTTTTCAATATCGTCTGTAATTACCTGCCAATTTTTCTCGAGGTATTTCATCATTGAAAATACAGATGAAATAAAAGCACATGTAATAAAAGAAAGATTTTTTTCAGCGACAGCAAAACGCAGATGCAGATAATAAAAATCCATTTCGCTTTCGGGGTAGGATATACACTTTGGAGTGGTATATACTAAATGTTCAAAGTCCTTGTATTTTTCGCGAACTTTGCCTGATACGGCACCATAAGTGAAGCCGTTTTCTTTGGCAGTAAACCGTACCTCGGTAAATGATACACCGCGGCTTATTTTCCATGGACGTTCTTTGTACATTACGGCAAAGGCTGCGGCATGTGTGTATAGAGCAAAAAGGTCTGATGCCTCCTGAACCATGGGAATTTTTTTGGGCTTTCCCTGACTGCCGGAGCTTATGGCAAAATGAATTATATCATGGGATGAGAGAATGTTTTTTTCACCGTTTTCTATTCTTTCTATATATTTTTCATAATCATTGTAAGTATAAAGAGGAATATTTTTTATATATTCACTGTATGATTTTATATTACTGAAGTTATGCTTAGTACCGAATACGGTATTTTTGTTTTCGCTTATAAGTTTAAACAGAGTTTTAAGGTTTTCACTGTAACCATTTTCAGATGCTTTTTTGATACGCTCAAGAGCCAAATTACCTTTTTCTATCCTTTTTAAAATCATAAATTTTCCCCTTAAATGTAATTTTTTTCTGAACAAATAATACCAGTATTAATACTTTATGTAAATGGAAATATTGTACTTTTAATTGTGCTTTTATAAATACCTTGACTATGATAAAATGTCTATAAATTTTAAGCGAGGTGAAAAATAATGACTGGCTGGATACTTGTGGGTGATGTAAGCTTTGGACTTAAGGACATAAAAAAATATGAGGAAATTTTTAAGTCTTTGGCTGTGGATTTTAAAAAGGTGCATGTTAATGATGTGTTTAAAGAAATTGAAAATAAAATACCGGACTTTGTAATAACTGCGTATTTCGGTAATATTGACAGTGAAAGTCTTGCAAGAACAAGATATTTGGAAAGGCTTGGAGTTGACGTTATAAATACAGCCGAATGCATTGAAAATGTGCTTGACAAAGCAAAAAGCATTGAAATGATTGAAAATGCCGACAGCACAATTCCCATCCCAAAAACAGAGAAATTTAATGAAAATAAAAATATAAGTATCGGGTTTCCGGCTGTACTAAAAATAAACAAGGGCAGTCAGGGTAAGGGCGTCTTAACAGCAAATAATTTTGAGGAAGCCGTTAAAAAATCACGTGAACTTAAAAGGATGTTTGATGACGAAATACTTATTCAGGAGTACATTTCATCATCATTTGGTAAAGATATTAGGTTTATACTTTGCAGAGGAAAGTATGTAGTGTCGTTTATACGTATAAATAAATCGGATTTTCGTTCCAATATTGCAGAGGGTGCAAGTATTAAGCTTTATACACCTAAAATGGAAGAAATAGATTTAGCTGAAAATATAGGCGGCATTTTAGGTATAAATTTGGGAAGCGTTGATTTTTTATGCGGTGACAACGGTCTTATTTTTTGTGAGGCAAACGGTATGCCGGGAGTAAAATATACGGAATATTTTAAAGACGGTAATCCTCTTTTAGAAATTTGCAGGCGCATTGCAGGATTATAAAAGGGCACATATATATTTTTTATCGGGAATTTCATTGCCGAATATTTCTTTAAAATAATCTCTTACGGCTTCTTCGTTATTGCCTATTATTCTTGAGAAAACAGCAGTATATATTATTATGTTTTCTTTTGTAATGCTGCTTAAAAAAAGAGCATGACGCATAAGAATATACTCAAGCAGTATAAATAAAAGCCGTTCCTTGGCCAATGTGTCATCAGGACAGTATTCAAAGAATTTTGACATGTAGAGACGTTTAATTGTTTCAGAACTTAATTTTAATTTGGCTGAAAATTTTTCCCAATCTGTATATTTATAATTTTTAAATCTGCATAAAAAAGGTTTAAATACAGGTACTTTTTTATAGTTTTGAATAATGTCATAAAAAAGTATGTTTATTTCTTTTAGCTTCGAATTTACATTTTCATTTCTGGGTTCGTTAAATAGGTCTGCATGCTCAATATAAGGCATTGACTTTAATTTTTCAAGTATTTTTGTTCTGTTTTTGGCATATTCTCCTAAAATTTCAAAATTATTTTCTGCAATTATTTTGGCTGCCTCAATACAGGCACATGAAAGAGAAAGCTCTGTGTATCCGTTTTGCATATTTTCTACTCTGGGAAAACTACGGCATGTACCTGAAATATATTTTTCACCTTTTTCAAGTATTATTTTACAAAGCCCGTTCTTAATATACGGGCAATTTTCAAATGTGCGTTTTTTGATTATGTATCCGTTTTTTGTCTTTTTTACTTGTTTTTCATATGATAGATTTTCTTTTTTCCAAAGTCTGTATGTTTTAAAATCTACATTTATGTCCCATCCGCTGCAGCAGGTAAAAGAGCATTTTTCGGCAGTGCATGAAAAAGAATCAAAGTATTTTTGCTTAATTGTTTCCATTGTTTTCTCCTGTATTGTTTTTTATTTAAGTTTAAAGGAAAAGAATAAATTTGTCGAGACTTTTGCATTTGTGCAAAGGCTTATAGTTTTTTCAAGTATAAAGTATACTTCTATGCTACATGTTGACAAAAACTTATTTTGTGCTAATATAAATACATAGTATTTGTTAGATAGATAATATGTCATTTTAATATAATGAATACTACACTACTAAGTTACTGAGATTTTTTAATCCCCCGGATATTAAATTATCCATCCATTTACCCTTATTAATTTTTTTAGTTTTACCCCTCGAAAAAGACGGAATCGGCGCCGTCTTTTTTTTAATGCGTATTTGTTGACAAAGTATATTAACGTTACTATAATTGTATGAAATGATACAAAATTTTAATATGTGAAAGCAAAAGCTATGAATAACATACATAAAAATTTGATTCGTTCTTGTGAAATAAAAAATATATCCGAATATATCCGATGATAATGGAGAGGTATGCAGATTTAAAAGGGGCGATGTTATTTACAGCCGAGAAATTTTACAAAAGACAGCTGAAACATATATGTTAAAAATGTATCAGGGCTGAAAAAATACATTTAAAAAGAGAGGAATTTAAAAATGAGAAAGAAATTTATGGCATTGATGTTGACTGCTGTTTTAGGAGCAGCAATGTTTGCCGGATGTGGAAATTCATCACAAAATGAAGCTTCAGAATCTGTTGGAAGTTCTGCTTCTGTTTTGCAGTCATCAGGAATTGAAGATACAGATAGTAGAACCAACATAAATATAGCTGTTTTAAAGGGGCCTACGGGAATAGGAGCTGCAAGGCTCATAGACGAGAATATAAATAATGAGAGCAAAAACAAATATAATTTTGATATTGCAGCAAGTCCTGACGAAATAACGGGCAAACTGATTTCGGGAGATATTGATATTGCGGCAATACCTACAAACCTTGCATCAGTGGTTTACAATAAAACAAAGGGAGAAATACAGGTAGCTGCTGTTAATACCCTTGGTGTCTTATATTTGCTTGAAGACGGAACGCAAAATATTAAATCTGTTTCGGATCTTGAAGGTAAAACTATAGCACTTTCGGGACAGGGCTCTGTACCTGAATATGCTTTGGAATATATATTAAATGCATATGGCGTAAAGGCAAATCTTGAATTTATGTCGGAACATGCTGAGGTTGCGCAGGCCTTAGCATCAGGCTCAGTTACATTGGCAGTGCTTCCGGAGCCGCAGGTTACAGCGGTTGAAATGAAGAACTCAAAAATAGTTACAGCTATTGACCTTAATAAAGAATGGGAAAACGCGTGCAAGAAGAATGGAATTGAAGACAGCAGATTAGCCATGGGATGCATTGTGGCAAGAAAAGATTTTATAAATAACAATAAAAAGGCATTTGAAGATTTTCTTGCAGAGTATGAAAATTCAATAGATTATACCGAAAATGCATCGAATGTAGCAAAACTTGTTGAGAAATATCAAATAATGGCCAGTGCGGCTGCTGCTGAAAAGGCAATACCTAATTGCAATATTGTATATTTTGACGGAAAAGATATGAAAGCAATGCTGTCTAATTTCTATAAGATACTTTATGATGCGAATCCGGCATCTGTAGGAGGAAAAGTTCCTTCTGATGATTTCTATTATATAGCTGAATAAATTTTTAAATTTAAAATTAAAAAACCGTATGCCAATAGTTTCTGGCATACGGTCTTATATTATTTCCCGTCATCGGTATAAGCTGAAAGTGTATAAGAAATAGCATTGTTTTCACAATTTATATCGTAACGCAGATTTCCTGCACAGAAGGAACCTGTACCGCCGTTTGTAATACAATCTATACTTTTTTCAGCGGCTGATTCATTATTAGTGCTATCAATCTCATTCATAGACCCAAAAAAACCCTCCAGTGTTGAAACCTCAGTTATAAACTGGGAAGCTGGCTCGGTGCCATATTCGTTTAAATAGCTATCTGAAAACAATGTATCAGGAGTTGCTACAGCAATGGCCATTAATCTGTTGTTTGAAGCGTCTTCCTGAAAAACAACAGATGAGTAATCACCAAAGTTACCCATATATACATTTGAGTTGGTAAGCTTTGTGTCAACCTTTTTGAGATCGGTTATTACAGGAATAGAGTTGTCGTCTTCCTGTGACACACAATAATTATATAATTGAGTAAATGATTCAGCGTTGTCCATCTGTGCATATTCATCTGGTATCAAATATGAACGTACCGGATTTGCGTAAGATACGCATGTAAAAATTGCTGAAACAAAAACTCCAAGTATAATATATTTAATTATTCTTTTCATATAATCATCCCTCCTATTGTTATATTATATTGCTTATTGCAAATCAAGTAAAGTAAATAGAATGATTATCAGCGTCTTATTATTCTTTTCTTTTCTTTCTGTCTAAACTGTAAATATTTTGGTAACCGCTTTCACGATAACGCCTGAGTCTCCTTTGACGCAGTCTTTTTTTACGTGAATATTTAATGTGTCCGACAAAAAGATACATGCCGAAAATGAAAATTAAAATCAGCACTATGGCAGCTATTATTTTTAAAATATTTATTGCCTTAGACTTGGATTTATCATCTTTTGCTGCAGGAGCAGGTATTCCGGCATCGCATGCTGCCAAAAGATCGGTTTTGCCTAATTGGGTGCCTTTATACTCATAAACTACACTGCCGCATATATCTCCGCAGTGTACCTGTGCAAGGCCGTCTTTTATTGTCTTTTTGGCTGTTATGTTTTCAGCTTTATCTGATGATAGTAAAGTTGCGTATACGTCATCTTTGAAGTTTAGGTCAACTGTTTTAGGTTCTTCGGTTGTTTCCGGTTCATTTTTATTGAAAAACAAAAAAGATTTCTTGTTTTCTGCAGGCGGTTTTTCAAGCGTTATTGTGGTACATTTGTCGCCTGCCGAGCAAAGTTTTTGTGTTTTAAAATTATTAAGGGCATAATCAAAAAGCTTCATTGTGTCATAATATTCTCCGTAGCCTGACGAATGAAGCACAACACATACTATCTCAGTGTCGCCTCTTTTGGCATATGAAACAAGGGTGTTTCTTGCCTGATCTGTATAGCCAGTTTTTCCGCCCTCACTGTCCTTATAATAAAATATAGATGAAGGATTTATAAGCTGTGTCTGATTATGAAGATAACGCGTTTCATTGCACAGATTTGTAGGCGGAATTTCATAATTTCTTGTAGCAAGTATCTCTTTGAAATGAGGGTATTTAAGAATCTCCTTAGCTATAAGCGCCATATCGTAAGCTGATGTATAATGCGATTTGTCATGCAGACCATTGGCATTTACAAAATTTGTGTTTTTGGCTCCCAATTCTTTTGCACGCTCTGTCATGTGTTTGGCAAATGTGTCAAGATTTCCGTCTATATGTTCGCCTATGCCGTTTGCCACCTCATTTGCCGACCGAAAGAGTATTGCATAAAGACACTGGTCAACTGTCAGCTTTTCGTTTTCATTAATGCCTATATTGCTGCTTCCCGGCTCAATTGAGTAAACGGCATTATGTGAAAAAGTCACAACATCGTCAAGTTTACAGTTTTCAAAAGCAAGCAGTACGGTCATAAGCTTTGTTATACTTGCCGGATACTCCTGCTTGTTGATGTTTTTGGAAAAAAGTATTTCTCCCGTTTTGGCGTCCATTACTATTGCCGCATCTGCATCAAGCTGCATTTCGTCAGCTTGTTTTTTGAGGTTATCCGGTATTTCAGTTGCCGAAGCATTTATATTTGGAATACATAAAATTATAGTTATAATAAGAAAAAGTATTTTATTTTTCATCGTTATCTCCTGTATATTTTTTTTAATAATCGTGCTACAATAAAACATAGCATTTGTTATTATATCAAAAAAAACGAGCTTTATAAATACAAAGAGTATAAAGGCGATGATTTTTTTGAAAAAAAGTACAGCATTTATTATGCTGACGTTTGTTGTCGTGGTATTTTCAGCATTTGAGTACAGCAAATTTGCTGAAAACAGCAAAATTCTATTTGCACAAGACCGAAAATTATACTATGATACTGTTGAGAATGAGAAAGACTTTTATAGCAGGTCTGATGATAAACAATTGGTTAACATAAACACGTCAGACTTACATAGCCTTGAAACTTTGGAAGGCATTGGCGAAACAACAGCTGAAGCTATTATAGATTACAGAAACGAACACGGAGGGTTTGCCTCTTTAGATGAGATAATGAATGTTAAGGGAGTTGGGAAAGGAAAATTTGAGAAAATAAAGGACAGAATTTCAATTGCGGATTAAAGGAGAGAAGTTGCATGCCTTACAAGATACTTGTTGTTGATGATGAAAAACTTATTGTAAAGGGGATAAAATTCAGTCTTGAGCAGGACGGCATGAGCGTTGAAGCTGCATATGACGGCGAGGAAGCGTTGGAAGCTATAAAAACAAACAAATTTGACCTTGTTGTGCTTGATGTTATGCTGCCTAAAATGAATGGACTTGAAGTTTGCCAACAGACAAGGGGATTTTCACAGGTACCTATAATAATGGTAACAGCTAAAGGCGAAGATATGGATAAAATAATGGGACTTGAATACGGTGCCGACGACTATATAGTCAAGCCGTTTAATATACTTGAGCTTAAAGCAAGAATAAAAGCAATATTAAGAAGAAGTGTAAGAAAGATAGATATAAAAGATACAAAAAAAGAAAACATGCTTGAAATTAGGGGCCTTAAAGTTAATTTTGATTCAAGACGCGTATTTATAAACGGAAAAGAAACAAATCTTACGGCAAAAGAATTTGATATGCTTGTACTGTTTATGGAAAATCCGGGAAAAGTATACAGCAGAGAAAACCTTCTTGATACTATTTGGGGCTATGACTATCCGGGAGACGCCAGAACAGTGGATGTACATGTAAGACGCCTTAGAGAGAAAATAGAAGAAAAGCCAAGTGAGCCTAAGTATATATTCACAAAATGGGGAGTTGGATATTATTTTGGGTAAGATTAGACACAGCAGCTATAAGATACGTCTTATGCTGATTATAACTTATATTTGCGCAGGTATTATACCTCTTCTTCTTTTTACTGTAGTAGTTTTTAAAACGACGGAAAATTATTTTATAGATGAGAGAAAAAAAGAACTGCTTAATCAGGCAAATGTATATTCCGGACATATAACGATTTCCGGATATATGTCGGATTCGTCAAATAAGCGTGCTTTTGACCGTGATATAGAGCTTACAAGCGAGCAAAGCGGATACCGTATAATTGTAACTGACGATATGGGAGCTGTTGTTAACGACTCAAATGGCACGGAAATTGGAAAGACTGTTCTTTTGCCGGAAATAATGGAGGCTCTTGAGAAAAAAGATGTTGCCACTGAACAAAAAAACGGAAATATTTATGCAGTAACGAGCGTTGTGGATGAAAACGGCAAAAAAATAGGCACTGTGCTTGTAGCAGAGGAAACCACTGATATAGAAGACATGGTAAACGGCATAAAAAAACCGATTTATGTTATGAATGTTCTTATTTCATTTATTGTGCTTGCATTTGTGCTTGTTATGAGCCAGACAATAACGGGGCCTTTAAGCAAACTGCTTGAAGTGATAAGAAGTATGTCCGAGGGACATCTTGACACAAGAATGCCTGTCGACGAGTGCTCTAACAATGAAATAATGCAGATGGCCGTAGCGGTAAACAACATGGCTGACGCTCTTGAACAGGTAGAAACTTCAAGACAAAATTTTGTGTCTAATGTCAGTCATGAGCTTAAAACGCCTTTAAGTTCAATAAAAGTGCTCAGTGAGTCTATTTTGCTTAACTCTGAAGCACCGAAGGAAATGTATATAGAATTTCTTAAAGATATTAATTCAGAGGTTGACAGAATGAATGAGATGATAAATGATCTTCTTACACTTGTCCGTCTTGACCAAAAAGAAGTTCCGCTTAACTTTAAGACTGAAAGTATAAATGATGTATTGGAGGATATTATAAAGCGTCTGAGACCTCTTGCCGATAACAAGGAAATCGACCTACAATACAATGCCGTAAAAGAAGTAGAGGCCGATATTGACAGGACAAAAATTACTCTTGCTATTTCAAATCTTGTTGAAAATGCTATAAAATATACTGATAACGGCGGAAATGTTAAAGTAACGCTTGACTGTGATCATCAAAATACATTTATAACTGTTGCAGATAACGGAATAGGAATGGCCGAAGATGAACTGCAGAATATTTTCCAGAGATTTTATAGAATTGATAAAACGAGGGCGAGAGAAACAGGCGGAACAGGCCTTGGACTTTCTATAACCAGATCTACAGTAATGCTTCATAACGGAAGCATAAAGGTTACAAGCCATGAAAACGAAGGCACTACATTTGTTGTTAGGATACCGCTAACACATGTTGACTGACGTAATGCTTTTAAGGAGGCTTATATTTGAGAAAATTTAAACTTGTAATTATAGTTTTCTGTTTTTGTGCTGCAATTGTGCTTGTGGCGGCGCTTACTGCAAATTTTAAAGATAACTCAGGCAAGACGAGCCAAAATCAGGGCTTAGATATATATTATGTAAATACGGATACACTTGAAATAAAATCGGAAAAGGAAAATGTTGACGGTGCCTCGCCGGATGAAATACTTAATAATGCAATTAAAGCTATGAAATCTAAACCAAATGACGAGGAACTTCACTCGGCAATACCGGATAACGTGGATGTTTTGAGTATAAAGGCTACAAACCAAACGGCATATGTGGATTTTTCGTCAGGCTATTATGAGCTTGGAAAATCTGAGGAAATGTGCCTTAGAGGTGCATTGGTATGGACGCTTACGGGGCTTTATTTTGTTGATAATGTTGACATTACTATAGAAGGTTCTCCGCTTTTAAAAACAGACGGTGAAAAATATGGTGATGCAAACAGGGAAAATACAATTATTTCGGCAAGTATTGTTGCCGATCCGGCAACTACGGTTAAAGTTATTGATTTGTATTTTTCAAATGCCGACGGTACAGGGCTTAATAAAGAAGAAAGAAAAATTGAAGTTAATAAAAATCAGCCTCTTGAGAAATACGTAATGGAAGAATTAATAAAAGGTCCTTATGACGAAGGCAATGTGGCAACTGTTCCGAGTGAAACAAAAATTAGAAACATAAGCACCACTGACGGAATATGCTACGTTGATTTAAGCTCCGATTTTGTAACAAAGCATAACGGAGGAACAACAGGCGAGACGCTTACAGTATATTCTATTGTGGATTCGCTTACTGCTCTTGATAATATAGACAAAGTACAGTTTCTTATAGAAGGAGAAAAACAGGACGAATTTAAAGGACATATGGAATTTAGCCAACCGTTTGAGGCTAAGGATGTTTCGCCCTGACAGGTGTTTGAAATGAAAAGGCCGGCGTTATGGTTTTTCGTGTCTTTGGCAGCAGGGATAGCGGCTGTAAAAATCGGTATAATATTTGCAGTTTTTATAGTTTTTATCTCTTTTGCCATAGGCGCTGTATTAGCAAAAAAGAAAACACATGCAGCTTTTATAATACCCGTAGCGGCAGTTGCCGGAACTCTGCTTATGGGTGCTTTTTTATATGGTCAAAAAGATGTCAGCAATATTACGGCTATAAAAGGTGTTGTAAAAGATGCCGAAATAATGTACAGCAAAAGGCAAACTCTTACTGTTGACACATCCGAAGTTTTTAAAAACGGAGCCTTTGAAAAAGACAATATTATATTCAAAGTATATACTAATCCGGGAGTTTATGTAAAAAGAAATGATACATGTATATTTTCCGGAAATGTACAGGAAGGATATAGTAATATAGGCGGCATTATGTTTGCAAATAAAATATATTACTGCGGACATAATAAAGGCGGACTTTTTGAAATTATTTATAAACTTAGAGATAAAATCAGCGATTCAGCCGACAGACTTTTCCCTGAAAATGAAGCTGGTACGATAAAGGCTTTGGTAACAGGCAAAACCGTTTTCATAAATCCCTCAACAAAACAGCTTTATTCTGCCGCAGGAATTTCGCATATACTTGCGGTTTCGGGGCTTCATACTGCGCTTATTGCAGCAATGTTTTTGTTTGTTTTAAAGCTTCTTAAAATAAATGCAAGAAAACGAACTGTTTTTTTAATGGCGTTTTTAGTATTATACGGAATATTTATAGGCGGCAGAGCACCTTGCATTAGAGCGATTATAATGCTTGAGACAGTGCTTTTCGGCCAGTTGATATATAAAAGAAATGACGGAATAAACAGTCTGGCTTTTGCCGGTATGCTTATATTGCTTTTTCAGCCATATGAACTTTTTCAGGCAGGATTTCAGCTGAGTTTTATGTCGGTATTTTCGCTTTTTATACTTGGTAAACTTTTTAAACCGATAAACGGATTTTGGGGAAACATTTTTGATATTGTGCTTGCGTCTTTATTTATAACTGTATTTACATTTCCGATTTTAGCATATCATTTTTATGGTTTTTCTGTTTACGGGTTTATAACAAATTTGCTTGTGATTCCGTCGGCGGGATTTTTAGTAGGTTTTGCAATGCTAAGCTGCATAGGCGGAATAATAAGCTATGCTGTCGGCATGTTTTTTGCCGGACCGGCGTATTTTATTTTGAAGTGTATGGAATATGCCTGTGATTTTGTGTCAACATTGCCTTACAATATTGTACAGACGGGAAAACTGCCAATAATGTTTATAGCTTTTTATTATTTGGGCTTAATGACTCCAGTTATGATTCGCAATGTCAGAAAGCAGGCAATATTTATTGCTGCCGATATATTTGCTGTATTTTGCGTTTTGTTTTCAAACAGATTGATATTTAAAGAAAATACATATTATTTTTTGTCTGAACGTAAAGGCCAAAGCGAGATTATTTCTTCTTATGACGGACACGTATATATAATAGGCGGCAGGGAATATAACTCGCGCACGGATTATGCGGGCAAAACATCCGATTTTTTGCTGTCAATGGGTAAAACAAAAGCAGATGCCGTATTTGTAACTGATTCCGAAAAATGTGATTTTATATTGAATTTGATGAATCATATAAAAATTGGAACAATAATAATGCCTTACAACTGCGATGATGATGACGTATCTGCAATTGAATATAAAGCTAATGAAAACGGAGCAAAAGTTATAAAGGCGGTATGTGCCAAAAAAGCAAAACTTGGCGGCGGAATTGAGGTAACATGTCTTTATCCTACGGGAAATGAAACAGATAAAACGGGACATGCTGTGTATATGATAAAAGACAAAGATTTTGACTTTATCGATATAACTTCGGCTGACGAAAATGAGGCGAAGCTTATTGAGGCTGTTCCGGAAGATAAGTGCAAAGCCACTGTTGTAAAAAATAAGGATAATGTTAAAAATAGATTGGTGTTTGACGGAAGCGACGATATAAAAATGAGAGGTGACAAAACATGGGTATTGCCACAATAAAAGAAGATGTGAAAATCGGAAGAATAAGAAAATGTTATCTTATATACGGTGATGAAGCGTACCTTAAAAAACTTAATGAGAAAAGAATAACGGATTCTGTAATGAAGGGGTGCCTGTCACCTGAGATGAATATGGATATATTTGACGGTGCTTCAGATATAAATAAGGTGACTGATGCCTGTGATACACTGCCGTTTATGTGTGAAAGGCGGCTTGTGATTGTAAAAGACAGCGGCCTTTTTAAAGCCGGAAGAAAAAGTGACAGCGAAAAAATGACTGCGTATATACCGTCGCTTTCCGAAAACATATGTCTTCTTTTTGTTGAAAATGACGTGGATAAAAGAAGCAGTCTATATAAAATAGTAAACAAAACAGGACTTGCGGAAAACTGCACATCGTTAAAAGAATCTGACCTTATAAAATGGGCAGCCGGAATTTTTAGAAGAAAGGGAATTGCATGTAAAAACGGTGTATTGAGCTATTTTTTCTCTGTAGTCGGTACTGATATGGAAAATGCCCTAAGGGAAATTGAAAAACTTATATCATATAAATTAAACGGCGGTGAAATAACAAAAAATGATATTGATGCTATATGTACCAAAACGCTTGAATCAAAAGTTTTTGACCTTGTAGCAATGATAGGAAAACGAAAAAGCGCTGAAGCCGTGAGAATATATCATGAGCTGTTAACTGCAAGGGAAGCACCTTTTATGATACTTTCGATGGTTGCCCGGCAGTTCAGGAGCATACTGCAATGCCAAAATCTTACGAAAGAGGGTAAAACTCGGTCTGAAATAGTATCTTTTACAGGACTGAGAGATTTTGTCGTAAGGGATTGCATAGCACAAGGCAAAAATTTTACGCCGGAAATGCTTAAGTTGGCGCTTAAAGATTGTCTGAATACAGATTTTGCAATTAAGACCGGAGCTGTAAAAGACGACCTTGCTGTTGAAATGCTTATAATTAGCCACAGCAGCTGAGAATTCATAAAATGTTTAAATTTTAAATATATTCTGTACATATTTTATATGTATAATAAAAGCATAAAAAGGTGATAACAACACAGTTAATACAAAACCCCTTAAAAAATCATAATTATCCTTCTCAAAATAAACGGCGTGATGAACCGTTTATTTTTTTTATTAAAATAAAAAGTACACAAAACAAACATATATAATTCATAGAAAGTTAACAAAAAGAAAAAGAAAAATACACAAAGTGAATATATAATAATAACCATAAAAAGCAAAAAACCCTAAAAATAAAAACCCTAAAACTTTCATAATTAACCTTCAAAAAAATAAACGGCGTGATGAACCGTTTATTTTTTTTATTAAAATAAAAAATACACAAAACAAACATATATAATTCATAGAAAATTAACAAAAAGAAAAAGAAAAATACACAAAGTGAATATATAATAATAACTATAAAAAATAAAAACCCTAAAAACACTAAAATTTCATAACTATCCTTCCCAAGAATAAACGGTGTAATGAACCGTTTATTTTTTTGCTTTTTTATACACGTACCTCGCAGTGACATATTATGTTTTAAAAATAAAACAATATATACTATTGACTTTTAGTAAAGACATGAGTAATAATATATGTATGGAAATAACGAAACAAGTTCGTTAATAACGAACATACAAGAGACATGTAAGGAGTTATTATGGCAAATACACAAGGAGTGACCGTACAATCGGTCATAAAAGCATTTAATGTTCTTGAATGTTTTGAAAATAAGAAAGAATTGGGAATTTCAGATATTTCAAAACAAATGGGTATAAGCAAAAGCACTATTTACGGTATTGTAAATACACTTGTTGAAACCGGTTTGTTGGAACAAGACGGCGAAAGCAAAAAATATCGTCTTGGACTGAAGCTTTTTGAATTTGGACGAATAGTTGAAAAAAGAATGGATTTAAGAGATGAGGCTAAGCCTTTTTGCATTGAGCTTTCCGAAAAATATGTTCAGACCGTGCATCTTGCAACACACAGCGAAGGTGAAGTTGTGTATATTGATAAATTCGATGTACCGGATTTTCTTATTGTATACTCACAGGTGGGAAGACGTGCACCTATGACATGTACAGGCGTAGGCAAGGCAATGCTTGCGTATCTTGGAAAAGATTATATTGAAAAATATATCATACCTAAAGGCTTTCCTAAAAAAACGGAAAAATCAATTGATACTGCCGAAAAACTGTATGCCGACCTTGAAGATGTCAGAAAAAGAGGCTATGCCATTGATAATGAGGAAATAGAACAGGGGCTTAAATGCATAGCTGTGCCAATATTTAACAAAAACGGCAAGCCTGTTGCAGCTGTAAGCCTTTCTGGAATGGCTGCAAAAATGGAAAAAATTTCAACATCTGCCATTGCAGGTGATGTTATTAAATGCGCTGATGAAATATCGGCGAGACTTGGCTATAAAAGAGGTAATTCATAAAAAACGGAGGGATTAAGAACATGGGAAAAATCAAAGTTGGTATTATAGGACCCGGCAATATAGGTACGGATTTAATGTACAAAGTAATGAGAAGCAAAAATCTCGAAATGAAAACAATGACCGGTATTATTGAATCCGAAGGACTTAAGAGAGCAGCAGGCCTCGGCATTGAAACTTCTCTTGAAGGCGTGAAAGCCGTTGCCGAAGATTCCGAAATTAAAATTGTGTTTGATGCTACAATGGCAAGCGCACATCTCCAAAACGCACCAATTCTTAAAGCAGCAGGCAAAATTGCCATAGATATGACTCCTGCCGCTGTAGGACCGTATGTTGTTCCGTGCTGCAACCTTGATAAGCTCGGATATGTTGATAATTACAATATGGTTACATGCGGCGGACAGGCAACTATTCCTATCGTAAATGCTATAAATGAGGTTGCGGATGTTGAATATGCCGAAATTGTGGCAAGCCTGTCGTCAAAAAGTGCCGGTCCGGGTACAAGGGCCAATATTGATGAATTTACACAGACTACCAAAAAAGGCCTCGAGATAATAGGACATGCCGACAAAGCAAAAGCTATTATTATTCTTAATCCCGCAGAGCCGCCTATAATGATGTGCAACACAATATATACAAAAGTTAAAAATCCTGATGAAAAGGCAATAATTGACGCCGTAAACAAAAGAATAAAAGAAGTCCAGGCATATGTACCGGGATATAAGCTGAGAGTTCCGCCTATAATAGACGGCGACAAAGTTACATGCATTATACAGGTAGAGGGCGCCGGAGACTTCCTGCCTAAGTTTTCAGGGAATCTTGATATAATAAATTCGGCTGCAATTGCCGTTGCCGAAAAGCTTGCCGATAAAATGCTTGATATACAATAAGGAGGACTCGAAAAATGGAAAAACACAAAATTAACTTTGTTGACACTACTCTTCGTGACGGAAGCCACGCCGTAAGCCACAGCTTTTCTCCTAAACAGGTTGAAGAAATTGCCGGAGGTCTTGATAAAACAGGCATTGCTATAATAGAATGCTCTCATGGTGACGGTATTACCGGTTCTTCATACAACTATGGTTTTTCAAAATATAATGAAATGGATTTGATTAAATCTGCAAGCAAAGTTATAAAAAATGCAAAACAGGCTATACTTCTTCTTCCGGGCATCGGAACAATAGAAGACCTCGAAGAAGCTTACAAAAACGGAGCAAGAGTTGTGCGTGTTGCAACTCACTGTACGGAAGCCGATACAGGTATTCAGCACATACAGGCAGCTAAAAAAATGGGAATGAT
This sequence comes from Clostridia bacterium, assembly GCA_022651385.1. Lineage (GTDB taxonomy): Bacteria > Bacillota > Clostridia > Lachnospirales > Anaerotignaceae > JALCQR01. Next base: position 78,593 of record JALCQR010000002.1, on the reverse strand, counting down.
GGCTGTCGGATTTCTTATGATGATACATATGGCATCGCCTGAAAAACTGCTTGAACAGGCTAAAATTTTTCAGGAAGCCGGAGCCGATTATATAAATCTTGCAGACTCGGCAGGATATCTTCTTCCAAAAGATGTAACTGCAAGAGTAAAAGCGCTTGTGGAAGGCCTTGACATTCCGGTGGGATTCCATGCTCATAATAACCTTAGCCTTGCTGTAGCAAACTCAATTGCGGCCGTTGAAGCCGGAGCAACATATATAGATGTAACATGCCGCGGTCTTGGGGCTGGTGCCGGAAACTGTCAGGGTGAGGTTTTGGCGGCAGTGTTTAACAGAATGGGCGTTGATACTGGAGTTGACATGTATAAAATTCAGGATGTGGCTGAAAACATAGTAGAACCTATTATGCAAAGACCGCAGGTTATTAGGACGGCGCCTCTTATGCTTGGATATGCAGGAGTTTACTCGTCATTTCTTCTTCATACATACAGAGCAGCTGAAAAATTCGGCCTGAATCCGAGAGACATACTTGTTGAGCTTGGCAAAAGACGAATGGTAGGCGGTCAGGAAGACATGATTGTAGACGTGGCTTATCAGCTATCTCAAAAATAAACACAAATATGTAAGCGACAAAAAATTAAAAAAACAGGTATTTATAATCTCCTTGTGTCTTATAAATACCTGTTTTTTTGTTATATAAGTAAAGGTAAGCAAATAAAAAGGAGTTTTTTTAGATTATTGACCGGTTAGTTCACAGGATATATAATTAAACATATTATATAAAACAGGTGTAAATGTGTGCATTTTTTGAAATATTAGGATAAAAGACAAATTTTTGAGAAAAGGACGAACAAATAATGGATATGGTACATGGTCTGAATATTTATTCCGTACTTTTAAGACTTATGCTTTCAGCTTTGTTAAGTGGTATAATCGGTCTTGAAAGAGAACAGCGCGGACAGATTGCTGGATTTAGAACTCATATAATAGTATGTTTGGGTGCGGCACTGTCAACTATGATAGGTGTGTACTGCAACGTTGTTTTGAAAATGAACACCGATGCATTAAGAATAGCTTCTCAGGTTGTAAGCGGTATTGGTTTTATAGGTGCAGGAACTATACTTGTTAAAAGCCGTTCAAAAGTAATAGGGCTTACAACAGCTGCCGGACTTTGGCTTTCGGCTGTTATTGGGCTTGCTATCGGTGCCGGATTTTATGCGGGAGCGTTTATATGTTTTGCTATGTCATTTGTCACACTTAAGCTTTTTGTGAAATTGGAAAAATCCAAGCTTTTGGAAGGCCCCGACTGCCGGCTGTATATTGAAATAGATGACTCATATAAAGCAAATTATGTTATAGATTTTTTGAGAGAATTAAACAATAATTTCAGGGATTTTGAGGTGTTTTCGGCAAGAAGCGCTTTGCCTAACCACATTGGAATTATTACCAAAATGACTCTTGGAAAAAATGAGGATATTGAAAAAGTGATGAAAAAAATAGTGGAGCATGAAAATGTAGTTTTCGTAATAAAATCATACTGATGCCGAATCTGAGGTGTGCCTATGAAGAAAAAAATTATAGTAATTACAATGTCAAACGAATCAGGGATATATTATAAAAACCTGCTGTTTGATTTTTTCGGAAATCTTATAGAAGTTGAGACATTGAGCTTTGAGCATGGAGTGTTCAGTTATCTTGACAATGCAGATTTGTATTTTATAGGAGCCACTGCCTCAGACTCATCGGATTTTTTTGAGTATGTGCTTTCTCTTGTTCCCGACAGAGAAAAGATAGTTGTATCCAGGCTTACTTTTAAAAAGGCAGTTATAGATAAACTAAGGAAATATCCAAAAGGCACAAAGGCGCTGCTTGTAAATTTAAGCTATAACATGGCTATTGAGACAGTTGCGGATTTACACAGAAATGATATTACAAACATTGATTTTTTTCCTATCGGTCCGGATTCTGAGGATTATCCGGATATTGATTTGGCAATTACTCCTGCCGAAAGCAGATACGTGCCTAAAACGGTAAAAAAAGTAATTGATATCGGATACAGGGTTTTTTCTGTTTCAGTTGTTGTAGAAATTGCGCTAAAACTTGGCTTTCAATGGTTTTTAAAATCAGACAAGTATAAAAATTACATAAATGAGCTTTCGGAGGACAACTACAGCATTCATGCCCTTGCAGACGAAACGGTAAACATAGAAAATCGTCTTGAAATATTAATTGAGTCTATGGATATAGGCATAATAGGCATTGACGCCGACAGACGTATATTTATTTGCAATAAATCCGCAAAAAATATGCTTTCAATAACTAAAGACAATATTATAGGCGAGTTTTTGTGGGAAGTTAACAAGCAGTTTCACGGTATTGAAAGATGGGAAAACGATGTTGACCAAAAAGCGTCAAAACTTATATACATAAATAAAATGGCTATAAGCGTGACAAAAGCGCCTATTATTTGGAAGAAAAATTTCAATGGATATTTTATACTTCTTCAGAAATTTACTGAAGAAGAAAAAAGACAGCAGAATCTTCGTATGCAGTTTTATGAAAGAGGATACAGAAGCAAATATACATTTGATGATATTAAAGGGAACTGCAGACAGATTGTAAAGGCAAAGGCGATTGCCCAAAAAATGGCTGTAACGGACGCTTCCATACTTCTTACAGGTGAAAGCGGAACGGGAAAAGAACTTTTTGCACATTCAATACATCATGCCTCACAAAGAAGCAGCATGCCGTTTGTTGCCATAAACTGTGCCGCTCTGCCTGAGACATTGCTTGAAAGCGAGCTTTTCGGATACGGTGAGGGTGCTTTTACAGGTGCTAAAAAAGGCGGAAAAATGGGGCTTTTCGAATATGCCCATAAAGGTACGCTTTTTCTTGATGAGATTGAGGGAATGAGCAAAAACTTGCAGATAAAGCTTTTAAGGGTATTGCAGGAAAAGGAAATAATGCGCATAGGTGAAAACAGAATAATTCCTATAGATGTACGGATTATTGCCGCTACAAACGAAAATATATATGAAATGGTAAAATGCGGAAAGTTCAGAAAAGACCTTTATTACAGGATAAACACACTGCCGGTAGTAATACCGCCTTTAAGAGAAAGAGGCGATGATATTTTTCTTCTTGCAGAAAATATATGCTCTCAAATTGGCGCTGAATATGTTTTGTCACCTGATACTAAAGAGGTCTTCAGAAAATATTACTGGGACGGAAATGTAAGAGAGCTGAAAAACATACTTGAGTACCTAAAATTTCTTGATAAAAAAGAAATATTGCCTTCTGATTTGCCGGACGTAATGTTTTCAAACTCTATAAAAAATGAAAATACAAAACCTTGCAATAGGACGGATTTTGAGAAAATAATGGATATTTATACTGAAAAGGCAATTAAAATAATGGATTTTATAAGGCAAAATCCAGGAAGAAACGGCCGCAGAAGTATATACGGCTGTTTTAAAAAAGAAGGCATAAGCATTTCTGAATCTGAAATAAGAAATATTCTGAGTCTGCTTTTTGAAGGAGGATATATAAATATTTCTCAGGGCAGAGGCGGAAACTGTCTTACCAAAATGGGACAAGATATACTTCAAATGTAATATCTGTGCTATTAATTGAATTTTAGAAAAATTTGTGTATAATAAAACATATTATTTATATATGAATAGTAGTAAATGTGTTTTTTGAATCAATTAGATGTAAATTTATCAAATAAATGACTGTCGGATGCATACGATAAAATTATATTTATTGATACTTATATTTTAAAGTTGATAAATAAAATAATATACAGTGTTTAATATTATTGGGATTAAATGGGATTGAATCAAATACCAGTATAATCCCATTTTTTTGTTTTACATAAACTTTTACTAAATAATAAGATAAAATATTGATATTTTTTATACATAAGAATCTAAATTTATATATTTTTTGTTTTTAAACTTTTGGCACAAAAATTGCTTTACAAATTAGATATATATATGTATTTATACACATTAAATTTTTAGGAGGGATTTTAATGAAGTATGATTTTGATGAAATTGTGGACAGAAGTGAAAACTATGCTGCAAAATTTCAGGAAGCCGACCTTCATTACGGCACAAACAATGTAATTCCGCTTTGGATAGCCGATATGGACTTTAAAACAGCCCAACCTATAATCGACGCTATACATAAAAGAGCGGACCAGGGGATATTTGGCTATACATATCGTCCTGATGAATATTTTGAAGCCGTAAGAGACTGGCAGAAAAAAAGAAACGGATATGAGCCGGACATAAAAAAAATGGCGTTTGCTCCTGGTGTTATTCCGGGTATGAGATTGTTTATAAATCTTTTTTCAAAACCGGGAGATAGAATCATTATTCAGCAGCCGGTATATCATCCGTTTGCCGATGTAACAAGAAATACCGGAAGAACACTTGTTGTAAATAAACTTAAATGCCAAGACGGATACTATACTATGGACTATGATGACTTTGAGGAAAAAGCAAAGCAGGGCATAAAATATTTTATACTCTGCAATCCTCACAATCCTGTAGGAAGGGTATGGACAAAAGACGAACTTAAAAGGGTTGGAGACATATGCGTAAAATATGGAATAGAAATAATATCCGATGAGATACACGCAGACCTTATGCTTGACGGACACAAGCATACCGTAATGGCCACAGTCTCACCTGAAATTGCAAAAATCACAACTACTTGCACAGCCTCAAGCAAAACATTTAATCTTGCCGGACTTCAGTCGTCTACTATTATTTTTAATGATGAAACCAAAAAAAATATTTATGTTGATGAGCTTAAAAAAATGGATATAGCAAGAAATAACTGCTTCAGCCTTGTTGCAACTATGGCGGCATGCAGATATGGCGAGGAATGGCTTGAACAGCTTTTGGTATACCTTTCAGACAATATGAAATTTATTAAGGAATATATAGACAAAAACATACCTATTCTCAAAACACGTATTCCGGAAGCCACATATCTTTGCTGGGTAGATGCAAGAGGACTTAATATGACAGATAAGGAACTTTTGAGGTTTACCGTTAATAAAGCCGGTGTTGCCTTTGGTATGGGCATTGATTTTGGAGAAGGAGGTTCGGGATTTCTAAGAGTAAATGCCGCAACTTCAAGAGATACCTTGAAAAAAGCATTTGAAAAGCTTAAAAATGCCATAGATAATATTTAAAAAAATTGTGTTGTGTCATTGGTACTTATTATTTTAGGGAGGATTAATTATGAACGAAAACGAAATCAAAAAATATGGTTTTTCTGCATTTTTTCCGCTTTTGGTTTTTCTTGGACTTTATGTAGGATGCGGGCTTGTTTTCACGTCCATGGGCGTTGACGGTCCTTTTAAGCAGTTTCCCCGTCATGTAGCGCTCATTGTAGGCGTAGGAGTTGCTTTAATTTATAACAGAAAAGTACCTATGACGAAAAAAGTCGATTTGTTTTGTGAAAATGCCGGTAATTCCGGTGTTATGATGATTGTCCTTATTTATCTTCTTGCAGGAGGCTTTCAGGGAGCAGCCGCCGTTATGGGAGGCAAGGAATCGGTTATAAATATGGGACTTACATTTATACCCGGTTTTCTTCTTGTACCAGGAGTGTTTATGATGTGCTGTTTTATATCAACTGCAATCGGTACATCAATGGGTACGATAGCTGCAATGGCGCCTATAGCTGTAGGCGTTGCACAGACGGCAAACCTTAATATACCGCTTACATGTGCAGCTGTAATAGGCGGAGCATACTTTGGCGACAACCTTTCTATGATTTCGGATACAACAATTGCAGCGGCAAAAGGCTGTGGGTCCGAAATGAAAGATAAGTTTAAAATGAACTTTTTTATAGCTGTTCCTGCTGCTATAGTTGCGTGTATTCTTTTCGGCGCTTTAGGCGGCGCAGCGCAAATAGGAGATGTAGGTGCGTTTAATATAATAAGAGTAGCTCCTTACATAGTTGTACTTATAACTGCTCTTATGGGCTTTAATGTTGCGGTAGTATTATTTATAGGGATTATAATGACAGGCGTTATAGGCCTTGTAGGCGGGACATGTACGTTTTTTGAGTGGGTACAGGCAATTGGAAGCGGCATGGAAGACATGTTCAGTATTTCTATAGTTGCCGTACTTGTATCAGGCATAATAGGTCTTATAAGATTTAACGGCGGTGTTGATTGGATAGTTAACAAGGCTACGGCAAGAATACGAAGCAGAAGAAGCGCGGAATATGTTATCTCACTTCTTTCAGGTGTACTTTCAGCGGCTCTTGTTAATAACACAATAGCTATTATAATATCGGCGCCTATTGCTAAAATTTTGGGAGGAAAATATAATATTGCTCCAAAAAGACTTGCCAGTCTTATAGATATTTTTGCATGTGCATTTCTTTCAATTATGCCTCATGACGGCGGTATGCTTATAATGACGGGGCTTGTTGATGTATCACCTGTATCAATAATAAGATATTCATTTTATACTTTTACACTCATTATAGCAGCCTGTGTAACAATACAGTTGGGACTTTTTAAAACAAAAGATGAAAAGGAAAGGTTAAAGTCAGAATCGGAAAATGCCTGATTATTAAAAAAGCTGTGTATACACATCTTACCTTTTGAAAGGAAGTAATATAATGAAAATTGAGGAACTTGAAAAAGTAAATGTAGGTATTACGGGTACGCCTATCGAGTATATGCCGTATATGACAAAGTATTTGGGAGGAGGAAAGTTATATATAAAAAGGGATGACCTTTCAGGCCTTGCTCTTGGGGGAAACAAGACAAGAAAACTTGATTATATAGTAAAGTATGCCCTTGATAACGGCTATACAACTTTGCTTACATACGGCGGAGTACAGACAAACCACGGCAGGCTTACAGTTGCGGCGGCAAAGAAATTCGGACTTAAAAGCATACTTGTTTTAAAAGGCGCAAAACCTGATTATTTGTCAGGAAATCTTCTTCTTGACAGGCTTATGGGAACTGAACTTTATTTTGTTGATACTACATCTCTTGATGGGGACCCTGAAAAAGACATAAAAGCTAAAAAATTTTTAAAGGAATGTTCTGAAAAAATAATAGCCGAAAAAGAAAAACAGGGTGAGAAAGTGCTCGACATTCCTGTGGGAGGCCAGACAATAATAGGGGCTGCCGGATATATACAGGCGGTTAAAGAAATAATGGAGCAAATGAAAGCTTCAAATATTAAGGCTGATTATGTTGTATGCGGTTATGGCTCAACAGGAACGTTTTCCGGACTTTGGGCTGGAGCAAAATACTATAATGCACCATTTAAGGTTATTGGCGTTACAATAGAACCGGATTATGTAAATCCAAATGAAACGGCAGACTTTATAAATAAAATAAGTGACTTTTACGGTTTTGGGTTTAAATGCACAGCAGACGAATTGGATATAGAGTCGGGGCCGGAAAATGAGCCCTACGGCGGAACAGGCTATAATATGCCTGATGAGGTAACGTGGGATTATGTTAAGCTTATGGCCGATAAAGAAGCCATAATACTTGACCCTTGCTATACCGGCAAAGTGTTCCATGGATTTGCAGATATGGTTAAACGCGGAAAATTTGAAAAGGACAAAAATGCCATATTTGTAAATACAGGCGGAGCTCCGGGGCTTTGGGGCAAAGAACAGCTTGATTTTGCCAATGACTTATTCTGGAAAGATTATAAGGTCGGCGGTGTAATGAAGTTCTAAAAAACATAAGGGAATGTATTTAAGTCACAGAATAAAAGACAAATGTAGTCTATTATAAAATCAAAATAATAGAAAGGGTGAAAACATTTGGGAATTTTAAAAGTATACGGAGCAAATAACTGTGAGGATACATATGAAGCAGTAGAAAAACTAAAAAAAATGAGTGTAAAATTTGAATTTTTTGATTTTTGCGAAAGCTCGGCAAACTTAAGAGTGTTTTTAAACATACGAGACAAAGAGCCGATATTTGATAAAGTAAAAGAAGAGGGCGGCATTGGCATACCGTGTTTTGTAAAGCCTGACGGAGAAATAACACTTGATTTTGACGAAGCTTTAAAGCAATAAATTAAAAACCTTATTTAAACGGCTGGTTAAAGCGGCGTAATTACTATGCCGATACCAGCCGTTTTATTTGCCTTAATTCCAAAGGGATGTAATAAACATTGGGGTTTCGTCTTTTCCGGTTTCAAAACCGCAGTTTTGATAAAATTTTATTTTGTCGTCATATGATATTAATACAATTCTTAAAAAGTCTTTATACTTTTCCTTAATTAATCTAATTAATTCTTTGCCTATGCCATATGATTGATAGTTAGGCCTAACCAATAAGAAATGTACGTAAGCCGTCATAACTTTGTCGTCCAGTACATTTGCAAGCCCAACCATGGTTTCGCCGTCCCAAGCCGTAAAAACGGTATCGGAATTTTTAATTGCCTCAGAAAGTTTTTCAGGGTAATGGCCGGAAGCCCAGTCTACCGATAAAAAAAGCTCTTCCAATTGTTTAGGCAAAAAAACTTTGCTTGTTTTATAAGTAATATGTATTTTTTTCTCGTTTTGATTTTTCATTTTTTCTCCTTCTTATTTGTATATTTATGCTGCTTTTTTGATTCTCTGAATTTTCTGACTTTCATAAGTGACGCACATGTATTGTCGCACCATTTGCGGGTACATCCTCTGCTTTCATCATAAAATACCCAGCCGCAGTCTGGATTTTGGCAAAGTTTTATTCTGTCAATGTTTATTTGTGTTAAAGCGTCGGCAAAAGACAGCACAATTTGATATATGTCCCATTCAATATTAAGTTTTTCCGGAACATTATTTAATTTATATTTTCCGTCTTCCATCGCTATCTCCTTATGAAATTTAGAAGATAACAGTAATTGGTTTAATTTATTGATATTTGATTTTGATATGACTTTTGATTTGCATAGCTTATTTACCACGAAGCTTAAAAAAGCTCTCAGTTTTATTAATTCTTTCATATTCTCAGTATTTAATATATTTATTTCGGAAAGATTCCATTTTGTGCAGAATTCATCAAGCCATTTTTGGTCATATAACGGATCTTTAAATAATTGATGATTTATGTACCATTGGCTGTTGATAAAATCAAGGAAAAGCATATTCATTTTAAGTAACCCCCATAAAAGATATTGACAGTTACAAATGCCAAACAAACTAATTATAGCAATGTAACTGTATTGTGTCAACAAGCAAGTTACAAAAAGCAAATTCAGACATTAAATGGTGATGTTTAGGTATTATTGACTCTTTTAATTAAATATGTTACTATATATATTGCTTTAGTCTGAAAAAGCGTTAATCTACTAATTTAATAAAGTGGTATACGGGAGGAATAGTTATGAAAAAATTTGCGGCGGTTTTAATGTCTGTAATTATGGTTGCATCACTTGCCGGCTGCGGTTCATCATCTGCGTCAAAAGCTGCATCAGGTTCTGCGCCGTCATCAGGCGCGGCTTCATCAAAAAATGCTTCGGCTTCAGCAAACAAATCATCAGCAAACACCGAAAATATGTCGGATAAAAAGAAATTTGTAGTTGGTTTTGATGCTGAATATCCGCCATATGGATATATGGATGACGATGGTCAATATGTGGGGTTTGACCTTGACCTTGCTCAGGCTGTATGCGATATGGAAGGCTGGGAACTTGTGAAGACACCTATTGACTGGGACAGCAAAGACATGGAGCTTAATTCAGGTTCAATAGACTGCATCTGGTCGGGCTTTACAATAAACGGACGTGAAAGTGACTATCAGTGGACACAGCCGTATGTTGACAACAGTCAGGTAATGGTTGTATCTGATGACTCAGGCATAAGTTCACTTGCTGATCTTAAGGGCAAAACAGTTGGTGTTCAGTCGGCTTCGGCAGCTCTTACGCTTCTTCAGGATCCCAAAGGGCAGAAAGACCTTGCAGACACATTTGCAAAGCTTCAGGAATTCGGAGATTATAACAGCGCATTTGTTGAGCTTCAGTCAGGCTCAATTGATGCTGTAGCTATGGATGTAGGCGTTGCTAACTATCAGCTAAAATCAAGAGGCGAGGGTTATAAAATACTTGATGAGGCTCTTAATACTGAACAGTACGGCGTTGGGTTTAAAAAAGGAAATACGGAGCTTTGTGATATAGTTAACGCAGATCTTACAAAACTTGCAGGTGACGGCACTGTTGCTAAACTTGCAGATAAATACGGTATATCGGATCTTGTTTGCCTTAAAGCAAAATAATAAATATAACCGCTGTACTAATTTGGTGCGGCGGTTTTTTTTTGGATTGGAGTTGATCGGATGTCTTTTCAAATGATGCTCATGCAGCTTGCCGGCGGTATGGTAAAATCTATAAGTATTTTTGCATGGACACTAATTTTTTCACTTCCTCTCGGACTAATTGTATCTTTCGGCAGAATGTCGTCTAATAAACTGCTTGGCGGAGTTGTAAAATTTTATATTTCCGTAATGCGCGGAACTCCTCTTATGCTTCAGCTTCTTGTTGTATATTTTGGACCGTATTATTTATTTAAAATGCACATTGGAGGAGCATACAGATTTATCGCAATAATATTAGGTTTTTCAGTAAATTATGCCGCATACTTTGCGGAAATTTTCCGTTCCGGTATTGAATCTATGCCGAAAGGTCAATACGAGGCGGCGCAGATACTTGGTTATTCAAAAAACCAGACTTTTTTTAAGATAATACTTCCTCAGGTTGTAAAGAGAATACTTCCGGCAATAACGAACGAGGTAATTACTCTTGTTAAAGATACATCTCTTGCTTTTTCATTGGCATATCTTGAGATGTTCAGCATTACAAAACAGATAGCAGCAAAAGAAACGACGTTTGTTCCGTTTATTGTTGCGGGATTATTTTACTACATATTTAATTTTGTTGTTGCTATGGTTATGGAAAATCTTGAAAACAGAATGAAATACTATAAATAAGGAGGCGAAATATTATGAATATACTTGAAATGAACCATATAAATAAAAAATTTGATAAGCTTGAAGTAATAAAAGATATTTCGCTTTCGGTTTCAGAAGGGGAGATACTTTCCATTATAGGGCCTTCAGGCTCCGGAAAATCCACAATACTTAGATGTGCCACTATGCTTGAGACAATAAACGGCGGAGAAATAAAATATCTCGATAAGCAGGCGGTGCGAACCGATGATAACGGAAATGTTGTTTATGCCAAAGGCGATAAAATGAAGAATATAAAGTCAAATTTCGGGCTTGTTTTTCAAAATTTCAATTTGTTTCCCCATTACTCGGTTTTAAAAAATATAATGGATGCGCCTCTTACGGTTCAGAAAAGAGATAAAAAAGAAGTTTATGAAACGGCAAAGGATTTGCTTGAAAAAATGGGGCTTTCGGATAAGGCTGATTATTACCCGTGTCAGTTATCGGGAGGTCAGCAGCAGAGGGTTTCAATTGCCAGAGCACTTGCAATGAAGCCTAAAATTTTGTTTTTTGATGAGCCAACATCGGCTCTTGATCCTGAGCTTACTCTTGAGATACTTAAAGTAATACGCGGTCTTGCCGAAGAACATATGACAATGGTAATAGTTACACATGAAATGAATTTTGCAAGAGAGGTATCAAGCAGAATAATATTTATGGAAAAAGGCGTAATAGTTGAAGAAACAACACCTGAAAAAATGTTTAACTCTGACAATCAGCGTACAAGAGAATTTTTGGGCAGATACAGCCAGCTTTAATATTTATTAAGATAAAAAACCGTTTTAACGATTGCGTTAAAGCGGTTTTATTATTAAAAAAGTTAAAAACTTTACAGAGCATATTTGGAGCTTTATTTTATAAAGTCATCTCTCATTGGTGTGAAAACATCAATTACTTTTGTATCTTCAAGTACCATTATCTCATGTACCTGATTTGCCTTCATAAGTGCCGTGTCTCCGTCATTTATTACTTTTTCTTCTCCGTCAATTATATATTTTAACTGACCGCTTATTACATATGTGCTTTGTACATGCGGATGATGATGAGCCGGAAGATGCGAGCCTTTTTTAAGCGTAAACTCACATACCATAAGCTCTTTTGTATATGACATCACTTTTCGCATTATTCCCGGTGCTGCTTCTACTGCCGTTACTTCTTTGTTAAATGTAAACATTTTTATCACTCCCTTTTTTAATACTATCACCTTAACATTTTTAAGTCAATTTTTGCAATATAACTTTATGATATGTTATAATATAATTTCAAAAGGAGGTCGGATATTATGAAAAAAATTGGATTTATAGGTGTTGGAGTAATGGGAAAGCCAATGGTCAAAAACCTTATGAAAAGCGGATGTGATGTGTACATTTACACAAGAACAAAGAGCAAGGCCGCAGATATTATTTCTGAAGGTGCAAAATGGTGCGAAAGTGTAAAAGAATGCGCCAAGGGACGTGACATTGTTATATCAATTGTAGGCTACCCAAAAGATGTGGAAGAAGTATACTTTGGCGAAAACGGCATAATACAAAATGCAGACAGGGGAACGGTTATAATTGACATGACGACAACCAGCCCGGCACTTTCGGAAAAAATATATGCTCTTGCCAAAGAACGCGGATTATATGCTCTTGACGCACCTGTTTCAGGCGGTGACAGCGGAGCTAAAAACGGTACTCTTTCAATAATGGCAGGCGGTGACAAAGAGGTTTTTGACAAGGTTTATCCTATTTTTGAAATGATGGGCAAGACTATTATTTATGAGGGCAAAGCCGGTAGCGGACAGCATACGAAAATGGCTAACCAAATTGCCATAGCGGGCACAATAGCAGGTGTATGCGAGGCAATTGCTTATGCTGACAAGACCGGACTTGACAAAAATCTTATGCTTGACAGCATTTCAAAAGGTGCTGCAGGAAGCTGGCAGATGACTAACAACGGTGCTAAAGTAATACAGAATGACTTTGAACCGGGATTTTTTATAAAACATTTTATCAAAGATATGAAAATAGCTTGCGAGGAAGCTGAAAAAAGAGGCCAAAATCTTGAAACACTTGATACTGTGCTTAAAATGTATCAAAATCTTGAAGATAACGGTTACGGAGATTTAGGTACTCAGGCACTTATCAAATATTATGAAAAATAAAGAAGGTATTAAATGCTTTACAGTGAAAAGATAAAAAAGGCTCTCTTAATAGCGTATTCGGCTCATGCCGGACAGTTTGACAAGGGTGGGTATCCGTATGTATTTCATCCTTATCATTTGGCTGAACAAATGGATACTGAAGATGAGACAGTAACGGCTATACTTCATGATGTTTGTGAGGATACTGACATTACTTTCGACTATCTTAAAAAAGAAGGATTCTCAGAAGAAGTAATATGTGCTTTAAAGCTGCTGACAAGAGAAGAAAACATGGATTATATTGAATATGTAAAAAGACTTGCCTCTAATGATATTGCACGCAAGGTCAAAATTTCGGATTTAATTCATAATATGGATGAAAGCCGTGTTGCGTTTAAAACCGATAAAGACAGGATAAAGAAATATAAAATGGCACTTGACATGCTTTTATAAATATGTATTTGTGTACTATATAACCGTTCTTATAGGAACGGTTATTTTTATATAGTTAAAGCAATTTCTGATATGTGGTATAATCAATGCTTATGGCTATACTGTAAGATATTTAATATATTTTTTATATAATCAAATTTTTTTCATTATCAGTTTGAAAATTGTTTTAAAAATGTTAATTACATCACAATATATTTACATACATATGAAAATTCTATAGTTAAAAAATATTGTTTTTCAGTCAAAATATACATGCGTTTTGCATTATAGTATGAATTTAGTATTTTGACGGTAAATTTGCTGGCTGTGCCGAATTGTAAATTTAATAGTAAAAAAAATACTGACAAAGTCAAATACAGTAATTTAACTACGAATTATGTTTAAAAAATAATATTAAACACGCAAAAAACGCTTTATTCTATTTTATAGTAAAAAATATACTATGTTTTTCAATTGCTATATGCTATAATTAATAAAATAATTAAATTAGGGGGAATGTTTTTGGAAAAGAATGTTTTTACCGAGATAAGAGTTAAATACAATACTCTTTCCAAAAACCAGAAAACAGTAGCAAATTATATACTTAAAAACAGCAAAAAATGTGTAAGAATGACCTTAAGCGATTTGGGGCATGAGTGCGGACTTAGTGAAACCACTATAATAAGGTTTATTAATAAACTGGATTATTCATCATATCAGACATTTCGCCTTGACATGGCACAGGACATAATAAAAGACGGCGGTACTATGGAAGAGGAAGACTTTGACATAAAGCCCGGAGACAGCATGAGTGAAATAAAGCGAAAAGTCATAAGAAACGCTTCTTCTGCCATAAGCGATATATCAAAACTTGTTGACACTGATAAACTTATTTTAGTTACGGAGCTTATAGAGAAAGCCGACAGAGTTATGTTTTTCGGTGCCGGCGGCTCAGGCGTTATAGCCATGGATGTTTATCATAAATTCCTTAAATGCGGAAAAAATGTGATAAATGAAAATAACTCACATATAGCGCTTATCCATGCAGCTCACCTCGGCAAAAAAGACCTGCTTGTTCTTATTTCTCATGAAGGTGAAAGCAAAGAAGTAATAGAATGTGCAAGGCTTGCGCAGATGGGAGGCGCAAAAGTGGTTGCCGTAACAAGCTATATGAATTCGGACCTTGCCAAAATGGCAGATATTTCTATATTCAGTTCAACAAATGATGCGGCGTATTATACTGAAGCCATGGTATCAAGGCTTGTGCAGCTTGTAATAATGGATATGCTTGTGGTTGCGTACAGCACTCGTCTTGATGATACTGTAACAAGAGAAGCAATAGAGGTATCCGATATGGCTGTTTCAGAAATGAAAATTCATAGCGGAGAAAAAGAAAAATAATGGGAGGAATTTTGAATTGCTTGTAAATCTTAAAACATTGCTTACCAAGGCTTATATAGATAAAAGGGCTGTTGGTTCGTTTAATGTATACAGCTATGAAACTATTCATGGCGTATGTAAAGCGATAAAAATAACTGAAAAACCGGCCATAATTTCATTTGGTGCCTCATATATGAAAAATATGAGTCTGGAATGTGTAAAATCAATTGTGGACGAGGCGGTAAAAGATATGCCTGAAGATACGGTTCTTCATCTTGACCATTGCAGAGATTTGAAAATAATAAAAGCTGCGATTGATGCTGGTTTTACTTCAGTTATGTATGACGGTTCAGCTCTTGATTTTGAGGAAAACATAAAAAATACAAAAGATGTTGTTGACATGGCGCATGCTGAAAACGTATCAGTTGAAGCCGAGCTTGGGAAAGTTGCTCTTGGAGATTACTCAAACGAAACAGACATTGACAGCAAACAAGCATTTACTAATCCTTCAAGTGCCGCCGAATTTGCTGAGAGAACAAACATTGATGCTCTTGCTGTATCTATAGGCACCGTGCATGGAATGTATAAGGGCGAGCCGAACATAAGGATTGACATTTTAAAGGAAATTAACGCGGCAACTGATATTCCTCTTGTTTTGCATGGGGGAAGCGGAACACCTAAGAAAACACTGATTGACTGTATTAAAAACGGAATTTGCAAAATAAATGTAAATACTGAAATATCGCGCTATACGGTTAGAAAAATGTATAAAGCAATTGAAGATGAACCAAATATACATCTTTCAAAACTGGCACTTTTGGAAACTGAGTTTGTAAGTGAATCCGTAAGCGAATATATCAGGCTTTTTTACAGAAACTAATGAGAGGATGTTAATAATGGAGAAAGTTGGATTTATAGGACTTGGCATAATGGGAAAACCTATGGTTAGCAATTTATACAAGGCCGGATTAGAAGTAATGGTAAACGATTTGGATGAAAATATAGCAAAAGAGATTGAAACTGCCTCTAAGGGACTTGTAAAATTTGCCGACAAAGAGACTATTGGTGCCGAGTGCAAAGTCATAATGTGCATACTGCCTTCGGCAGGCATAGTTGACAACATACTTTTTGGAGAAGGCGGCCTTGCAAAAACAATGAAGCCTGGCACGATTTTTGTTGATTTCAGCTCCGAAACTTCGGGCCAAAGCAAAGACCATGCCGAAAAACTTGCCAAAACAGGTGTAAAATTTATTGATGCTCCTGTTTCAGGAGGAGAACCCGGAGCAATTAACGGCACTCTTTCAATAATGGTAGGCGCCGAAGAAGAAGATTTTAACGCTGTTAAGCCGTATTTTGATATCCTGGGAGGTTCGGCTGTGCTCATAGGCGGTACTGGAAGCGGCTCTGTTACAAAGCTTGTAAATCAGGCTATTGTTAACTTAAACATTGCCACAGTAGGCGAGGCTTTCACATTTGCAGCCAAAGCCGGAGTGGACCCTGAAAAAGTTTATAACGCTATTAAAGGTGGCCTTGCCGGAAGCCAGGTGCTCCATGATAAAGTGCCTATGATTCTTGACAGAAACTTCAAGCCGGGAGGAACCATAAAAGTTAACAGCAAAGATATAAAAAACGTACTTGACACAGCTCATCAGATAGATTCTCCTATGCCTCTTACAGCATTGCTTTTTGAAATACAGCAGTCATGCAAGGTAGCAGGAGGATATATGGATGACCACTGCGGATATGTGAAATTTTTTGAAAGACTTGCCGGAGTTGAAGTTAAAAGAATATAAACAGGAGAGACTTAAAACAATGGAACCTTTAAACATTAGTGTGCTTTCGGATGTAAAAGCCGTTGATACTGAAAAAGTGGAAACAATGCTTGCCGATTCTTTAAATAGTCTCGGCAGAAAAATAGTTGTGCTTGATGATGACCCGACAGGCGTACAGACTGTAAACAATGTCTCAGTATATACCGATTGGAAAGTTGATACATTGGTACAGGGATTTAACGAAGATAAAAGTATATTTTTTGTGCTCACAAATTCAAGAGGATTTACAATGTCTCAGACAACAAAGGCGCATCATGAGATTGCTGAGAATTTAATTAAGGCTTCTAAAATTACAGGCAGGGACTACATAATTATATCAAGAAGCGATTCCACTTTGAGAGGCCATTATCCTATTGAAACAGCTATTTTAAAAGAAGATATTGAAAAGGTCACAAATAAGAGATTCGACGGAGAAATAATGCTTCCTTTCTTTAAAGAGGGAGGAAGGTACACAATAAACAATATTCATTATGTAAAAGAAGGAAACATGCTTACTCCTGCCGGAATGACTGAATTTGCAAAGGATAAGACATTTGGCTATAAATCTTCGTTTCTTCCGGATTATGTTGAGGAAAAAACAGCCGGAAAATTTAAAGCCGAAGATGTAACTTGTATATCTCTTGACGATATCAGAAATCTTGAGATTGAAAAGATAACAAATCAGCTTATGGCTGTTAAAAATTTTAATAAAATAGTTGTAAACGCCGTCGATTATATAGACATTAAAATATTTGCAATTGCTTTTTGCAGAGCTGTTGCGGAAGGCAAAGAATTTATGTTCAGGTCCGCGGCTGCCATTACAAAAGTTTTGGGTGGTGTGCCGGATAAGGCTTTGCTCAAACATAACGAGCTTGTTTCAGACAGCAAAAACGGCGGAATAGTTCTCATAGGCTCTCATGTAAAAAAGACGACTATGCAGCTTGAAGAGCTTAAAAACTCTAAAAGGCCTCTTAAATTTATTGAATTTCATGCTGCCCGTGTTCTTGAAAAGGGCGGACTTGATGACGAAGTTAAAAAAGTGATTGCTGAGGCTGAAGAGTATATAAATGAGGGAAAATCCGTATGTGTATACACAAGCCGCGAAGTTGTTAAGCTTGACACAGATGATAAAGATAAAATACTTGAGGCGTCTGTGGCTATTTCAAATGCTGTTGTAAAAGTAATAGGAGACCTAAAAATTAAACCTAAGTTTATAGTAGCCAAAGGCGGCATAACATCAAGCGATGTAGGGACAAAGGCATTAAAAGTTAAAAAGGCAACTGTAATGGGACAGATAAAACCGGGTATTCCTGTTTGGATAACAGGAGAAGAAAGTAAATTTCCTCGCATGCCATATGTTATTTTCCCTGGAAACGTTGGAGAAGTTAGCACACTCAGAGAAGCAGTTGAGGTTTTGATGGGTGTAAGTGATAATTAAAAAACAAATAAAATATAAAACATAAAAAACCCAAATATTTTCAATACATAGAAATACTTGAAGATATTGGGTTTTTATTTTTTAAAAAAAATAAAATAATAATAAAAAATAATTTATCATATTATTAAAAACAATTGAAATATATTATTGTGTTTAAATATGTTTAAACACAATAGACAATGGACAATTTAAAACAATCTTATTTTAGCATCAGAGTTTTTAAACGATATTGCCGGATACAGTTCATATATTTAATGGTAATTTTTAATATTTTACTTTGATTTGGTTACACTATTTTTGGTACTATATAACATTCCACTTTGTTTTTTTACAAGTTTCGATTGTTTTTGATTAAATACTTTATTTTTGGCACACTGTTTGCTACTATAAATATAACAGGGTAAGCATTTAAAACATCATATTTATTTTTGGGGAGGAACTAAATAATGAAAAAGAAAATTACAGTACCTGGAATCATGGCCTTAAAAGGCGGAGACAAAGTTGCAACAATGATTACTTGTTATGACTACACAAACGCCAAACTTGTCGATGAAAGCGATATAGACATGATACTTGTCGGCGACTCACTCGGCATGACAATGCTTGGTTACAACGGAACAGTTGGAGTTACACTTGAAGACATGATTTATCATACAAAACATGTTGTAAAAGGCGCTCCGAACACATTTGTAATTGGAGATATGCCTTTTGGCTCATACAACGTTTCTGTTGAAGATGCTATAAGAAACGCAAGCAGGCTTTTTGCGGAAGGCGGATGTGATTGCATTAAACTTGAGGGCGGCACAGACTTTGCTCCTGTTATTAAAGCAATTGTTAAAGCAGGTATACCAGTATGTGCGCATATTGGTCTTACACCTCAGTCTGCTGCTATGATGGGCGGATTTAAGGTTCAGGGCAAGAGCTTACAGGCTGCACAGGAACTGCTTGACTCCGCAAGAGCTGTTCAGGAAGCTGGAGCTTTTATGGTTGTTTTGGAAGGTATTCCTGCAATGCTTGCAAAAGCTATTTCGGAAAAACTTACAATTCCTACTATGGGCATAGGCGCCGGCGCAAGCTGTGATATGCAGGTTCTTGTTGCTCAGGATATGCTGGGCATGAATGAATGGGTTCCGAAATTCGTAAAGAAATTTGCGGATTTGCATACTACTATCATTGGTGCTTACAACGAATATGTTAAGGAATCAAATGCTCGTACTTTCCCTAACGAAGCTACTCAGTACAATGCTAAGATAGAAGGCATTGAAAATCTTAAATAAGTCAAATTACGCCTATAGGCGTTTTTGAAATAAAGTGAGATAAAATATTTAGGAGGATTAAAAATGGCAGAATTTTTAACAGACATTGAAATTGCTCAGAAAGCTGAGATGCAGGTTATCAACAACATAGCTGATAAAGTTGGTATTCCTGACAAATATGTAGAGAACTATGGCAAATATAAGGCTAAAATCGACTACAGATATTTGCAGAACGAGCTTAAAGATAATGAAGATGCAAAGCTTATCCTTGTAACAGCTATCAACCCGACGCCAGCCGGAGAAGGAAAAACAACAACAACAATCGGTCTTGGAGATGCACTTAATAAATTGGGCAAAAAGACAATGATTGCTTTAAGAGAGCCTTCACTTGGACCTGTCTTTGGTATAAAAGGCGGTGCAGCAGGCGGCGGATATTCACAGGTAGTTCCTATGGAAGACATAAACCTTCACTTTACAGGTGATTTCCATGCCATCGGAGCAGCAAACAACCTTCTTGCAGCAATGCTTGATAACCATATTCATCAGGGCAATGCTCTTGACATAGACCTTAAGAGAATCGTTTGGAGAAGAGCAGTTGATATGAACGACAGACAGCTCAGAAACATTGTCGATGGTCTTGGTGCAAAAGTTGACGGTGTTCCTCGTCAGGATGGCTTTGATATTACAGTTGCTTCTGAAATTATGGCTGTATTCTGCCTTTCAAACGACATAATTGATTTAAAAGAAAGACTTGCTAAGATGGTTGTAGCTTACAACAGAAAAGGCGAGCCTGTAACATGCGGAGATATTAAGGCTCAGGGAGCTATGGCTGCTCTTCTTAAAGATGCCCTTAAGCCAAACCTTGTTCAGACCCTTGAAGGCACACCTACATTTATCCACGGCGGTCCTTTCGCAAATATTGCTCATGGCTGCAACAGCGTTATAGCTACTAAGATGGCTTCAAAGATTGCAGATTATGTTATAACAGAGGCTGGTTTCGGTGCTGACCTTGGTGCTGAAAAATTCATTGATATCAAGTGCCGCCAGACAGGTCTTAAACCAAAGGCAGCTGTTATTGTTGCTACAGTAAGAGCACTTAAATATAACGGCGGTGTTCCAAAGGCAGAACTTAACAATGAAAACCTTGCTGCTCTTGAAAAAGGTATTCCTAACCTTCTTAAACATGTTGAAAATGTTACAAAGGTTTATGGACTTCCTGCTGTTGTCGCAATCAACGCATTCCCAACAGATACAAAGGCAGAGCTTGACCTTGTTGAGAAAAAGTGCAACGAACTTGGTGTAAATGTTGCTCTTTCAGAAGTTTGGGCTAAGGGCAGCGAAGGCGGTATTGAGCTTGCTAAAGAAGTACTCAACCTTGTTGAAAACAACAAAGGTGAGCATACTTATGTTTATGATACAAACCTTTCAATTAAGGAAAAGATTGAAGCTATCTGCACTAAGGTTTATGGTGCTGACGGCGTAGATTATACTCCTGCCGCAAATAAGATAATCAAGGAACTTGAAAAACTTGGTTTTGGCAATCTTCCGATTTGTATGGCAAAGAACCAATACTCACTTACAGATGACCAGACAAAGCTCGGCAGACCTACAGGATTCAGAATTACAATAAGAGACCTTACAGTTTCAGCAGGCGCCGGATTTATTGTTGCTCTTACAGGTACAATAATGAAGATGCCTGGACTTCCAAAGGTTCCAGCCGCTGAAAAGATTGATGTTGATGTAAACGGCAAGATTTCAGGTTTATTCTAATTAAAGTTGCATGAATTTGTACTCAGCGAAGCGCTTTTTTGCTTCGCTGTAGTAATAATACTATAAGGAGAATAAAAATGGGTGAAATTATTAAAGGCAAGCCGGTTGCTGACGCGATAACCGAAACACTTAAAACTGATGTTGAAAGTTTAAAAGCAAAGGGAATTGAGCCAACACTTAAAATTGTCAGAGTAGGCGCAAGAGAAGACGACCTTTCATATGAAAGAGGAGCTCTTAAAAGAATGGAAAAATGCGGAATAGCAGCTGAAGTTCTTGAGCTTCCTGCCGATATTTGCCAAACTGACTTTGTTAAGGCACTTAAAGCCGTAAACGACGACGCTTCCGTTCACGGCATACTTCTTTTCAGACCGCTTCCAAAACAGCTTGATATGGAAGAAATTAAATTTATAGTGGACCCTGTTAAGGATATCGACTGCATGAATCCGCTTAATGCTGAAAAGATTTTTGAAGGTGATAAGACAGGCTATCCGCCATGCACACCTCAGGCATGTGTTGAAATACTTGATTACTACGGCGTTGATTTAAAGGGCAAAAACGTAGCTGTTGTAGGCAGAAGCATGGTTGTGGGAAAACCTCTTGCAATGCTTCTTTTAGGCAAAAACGCAACTGTTACAATCTGCCACAGCCGTACAAGCGACCTTCCTGCCGTATGCCGTCAGAATGATGTAGTGGTTGCTGCCGTAGGACGTGCAGAAATGGTAAAAGGCAACTTTATAAAAGACGGAGCGGTTGTAATTGATGTAGGCATTAATGTAAACTCTGAGGGCAAACTCTGCGGAGACGTAGCTTTTAATGAATGCGTTGAAAAAGCATCAATGATAACTCCTGTGCCGGCAGGTGTAGGCTCGGTTACAACATCGGTTCTTGCTAAACATGTTGTAAAAGCATGCAAACAGATAAATGGTATTGCATAAAAACGTTAATTAAAAAATAGAAATACAAATGCTGTGAAATTTGAAGTAAAGCGCATCATAATTATATATTATTTGGTGGAGGATATAGTGGGAAAAACCAAGATATTGCTTGCACTTGAGGAGGGAAGTGTTCCGGTAGTTCAAAATCCGGCCTTTTCGTCTTTAGACCCTAAGACACAACAAGAACCTGAGTGACTTGAACTTTAACTGTTGACGGACAAACAGCTAAAGTGGTTGCAGTGAGTATGCCTGTAAGGTCCACAATAGTATATTGCGTAGTCCTTATCCTTAATGGACATTTGTATTTAAGTTGGCGAAAAACAATTAAAGACAAATTAGGAGGCAATATAATGAACAACATAATAACTGGTATAAGAGAGTCTTCTGCCGAGATTAGAAATGTTAAATCAATGACAGGCGGAGCAATGCTTACTGCACTTGGCGTAATATTAGCATTTGTCAGAATAGTTGTAAGCAACATACTCGAGATTTCATTTGGATTTTTGGCTCTTGCTGTTGCAGGAATGCTGTATGGTCCTGTAATGGGAGGAATTGTGGGTATGATTGCAGATGTTATAGGATATTTTGTAAAGCCTAACGGACCTTTCTTTATTGGATTTACATTAAGCCGTTTCCTTTCTGGATTTATTTTCGGGCTGTTTTTATACAAAAAGAAAATAACTCTTAAAAGAATTATAGCGGCATCTCTTACAGAAACAGTTATAATTAATTTTATCCTTACACCTATTTGGCTTAATATGATGTATGGCACACAGCTTTTTACTATGGTAAGAATAATAAAAAATATTGCAATGTTTCCTATAAATGTTGCGCTTCTTTGTCTTGTATGCAAGACTGTTGAGACAGTTAAATTAAAAACAGGATTATTTGAGAAATAAAAGGAGCATGAAAATGAAATTAAGCACAGTTACATGTGAAGAATTTGTTGCAAAACTTGCTTCAAAAGAACCTGTACCGGGCGGAGGAGGAGTTGCAGCTCTTGTGGGCGCTCTTGGTTCGGCCTTGGGTTCAATGGTTGGAAACTACTCTATAGGCAAGAAAAAATTTCTTGGTATGGAAGCTAAGCACCAGGAAATAATCGATAAAAGCTGTGAACTTTACAAAAAGCTTCTTGCTCTTATTGACGAAGACGCCGAAAATTTTAAGCCGCTTTCAAAAGCGTATGGTATGCCTAAGGATACACCTGAGCAGCAGGCTGAAAAGGAAAAGGTACTTCAAAAATGCCTTATAGTTGCTGCTTCAGGACCTATAAAAATGGTTGAATATATTTATGAAGCTATAATGCTTCAGGAAGAACTTGTCGATATATCCACAAAAATTATAATAAGCGATGTTGGATGCGGTGTTCAGTTCCTCAAAGCCGCTATTTACAGCGCAAAACTTAACGTGGATGTAAATCTCAATTCGATTAAAGATGAAAAATTTGTAAATGAAACAAGAGACAGAATAAACAAACTTGTAAACGACGGAGCTGATGCCTGTGACAGGGTATATGCAAAAGTTGTTGACATATTGAAATAATAATATTTTGCATAAAAATGAAGTAACATACAGCAACACAAGTAACAAAATAATTATAGTAACAAACAAGATACATTGTTTTTTGAAACAAAAAAATATAAAAATATAACAAAAAAACAGCCCCTTTAGCTACATTAGGGCTGCTTTTTCTTTTTATTTTTTTGCCGAAACCTTGTCGTATTTTCTGTTTCTGCCAAATTTGTAAGATGTAAGAATAATCGCTATCTCTTCAGATGTGAGCTTTCTTTCAAGAGATTTTTCAAAAAAAGCTATAAGTCCTTTGGAATCTATTTTAATATGCTCTTTTATTTTTGGAGCTATGTCACTTTTTACAAAAACCGAAGGCTCGGGAAGTACTTCAAATATCTTTTTCATTATAAGAGCTGTATAATATGCATCATTTAAAGCATCATGGAATTTAAGGTCGCATTTTATATCAAATTGTTCCGCTGCTGTTTTAAGTCCGATTGTACCTCCAGTTGTTGCACAAAGAAGCTTAGCGGCTGTAGGCTGGATATTTATATACTTGTTAGTTATTTTATCAAGGTCACACTTAAAATACAGTATATTCCTAAACAAAGAACGTATATCATCAATTCCCCATGTATAAAGAATACAATCAGTGGAACCCATAAATTTGCAAAACTCATCAAAGCCATCCATAAAATAAGGACGGTCTTTTATAGTATCATTTGAAATTCCTGTTATTCTCTCAACAATCGGATGAATTTTTTTATATATTTGAGGTTTTATTAGAAAAGAAAAACGCTCAGTTATCTCAAGTTTGCTGTTTAGCTTAACTGCACCTATCTGTATTATTTCAAAGGGACATTCCTTTATTGTTTTGCCTTGAGCCCTTTTTTTAAAATCAAAAGACTGATTAAATTCCAAGTCAAGTACTATATGATCCATATTTGCCTCCGTTTCCATAATTAATAGTATATCATTAAAATACAGCGGTGTAAAAAGAAATAGTGTTTTTTATATGAAAAAATATGGTATAGTAGTTATATAAAATGAAAGGTGGAAATTGCATGCGCTACGAATTTACGGAAAATGATATAAAAAACGAAATAAATAAGCTTTATCTTGAGGAAGATGATGTAAGTCTTGAGGGCAAGTTCATTGAAGGTGACGGAAAACATTTTACGCTTACAGGCTCAGCCGTTATAGATGGGGAGAAATATAACGATTTTGAAACCGATTTTGAACTTGCTGAGGGCCGAAATTATAATACGGCTAAGGATATTATGAATGCCGACTGGCTGTGGTATGATTATAAGTGTTAAAATATTGAATACCTTTTTTGATAGTCTTAAAATTCAGGCTGTTAAAAAAGGTATTTTTTATTTGGAGAAAAGACTTTAAAAACAGAATATTTAGCTTCAATATTTGGAATTCATTTCCGTCAAGAAATACAGGCTGTGCTTCATAAGCAATTTTTGCTTGATCTTCAAAATATGTCATAATTTTGTCATAAAATATATATTGAAATATATGACAGTATATGGTATATTAAGTGTGTTAGTTGAGATAGTACAGTAAGTACAGCATGATTGATTTGCTGTTAGCTGTACGAAAGAAGGGATAAAATGATAATTATCGACTATAAAGATGCAAGGCCGATATATGAGCAGATTGTGGATAAATTCCAAGTGCTTATAACAAAAGGAGCACTTAAACCTGACAGTCAGATGCCTTCTGTAAGAAGTCTTGCCGTGGACCTTTCAATAAATCCGAACACAATTCAAAAAGCTTATGCAGAACTTGAAAGGTTAGGATTTATATATACGGTAAAAGGCCGCGGGAGTTTTATATCGGACAGTGATTCTTACAGAAAATATGTTGTTCAGGAGCTTAGAAACAGACTGGATGATATCATTGTGCAGGCTGAAAATATCGGTATATCAAAAGGACAGTTAGTATTATACATATCAAAAGGTGAGGAAGGCTTATGATAGAAATCAAAAATATCAGTAAATCCTTTGATGACATAAAAGCTGTCGACAATGTCAGCGTTGAAATCAAAGAAGACAGTGTTTTTGGTCTTATAGGCACAAATGGTGCCGGGAAAAGCACTGTACTGAGAATGACGACAGGGGTTTTAAAACCGGATTTGGGCACTATTACAATAGACGGCGAACCTGTTTACGACAACAATAAAGCAAAAAATAAATTTTTCTTTATTGCAGATGAACCGTATTTCTTCGCAAATGCCAATGCGAGGGATATGGCGGCTTTTTACAGCAGATTATATAAAGATTTTGATAAAGCAATGTTTGCTGATTTTTTAAAACGTTTTGGGCTTGAGGAAAGACGAAAAATAAACACATATTCAAAGGGCATGAAAAAACAGCTGGCGCTGCTTCTTGGCATATGTTCTAATACAAAATATCTGCTTTGCGACGAAACGTTTGACGGTCTTGACCCTGTTATGAGACAAGGAATAAAAAGCATATTCGCAAGCGAAATGGATAAACGCGGGCTTACGCCTATAATTGCAAGTCACAATCTTCGTGAACTTGAAGATATATGTGACCATGTAGGTCTTTTACATAAAGGCGGCGTATTGCTTTCAAAAGATCTTGAGGATCTTAAATGCGGGATACAAAAAGTACAATGCGTGTTCAGCGATGAGGAAAGCAGAAAACAAACTGAGCAAAAACTTGATATAGCAACTTCCGAAAACAGGGGATCGCTTTATACTTACACTGTAAGAGGTTCAAGAGAAGACATAATGAGTGTTTTTGAAAGTGCTTCTACCGTATTTTTTGAGGTTCTTCCTCTTTCTCTTGAAGAGATATTTATAAGTGAAACGGAGGTGGCAGGATATGATATCAAAAAGCTCATTCTTGGCTGATCTTGCTGCAAATAATAAAAGACGTACTTGGAACATTGCTATTTTCGCGGTTTTGCTTTTAATTTTTTATCCGCTGTTTTTGGCGCTTGTTTTAAGGTCAGTACTCTATAGCGGATATGAGGGTAAGGAAATTATTATTCAGATGAATGAGGCATTCAGAGAATATATGTGTTTTCCTGTTTGGAGTGTAGTTGTGGCAACAATATTTGCGGCAATAGCTTCTATTCACGGGTTTTCATATCTGTACAGCAAAAAGAAAATTGACATGTATTTGTCTCTGCCGGTTTCTAAAAGCAGAAGATTTGCCACAATATACATAAACGGTTTATTAATGTATTATATACCTCTTGTCGTATGCCTTGTTATTTGCTTAATAATTGGAAAATCATTCGGCGTAAATGACAGCAGCGCGTTAAAAATAGCGGTAATGTCATTTGGTGTAAACTGCATTTACTATTTTTCAGTATATAATGTAGTGCTTATAGCTCTTATGCTTACAGGAAATTTTGTTGTAACTGTTCTGGGAGCAGGAACACTGCTGTTTTATGAAAACGGAATAAGGCTTCTTCTATTGGGATATTTCGAGAAATTTTTCAATACATACAGCCATTACAGCAGTGATAAATTTTTAAAAACATGGATATCGCCTATAGGTATAATTACAACTATTGAAGGCAAAGTAATAAATAATGTAAATACAGCGTCATATACTTTGAGCCAGATAAAAATGTCGGTTTTACAACTTTTTATCCTTTCTTTAATATTTCTTGTAATAGCATACCTGCTTTATATGAAGCGTCCTATGGAAAGCTGCTCGAAAGCAATGGCTTTTACAAAAACAAAGAGCATTATAAAACGTTTGATAATGGTTCCGGCAGCGCTTTTTGTAGGGATTTGCTTCTGTATAGGCTCAGATGCTGGAAACGACGAACCTGTTATGATACTTGGTTTAATAATTGGCTTGGTTCTCTGCCACTGCGTAATTGAGATGATTTATGAGTTTGATATAAGAGCCGTATTTAAAGACAAACGTTCTTTGATATACTGTGGTGTAGTTGCGGGAGCAATATTTGCCGTATTCAGCTTAGATATTTTCGGGTATGATAAATATGTTCCTAAAAATGACAAACTTGATAATGCAGCCATATTTGTATCATTTAATAACGCATATGCAGGTTCAAGCTTTGATGATAAATGGAATTACATAGATGAAAACGACAGAGTGTTTAAGGAAATGAAAGTTAAACAAACTGAAGTTATAACAGATATTGCTCAAAAAAACATGGAAGAAAAGAATAATTCTGATGAAAGTAAGAATTTAAACGAAACTGATAGTACAAGAGTTCAGGTTTGCTATACATTTAAGAATGGCAAAAAAGTATACAGACAATTTAATATTAACTATGGTCAAAATGCAGATCTTTTAAACAAACTATTTGCCAACAGCGATTATAAAGAAACAATGAGCAATATAAACTCGCCTATTATTGACAAATGTATTAATAATATGACTTTAAGCTATTCAAACGGTGTATCACAGCAGAATGCAGATGTTAATGTAAACGACTTTGTTAATACATACAAAAAAGATTATACAGCAATGACATTTGACGATGTTTATGAAAAAATACCTGTGGGATATATAGAATTAACGTACGATTTATCGAAATATGAGTCAAGAGTATTTGATTATCCAGTTTATAAGAGCTATACAAATACAATAGCTAAGCTTAAAGATGCCGGAATAAATATAGAAGGATATATTAAGCCGGAAGAAATTGAAAGCATGACGATTAATAATTATGATTATGATGATGAAACAGACACACCGACGAATAGTGAAATAGCTAAAAAATATTCCGGAGATGGAATTGAAAAAACATATGATGACGAAAAAAGCATTGATATGATAGGTAATGCTCTCGTGCCTTCGGATATTACTCAATATGCGTATGTATGCGGAACATTGGTTTATGACTCCTGTGATGCAAGTGTTACTTTGAAAAATAATGGGAAATATAAATGGTCACAGGCGCCTGTAAGCTGTTTATTGTTAAAGAAAAAGACACCTGATTTTGTAAAAACGGATCTTCATTTGAATGACAGCGATAATAGCCAGCCGGATAATCTGAGTAAAAATACTGTAAGTAGGTCGGAATTTGTACAGGAAATCACAGGAACAGAAAGATAAAAGTTGCAAATATTTAAGAAGGAGAGTGGCGAGATATGGCATATCTGCTTATTGAAGAAAAAGACACACGTAAACTTGAAATGCTTAAAAAATGTCTGGAAGATTATGGGTTCATATGTACCCGCTCAGATATTCCGGTATATAACAAAAAAAGCGTATATAGTTTTGACGGGTTAGAGATAGACGATGAGAAAAAAACAGCGAGGTTAAACGGAAAAGATGTCGGCCTTACGCCTACCGAATTCAGAATATTAAGCATACTTATAAAAAATCAGGGAAAAGTTCTTTCAGCCGAGGAAATTTACAGTAATATTTGGAATATGAAAGCACTCGGCATGGAAGACAACACCGTTGCAGTACATATTAGAAGAATAAGGAAAAAGATTGAAGCAGACCCCAAAAGACCGCACTACATAAAAGCTGTTTGGGGTTCCGGCTACAGAGTTGGATAACGCCTTCCTCAAGCGGGTTTTTCCCGCAATAAAATATACCGCAGTTTTCATAATGGCAAATGAGAACTGCGGCTTTTTTAATTTATTAATTTTAATTAAAACTGGCCTTTTGCGGCTGTTGCTTTTTTATCAAGTGTTGAGAGACGGTTTAAAGCCTCGTAAAGAGTATTGCTGTTTTTAGCAAAATGGAAGCGTACATAATTGTTTATGTTCTCTCTAAAGAAACTTGAGCCGGGAACGGCACCTACGCCGACTTCCCTTGCCATCCATTCGCAGAATTTTATATCATCCGTTACGCCGTATTTTGCTACATTGACCATTACATAATATGCGCCCTGAGGATCTGTGTATTCGAACCCAAGTTCTTTCATTCCGTTTATAAATATATTTTTCTTTTCAGTATAAATATCAAGGAGTTCTTTATAATAACTGTCGTCAAATTTAAGCGCTGTTACAACTGCTTCCTGCAAAGGCGCGGCTGTTCCAACTGTAAGGAAATCATGTACCTTCTTTGCGTGGTCGATAACTTCATCGTTGGCTATTATATATCCAATTCTCCAGCCGGTAATGGAATAAGTTTTTGAAAGGGAATTGCACAAAATCACCCTGTCAGATATATCTTCCATAGCTGACATATAAACGTGTTTGTATGGAGCATAGACTATATGCTCGTAAACTTCGTCTGTTATTATAAATGTGTCATATTTTTTGGCAAGGCCGGCTATTATGCGCAGTTCGTCATATGTAAATACTCTTCCGCTTGGATTTGACGGATTGCATACTATTATCGCCTTAGGTCCTTGTTTAAATGCGTCCTCAAGCACGTCGGCGTCAAATGTGAATTCAGGAGGGTTTAAAGGCACAAATATAGGTATTGCACTTGAAAGTATGGCATCGGCGCTGTAATTTTCATAAAACGGTGAAAATACTATTACTTTGTCGCCTGGATTGCATACAGTAAGCATTGTTGCCATCATTGCCTCTGTGCTGCCGCATGTTACAACTATGTTTTTATCAGGATCAACCTTCTGGCCTGAAAAATGTTCGTGTTTTTTGGCAAGAGCTTCTCTTAATGCCTGCGAGCCCCATGTAACTTCATATTGATGATGATTTTCGTACGTTACCTCTGCCATTCTGTCGAGAAGTTTTTTAGGCGGATTAAAGTCTGGAAAACCCTGAGATAGATTTATGGCATCGTTATCTATAGAAATTCTTGTCATTTTTCGTATCATGGATTCCGAAAAGGTATCGGTTCTGTTGCTGAGTTTTGGCATATGTATAGTTCCTCCTCTAAAAATCATTATAATTCTTCATTATATAGTAATCCTTTGCATTATGCTATAGTAAAATACAATAATATAGTCTTTTTTTTGGAAATTTTGGTTAAAATCATATTGTTTTTTATTATAACTTAAATTTTACTGGTCTGTAAGCGGTTTTTGGTTTTGCAGATTAAAAAGCATAATATTAAATATTTGTAAATATTACCGAATGAATGTTTTATAATGTTGATAAAGTCCGAAATAAATAGTAAAATAAATACGTGCAAGAAGGAGGGAGTCGATGTATGGATATACTCAACTGGAAAGAAATGCTTTGTCCATATGAACAAGCTGTGGCCGAACTTAAACTTAAATTCGAGTATATGAAGTCAGAGTATAAGAAACTGGGGCTTTATTGTCCCATAGAATCAATAAGCGGCAGAGTAAAAGAACCATCAAGCATACTTGGCAAAGCAAAGAAAAAGGGTATACCCCTTGACAGAATTGAGGAAGATATTGAGGATATAGCCGGAGTAAGAATCATATGCCAGTTTTCAGAAGACATACAAAAGGCAATTTCTCTTATAAGAAGGCATGACGGATATGATTTCACAATAGTGGAAGAACGTGATTACATAACCAATACTAAGCCAAGCGGCTACAGAAGTTACCATATTATAATTAAATATCCTGTAAGCTCTGTTATGGGTTATAAAGAAGTGCTTGCCGAAATACAAATAAGAACAATGGCCATGAACTTCTGGGCGGTTACCGAACATACGCTTAATTATAAATATAAAGGACATATGCCAGAAGAAATTAAGCAAAGACTAAAAAACTGTGCTGAAGCGGCTTTTAATTTGGACAATGAAATGAGTACCATACGAAATGAGATAATGTATGCTCAAAGAGTAAATAAGCGTATGGATAACCTTACTTCAAACATTATAGATAATATACAAAACATGTATTTTAATCTTAAGCTTTCAGAAATGGACAAGATAAATACCCAGTTTGTTGAGCTTTGGAACAAAGGCGATATTGACGAACTTAAAAAATTCAGCGATATGCTGGATAAAATGGCGGAAAGCTACAGGGGGTAAAATGGACATATATGCACTTTCGGACCTTCATCTTAGTTTGGGCCAAAATAAGAGTATGGATATATTCGGTGCCGAATGGAAAAATCACCATTTAAAAATACAGAAAAACTGGAACAGTGTTGTAAAAAGCTGTGACTTAGTGCTAATTCCCGGAGACATATCATGGGCAATGAACATTAAGGATGCCGAGATAGACTGTGATTTTATATCAAATCTTAACGGCAGAAAAGTGCTTTTAAGAGGCAATCACGACTATTGGTGGGATTCTGTATCAAAGGTAAGGTCAAGGTTTAAAGACTTGAATTTTATTCAAAACGATATGTTTGTTATTGAAAATATTGCCGTATGCGGCTCAAGGGGATGGAAAACGCCTATTGATGAAAGCTTTGATGAAAACACAGACAGAAAAATTTTCGAGCGTGAGCTTATAAGATACAGGCTGTCGCTTGATTGTGCTAAAAGACAAAATATAGAAAATATTGTTTTTATGTCGCATTTTCCAATATTGGCAAACGGATGTGAAACGGAATTTTCAAACATACTTGAGGAATATAAAGTTAAAAAAGCTGTTTACGGACATATACATGGTAAAGAGAACTTTAAAAATATATATGAAGGCATGAAAAACGGTATATCATACAGTCTTGTATCGGCTGATTATATTGATTTTAAGCCTATTAAAATTTATGATTCGGAGGTAAAAACATGGTTATAATGATAGTTGACGGACAAGGCGGGGGTATTGGAAAATCCATTATTGAAAAGTTAAAGGGGCGTATAAGACCTACTGATAAAATAATTGCTGTGGGCACAAACTCTACTGCAACGGCAAACATGATGAAGTCAGGTGCTACTGCCGCTGCTACAGGAGAAAACGCTGTTGTGGTCAATTCAAGGAAGGCAAATATAATTGTGGGAAGCATAGGCATAATTTCATCAAATGCTATGTACGGCGAGCTTACATCAAAAATGGCACAGGCTATTAGCGAAAGCAATGCTGAAAAAGTGCTGATACCTATTAAAAGATGCGGTCTTAACGTTGTTGGGGTTGCAATTGATGCTTTGCCAAAACTTATTGATGATGCCGTTGAAACAGTATGTGAGTTTATAAAAGCAGATGTTGAAAGGTACTGCTGATTTTTAGAGAGAAGGACTTGCTATGAAAAAGAAATTTTTGGGTGTAACAGCAGTTTTAATTTCGGCTGCAATAAGCGTGAGTGTTGCTGCCGGAACTATAAATTTAAGTGTTGACGGAAATCAGGCTAAGTTTGATACTGAACTTGGGGAGCTGTTTATTGACTCTAATTCAAGGACTATGATGCCTTTGAGAAGTGCCGCTTATGCTTTGGGACTTTCGGATGATGACGTAAGCTGGAACGACAGCTTAAAAGCGGTTACATTTACGCAGCCTGCAAGTGGAAGCTTTAAAAAGGTGACTTTTATAATCGGAAGCAAGGATTACAGTATTAATAATTTCGATTCCAACGGCAATGAAAACGAAGAAAACCTGAAAATGGATACAAGTGCAGTAATTAAAGACGGACGTACATATGCTCCAATAAGATATTTGGCAGAGGCTTTTGGATATGATGTTAATTGGGACAGCAGCACATCAACTATAAATATAAAATCTAAAGGTAATAACAACGATGAAACCTTAAATGATGAAAATCCAAGCTTTACAACAGATGATGCGACAGATATGCTTATAGAAATATTTGGAAGCGAAGATTATGACACCGGACGCAAATATGTATTCGGATATGAAAAGACAATAAGCTTTAGCAAAGAAGGATATTACGTTTTCACTGAATATGAACTCGATACAGACGGCGAAACGCTTCTGCCTCATGATATTATGTTTGTAAAAACAGACGGAACAAAGGTTTTTGACGGCACATATGATGACAATACAGGAGAATACACAATGAAAGTATATGATGAAATGGGAAATGAAAAAGATGTAGTTTCCGATTAATTTGGAGAGGGTATTATGTTTTTAATTATAGGCAACATACTTTCTTTTATTGCTGCGCTTTTTACTTTGGCAAGCTGCTGGACAAAGAAACGTGACAATGTGTTTTATTATCAGTTTGTTGAATGTTCTGTTCTTGCCGTGGCGTCATACTTTTTCGGTGCATATGCAGGCATAACCACTCTTGCTATAAGTGCTGTGAGAAATTTAACTGTTGCAAGGGAAAAATATACGTTTCCGGTCATGATTGTTTTTACAGCTCTTGTTGTGATAGCGGGAGTGGCTGCAAATAATAGGGGATTTATAGGCCTTATACCGGTAATAGCAACAGTTCAGTATACTGTTTGCAGTTATACTATTAAAGGTATAAAAGGCACAAAATACAGTATTGCGGCAAATGTTTTTATGTGGTTTGTATATTCGTTTGCGATATTTGATATTTCAACAGGGGTTACGGGAGTTATTAATTTTATTTGTGTTATTGTGTCTTTAATAAAAATGAATAATGATGAGAAGGTTTTGGCTCGTTCAACCGCAGGGGGGAAAATATAAAATTAAAAACTATAATTATAACATGGAGGTTAAAATGATAAAAAAACGTAAAGCCCTATTAGCTTTATGCTGTATTATTTTTTCTGCATCCAATGTTTCTGCATCGGCATCCAATATTTATGCAAAAGAGAAAAACATATATAAATACAGTTTAGATGTAAATATAAACCAAAATGTTGTTACGGTATATGAGCTGGACAAAAACGGTGAATATACCATTCCAAATAGGGCTTTTGTATGTTCTGCGGGAAAAGATACGCCTTTGGGCACCTTTAAAACGTCTGATAAATATAGATGGAGAGAGCTGTTTGGCAATGTTTACGGGCAGTATGCCACAAGAATAACAGGGCATATACTTTTCCACTCTGTGCCATACAATACAATGAACAAAAATGATTTGGAGTATGAAGAGTATAATAAGCTTGGAACATCGGCCTCAATGGGCTGTATAAGGCTTTGCGTAAGAGATGCAAAATGGATATATGATAATTGCCCTTCTGGTACAACTGTAAATATAATAGACAGCGACAAGCCTGGCCCTCTGCCTAAGCCGGCAGCGTATAAAATAGATGTAAATGATACCGAAAAACGGGGATGGGACCCGACGGACCCTGATTTGTCAAACCCGTATATTAAAGGCAGCATAGACAGCAAAGACGACGTTGATGAAAATTATGCTCCTAAGCCGGACACGGTGATTGACTTTGCCGGAATGAAAATAAACGGCAATATGTTTTATTTAGGCTGTTATAACATAAACGGATGCAATTATTTTAAAATAAGCGATATTGAAAAAATATTTGAATTGGCAGGAATATCATTCTCATATGATTGTGATGATACAAATAATGCTGGTGACTGTATAAGAATAAATACATCTGACACACCAAGTGATTCGGATTATAAAAAGCTTTACACAGAAGGTACAAACAGCATAAATACAGCTGCAAAAGTTGTGTTGGCTTTATACGGAAATCAAAAAATGCTTATAAATGCATATAGTATAGGCGGTAAAAATTACTACAGCATAAGAGATATTGCGGAAATGTCTCAGCTTAATGTTTTATGGGACAAAACCAGTAACTGTATAGAATTAGAAAATGACGTGACAACTTAAATGAGATAAACAGGGCTTTTTTAAAGTTCTGTTTTAAATATAGTATAAAAATAATTATTCGGACACCATATTTTGTTTTACAAAACTAAACATAAAAAAAACCGGCAGTATTCTGCCGGGGATTTTTTAAATCAGTGTGTTTTATTGTATTCTTCAAGGTCTTTAACAGCCTGCATCATAAGCTCTTTTGTAATCTTATAAGGCGCAAACTCGATATCGTATTTTGTAACTGCGCTGTCAATTGCAGGACCCATTTCCTCAATTTTAACATCCATATCGGCAAGTTTTGTAGGAAGACCGATTGATTTCATGAATTTGTAAATTTTGTCAAGAAGGTCCATCTGTTTATCCATCATAAGCATACAAAGTACGCCGTAAGATACAACTTCGCCGTGAAGATGTTTTTCCTCAATCTGCGGAATAACAGTCATGCCGTAGAATATTGCATGGCCCATATTTGAGTTATATTTATAAGCATCAATAAGGTATGAAACCATACCGCTTGTAACTGTGATTGCAAGAACAGTCTGTTCAAGAGCGAATGATGGTTTTCCTGCCTTAACGGAATCCATAGCTTCTTTACCATACTGAAGAAGAGGCTCGCCTGTCATTCTGCTCATGCAGAGAGGGAGTGCATCCTTATGAGCCATTTCATGCTCGTGTCCCCTTGAGGAGAACGGAACTTCTGTATATTTAGCAAGTGTGTCGCCAATTCCTGCCCAAAGATAAATAGGAGGAGCCTGTGCTATAATATCAAGATTAATAAAAGCATGTATTGCAGGTCTCTTTCCAACAAATACGTCTTTTTGAACGCCGTTTGGATAATACATAACAGCAATTGCAGTAATAGATGCACATGTTGCTGCGATTGTAGGGAATGTGAAGAAAGGCTTGTCAAGATTTCTTGCGACACATTTTGATGTATCAATAGCCTTGCCGCCGCCGCATGCAAAAATCATATCTGCACTTTTAACAGAATCAAGCTGTCCAAGTCTATCAGCGTTTTCATATGATGCTACTCCGCCGAACCATTCAAAACCTGTGATTTCTATGCCAGCTTCTTTAGCTGCTTCAGTAATATAAGGCTTTGCTGCAGCAATAGCTCTTTCACCGCCGATTACTACGGCTTTTTTACCGTATCTTGAGCAGATAGGTCCGAACTGTGAATATGTTTCTTTGCCATAGCCTATAGTATAACCGGCAAATGTTACTGTTGTTTCACTCATTTTTTTAACACTCCTTTAATTCATGTATTTTATGGGATTTTGCACAAAATATGCAGTATATCGAAAAACTGTCAAATACATAGTTTACTCAATATATTACATATTATAAATCAATTAGGTAATATTTTCAATAAACAATTTTTAACTAAATAAATGATTTAATTATGAAAAAGATTTTTTGCAGAGAAAAAAATGTCGATTTATGTTATAATAAATCATATTTATACTGTAGGAGAGGATAGCATGAAAAAGAGAAAAAGAATATGCTTTCTTGCTTTTTCGCAGGGATATGCAGGGCATATTTCAAAACTTTGCATAGAAAATGGCATAAATGCTGATGTTCGCTCTTGCGACGAAGACAGTATGTTTTTTGTGTGCCGTGATATGCTTAATGAGGGTACTAAGTTATTTATAGCTGCCGGAGCCGATCTTAGAAATATATATGGCGGAAATGCTGATTATCTTATGAATATAAGACACCATACGGTAGATTATATGAGGACTGAAATAAAAAATGAAAAATATGTATGTGTGCTGCATAGGGACTGCGAGTATATTGACTGCGAGCTTCTTTCAAGGAAATGGAACTGTAAAACGGAAGATGTTGTAATGCATCGCACTGAAGTTGAAAAGGATAGGTTTTTTTTCAAAGCGTATACTGAAAAGATACTTTGTGTGGGACCGTTTGAGTATGAGGAACATGCAAGACGAATGGGAGTAAGATACAAAACAATTAATCCGTCACTTGAAACAGTTGTCGATGCTTTTGAAAAAGCAAAAAGTATACTTGATATGCAGGATTTGGAAGAAAGGCGCAACCGTGAAAATGTATTAAGGCTTGAGCAGTATAAAGTAGTGTTTAATTTTACAAATGACGCTATACTTGCCATAGATGAAAACGGCAAAATAATAGCGGCGAATGACATGGTATATAAATTTCTCAGGTGGGATCAAAACGACCGTCTTGAGGGAAAACATATAACAAATGTTGTAAAAGGAACAAAAATGATTAAAGTAATGGAAAAAGATGAGGGCGACATAGGTGATGTTTTTGAACTGCCGAACATGACTGTTTTAACTCACAGAATACCTATTGTGATAAACGGCCAGAAAAGAGGCGTTGTATCCACATTTCAGGATTTAGCCGTTCTACAGGAACATGAGAAAAATGCAAGGCTTAATATAAAAAGGAAAAAAGGCTTCTCGGCTAAATATACTTTTGACGACATAAAGGGAAGTTCACAGGCTATTACTGAGGTAAAAAATGTAGCTAAAAGCTATGCCAATTCCGACTCAACGGTACTTATACTTGGTGAGACAGGAACAGGAAAAGAACTTTTTGCTCAGAGTATACATAACAGCGGCCCGAGAGCAGGGGGGCCGTTTGTTGCCGTAAACTGTGCCGCCATACCGAAAAACTTACTTGAAGCGGAGTTTTTCGGCTATGAAGAGGGCTCTTTTACGGGAGCAAGCAAAGGCGGAAAAATGGGAATGTTTGAAATGGCTCACATGGGTACAATATTTCTTGACGAAATAGGTGAAATGCCCCTTGAGATGCAGGTTCAGATTTTAAGAGTAATACAGGAAAAAGAAATACGCCGTATAGGAAGTGACAGAGTGATTCCAGTTGATGTGCGTGTAATTTCAGCCACAAACAGGGACCTTAAAAATGAAGTTGAGAAGGGAAATTTCAGAAATGACCTGTATTACAGATTGGATGTTCTGGAATTAAAAATACCGCCTCTCAGGGACAGAAAAGAAGATATTCCTGAAATTGCAATAAACTGTCTGAAAAATCTCGATTACAAAAGCTATAAGGCAAACGAGGCTTTATGGTGGAGCATAATAGAAGAACTTGAAAAACATGAAATGAAAGGCAATATACGTGAGCTGCAAAATATGATAGAAAGGCTTAACGTAATGCTTAAAAACAGTCATATAAACACAACTGCTCTTTTTTCAGAGATAAGCCGCAGTATAGGAGATGATTCTGAGGAAATAAGACATACCGGCCTTTATGAAGATGATGAAAGTCCGGATTTAAGTGACAAAGGATGGGAAAAGAAAAGAATAATAAAGGCTCTTAAAATGAATGGGCTTTCAAGAACCAAAACAGCCGAATATTTGGGCATAAGCCGTTCGACGCTATGGAACAAAATGAAGTATTACGATATCAAACTTTAAAAAAGAATTCATATGCAAGATATAGGAATTATCAGAGTGTAGAAAAATATATAATTGTAAAACACAGAGGGTGCTTTACGTTAAAGCACCCTCATAAAAATACTCATAAAAAAATTTTATTAACTTAAACATTTTTCAACAGTCTTATAATTCATATGTAAATAGTTATTTAATCAATCTTTATACCAGCCGATTTTTCCGGGACGAAGATTAATTGTTATCTGTTTTGTTTCCTGATATTCTTCAAGGCCCTGCATGCTTAATTCTCTTCCTACGCCGCTCTTTTTATATCCGCCCCATGGCGCTTCGACAAATGCCGGGTTATAGCAGTTTATCCATGTAATCCCGGCTCGTATTTCTTTTATTACTCTCAGAGCTTTTGCACCGTCCGATGTAAAAACAGCACCTGCAAGACCATATTCAGTATCATTGGCAATTTTGATTGCTTCTTCCTCGGTTTTAAATGTCTCTATACACGCAACCGGACCGAATATCTCTTTTTTGATTACGGTGTTTTTTTGATTGCATCCGCTTATTATTGTAGGCTCTATAAAATATCCTCTGCGGCATTCTCCTTCAGTATAACGTTTGCCGCCGTATTCAATTTTGCAGCCTTCTTTTTTTGCAGTTTCGATGAAACCGAGAACTGTCTTAAGCTGATTTTCAGATACAAGAGGGCCCATATCCGGGTCATGAAGGCCGTTTCCTATTGTCATTTTGGATGCACGTTCTTTGAGACGTTTTATAAACTTATCTTTTATGCTTTCTTCAACTATAATCCTTGAACCGGCGGAACATACTTCGCCCTGATTGAAGAATATGCCAATCATAGCCCATTCCACAGCGCCTTCCAAATCGGCGTCTGCAAATATTATATTAGGTGATTTTCCGCCAAGCTCAAGGCCTATCTTTTTTATGTTTACAGCCGCGTTTTTATATATGCTTTGTCCGACTGCGGTGCTTCCTGTAAAGGATACCATGTCCACATCATTGCTTTTTGAAAGACAGTTTCCCACTACGCTTCCGCTGCCCATTACAAGATTTACTGTACCGGAAGGCAAACCTGCATTTTCAAGCAGTTTAAAAAATTTAACCGATGTAAGTGGGGTGTTTGAGCTTGGTTTAAATATTATAGTATTTCCGGCTGCAAGGGCAGGCGCTATTTTTTGAACACCCATAAGCAATGGGTAATTCCAAGGCGTTATAAGAGCACATACACCTATTGGTTCTTTTACCGTAAATGACTGCATTGGGCCAAAACCGTCATTTACGTTTAACGTAACACCTGACGGCATTCTTATTGCTCCGGCATAATATCTTATGTAGCTTACAGCGTCATCAACATCACACATTGACTCTCTTAAGGGCTTGCCGTTATCGAGAGTTTCTGTTTTGGCAAATTCTTCTTTTCGCTTTTCAAGCTCGTCGGCAATGCTTAAAAGAATTTCAGAACGTTTTTGGGCCGAATATCTTCTCCAGCCGTTTTTGTTTTCAAATTCACGTTTTGCGGCGGCTATTGCTTTTTTAGTATCATCTTCCGTACCTTTTGCCGCCTGAGCTATTACTTCTGCTGTTGCAGGGTCATATACGTCAAAATAATTGCCGTCGGAACTTTCACACCATTTTCCGTCAATATAATTAAGTACAAATTTCATTTTTAAAGCCTGCTTTCTCAAAAACTAAAGAGTATCCCAATTGCACCCGAAATAGCTATTGCCACTATTGGATGAAATTTTGTCTTCCAAGTAAATATAATCATAAATATAAAAAGCAAAAGACACTTGAAATCAAATTTTGAAAACGTAAAAGCTGTTATGTTGGTTTTAAATATAGCAAGCATAATCACCGACAGTCCAGCCGACGCTATAAGGCCCGTTGCCGCCGGACGCAGAGTATAAAATACATTTTTAACAATTTTGCTTTCTTTAAATTTGACAAGAATATTTGCTATTATTATTATAATTATTATCGAAGGCGTTATAAGGCCCAGAGTGGCTATTACGGAACCTATTACACCGCTGTTTTGAAAGCCAACATATGTTGCCATATTAACACCCATAGGACCGGGAGTTGATTCGGATATGGCTACCATATCACCTATCATAGCCGCGGTAAGCCAAGTGTATTTAGACTCGAGGTCATACAAAAACGGGAGCGTGGCAAGTCCGCCGCCTACAGCAAACAGCCCAATTTTCAAAAACTCAAAATACAGCAAAAGAAGTGCGCTCATTTTTTCTCTGCCCCCTTATTCTGTATTTTTCCGGCAAAGAACAAACCAAATATTCCTGCCGCTATTACTATCAATACAGAAGATATATCAGTAAAAGCAGAAATAATCAGTACAAAAAACATTATGGCTGCTGTAACTTTGCCTTTAACAGCACCTTTCCACAGCTTAATTACGGCATTTAAAATTAATACCCCAACGCATACTCTTATTCCTGCAAAAGCATGCTGTACAACTGCAAGATCGGAAAAGTTTTTTAAAAAAGCTGATATTATTCCTATTATTATTATTGAGGGAAAAATTACCCCTAATGTGGCAGATATACCGCCCAATATTCCTTTTTGCTTGTATCCTATAAATGTTGCTGTGTTTACAGCAATTATCCCGGGAGTACACTGACCTATTGCGTAGTAGTCGAGAATTTCTTCTTCCGTAGCCCATTTTTTATCATCAACAACTGTTCTCTGTAAAATAGGCAGCATGGCATATCCGCCGCCAAAAGTAACCACGCCCATTTTAGCAAATGTAATAAAAAGTTCAAGTAAAACTTTCAATTATACATCTCCTTTTCAACTTGATTTACACTGCTCATTATACTCCCTGTAAACCAGTCTTTCAATATTAGGATTTAAGCATGCTGTTTGCGGCTGCTCTTATTATTTTGGCAGTCATAACCACTATTTCCTCTTTCGGCTTCATAGGGTCCGACTCAAACCATTTCTTTATTATGCCTACAGTTCCGCAAGTAATAAAACTGAAGAAATATTCGTAATTTTCTATAGATGCCCCCGGATATTGTTTATTAATAAATGACGCTCCGTTTCTTGATATAAGCTGCTGAAATTTTTCGGTAAAATCCGTTGACGCCCTATTATTAAAGAGACTTTTGCATATATCTATATTTTCAATTACATATCCGGCAATAGGTGAGAGCACAGGTAGCAAAGAAGGATTTTCACTGTCTATATTTTGAGCGTATTTGTCTATCATATTTTGAAAGTCCTGCAAAATCTCATCTTCGACCTTTCTTAAAAGGTCATACGTATCTGAATAATGCAGATAAAAAGTGCCTCTGTTTAAATCGGCTTTTTCTGTTATATCTTTAACGGTAATGTCTTTAAATTCTTTTTCGTTCATCATTTCTGCAAGGCCCTGTTTAAGAAGCCTTTTTGTTCTTCTGATTCTTCTGTCCTCTTTTGTTGCTGCCATAACCCACCCCTCCAAAAATAAAGACTATGTTTAATAATATACATTTAAGCATAATTTGACTAATATATGAAAATTTTAACAATATTAGTTATTGAATATATCAACTTACTGTATTATAATACATAGTAGTTCAAAAATCAATTCTATGTTAATTATTGGAGGCAAATATGAAGAAGTGGTCTTTTGACAAAATGTTTCACTTTATTGTCACTAAATACAGACATATTCAAAGAGTATTTTTAGTTCTTTTTATAATTTGTGCGCTTTTTTATCCATTTGTAGGTGTAAACTACGACCTTAGCTCATATCTTCCGCAGTCGGCTCCGTCGAAACAGGCTCTGGATGTGATGAAGTCTGAATTTGGATATCCCGGAACAGCGCGAGTAATGCTCAATAATGTTTCTATTTATGAAGCGAGACGCATACGTGAGAAAATATCTGACGTTGACGGTGTATCTTTGGCGATAGGGCCAGACAGCGTTACTGACGCATATATGTCAAGTTCTTTTGCAAAAAGCGGCATTGAGGATTTTAATTCTCAATTTGACCAGCCTACAGGCTTTTATAAGGATAACAAGGCATTAATAGAAGTAGTTTTTGACGAAGGCAACTACGATAAAAAAACGAGAGAGGCTCTTGATGAGATTTACAAAATAGCCGGAGATAATGCCTGCTATTCCGGAAGCGCTGTATGCAGTAAGGAGAAACAGGACGCTGTTGA
Organism: Clostridia bacterium; assembly: GCA_022651385.1. Taxonomy (GTDB): domain Bacteria; phylum Bacillota; class Clostridia; order Lachnospirales; family Anaerotignaceae; genus JALCQR01. The sequence continues at coordinate 35,831 of JALCQR010000002.1, read as the reverse complement.
AAAAGAACTGGTATTGGCGATGATTATAGCTCTTGTAATTATTTTTGCTATACTAACTCTCACAACAGAAAGCTGGTTTGAGCCTGTACTCTTTATATTGGTAATGATTGTTGCTATAGTATTGAATTTAGGTTCAAATATAATATTCGGCACGATTTCATTTTTCTCGTTTTCTACCTCGGCCATATTGCAGCTGGCTGTCTCAATGGATTATTCCATTTTCCTTTTACATATATATAAAGACTATAAAAAAAGCGGCATGGAAGTACATGAAGCAATGGAAGTTGCGCTTAAAGATGCCTGCCGAAGCGTTTTTGCAAGCGGCGCCACAACAATAGTCGGATTTCTTGCAATAGCGTTTATGAAATTTACAATCGGACGTGATGTAGGATTTGTGCTTACAAAAGGTATACTTTGTTCACTGGCAACGGTAGTGTTCCTTATGCCGTCGCTTATACTGCGCTTTGATAAAATAATAGAAAAAACTTCGCATAAGCCTTTTATACCGTCTTTTGACGGATTTGCCAAAGTTATGTATAAATTGAGAACGCCAATGCTTTTAATAGCAATTTTAATAGCAGTGCCTTGCTATTTCGGTCAGTCTATGAATACATTTTATTTTGGTGACCAAGCAAGCGGACAGGGACCTGGAACTAAGGTTTATGAAGATAACAATAAAATTAATGATGTGTTTGGAAAATCAAACATGATACTTGCTATAGTTCCTAACGGCTCAGTAGTTAAGGAAAAAGATTTGACAAAAGAGATAAAGGATCTTGATTTTGTAAATTACGCCGTTTCTCTTTCAGATGCACTGCCTACAGGCATGCCGGAAAGCTTTCTGCCTCAAGACAGATTAGATGATTTGAGAACTAAAGATTACGCGCGTATAATTATATCTATGAAAAATGAAGAGGAAAGCCAATATTCTTTTGACTGTACTGATAAACTTACAGAAGTTGTACAAAAGTATTATCCTAAAAACTCGTATGTTTTAGGAACAACATCTTCTACAATGGACGTTAAAAAAATACTTATGTCGGATTACAATCATGTGTCAATACTGTCTCTTATAGGTGTCATAATAGTTGTAATGGTTACGTTCAGAACAATTTTTATACCTATCCTTGTAATTATACCTATTGAGATAGCAATATATCTTAACATGACATTGCCTTACATAATGGGAAACAGCCTGCTTTATATAGATTATATAATAGTAAGCTGCCTTCAGCTGGGAGCGACGATTGATTATTCAATACTTTTGACAAATAATTATCTTGACATGCGGCGGCAGTATGACAAAAAGACTGCTGCTGTGAAGGCAACATCAAAAAGCGCTTTGTCTATTTTATCATCGGGCTCAATACTGGTTGTAGTTGGATATATACTGTATTTTCTTTCAAGTGTAAAGGTTATTTCACAGGCTGGACGGCTTGTTGGACGAGGGGCTCTGCTCAGTATGCTGCTTGTGCTTTCGCTTCTGCCGGCACTGCTCGCATTTTTTGATAAAGCAATTATGCACCAGATTAAAAACAGTGATAAAAGGTCTGAATTGAAACGTATTAAAAAAGGAAATAAAAATAAAACCGAAGGAGTTGCCGCAGATGAAGTTCAATAAATTAATAACAATTTTAATATCAGTAGTTTTGGGGCTTACATATTCGCTTTCAGCCTTCGGTGCTGAATCAACGCAGGTACATGATGAGGCGATGTATGTAAACCTTGATTATTACGGAGTGCCGAAGCAAACAAGCATTGTTAAAAGCTACAGCATGAACGGAACAAACACGGTTACTGATTATGGTACATATAAAAAGGTAACAAATATGTCAAACTATGCAAAGCCAACAATAAAAGATGGAAAAGTTACATTTAATTTCGGCAAAGACGTTCCGGACAGATTCTATTTTGAGGGTCAAGACAATGCACTGAGCAAAAATCTGCCTTGGGACATTAAAGTAAATTATTATTTAAACGGAGCGCCTACAACAGCAGATAAACTTGCCGGAAAAACCGGACTTGTTAAAATAGCAATGGATGTTACACCAAACAAAAATGTAAATGAATATGAACAGAATAATTTTATGCTTGAGGCTACATGTGCTGTTGACGCCGACAAAAATACCTTAAGTGCGGAAGGGGCACAGATTCAAAATGTGGGCAACATTAAAACCGCTGTGTTTTTTGCACTTCCGGGGGAAGAACAGCATTTCGAAGTGGAAATAGGTTCAAACGATTTTAAATTAGATGGTATTATATTTATGATGGAACCTATGACGGTAGCTCAGATAGATAAAATAAAAGATTTGCGTGACGCAAGAGATGACATAAAAGATTCCGCGGATTCAATCAGTGACAGTCTTGACGTGGTGCTTGATACTTTAAACTCAATGCAAAAAGGTTTAAATGACACATCTAAGGGCCTTTCAGGTCTTAACGATGCAAGAGAAACTCTTTCAAAATCAAAAGGCGGGGTATATGACAGCGCCGATGCCGCCAGAGAAGAATTAACTAAACTTACCGATGCTTTAAAGCCTTATGAGGGACATTTTAAAACTCTGAAAGGTGCTGTTGATGATGTAAACAGCAATATTACAAGTGTTACTTCCTCACTTGATGAGCTTACAACAAATCTTAACAGTCTTAAAAGTAATATGGAAAACATGAAAACAGACCTTTCAGCAATAGATGACCTTATAACTAAGGAAGATGCCGATAAAGACAGCTGGAACAGCGCTCTTACAAACTTAAACAAAGACCTTGATGATGTAAATACCGATTTTGATGCTACTAAAGCATATCTTAAAGGTATAAAAGATGCCGGGGATAATCTTTCAGATGATATAAACAATATAACGTCGAGCGGTGAGCTTTCAGATTTGATGAATGGGCTTCAATATAATTATGGTGCAAGCGGAGATATAAATTCAGGCGGTATATATTCATTGCTTTATACAATTACTTATCTGTCGTCGGATTTAGCTGACCTTTCAAGAAATGCCGGAGATTTATGCGGAGTGCTTAATGACATTGTAGATAAAAATGATGACGCCGACAATATTATAAATGATACACAAAGCCTTGTTGATTTAACCAATAAGACAATTAAGAATATTTACAGCCATAGTGATGATTATCATTCTATGATTTCTGATGCTACTGATGTATGTGACAACATAAGCGAAATGTCGGATAAACTTACAGGCGTAATAAAATCAATTGATTCATTTAAAGTAACATCCGATAAATATAAAGATGAACTGAAAAAGACTGCCGATGACAGTTCCAACTTGGTAGACAGGTCATCAACTGAGCTTACGCTTTTACAGACATTTTTTACAAAACTTGAAGATACTGCAAAAACTGTCGGTGATAAAGCAAATGTAAGCTCGGAAGAAACGCTTCTGAGTCTTATAGACGTTCTTAATAAAGCTGTATCCGGTCTTTCGCAGACTGATGTTATAAAGAACTCAAAAGATACGATGAAGAAACTTGCCGATGACAAATGGGATAAGTATACAGGAGAGGATAATAACCTGTTTAATGTTGACAATGAGGCTAAAATGGTTTCGTTTACATCCAATAAAAATCCTGAGCCTTCAAGCTTGCAGATACTGCTTAAAACAGATGAGATAAGGGAAGCAACTGAAGATGATAAAAATAACGTTGATGAAAATTACCATTCCAAGGGTAATGTATTTACAAGAATTTTGTCAATATTTAAGAATATTTTCAGCTCTATAAAAAATATTTTTAATAAGTAATAGGTAAAACAGGCATCAAAAAGTGCCTGTTTTTTATAAATTGTTAGATTAAATTTGTAAATCAGTTTAGGAATATAATATACTTTCGGGATTTTATGACATGAATGACTTTGAAAAAGAAGAAGCAGCTGAAAACTTTGGAAAGTATATAAACGGCAAGTTGAGTTTTAATACAAATATGAGAGCAACTGGAAAATACAGAAGAATACTTGCCGGAGGTGAAAATATATAATGTTTTTTACGGGCGACATGCCATATATTAAAGCGGATACTATAGAAAAATTTATAGATGGCTTTTTTAAATCAAAAAAAGGCATAGGATGTACTGAAGTTGACAGTATACTTATGATACCGGCTGTTTTTAATATGGAATACAAGAAGGAACTCATGTCTTTGGTTGGAGACTTCGGTGCTAAAAGTGTAATAATGTTCCACATGAACGATGTTTTTTTATTTCATGCGTAGATTGGTTTTATGAAATTTAATCATTAGATATTTTTTGCATAAATATATAAGCATAAACATGAGAAAATTTAGACTATTTTATGAAAAATCAGTTGCTTTTTAGCATTTTACGAAATGTTGTATAGCATTGTTGTATCTAAAATTTTAGGTTTACATTTTAAAATTATATGCTATTTTACAAAAAGAATACCGTTGTGACACCTTTTTGATTTGTGTATTGCCAAATTTATTTAAAGTGTTAGAATATATGTATCTGACTTTAGTAAAAATCAGACTGAAATTATATGAATTATACGGAGATGTATTTATAATGATTAAAGACCTGACAAAAGGCTCCCCGTCAAAAACGCTTTTTATGTATTCGATACCGCTTCTTCTAAGCGCTGCTTTTCAGCAGTTTTACAACATGGCGGACAGCATTATTGCCGGTAAATTTGCCGGTACGAAAGCTTTGGCGGCAGTTGGTGCCTCCTATCCTATAACGATGATAATAATTGCAGTGGCGGTAGGTTTAAATACGGGGTGTTCAGTTGTTATAAGTCAGTTTTTCGGCAGCAAAAAAATTAAAAGATTGAGGACAGGCATATATACTTCTTTGATTGCTGCCGTAATTATTAGTGCTGTTATGATTTTGGTGTGTTTTGAGACATCAAAGTTTGCTTTGAAAGCGCTGAATACACCGCAGGATATATTTTCGGACGCCCTTACTTACCTTAACATATATATTTTCGGTGTTTTTTTCCTTGTTATATATAACATTTCAAACGGAATTTTCGCTGCTCTCGGTGACAGCAAAACTCCGCTTTATTTTTTGATTTGTTCATCATTGGGAAATATTTTTCTTGATATGCTTTTTGTAATAAATTTTAAAATGGGTGTTGCCGGTGTTGCATGGGCAACTTTTATAGCTCAGGGCATAGCGGCTCTATTTGCATTTGTTGTGCTTATGAGAAGAATAAGAATTTTCGGTACTGAAAAGGTGCCAGTATTTTCTTTTACAATGCTTAGAAATCTTTCGTATGTTGCGATACCGAGTATATTGCAGCAAAGCTTGGTTTCGGTAGGAAATTTATTTATACAGGCTATGGTAAACAGCTTTGGTGCCGATGTCATAGCAGCATATTCTTCGGCTATAAGAATTAATACATTTGCTTTGGTAAGCATGAATACAATAAGCGGAGGCATTTCAAGTTTTTCAGCACAGAACTATGGTGCCGGAAAAAATGAGAGAATACACGGCGGATTTAAAGCGGCGCTTAAAATGATGAGCGCTTTTTCAGTGGCAGTGTCTATACTGTGTTTTGTTTTTTCGAGAGGTCTTATAGGCATGTTTGTTGAAAGCGGGGAGATAAACGTAATTAATATAGGCTCCATGTTTTTGAAAATAATAGTGCCTTTTTATATATTCGTAGATGCTAAGATACTTTGTGACGGAGTGCTTAGAGGTACTGAAAAAATGATAGCGTTCATGATTTCTACTTTTACGGATCTTATACTTAGAGTAATAATTTCATTTATACTGATGCGCTTTTTTGGCGAGACCGGCATATGGCTTTCATGGCCTATTGGTTGGGTAATAGGTACAGGAGTATCATTTATATTTTATAAATTACAAGTTATGCCTATAGTCAGAAAAGGAGTATCTGTTGAGATTTAACAAAGGAGTTTTTTTTATGAAAAGAATTGCAGCCATAAATGATATATCGGGTTTTGGGAAATGCTCTCTTACAGCGGCTATACCTATAATATCCGCTCTCGGTGTTCAGGTATGTCCTTTGCCGACGGCCGTTCTTTCAAATCAGACATGTTTTGAGAGCTTCTATATAAAAGACCTTACCGACTCTATGGAAGAGATAGCTGAAAAATGGGATGAGTTGGGATTTAAATTTGACGGTATATATTCAGGTTTTCTGTCAAATGAAAGACAGACAGACTTTGTTATGAGACTGACGGATATGTATAGAGATGCTGTTTACATACTTGATCCGGTAATGGGAGATGAGGGAAAACCGTATAAAAATTTTACAGACGGACTGCTTAAAAATATGCTTAACCTTACTGAGAAAGCAGATGTCATAACTCCCAATATTACAGAGCTTTGCATGCTTACAGGAAACAGTATGAAAACGGATATAATTTCAATTAGCAAAATGGCAAAATCTCTTATGAGAGGCAGGCTAAAAACAGTAGTTGTGACCGGCATTAGAGAATATGACAATATTCAAAACATTGTTTTTAAATCCGATTCATATAAAATATTCAATTCTAAAAAGATTGGAGATGGTTTTTCAGGCACGGGAGATATTATGTCTTCGATAATTGCGGGGTTTGCGGTTAAAGGCTTAGACATTTACAGAGCTGTTGACATTGCGTCGAAATTCATTTCGCATTGTATATCTGAAACTATGAAACATGATTTTAATCCGCAGCATGGTATTGATTTTGAAAACATGCTTGGTGAGCTTATTAAAATTGACGGTTAAATTAATAAATATTTAAGAAATTTATAAAAAATATGTGCAAATTTTCTAAAATATGGTATTATTATATATTAGGAGTTTATCTGTTTTAAAACAGATATCAAGGAGGGAAAGAATATGACGAATATTACTCATTCCGCTGCACGACTTGCTTTTTCGGCAGCTCTTGACGGCCTGCTGAAATATATCGGTAAAAATGATAGAGAGAAAGCGTTTTTAAATATTACCGATCTTGCAGAAAAGTTTATGGGCGGAAACTTTGATCATTCTACGTATGAGAAAGTTAGAGAGATGATCAGAGATAAAGACAATAAATGGGTAAAATACGCAAATAAACTTGTTGATGAACTTGACCCGAATGTATTTAAAATGACTGCTCTTAATTTGGGTTACGAATCTGCTTTTTACGGTACAAAGAAAATAAGAAAAATGCGTGAAAAGTATAATTGCAACATTCCTTGGCTTATACTTATGGATCCTACAAGTGCGTGCAACCTTCACTGTACTGGTTGCTGGGCCGCTGAATATGGAAACAAGCTTAATATCTCATATGAAAAAATGGATGATATTGTTAAGCAGGGAAAAGAACTTGGAGTATATTTCTATATGTTTACAGGCGGAGAGCCTCTTGTTAGAAAAGATGATATAATAAAGCTTTGCAAAAAGCACCATGACTGCTATTTTTCTGCGTTTACAAATGCTACTCTTGTTGATGAAAAATTCTGCGAAGACATGCGTAAAGTTGGCAATCTTTCTCTTTCAATAAGCCTTGAAGGCTTTGAAGAGGTAAATGATTCAAGACGAGGAGAGGGAACATTCAAAAAGGTAATGAAGGCTATGGATCTTCTTAAGGAACATGGTCTGCTTTTTGGGCTGTCTATTTGCTATACAAGCAAAAATATAGAAACCGTAACAAGCGACGACTTTATAGATATGGTTATTGATAAGGGCGTAAGATATATATGGTATTTCCACTATATGCCTGTTGGAAACTCGGCGTCGGTAGACCTTTTGCCTACACCTGAGCAAAGAGAGCTTATTTGCCGCAGAATTAAAGAAATAAGAGCTACCGAGGGCGGAAAAATGATTATGGCATTTGATTTCCAGAATGACGGTGAATATGTAGGTGGATGTATTGCCGGAGGAAGAAACTATTTCCATATTAATGCAAACGGCGACTGTGAGCCATGCGTATTTATTCATTATTCAAATGCAAACATTAATGAGGTTTCGCTTCTTGATGCTTTAAGACAGCCTCTTTTCATGCTCTATCGCGAGGGACAGCCGTTTAACAATAATCACCTCAGACCTTGCCCAATGCTTGAAAACCCTGAAAGACTTAAAGCAATGGTTGAAAAATGCGGTGCTAAGTCAACAGACCTTCAGTCTCCTGAATCAGTTGAGCATTTATATGAAAAATGTGTGCCTTATGCCGAAGGCTGGAAAGAGCCGGCAAAGGAATTATGGGAAAATTATAAGCATTTTAAGGGCACAAAGTATGAAAAAGAGACAAGAAATGAAGAATAATGCAAAATAAATGAGGTGAGTATATATTGGAAAAAGTTAAGAAATTTTTAGTATATCTTATATTTATTGCTATTGCATACTATATTGTGCCTGTTATTCCAAAAGTTGCCCCGTCAGTTCAAAATTCAAAGGGTGCTTTATTTCTGATGTTTTTAGCAACACCTGTAATTTGTTTTGTAGTTTCATTTATCAGAGGATTGCTTCATGACATGGACATTTTTTATATTGTGCTTACATATGTCGTGTATATACCTATGATACTCATATATAGGAATCTTCCTATAATCATATATGGAGTTATATATATGCTTTTCTGCGGGTTAGGTATTTATGTAGGTTCAGTTGTAAAAAAGTTCAGAGAATAGTTGTTTTATTGAATATTATGTAAAAAGGTAATGCATAACTGCATTGCCTTTTTTATATTTTTGTATCTGAAAAATGCTTACATAATGACCTGAAATCTTCAGCAGCTTTTGTAAAGTATTTATTTTTATGCCATACAATACAGTTTTTTCTTGCAAAAGCTGCGTCCTCAATTTTTTTTGTGCATATAATTCCGTTTTCTATGTCATCTTTTACGAGCATTTCAGGCAGTATTGATAAACCGATACCTTTGCTTACGGCTTTAATAAGTGCCTGTGTGCTTACGCTTTCCCATATTGGATTTATTGAAATGCCATGAACGGCAAATGTGTTGTCTATATAAATTCTGCCGGCACTGCTTTTTTCTCTTAATAGCAAGTCATATTTACTTAAATCTGATAAATAAATCTTTTTGCGCTGCATCAATGGATGTTTAGGTGGAAGAATAAGAATTAAATGGTCAGAATAAAACGGCTCCGTAATGAGGTCAGGTTCGTTTACCTCGCCTTCTACAAGCGCCAAGTCAATATGGTTGTCAAGCAGAGCTTTTTGTAAGTTTGATCCATTTGACACATTGGCATATATTTTTATTTTTGGGTGTTTTTCTCTGAAACGGCACACAAGCTCCGGCAGTACAAAATTGCCTAAAGTAATGCTGCTGCCTACACGAAGTATGCCGAATGTATCTCCGTTACGCAGTGTTTTTTCTAAATTATCGAATGAATCAACAATATGAAGCGCTTGTTTGTAAAGCTGTTTTCCTATTTCTGTTACATACAGATGCCTGTTTATCCTCTCAAAAAGCTTTACTCCGTAATAGTTTTCTATTTCCTGTATGGTTCTCGTTACAGCCGGCTGTGTCATATGCATATGTTCTGCGGCTTTCGTTATGTTTTCGGTATGATATACTTCCAAAAATATTTTCATATGTCTGATTGTCATAGTTTTCCTCCGATTCATAACAAAAAATACATTGTTTTAATAAGATAATAGCATTTTAAACATTGATATACAAGTAGTATTATAATATAAAGGGGGAAATGAAATGGAAAATGAGAAGCCTGCCAAAAAAAGGCTTTTGTGGCAGCTTTTTTTAAGTACGTTATATATTAGTGCTTTCACGTTCGGCGGAGGCTATGTGATAATTACATTTATGAAAAGAAAGTTTGTAGACGGCCTTCATTGGATAAGCAATAAGGAAATGCTCGATTATGCTGCTCTCGCACAGTCGGCTCCTGGAGCTGTTGCAGTAAATGCAGCAATACTTGTTGGGTATGATATATGTGGATTTACAGGAATGATAGTTGCAATTTTAGGCACAATACTTCCGCCTTTAATAATATTGTCGGTTATTTCTTTATTTTATTCGGCTTTTGCAAGCAATCTTTATGTTGCTCTTGTGCTTAAAGGAATGCAGGCTGGAGTTGCCGCTGTTATATTTGATGTTGTATTAAGCCTTGGAATAGATGCAATAAAGGAAAAAAGCATTTTGTCCGATGCAATAATGATTATTGCATTTTTTGCCGCATGTTTTCTGAATATAAATGTAATATTTATAATTTTAGCCGCTGCTTTTATTGGAGTTATGAAAGCTATTATATACAATAAAAGGGAGGCAAAACGATGATATATTTAAGCCTTTTTATAAGCTTTATACAAGTTGGAATGTTCAGTTTTGGCGGGGGATATGCCGCTATGCCGCTTATCCAGCAGCAGGTTGTGGAAGTGCATAAGTGGCTTACAATGAGTCAGTTTACCGATCTTATAACAATATCAGCAATGACACCCGGCCCCATTGCCGTAAATTCGGCAACTTTTGTAGGAATACGTATTGCAGGTTTTTGGGGCGCTGTAATTGCAACTTTTGGATGTATACTTCCTTCATGTTTTATAGTGTCTGTTTTAGCTTTTATATACCGAAAATATAAAAACGCCTCAGAATTTGGAAATGTTATGAGCTGTCTCAGGCCAGTAGTTGTGGCACTTATTGCAAGCGCGGGAATTTCAATTCTTCAAACGGCTCTGTTTAGTGAAAACTCAGTTAAACTAAGCAATATGGATATAATAAACGGAGTTATTTTTGTTACAGCACTTATAATTTTAAGAAAATTTAAGTGTAATCCCATTCTTATAATGAGCTTATGCGGTGTTGCAGGCCTTTGCGCAAATCTTTTGGCAGGAGCAATATAATATAAAATTACAAAAACGCTGTTTTCAGAACTACTGAAAACGGCGTTTTATTTAATATCTGAGCAAATTAAAAACTATGTCTCTTCAAAAAAAGTAAAAAAATTACTGCATGTTTGCTTTTTTAATTATTTTTTTAACGCTTTTTTCAAATTTTGTCCTTGGAAGCATTACCATATGTCCGCAGGTGGTGCATTTAATTCTGAAGTCTATGCCAGTGCGCAGTATTTCCCACTGTGTACCGCCGCAAGGATGTGTTTTTTTCATCTGTACTATGTCTCCCACTGAAAAATCCATTTGTTTTACCTCCGATTATTGTGTTATTTTAACAAATTACGTAAAATTTTTACTAAAATGCCTTTAATTGATACATTTGGTATTGTATGGTATCATAAGAATGTGTTAATATATATCTTAATTATATGATTATTTTTATTTTTGACAAGTAAATATAATTAATAGGGAGATGAGATTTGTTGAATACTATAGGCATTATTGGTGCAATGGATGAGGAAGTTGCCTTTATTAAGGATGTAACTGAGATTGTTTCCGCAAAAAACATTCTTGGTCTTGACTTTTTTGTAGGCAAATATGGCTCAAACAGCATTGTTATTGTAAAATGCGGTATAGGAAAAGTAAATGCGGCAGCATGCACTCAAGTTATGATTGACCATTTTGCCGTAGATTGTGTTATAAATGTAGGCGTAGCCGGTGCAATTTTCAAAGATTTAAAGATAGGCGACGTAGTTATTTCTTCGGATACTGTGCAGCACGATATGGATACATCTTCGCTTGGAGATCCGGTAGGCGTGATACCAAGGATGGATGAGAGCTTTTTTAAGGCTGACGAAAAGCTGATAGAGCTTGCTAAAAATGCCGGCAAACAGCTTGAAGGACATAATGTATATGTAGGAAGAATTGCAAGCGGTGACCAGTTTATATCAAGCACGGAGAGGAAAAATTATATATGGAACACTTTTAAAGGCTATTGTGCTGAAATGGAAGGTGCTGCAATAGCGCATGTATGTTATCTCAACAAAATTCCTTTTGTTATAATTCGTTCTATATCTGATAACGCTGACGGAGAAGCAGGAATAAGCTATAGCGAGTTTATTGGTACTGCCGTTAAAAACTCAAGCGTAATACTTAAGGATTTACTTGAAAATATCTGATTAGATTATTTAGATTATAATTATTTTGGAGGTGCATTATGGCTACAAAGGCAAAATTCAGGTGGGATGAGCTAAATAAAGACAATCACATGCTTTCTATGGCAAGAGCGACTATAGAAACGGCTTTTTACGGAAATAATGTTGTGAAGGTAAACTCACTTGCTGAGTGCTACAATCTTGCAAAGAATGCTCCGGGGACAATAGTTACGGATTTACCTATTGAAAGACCGGAAGAAATAGGTCTTGAGGCAGGTTCAAAAGTACTTTTGTTTAATGACGGAAACGTAACTGGAAGAACGGCAGCAGCAAGACGAATAGTCGGCGAGCCGGGTGTTGATGTCAAAAAAATATGCGGCGAGGTTAGAGACGCTGTTTATGCAACAAGAACAAGGAAACTTTATCATGCCCAGGCCTATATCGGCCTTGATAAAGATTTTATGGTTAAGGCCCACTTACTTATTCCTGAAACTCATGAAATGTTAATGTATAACTGGCTTCTTAACTTCCAATATATCACAGACGAGTATAGAAAGATGTACCGCACATCAAACCAGATGAATAGTGAGGGAGATATATACTTTTTTGCTGATCCTGACTGGAGCCATCCTGATTATCCGCTTGGACTTGCGTTTTTTGATCCTACCCACAACTGCGCAGCCGTTTTAGGACTCAGGTATTTCGGAGAGTTTAAAAAGGGTACTCTTACTCTTGCCTGGGGTATTGCAAACAGAAACGGATATGCCTGCTGCCATGGCGGACAAAAGAGATATAATCTTTCTGACGGAAGAAAATTTGTTGTAGGTGTATTCGGACTTTCGGGTTCTGGCAAATCAACTATAACTCATGCAAAACACGGAGGAAAGTATGATGTAACCGTACTTCATGACGATGCATTTATAATCTCAACAAAAGACGGGTCATCAATAGCTCTCGAGCCTTCCTACTTTGACAAAACTCAGGATTATCCTATGGTAAGCCCAGATAACAAATATCTTCTTTCTGTTCAAAATGTAGGAGCTACTCTTGATGAAGATAACAAAATTGTGCTTGTAACTGAGGATATAAGAAACGGAAACGGCCGTGCAATAAAGAGCAAATTATGGTCTCCTAACCGTGTTGACAAACTTGATGAGCCTATAAATGCTATATTCTGGCTAATGAAAGATCCGACTATACCGCCTATAATTAAGCTTAATGGTCCTGCGCTTGCATCAACTATGGGTGCCGCACTTGCCACAAAACGTACTACGGCTGAAAGACTTGCACCAGGTGTTGACCCTGATGCTCTTGTATTTGAGTCATACGCAAACCCATTTAGGACTTATCCTCTTAAAGATGATTATGTTAAGTTTAAAGCTCTTTTTGAGGAAAGAAAAGTTGACTGCTATGTTTTAAACACAGGGTATCTTATGGGCAAAAAGATTCCTAAGGAATTAACACTCAGCTGTGTTGAATCTATAGTTGAAAACAAGGGTAAGTTCAAAAAATGGGGCAACTTCAGTGAGATAGAAATTATGGAAATTGAAGGTTTTGTACCTGATTTAAACGATAAAAAATATAAAGATACTTTAAGAGCAAGACTTAAAGACAGACATGATTTTATCGAAAGCAGAAAGACAGCAAAGGGCGGATATGATGAACTTCCGCCAGAAGCTCTTGAAGTAATAGATAAACTTATTAAAGAACTCGGCTGATATTTTTAACGGCACGGATTTATTATACCGTGCCGTTTTATTTTTGGAGGCATATATGAGAGACGACATATATAGAGAAATTTGTAATATCAGCACTGAAAAACTTAAAAATTTCAGTCAAAAACTTATTCCAGATGCAAAAATTATAGGAGCAAAAGTACCCGATGTACGGGCCATGGCTAAAAAATATGCTGATAACGGAACTGAAATTTTAAAAGATTTAAAATATGAATATTTTGAGGAAACAATATTTGCCGGATTTATTATATGCTTTTTAAAAACGGATATTAAAACAAAACTTAAATATCTTGAAAACTATATTGTCAATATAAAAAATTGGGCAGAGTGTGACTGCGTGGCGTCGGCATTCAAATTTAAGAAAAGTGAAAGTGAAATTGTTTGGAACTTTATTAAACCATATTTCAGCAAAGACGGGGAATTTGAAAAAAGATTTGCCGTAATAATGTCACTTTCACATTTTTTGGATGAAAAACATATTGACGAAATACTCGAAATAGCACAAAATATAAAAAGCGGTCAGTTTTACACAGATATGGGCATAGGATGGCTTATTTTGGTATGTTTTATAAAATTCAGAGAAAAGACAGAAACTGTTCTTGAAAACGGGAAATTAAGCAATGAAATTTTAAAAATCACGTTATCTAAAATAAAACAGTCAAAAAGAGTGAGTAAGGAAGACAAGGAAAGAGCTGAAAGGCTTATAAAACGGAGGACGTAATGGATTATATTGAAGTGTTTGTTGAGACAAGTGAAATAGGCATAGAAATGGTAAGCGGGCTTCTTATTGCCAACGGTATTACAGGGCTTATGATTGAGGATAAAAAAGATTTTGATGAATTTCTCCAAAATCCAAACCGTGAGTGGGACTATGTTGCCGATGAGCTTGTGAGTGAAAAAAAGAATAAAAACGGAGTTACTTTTTTTATTTCCGACAATGCCTCCGGAATGGAAACATTTAAAGCTATTAAATCAGGACTTAAAAGGCTTAAAGAAACGGAAAAAGAGTTTGATTTGGGTACGCTTAAACTTGAGATAAAAAATGTTAAAGCCGAGGATTGGGAAAACAACTGGAGAAAATATTTTAAGCCTTTTGCCGTAGGAGAAAAAATAATAATAAAGCCTTCATGGGAAGAATTTACAGAAAAAACAGACAGAAAAATATTAAATATTGACCCGGGACATATTTTCGGAACAGGTTCCCATGAGACAACACAATGCTGTATAGAACTAATAGAAAAATATATAAAAGACGGCGATGTAATTGCCGATATAGGCTGCGGAAGCGGCATACTTTCCATAGCGTCTATACTTTTGGGAGCAAAAAAAGCCGATGCCGTAGACATTGACAAAAACGCTGTTGAGATAGTGACTGAAAACTGCAGAATGAATAATATAGACAGTGAAAAATATAACGTTTATGCAGGCGATATTTTAAGCGATGATAAATTTTTGAAAATATTCGGCGGACACAAATATGATATAATAGAGTCAAACATTGTAGCAGATGTCATAATAGAGCTTTCAAAAATGGCACCTGATTTTATTAAGAAAACGGGTATTTTTATATGCAGCGGAATAATTTCAGAGCGCTTGCAGGACGTTTATGACGCGCTTAATAAAAATGGGTTTGAAGTGCTTGAGACAAAAAGAAGAAAAGATTGGTGTGCTATAGCGTCAAAGAGAAAATAAGGAGAAGCTTATGCCTAAATATTTTGCTGTAAAGGAAAATATAACAAAAGATTCGGTTTTGCTTACCGGAGATGAGGCACGGCATCTTGCCGTTACAATGAGGGTGAAAACCGGAGACACTATAACAGTGTGTGACGGTGAAAACACGGATTACGAGTGTATTATAACTGAGGTAGAGAAAGACAGCGTATGCGCAAAGATTATAGAGTGCAAAAGAAGTGATACAGAACCTGAGACTAAAATAACGCTTTTTCAGGGTATACCGAAGTCCGATAAAATGGAATTTATAATACAGAAATGCGTTGAAATAGGTGTATGTGAAATAATACCGGTTGCTACAAAAAGAATTGTAGCTAAAATGGAAGATGAAAAAAAAGCTGCCAAAAAAACTGAACGCTGGCAAAAAATAGCTGAGTCTGCCGCAAAACAAAGCGGCAGGGGAATAATACCGAAAATAGGAAAACCTATAAGTTTTAAAGAAGCTCTCGAAAAAATTTCAGTTTTTGAGAGTGCTTTAATACCATATGAGAATGAACACAACTTTGATTTGAGAAAATATGTTTCTGAAAACAAAGCTAAAAAAATAGGTATATTTATTGGACCTGAAGGCGGGTTTGACGAAAGCGAAATACAGCTTGCAAAAGATAAAGGCATAAAGCCGGTTACTCTCGGAAAAAGAATACTCAGAACCGAGACAGCGGGCATGGTTGCTATTGCGATACTTATATATGAGCTTGGATAAATAAAAACAGAAGGGAAACAAAATGAAAGTTTATTTTGATAACGCGGCCACAACGAGGGCATTGCCTGAAGTTTGTGACCTTATGACTAATATATATACTCAAAATTACGGAAATCCCAGCTCCGTAAGCATTATGGGGCTTGAAGCCGACAATATTTTAAAGGACTCGGCTAAAAAATTAGCGCCGATTATAAACTGCGGACCAGAGGAGATATATTTTACATCCGGAGGCACGGAGAGCGATAATTGGGCTGTATTCGGTACTGCTAAAGGTTATATAAGAAGCGGTAAACATATAATCACGACAAAAACGGAACATCCGGCTATACTTAATCCGTTTAAAGTGCTTGAGTCAGAAGGCTGGAATGTGGATTATCTGGATGTTGACGAAAAAGGATACATTGATATAAAAGAACTTTCTGATACAATAAGAGATGATACCGTGCTTGTAAGCATTATACTTATAAATAATGAGACCGGCACAATTCAAGACGCTGAAAAAATAGGAAAGGCAATTAAAGAAAAAAACAAAAATACACTTTTTCATTTAGACGCTGTACAGGCTTTTGGGAAATACAAAATAGATGTAAAAAAATGGAATGTGGATATGCTTTCCGCAAGCGGGCATAAATTTAACGCCCCAAAGGGAACAGGGATTTTTTATATGAAAAAAGGCTTGAAGGTTAAGCCTTTGCTTTACGGCGGCGGACAGCAGAAAAACAACAGGCCGGGAACGGAAAATACAGCAGGAGCTGCCGCAATTGCTATGGCTGCTGAGGAAAGCTACAAAGATTATGACGAAAACACAAGAAAAATCAGAGAGTTAAAGAAACATCTTTTTAAAGGAATAAAAGAAAACATAAGCGGTGTTTTTATAAATGGTGATGATTTTGAAAAAGCAAGCCCTTATGTACTTAATGTCGGATTTGAAAATATAAGAAGCGAAGTGCTTTTGCATGCTCTTGAGGAAAGAAGCATTTTTGTATCGGCCGGAAGCGCCTGCAACAGCAAAAAGAAAGTGCAAAGCAGCGTGCTTGAAGCAATGGGAAAAAACGATGAGCAGATACAAGGCTCTATTAGATTCAGCTTTTCAAGATTCAGCACAATTGAGGAAGCGGACTATGTTATTAGCGCTTTAAAAGAAATAGTGCCTGTGCTTAGGAAGTTCCAAAGAAGATAAAACACAAAAGAGGTGAAGTTTATGGAAAAAGAAAAAGTGCTTATTGTAAAGTACGGCGAAATAGCTATGAGAGGCAATAACAGAAAACTGTTTGTTACAAAGCTTGTTAATGCCATTAGAAAAAATATAGATTCCGAAGGCGACTTTTATGTTGTAAGAGAGCAGGGAAGGCTTATAGTTGAAAGCCGAAAAGGCGAAATGGATACAGAAAGGCTTATTCCAAAAATAAATCGTATATTTGGAATACTTGGAGTCTGTCCCGGAATTAGGCTTAAAGACAAAAACATTGAAAATATTGAAAAAGCCGCTCTTGAATATTTTAATAAATACAGAGAAAGCGAAAAAACGTTTAAAGTGCTTACAAAAAGAAGCGACAAGCAATATCCTATGATTTCAAATGAAGTTTCTGCTGAAATAGGAGCATATATACTTGAAAACTGCAAGGACATAAAAGTTGATGTGCATAAGCCGGAAATGACTCTCACTGTGGAAATAAGAAATGACGCATATATTTTCAGTAAGTTTTATGAAGGCTGCGGAGGGCTTCCATATGGCTCATCGGGAAAAGCAGTTTCACTTATAAGCGGCGGCATAGACAGCCCAGTTGCCACTTGGATGATGGCAAAAAGAGGAGTGGAAGTGAGCGGTGTTTATTTTCATTCTCCGCCTTATACTGGGGAACGTGCCAAGGAAAAGGTTAAAGATTTAGGCAGAATTCTCTCGGAATACACAGGAGTTTTTAAATTATATTCCGTGCCTTTTACAGAACTTCAATTGTACCTTTTGGAAAATGTGCCTGAGGATAAACTCACCATTTTCTTAAAGCGTGCCATGATGTACGCCGCACAGAAAATTGCGTATAAAGAACATGCCGACGGACTTGTAACAGGCGAAAGCGTGGGGCAGGTTGCAAGCCAGACAATGCAGGGAATAAATGCCATAAATGCGGTATGCACAATGCCTGTTCTGAGGCCTCTTTCCGGAATGGACAAACAGGAAATAGTTGACATGGCAAGAAAAATAGGAACTTTTGAGACTTCCATACTGCCTTATGAGGACTGCTGCACAATTTTTGTGGCAAAGCATCCGGAAACGCGTCCTAAAACAAGTGTGATAAACAAAATAGAAAAAAGACTTGATAAGCTGCAGGACATAATTGACAAAGCTGTGGATGAGGCTGAAATTTTTGAACTGTAATAAGAGGTGATAATATGTTTGATGATGAAGAAAAATTTAATGATGAAGAAAAAAAGAATAATGGCAAACTGTTTTATATATGTTTTATCATTGGCTGCTTAATAGTAATTGTTGTTGCGGCAAAATTTATCGGAGGCAAAAGCAGGGAAAATAATTTTTATATTTTAACCGGTGTTGTTGAAAAAGTTGAAAACAGTGAGGCCTATGTTACAGTTGAAAACGATGAAAGCGATACATTAAAAAACGGCGACAAAGTTGAATGCGATTTAAGAATAGATAAACTCAGCGGACAGACTGAAAACGGGGTTTTTACAGTAAGCAACAGAGGCGATGTTTCAAAGTTTAAAGCCGGAGACGAGGTAGAGATAAAATATCTTCTTGCCGACCTAAAAGCTGATAAAACACCTAAACGCCTTAGCATAAGCGATATAGAACATAAATAAAAGCTTAATTAGTTAATTAGGGCTCTTATTTTATAACGGTATTCCATTATTTTGGAATACCGTTATTTTTTTTAATTTTTTTTGTAAACTGGTTGACATATGGTTCATGTATTCATATAATGAACATATGAACACTTAATCATATGATTGGAGGTAAGTACAATGGATGAAAACTGCTCATGTACATTGACAGACAGCGAGATAGAAAGAATAAAGAATGACCTTCCGGGAGATGAAGAACTTTATTATCTTGCTGAACTTTTCAGAATATTCGGGGACCCAACAAGGGTGAAAATTTTGTATTCTCTTTTTGATATGGAGCTGTGCGTGTGTGATATTGCCACATTGTGTGATATATCCCAGTCGTCGGCATCACACCATTTAAGGACACTTAGAGCAAATAAACTTGTAAAATTCAGAAGAAACGGAAAAACAATTTTTTATTCTCTTGCCGATGACCATGTTAGAAGCATAATGGGACAGGGAATGGAACATGTTGAGGAATGAGGAGGAATAGCTATGAAAAAGATATTTAAAACAGAAAATCTCTGCTGTGCAAACTGTGCCGCTAAAATGGAAAATAAAATAAAAAAGTTACATGGCGTAAACGATGTCGGCATAAGCATTATGACGCAAAAAATGTTTATTGATGCAGATGATGAAAATTTTGATGCCATAGTTACAAAGGCAGCTGACATCTGCAAGAAAATTGAAAAAGATTTTAATATGATTTGATTTTTTGGAGGAAACTATATGAATGAAAAGCAGAAGAACACTTTAATTCGTGTAGCAATATCCGCCGTACTTGTGGCTTTGGGGTACTTTATACCTGTAAAAGGAGCTATGCGGCTTTTGTATTTTATTGCGGCTTATGCGATTATAGGATGGGATGTAGTTTTAAGAGCAGTTGAAAATATAAAGAATTTACAGCCGCTTGATGAGGCGTTTTTGATGACTATTGCAACTGTTGGCGCATTTGTAATAGGGGAATATGCGGAAGGCGTTGCCGTTATGCTTTTTTATCAGGTAGGCCAGATATTTGAATCAACGGCAGTGGAAAAAAGCCGAAAAAATATTAAAGAGCTTATGGACATAATGCCGGAATTTGCAAATTTGGAAAAAGACGGCAAAGTAATTCGTGTATCACCGGAACAAGTTCCTAAAGGAAGCGTTATTGTAGTTAAACCCGGAGAAAAAATACCTATTGACGGACTTGTAATTAAAGGAAACTCAGTACTTAACACAGCAGCTCTTACAGGAGAGTCGGTACCTTTGCGTGTAGCTGAGGGCAGCAGTGTTTCAAGCGGATGCATTAACACTGAAGGTGTTATATATGTTAAAACAGACCGCAGATTTGAAGATTCTACGGCGGCTAAAATACTCGAGCTTGTTGAAAACAGCAGTTTAAAAAAGGCTAAAGCTGAAAACTTTATAACTAAATTTGCGAGATACTATACACCAATAGTTGTTGCCTTAGCAGTATTTTTTGCTATTGTTCCGTCTGTAATTACCGGCAACTGGAGTGAGTGGTTTTCAAGAGCTCTTATTTTCCTTGTTGTTTCATGTCCGTGTGCTCTTGTGATATCAGTTCCTTTAAGTTTTTTTGGGGCAATAGGCGGAGCGTCAAAAAGAGGCATACTTATAAAAGGCGGAAATTATATAGAGGCAGTGTCTAAGGCAGAAATAATGGTATTTGACAAAACCGGTACGCTTACGGAAGGAAAATTTTCGGTATCTGAAATTAAACCAAAAAACTGTGATGAAAATGAACTTTTATCAATATCTGCTGCTGTGGAAAGCTTTACAAATCATCCCATAGCGTCGTCAATAAAAGAAGCGTATAAAAATGCGTATAAAAAAGAACCTGATACAGCAAATATATATGATATTGAAGAAAAAGCTGGTATGGGGCTTGCGGCAAAATACAAAGGCAAAACGGTTTTTGTAGGAAACGAAAAGCTTATGACAAAAAATGGCATAGATTATTCTAAAAGCGAAAATTACGGAACAGTGGCGCATGTGGCATACGACGGACAATATATGGGATATATTGTAATATCGGATAATATTAAAAGAAATGCTGAAAAAGCAATAAAAGAACTTAAAAAAGCCGGAGTAAAACGTACTGTAATGCTGACAGGTGACAACGGCAGAAATGCGAAATATACGGCGGATAAAATCGGCATTGATGAGGTACATTACAGCCTGCTTCCTGAAAATAAAGTTGATATAACGGAAAAACTCATTAATGAGAAAACGGGAACACTTATATATACAGGTGATGGTATAAATGATGCTCCTGTAATTTCAAGGGCTGACGTAGGTATTGCAATGGGAGGCATAGGCTCCGATGCCGCTATTGAAGCAGCAGATATTGTTATAATGGACGATAATATGGAAAAAATAGCCGAAGCAATAAATATATCAAAAAAAGCAATGCGAATTGTATATGAAAACGTTGTGCTTGCCATAGGAATAAAAGTTATGGTCTTAATACTTGGTGCATTGGGAATGGCCAATATGTGGGAAGGCGTATTTGCAGATGTGGGAGTAGCGATTATAGCTATATTTAATGCATGCAGAATGCTTTCGGCAGGAAAAAAAGAAGCATAAAATATTAATTTTGCCTGTAGATTATATTCAAAGGGGTTATTAAAAGGGGGAGAAAATTAAATGAATAAACAAATTGAAAAACAAAAATTCAAGATATTAAGTATTATTTTTGCATTTGTATTTTCGTTAACTGCTACCTTTAATGCCGCTGCAGCCGAAGAAAATATTTCTTGGGAGGAAAACAATGCCAGTATTGGCATATATGAAACAGATTTTACAGATTTGTATGATATAGACTATTTAAATACCGCTGCAGGAATATATGAAAGTACATATGAAAAAGATGTTAAAAATGGAATTAGGATTATGTTGGTAAACGGTGGATTTGTACCTGCCCCTGAGACGCTTTTAAAGGATAATGTGATTTTTATTTCGGCAGAAAAGCTTGCGAATATAATTGGATTAGAAATTCAGGCTGACAATAACGAAGAAAAAATTTCACTGAAAAAAGATAATCTTACTCTAACTATGAGCACGAACGGAAATGGAAATTTGGCTGAAATGAACGGAGAAAGCATTGAATTGCCAGGAATACCAGAGAATGTTAATGGAGAAATATATGTCCCTTTGCGATTTGTTGTTGAAAAATTCGGTGGCAATGTAGAGTATATACATGACTATTTAAATACGGTTTGCCATAAAACCTATGACGGTGTACCAGATATAAACATGATTGTTGTTGAAATGCCATCTGAACATGAGAAAGCATATACAGTTGAGGAGGGCTTATCCACAATAAAAAAGATGTCTGTTGAAGAGTATAATCAGATAGTTGAGCTTTTGAAAAATAGAAACGAAAGTTTTGATGAGGAATATCCTGACTATAATCCACTCTCAATTAAATATACTGGTTATAACATAGGCAGACTTTATGTATACGAACTTAAAGGATATGAAAAGCTTCCGATATTTTTCAATAAATATACTGGAGAGGTATACAGTAATATGTCTGCTTTGCCTTTTGTATGTATTGACAAAGGCTTTGCAAATCTAAGCTGGTTATATCAATAAATAAGTGCTTGTCAAATTCAAGGTGTCACTTAAACACCTTGAATTTTTTTATGATACTTATTTATTCGGCAATTTATATCTGTTTTTAAATTCTTCTTTGGCTTTTTTTGAATATTTTGACACAAATTCTGTTTTGGCATTTGTATATCCGTCTCTGTCATGCTCATATCTATTTTTTAATCTAAGTTTTAGTCTGCCGTATTCATTAGCAATTTCGGGATATTTTATAAGATAATCCCTAAAATATAATTCATCCCAATCACCAAAATATCGTATATGCAAATGATATACTTTTTCTGCAAACCCCTTTTTTGTATAGCCTTTATTAAATGCAATTTCAAAAAACGGATTGCTTTGAGACATCATTAATGTCCAGCCATTAAAAATCAAAGTATCGGTTAGTTGTTTAATATTGGTTTTTGTGTCTATTTCCAACAATATATCTACTGTTGGCTTAGCAATTAGTCCTTTAACATAGGTGCTTCCTATATGATTTATTCTGATTATATCTTTTTTTTCAATACAGCTTAAAAGCTCTTTTTTTTCGATTTCATACCAATTTTTATACTCAGGGTTATGTTCTTTTAAAATAATGGGGAATAATTCCCATAATTCTTCAAGTGTCATTTCAGATAATTCTTTCTCCATACGCAAAGCCTCTCAATCTCTTAATATTTATCAAATAATTCTATTTATCTTGGTGAATAATTGTTTTAAGCGAAAATCACTGCTTGATATACGGAAAAATGAACAAAAAATAAAACAGCAATATTAATTTTTTTCATGTTTTCAGCAATCAGCATTAAAATAGTTATTTAAACACAATAAATTATAATATTATAAAAATGCATTTGCAAATATTATGTTAATATTGATTATTGACTTTATTCTAAGAATAAGGTTTACTATTAACCTTAAAGTAGTTATGTTTAAGAATAAGGTTTTCAGAGGTGATATAATGAAAAAGTTATATACTATAGGAGAAACAGCTGAGCTTCTTGGTGTTACAACACAAACTTTGAGATATTATGATAAAATAGGATTGCTTTCGCCAATATGTGCTGACAAAAAAACTGGTTATAGATATTATTCTTATACACAGTTTCACTATATTGACAGAATAAAATATCTGCAGACATTTGGTATGTCTCTTGTAGACATAGAAGATATTATACACAGCGGAAGCGTTGACAAGCTTCTGCCGTATCTAAGAGAAAAGAAAAGCCAGAGTGAAAGAGAACTTGAGAATTTAAAAAAGCGCATAAATGATATAGAATGGTATATTGACTATTTCACATACCTCGACAAAGATAAAAACTCGGACTATCTGTATAAGGTACAGATTGATGAACGATATATAATAAAGGCTCGCTGCTATTATAAAGAGCCGCTTCCAAACATGGAGATACGTCTTGCAGGAGTTAAAAGCCGCAAAGAATATGAAAATCTTAGTTTCAGGAGGCAGTACGGATATAAGATAAATGTCGACGCAATGATGAAACAGGAATTTTACCCAATGGAGTATTTTGTTTATCTGAGAGAAAAACCGGATATAGACGAAAAACTTTATGACACGTTGCCTGCCGGTGAATATCTTTGCTTCAGAACCCAGGCACTTAAGGAAAATTGGAATCCGGATGTTTTGACGGATTATTTCAAAAACAAGAAAAAACCAAAACTTACATTGGCCCTTGAATTTGAGGATAATTTAGTTGAATACTTAAACGCTTGGTATGAAATACAGATATTGCTGTAAAACATTGAGGGATAAAATTTTATTTAGTTTTTTTGTGTATTTAACCGCAATAAATCGGATTACCTAAATTTTAATGAAAACATAATATTTTTTTTTGTTAAAAAGATACATTGACCTTATTCCTGCAATAAGCTTTATTATTTTCTCAAATAAAATAATAAGGAAAGCGGTTGATACATATGAAAAAAAATTACGAGGGAAATTATGACACAGACACAGAAATATTATACCGCGGAACTGAGGTTTCGGGCATTGCTGAGAATCCGGAAACTTTGCCTATATACCATTCCACGGCATATTGCGTAAAGGATACCGACGATTATACTTTTGCCAATAACGGTGGAAAGTATTTTTATAATCGTACTGCAAATCCAAACCGAGACTGTCTTGGAGAGGCAATAAGTTATCTTGAAAACGGAGAAAAGACAATTATATGTTCTTCCGGAATGGCAGCTATTTCCACTGCATTACTGGGGCTTTTGAAAAACGGAGACCATGCCGTTATAAGCAAAGCAATATACGGCGAGACTATAGAGCTAATTGAAAACATGCTGTCGAAATACGGTATAGAAATTACTTTTGCTGACTTTACTAATGAAAAAGAAGTGGAAAAATCCGTAAAACCTAACACTGTGCTTTTTTATACTGAAATAATAGCAAATCCTCTTACTCTTGTGGTAGACATAGAAAAAATTGCTTCGATTGCAAAAAAACACAATATATTAACGGTTGTAGACAGTACGTTTACCACACCTTTTGTAATAAAGCCGCTGGATTTTGGGGCTGATATAGTAATTCATTCCCTTACAAAATATTTCGGCGGACACAGCGACATTACAGGCGGTTCAATAACATCAAATGAGAGTATTATAAAACGCCTTATGCCGTCATATCTTCTTCTTGGCTGCTGTATGGACCCTAATACAGCTTGGCTTACTTCAAGAAGCATAAAAACAATGGCTATGCGTGTTAGACTTCAAAACAGCAATGCGGTAAAACTTGCGCACGCGCTGAGCCTTAACCCAAAAATAAAAACTGTTTTTCATCCAAGCATTGAAACACATCCACAGCATGAAATTGCAAAAAGAATGTTTTCAGACGGTTTTTATGGCGCAATGATGAGCTTCAGGGTTGAGGATGACATTAAAAAAGTCAACGAGTTTATGCACCGGCTTAAAATAGTCAAATATATGGGTACTTTGGGAGGCATAAGAACAACTATTGCTCATCCTGCCACTGCTTTCAGAAATGAGTTTTCCGATGAGGAGCTTAAAAGTATGGGTATGTATGAAGGGCTAATCAGAATATCCACTGGAGCTGAAAATGCGGATGATTTGATTAACGATTTCAATCAGGCGCTTGAAGTATTCTAAAAACAGAAAAAGTAAGAAACAAAAAGGGGGAATGTTGATTTATGGTTGACTCGATACTAAATATCTTATCTGCTATCTCAGACTTTTTATGGGGAACTCCTATGACGATAGCTCTTGTTGGTACAGGTCTTTATCTTACAATTAAGTTTAAATTCAGGTACATAACAAAAATAAAGTTTCATTTTAAGAACACGTACGGCAAAATGTTTAAAGGAGAGGGAGAAGGAGAAGGCTCCGTTTCCGGATTTGCGGCGGCATGCACGGCAATGGCAAACACTATTGGCGTAGGAAACATAGGCGGTGTTGCCACAGCTATTACAATGGGCGGCCCGGGAGCCATATTCTGGATGTGGATATCAGGGCTTCTGGGAATGAGCACAAAAGCATGTGAAATAATACTTGGGCAAAGATACCGTGTTAAGTATGAAAAGTCAATGGATGAATACATATGTGACCGTTCTTTTGTAATGAAAAATGCACTTGGCTTTAAAAAAGGTGCTGTAGTGCTTGCAATTTTTGTATTTATATTCGGGCCTTGGACAAATGCCGTTCAGACGGAATCTGTTACGAGTTCTCTTCACCTTGCATTTGGCATACCGCCTGTAGTATCAGTAATTTTTATAGGCATTAACCTGTTTTGTAACAATAGCTGGAGGGCTTAAAAGAATTTCAAGCGTAATGGAAAAAGTTGTTCCTTTTATGGCTCTTGCATATATAATTGCAGGTGTCGGTATTCTTATTATGAATATAACAAGTGTGCCTGCAGTATTTGTACTTATTGTTAAATCTGCTTTTACACCTATGGCAGGTGTTGGAGGATTTGCAGGGGCAACAGTGCGTGACGCCATAAGATTCGGCATTGCAAGAGGTCTTTACTCAAATGATGCCGGAACAGGATACGGAATTATAGCACATGCGGCTGGTAAAACAGACCATCCTGTACGTCAGTCATCATGGGGATGGGGAGAAGTATTCCTTGACACTATTGTTGTTTGTACAGTTACTGCTTTCTCAATACTTCTTACGAACTCATATATTGAATATCCTGATATAACAAGCGCACAGCTTACGACAATGGCTTTCAAAATGGCTTACGGACAGATTGGAAGTACAATTATGGCTCTCGCCATAACGGTTTTTGCATGGACTACAATTATAGGTATGTATTACAGCTGTTCAAAGTCTGTTAACTATGCATTTGGCGATACTATTTGGAACAAGCGTTTTACTCCTGTATATATGGTATATTTCCTTATACCGGCACTTATTTTTTATAATATTAAAGCGGATTTGCTTTGGGCATTTACTGATGTATTGAGTGCTGCATATGTTATAATTACGCTTGTATTCATTTACGCAAAGAGAAAAGAAATTATGCGTCTTTTCAATGATTTCTGGGACAGATTTATACCTGCCTTGGAAAGAGGCGAAAAACCTGCAAAAGTATCATTTGAGACCATAGAAAAAGACAAAAACTAAAATAAAGTTTCTTACTAAAACTAAAGTAAAAATATGTTTATAAGGGAGAGGGGAATGCTTCTCCCTTTTTTAAGTATTAAAAAATATTGTTTAATTATGTTATAAAGACTCAAAGTTTGTATAAAACCTGATATAGGTATAGAATAGTCGAAAAAGTATGTTATTATGAAAATATCTAACGAAAGGACATCAATTAAAGAAATATTAAAGAAATATTAACGGAGGAAAAAATGAAAAATACGTTTGACAATGTTTATAAAAATGGAAAAATGGTCATTGACGGAGCATTGGCTACCCAGCTTGAGGCAATGGGATGTGACTTAAACGATGAGCTTTGGAGTGCAAAAATACTTTTTGAAAATCCGGAGCTAATTAAAAAAGTACATATAAACTATTTTAAAGCCGGAGCCGACTGCGGTATAAGCGCAAGCTATCAGGCAACAGTCGAGGGGTATATGAAAAGAGGTTTTTCTGAAAAAGAAGCTGAAATGCTTATAAGACGTTCCGTGGATACGCTTATAGATGCCCGCAAGCAGTGGTGGCAGGACGAAGGCAAAGACAGCGGCAGAGTTTATCCTCTTGTTGCTGCGTCGGTTGGACCTTATGGCGCATATCTTGCAGACGGCTCCGAATACAGAGGCGGGTATAGTATTACAGATGCAGAGCTTAAAGAATTTCACAAAAAAAGAATGGAAATTTTGTGGGATGAGGGTGCCGAAATACTGGCTGTGGAAACAATACCGTCACTTAGAGAGGCTTTGGCATGTGCTCAGATTTGTGAAGAAATAGGAGCTGAATGCTGGATAAGTTTCAGCTGCAAAAACTCAACTGAAATTTGCGAGGGCACAAAAATTGCAGAATGTGCCAAAGCACTTGAAACATTTGACTGTGTAAAGGCAGTTGGACTAAACTGTACGGCACCGCATTTTGTGGAGGGGCTTATAATAGAGATAAAAGGAGTAAGCAAAAAGCCTGTGATAGTTTACCCAAACAGCGGAGAGGAATATAATCCCGTCACAAAAACTTGGCATGGCGGCAAAGGCGGCATGACATATGGCATGTGGGCGGAAAAATGGTATAAAGCCGGAGCCACTTTAATAGGCGGGTGCTGCCGTACAACACCTGAAAATATAAGAGAAGTGTATGATGTAATTAATAGTAAAAAATAAATAGCTTTGTAAAAAAATAACCGCTGAAAGTTTAAGTCTTTTGCGGTTAAATTTTTAATTATTTGCCCATATCTTTGAGATATGCGGCATATTTTATGTCTTCAAGTTTTTCGGCCTTTTTTTCAACTGTTTTCTCAAGACTTTTTTTAAATTCCTGAACTTTTGAATAGACAGCCTCGTCCGATGCTCCAAGTATCTGTGCAGCTAATATTCCGGCGTTTTGTGCACCGTTTATGGCAACTGTTGCAACAGGTATTCCCGGCGGCATCTGGCATATTGAGTAAAGCGAGTCAACACCGCTTAAAGTAGATGTCTTTACAGGCACACCTATTACAGGTATGCTTGTCATAGCTGCCGTCATGCCCGGAAGATGTGCGGCGCCGCCGGCTCCGGCAATTATTACTTTTATGCCTCTTTCATGTGCTTTATGTGCGTATTCGTACATCCTGTCGGGTGTTCTGTGTGCCGAAACAACAGTAAGCTCATATGGTATGTCAAGCTTGTCAAGAAGTTTTGCAGCTTCGCTCATTACAGGCAAATCTGAATCACTGCCCATTATTATACCAACTTTTGCTCCCATTTTTATATCACCTCGTATTTTTTATTATCTTTATTTTAACATTTTTATACATATGTTTAAAGACTGAGGACGTATTTTTTTCTTTTGGTGTTATTTTACTGTTAATATGTTATAATAACATGTATAACTTTAAAGATAAAGGCGGTGTTTTTATGGAATTTGATGAGTTGTTGCTTGAAAGAAAAAACCGTATTTTAAATTTTATAAAAAGCGAAGATTATAAAACAGCCAAAAGAGCTGATATTTGTGTTATGCTTCAGGTGCCTAAGAATGACAGACCTGATTTTGACAGAATAATTGATGCACTTATAAATGAAGGTGAAATTATTGAGACAAAAAAGGGAAAAATAATGCTGCCTTCAGAACTTAATCTTGTTGTGGCTAATTTTTCCGCTACAGCTAAGGGGTTCGGCTTTGCCAGGATACCGGACAGCAATGATGATGATATATATATTCCCGAAGAATCTGTAAACGGCGCTATGCACAAAGACAAGGTTCTTGTAAGGATAGTTACACCGGCGTTGGGAACAAAAAAAGCTCAGGGAGAAATAGTGCGTGTAATTGAAAGGGCAAGAAGCGAAATTGTAGGTACTTTTGAAGAAGGAAACGGTTTTGGATTTGTAATATGCGATGACCACAGAACACCTGACATATTTATACCCAAAGAGTCTACAAAAGGTGCTGTTGACGGAAGTAAAGTTGCCGTAAAAATTACAAAAATTCAGACCGGAAACCGCAGCCCTGAAGGTGAAATCGTTGATATTTTAGGGCATAAAGATGACCCGGGAGTTGACATACTTTCTATAATAAGACAGTTTGAACTGCCGCAGGATTATCCGCAGGAAGTGTATGACCAAACTGAAAAACTGCCGGAGGAAATTTCTCAGGCTGAAATTGAAGGCAGGGAAGATTTAAGAGAAAAAGTAACATTTACTATAGACGGCGATGACTCAAAAGATTTTGACGATGCCGTAAGCCTTGATATACTCGAAAACGGAAACTTTGAACTTGGCGTTCACATTGCTGACGTTACTCATTATGTTACTGAAAATTCACCTCTTGACAAAGAAGCATATAAAAGAGGTACAAGCTTTTATCTTGTAGACCGTGTAATACCTATGATACCTCACAGACTGTCAAACGGCATATGTTCTCTTAATCCGAATGTGGACAGGCTTACTTTAAGCTGCATAATGGAAATAAACAGAGCCGGAGAAGTAGTTAACCACAGAATAGTAAAATCGGTTATTCACTCCCATTGCAGAATGACATATACAAAAGTAAACAATGTAATAGAAAAAAAAGATGCCGAGCAAATGGCCGAATATGAGGAGTTTGTACCGATACTTAATGATATGGATAAGTTAAGGCAGATACTTAACAGCAAACGTAAAAAGAGAGGCTCTGTAAATTTTGATTTCCCGGAGGCAAAGATAAAGCTTGACGAAAACGGAAAACCTCTTGAGATTGTGCCGTATGATCGAAACTCGGCTACAAACCTTATTGAGGAATTTATGCTTGTATGCAATGAAACAGTTGCCGAAGACTATTTTTGGCGGGATTTGCCTTTTGTATATAGAAATCATGAGGCGCCAAATGAGGAAAAGATACTTGCTATGAAAAAAATGATAACTAATTTCGGATATCATTTTAAAGGCCAGAACGAGCTGTATCCAAAAGATATACAGCAGCTTATTGAAAAAACAGCGGGAGGCAGGTATGAGCATATTATTAGCCGTATAGTGTTAAGAAGTATGAAACAGGCAAAATATCAGGATGAAAATCTTGGACATTTTGGATTGGCAGCAAAATATTACTGTCATTTCACATCGCCTATAAGGCGTTATCCGGATTTACAGATACACAGAATAATTAAGGAAAATATAGACGGGCGCCTCAGCGAGAAGAAAATAAACAAATACAGACATACTCTAAGCGAGATAGCTGCCCATTGCTCGGTAATGGAAAGGGTTGCCGATGATGCCGAAAGAGAGACCGACAAGCTCAAAATGGCTGAATATATGCAGGACCATATAGGAGAAGAATATGACGGCGTAATTTCAGGAGTTACAGGCTGGGGAATTTATGTTGAGCTTCCAAATACCGTTGAGGGAATGGTGGCTTTAAACGGTATCAGCGATGATTTTTATAACTATGAGGAGGAAAACCTCAGAGTTGTCGGCAAGCACACAGGCAAAATATATATGCTTGGAGATTCTGTAAGAGTTAAAGTAATTCGTGCCGATGCAGAACTTAGGACAATAGATTTTGAGCTTGTAAGCAAAGAAGAAAAGAAAAAAGATTAATTGTGTGCATTATTTTAAGCAACTTTATTATAACTTAAACAGGAGAAACAAAATAGAATATAAAATTAAGGTTTTTTGGTTAGTTTAGTTTTAAAAGCAGCCAAATAAACCTTATTTTTTGTTTTACAGTAAGCCATATTGTGCGATTAAAATTTGATTCTATTTAGATTAGATATTAATTAATTATATATATACAAAGTGTAAACGGTAATACAATAATTTTGTAAATTAATTCTATTATCTAATTAAGGGGAGGTTTATTTTATGCGCACAATGGGATATGATTTTGATATTGATTTTGAAAATATTGGTATTAAGAAGAACAATATATTTGATTACATGGCTGATTACAATTGCATATATACAGACAGCGGACGTACCTGTATAAAACTTGTATCACAACTTTTTGCAGGGAAAGAAATTCTTGTACCGGCGTTTTCGTGTTTTTCTGTGATATATGGCTTTGCGTATAGAGTAAAACCTGTTTTTTATGCGGTGAATATGGATTTTACACTGAATTTAGATGATATTGAAAAAAAGATAACAAATCAGACAGCAGGAATATACATAACAAATTATTTTGGACACAGAATAAACGAAAATGACTCAAAAAAAATTATGGAGCTTAAACGAAAATATAACTTACTAATAGTGGAAGATAATACTCAGAGCTTATTTTCGGGAAAGCCAACTGTAGGCGACTATTCTATTTCATCCATACGAAAATGGTTCCCTGTTCCCGACGGGGGAGTGCTATATTCAAAAAACGATTTGTCATGCATAAACACAAATGGCATAAAAAGAAACAGCAAGCAAAACAAAAAATTGTATCCGCAGGTTGTTAAACACCTTTTTTTGAAGGAAAAATTGGATATACAGCCTAAATATTTTGTAGACATGTTTGCGGATGTTGAAAAAGAACTCGATTGTTACAGCGACAATAACGAAAAATACTTAATGAGTGATTTTACAGAATTTATGTTTAAGTGCAATGATGTTTATTCAATGATTGAAAAACGAAA
The DNA here is from genome assembly GCA_022651385.1 of Clostridia bacterium. Lineage (GTDB taxonomy): Bacteria > Bacillota > Clostridia > Lachnospirales > Anaerotignaceae > JALCQR01. Next base: position 3,595 of record JALCQR010000002.1, on the reverse strand, counting down.
AGAAAATGAAAAGATATTAAGGTCAGCAATAAACTCTCCGTATCTTGTGCATGCCATAGAAAAACGCAATGAAAACGAAGTACCGTTTAATTTGCCGATGTACTGCACTGTAAGAGAAAAAATGTGGAATTATCTTGTTGACGAGTTTTTAATATATCCTTCAGTGCTGTGGAGGACTTATCTTTATGATGAAGTAAACAACATTGGTGATACCAAAAAAATGGGTGAGCAAATAATATCGTTTCCTGTTGACCAAAGATACTGTAAAGAAGATATGCTGTTTCTTGCAGATGCTATAAACAGTTTTAAAATCTGACATATAAATACCGCAATACTAATGACAAAGATTATTTGTACTGTGGTATTTTGCTTTATTTATATTGCTAAAAAATATATGTTTGTGGTACTATAATACATAAATAGTGTATTTGCAAATAGGAGGATATTTTAAATGAAAATAAAAAAGGTCGCGCTTGTTGGATTTGGTGCAATAGGATGTATCTATGCCAGAAATCTGTCAAAAAAACTGGGAAATGATTTTGCCGTTATAGCAGGAGGAAAACGTGCTGAAAAAATAAGAAGCAATGTTGTAAAGGTAAATGGCAAACCTGTAGTACCGCAGGTTATTTCACCCGATGACAAAAATTGGAAAGCAGACCTTGTAATATTTACAGTGAAAAATTATCAGCTTGCAAAAGCCATAGAAGATGTAAAAGGTATTGTTACTGAAAATACAATATTTCTTCCTCTTTTAAACGGCGTAACTGCTCATGACCAAATTAAAGAAACGTTTAAAAATAACACAGTGCTTTACGGTATTGCTTTGGGAATAGACGCTGTAAGGACTGATGGAGGCATCACAAACAGAAATGACGGTGTTATTAATTTTGGTGAAGCCGATAACAAAAATATGTCTGAGACTGTTAAAGAAGTAAAGAGAGTGTTTGATGAATCGGAAATTACAAATACAGTATGCGAGGATATGATAAGAGCAATTTGGAAAAAATGGATGATAAATGTAAGCACAAATCAGCTTTCGGCAATAACCAAAGTTGGGTATGGTGCTTTTGTATCAATACCTGAAATGAATGAGGCTATGCACCAAGTAATGTTTGAAGTAATAGAACTTGCGCATAAAATGAGAGTAAACATACAAAAGGAGGACGCCTTCGAGTACGACGACATACTTAAAACGTTCGACCCTGACGGAAAAACATCAATGCTTCAAGATGTTGAAAACAGGCGCATGACAGAGGTTGACTATTTTGCAGGAACGGTTATAAAATTCGGCAAAAAAGCCGGTGTGCCTACTCCGTGGAATGACAGAATTTATCTGCTGATAAAAGGTATTGAAGGAAATTACAAGAAATTAAAATAATTTGTAACAAAAATTTCATTTGATTTATTATTAAAATATGCTATACTTGTAGTTCAGAGGTGATATTCATGGCAAAAGAAAAAGGACAAGGCAGGCTTATTGCGCAAAACAAAAAAGCATACCACGACTATTTTATTGAAGAAAAATTTCAGGCCGGAATATCTCTTTCTGGTACAGAGGTTAAAAGTCTCAGAGAGGGTAAATGTTCGCTTAAAGAAAGCTTTATCCGTATTGAAAACGGGGAGGCCCTCATATATGGCATGCATATAAGTCCATATGAGCAGGGCAATGTTTTTAACAAGGACCCGCTCAGAACAAGAAGACTTCTCATGCACAAAAGCGAAATCAGAAAAATAGATGCTGCGATTTCTCAGGCAGGATATACTCTTGTACCGCTTAAAGTTTATTTTTATAGAAGTCTTGTTAAAGTGGATATTGCTATAGCAAAGGGCAAAAAGCTTTATGATAAGCGTGATACCATTTCAAAACAGGACCAAAGAAGAGAGGCAGAGCGTGAATTTAAGGTACGCAATCTGACTTTATAATCTGGGGATGCAATGGTTTCGACGGGAGTCTTGAAAGTAGAAATAGCCATCCGAAGAGCCGACCAGCTTCGTTAAAATGGGCGGAAATTTAAAAATTAAACGACAAAGATTATTCTTTAATAGCAGCCTAAGTGCTGCTCGTCAGCCCTGAATCTCTCGCAGTTTAGGTAACTGGCGTCGACTATGCGGGGAACTTTTTTGCCAAAGCTTTGAGGTAAAAAAAGATTTATGAAGCTACCAAGGTATGTAACCTGCTGACGGGTGACATAACGAGGGAATGTTAAATCATCAGCTGTGATGGAAGAAGTTTTTACCGACGGGTTTTCGGACAGGAGTTCGATTCTCCTCATCTCCATACTGAAAAAAGACTATATCAACCAGATATAGTCTTTTTTATTGCACTTTAATACTATATATTGTGGCAGACATCGGCGGAAGTGGCTTATATTGAGATTTGGTACATTTTTTGGTACATTTTTAAATTTATCTGTGATATAATTATTTTTTTGGTACATATTCTGGTACATTTTTTTTAAACCGGTACATACGGAAGGTGAAGTCATGGCAAGAAAGAGTATTGAGCGAAATATATCATATGATGATGTAAGAAAAAAATATTATGTGACATTTAATTACGGAAATGATGATTCAGGAAAACAGATTGTAAAAAGAAAATCATTTAATAAAATTACGGATGCCAGACGAGCATTAAAAGAATTTGAAGGCGACAAGGTAAAGGGCAATGTTACAATGCCAAGCGGATATACAGTTGGAACATGGCTTGATTATTGGCTTAAATCAGTTGTTGTGCCTAATAGAGAGGCGACAACCGTATATTTTTATGAACAGATAATTGAAAATCATTTAAAGCCTGAGCTTGGTTATATAAATCTTCAAAATCTTAAGCCTTCTCAGCTTCAGAGATACTATGCAAAAAAACTAAGTGAAAAAAATGATAAAGGAATTGTTTTGTCACCTAATACGGTTAAAAAACACCATAACCTTATGAAAACGGCTTTAGGCTTTGCTGTAAAACAGGGAGTTTTGCTTTATAATCCAACAGACAGAGTTGAACCGCCTTCTGTAAATCATAAAGAGGCAAATTTTTATACGCCGGAACAAATGAAGGAATTGTTTGAACTGGTTACGGGAACAAGGCTTGAAATTACTGTTAAGCTTATTGGGTACTTAGGGCTTAGGCGTGAAGAGGCCTGCGGTTTAAACTGGGACAATGTAGATTTTGAAAACAGAAAATTTATAATTAAAGAAGCTAGAACACAGGCGGGAAGTGTTGTGGTAACTAAAGGTACCAAGAATGAAACCTCTGCAAGAACACCTTATATGAACGATGAACTTTACAAATTGCTTAAAGAGGAAAAAGAAAGACAGGATAAAAATAAAGAAGTATTTGGTTCTGAATATAACAAAAGCAATCTTGTATTGGTTTGGGACGACGGACATCCGTATAGGCCGAATTACTTATCTGAGCTTTTTACGAAGTTTGTTGAAACAACAGATTTACCTCACCTGACACTCCATGGTCTTTGGATCATAGTCAATAAAGTAGACAAGTAAATGTCAAAGAAATAAAGATTCCCTTTGAATTGGGGACAGGCCACCGTTGTGAGAATGAGGCCTGACAGAATTATAAAAGCCGTTTATGTATTGGAAA
>JALCQR010000001.1 GCA_022651385.1 Clostridia bacterium | reverse complement strand
CCCGGCCCCTCTCGAGGCCAGCGAATACTTATTATACTCGTTTCTTTTCGTTTGTCAATACCTTTTTTTGTTTTTCTTTTTTCTCGTAAATCGGTATTGAACGCGTCCGCTGTTTTCCGCAGCGATTTTTGATTATACTCTTTTTATTCGTTTTGTCAATATGTTTTTCGAAAGTTTTTTAGTTTCTTCAACTGGCTTTAGTTATTATAAAAAACTTTTTAATCTTTAAATATTTTTATTTTTAATTTAATTGTCTCTCATATTATTAAAAAAACATACTTAGTCCTTCCCCTATCTTTTATATAGACCTGTATGGTATCAAGTTTACAGAACTTAATTTTAAATATATTTTATCATCAGCTATGTACTTTTTGAAAATCGAGGTGTTTCGTACACAGATGGATGACATTGCTTTAAAAGCGGATTGCAGTTAATCTACTTTATATTTTTACGGAATGTTTTGCAAAATTGGTGTCTTTGAATCAGATTTTTCAAAATAGCCAATACTTAAAAATATTTACATTAACGAAGAATAAATAAACGCTTTTTTTGTTAGACATAATTAAAGAAGAAATTAAAAATTGAAAACATCCAAAATTGTATAGAACCTATTCCAGCTAATTTTATTACGTTGGCAAACATGAGAGGGATAATAAACTATGGTAAATAAGGAAGTATATCTTTTAACTGTACTTTTAAAAGGACAAAATCAAATCATTTCAACAAAAAAACGGCATATATACACTGACTATACACCGCTTTTTTAATATTAAGTTTTTAAAGCTTTTCAATTTCATCTATCCAAATACGGCTTACCGCATCTGAAGGCATTCTCCAATCACCTCTTGGAGAAAGATTAATTGTACCTACCTTTGGCCCATCAGGAAGACATGATCTTTTAAACTGCTGAGAGAAAAAGCGCTTGTAAAAATTCTTAAGCCATTTTATAAGCTCTTCCCTGCTGTATTTTTCATTAAAAGCATTTTCTGCCAGATACATTATTTTTTTAGGAGAAAATCCAAATCTTACAATATAATACAAAAAGAAATCGTGTAGCTCATAAGGACCAATAAGATCTTCTGTTTTTTGCTTTATCTCGCCTTTCTTGTCAGGCGGAAGAAGTTCAGGACTTACAGGAGTATCAATTATATCATACAATAATTCTTTTGATGTATCATCAAATTCTTCGTTGTCGGCAACCCATTTAACAAGCACACGCACAAGTGTTTTTGGCACACCTGAGTTTACGCCATACATTGACATGTGATCTCCGTTATACGTAGCCCAGCCCAAAGCAAGCTCGGAAAGGTCGCCTGTGCCTATTACCATTCCCTGTTCCTGATTTGCTATATCCATGAGGATTTGAGTTCTCTCACGTGCCTGTGTATTCTCATATGTTACGTCATGTACGTTTATATCATGGTCAATATCGTTAAAATGAAGTATTGCCGCATCCTTTATCGAAATTTCTCTTGTCGTTATTCCAAGCGACTTCATAAGATTTACAGCATTGTTGTATGTTCTGTCAGTTGTGCCAAAGCCCGGCATAGTAACACCAATTACAGCTTTTCTGTCAATATTTAAATAATCACATGCTTTTACAACTACAAGCAGTGCCAAAGTTGAGTCAAGGCCTCCTGAAATCCCAACAATAAGAGATTTTGAATGTGTGTGGCTAACTCTTTTTGCCAAGCCGGATACCTGTATCCTAAAAATATCAAAACATCTTTCAGCAAGTTTTTCATCATTTTTTGGAACAAACGGCATACATATATTAGGCCGTTGCACCCATTTTTCTTTAAATTCAACTGCCGTAAATTTAACAGTCCTGTAAGGCCTGCTGCCGTAAAACAGATTATGCGACATAAAGGTTGTGTTCTTTTTTCTGTCATTTACAAGCCGCGTTACGTCAATGTCAGAAAATATAAGCTGACTTTTTCTTAAAAATCGTTTGCTTTCATTAAATATAGTACCGTTTTCAGTAATCAATGCATGTCCGCTGAAAACCAAATCCTGCGTTGACTCACCCACTCCGGCAGAAGAATAAACGTAAGCACTGATTGTGCTGGCCGACTGTTGGCTTACAAGCTGCCTTCTGTACTCGTTTTTTGTAGCCAATTCATTGCTTGCGGATAGGTTTACAAGCACGGTCGCACCGTTTAAAGCAGCATATGAACTCGGTGGTATAGGACTCCACAAATCTTCGCAAATTTCCACTCCTACAACAAGTTCAGGTATGTTTTCAGCTTTAAAAATAATATCCGTTCCTATTGGAACATTTTTTCCGCATATTTCTATGTCTTTATCAATCAGTCCATTAGCTGGTGAAAACCATCTTTTTTCATAAAATTCACTGTAATTCGGCACATATGTCTTTGGTATAAGCCCAAGAATATCACCGTTTTGCAGCACAGCCGCACAGTCAAAAGCCTGACAGTCTGCAACAACCGGTATCCCTACAAAAACAAGCATATTACAGCCATCTGTAGCTTTCATTATTTCAGAAAGAGATTTTTTGCTTTCATCAATAAGCTTGTCTTGCATAAAAAGGTCTGCACATGTGTAAGACGTAATGCTAAGCTCAGGAAACACAAGCAGTGCTAATTTTTCTTTTTTCGCTTCATTAATAAGCTCTGTAATTTTTTCAGTATTATATTTGCAGTCCGCAACTTTTAGCTCCGGCACAGCGGCTCCGCATCTTACAAACCCAAACATACCTCACAACTCCTGTCAAAATTTTCTGAAAAGCCCTGTAACTTTACCAAGCACAATACAGTTTTCAACAATTATAGGCGACATACTGGTATTTTCAGGCTGGAGTCTTATATGTCCATTTTCTTTAAAATATCTTTTTACTGTGGCATATTCTCCGTCTATAAGCGCAACAACAATATCACCGTTATCAGCTGTCTGCTGTGGTTTTACAAGTATAAGATCTCTGTCGAAAATACCTGCGTCTATCATACTTTCACCACGCACTCTAAGCATAAACATGTTTTCACTTGTCACATACTGTGCCGGCAAAGTAAATGTATCTTCAATATTTTCAACAGCAAGTATAGGTGTTCCGGCGGTAATCGTACCAACAATAGGGATACTTGCCGTTTTTTGGTCCGAAACATAAACCGGTTCGTTATCAAGAATTTCTATTGCACGCGGTTTTGTTGCATCACGTCTTATATAGCCTTTTTTTTCAAGCCTTGCCAAATGCCCATGAACAGTAGAAGTTGATTTCAAACCTGTTGCGTCACATATTTCGCGAACTGAAGGCGGATAACCTTTTTCACGCACTTCTTTTTTCAGAAAATCAAGTATCTGCTGCTGTTTAACGGATAAATCACTCATCCTCTCACTCCAATACAATTTATTATAGTCATTTTTCTGAAAAGTATCATAATTTGTTTAACATCTGCGTAGCCTATTTTTATCAAACAATTCGAATTGATTATATCACATATCAATATAAAATTCAAACCTATGTTCGTTAAATTTAAAAAACATATTGACAAAGAACAATTGTTCGTGTATATTAAAGGCATATTTAGGAATATTTGTTCGAGGAGGCAGACATTATGAGAAAAAGTGTTTTTATAGTTGTTACCTTAATAACAGTTATTGCCGTTTTTAAGTTTGCTTTTGGTAATACAGAAAAGAAGTATACCGAATATTACGAAGTACATAAAATAGTAAACGGTGATACACTTTGGTCTATAGCCCGGACATATTCCGACGACAATATAAAAACATACGAATACGTTGAAAAGATAAAAAACTTTAACGGCATGAAAAATGATAATATAAAGTCAGGTCAGCAGATAATTATTCCTGTGTATTTAGAAAAATAAAAAACGAATAAAAATATTAAAAAAGAAAATACTATTCCTTGCAAACATTATTTTTATCTTTCAAAGGAGTTGTGTTTAAAATGGACAAGAAAAATGATATGAAAACCGATATGAAAAATGATAAGAGCAATATCAAGGTCAATGGAAAAGGTACTCAAGGTACTCAGGGCAATACAAAGAGAACAGAATTTGCAGAGGAATATAACCTCAATACTGAAAAGCAGGAAAAGAAAAACGACAAAAACAATAAAAACAATTGCCGCTAAAGTTAATCTTTTTAAAAAGCCGCCGAAAATTCGGCGGTTTTTTTATACAAAAAAGATGTTTGCCTAAATAAAATATTTTTAAAAAAACAAACGGAAACCAAAAGATTTCCATTTGTTTTTTATGTGTAATTAAATTTGTATGTAGCAATTAAATTATTTTACACCATAATAAAACCGTATTCCATAATATATGCCTTTTGCAAAACTCTGAGGGTCTGTAGTAAGCAGCTTTATATCCGTCGGATTAGACATATATCCCATTTCTACTAATACAGACGGCATATCTGTTGCTCTTAATACATATAGTCTTTGATTTTCCATAATGCCTCTGTTCGTCAGCTGTGTAAAATAATAAAGTCCTAATAAAATCTGATATGCCATATTATAAGCTTCACTGTATAAGCTATATACATACGCTTCACTTCCGCTTATTGCCGGATTATCATTGTAATTGCAATGGAGGCTTATAAAAAAGTCAGCTCCCCATTCATTAGCCATATTAACCCTCGTTTGTAAACTTGTTGAAGTACTTGTGCCTAATTGTTCTGTAGGAGAATTTCTGGATAGTTTCGCTTCAAAGTTTGGATCAGCGTCAAGAAGAGCTGCCAGCCTTACTCCAACCTCGTAATTAATATCCTGTTCCCTGTATCCGAAAGCTTCTGCACCTGCGTTTGGGTTGACAGGATTGTGTCCCTGGTCGATGAATATTTTTATAGCCATTATAAACTCCTTTCAAAATAAAAGAACTTTTCAATTTATTATATGATTGAATTTACGTTTTATTATAATGTTAGGTTTAAACAAGTATAAATTAGTTTTAAAGCACTAAGTTACACCTATAAGTGTGTACGTTTATAGTGTCAACCAGTCATGTAACCAATTTCTATTGATGTACTTCTTTTTGTTGTGCCGTCGTTTAGCAGTACACCTATTATCATAATTTTTTTGTATAATGAGCTCTGAAAAACTTAATTAATTTTTAGCAATACTTTGACTACTTTTTTGACTATTCTTATATGCAAAAACAGCAATTCAATACAAATTTTGGGATACCTAAGGTCATATTCGCAATAAAAAAATCGCCAAACCCTTGTAAAATCAAGGTATTCAGCGATTTTTAAATAACAGGGGCAGAAAGACTCGAACTCTCGACATTTGGTTTTGGAGACCAACGTTCTACCAACTGAACTATACCCCTATAGCAATGATACAAACGGAGAAAGTGGGATTTGAACCCACGCGCCGCTATTAACGACCTACTCCCTTTCCAGGGGAGCCCCTTCAACCACTTGGGTACTTCTCCACAAGATGCTTTACTTCGTTTTTTAATGGCGGAGAGGGTGGGATTCGAACCCACGGTTCCTTTCGGAATCACTGGTTTTCAAGACCAGCTCCTTAAACCGCTCGGACACCTCTCCAGAATAAATATTAAATTAGTCATAAAAATGGCGGAGAGGGTGGGATTCGAACCCACGGCCCCTTGCGGAGTCACTGGTTTTCAAGACCAGCTCCTTAAACCACTCGGACACCTCTCCACGCTATTTAAAAGCGTGCCTGACATCAGGCACAGTTGCTATAATACTATATCTTAAATTAAAAGTCAACACTTTTTTAGTTTTTCAGCCCCAAAACTTACAGATTTTTCATTGAAAATGCTTCTAAATATTGATAAATATTTGCTTATATTTACATTAATTTCAATAGTACAATTTATCATTTTTTCTTTTCTTTTCTGATTTTAGCAGAAATCAGCCCGCCTATTTTTCCGCTTTCTTTTGATGTTAATCCTCTTAATCCTTCTTTTACTATTTTCTCAGATAATCCAAGCTCGTCGGCCATTTCAAATATAAGATTCTCCCTTTCAATCTCTTCCTTTGTTTTTTGTCTTTTCATTTTTAACCCTCCAAAGCTGTACTTTTAATTTATTCTTTCAAAACTTAATAAAAATATCCATATTGTTTATTTGTGATATACAATTATCCTTCGATTTAAATATATGTTTTTAAGTTAAACAGCTTTGCAGTATTTTTAATATTTATCTTTTTACTTAAATAGCAATATAACTCCCATAATTGTAAGCATAACTAATAAAATAGGCTGTAATGCTTTTTCCAATTTCTTTTTATCAATATGCTTAAGAATAATAGGCCCTATAAATGCTCCAGTAACAGTGCCAATAAGCAATAGTCCTACAAGTCCCCATTCAACATTTCCGAGTCCAAGATGTAACAAAAAACCAACAACTGATATGCCAAATAAAACCAGTATGGATGTACCTACCGTTTCCAATGCTCTGCATCCCAAAATAGAAAGCCCTGCAATAATAGGCGCACCTCCGCTTAATCCAATAAGCCCGGCCATTGCTCCGCCAAGCATCCCGAATATTACAGCTTTGACAGTATCTGATTTTTTTCCTTTGACAATTTCTGTATTTTCAGGATGTTTTCTTTTATTTAAAAATGAAATAAACATTTGAACACAAAGTAGAAGTAAAATTACACCGGTTAGTTTATTATAGAAGCTCTGTGACAGCAGTCTTGAGCAAAAGGAACCAGTAACACATCCTATAACACCTCCTATAAGCATTGTAAACCCATACTTGAAATTGACGTTTCCGGCTTTCCAATGGCTGTATGTGCCCACGGCGGAAGTTGGTATAATTGTTGCAAGAGAAGTAGAGGCAGCAATTGCAGGAGAAATGCCAAAAAATGCAGTTAATATTCCTACATAAACAGCACCTCCGCCACCGCCAAGAGATATAACCAAAAGCCCTACAACAAATCCTACAATTGGCAAAGCAATATATCTTAGCATGATATATCCTCCCTTTCTGTAAGCGTACTTAATAAAATTTTAACCATATTCATGTAACTGTCATCTGCAGATATCTGATTCCTAAAAAAATCAGCATGCTCAAGCGAAATAAATCCATGCATGGCACTCCTAAATGCTCTTGCAAAATGTACACGTTCTTCATAAGCTGCGATGTATGGCTCAAGCAAATCATAAAGCTCATTTACAAGAATATGTCCGCAATCTGATAACGTTTTATTATTGATAGACGGTATACTCAGAATCATTTTGTAAAGCTCCGGATTATGTTTTGCAAAACTGCGGTAAGCAATTGCCATAGCCATTAGTGAATCTTTTCCTTTTTTCTCTGAAACAGCCTTTTCAAGAGCTTTGTTTAAATTTGAGATTGCTGCTTTTCCTACATCAGCTAATAACTCCTGCATACTTGCTGTGTGATTATAAAGTGAAGATGTCTTTATTCCCAATCTCTCAGCCAGTTCACGCATTGAAAAATTATCCTCTCCGCGTTCAGAAATCAAATCGGCAGCAGTATTTAATATAATTTCAGATGATAATCCTTTTCTGCTCATAATTGCCTCCTAAACTAATGTCATTAGTTTTATAATAACTAACGTCATTAGTTTTGTCAAGAGATTTTATCTCCTGAGTATATAATTGCAACAAAAAAATTTCTCTTCACTTGTATGGTAATACAACAGCAAAGAGGAAAAAGTATTTATATAAATCTAAATTTTGGTTTATCCAATTTTAGCTAATTGCTTTCCAAGATTTTTATACTCATCAATAGCCTCATTGTCGGGAGTATCTTGGCAAATCAGTCCTTCTCCATTAACAATTTTTGCTCCGTCATTTATCATTCTTTCCGTCCAGTCTCTCATCCATTTTCCGTCTCCCCAGCCGTATGAGCCAAATAAAGCAATTGATTTGCCTGATGTGTATTTTTCAATCTCTTCAACAAATGGCTCCATTTCAGATTCTTCTAAAACTTCATCCCCCATAGCAGGGCAGCCAAGAGCAAACGCAGCCTCATTTTTGATTTTTTCCAATGATACTTGGCTTACATCAATTACTTCAGCTTCTTTTCCAGCCTCTTTAATGCCTTCGCCAATTGCCTCTGCCATTGCTTTCGTGTTTCCTGACTGTGACCAATAAATTACGCTGATTTTGTTCATTATTTTCCTCCTATACAGCTACTTGACGTAGCATATTATCACTGTACATGCCGATTGCGTCTTTAATGCTTATGCCATGGGATAACAACTGTATTAATGCTATCTTAGCTTGTTCATATTTTTCAAACAGCTTCACTTTATCCTGAAGATTGTCATACACTTTCCAATAACCTGCATACAGAAAATTTTTGCCTCTATTTTTAATAAATCCAAATACATCTTCTATTGGATATCCCAAAAATAGTCCCATTTCATGTGGAAACTCACCTCCTTTTTTCCAATAACACTCATAACGTCTCTGAAATAATGTAAGCATATATTTAAGATTACATTTGCTATACCCAATTCTATTCATTAATTTCCTTACACGCTTTTCTGAAAGAAACAAATCTAATTTGTCTTCCTTATATAGTAAAAGCGTTGTTTTATTTTCCGTAATAAGTAATACCAAATATTTTATTTTTGTATTGTCAAATATGTCTTTTACAATAGCAAAATTTTCATTTTGTATAATTAGCAGGTTTGATATTTTTAATCCGGTAATAATAGGTGCACATTGCAAAGCCAACTGTGTCTCAACTTTTTTTAAATCCATACTTCTCACAATATCAAATACTTCTTTACTCATATTTTCTCCTTTTATTAGCATTATCTAACCAATATTAATTATAGCTAACTTAATATTAAATGTCAACACTTTAATATAATCGTATATCTATTCTTCCATTTTCTTTCCGGCAGCATTTATAATTTTATCCCAGTGTTTAAGTACATACTGACCAATTGCAGGGTCATACATAGTTCCAATATTCTTTTTTATTTCTTTGTAACAGTAATCAAAACTGTATGCCTTACGATAGCTTCTGTTTGAAGTCATGGCATCTATAGAGTCGCAGACTGCAATAATTCTTGCGCCAAACGGAATTTGTTCTCCTTTCAGGCCTCTTGGATATCCTTTTCCGTCAAAACGTTCATGATGGCATAAAACTATATCTTTCAGTTCACTTAAATGTTGTGATTTACTTAATATGTCGGCACCAATCTGAGGATGTTTTTTCATTTCTTCCCATTCCTCATCATTTAGTTTGGTTGTCTTATTCAAAACAGCGTCCGGCACTCCTATTTTCCCGATATCATGAAGATGAGCCGCAATATGTATTTTTTCTGTTTCCTCATTATCAAGCTCCATAAGCTCACATAATTTCAAAGTCATGTCGCTTACCCTTTGAGAATGCCCCGCCGTATAAGGGTCTTTTGCGTCCAAAGCGCTTACAATACATTCTATAATTTCATGATAATCAATACACTGATTGCAAATTTTACATTTATTCACTGTAATTACTCCTAACATAAATATTAAAAATTTAAGTTAGCTATATTAATTACATATTACTTTATATAAAATAATTTTCCAAGAGTAAAATTAAAAAGTCTGGCATTTTTATTTTAGTTGCCGTTATAATAAACATACACAATGTCAGGTGCCTGTGCTTTTGTAATTGTAACATCCTTAAGTATAGGAGCCACACTGCCGTTATATTCACATTCATCTATTGTGCCTGTAACAGTAATCCATTCATCATCTTTTAACTGACTTCTTTTATCACTTTCACAGATTATTCCATACCCGACCAAATCTGCTATACAGCATACCATAAAGTATCTTCCTGCCAAAAATTGATTTGGCTTTCCGTCATCCATTGAATATACCTGAGCAAGGTATTGACATCTTTTTCCCTTAAAACTATCAGGATGAGCATATAAATCGCAATACCATTGGGCAAAAATATCGTCATTTATGACCATTACTCCGTCCTTTTCATATTGTAAATATTGCTCAGAATAGTCTTTCGAATCATCAGATGAAGTTTCTAAGCCGGCATCATTATCGGGATAGCTGTTTATATTTGTTGTATCTCCGGAAAAGCTTTGGCTGTCGCCTTGGTAACTGCTTGAATTCTCTGTACCTTCGGAATAGTCATACGTATTACCTGCATTGCTATTTGTATTATTATTTGTGTCCGTATTTACCTGATTGTTTTTATATGGTGAAAAATTGCTTATACTCATGGTTGTTTCTTTGCCGCTTACACCGGATGCCGGAAATAAAATAGCCGCTGCCAGCGGAATTACAAAAATCATATATCGCCGCAGACTTACGTTATGTCTGGCCTTATGTATTTTTGACAGCAAACTTATTGCAAATAACACTATAATAACAATCGAAACTTTTATTCCTAAAAAAAATCTCGGATGCACATAATACGTAGCCTCTTTGCTTATAATCGCATACGTAAGCAAACACGCGGTAGCCAGCAAAAGTATTATTTGAATAATAGCTTCTTTATTATTTCTTCTAAACATTTAATTCTCCTTAAAAACAAAATGACAAAGCTCCGAAAACAATAATACTTTCTAAAATCACAAGAAAAGCAAGGAAAAACAAAAATCTTTTTTTAAGAATTTCCGAAAGCATTATCATGTTTTTCAAATCAAGCATTGGGCCAACAATGATAAATGATAAAATCGGAACAGTTGAAAAGTTATTTGAAAAACTTCTTCCAATAAAAGCATTTGAAGTTGAGCATGTAGACATAAGCATTGACGCTGCAATCATAATTACAAACTGAATAATAATATTTTGTCCAATAATGTTTTTCATTGTCTGAGGCAGAACTGTTTGCAGTACAGCCGATATTAAAGCTCCGACTATAACATATTCTGCCACTCTGAAAAATTCAACTTTGGCTCCTGCAAAAACCGCCTCAATTTTTCCCATTAAACCTTTGTATTTTAAATCAAGTATATCTTTTCCTATTCTCTGAACTCTTCTTGTTTGACACACCACATCTCCGGTTTCCAAATTAAACAGCTTTAATATAAGGCCTACCGTAATACCTATAAATAAACCTGCTATAAACCTAACCACAGCCAGATATGGTTTATCCGGAAATGCATACAGCATAGAAAGAATAACAACTGGACTTACAGCTGAGGAAGATAACCAAAAAGTCATTGTCTGCGGCAATGGCGTATTCTTTTTTAACAGGCCTGATATTATAGGCACCATTCCACAATCACATATAGGCATAAAAATTCCTGCAAAAGCGGCTATTAAAAAAGAATACCATCTGCCTTTGGATATTTGCCTCATAATCCATCCGTTTGAAGTAAATATCTGAATAATTGACGAAATAAAAGCGCCTAAAAGTATAAATGGTATTGCCTGCATAAGAATACCTAAAAACACCGTTGCCATATACTGTATATAAGTATAAGTATTTTGCTCTCTAAACACACATATAACAGCATAACATAATATTAGCAGAGCACTTATTTCAATATCTGTCGTCATATTTGACAGCTTTTCATCGCTGTCTTTAGACATTATAAACCGTTCTTTTAATATTTTATCCCGCCTAAATCTTTTGTAAAATGTAACTTTTGTTTTTGGATTAATATTTTTTATGACTTTGGCTAATTTTTTTTGTGCTTTTTCGTTTAACTTTTTAAATCGGTTAAAAACCACAACATCGCTGTTTAATATATGTGGTTGCATAAGCGATGCCATATTGTCCAGTTGATTATCGAAGCTTTCAGCATTGCTTATTAAAATTATATTTCTAAGTTTATAAAACTTTGGCGTTTTTAAACCAATTATTTTTGAAATATTCCAAGTGCCGTTGTATTCGACAAGTACATAATCCGGACAATATTTACTTTCTATGCTATTAAATAAATTATTAGTCAAATCTGATTCATTTTCCAAAAAAATAGGTACTACATTCAATCTTTTAAGCTCATTTTCGTCATATTGAGTAAATCCCGCTTCGCAAATAACAAGTACAATTTTATTATATTCCTCAAATGCTTCATTTTCCAGAAGTTCATTGATAAAAGTGGTTTTGCCGCTTTCCAAAAAACCCGTAATTATATCTATGTATATCATATATACCTCTTATAATCCAAACATTTTCGAAATTACATTTTCGTTTATGTGTTCTCCTATAACACAGATACGGCCAGTGCAATCTGGCGTTGTATCTCTTATAATTACTTCCTTTGGCACATAGTCAAACTGAAGCCATTTATTATTTTCAGAACGAACAATGCCTTTTGCTCGAAGTATACCCTGAACATTATCAAGGCTGTTTAAAACTTTGTTAAGTTCATTTCGCTCAAATGTTTTTGCCGTTTCTTTTCCCCAAACATGAAATACTTCATCCGCATGATGATTATGGTCATGTGCATGTCCAGTTTGTTCCAATAATGTTTTAAGGCCAGGTATTTCTTCTGACGACTCCGCAAGTTCAACTATTTTTTTGCCGCTCACATTTTTCCAGTCTGTAGTTATAATATGTGCCTTTGGATTATGCTTTTTTATATCATCCAATATGCTTTCAATAGCCTTTTCATTCATATTTTGGCTTCTGCTCAAAATAATTGTCTTAGCGTTTGCAAGCTGGTTTTCATAAAATTCTCTGAAGTTTTTCAGGTAAACCTTATATTTCATTGCGTCAATAACAGTAATACACATGCTTAACTCAACCGAGCCCTTTTTTAAATACTTTTCACAGCCTTTTATAATATCCGACAGTTTGCCGACTCCCGAAGGTTCAATTATTATTCTGTCTGGATGATAATGCACAAGCAATTCTTTTAGTGCCAAACTGAAATCCCCTGCAATTGTACAGCATATACAGCCGGAATTCATTTCTTTTATTTCAATACCGTATTTTTTTAATATCGGTCCGTCTATGCCAACTTCACCAAATTCATTTTCTATAAGAGCAACTTTTTCTCCGGAAAGGGCCTCATCTAAAAGCTTCTTTATCAATGTAGTTTTCCCAGCACCTAAAAAACCTGATATAATGTCTATTTTAGTCACTTTATTCCCTCCTTAATAGTAATTGGCATATACTCATAACTATGATGTCATGCTTTTAATTATACGTCAACTACATATATTGTAAAGAGAAATTTTTCAATACATTTAATACTATAACATTTTTGTATTGCTATTGAAGTTTAGCATTTAAAACAAATGTTTTAAAATCTATTTTTTTCAAGTTAGTTACTGTAAATCCGGTTTTTTCAAGCATTTTAATTATTTCTTTTTTCCCATAAATATGGAAATCACCGCTGTTTGAAAATTTAAGCGCCCAATTTAGAAATTTCAGATACCAGTTTACAGGTGATGTAGGATCTCCCAAAATAAATGTGCCGTCTTTTTTCAATACTCTTTTAACTTCCTGCAATACAATTTCCGGCTTAGGATAATGATGAAAAGACGCATTGCAAATCACAACATCAAACTTATTATCATCATAAGGCAGTTTTTCAGCATTCCCGACACATAGCTTAGCTTTGTCCAATCTTTTTTTTGCCTCTTTAATCATTTTTTCAGACAAGTCAATGCCATATAAATCCGCATCCGTTTTTTGAGATATCATAGCTATGACATTTCCATTTCCGCACCCCAAATCCAATATAGTATGTGGCTTATTTTTAAGCGTAATCGCTCTTTCTACAAGCTCTTTGTACATGCAGTTTACAAACTTTCCGTCATGGCTGTTATCGTAGTTTTCAGCAATTGAATTAAAATATTCTTTCGATAAATTTTTAAATTCTCTATCTTTTTTCATAAATAATACTCCTCATAATAAATATATGTCATTGACATTTATTCACTGATACTTAAATTAAATACCCTGTAAAAACAGGGCTAATTAAAAAGGTATGATTTTTTTTATTAATTTGGTTTCAATCTCAATTTTTTCTTCTGTCGAAATCGAGTCATCATTAATAATAGGCATTTGTCCGTACATTAAAAATAAAGCAGTATATTTACAGTCATCCAACTGTATAATTTTTTTTTGTTTCATCCGTTCAAACATTCCTATTATGTGAGGCTGCAGCAATTTAAGCATTGAATATTCTAATTGCTTATGAAACATTTCATTTCCCTTTGCGTGGAAAAAGTAATGATATTTTTCTTTTCCGTCCATTTTACGAAAAAGTTCCTTTTGTTTTGTAATATACTCATTAATTGAATTGTAATCCCTGTCCATAATTTGTATCATAGGTGCAACACATTCTTTGGCATAAAGCTCAAGCGCCTCGTTATATAAATCTTCTTTTGATTTAAAATATCTATAGCAAAGCCCTGATACCACATTCATCTCTTTTGCAATATCAGTCATAGTTGTCGCTTCATAACCTTTGCTGGCAAACAGTTTCATTGCCGTGTCAATCATTTCTCTTTTTCTTATCTCCGGAGCCTTTGATATTCGCATATTTATCTCTTCTTTCGTTTTTTTATTATATTAATCTTTAACTGAATATTTGTCAATGACATTTATTCAGTTAATCTAAAAAAGTACATAAAAAATTCCCCAGCCTCTTTCTGCTAAACAGAAACGACTAAGGGAATTTTACTTTATTTATTTCTTATAAAATCTTAAATTATACCTTGAATCTTTAATATTATTTCTGCAACAATGGCAGAACCAAAGAATGTACCAAACATAACCAAGCCGGAAACAAGAACACCTCTCCAGCCGATTTTTTTAAATTCAGCCCAGTCTTTGCCCATCGAAACACCGGCATAGGCAAGAACAGGCGTACAAGTTGCAAGCAAAGCGATTTTGCTTGTAGAATCAATAACATATTTGCTTGTAGGCATTCCCGGCACACTTAATACAATTCCTATTACAGTAATCCAAATGATAGAAGGAACAGGACCGGGTATAGCAGCTCCCATTACCAAGCCAACCCATGAAATACCGCATAGTATAAGTAAGCCCGGAACGCTTTGCACAAAATTTGCTGCCCAGTCAACAGGACCGGCACCGCGGGCTGCAGCCCAAGCGTAAATAAGATTTCCTATTAAGCATATAACAGCAGTAATCAGTAATACGAGAGTGAATTCCAAAAAAGTATCACTCGTTAATTTTTCTTTAGCTTTAGCCATAGATATCCCTCCCCAAAATTAATTATTCTCACTCTTATTCTTTTTTCTTTTTCCAATAATGGGCTCCCAATGTTTGTACAGGAAGTTAGTAAGAGGAATTGAAATAACAACAGCCATAACTACACCATCTATGTTTGATAGTATGTTGCTTGTGGCTGCATATGCGGAAATCTGATCAGCCATATTCGGAAACAGTGCTATAAGAGTACCAGAAGATGCTGCCATCATAGAGCCGCTGCCTACGCCGCATGCCATTGCAATAGCATATGGATGAAGCGGAGTCATTGCCAAAATACTGGCAAGAAGACCTACAAAAATTGTACCAATAAGAGTTCCGACAGTATATGTTATCATAACACCGCGGCCCTCAGGTGAGTCCAACGTGTATTCATTTGCAATAACGGCAACATTCGGCTCTCGAGCTATAGAATAGGTAAGCCCAATGCTTTCACGTTTAAAACCAAAAAGCAATGCTATAGGAAGCGCAAAGAATATAGTGCCTAAATTTCCGAACTCCTGAAAAATCAATGCCGGGCCTGCTTTTATTACACTTTGAATTGAAGCTCCGGATGTAATGCCCATTTTAGCAATTAATAGCGAAACACCGATTACAACAAATTTGCTGGACGTTTTATCACATTTGCTGTTAATCCAAGTAAATGGTTTTGAAATGTAAACAATCATGCCTATAACCATTGCAAAAAGCATAGGTAAGAGCATTATACTGGAATTTCCAACTGGTATTTTAATAATACCAATACATTCACATATAATAACTATTACAAAACACGTAATATGCAATGGCCAATTTGACAAAAGTTCCTTTGTGTTTTTAAATTTTTCCATTATTCTCATCCTCCAATAAAATTTTTAGGATTCTCACTGAAAAATTCCGCACCGCAGTTTAAGCATATAATTTTTACTTTATGCCGCCCCATTTTTCGAGATATTCATCCTTTGTCATAGGCGGTACATAAGCATTTTTAATCTTAATTCCCTCTTTAGCACCATCCCAAAGAAGGTCAATAAGAACCATAGTCAAACATTTAGCAGCCGAAATCACAGCCAAATCGCGGTCTACTATCTGGAATCTTTCGCTGTGGAAACCTCCTTCTGCGCCACCAAAAAATGAATGTACAACCGGAAGTATCTGTGAAACGTCTCCGGCATCTGTAGAGCCGCCTCCGAAACCTGCGCAAAGTCTTTCAACCCCTTGCGTTCCAAGCAGCTCCTGCATGTTTTTATACATAATGTCCAAAAGAGGATCGCACATAACTACAGGCATGTATCCTGGAAGTGTAGTAATATCAGTTTTGGCACCGACAGCGTCGCCGCCGGCCTTATATGCACGGTTTACTTTTGAGCTTGCGTCTAAAATGGCAGGAGTATTTGCGCCTCTTACATAAGCTTCCAAAGTTACATCTGCCGGAACAATATTTACAACATCTCCGCCTTTAGTCATAATGGAGTGTACTCTTATATGGTCCTCATCACGGAATGTTTCACGCTGTGCATGAACGGCCAAAGTGCCTATTGAAGCTGCATTAAGAGCATTTATTCCATTATATGGCTCTGAACCGGCATGAGCGGATTTACCCGTATAATGTATAATTTTGCTTACAAAGCCGTTGCATGGAGAACCGGCGCCTGCTTTGAATCCTCCATCACTCATAGCTGTATGCTGCATTATTGCTATATCCACATCATCAAATTTGCCCAAACGAATAAATTCCTGTTTTCCTCCAAGGAATTTGAGTTTTCCCTCTTTGCGCAAACGGTTACGATATTCAATTTCAATGCATTCCTCAGAAGGGACTGCCATAAGCGCAACATCGCCGTCCAATTCAGCCATTAAATTCGCATCATGAATTGCTGCTGCAACTCCGGCTAAAGCCGCAAGCTGAGCATTATGTCCGCAGGCATGAACAGCTCCTGTCTGCTTATCTGCCTGGGGATGTAAAGACGAAATAACCGCATCCAGTTCGCCCATAACAGCAACTTTCAGTTTTGACGAACGGCCTTTCTGAGTTGAAATTACACCTGTAATAGCAACTCCGTCTTCATAATTAAAGTTCATTTCATCAAAAAATGCTTTAATTTTTTTAGCTGTTTTAAACTCTTTAAATCCAAGTTCAGGTTCTGAGGCAACAGAATCAAACAATGCCAATATACTATCACGATTTTTATCAATTGCATTTATTGCTCTTTTTTTACATTCATTTTTTTCCATTGTAAATCCTCCAATTTTTTATATATTTACCTTTATATTAATTTTATAATCTCCTCCTTTTATTTTTTACTATGTTTAGACAGCAATCTCTGTATTGTTTAATCGTAAATGCGACTGTATTGTTAATTAATCTGGAAAGTTAAAATATATTAGTAATTTTTTATTTAATTGACTGCACCACACACACTGTGAAAAACTTTAGTTTTCAAAATTTTCAACTGTTTCCCCATTATAAAGTTAGGTAAAGGATAAATATGCATCATATTAAAATAATGCCTGATAAACCATATTACTTAGCCCTAATCCTTTACTTTTAACTACAGACAACAAACCGAACTTAAAAAAGCCAAAACACATAGCCGCAATTACTAAGCATCACCCCCCTTATGATGTAAATGCATTTATTAAAATAGGGCACTGTCTGACAAGCAGTGTCATAAAAATCCGTTTACATGCTTTCATAATTTAAAATGCAACATTCACAATTAAAATCTAAACATATGTTACTTTTACAATACATTTGACATATATGTACCTGCTGCATATGTCACTTTTACAATTTATTTGACTTATGTACGCCTGACACATACTTTTTTAACAAAATGTCTTTCTATTTTTTATTATAAATGATAAATTATTACAGTCAATCTATTTAATGCATTTTCTGCTTTTTTTTTATTTAATTTGTTTAAATAAAATAATAATAATAATAAATTTTTAACTAAATAAACAATATTTCCTTACATAAATAAAATAATTTCTATAACTTCATACGATAAAATTTTATTCATTATTATTTATTTTTAGAATTTTTGTTAATTACAATATATTTCCCTTTATAGAGCACTGTAAAAAAATAAAAAAGGTCTTAATTGAAAATAATTTCAAAAAGTTGCCTTTTTTTATATTTTTAATGCACTATTATTTTTTCTTTAAAAGGCAAATACTTTCACAATGGCTTGTCCTGCAAAACTGATTTACACATTTTACTCTGTCTGCCTTATACCCGTTTTTTTCAAAAATTGCAATATCCCTGGCAAGTGACGATGGTTTGCATGATACATATATTATTTTTTCTGCACCAAAATTTATTATTTTACCAATTGCCTTTGGATGTATTCCCTCTCTTGGAGGGTCAACTATTATTATGTCAGGCTTTTCATTAAGCTCGTCCACTTTTTTAAGCACATCTCCGGATATAAACTCACAGTTTGATATAGAGTTTCTTGCGGCGTTTTCTCTGGCCGCTTCCACTGCTTCCTCAACAAGCTCGATTCCTATAACTTTTCCGCTGTTTTTTGCCATTATCTGACTTATTGTACCTGTGCCGCAGTAAAGGTCAAATACAGTTTTGTTTGACGTATCTCCTGCATAATCTTTTACAATTGAGTATAGCTTTTCAGCACCTTTTGTATTAGTCTGAAAAAATGAAAACGCCGTTATTTTAAATTCCAAATCAAACAGTCTGTCAGTGTAAAAATCGTTGCCATAAATAATTTCTGTCTTATCGCTTTGAACGATATCGGCTACCGAATTATTTTCGGTATGAAGTATGGATACAATTTTACCTTCAAGTTTTAGGCTCAAAAGCATGTCCTTAAATTCCCCAAGACTAAATGAAATCTCGTTTGCTGTTACAAGGTTTATAAGTATCTCTCCTGTATAAGCACCCTTTCTTACAACAAGATGTCTAAGTATACCGTCATGCCTTGTTTTGTGGTAGAAAGGAACATTCCGTTCTCTGAAAAATTCTACTACGGCTTTAATTATCAAAAGATAATCGCTGTCGATTATATTGCAGTCTGTTAAATTTACAACTTCGTAAAAACTGTTCCTTTTTCTCATTCCTAAAGAAAGCACTCCGTCTTTTCCGTTATCACCAAACGAAAATTCACATTTATTTCTGTATCCTTCAATAACAGGTGATGTTTCTATACCTTCAAAAGCGAAATCTTTTATATCCGCATTGTTTAATAAATCCAATACCTGTTTTTCTTTTATCTGATTTTCCTTCTCAAATGAAATCGTTTGGTATGCACATCCGCCGCAAATGTCAAAATGTTTGCATTTAGGCTCTGTCTCATAAGATGCCCTTTCAATAACTTCGCAAAGTCTGCCTTCAACAATTCCATTTTTCTTTTTTGTAACTTTTGCCGATACCTCTTGCCCCGGAAGTGTGTTTTTAACTACTATTTTATATTCGCCAATTTTGCCTATTCCCTTATTCGGAAAAGCGAGGTTTTCAATCTTTACATTAAAAATTTCATTTTTTTTAAGCATCAAAGTAATCCTTTCTTCGCAAATCTTTTATTTTATGTAAATATTTTAGACATGATGTTTATTGAATTTTTTCTCATGCTATGATATAATCGTTTCGTTCAAAATTTTAACAATTAGGAGTGTTTAAACTAATGTCAGAACAAATAACTGTCGGCAGCATCGTTGAGGGGAAAGTTACACGAATCACTGATTTTGGCGCAATAGTATCTATTGGCAACGGAAAACAGGGCCTTGTGCACATATCGCAAATTGCCAATACCTTTGTACAGAATATAAATGATCATGTAAAGGTCAATGATACTGTAAAAGTCAAAGTCCTTTCAATTGACAACGAAAAAAACAGAATATCTCTTTCAATGAGAGCTGCAATGCCTAAGCCGGAGCATGAGCATCATGAGCATTATGAGCATCACAGCAGCGGTCAAAAGCAAAGCGGTCAGTTTAAAGGTCATAATAACAAAAACACTGCCCCACCTTCACAAAATCAGAAACTTGATGATTTTGAGGAAAAGATGAAAGAGTTTTTAAAACAGTCAAATGAAAAAATGGCTGGTTTAAACAAAAGAGCAAACAAAAGACAGTGATAAATCAAGTGCATCCAAAAGGATGCACTCTTTTTACACTATTTCTTTAGCATCGGACCAAATTCTGTCAAGATCATAAAATTCGCGTTTTTCCTTGTTAAAAAGATGTACAATCACGCCGCCAAAATCAAGCAGTATCCATTCGCCGGTCTGATAGCCTTCTCTGTGGTGGATATAAATATTTCTTTTTGCAAGTTTTTCCTCCACATTGTCGGCTATTGCTCTAAGCTGATTAACATTGTTTCCAGAGGCTATTACAAACCCGTCGGCAAGCGAGCTTATGCCTTTTAAATCGAGTATTCGTATTTTTTCCCCCTTTTTATCTTCTATTGCGTCTTTTACGATGTAACATATTTCTTTAAAATCCATTATTTCCCCTCCGAAATAGATTTATAGTATTCATATGCCTCAACACTTAAAGGATGAAGAGGCCTGTTTCTTTGTTTAACATATTCTATGGTATGTTCAAGAATAAATGCCATAGCTTTATCAATATCTTCAAAAGCAATTTTTCTTGATTCCTCAAGAGTATCGAATTTTTTTCTTCCTTCTTCAATATAATCGGCGATAAATATTATTTTTTCAAGCAAAGTCATATTTTTTTTGCCTGTTGTGTGATACTTTATAGCGCCTAAAATTTCTTCGTCTTCTACAAGATATTCACGTCTTGCCACTTCTGCCCCAAGAAAAGCATGGGTCAGGTCTATTGTCTTAAGCATAATGTCATCTACGGGCACATGATATTCCTTACAAAAGCGCCTTTTCATATCCGGAGGATAGTCTTTGGCACAGTCATGAAGCAAAGCTGCATACCTTGCCTTTTCAACATCGGCGCCATAACGTTTAGCAAGTTTTTCTGCCGCCTTAACAACACCCATAGTATGTATATAGCGCTCAATGGAAAGCGCCGATTGTAATTTTCTTTCAGAAGTCTTAAAATCAAGCATTTATGTCACCTCATTTATAAAGTCCGTTTTTATATATATATCTTTCAACATCATCGCAGACCATCCCTTTAATTGAAAGTCCATTTTTAACATTTTCTCTAATTTGTGATGATGAAATGTCAACAGCCGGTATTTCAACCATTACTATGCGGCAACCAAAATTTTCTTTTAAAAAGTCAACTTCATTATGAAGCTGAGATTCATCATATCCCGGCCTCGTTACGGCTATAAAAAAGCAAGCTCTCAAAAGCTGTTTGTAATCTTTCCATGTTGATATAAAATGTATTGCGTCAGCACCAATTATAAAATAAAATTCTTTTTCGCTGCCTAAAATTTCACGCAGTTCACGTATAGTGTCAATTGTGTACGTTTTTCCTTTTCTGTCTATCTCCATAGAAGAAAGCACAAAATCCTTGTCTCCTTTTACTGCAAGGCGTGCCATTTCATAACGTTTATGCGGATCAGTAACAGTTGAAGAATCCTTATGCGGAGGTATTCCCACAGGAAGAAGAAGTATTTTATCCACACCGGAAAGTTTTTTTATAGCCTTAGCCGATGAAATATGCCCATTATGAATAGGGTCAAATGTGCCGCCGAAAATAGCAAAAGAATTGCATTTTTTTAATTCAAGTATTTCATCTTCCATTACTTCCATTAAAAAAGCACCTCCAAATAATATCTTTATCAATTATACTTAAATCAATGTAAAAGTACAAGAAAAAAGTAAATTTGATTCTTGCCTGATAAAAACTTAGTATATGTGTTAAGTTCTCATTAATACGGATTTTAAAAAAAGCGCAGTCCTTAATATGGCCTGCGTCTCTAATCTATATTGTTTTTTATTATATTTTTTTTATTTCTTCAACTATTCTGCAAATTATATCAGCTCTTGAAAACGGAGTCATAAGATAATATCCGTCACTTATGTCCTTTACTTTTTTAGCTGTCTCTATTGCAATTTTTATTCCAAGGCCTGCGCTTTCCTCTTTATTCTTACCATAAAAAAGCCGTATTATTTTTTTGTCTACATTTATTCCCGAAATTTCGCTGTCCATAAAGCAGGCATTTCTGTAACTCATTATGGGCATTATTCCTGCAAGTATTTTGCCTTTCAGCTCTGATTTTGCTCTTTTAAGATTTTTGAAAGCATATTCTGTCATAACAGGCTGTGTAAGAAAACCAATTATTCCGTTTTGTTCTTTTTCCTTTGCAATATTAAGCTGGATGTCAAAGTTTCTTGCATTTACATTTAAAGCCCCGAAAATATTAAATCCGTCTGCAAAAACAGTCTCGTTAAGAGTTTTCATGTATTTTGCCAACATTCTTGAGTTAAAATTAAATACGCTTTTTACCTCGTCTCTTTGTGCCGTAGGAATAGGGTCTCCCGTAACTATAAGCACATTTCTTATATCTTCTATGTTAAGGCCTAAAAGCAAGGCTTTTGTGGCGTTTATATTTCTGTCGCGGCAAGTTATATGCGGCATCACATCAAAATCAAATTCCCTTTTTATTTTACATGCCAAGAGGCTGCTGTCGGCTCTTGCTTTTGCTATAGGGCAATCGGCAATAGTCATTAAATCTATTCCGGAATTTTTCAAAAGCAATACATTTTTAAGAAATTTACTTATATCGGCATTTTCCGGAGGGTCAAGCTCAACAACTATAACTTTCATTCCTGCATTTAGCTTTTTGTTGAAATTAGGCAGATAAACATGAGTTGTCTCTAATTTTTGATTATCAGTGCTTTCATCAGTTTCCGGCTCATTATAAATAAGAGCTTCTATAGTCTTTTTTATATGGTCCGGAGTTGTACCGCAGCAGCCGCCAATTATTTTGGCTCCTTTTGAAACTATGTCTTTCATTTTAATAGCAAAATAATCAGGACTGCTTTCAAAAAATGTCCTGTTGTTTATAACTGTGGGATAGCCTGCGTTAGGCATAACGCTCATAGGCTTGCTGAACTCTTTAAGCCTCTTAAAATACTCATACATATGATGAGGACCAGATACACAGTTAAGTCCTAAAGCGTCAATATATTGGCATTTGTCGGCATTTGAAAGAAGCTCATAGCCAAGAGAGCCGTCTTTTGTATATCCGTCAGGAAACACGGCAAATGACACAAGTATAAACGCATTCGGATTTTTCTTTTTTATGTGTTCCGCAGTTTCATATATGCCGTTGTCATTTGAAAGTGTCTCAAACAGAAAATTTTCGGCGCCGCATGAAAGAAAAATATCTGCGTTTTTTATGTATTTAACTGCTACATCTTCTTCTTCGCTTTCCTGAATATGTCCAATGTCTGCAAAAACATAAACATTTCTGTCTTTTGCAGCGCTTTGCGCCAAATTCCAGCCGCTTTTAATCACTTCTTCAAGGAGTTTTTCATTGCCTATACTTTCGATATTTGCCGCAAAAGTATTTGTTTTTATTGCATGACAGCCAGCGTCTATATATTCTTTATGAATAGCAAATATTTTTGTCGGGTCCGAAATGTTAACATTTTCGCATCTTTCAAGCATCGTTTTATACTTAGAAGCAAAGTATGTGCCCATTCCGCCGTCAAAAACAAGTATATTATTTTTTATATAATCTCTTATATTTTCCATTATCCCAGCACCTGCTTTGCAAAATCAACCGTCTGCTTTGCGTCCTTAGCATAAAAATCTGCACCTATTTCCTTGGCATATTCAGGAGTGAGAACGGCACCTCCAACTACAATTTTACACTCATGTCCGCTTTTTCTTATTGCGTCTATTGTTTCCTTCATGCTTTTAAGAGTAGTTGTCATAAGCGCACTAAGCCCCACAAATTTCACATTTTCTTTTATAGCTGCCTGAACCACGGTATCAATTGGCACGTCGCGTCCCAAGTCTATTACCTGATATCCGTAATTTTCAAGTATAACTTTAACGATATTCTTACCTATATCATGTATATCGCCCTTTACTGTGGCAAGTACAATCTTGCCTTTAGACACAGATTCACTGCCTTTTGAAAGTATGCTCTTTTTTATTACTTCAAAAGCCTCACATGACGCCGTAGCCGAATTTATAAGCTGCGGAAGAAATATCTCCTGTTTTTCATATCTTTCTCCTATTTTGTCAAGAGCCGGTATAAGAAGATTATTTATTATTTCAAGCTCGCTTTTTTCTTTAAGCAGCTCTTTTGTAATCCTCGCAGCATCCTCCTTAAGCCCTCTTGAAACAGCATATGCAATGTCAAGGTCACCATGTTTTTCATCGGCTTTTACTGTTCTTATTACAGTCTGTTCTGTTTTAGTTTCCGTTCTTCCCGCAAAACGCTCAATATATTTCTCACTGTTTTTGTCTTCGCCGCTTAAAACTTTAAAAGCGTAAATTGCGTCCATTATTGCCTGCTGATTTGGATTTACAATAGGCAGGTCAAGTCCGTTTGCCATAGCCTGCACAAGAAAACTTGTAGTTATATATTCTCTTGCCGGAAGCCCAAAAGATATGTTTGAAACACCTAAAACTGTATGAAGCCCCAGTTCTTCTTTAACGCGTCTTACGGCTTTCAAAGTCTGCTGCGCCTGCTCCTGCTGTGCAGAAACAGTAAGCGTCAGGCAGTCGATAAATACATCTTCTCTTGGTATACCGTAATAAAGCGCCTTGTCAAGTATACGTTTTGCAATCTCAAATCTTTTTTCTGCTGTTTTAGGTATGCCGTCTGAGTCCATGCAAAGTCCAATTACTGCAGCTCCGTATTTTTTAACGATAGGAAGTATTTTATCCATTTTCTCAGGTTCACCGTTTACTGAATTGACAATAGCTTTGCCGTTAAAAACTCTAAGACCGGCCTCAATTGCATCGGCATCTGATGAGTCTATCTGCAAAGGAAGGTCACATACTGACTGCAAAAGCTTAACAACTTTTATCATCATTTCTTTTTCATTTATACCCGGCATGCCGACGTTTACATCAAGTATATCCGCTCCGGCGTCAGCCTGCTCTATTGCGCGCTCCGCTATATACCCCATGTCGTTTTCCTTAAGTGCCTGCTGAAAACGTTTCTTTCCTGTTGGATTTATTCTTTCTCCTATTATCCTTACACCGTTTATATCAACAAATTTTGAAGGCGTGCATAAAACAGTTTTTCTTTTTACACTTTTTCTTTCGGATAAGTTTCCGCTTACGGCCTTTATTATTTCTTTTATATACTCCGGAGTTGTACCGCAGCAGCCGCCCATAATTTTTATGCCTTCTTTTGCATAAGGAATCATGTATTCGGCAAATTTCTCGGGAGTAATGTCATATTTATTTGTAATCGGGTTTGGAAGTCCTGCGTTTGCTTTTATAACAATTGGCAGACTGCTTGAATCAACAAGTCTTTTGGCAAGAGGAAATATTTCGTCAGGTCCCAAGGAACAGTTTATACCTATGGCGTCAACCCCAAGTCCTTCAAGCACAGCTGCCATTGACTCAATTGTGCAGCCTGTAAACGTTCTTCCTGTTTCCTCAAAAGTCATTGTACATACAATAGGGAGCTTTGTATTTTCTTTTGCCGCAAGCACTCCCGCTTTTACCTCATAAAGGTCAGTCATTGTCTCAAAAACAACAAGGTCACATCCGGATTTTTCGCCTTCAGTAACCATTTCTTTAAATATATCGTAGGCTTCTTCAAATGCAAGCGTCCCCGAAGGCTCAAGCAGTTCACCTATAGGGCCTATATCTAAAGCCACAAAAGCGTCTGTGCCTTTTGTGGCTTTTCCTGCACATTTTACGGCAGCGTCTATAACTTCTCTTACATCAAGACCTGTGCCTTCCAGTTTATGCCTGTTTGCTCCAAATGTGTTTGTGTATACAACACGGCTTCCGGCTTTTATATACTGTCTGTGAATATCGGTTATAATTTCAGGAGATGAAATGCAAAGTGATTCCGGTCTTTCTCCAAGTTTAAGTCCGGCATTTTGAAGCATCGTACCCATCGCGCCGTCAAAAAACAAAAAATCTTGATTCAGTAAATCCTTAAACCCTGCCACAATAATTTCCTCCCTTTCGATAATCACAGTTTTCAAACATAGAACATTTCTCACAACTTAATCTTCTTTTTGGCTTAACGTTTGAAATTCCCATTATTGCTGTTACTGTTTTTCTCGGTATCATTATTCCGCTTGAGCTAAGACTTACGCCAATTGTTTTTTCAGTCTGCAAAAGTGCGCATAATTCCTTTTGCTGATAAAACGGCATGTCGCCATAGCCCGGAGAAAACCTGTCCGTAATAAAAAGCCCCTGAGATATATACTTATTTTCAAGCATTTCTTGAAAATTATCACATACATTTTCTATTGCCGTACTGGCACAGCTATCCATAATTACTGCTGAATACATATCCGATATTTGTTTTGTCCTTAACTCTTTTTCAATATTCATCCCAAGGGTTGCCGCCATTATAATACATTTATCACAGTATTTAAGCATTTCTTTAATATCTTTTCCCTTTGGTATAAAATTTGTGCCATTAAGTGCAAATCCATATTTTCTGTCAATATCCATAATTTTAAATGTAACCAAAGGCATTGAAATCTCTATTACCTTTTGAGATATTTTTTCTATGTCGTTTTCTGTTTTTTCATCTATTTTGCCGCCTTTGTATCCAAGATACTTCAAAACCTCGCGGCGGTTTATGTTATTTAGAGTGCCTCTCAAATCAGCACCTTCCTTCAAAAAAAATAATTAGGAAATATTTTAACACATTTAAAGCGATTTTACTACATAAAAAAGCAGGACTTCTAAAAATCCTGCTAAAAACTACATAAATATAATCCCTTTTTATTTTAAATGTTATTGTTTTTTATATGCCTGCATAAGAAGCGGCAATGTTTTTGCTGAATAGTCAGCAAGTGAATATTCACCGTTACATATGCACCAATCATAGAGCAGAGCCCTTTCACACATGGCATATACTTTAACAATGTCACCTACAGACATATCGTCTCTGAGTTCTCCCCTCTGCTGGCCCTGAAGGACAATTTGCCTTAATAATTTATAATATACTCTATTATGGTCAAGAAGGTGCTTTTCTCCTTTAGTAACAAGCTGAGTCGAATAAAGCCTTGCCAAAAGGTCAAGAGATATGCGTGTGTCTATCATTTTCAATACTTCTCTGTTTATATACATAAGCTTTTCAAAGCTGTTCATTGTATCATCCATGGTTTCCATTAGCTCTTGGTATTTCTCATCAAAAAGATACGAAAGAGAACTCAAAAGAGCGTCTTTGCCCTCAAAATAATGATAAAACGAGCCTTTGGATGTATGTGACTTTTCTATTATTTCTTCAACCGTTGTGTCATCGTACCCCTGTTCATAAAATAGTTCCCATGCCGCTGAAACAATGCGGCCTTTTGTGTTTCTTGAATTTTTTTTAGCCATTTTTGTTTCTCCTCATATATATTGGAAACATTATATCATAAATAAAACCGCAAAAGGATAAAATATAAGTTTTAAATCAAAAATCTATATATAATTGCTTGAAGACTAATTAATTCAAAAAAACATCCGCCTAAAAAAAGCGGATGTTTTAAAAGCTGTAATTATTCAAATACTATTAATAGGTCCTCAATAGCAACCTTGTCGCCCTCTTTTACAAGAACTTCTTTGACAATGCCGTCTATTGTAGAAAGTATAGATGTCTCCAATTTCATTGCTTCAACAGTAATCAGCTGGCTGTTTTTTTCTATGTGGTCACCAACTTTTACGTTTACCTTGCTTATCGTTCCCGGTATAGGTGAGCCAACCTGTCTGGGATTTCCCTTTTCAGCTTTTGGGTGTTTAATAATACTCTCCTCTTGTTTTTTGTCTACGATATTTATTTCGCGCGTAATGCCATTTATCTCAAATGTAAGTGTTCTTACACCTTCGTCGTTAGGCTCTGTCATGTCAACAAATCGGATTGTAAGGTCTTTTCCTTTTCCAAGCTGTACAATTGTTTCCTCGCCCTTTTTAAGTCCGTAGAAAAATACATGACTTTCAAGTCTTGATACATCTTTGTAATATTCGAGATGTTTGCAGAAATCATCATAAACCTTTGGATAAAGGGCATAGCTTATTATATTTCTGTCATTTACCCTATCAGCTGATATATTATTATATTCCATAATATGTTTTTTTATTGCCTTAAAATCGGCAGGCGGAAGTGTTTTCCCAGCTCTGTCTGAAAGAGGTTTTTTGTTCTTAAGCACAATCTTTTGAAGTTCCTTAGGGAAACCGCCGTCAGGCTGGCCGACCATTCCTGAAAAATAATCAATTACGGAAGCAGGATATGAAAGGTCTTTCCCCTTTGTAAGTATATTGTCTTTGTTAAGGCCGTTTTTCTGCATAAATATAGCCATATCGCCAACAATTTTTGCTGTAGGTGTAACTTTTATAATATTGCCGAAGAGCTGGTTTGCCTGTTTATAAAGCTCTTTTATATGGTCAAAGCTGTCTTCCTCGCCCATAGCCTTGACCTGAGCAAGAAGATTTGAATACTGTCCTCCCGGAATCTCGTATCTGTAAATATCCGTGTTTGGAGTACGCATGCCGCTTTCAAAGCCATAGTAAACTTTTCTTACTTCGGCATAGTATTTGCTTAGTTTTGCAAGCTCGTTTCCGTCAAGCTTTGTATCTCTCTTTGTGCCTTTAAGTGCCTCAACAACCGAGTTCATTGAAGGCTGGCTTGTAAGGCTTGACATTGCTTCTATAGCTGTATCAGCAATATCAACTCCCGCCTCAGCCGCCATTAAAATTGTGCTTACGCCGTTTCCTGTTGAGTCATGGGTATGAAGATGTACAGGTATTTTAAGCTCCGATTTAAGAGCCGTAAAAAGTTCTTTTGCAGCATATGGCTTAAGAAGTCCTGCCATATCCTTGATTGCAAAAATATGACATCCCATAGCCTCAAGTTCTTTTGCCTTCTTAAGATAATAATCAATTGTATATTTTTTCTCATGAGGATTCATTATGTCGCCGGTATAACAAATTGCACCTTCAACAATCTTGCCTGTTTTAAGTGCTTCCTCAATAGGCATTTTCATATTTTCAAGCCAGTTAAGACTGTCGAAAATTCTAAATACATCAACGCCTCTTTCAGCCGAAAGTTTTATAAATTCACTTACAACATTGTCCGGATAGTTGCTGTAGCCAACTGCGTTTGCCGCTCTCATAAGCATCTGTATAAGAGTATTAGGCATTGCTTCTCTTAGTTTTTCGAGCCTTACCCAAGGGGATTCTTTAAGGAATCTGTAGGCAACATCGAATGTTGCTCCGCCCCAAGCCTCAACTGAAAATGCATTTCTCATAACTTGGTTTGTAAGAGGCGCTGCTTTTACAAGGTCTTTTGTTCTCATTCTTGTAGCCATCAATGACTGGTGAGCATCACGCATTGTTGTATCGGTTATGTAAAGTCTGTCATCTTTCAGTATTTTCTGTGTAAAGTCTTTAGCACCAAGTTTCAGGAATTCGTCCCTGCTTCCGGTAAATTCACCAATATCAAGTAGTTTAGGAGCAGGAGTGTCTTTAAGATCAGGCTTTGGCATTGTTATCTCATTTACCATTTTGTTTCCGATATACTCTGCCATTTTAGTAGCTCGGTCAGAGCTGAGTTCTATGTCAAAAAGCTCCGGTGTATTTTCAATAAATGTAGTTGTACATAATCCTTTAACAAATGTCTCGTTTTTAAGCACGTTAATAAGGAATGGTATATTTGTCTTAACGCCTCTTATTCGCGTTTCCTGAAGCGCTCTTACGGCCTTTTTGGTACAGATAGCAAAGTCTCTGTCATGAGCTACAATTTTTACAAGAAGGCTGTCATAAAACGGTGTTATTTCAGCACCTGTGTAAGCCGTTCCGCCGTCAAGACGTATTCCGTTTCCGGCAGCTGAACGGTAAACGGTTATCTTTCCTGTATCAGGCAAAAAGTTGTTTGAAGGATCTTCTGTTGTAACCCTCATCTGTATTGCATAACCGACACACGGTATGCTTTCCTGACTATTAATACCTATTTCGTCAGAATTAAGAGCATAGCCCTCGGCAACAAGAACTTGGCTTCTCACTATATCAATTCCTGTTATCATTTCAGATACGGTATGCTCAACCTGTATACGAGGATTCATCTCAATAAAATAGTAATTTTGGTCGGCATCTATTAAAAATTCAAGAGTACCGGCATTTTTATATTTAACATGCTTTGCAAGTTTTACAGCATCAGTAAATATTCTTTCTCTTACTTCCTGTCTTATTGTAAAAGCAGGAGCATACTCTATAACTTTCTGGTGTCTTCTCTGTACAGAACAGTCACGGTCATAAAGATGTACTATGTTTCCGAATTTGTCTCCAAGTATCTGTACTTCCACATGTTTTGGATTTTTTAAATATTTTTCTATAAATATCTGTTCTGAACCGAAAGCTTTTTTTGATTCATTTCTGGCTTCCTGATATTCTCTCGGCATGTCTTCCGGTTTGTCAACAATCCTCATGCCGCGTCCGCCGCCGCCGTTTGAGGCTTTAAGCATTACAGGATATCCTATTTTCTCAGCTATTTGGATAGCTTCTTTTTCGTCTTCAAGAGCATGATCGATTCCCGGTATAATAGGCACATTACATTCTATCGCCATTTTTTTAGCTGAAATCTTATCTCCCATTGCATTCATTGATTCCTCATCAGGGCCAATAAATACAATTCCGTTTTCTTTGCAGGCTTTTACAAAATCTGGGTTTTCAGAAAGAAATCCATACCCCGGATGTATAGCATCAGCACCTTTTTCTTTAGCTATTTTAATTATTCCAGGTATATCAAGATATGCATCTATAGCGCCTTTGCTTCTATCAAGTTCATATGATTCGTCAGCCTTT
Source organism: Clostridia bacterium (assembly GCA_022651385.1). Classification (GTDB taxonomy): domain Bacteria; phylum Bacillota; class Clostridia; order Lachnospirales; family Anaerotignaceae; genus JALCQR01. The sequence continues at coordinate 321,629 of JALCQR010000001.1, read as the reverse complement.
GTTCTGAAAAGTGAGTATTTATCCTCCTTTGAATAAACACCTATTGTTGTAATACCAAGTTCGTTAAGTGCTCTGTAAACTCGGATGGCAATCTCGCCCCTGTTGGCAACGAGAACTCGTCTGAATTTTTTGATCTCGTTAATTTCCATTTCCTTTCTCCCTCCGGTTTCAAACATTTTGGTCTACTGTATACATATAGTAAATAGAAAAAATAAAACTCTACCATTCTGTAAAACGTAATATTTTTTACCAAAACAGTAAATTAGTTACTAATTGACATTATAATATATGTATACACATTAGTAAACTATATTTTATTTACACCTGCCATAAGTATCGCTTATACCATGCGTCTTTATCGTTTAAAAACATCTCCTATTACTTGAGAAAGATACTTTTTGCCTATAATTTCAATATTCATAGTTTTTTTGCCTTTTATGTTTTTTAATGCGTCAAATGATATGTATACCTTTTCAAATCCAATTCTGTCAAGCTCCTTTATTCTCAATTCTGTTGAAGGTACTTTCCTAAGTTCTCCCGTAAGCCCCACATCTGATATAAAAGCAGTTTTGCTTGAAAGCGGTTTGTTGTAAAACGAGGAAGCAATACTCATCAAAATTGCAAGATTTGAAGAAGGTTCTTTTAGCTTAAGCCCGCCTGCCGCCTTTACCACTACGTTTTTGTCAAAAAGATTTATGCTGCATCTTTGCTCAAGTATGGAAATAAGTGTATTAAGCTGCTCCCTTTTTAAAGATTCCCCTATTCTTGCCGGATATGGTGTAAATGACCTTGAAACCAAACTTTCAATTTCGGTTATAATAGGCCTTGAGCCTTCACGTACAACAGCAACGGCACTTCCGCTAACAAATTCACCGTCGTCCCTGCTAACGAGAAAATATTCCGATGGATTGTCAATTGACACAAGCCCGTTTTCTGTCATTGAGAAAAATCCCATTTCTCCTGTACTCCCGAAGCGGTTTTTGGTAGCCATTATACTCCTAAGCTCGTCCTCATTGTTTCCGTCTATAATAAGCACGGTATCGCATAAATGTTCCAATGACCTAAGACCTGCAAGCTCGTCTGATTTATTCATCTGGCCTATAATAATTACAGCAACTGGCCTTGAGCCGTCTTTTGCAAGACGTACAAGCTCTCCGGCACATTCCATTGTCTGAGTCGGATTTCCCGCTCTTGCAGGAAGAAATTCAGAAAGCGCAAACGTCTGAATTGAATCTACTATAACAATGTCTGCTGATGTCTTTTCGGCGGCAAGCAATACATTATCCATACTGTTGTCAGCCATTAGCCAAACATTATCATTAATGCTGTCAAGTATTCTGTCGGCACGGCTTTTAATTTGGCTTTCGCTTTCCTCTCCTGATGCATATAGCACACTAAGCCCCTGTTTTGCCGCGGCATTTGCCACCGCAAGAGTTAAAGTTGATTTTCCGCCTCCAGGAGGCGAAGTAAGTATTATTACGGAATCACGTACTATTCCTCCTCCAAGCACTCGGTCAAATTCGTTTATGCCCGTAATTATGCGGTTATTTTCACCGCTTTTGGCCGCTCTCAGTCTTAAAACACGTGATGAGCTTCTCTTATTTTTCGTTGCTCCGGAGGTTTTACTTTGAACAGTCCGTTCTACAAAAGTATTAAATTCATGACACCTTGGGCATACACCCATCCATTTCGGAGATGTATTGCCGCAGTTTGTACAAACGTATTCATTTTTCTCTTTCATGTTTACCTCCAAACATTATATTTTTATTGAAAAATATACTACTTCTTAGGTATAAATGTCAATAAAAAGAATTTAGAATTAGTTATATACAAAATGAATGAAAATTGTTATAATAAAGCCATAACCGCTGATGAAGCACAATCATCAAATTAGGAGGCTTAATAAAAAATGGCAGTAGTAGAAGAATTGATTAGACTTGAGTCTGACGGCAGCATCAGTTTTGGAGATTATCTCGCATTAAGTAAGCAGAAAGTGCCTGCATTTAAGGTAAAAGACGACACTTATTATGTGAAAACATTTGAAGAGATTACAAGGCTTGAAAAAAATGGCAAGCTTCTTTTTGAGGCAGTGCCTGGGGCTGCTGTACATAATTTTATAACAACTGATAAAGGCGCAAAATTTTCTATTGAGGGCATTGACGATGTTCAGGTAACAATGGAACTTGAGCCTGAAACAGAATACAGAGTAATAGTCGATGATTTCAACGTAGGGAGTGTAAAAAGCTCTCTTGCCGGAAAGATTGCGTTTAGTGTTGACACATCAGGGAAAATCAAAGAAATAAAATTAGAAAAAATGTGATTTTTTATTACGGCTGCCATTAATTTGGCAGCCGTTTTTATATTGCAAAATTAAAAAGCCCACATATAAACGTGGGCTTAGAATTGTTTTTTTTATTCAGCAGGTTTCTCTTGAGCAGTTTCGGTAGGTACTTCAGCACCATCAGCTTCTTTTTTGCTAAGACTAATCTTTTTAGCTTCTGTGTTTACATCGAGAACTTTAACTTTTATTATTTCACCAATACTAAGTTCGTCCTCAGGTTTAACAACATGCTTGTTTGCAATCTGAGAAATATGAACAAGGCCGTCAACACCAATTTCCAGTTCAACAAATGCACCGAAAGGTACCATGCGGACAACTTTTCCCTCAACTATAGAACCAACAGGATATTTTTCCGCAACAGAATCCCATGGATTAGGTGTATTGTTTTTAAGAGAAAGAGAAATCTTGCCTTTCTCCTTGTTTACGTCGAGAACAACAACTTCAACTTCCTGACCTTCTTTAAGAACTTCTCTTGGGTTTGTAATTCTTCCCCAGCTCATTTCTGAGATATGGATAAGGCCGTCTATGCCGCCGAGATTTACAAAAGCACCAAAATCAGTAATTCTGCTAACTGTTCCTTTAACTTTCTGACCGGCTTCAAGAGTTGCAAAAATAGCTTCTCTTTTTGCAGCCAATTCTTTTTCAATAAGTGCTTTACGTCCGCCAATAATACGACGTTTGCTTTTGTCAAGCTCAATAATGTTAAATTCTAAAGTCTTACCCTTATATATATTAAGGTCATCAACAAACCTATTAGAAACCTGTGATGAAGGTATGAATACTCTTACGCCGTTAACAACTGCAATGATGCCGCCCTTTACAACATCTGTAACTTTACCCTCAACAGTAGTTTTTTCATCATATGCTTTCTGTATATCATCAAAGCCTTTCATAGACTCAATACGTTTTTTAGAAAGTAATACATTTCCGTCTCCGTCATTTACTCTTACCACAAAAACTTCAATCTTGTCACCTGGTTTAAGGTCTTTGCTTGGAAGTGCATTAGGATCACTGCTGTATTCGCCTCTCATAATGATTCCGTCTGACTTATATCCAAGGTTTACGGAAACTTCTTCATTCTCAGAAACAGAAATTACAGATCCAGTAACTATATCTCCTGTATGTAAAGTCACAAAATGCTCGTCAAGCATCTGCTGGAATGATACTTCCTCTTCCTCGTTATTATTCTTTACTTCGTTCTCGCTCATAGTACCAATAACCTCCTTTATTATCGCTGGTGGTGTAGATGCACCAGCAGTTATACCGATTTTATCATTTTTATCGAAAATATTCAACAATAAATCCGAAATTGTTTCAATATTAATTGTGTTTTTACAATTTTTTTTGCATATCTCAAACAGCTTTTGTGTATTAGAACTTTTTTTATCACCAATAACAATCATTTTGTCAACTTTGGATGAAATTTCCACAGCTTCTGCCTGTCTTTTGCTTGTTGCCGAACAAATAGTATTAAATATTAACAAATTTGATATACGTTTTTTTATTGCAGAAATAATATCATCAAACTTGCTTTTTCTGAAAGTAGTCTGAACAACAACAGCGTACTCATTTATGTTATCGTTTGGTATTTTTTCAGTTTCCTCAACGCTTTCTACAATTAGTGCAGAATTGTCACACCAACCGTTTATGCCAATTACCTCAGGATGTGTGGCATCACCAATTATAATTATTTTTTTGCCAATATCATGCTGTTCTTTTACAATGTCATGTATTTTTTTAACAAACGGACACGTACCATCTATTATTTTAAGTCCTTTTTTGTTAATATCGTCGTACACTTTTTTGCCAACGCCGTGAGATCTAAGCACAATGGTTCCGTTTTTTATGCCGTCTATGGAATCAACACATTTTACACCTTTTTCCTCAAGTTCTTTAATAACTATTTTGTTATGTATTATCGGACCGTAAGTGTAAATATCATCTGTGCCTATTGCGTTATATACAGCTTGAATGGCCCTGTTTACACCAAAGCAGAATCCGGCTGATTTAGCGAGAATTATTTTCATCTTTTCCACCTCTAATTTTAGCCTTTATAATTTTTTCCACTTTTTCTTTTACTTCGTCTATATTAAGAAAAGTTGTATCTACCTCAACAGCATCACCGGCTTTTCTTAGAGGATTAAGTTTTCTTGTCGAGTCATTTTTGTCTCTTTCGGCAAGTTGTTTTTTTATAGTATCAAAATCAAAAGGTTTGCCAAGTTTTTCAAGCTCGCCGCATCTTCTTTCAGCCCTCACTTCTACAGAAGCCACAAGAAAAATTTTAACAAGAGCATTGGGAAGCACATTTGTGCCAATGTCGCGTCCGTCCATAATAACCGATGTTCCCTCTGCCATTTTCTGCTGCATTCTTACAAGTTTTTTCCTTACCTCTCCTATTGCTCCTACATCCGAAGCAGCTAATCCGGCTTTGGCAGAACGAATTTCGTCTGTCACGTCTTCTCCTGAAAGAAATATCTTTTGGTTTCCTTCTGAAAGCTTTATCTGCATATCTATGTTTTTTATAACTTTTTTTACATCTTCACTGTTTTTGGTATTAATACCATTTTTTATACAATATAGCCCAACCGTTCTGTACATTGCTCCTGTGTCAATATATACAAGCCCCATATCTTTGGCTATTAATTTGGCAATAGTGCTTTTTCCGCTTCCGGCGGGCCCGTCAACCGCAACCGCATAATTCATTTTCTGTCCTCCAAGTCATAATTACATACATTACTACCTGCTGCAAAACCTGTGCTAAACGCAATCTGAAGATTAAATCCTCCTGTATATCCGTCACAGTCAAGAACCTCACCTATAAAATAAAGATTTTTAATTATTTTAGATTCCATAGTTGAAGGGTTTATTTCGTCGACGTTTATTCCGCCGCGGGTTACTACAGCATCATTAAATCCGGTTGCACCGGTTATAGTAAGCGGAAGCGCCTTTATCAGAGAAACAAGGCGTTTTCTTTCTTCTTTTGTAATATCATGTACTTTTTTAAACTCATCTATTCCAGAAAGTTTTATTATTACCGGAATCAGCTTTTTAGGAAGAAGCTCGTCCAGTGAATTTGCGAAATTTTTATTTATAAATTTTTCAAAATCCCTAATTATTCTGTTATCAAGAACCTTTTCGTCAAGAGCAGGTTTAAGGTCAATATACAATTTTACTTTCCTGCCTCCTGGTAAACCTGTTATGTGGCAGCTTGCCGAAAGAATCATAGGCCCGGAAACACCGAAATGCGTAAAAAGCATTTCACCGAAATCGGTATATATTTTCTTGCCTTTTTCATCTTTAAGAGTGATGGCTACGTTTTTAAGACTGAGCCCCATAAGATCTGCACACCATTTTTCTTCAGTTTTAAGCGGAACAAGAGACGGATACAGGTCTGTCACGGTATGCCCGCATTTTTTTGCAAAACGGTATCCGTCTCCGGTTGAGCCTGTACCCGGGTAAGACAATCCGCCTGTGGCCACAATAACTGCATCCGATAAAATTTCTTTTCCATTTGTTTTTATTCCTACTGCATTTTTATCCTTAATAATAATGCTGTCTACAGGTGAATTAAGGTGAATATTTACTTTCATTTCTTTCATGTATTTTTCAAAAGCCGCAACAACGTCCGCTGCTTTGTCTGTTACAGGAAAAACTCTGTTTCCTCTTTCAACTTTTGTCTTTAACCCAAGTGAATTAAAAAACGAAATCGTGTCCTCGCTTGTAAAACCATAAAGGGCACTGTAAAGGAAATACGGATTTCCCGGTATATTGGCTATAAAATTTTCAACATCACTGTCATTTGTTATGTTGCAGCGTCCTTTTCCTGTAATATAAATTTTCTTTCCCAGTCTGTCGTTTTTTTCAAATATATGAACTTCGTTTCCTCTTTGAGCCGCTTTACCTGCTGCCATAAGACCGGAAGCTCCGCCGCCTATTATAATTACTTTTCCCATTTTCTCACCTTTTAAAGTATTCCGTTTTCTATATGTGAACTGTCGTTAAACACACGAAGAAGGTTGTGATTCTTACCTATTTCTATATACGTAATAGAAGTATTGTCTACCCAAGTTTTGTTGTACCAAGGCTCACGAATATCAAGCAAATATTTCATCATAAGTCTTATAATTCCTCCATGGGAAACAATTGCAATGCTCATATTGTTTTTTCCTCTGAGTACCTCGTTAAGCCCTCTTACCAAGCGCTTTGTAACGTTGTCAAAACTGATTTCCCCGGGAAAAGTATGTGTCTCGGGAGCTTTTATAAAATCATCAAACTCAGAACCATAGATTTCAGAAATTTCGTCACGAGTCATGCCTTCCCACTTTCCGAAATTTATTTCCTTAAAATTTTCATTGGTCTTAACCTCTATGCCGTTAGCCTTAGCAATAGGCTCCGCTGTTTTAACAGCTCTTTTTAACGGTGACGAGTAAATTTCATCAACTTTTATTTTTTTAAATCTTTCACCAAGAAGTTTTGCCTGTTTAAGACCATTTTTATTCAGTTCTATGTCACTCCAGCCTTGAAACCTTTTTGTAGTGTTCCAATCTGTCTCTCCATGTCTTATAAGATAAAGCTTAATCATATTCAAACCTCACATATAAATTTTTGTCAAACACATTATATCATATTGTTTCTGATTTTTTAAACAAAAAAAGACAATAAAATCAAAAGTTTTACCGTCTTTTTTCATAAAATTGATTTTTTAGAGAGATTTTAAATATTTAACTTCACTGTCGGTTAAATATCTGTACGTTCCCTTTTTTAAATCCCCAAGATTAAGTTTTCCTGTCCCGACTCTTTTAAGTGTTGCCACCGGATGTTTGATTGCGTCGCACATTTTTCTTACCTGTCTGTTTTTGCCTTCGGTAATGGTAATGTTGCATAAACAGTATTTTCCAAGATCCTCTATTATTTCAATTTTTGCCGGATGTGTCTTTCCGGTGTCTATTTCTATTCCCTCGGCAAACTCCTTTATGTTTTCATCTGTAGGCTTTCCAAAAAGTTTAGCCGAATAAGTTTTTTCAATTTTCTTGCTTGGATGAGTCAATTTAAAAGTAAGGTCACCGTCATTTGTCAAAAGCAAAAGTCCAGATGTATCATAATCAAGCCTGCCTACAGGAACAACCCTTTCTTTAACACCTTTTATTAGATCCATAACGGTAGGCCTGTCAAATTGGTCTTTTGCCGTTGTAACAAAACCCTCCGGCTTATTAAGCATTATATAAACATGTCTTTCTTCTCCAACACGTTTTCCGTTAAAGGTAACTGTGTCAAGTTTGTCGTCAACTTTTGTTCCAAGTTCTGTTACAGTTACACCGTTTACCTGAACTTTGCCTTTAAGTATTAATTCTTCCGATTTTCTTCTTGAGGCTATTCCGGCCTCAGCCAAAAATTTTTGAAGTCGAACTTCCATTTTTATCCTCCTAATGTTCAAAACATTTTGTTTTCAATATTTAACTTAAGTTATACTACCACACAAATACATATATTTGCAACTTTTCAATAAAAAAATGAAAAATAAGCTTTAAAAAAATGTTCAAATTATATATATTTAATTGTTTTTTACAAATGTTAGTAGTATAATTATGAGTTAATATAATTAATATTTCCATTGTACAATAAAACTAAACGGCAGTAACGGAAAGGATGCAGTGATGATGTACAGAACAGATCTTACCCTGCTCACAGATTTTTATGAGCTTACGATGATGCAGGGATATTTCAAAAGCAAGCAGGAAGAAAAAAGCGCTGTTTTTGATTTATTTTATCGCGAAAACCCAAGTAAAAACGGTTATGCTATTGCATGTGGTCTCCAGCAGGCAATAGAGTATATTCAAAGTCTTCATTTTTCCGAAGATGATATAGTGTATTTAAGAAGTCTCAATGTTTTCAGTGAAGATTTCTTAGATTATCTACGCAATTTCCGTTTCACAGGTGAAATATTTGCTATTCCTGAGGGTACAGTGGTATTTCCAATGGAGCCTCTTATGCGTGTAAAAGCACCAATAATGCAGGCTCAGCTTGTTGAAACAGCTCTGCTCAATATTATAAATCATCAAAGTCTTATTGCAACAAAAACAGCAAGAGTAGTATGGTCTGCTCAGGGTGATCCGATACTTGAGTTTGGTTTAAGACGTGCCCAAGGGCCTGATGCCGGAACTTTAGGCGCAAGAGCGGCTATGATAGGCGGATGTGCTGGTACAAGCAATGTCCTTGCAGGAAAACTTTTTGACGTGCCTGTAATGGGTACACATGCGCACAGTTGGGTTATGAGTTTTCCTACAGAGATTGAGGCTTTCAAAGCATACGCTAAAAAGTTTCCTAAGGCATGCACATTGCTTGTTGATACTTATAATACTCTTGAACAAGGTGTTCCCGACGCAATTGAATGTTTTAAAGAAATGCGTAATTCAGGAATGGAACTTAAAAATTACGGCATACGTCTTGACAGCGGCGATTTAGCTTATCTTTCAAAAAAGGCAAGGCAGATGCTTGACGAAGCCGGATTTAACGACGCAACAATCAGTGCCTCAGGCGACCTTGACGAATACATTATAGCAAGTCTTAAAACGCAGGGAGCAAAAATAAATTCTTGGGGAGTCGGAACCCGTCTTATAACAAGTGATGATTGTCCGTCATTCGGCGGTGTTTACAAGTTATCGGCCGAAACCGATGAGAATGGAAATTTCATACCAAAAATAAAGCTATCAAACAATCCATGGAAAATAACAAATCCCGGTATAAAAAAGGTAATAAGAATATATGACAAAAACACAAATAAAATAAAAGCTGATTTAATAGCGCTTGACAATGAACAGTATGATGAGACAAAATCTCTTACTATTTTTGATGAAAACGCAACATGGCGCCAGATGACTTTAAAACCAGGTTCATATTATCTTAGAGACCTTCTTGTACCAGTATTTGTTGACGGAAAATGTATATATTCATTGCCTTCAACAAAAGAAATAATGGCTTATGCCAAGAAAGAACTTAATACTTTATGGGATGAGCACAAGCGTCTTAAAAATCCGCATAAAGTACCTGTTGATTTGTCCGAAAATCTTTATGTTTTAAAAGAAAGAATGATAAGAGAAAATCAATAAATATTTAAGCCTTGCTGTTTTATGCGGCAAGGCTCAGTGTGCAGGAAAACCTATATCAAAAATAAAATTGCACAAAAGAATAATTTAGGGGAGTTTTTTCACTTGCAAAAAGCTCCCCTAACCCCTTTAAAAATGCGCTTTAAGCAAATATTAAGACCTTGAGACTCTGTCCCAAACCCTGCCAGCCTTTAAAAAGGCCGACTCTAAACTTTAATAAGCTTCGCACAAGTAATTACTATTGTGCAAAATTACTTTTGACGATAACTTTTTCGACATTCTGAGCCTTGCTGTTTTATGCGGCAAGACTCTTTTTTGCTTAACTTACACTTTTTAAATAATCGTTTATCCAGTTTTTAAACCATATTTCCATTATTCTTTTAAATGAGTCCTTAAATTTAAACCTTTCCGCATTGTTTGCAGCAACTACGTTGCACTTAAACAGTGTTTCTCCCAAATCTGTGGATATAGTCATAGTACCCATTAAATCTCCTGTATGTACTGGTGCATCCGTATTTTTTTTAAAGTCAGTATGTACTTTCAGGTCCTTGTACTCCTCATCGGTAATCACAGCATATCCGTCGCTGTCACATACAACCGGTACTTCTTTTGTGTTTGAAAATGTAACACTTGTATTGCCTAAAATTTTCCCCTTTTCGGCTATTTTATATTTTTTGTAGTTGTCAAATCCATAGTTTAGCATGTTTTTCGCGTCTCTCCATTTTTGCTGTTTGCCGGCGCTGCCCCATCCGCTTGCAAGATTAACGGAAATAAGTGTAAGGCCGTTTCTTTCTGCGGCACCCACAAAACAGTTTCCGGCTTTTCCTGTAAAACCTGTTTTAACTCCTATGGCTCCGTCAAATTCATTAAGAAGTCTGTTTTTTGATGAAACAGTATAGCTTTTTTCGTCACTGTTTTTAAGAGGTATGGTTATTTGGCGCGTTGCAATTATTTTTCTGAATTTTTCATTTTTTAAAGCATACCGTGTTATTAAGGCCATGTCATAAGCAGTAGAATGATGATTTCCTGAATCAAGGCCGTTTGGAGTTACAAACTCCGTATCACGAGCCCCAATTTCTTTAGCTTTCTTGTTCATAATATCAGCAAACCCCTGTATGCTTCCTCCTATATGCTCAGCAATTGCAACTGCACAGTCATTTCCGGAAATCAGCATAAGCGGATAAAGCAAATCATATAGCCTGTGCTTTTCGCCTTTTTTTAGCCCAAGCCTGACTTTAGGTGTTTTTGCTGCATTAGAAGATGCAGTTACAATGTCTTCAAGCTTTCCCGATTCAAGTGCTATAATACATGTCATAATTTTGGTTGTGCTTGCCATGGGCAAAGGCTCATTCATATTTTTTTCATATAAAACACGGCCTGTTTCATAATCCATAAGACATGCACCCTGTGCTTTTACTTTAGGAAGTTCGGCTCCATATGCACTTATTTTCATCAAAAAAAGCAGTATCAAAACAAACGTTATGAGTCTTTTCAAAAAAATCACCTCATATCATTCTATTTTTGATACTGCTTTGTATATTCAATTTTTATTTAATTTTATTTAAAATCTTCCAGATACCCGTCTTTGTCAAACTGTAAATCATAAGGCTCAGATACAATCTCAACATCGTCCCTGTTCATGACATCAGGAATAAGACTTTCCGATATTTCAAGTTCACTTAAAGAAAGTGTATCATGTATTCTTGCAACTCTTGCCTTTGAGTAGTCAATTTTTGTGCATGTCCTTATTGCAAGGCGCAGTGCCTCAAAGTCATTGTTCTGATATACAGGTATTTTTCCTCCGTCTATCATTGTGTTTGTTGAAAGGTTTATCCAAGTGCTTGCCCAATCACAGGAATTAAGACATCTTCTCGTTGTTATATCCGCAAGCCCAAGGCCGCAGGCATTGTGGTGGCTCTGCTCTGTAAGTCCTCTTATAAAGAGCTTCTTGCAGTGGAAATCATCCTTGAAATACGGCATAAATCCACGTCCTGTTACATTAGGGTCTGCGCCTTCGCCGCTTATATTTTTGCCAATTTTGTCTATAATAAGTACATCTATATTGTCAAACTTCATTCTCGGAAGTCTTCTTTTGGCAATTTGAAGCAGTTCGTGGTCGCCTTCCATTATCTTATCTTTGGGAAAGGCTTTTATCTCTGATATTTCATCATATGCATTCTGCACAACGCCGATTCCCATTATTACATTCATCTTCTGAAGAAATTCTTTTGCCACAATCGGTATCCTTTCACCAAAAGTGTCAAATCCCTGTTTGTGAAACCATGAGCAGCCTGTGTGTTTTGCAATACCAATGGCAATCATTTTGCATATACCGCTTTCGTTATAACCTTTGAAATCAGTATGCGGTTTAACTTTATTGAAAAGAACAATTCCGTCTGCTTCTGCCGCATATTTGTCACAGTAAATAGGTGTGTGTGCGGAATCCTCCATTTGTCCTACAAGAACTACGTCCATTGAAGCCTTTATAGGCACTTCCATTGCTTCTTCTGTTATTCCGTAGCCGTTTATTACTTCCAAGTTTCCCTCGGCAGTACCGCCTCCGTGGCTTCCCATTGCAGGAATTATAAACGGTTTTGCTCCCCATTCTTTAAGCTTGTCGCATATTGATTTTACAAGTACCGGAAGGCTTGGTATACCTCGGCTTCCTACAGTTATGGCAATTGATTTCCCCTTAAGGGCAGCCTTATCGATTTCAAGGTTATCCATTTCACTTTCAATGTGTGCTCTCACGTCATCAATTTTATCATCCTCATATTTTTCCTTTATCCTAACCATTTTAGGCATAGGCACATCTTCAATTCCCTGAACCGGAAAATTCATTTCCGGAAAATCAATAAATGTCATTTGTATTTTCTCCCTTCATATATCAACAAAAATTGCATTTTCTTGCAAGTGACATATCATTAAAGCCCAATGCTTCGGCTTTGCTTTTTTTGCCGTTAATTACTTCCGTTACAAGCTCAAAAAGTTTTTCTCCCGTGTCCTCAATTCCGGCTTTTCCATCTATAATTGCACTTGCGTCAAAATCAATGTTGTCTTTCATAAGGCCAAAAGTTTCACTGTTTCCAGTCATTTTTATTACAGGCACAATTCCATTTCCGGTAGGCGTTCCCCTTCCTGTTGTAAATACCACAATCTGAGCTCCTCCGGCTACCATTGCCGCAACGGAAGCAATATCCTGTCCCGGCGTATCCATTACAACCAGACCTTTTTTGTTTCTGTCAATTTGTTCACCATAGCCGTAAACTTCCATTATTGTTGAAGTACCGCATTTATGAATACAGCCGAGGGATTTTTCTTCCAATGTGGTAAGTCCTCCTTGTTTATTGCCTACTGAAGGATTTCCGTCTCTCAGACTTTCACCGTGAAGTGTAAAATAATCCTCATTGTCTTTTATTATCTTAAGTAATTTTTCTGACACTTTATTGTTCACACATCGCGGAGCAAGTATGTCCTCTGTTCCTACAAGCTCGGATGTCTCAGAAAGTATGCTTATAGCGCCGAGAGATACCATTTTATCGCTTACATATCCCAAAGTTGGATTTGCGGCAAGCCCGCTTGTAGGGTCGCTTCCGCCGCATTCTGTTGCAAAAACAATCTCAGACATGTCAATATCTTCTTTTTCACATTTAGATGCTTCCATACTCATTTCCATTGCATATTTTACACCGATTTCAGCAGCTTTTATTGTGCCGCCTACATCTCTTATAACAACGCTTTTAAGAGGTTTGTTTGTTAATTCTTTTATTCTTTCACAAAGAAGTGAAGCCTGTACATTTTCACATGTATTTCCCACAACAACCGTACCAAAAACATTTGGGTTTGCAGCAAATCCTGAAAGAACTTTTAAAGTTATTTCCAAGTCTGCGGCAGCCATTGCACATCCGCCTTGGTTAGGTATATAAACTGCTCCCGGAACCTGAGAAGCAATGAATCTTGCCGTCTCGCTTGCACAAAGAGAACAAGGCAATATAAGTATATGATTTCTAATACCCGCTCTGCCGTCGGGTCTTCTGTATCCTTTAAATTTCATTTTTCTCACTCCTTTTATTGTTTTTTACTGTCAAGATTATGTGTATGCACATATTCACCTTTTTTTATATCGCAAAGTGCATAACCTATCTTGCATCCGTATTTAATAACAGTATCCCCCTTTTTTATGTCACAAAGAGCTATCTTATGAAATTTTATAATGTCACTTATTGCTTTAACTTTGTGTTCGCTTCCCTTCAAAAAATAAACAGCTTCTTCTCCAGCCTTAATAGGAGTGATAACGGTAGCAACAGTATCTTTTTCATTAATTACCAAACAATTATACATATTCCTTCCTCCTTTGCAGAATAATTATTAATTACCTGACAAATACTGCCATATATCATTGCTTTTTTCTATAGCGTTTTCAATAAGACTTGTATCTTTTTTCAAAATAGGTTCAAACAAAATTTCATGTGCCTTTGCCGAGTCTTTCGGCACTATGGCCTGATTTTCATATGTTTTAAGCATAATTGGAATAAAATAATTCATTGCAAAGGAATAAATTTTTTCAATAAAACCATTATGAGTTGCTTTTCCCAAAAGTGAATGAAATTCCAAATCAAGATCAAGCTTTTTTTTCTGTATATTTTCATCTTCTGGATTAAGAGTTTCGAATTTTTTAAGATTTTCTTTTACTTTCGCAATGTCTCCATCATCTGCATATTTTATTCCAAGAAAGAGCACATTCCTTTCAATACATTCTCTAAAATCTCTTACTTCTTTGATAGAGGGATTCATAAGAAGAAAGTTAAAGAGCACAGGCTCTATATTTGAAGACTGCCCGTCGGAAATAAAACTTCCGTTACCTCTTTGTATGTCTACAACCCCAAAAGCGGAAAGTATTTTAAGCGCCTCTCTTACAGAGCCTCTGCTTACAGAAAGTATTTGAGAAAGCTCCGTTTCATTAGGAATTCTATCGCCGGGTTTAAGCTCTCTTTTTTCAAGAAGTTCTTTAAAAGCATTTATAACAAATTCGACAGCTGTTCCTTTTTGTTTACCCTCTATACTGCTAAAAGACATATTCTACGCCTCCTCAGTTGTTAAACGTTTGATGTTTGATGTTTATATTTTAAAATATTTAAACTATTTTGTCAATTATTACTTTAAATTATTGACTTTACTTTTCCATAATTGTAAAATGTATGCAATCAAAAATGATGATAAAAAGCTGAATCGCAAAATATAAATAGTGTAAACAGTCACACCTATTACCTCAAATGTATACATGTTCAGGAACTACAGGTGAAACTAATTGCATATATTTACTTAGTGGTTTAGTTGTATAAAAAAGGAGAATAGCTATGATATGTTCAAAAAAAATTCTAATTGGCATCGTATGTTTTTTATCATTGGGTGCTACAAAGACAAATGCACAGGCAATGACAAAAGGAGAAAATTTTCAAAACAAATCTCAAACACAAAAAATTGAAAGCAGCTTAACCCAAGATAAAATTGAAACGGTAAACTTATGGGCTGAAGCACTAAGCCAAAGAAACGGTGCATTTAGATTTGCACTTCTTTCAGACGAACTTAAAGCAAAAGAATATGATGAATACAACCAGATGTCTTGGGTAATTGGTGGTTCAAGTCCTTGGGTTGTTAGCTACACAGTACATGAAAAAAATAAAGTTGACAGTGATACCTATGTATATCAAATTAGCTATACAATGACAGATTCTACTAAGGCAATGTATAACAGCATCGAAAACATAACAGTTAAAAGATTTGGCAATAGCTGGTGTGTTGTCGGTCATGATAATTACAATTGTTTACCAGATATTACCGAAGACACTGCTCATCCGTTCTCAGAAGTGCAGTTAAATAAAAAAAATTCTTTAGTTACGAAGGACAAAGAAGGAACTGTTGCCTTATGGGCAGAAGCTTTAAAGCAAAGGAATAGCAGTTTCCGTTTTGCAATTCTCTCAAATAAACTTAAAAGTCAGGATTATGAAAAATATAAGGATATGAATTGGTCTATCGGCGGTTCTAGCCCTTGGGTTACAGATTACAGCTTCACTGAAAAAAATAAAATCGATGATAATACCTATGTATACCAGATAGACTATACACTAACTGATTCTACCCAGACAATGTATAATAGCCATGAAAATATAACTGTTCAAAAATTCGGCGACAACTGGATTGTTGTTAACCATGATAATTATGACTTTATGCCTGACATCACTGAGTGCAAGTAATATCTTTTATCTTACTGTATAATTTAGTTTAATACATTGTAATTGACATCAATAATTTTAGTTATAAAATTTCAGTTATGTTTTAGACATAATAAAATAAATTCAACTTAAAAGAGTCTCAAAAAACTATTAGTTGTTTTGAGGCTCTTTTTTATGGTTTTCGCAATTTTAAATGTAGATTTTTTTCAAAAGGCCCATGTTATATTATAAATATGGCATAAAAAATACATCCCAAAAATGTTTAGTTTATATGTCAAACATTGGGATGTATTTCAACTACGAAGGTGTTTTTTATGCGCCCTGTGCTTTCAGGTCTTTTAATCGTTTTTCCTCTATAGCTTTCTCTAAAATCATGTCTTTAACCTTCATAAGTCTTGTGTTAGAAGACCTTTCATCTTCAGAAAGCTTCTGGGTGATATATTTAATTGTCTCCTCGTAATCTGGTATCATTATATTTTCGAGGGCATTAACACGTCTTCTTGTTTTTTCTATTTCCTGAGCCATAAGCTGTGCACATTTTTCACTTTGAGCAAGTTTCAAAAGCGGCTCCATGGCTTTGGAAAACGCCTCCATTGAAAGGTCAAGCTCTCCGGAAGTAAATGCAAGGCCATAAGGGTAAATGTCATCTGTATTGTTTGTCGTTTTAAAATCAAAAACAGGAACATTTACACTCATAACATTTTTATTTGATACATCAACGGCAACTTGCTGTTTAGGCATCATCAAAGACTCTCCGAGATATTCCTGACTCATTACTGCTCTTGCTATAATAAAACTTTTATACGCATTTTCAAGAGCAGTTTCCGCTTCCTCACGAAGTCTTTTGTTATCTTTAACTATTTCAAGGAATTGTTTCATAAGTTCGTCAAGCTTATCTTTAAGAAGTTTATGACCTCTTGAAGCCGTTTTGAGCTGTTTTTTAAGGCGTGCCATTTCCATACGGGTTGGGTTTACGTTAATTCTGCTCACACCTTATCACTCCTTAGGCATGTATTTTTCAATAAATTTATCGTCTATACGCTTAAGTTCACTCTTAGGCAACTTGCTTAATAATTTCCAGCCTAAATCAAGAGTCTGTTCAATGCTTCTCTCTGTTCTGAAGCCTTGTGAAACATATTCTTTTTCAAATTCATCCGCAAATTTCGCATAAAGAATATCTACATCTGAAAGTGCGGATTCACCAAGAATAGACATAAGTTCCTTAGCATCTTTACCACGTGAATATGCCGCAAAAAGCTGGTTCATTGTGTCAGCATGGTCTTCTCTTGTTTTGCCTTCTCCTATACCTTTATCTTTCAGACGGCTAAGAGACGGAAGAACATCAATCGGCGGCTGAATTCCTTTTTTGTAAAGCTCACGGCTTAAAATTATCTGGCCTTCTGTAATATATCCTGTAAGGTCAGGAATAGGATGAGTTTTATCATCTTCAGGCATTGTAAGAATAGGAATCATTGTTATAGAACCCTCTATGCCTCTTTTTCTTCCTGCTCTTTCATACATTGTGGCAAGGTCTGTGTAAAGATATCCAGGGTAACCACGACGTCCCGGAACCTCTTTTTTGGCTGCTGAAATTTCACGAAGAGCTTCTGCGTAGTTTGTTATATCAGTAATTATAACAAGTACGTGCATGTGCTGTTCAAAAGCAAGGTACTCTGCTGCTGTAAGTGCCATACGAGGTGTGCAGACACGTTCTACGGCAGGATCATTTGCAAGGTTTACAAATACAACCGAACGGTCGATAGCACCTGTTTCCTTAAAGTCTTTAATAAAGAAATCGGCATCTTCGAATGTAATACCAACTGCGGCAAATACAACGGCAAATTTGCTGTCTGTACCAACAACTTTTGCCTGTCTTGCAATCTGAACGGCAAGGTTTGCATGAGGGAGACCTGCTGCCGAGAATATAGGAAGTTTCTGACCACGAACAAGTGTGTTAAGTCCGTCTATTGCCGAAATACCTGTCTGAATAAACTCAGAAGGGTAATCTCTTGCTGCCGGGTTAATAGGAGCACCATTAATATCAAGACGTTTTTCAGGTATAATTTCAGGGCCACCGTCTATAGGCTTGCCCATGCCGTCAAATACACGGCCGAGTATATCAGGCGAAACGCCGAAATCAAGACTTTTACCCAAAAATCTTACTTTGCTGTCTGAAAGGTTAATGCCAGTTGCACTTTCAAAGAGCTGTACAAGTGCAGTATCGCCGTTTACTTCAAGAACTTTGCATCTTCTTATCTCGCCTGTTGAGGCAAGCTCTATTTCTCCAAGCTCATCATATTTAACTCCCTCAACACCTGTTACAAGCATAAGAGGGCCGGCAACTTCCTGGATGGATCTGTATTCTTTTATCATTCTTCTTCAGCCTCCTTCTTTGCAAGGTCGGCAAGCTGATCTACTATCATTTCTTCTATTTTGTCATATTCTTTATCAACATTATCTTCTAATACATATTTAGCACGTCCGATAGACTCTAAAACACTAAGCTTTGAGATTTTGTTGATAGAAACGCCGGCCTTTATAGCTTTCTGGCCTTCTTCGTAGAACTTTAGAATAAGTTTAAGCATTCTATATTGTTTATGAAGTGACGTGTATGTATCCACTTCATGGAATGAGTTCTGATGAAGGAAGTCCTCACGAATTGAACGTGTAACCTCAAGAATAAGTCTGTCGCTGTGAGAAAGTGAATCAACACCGACCAGCTGTACAATTTCCTCAAGATTTGCTTCTTCCTGAAGAAGCCTCATAGCCTCTGCTCTGTGCTCAGCAAAATCCGGTTCAACATTTTTGTCAGTCCATTCGTCAACCTTATCCTGATAAAGTGAATAACTGGTAAGCCAGTTTATAGCAGGGAAATGACGCTTATACGCAAGTGCTGAATCAAGGCCCCAGAATACTTTTACTATACGAAGTGTTGCCTGGCTTACAGGCTCTGATGTATCGCCGCCAGGAGGTGAAACAGCACCTATAGCAGTAAGTGAACCTATTCTGTCTTCTTTTGAGTTCATGCAATGAACCATACCGGCTCTTTCATAGAACTGTGCAAGACGGCTTCCAAGATATGCCGGATAACCTTCCTCACCTGGCATCTCTTCAAGACGTCCGCTCATTTCACGGAGAGCTTCTGCCCATCTTGATGTAGAGTCGGCCATAAGAGCAACACTATAACCCATATCTCTGTAATATTCGGCAATTGTTATACCTGTATATATAGATGCCTCACGTGCTGCAACAGGCATATCAGATGTATTTGCGATAAGCACTGTCCTTTGCATAAGGCTTTCGCCAGTACGAGGGTCTTTTAATTGAGGAAATTCAAGAAGAACATCCGTCATTTCGTTTCCACGTTCTCCGCAGCCTATATAAACAACTATATCGGCATCTGCCCATTTTGCAAGCTGATGCTGAGTAACTGTTTTACCGCTTCCGAAAGGTCCCGGTATTGCTGCAACTCCGCCCTTTGTTATTGGGAAAAATGTATCAATAACACGCTGGCCTGTTATAAGGAGTGAATTAGGGCTTTGTTTTGACTTATACGGTCTTTCTTTACGAACAGGCCATTTCTGCAACATTGTTATAACTACGTCATTGCCCTTTTCATCTGTCAGTACCGCAACTTCCTCATCAACTGTGAAGTCACCTTCTTTAATTTCTTTTATAGTACCTTTAAGTGTAGGAGGTATCATTATTCGGCACTCAACTACAGGTGTTTCCTGAACAGTACCGATTATATCTCCGCCAGATACTGCGTCACCAGCTTTAGCTGTAGGCTTAAAGTGCCACTTTTTCTCTCTGTCAATAGACGCAACCTCAACACCCTTTTGTATATTAGGTCCAGAAATCTCGTAAAGCTTTTCAAGAGGACGCTGGATACCATCATATATTGTAGAGATAAGACCAGGTCCAAGTTCAACACTCATAGGCTGGCCTGTTGATACAACTTTTTCTCCAGGACCAAGACCGCTTGTTTCCTCATAAACCTGAATTGAGGCCTTATCGCTGTGCATCTCTATAATTTCACCGATAAGATGTTTGTCAGAAACCTTAACAACGTCGAACATATTGGCATCTCTCATACCTTCTGCAACAACGAGCGGTCCCGACACCTTAACTATTGTGCCTGTACTCATTATTTTATCACCACTCAATTCTTATTTTTTAATCTTCGCCAAATAGTATGTCTGCTCCGATAGCCCTCTTTGCAGATTCTCTTACTTCGTTCATTCCTATGCCCATGCTGCCTGTTATGCCCGGGATGACTATTATTGCAGGGAGTTCATTATCCTTGTATCTGTCAATGGCTTCTTTTCCGGCTATTGCATATTTTTCGGTAATATATATTATCGCATAGTCTTCTTCTGCGAGAGCATGCAATTTCTTTTTAACCTCATCGGCATCATAGACAGGAAAAACATCGAGTCCAAGAGCGGTAAAGCCCATTACACTGTCTTTATCACCCACAACCGCTACTTTATACATAGGCATCCCTCAATCTTTCTCTTATAACATCTGTATCAATGCCGTTTATTTTTCCGCTTATTATTATCCTTACTGTTTTAACTTCCATCTCAACAGCATAGATATACGCAACCATAGGTTCCATAGTAAGTGATTTATACTTTGCGTCTTTTATAAACGCCATCATAAAGTCATCGCAGTTTTTTTCAAAAGCTGTAAAGCCATCAGTCATTTTTTCGCATAACACATCATATCCGCAGTTTTTTAATCCGGCTGCCGGATTGTCGCCACCAAATGCTTTTAAAAAAGTATCCTCACTTATTGAGCCGTCATGAATATAAACCGACGAAAAGACAGATGTACCTTTTTTCATATTTCGTACTCTAAGGTAGTCTTTGAGATTAGTTATATCAATGAGGTAGTTTACATACTGACTAACATATTCGTTTCCGCACTTTTTAGCCGTATCAACCATATCTTTAAATGTATAATTATCCATAACTATATCTATGCTCTGACCGCTCTGGGTTTTTGCATATTCGTCCTGAGCTTTGCCTATAGCTTCCGCCATATATCCATGAAGTGCACTGTAATTTTTTGACGCAAAAGCTTCCCTCATAGCTTCAAGAGACACCGTTCCTCCATCCACAAGAAAAGCTGAACCGTCTTTTCCAGATATTTCGCTTTTAACAAGCACTTTTAGGTTATGATAGTCATTTTTCAGAAGAAATACATCCATGAAGTTTTCATCCGGCACAAGCTCAACAACATCCGAATAAGCTTTCGAAAGACGATTTGAAAGCGCCTCTTCATAGTTTTTTTCGTTTATGCTGTTTTCTCCGCCGTATCCTGCTTCCGAAAGTATCTTAAATATCTCGGCTGCACTCTTGGATTCAACCAGCTGTTCATAATTCTTCTGAGAAAGGAGAGAGTTTTCAAGCATTCTGATGCGGGCAACGGCATAAGGATAAATTTTGTTTTTTGCCATTATGGCACCTCCTTATTTAAATAGTATACCTGCTGCAATCTGCTGTATTTCTTCCCTTTCAACAGTTATTATAGACTTAAAGGAATAGTTGTACTCAATGTCACCTTTCTTTACAACAAATCCGCCCTCTATGTCTCTTGTTTCATCTGAAACTTTAAGTCCCATATCCTCAACATCTTTCTGTAACGTAGCTTTGTCATTTTCAGAGAAAATTATTTCACTGTCTTTACAGTCAGCATTTTTAATCATTTTGAGAATAACATTTTTATATTTTTCTCCCTTGAGTGAGGCAAGTTTCTTTTCTGCCTCGGCTATAACTTCCTCAATACATTTTTGTTTTTCGGCAAGTATAAGCTTTTTGGCCTGCATATCAGCACCCGAAATTTCCTTTGATGCAGCTTTCTCCGCTTCAAGATTTGTAATTTTATCGGCTGCCGCTTTTTCTTTAGCTGCCTTAGCCTCAGCTGCAGCTATTATTTGTTCAGCTTCTTTTTGCGCTGTTTTCTTTATTTCATCTGCTTGTGCATTTGCATCGGCTAAAATTTTATTAATCAGATTCTGTCCATTATCCATAGGAGTATATCCTCCTTTTATAATTTGATACTGTTAAGCATAAGGAATGATATAAGAAGTGCAAGTACTGCGTATGTTTCAACCATAGCTGCAAAAATCATACCTTTTGCAAGTTCACTTGGTTTCTTTCCAACAAGCATAATTCCGGCTGCTGCTGCCTTGCCTTGCGCAATACCTGAAAAAATACCTACAAGTCCGACCGGAAGTGAGGATGCAAATATAAATGCACCTTGCGAAACAGTAATATCAGTTGCTCCGTTTCCACCTAAAAAACCTACTTTAATAAGAATAATAAATGCAATAAGGAGGCCATAAATACCCTGTGTGCCCGGAAGTGCCTGAAGCACAAGCACTTGACCAAATTTATTAGGATCTTCCGATACAACGCCTGCTGCAGCCTGACCTGCAATACCTATACCTATTGCGCTTCCTATGCCAGCAAGAGCAGCCATTGCCGCACCTAATAAAGCGTAAAACTGACCGCTGAAATTAAAAAAAGTTATAACATTACCGTCCATTTATTTTTCCTCCTTTATGATTTCCATATATTTAGTTTTTCTGTTGAAAGGATTAAACGCTGTTCCGCCGCCCTCATAAAATTTACCGAAAAATTCTACGTACTGAAGCCTGCTTGAATGAACAAACGATCCAAGTGTATTTATAATAAGATTAAATATATGACCGATAATAAATATTACTATCATAATAATAATGCCAATAAATCCATTACCAATCAACCTACCAAGTGTATTTACAACCTGTGCCACAACTCCTGTAGCAAGGCCTAAAGCAAGAAGTCTTGAATACGAAAGTACATCCGAAAGATATCCTGTTATACCGTAAAGACTTCCAACGCCGCCTGTTACTTTGCCTAAACCTTTTTTATGTCGTCCGCCTGTAACAAGTATCCCAATTGCGCCTACAATAGACATCCATTTGCCTATTGAGCTTAAAACAGGTATTGCACTACTTGAACCTATTCCCCAAAGCACAAGACCAATAAGAAGATCATACCAGAGGAATATGTCACATACTGCATCTAATATTTGACCGTTTTTTATAAGCAAATAAGCTTTAATTCCCATTCCGGCAAAAAGATGTATTGCGCCAAGAATAAGCGAGAATATAAGAAGCTTCATAGGGTTGTTTATAGGATTAAACCAAATTGCTTTAAGTCCCGTTATATCGCCGAAAAAGCCTCCGAACATAAAGCCCCAAAAAGCTGTCGAAATACCGCAGAATGCAAACATTTTTATAAGACGTTTCATCATTCCCTCAAGTCTGTACATCTTAAGCAATGCAAAGCATGCAACTGCTATTACAATTCCGTAACCTGCATCGGAAAGCATCATTCCAAAGAAAATAAAATAAAACGGAGCAAGAAACGGCGTTGGGTCTATATCATTTATTGACGGAGTAGAATATAAATCTGTAATTGCCCTAAAAGGCTCGACAAGTGAGTTTTCCTTTAAAAGTATAGGCATCTGCTCGCCTTTTTCACGTTCTTTTATTTCATAATAACATCCGTATTTGTCAAGGACTTTTTTTATTTTTTCCTCGCAGTTTTTAGGAATCCAGCCGTCAAAATAGAATGTTTCTTTTGTTGTAAGTATGTTGTTAAGCGCATTGTACCTTTCTTTTTCTATAGAAAGACTATCATACAAAAACTCAAGAATTTGTATGTTTTCAGCCTCAGCACTCATTTTTTCCTCAGCCGTGGCAATTTTAGTTGCTGTGTCTTTTATGCCTTTTTCGCATTTGACTATGTTTTCGGCTGCTGTGCCCTTAACATCTTCAAATGAAACAGGGTTAAAACCTTCCTGACGCAAAATGTCAAGCATCGTATCCGTATCCTTTTTTAATGATACGGCAACAGAGTATCTCTGTTTTTCATCAGATGATACCGCAAACAGCACTGCGCCCTCCGTATTTTCCGAAAGTCTGCTTTCAATCTCAGATTGAGTAGCCGTTACCGGTATCGTACCAAGGACTATGGATGTAAACTTTGTCTCTTTCATTTCGAGAGGAAAACTGTATCCACTCCATAACTTGAGACTTTCCGAAAGTGTTTCAAGTCTGCTTTTTTCAGCTTTAAGCGCATGTATTTCCTTGTACAAAGCATTTATGCGTTCGGCCATTTCAAAAGCTTTATTGCTGTCTGAAGTCTTTTTGGCAAATTCCGACTCACTTACAGCTTTTCTGCATTTAATGAGAGGTTTTTTGCCTTTGAAGTACTTGTCAAGCACCTCAATAGCAGATGACACTTCCGATAGCTTACTTTCAACTTCGGCACTTTTCTCGTAATTTCCGTCTCTTTTAATAAGAGAACTCCATTCCTGATCAGCAAGTTTGTCATCCTGTCCATTCATTTCAACGAATCCGAGTGACATGAGAGATTTGAGAATTTCGGTTTTATCGGCATTAAGAGCTATGACGCTGAGCTTTTCAAGATCAACTATCGCCATTTGTTCCCACAACCTTTCTTAAAACCGATTTTAGTGCTTCTTCTTTGTTCTTTCCGGCAGCAAGTCGTACTTCCTTGCACTTTTCCTGTGCCTGTGCAATTATACTTTCGGCCTGCGGCTTACTTTTTGCAACCGCCTCTTCGACGGCCTTCGTCCTGCGTAACGCGGCATCTTTTTTTGCCTGTATCAACAGGGCATCTGCCTTTGCTTTTGCATCATTTTTTATCGTTTTTGCTTTCGCTTCAGCCTGTGCCTTTATGGAATCGACTTTGCTTTCAGCTTCAACGATATTTTTGATAACCTCAAAAGCCATTATTATCACCTCTCTTGTTTGCCGGCGTTTACTGCAATAAAAACACGGCTTATTGATTTGATAAACTTATATTATAGGTTTATCTTTTATATTTATCCCATAAAATATATGAGAAAAAATATACTACAAAATAATTCCAGATTATCCAAATTATTCCATATCGCAGTTCATAAACACAATGTTTACATATTGTTTATATAGTAAAAGCGCTGTACATATATGATGTTTTTGTTAATTTTTTAACTTCAAATTCAACTGCGTAAAAGACCATTATTTTTCTATTTTTTTACATTAATTTTGTATAAAATTTATATAAATAGTTAAAAAATAACTTTTTTTTTGAAAACTCTATTCCTGCTTATTATAAAATAATAAATATGTTTTGTCAATAAAAAGGAGAATCTATTGGCATGCTCAGATTTTCACTATATTATTTTAGTTATAAGCGTCATATTATTTTAGTTATAAACAAAAAACATATTATTTGATATTTTTTTAACTTTCATAAAGCATTAAACTCCAAAAAAACTAAAATTACAAGAAGTTTGTAATATAAACTTTTCTACAAACATAACAGCCTAATAATACGGCATAAAATCAGTAACATATAACCTGTTAAATATTCAATTTTTATATATTCAGCAATTAAGTTTGTTTATACCAGAGTGAAATTGTACTAAAATATATTTATTTTTCCCATTTTTTGTATATATATTAACGATTTTATATACAAAAAACTCTGCAGTTACAATACAGTAAAAATGCAGAGTCCTATTTAAAATATTATCTTTCTCCAAGCTTTAGATTTGGATTAGCATTCAGGTCAAGGCCGTCTCTTTGACCTTTAATAAAGTCGTAAAAACCTGCCGATGCAATCATTGCGGCATTGTCTGTACAAAGTATTGGTTCCGGCACATTCAGTGAAAACCCATTATCATTACACAGTTCCTTCATTTTTAATCTGAGAGCACTGTTTGATGACACGCCGCCTGC
The DNA here is from genome assembly GCA_022651385.1 of Clostridia bacterium. Classification (GTDB taxonomy): domain Bacteria; phylum Bacillota; class Clostridia; order Lachnospirales; family Anaerotignaceae; genus JALCQR01. The sequence continues at coordinate 296,144 of JALCQR010000001.1, read as the reverse complement.
CATTGCCACTTTTTTAACATTTTTTTCTTTTGCCGCCCTTATGGTTTTGGCTGTGAGCACTTCAACAACAGATTTTTGAAATGATGCCGCAACATCATTTTCGTTTATAGGTTCATTCATCATTTTCTGTTTATTAAGATAATTTAAAACAGCCGATTTAAGCCCGCTGAAGCTAAAGTCATAGCTGTCGTCTTCAAGAAATACTTTAGGAAAATCAATTGCGTCGGCGTTTCCGTGCTTTGCAGCAGCATCAATTTTCGGTCCTCCAGGATATCCCATGCCTATTGCTCTTGCCACTTTGTCGTATGCCTCTCCTGCAGCATCGTCACGCGTCCGGCCAAGTATTTCGTATTTGCCGTAGTCTTTAACATATAAAAGATGTGAATGCCCTCCTGAAGCAACAAGTGCTACATAAGGCGGCTCAAAATTTTTGTCATGAATATAATTGGCACATATATGCCCCTCAATGTGGTTTACGCCTACAAGCGGCTTATTTAAAGCATATGCCAAAGCTTTTGCCTCAGAAACTCCTACAAGCAAAGCCCCTACAAGCCCCGGCCCATATGTCACGGCAATTGCGTCAATGTCATCGAATGACATTTCTGCATCTTCAAGAGCTTTGCTTATAACACCATCAATATTTTCAATATGCTTTCTCGATGCAATTTCCGGCACGACACCACCAAAAAGTGTATGCAGAGCTATTTGTGATGAAATTACATTGCTTAACATTTCTCTGCCATTTTTTACAATCGACGCCGCCGTTTCATCACAGGAGCTTTCAATTCCGAGAATATAAATATCCCTTTCTTCCATAATATCCTCCTACTGTTCTTCAAAGAGTATTCTCTTTTTCATGCCGTCTGTTCCGACAACTGTGTTTTCAAAAATATCAGTTGCATTTTCTATAAATTCAGAAGGCTCCGAAAGAGAAGGTGAAAAATGTGTCAGCCAAAGTTCTTTGACGTTAGCCTTTTTTGCCATTTTAGCCGCCTCAGAAAAAAGCATGTGCTTGTTTTCAATTGCCTTAGGCTTTTTCTCATCTTCGCCATACATTCCCTCACAAATAAAAAGGTCACTGTTTTCAGCCATAGAAGTAAGCGCCGGAAACGGCCTGCTGTCCGTACAATATGTCAGTTTTATGCCTTTCCTGTTTTTACCCATTACCATATCCGAAGTATATGTCTTTCCATTAAAATCAAGTTTTCCGCTTTTTTGAAGTATTGACCATTTATTTTTGGGAATCTTAAGAGCATTTGCCTTTTCAACATCAAAACGGCCCTTTCTTTTTATTTCAAAGCAATAAGCCAAACATCTTACGGAATGTTTGCTTCCAATAGCTGTAATGTCCACACCGTCAATAGAAAATAAGCTTTTCTTATCATCGTCAAGTTCTGTATATACAATATTAAAAGGCAGTTCCTGAGCTATTCTTCTAAGACCTTCCACAATAAAAATAAGCCCTTTTGGCCCAAACAATTTTAAGTCTTTTGTTCTGCCGGAGTTAGCTATAGCAAGCAGCATTCCCGGCAGTCCTGCAATATGGTCTGCATGAAAATGTGTAAAAAGAATAGCGTCAATGTTTTTAAATCCCCAGCCTATATTTTTGAGTGATACCTGAGTACCTTCTCCGCAGTCAACAAGCAAAAGGTTTCCGTTAGTTCTCAAAAGCATTGATGACAAAAACCTCTGGGGCATAGGCATCATGCCTCCTGTACCAACAAGAGATACATCCAGCATTTTTTCACCTCCATAATCAGAATATAGAAAAAGTCTGATTTTGGTATCCAAAATCAGACTAAGCCACCTAGGGTAGCAGGATTTGAACCTGCGGATGACGGAATCAGAATCCGTTGCCTTACCACTTGGCGATACCCCATTAAAAAGCGCGAAACGAGATTCGAACTCGCGGCCCCCGCCTTGGCAAGGCGATGCTCTACCTCTGAGCCATTCGCGCACATAATGCAGTCGAGGGGACTTGAACCCCTACCCAGTTATCCCGGACTAGATCCTTAGTCTAGCGCGTATGCCAATTCCGCCACGACTGCACACAAAAAACCGTTTCAGCGATAAACATGTTATCACTGCAATATAATTTTGTCAACAGGTTTGTCCTATTTTTTTATTTTTTCATCACAATGACTAAAAAATTCATGCTTATTGTGAAGTTTTTAAAATAACTCTCAAGACTTAGTCGTGACATTTCATAACATAAAGCAGCCCGCTTTTTATACTTACAAAAGCCCTGTCGGAAGTCATGACATTGCTTACGGCAATGAGTCTGCTGCCGAAATTTAGTTTTGCGTCATTAAGAGGATACTCAAGGTTTTTTGTTGTCACACCGCATACATTTTCAGTCATTGGTATAAGCGAAACAATATCCCCTTTGTGCCCTTCAATTGCAATATCTTTGTCAATAAGCCTAATTTCATTGTTTTCGTTTACAATTTTAGCCTTTATTCCCTTCTTCAAAAGAATGTATAAAAGCTGACAGTTTGCCATTGTATGGTCGAGACGTGAACCTATTCCGCCGATTATTGTAATATCATCCGCACCTGCCTCAATTGCTGCTTCAAGCCCAAGCTCCATATCAGTCTCATCTTTTCTGCATGGAAATTGTTTTATCGGTATTTTTTTATCTCTGTAATATTCCAAAACATCGTCCCTTGCAGAGTCAAAATCCCCCACAATAACATTAGGTTTAATTTTAAGCGCCATACAGTGGCTCATGCCTCCGTCGCACGCCACAATATACGCATTAATATATTTTTTACAAAAGCTGTAGTCCTTTATATCAGCTCCGCCAAATACTACCGCTTTCATTTTTCATACTCCTTAAAAATATTCAAAAATTCCGCTGCTGCTTTTCCGGGATTTTCGGCACCAAATACCGCAGAGCCTGCCACAATGCTGTCAACTCCTGTTTCAAGCACTTCTCTTATATTTTTCATGTTAACACCGCCGTCAATCTGCACATCAAAATTAAGATTTTTATTTTTTCTTATTTTAACAAGCTCAGGTATTTTTTTCATTGCCTCCGGAATGAGCTTCTGCCCGCTGAATCCCGGATACACAGTCATAACAAGAACCATGTCCACTTTTTCAAGCACATCAATTACCGCGTCAACAGGCGTATCCGGTTTTATTGTTACTCCTGCCTTGCAGCCAAGAGAATGTATCATGTCAATTGTTTTTGATAAATCAGGACAGACTTCTGCATGTACATTAAGTATGTCTCCGCCTGCTTTTGCAAAATCCTCAATGTATTTTTCAGGGTTTTCAATCATAAGATGTACATCGAAAATCATATTGCTTATCGGTCTTATAGACTTGATTATTGGAGCGCCGAAAGAAATGTTCGGCACAAAATGACCGTCCATAACATCAAGATGTAGATATTGCGTTCCTGCTTTTTCTATACTTTCTATTTCATCACTGAGCTTTGAAAAATCAGCTGATAAAAGAGATGGTGAAAGCGTTCTCATTTTTTTCTTCCTTTCGTTATCATCTTTGTTCTGATAGTTCTTCATATAAATCTTTGTAGCTTTCGTATCTTTCTTTGCTAATGGCATAACCGACATTTTCCTTAACCATGCAGTCCGGTTCAGATATATGCATGCATTCTGTAAAGCGGCACTTACATGTATATGGCGCAAATTCCGGATAGTAATCTTGAAGTTCTTCAGGCTTTACATTGTTAATGTAAAGTGATGTAAAGCCAGGAGAGTCAACAATATAACTGTTAGGAAAAATTTCCATAAGCTCGGCATGTCTTGTTGTATTTTTTCCGCGTTTTATTTTTTTGCTCAGTTCGCCTGTTTTAATGTTAAGTTTTTTATTTAAACTGTTAATAAAACTGCTTTTTCCAACACCTGAAGGTCCTGCAAGCACCGAAATTTTATTCTTCACACACTCGGCGGCTTTTTCGGTATTAATACCCAAATTAGCTGAAATCGGCAATACTTTAAAACCTGCCCCTTGATATATATTTATATACTTCTCATATTTTTTTTCTTTATCAAGGTCTATTTTATTAATGATTAAAGTTATTTCCAATTTCTGCTGCTGCGCAAGAATAAGAAACCTGTCAAGAAGGCCTGCGTTAAATTCAGGGCTTACGGCGGCAAACACTATAATTACTTGGTCTACGTTAGCCACCTTAGGCCTTATAAGTTTATTTTTTCTCGGCAGTATTACATCAAGACTGCCCTTTTTATTTTCGTCATCAATTACACTTATCTCAACATAATCTCCTACAGTAGGCGTAATATGCTCATTGCGGAATTTTCCTCTCGCATGGCATTCATATACGCCTATCTTTGTGACAATATAGTAAAATCCTCCTATTCCCTTTATAATTGTGCCCTCAAGCATCAGTTGCCCTCCGAAAAATCAACTTTTTTGCTCCACTGGTATACATTATCAATATAGAGCTGCATTTCAACTTTACCAGTTCCTTTTATTGAAACGTCAAACGGAAAATCAGCTGAAGTTTTTGTTTGGTTATAAACTACACTTACAGTATTTCCGTTTACAATCTCAAGCATCTTTACCGAAACACTGTTTTTATCGTCAAATGAAGACGGAGCTTCTATGGTAAATGCTAAGCTCTTTTCAGCATTGTCGGAAGTAGTCGTCTGTGTATTTGAATCGTTGTCGGTTTTTGTATTATCATTCTTAGTATTGTCTTTGTTGTTGTTTTCTGTGTTATCGTTTGTGTTATTATCTGTGTTATCGTTTGTGTTATCCTGTGTATTATCCTCAGGTTGTGTTCCGCTCGAAATTACAAAATCAACAGACGTGCCCTTCTCAACCTCAGTTCCTGAAGCAACTGACTGAGATATTACTTTATCTTTTACTGCGTCTGAATCTTTTTTACTTATATTTCCAAGTGAAAGTCCGGCATCGTCTATCTCACTTTTTACAGTAGATATATCTTTCCCAACAAATTCAGGCACAACAATTTTACTGTTTTCCTGCCCTTTGCTTACAACCAAAATTATTCTTTCTGAAGAATCCAACTCAGTCTGTGCAGCAGGATTCTGTTCCATAACAATTCCTTCATCTATAGTGTCACTGTAATCATACTGAATTTCAGGCTTTGACCCTCCAAGAGACGTAATTTTATTTATTGCGTCATCTTTAGATTCATTAACCACATCCGGCATTGAAAATGTTTTTTTGCCTTTGCTTACGGCAACGTTTATTTCCGTACCCTTAGCAACTTTTTCACCTTCGTCCGTTTCCTGTGAAAGCACTGTACCCTCATCATAGTCACTGTATTCATCATCATTATCATTTATCTTGAGTCCTAATTTATCAGCCTTAGATTTTGCATCATCAATAGTCATGCCTGTAAAGTTAGGCACAGTTACCTGAGAATTTCCTGAAAACAGAGCTCCGCCTGTAAAAAGTTTTGCTCCGAAAAAACTTATAATGCCTATTATAATAAGTGCCGTTACAATTGCTGCAATTATTGTTTTCTTTTCTTTTCTGCGGTAAAATTCGTCTTCATCGTCTTCATAATTATTGTTATCATAATTATTTGATTTTCTTTTATTGTTTTTCATATAATCCTGTTTTTTTACAGTATCATATTTATTTCTGCCTCTTTTTACTACTTTCATATCTTTATAATCATCATCTTCATAATTATCATTTTCATAATCGTCATCTTTGCTTATTTTCATAGATTTATTATATTTTTCAAAAGCCGATGGTTTGCTGCCATCTGCCTTTTTTCCTCCCGGTATTTCCACTTTTATCTTGTCGTTTTTATTTTCATCTGCATTAGAAACTGAATTTAAGCCAATTTTTGTAGCACCACTGCCATCTGCTGAGCTCATATCTTCAGCCTTGGCTGTTTTAGGTGCAATAACTGATGCGGCAGCCGTCCCCGGATTTAATTTTCCGCCGGTTGTTTTTTTATCTTTCGCAAAAGTAATTGCTTTTTCAAGGTCTGACAGCATATCATCTATTGAATCATATCTGTCATCTTTTCTTTTTTCAGTTGCTTTTTTAACAATTGAAATTATAATATCACTTACATTTGGGTTAAACTGCCTTATGTCAGGAAGTTCGCTGTTAAGGTGTTTAAGAGCAATTGCAACAGAATTATTGCCGTCAAACGGAACGTGTCCTGTTAGCATTTCAAATACAGTTATGCCGAGGGAATATATATCGCTTTTTTCATCTACATATCCGCCTCTTGCCTGTTCAGGCGAGAAATAATACACCGAGCCAACAGCATTTGTTGTTACAGTGGCAGTTGAAACGTCTGCCGTACGAGCTATGCCGAAATCAGTAATCTTTATTGTGCCGTCTACACTTACAAGTATATTCTGCGGTTTTATATCTCTGTGTATAACACCTTTTTTATGTGCATGAGAAAGCGCAGCAGCCATCTGAACAGTGATGCTTAAAGTAGTAATTTCATCAAAAGGAGCCTTTTCCTGTATAACATGTTTAAGTGAATCTCCATGGATATATTCCATAACTATGTAATATATACCGTTATCTTCTCCGACATCGTATATACTTTGAATGTTAGGATGTGAAAGTCTTGCGGCTGAACGGGCTTCGGTATTAAAACGGTTTTTAAAATTCGGATCACCCGTAAATTCTTCTTTCATTACTTTTATAGTAACATTTCTTTCAAGCTTATTATCATGGCCCCTATATACAACTGCCATACCGCCTGTTCCGATTTTTTCCTGTATTTCATAACGTCCGCCGAGTATCGTACCGACATTAAGAGTCATAATTTCACCTCAAATCTATTATTACAGCGGAAATATTATCACTGCCGCCATTTTCATTAGCTTTATCTATAAGTATACCAAGCATTTCTTTGGCATTTTTACCGGATGAGAGCTCATCTTGTATGGTTTTGTCATCAATCATTGTAGTAAGTCCGTCTGTACATAAAATCAATATGTCGCCTTGATACAGGCTTTCAATAACAGTATCTGCCTTCACCCTTTTTTCTGTTCCAACAGCGCGCGTTATAACATTTCTTTTGGGATGCCGCTGTGCTTCACTTAAAGATAATTTCCCCTGTTTAACCATTTCCATAACAAAGGAATGATCTCTTGTAAGTTGTTTTAAAACACTATTTCTGAACAGGTAGCACCTGCTGTCGCCCACATGTACAATATAAAGTGTCATATCTCTTATGGCAGCACAGGTAAATGTAGTCCCCATCCCGTCATACTCGTCTTTTTTTTGTGATAGTTCATAAAGTTCTGAGTTTGCTTTAGTCAGTCCCTCAACAAGAGTATCAAGAGTATTTTCCCTGTAATAATCATCTGCTTTTGAATATATATATTCTTTAAAAATATCAATCGCCATACTGCTGGCCACTTCTCCGGCCTTGTGGCCTCCCATGCCATCAGCGACAATAAAAAATGTTTTTAGCGTCCCATCATTGTCAGAAACAAAGATGCTGTCTTCATTGTTTTTTCTTTGCAAACCGATAACGCTTTTACCGACAGCGATCATTTACGCCATCACCCCCTGTTTTTGAGATATCCTCTCCTCAACTGTCCGCATGCAGCGTTTATATCACTGCCGAGCTTTCTTCGGACAGTTGTTTCAATACCCTTAGAGTTAAGATAGTCAGCAAAATTCTGAATAGTGGTTTCGCTGCTTCTTTTATAATTTTTTTCTTTAACATCATTTACCGGTATAAGGTTAACATGACAGAGCATGTTTTTAAGCCGGTGTGAAAGTTCCTTTGCACATTCAATTGAATCATTTACATCTTTGATAAGAGCGTATTCAAAAGTAATGCGCCTTTTAGTTGCATCAGAATACTCCTTGCATGCTCCAAGCAGCTGATCTATGCTGTATTTTTTTGCCACAGGCATTATGCTTTTTCTAATTTCATCATTCGGAGCATGAAGCGAAACAGCAAGTGTAATCTGTAAATTTTCCTCTTTTAAAAGCAATATTTTTTCGGCAAGTCCGCATGTAGAAAGGGTTATGTGTCTTTGTCCTATTGCAATACCGTTTTCGTCATTTATAATTTTAATAAATTTTAGCACGTTTTTGTAATTGTCAAGAGGCTCTCCGCTTCCCATAAGAACTACATTTGATATTCTTTCGCCTATATCTTTCTGTATTTCATATACCTGTTCAAGTATTTCACCTGCAAGCAAATTGTATTCAAGGCCATTAAGCGTAGATGCGCAAAACGAGCATCCCATTCGGCATCCGGCTTGAGATGACACACATACAGCATTGCCAAATGAATAGCGCATAAGTACGCTTTCAATTATGTTATCATTATCAAGGGCAAAAAGATATTTTATTGTTCCGTCTTTTGATTCTTTTTTTTCAACTATTTTCAAATTGCTTATTTTATATTTTTCAGACATTTTTTCACGCATGGATTTTGAAATATTAGTCATTTCATCAAAAGAATTTACATTTTTTTTATGGAGCCATTCAAAAATCTGCTTTGCCCTAAATTTCGGTTCTCCAATCTCATCTGTAAGAATCTGCAATTCTTCTATAGTCATAGATCTTAAATCAGGCTTTGCCATTTTAAATCTCCTTTCTGCGAAGTTTTGCTATAAAAAAGCCGTCTGTGCCATGTATATTAGGAAAAAGCTGCACAGCACATTTATATCCGTCTACTGTTTCAATGCCTTTTGGAAGACTAAGCTCACATTCCTCAAAAGGCAGGTTTTCAAGTATCCATTTTAGATTCCCTATATTTTCTTTTTTGCATATGGTGCAGGTACTGAAAACCATTATCCCGCCCTTTTTTACATATCTCGAAGATGTTTCAAGTATTTTTTTCTGAAGCGGCAGCAGCGTATCAATATCATTTCCGTTTTTCTTAAGACGTATGTCGGCTTTTTTTCTCATAAGGCCAAGCCCGGAACACGGTACGTCAACCAAAACTCTGTCAAACTTAAATTCATCATTTTTATCAAAAACCATTGCGTCCTTGTTTTCTGTCTTTATAATATCTATTCCAAGTCTTTCGGCAGTATCATCAATAAGCGCAAGTCTGTGATTAAAAATATCCCTTGCAACAATTTTGCCATTGTTTTCCATTATCTCTGCGGCAAGTACACTTTTTCCTCCCGGTGCCGCGCATACATCAAGTATATTTTCTCCGCTTTTGGGAGCAAGTATGTCAACGGCAAATGATGAGCTTTCATCCTGAACATTAAAATACCCATCAACAAAAGCCTTGTTTTTAGATATATCTCCTGTTTTTGATATTATGAGTGTATTTTTTAAAAAATGTCCTCTTTGTACATTCATGCCATCTTTTTTTAGTATACCTTCAAGCTCGTCACTTTTGCACTTAAGTGTGTTTGTACAAATATTGACAGGCTCCGGAAGTGTATCCGCCATACACAGTTTTTTTGTAAAATCACTTCCGTATGCATTTATCCACATTTTTACTATCCAAAGCGGATGTGAGTATTTAATGCTTATATACTCGGCAGTATTTTTGTCTTCATCAGGAAGCTCAACTTTATCCCAGTTTGTCGATATTTTTCTCAAAACAGCATTTACAAAACCTGAAAGTCCGCCGAGATTTTTTCTTTTTATGAGCTTTACAGCCTCATCTGTTGCTGCGCTTTTTGGAACAGACATAAAAATTATCTGATAAACGGCACTTCTTAAAACCGCCAGCACCCACGGTTTCATATTTTCCGTTTTAACAGATGAAAATGAATTTACGCAGTAATCTATATAAATTATGTTTCTCAGCGTGCCGTTTACGACTTCAGTCACAAATGCCCTGTCTTTAGATGGCATTGCTCCGTTTGCTTTAAGCGCTTTTTTTAATGCAATGTTTGAAAATTTGCCGTCTTTTTCGATGTCCATAAGCACCTGAGAAACAATTTCTCTTGGGTTAATATTCATTTTTTTCCTCCGAAAATAGTTCAAAATTTGACATATTTAGATATAATAAATCCGAAAGTCCATCAAACTAATATATAATGATACCTCAAATATAAGTTATCTGCAACAAATTTTGTTTTTTTGGCAAAAAAAGCACTGCATATAAATGCAGTGTTAAAAAAAATTATCTTCTTCTGTTTCCGCCGAAAATTAGTATAAGTCTTAAAAGCGACGCTATGGCGGAGGCAGCAGCAGCCACATAAGTCATTGCGGCAGCAGAAAGTACCTTTTTTACGGGTTCAACTTCATCCTGAGATAAAATATTGTAATCATAAAGCATATTTACAGCTCTTTTTGAGGCGTTGAATTCCACAGGCAATGTAACAAGTGAAAATAATACAGCCAGTGAAAAAAGTAAAATTCCAGCCTGTATAAGCATTCCTCCCATGCCGTAATTTCTGCCTGAGCCCAAAATTATGCCTATTATTATAAAAGGCATAGCAAGCCTTGAGCTTATGCTTGTAAGAGGCACCATGGCACTTCTTACCATAAGCGGCGCATATCCCACATTATGCTGTACGGCGTGTCCTGTCTCATGTGCCGCAACGCCTACTGCCGAAAGCGATGTACTGCGGTAAACAGGGTCAGACAGTTTAAGCACCTTGTGTGAAGGGTCATAAAAATCCGTAAGGCTTCCGTTTACTCTTTCTATTTTTACATCGTATATACCTGAAGCCTGAAGAAGTGCTCTTGCAGCTTCAGCTCCCGTAATTCCTCGTCTGTTTGATACTTTTGAATATCTGGCAAACGTGTTTTTTACTTTGCTTTGGGCATAAATGGCTAAAATCATTGCCGGTATAAGTACCCAAATATATTGAAAACTCAAATAAAACATGCAATCACTCCCTTTTGCGAAGTTATTTCAAAATCATGCTTTTTTCTATGCTGTGGCCACGCATATAGGCATCGGTATCCATTATTTTACCGCCTTTGGCCTGCACTGAAAGCACTCTTAAACTGCCCTTGCCGCATTGTACAGCAAAACCTTTTTTTAAAATTTCGGCAATTGTGCCGTTTTCGACATTATACTCCTTGTCTGAAACCTCTGTATTCCATATCTTAAGCATATCATCATTATAATAGCAATATGCTCCCATCTGCGGTGTAAGACCTCTTTGGAGACAATTAATTTCAAAAGCGCTTTTATTCCAGTTAATATGTCCTATGGACTTATCAAGAACATGGCAGAACGTAGCTTTTGATTCATTCTGTTTTTCTCTTTTTGCGCTTCCGTTTTCAATATTTTTTAAAGTATCAATAAGAAGATTGGCTCCGGCATGCGCAAGTTTGCCGCCTAAAGTCCCGTATGTGTCATTATTCTCTATAATAACCTCTTTTTTTGAAATAATATCACCGCTGTCAAGACCTTTTGCCATATACATTATTGTAACTCCGGTCTTTTCAAAGCCGTCAATAATTGAAGTCTGTATTGGTGACGCACCTCTTAAAAGCGGAAGAAGCGAACCATGTATGTTTATACATCCGTGTTTAGGCATATTTAAAATTCTTTCCGGAAGTATCTGACCATATGCCGCAACAATAAAAATATCGGCGCCAAATTTTTCAAGCTCGTCGGCAAAATCATCGTCTTTTGCACTTTTAGGCTGCAAAACCGGTATGCCAAACTCAATTGCTGTTTTTTTTACTATAGGAGGAACTATTTTTTTGCCGCGCCCTTTAGGCTTGTCAATTTGAGTTACCACAGCACATACATTATGAAATTTTATAAGTTCTCTTAAAGTCACGTCGGCAAACTCAGGCGTTCCCATAAAAACCACTTTCATCAGTTTTCATTCTCCTTTTCAGGCGGCTCAATAGCTTTATCAATGTAAAGTATTCCGTCAAGATGGTCAATTTCATGGCATAAAGCTCTTGCCATAAGGTCATGTCCTTCTACAATAATCGTTTCGCCTTTTTTATTTAAAGCTTTTACTTTGGCATAATCAGGCCTTTCAACTGTTGCCCACTTACCAGGAAGACTAAGACATCCCTCATCTCCTATTTGTGAACCTGATTTTTCCAAAAACACAGGATTTATTAATTCAACTAAACCCTCACCGGCATCTATTACTACTATTCTTTTAAGTACTCCAACCTGCGGTGCCGCAAGGCCTGCGCCGTTTGCACCATACATAGTTTCAGCCATATCATCTATAAGCGTTACTACGCTTTTTGTTATATCTTTTACAGGTCTGCATTTTTTCCTAAGCGCTTCATCAGGATAAATCCTTATGTTTCTTTTGGCCATTATGTAAAACCCCTTCCAAATTAATCATATTATTTTTATTTTACACCATTCGACTGATTTTAACAATACATATCAAATAGAGGAAAAGCTATTAATAAAAAGATTTGCCGTTATTCCTTTTTCTTTTTTACTGTTTTTGTATATACTTACAGCTGATTTTGTCAAAGTGCGAAGTGTGTTTTCATCACTGCCTTTAAGTATAAGACGCCATCTGTATTCATTTTTTATTTTTGATATGTAGGCTTGAGAAGGCCCCAAAACAGTTATGTTAGATATATGTTTTTCTTTAACTATGTCCGAAAAAAGACATATGTTTTCTATAACGCTTCTTTCATCTTTTCCGGTGAAAAGAAAAGTAAATATATTTCCGTACGGCGGATAACCCATAGCTTTTCTTACTGCTGACTCCTGAACATAAAAGCTCTCATAATCTTGTCTTGCCGCAAGTTTTATAACAGGATTTTCACTTTGATAGGTTTGTATTATTACTTTTCCTCTGTCATCGGAACGTCCTGCACGCCCTGATGCCTGTGTTATAAGCTGAAATGTGTTTTCGCTGCCCCTGTAATCTCCGCTGTTAAGCGAAATATCAGCTGCCATAATACCTACAAGAGAAACATTTTTAAAATCATGCCCTTTAGCTATCATTTGCGTGCCGACAAGAATATCTGCATTTTCGCTTCCGAATTGAGAAAGAATTTTTTCTATGCTTCCCTTTTTCTTTGTTGTATCCATGTCCATTCTTAAAATCCTTGCATTAGGAAAAAGCCTTCTTGCTTCATCCTCGACTTTTTGAGTGCCTGTGCCGAAAAACTTAATGTATTTTGAACCACAGTTGGGACACACATGAGGGACCGGTATTTTTTTACCACAGTAATGACACATAAGTATGTTGCTTCCGGAGTGATATTTATATGATACAGAACAATTGGAACATGTCATTACATACCCGCATTTGCGGCAGGAAACAAATGTTGAATAGCCGCGTCTGTTTAAAAACAGCATCACTTGTCTTTTATTTTCAAGAGCATTTTTTATTTCTTCTTGAAGCTTTAAGCTAAATACCGACCTGTTCCCGTTTTGAAGTTCAGTTCGCATATCCACAATTTCAGTCATAGGCAGCCTTCCGTTTCCGGCTCTTTTTTTCATTTTAAGCAACACATATTTCCCTTCTGTTGCTTCTTTCATGCTTTCGATTGAAGGTGTAGCCGAACCAAGTATTAGTTTCGCTCCATAATAATCACATCTTTTTTCAGCAACTTCTCTTGCTGAATATTTAGGCGTAAATTCCGAACGGTAGCTCGATTCATGTTCTTCATCAATTATTATGGCACCTAAATTTTTAAACGGTGCAAAAACTGCGCTTCTCGGACCTATCATAATACTTGCACGTCCGTCACTCGCTTTCTTCCATGCCTCATATCGCTCGCCGTCACTCATTTTGCTGTGATATACAACTACTTTTTTCCCAAACCTTGAAACAAAACGTTTTACTGTAAGAGGAGTAAGTGAAATCTCCGGCACAAGCACAATAGCTTGTTTGCCTTCTTTTAATATTTCCTCAATTATTTTCAGGTATACCTCGGTTTTTCCGCTGCCTGTTATTCCAAAAAGCAAAAAGGGACGTTTTTCATTTTTATCAAGCATGCTTTTGCAGGCTTTTAATTGCTCATCATTAAGCAGCGGCGGCTTTTCATATTCAAAAATATTATAATTTATAAAAAAATGCTCCGTATCAGCATTTACCAATTCCAAAAAACCTTTTTTAACAAGGGTTTCAATGGGAGAGGCTGATATTCCTAAACTTTTTCTAATTACCGAAGGCTTTACTTTATCGTTTTTAAACACAAAATCCAAAACAGATTTTTGTTTCGGTGAAAGCTTACAACCGGCACACTGTTTTGTTGACACTTTAACAAAAGTTTCCTCGTTTTTAAGATTTATTCCGGCCGGAAGCATAGCTTTAAGGCATTGAGAAAGCGTTGTCATATATCTTTCTTTCATCCATTTTGCCGTATTTATCATTTCAGCCGAAAACACAGGCACTTTGTCCGGAAACTGAGAAATATACTTTATTTTTTCACTGTCAACAGAAGTGCTTTCGCTTAAGTCTATTATGTATCCCTCAATAAGTTTGTTTTTAACTCCGAAAGGCACTTTGACTCTCATGCCGATTTCGGCTATATTCAAATATTCAAATGGTATTTCGTAATCAAATACTCTGTCAATTTCAGGTGATGGTATACTTAAAATAACATTCCCATAAAGAGCCAAATTTTATCCCTCCGTTCTGCTTTTATTAAACGGCAAAAAGCCACAGTTTTCAAAATCAATTGAAAATTGTGACTTTTGCTTGTATGCTGAAACTAAAAAACATATTATTCTTTGGTTTTGCTCTCATATCCATCAGTTTTTTCAACTGATTCTTCTGATAACTCAGCTTCTTTTCTGACCGCTGCTTCTGCAATAGCTTTTTCTTCTTTGGCTCTCTTTTCAGCAACTATTGCTTCATATTTTTCTCCGCAGCAAATGTCTCCGTCTTCAACAATTTTTATTTTTTCATGATACAGCTCGTCTACCGCAATAGAAACAGGCTTACTGTCTTTCCCAGTCTCAACAAGAGGCTCATCATGGTCTATAAGCTGTCTTGCTCTTTTGGACGTTGCTACTACAATTGAGTATCTGCTTCCTGTAACATCATTGTTTTTCCCATTTTTGTTTATAATTTCAAGTAGGTCTGTGTAAGATGGTCTTAACATATTTTTTTCTCCCTTTGGAAATTGATTATCAAAATTTTTCAGCAAAATTGCAGAACCTTCTTCCTTCTATCTTGCAGACGTCGACTATTTCTTTTATCTTTCTGACTGCATTTTCAACTTCATCATTTATTACCACATAATCATATTTATCAATAAGCTTAATTTCTTCAACGGAACGCTTAATTCGTTTTTTAATTGTCTCAATGTCTTCCGTTCCTCTGCCTATTAATCTTTTTTCAAGCTCCGCCCTGCTTGGCGGAACAAGAAAAATTAAAACCGTATCTGGATATATCTTTTTTATTTGCTCAGCTCCCTGAACTTCTATTTCAAGCACAATACTTTTTCCCTCATTCAGTTTGGAAAGCACATAATCTTTAGGTGTACCGTAATAATGTCCTACAAAGTTGGCCCACTCAAGAAGCTTTCCATCATTTATCATCTGTTTAAATTCTTCCTCTGATTTGAAGAAATATTCAACTCCGTCTTTTTCGCCTATACGCGGTTTTCTTGTTGTTGCCGAAATTGAAAGAGCAAAGTCTTCCTCTTTTACCAATTCCTTCACAACTGTTCCCTTTCCTGAACCGGACGGCCCTGATATAACCATAAGAATTCCTTTGTCTTTCATTATTTATCCCTCTTCATCCCTAAGAACACTTAATCTTGACGCTATAGTTTCAGGTGCTATCAGACTCAAAAGCACATGTCCGCTGTCCATTACAACAACACTTCTTGTTTTTCTGCCATATGTTGCGTCAATTAAATTTTTGCTTTCTTTGGCGTCATTTATTATTCTTTTAATAGGAGCCGAATCGGGGCTTACAACAGCTATTATTCTGTTTGAGTTTACAAGACTTTTGAATCCAACTGATATAAACTTACTGTTATCCAAAATATCACCTTTACTCTATGTTTTGTATCTGTTCCCTTATTTTTTCAATTTCACTCTTAAGCTCTATGGAAGCCTTGGTTATTTCAAGGTCGTTTGATTTTGAAGCTACAGTGTTTGCCTCTCTGTTCATTTCCTGAATAAGAAAATCAAGCTTTCTTCCTATTGTTCCATCTGCGTCAAGTATTTCTTTAAGCTGCTCAATATGACTGTAAAGTCTTGTCAGTTCCTCATCAATGCAGCATCTGTCGGCAAATATAAGCACTTCTGAGGCAATTCTTTGTTCATCAATTGCGGTCTGACTGTCACTCAGAAGCTCATTAAGCCTGCTTTCAAGCTTTTCTCTGTATTCTTCAGGTACCTTTGGCGCTCTCACTTTTATTTTGTCTGTCAATTCTTTTATGTGCTCTGCTTTTTTAAGTATATCGGTCTTAAGATTTGAGCCCTCTTTCTCTCTCATATATATAAAGTTATTAAGAGCCATATCAAGAGCAGGCAAAAGAGTCTGCCAAATAATATCTTCGTTTTCATCAACATTTTCACTTGTCAATACGTCCGGAAACCTGCAAACTATGTCAAGTGTACTGTTGCTTGTAAGCGAATAGGTTTGCTTAAGAAAATCAAGCTTTTCAACCACGGCCGATGCAAGCTGTTCATTAAGCTTTACCGAAATATCATCTTGTGAGAAAGTTTCAAAATTAATATATACGTCCGTTTTTCCTCGCAGAATTTTTTCACACAAGCGTTTTCTTATTTTATCTTCAAGGCTGTTCATAAAGCGCGGAAGCTTTATTGACATGTCATTATATCTGTGGTTAACAGACTTTATTTCAACTGTGAAACGTCGTCCGTCGGCTTCGTTTTCACCCTTGCCATACCCTGTCATGCTTTTTATCATATAAATTCATTCCTTTTTTCTTTGTTATACTTGATTATAAAACAAGTTACATACTATAATCAAGTAATATTATACTATGGATTGAAATTTTTTTCTATTCAGTATACAGGAAATGGAGGAAATATAAATGGCACTTGACGGAATTACTGTTTCAAATATAGTTTCCGAGCTTAAAAAAATAATTGTAGGAGGTCACACTGACAAAATATATCAGCCGCTAAAAGATGAAATAATTCTTTCTGTGCGCTCCAAAGGAAAGGCTTTAAAAATTATATTATCTGCAAACCCAAGCCATCCGCGTATTCATATAACAAATATACAGCGTGACAACCCTATTACCGCCCCAATGTTCTGCATGGTTTTAAGAAAATATCTTTCAGGAAGTAAAATTACGGATATACGCCAGCCGGGGCTTGAAAGAATAGTTATAGTTGACCTTGAATCCCTTAACGAGCTGGGAGACATGTCAGTCAAACATCTTATAATAGAAATAATGGGAAAATACAGCAATATCATATTAACTGATGAAAATATGAGGATACTTGATTCTATAAGACATGTTTCACATGAAGTAAGCTCAGTACGTGAGGTGCTTCCGGGAAAAGATTATGTTTACCCGCCTTCACAGAATAAAAAAGATCTGCTTCGTACATCTTATGCCGAATTTATGTCTTTATTTGAAAATGCGTCCGGCATGAAAATTATACCTTTTATATACAAAAATTATACAGGCATAAGCCCCGTTATGGCCTCAGAAATATCTTTTAGGGCAAACATAGATAAATGTTATGTAGACCAGCTTGACGAAAAAGGAAAAAAAGCTCTTTTTGACTCACTTATAAGTGTTTCAGAGGATATTATAAACGAACGTTTTTCGCCATATCTTATTAAAGAGTCAAAGAACGGAAAAGTTATTGAGTTTTCATCTTTTTATATGCAGCAGTATAAATCTTTTGAAGAAATACCATATAATTCAGTATCTGAGCTCCTTGAGGATTTTTACAGCGAAAAAGATAATGCTTATCATATTCAGCAAAAAGCTCATGATATGCGGCATCTTGTTGTGGTAAACATTGAAAGATGCGTAAAGAAAAAAGAGATACAGTCAAAAACTCTTAAAGACATTTCCTCAATGGACAAGTGGAAGCTTAAAGGTGAGCTTATAACAGCAAATATTTATGCAATCAAAAAAGGCATGAAAAAGTTTAAAGCTGTAAATTATTATGATAAAAATATGTCTGAAGTTGAGATATCGCTTGATGAAAACCTTACCCCATCGGAAAACGCACAGCGCTATTACAATAAATATAATAAGGCAAAGAGAACTCTTGTTGCTTTAGAAGTACAGAAAAAACAAAATGATGACGAGCTTGATTATCTTGAAAGTGTGTTAAGCGCAATTGATTCTTCAACGGAAGAATCCGACTTGGACGAGATAAAAGCAGAGCTTGTAAATCAGGGGCTTATGAAAAAAAAGAGTACTGCAAAAAACAGAGGCAGGAAAATCAAAAAATCAAAGCCCCTGCATTATATTTCCTCAGACGGATTTGACATTTTCGTCGGAAAAAGCAATACCCAAAATGACGAGCTCACAATACACACTGCAAGGAGCAACGATATCTGGATGCATACCAAGAAGATTCCAGGTTCTCACGTAATAGTATCCACAAACGATACAGGAAAAGCCCCTGATAAAACTCTTGAGGAAGCCGCTAATCTGGCGGCATATTACAGCAAAGCCAAAACAGGTACCAATGTACCTGTAGACTATACTTTAAGACGGTTTGTAAAAAAGCCGTCGGGTGCAAAACCGGGTATGGTAATTTATGAAACAAACAGTACAATTTATATTACGCCTAATGAACTGGCAGTAGAAAATATGAAAAAATCAGACTAAGAAGTAATCCCCTGTAAAAATAAATCAGGGGATTTTATTTATTCTTTTTTCTTTTTTTCATTAAGCAGCTTAGTCAGTTCCTCAAGGAATGTGTTTATATCTTTAAACTGTCTGTATACAGATGCAAATCTAACATATGCCACCTCGTCAACCTGTTTAAGCCTTTCCATAACCATGGTGCCTATTTCTTGGCTCGATATTTCTTTTTCCATAGAACTCATTACCGCGTTTTCCACATCATCGGCAATTTCCTGTATTTGTTTTGCCGTAACCGGTCTCTTGTTGCAGCTTTTCATAATTCCGTTCATAATCTTGCCTTTGTCAAACATCTCTCTTGTGCCGTTATTTTTTATAACCGTCATTGGTATTGTGTCAATACGTTCGTATGTAGTAAAACGTTTGCCGCATTTTTCACAAAGCCTTCTGCGCCTGATTGTTGTGTTGTCATCCTGACTTCTTGAGTCTATGACCTTTGTATCGTCATTATTGCAGAAAGGGCATTTCATTTTAAAGCACCTCCTAAGTAAAGCGTCTTGATAAAAACAGTACTGTTTTCAGTATACATAAATTACATTTTAAGTCAATGTTTTATGTGTGTATGCTATACAAATCTCAGCAGTCATGTGACAGTTTTTCAACGCATACGTCTACAAGTATTATATCGTCACCAACTCGAACTATTTTATTCCATGGTATCACAAAACATTGATTTTCGCAAAAAAGAGAACATAAATTTCTACCGTTTGACACAATTATTGTGAATATTTTCCCAGAAACGTCATCAAATTCCATATCACATACAAATCCCAGCTTAGATCCGTCGCTGATATTTACAACATCTTTTTTTCTAAAACAGCTCAGTTTTTCTATTCTGCCGCAGCAATCCATTTTGATGCCTCCCTAATGACAAAAATTTTCATTTTATAAAATATAAAATATCTTTGTTATATAATATGATTTTTACTTTTGTTTATGTTGACTCAATCTTATAAAGAACTTAAAATAAAATCATGGTTTATTGTTAATTTTATTGTCGATTTTATTTGAGGACTTACATATGAAAAAACATGGGCTTTCTATCGTAGTATTTTTAATAAGCATAATAATAACAGTCGGATTTGTCGGAAGTGTTTATACCGATACATTATCATTTCAAAGTTACTCCAAAATTGCTACTGAAGATATGGTTATTCTTACATCTCAAAATATATCTAATGAAGTTTGTGACTTTTTGTCAAAACCATTTATTGTTTCAAAGACAATGGCTAATGATGCCCTTCTTAAAAATTGGATTAAAAACGAAAATATATTCAGCAGAAATTCTCTGGATCTTATAAAAAGATACCTCAAAGCCTACAAAAACAAATATGGATATCAAGAAGTTTTCCTTGTGTCTGAAAAAACACATATCTATTATTATAATGGAGGTATGGATAAAGTAATTTCGCCTTCAGATAAATATGATAAATGGTATTACGATTTCAAAAACAGCAAAAACGAATTTAATATATCAGTAGACACTGATGAGATACACCCGGGGAAAATTTATTTATTCATAAATTTTAAAATAGAAGATGAAAATGGGAATTTTATTGGAGTCACCGGAGTCGGGCTTGATATATCAAAAGTAAATAATATATTCGAGAAATATCAAAAAGATTATGGTTTAAAGGCCTATATTACAAGCAATTCCGACAATATAAAAGTATACGCCGATAATTCTGAATTTTTTAAAGACATATCAAATCTTCCCCAGCTTACAAAATACAAGGAGCTTTTAAATAAAAATAAAGATATAAATTTTGTATGGAATAAAGGAAGGAACGAGAATACGTGTATAACTGCCAACTACATAAATGATTTAGATTGGTATGTATGTGTTGAAAAAGACATGGACTCAACAGAACACGCTTTTCTTTCAAGAGTAAAACACGATTTGGTTTATGTATGCATGATTCTGATTTTTTCTATAGCCGTTATTGCTTCAGTGTTTTCTAAATATAACAAGTTGGTGATAAAAATAGAAAATACAGATGAACTTACGGGACTTCCAAACAGAAAACGCTTTTACAGCATGTTTGAAAAGCTGCACGAAAGCAAGACCAAGGGCAGTTACTTTTTCGTATTTGATGTCGATCACTTTAAGCTTATTAATGACAACAAGGGACATATTTTCGGAAACAAGGTACTTTCGTTAGTTGCAAAAACAGCAGATAAATATATAGACGGAAACGGAATAGTATCCCGCTGGGGCGGAGATGAGTTTGCCGGAATAATATATCACGGCAGCAATCCTGAAAAAATATTTAATAAAATAATGTCTGCTCTTGCAGATATTTCAATTCAAGACGGTGCAACTTTAACTATAAGCGTAGGCATATATAAAATCCAAACATCCGCTTCAATAGACACTGTTCTGAATAATGCTGATAAAGCTTTATATTATTCCAAAAACAATGGAAGAAATAAAATTACATATTATAATAAAGATTGTGAAAAACGAGGGAGAGGAACAAATTGATGAGATTTAACAATGATTACAATTGCGGTGCACATCCTGAAATTATTAAGGCTTTGGAAAACACAAATAACGAAAGTTATTGCGGCTACGGCCTTGATGAATGGTGCTTGAAGGCCTCTGATGAAATTAAGAAATATCTTGGCAATGCAAATGCCGATATTCACTTTCTTGTAGGAGGAACCCAAACCAACTTTACTGTAATAGCAGCAGCTTTAAGGCCGTTTCAGGGCGTAATTAGTGCTGATTCAGGTCACATTAATGTTCATGAAACAGGTGCGGTTGAAAACACTGGACATAAAGTACACGTTCTTAAATCCGAAAACGGAAAAATTACAGCCGAACAGATAGCCAAAGAAGCTGAATTTTTTAATACAAGCGATGTAAAAGAACATATCACTCAGCCAAAAATGGTGTATATTTCATTTCCTACTGAATATGGCACAATATATACAAAACAAGAGCTTGAAGAAATAAGCAAAACATGCAAAAAGTACAAGCTTTATCTGTTTATTGACGGAGCAAGACTGGGCTATGGGCTTGGTTCCAAGGGCTGTGATATAACAATGAAAGACCTTGCCGAATTAACGGATGTATTTTATATAGGCGGTACAAAATGCGGTGCCTTTTTTGGAGAAGCTGTTGTAATAACAAATGACGAGCTTAAAGAAAATTTCAGAAGCTATATTAAACAAAACGGCGGTTTGCTTGCTAAAGGCTGGCTTTTGGGAATCCAGTTTTATACTCTTTTCAAAGACGGACTGTATTTTGATATAACGAAGAAAGCTGATGAACTTGCACTCGAAATCAAAAATGCGTTTGAATCAAAAGGAATACCGTCATACATAGAGAGCTTTACAAATCAGCAGTTTGTTATACTGCCAAATGATGCTATGGAAAAACTCAAAAAATATATTTATGAATTTGAAATGAAAATAGACGAAAATCACAGCTGTGTGCGTTTCTGCACAAGCTGGAGCAGTAAAAAGGAAGATGTCTCTGAACTTGTAAAAGATATAAAGTTACTATAAAGATATAGCCGGCCTTTTTAAAGGCTGGCAGAGTTTGAGACAGAGTCTCAAGGTCTCAATTTGCTTATAAGCGCATTTTTAAAGGGTTAGGGGAGCTTTTTGCAAGTGAAAAAGCTCCCCTAAATTATTCGTTTGTGCAATTTTATTTTTGATATATGTTTTTCTATACGCTGCAGCCAGCATATAATGCCATATACATTTTACTGTTCATTTTTTATAGCCTCGAGAGCAGATATCTTAACAGCCCTGTTTGCCGGATAATATCCTGAACAAAGGCCTATTAAAATCGAAAATACTACCGAAAATGCCAGAAGCCATAAAGGAATTACAGATACTCTTGATACATCTTCTCCTCCCCTTACAGCCAAAACAATATTTGACAGGCTGAATGCTCCAAGGGATACCATATTTATAATCAAAGAAATTAACAGGCTTACCACACATCCAACTATTCCGCCCATAAATCCGATTATTCCGGCCTCAGTTAGAAAAATTATTCTTATGTCATTTACAAAACATCCGAGGGATTTCATAATTCCTATTTCTTTAATTCTTTCAGATATTGACATAATCATAGTGTTTGTTATGCCGAGAGCAGCAACAAAGAGCGATATTGCTCCAAGACCGCCAAGCATCATTTGTTTTTGATGTGCTTCTTTTTCCATAGGTTTTCTTATGCTTTCCATAGAATCTGTGCTGAAACCCATTGCTTTAATCTCATCTTCAACCTGAGATACATTTGATATATCATTTACTTTTACAATAACCGAGTTATAGCCTTTTTTGCTTACGCTTCCGTTCTGGGCCCTTTCGATTATTTTTTTAATGTCGCCAAGTCCCATTATAAGGCCTTCGGATGTTTCGTATCCCTTTGAATAGTCTTCTTTTACTTGACCTTCAACTTTTAAAGGGATAGTAAATTTGTCGCTGCCGTTATCAATTTCCATTGTAAGTTTTGTATTCATTATATCAAAATACGGGTCCGGCAGTGGAAGCTCTTTTCCGTTTTCGTCATAATTTCCATAACGTTCAATCATATTCATTCCGTCAGGCCGCATAGTATCTTCAAAATCATAAGCAAGATACTGTCCTGCTATAACTTCATTGTCGTTGTCCTTTATAGCTTTACCGCTTATAAGGTCATATCCAAGGTTGTCAAACGCAGTCGTGTCAAGTCCTGCCACTGTTGACCAATCACAAACGTACCTGTTATTTTCACCAGCATAAAGTCTAATGGAATAATCATCAAGCGATGTTTTAGGCGTTACGGCAACAGTATTTTGAATCTGTTTAAAATCCTCAACAGCCTTGTCGTCAAGTTTTACAGAGCCTGTGCCGCCCTGCTGGGGCATTACCGTTACTATGGTTAAATCACCCATTTGGGCAAGCATTTTTTCCTGAGACTCTTTCATTCCTATTCCTATAGATACCATAATCACTATAGAGCAACAGCCTATTACTACTCCAAGTACAGTAAGAAAAGTCCTCGCGCGCCGTCTTTTAAGATTTTGTATGCACATAAATAATATGTCAGACTTTTTCATTTCCTCTCACTTTCCTTTGTTTCGTCATCATTATCATAATCGTCAAATTCATCGTCTATATCATCTATGTCGTCTAATTCTGCTGCTTTTTTTGCTGCCTTTCTTTTCTTTATAAATATAATTATGCCTGCCGCAACTACAGCAAGGATACATATTAGTATTATAATTGTCGGATTTACACTGCTTGGTTCTTCTGCAGGTTCATCTTCTGCGCCGTCGTCTACAGGAGCCGGCTCCTGAACCTGCAGAGTTACAGGAAATTCTTTTGTCTTTACTTCTTGGTTTGAATCCTCATATGTAACTTTAAGACTGAAGTTCATTTCGCCGCCTTCACTTGGTATTACAACAAATCCTATGCTTCCGCTTTTTCCCGCCTCGAAATTGCCAAGATTCTGTGTTTTTACAAGTGTATCCACATCGCCTTCAATTTCGGCCTCAACATTGTAAATATCACTTTTGCTTTTATTTACGTATGGAAGCGATATGCTAACTTCCTGACCGGCCATTGCTTCTCCGTCTACCTGAGGAAGGTCTATTTCAAAACGGTCCGGCTGATAAATAGGTATTGATATTTTAACATCGGCAGTAGATGAACTTCTCTTTGACCCGTCAACATATTCATATTTGAACGATATGCCAATAGTCTGAGCTCCGGTTTTTGCAGCAGGAATGACCTGCATAGGTATTTTCTGTGAAAGCTCTGCTCCTGCCCCCAACGAATTATAAAAATATGTGTTTGTGGCACCGTCCATAGCAAAGTTTTCGCCTGCGTCAACAGTTGCTACAATATTTTCAATAGGCAGCTTTCCTGTATTTTTAAAACTGAATGTAAGAGGAAATTTTCCACCGGCGGCAACCGAGTCACCGCCAAACTCAAAGTTACTTACTATTATATTAGGCACAGGGCTGTCAGTACTGCTGGTGTTTGCAGAAATATTTACATGTTCGGTTGTCGATGCCTGAGCTATGGCATCTCCCGAATCATAGCTGAATTTAAGTTCGGCAGTTACGCTTTGCGTTGATGATGTAATTTCCTTTCCGGCTTTTATATTCACCGGAATACTTTGGCTTTTTCCCGGTTCTATATCGCCTAATACAAATGTTGATGTATTATTTTCAAGTATAAGTCCGTCTGATGTTGATATTACCGCAACAGGTGATATCGCCTTTGTTTTTCCCGCATTTTCAAATGTAAGAGTAAGCCTTTCAGCTTCTCCGGCTGATATAGGTTTGTTTATACTGTTTCTTGTTACTATAATTGTAGGCTCCGACATGGATTCCTTGCTTTTGGTTTTAGCCGGTATAATTACTTTTTCTTCAGACGAAGCCTGAACTATAGCGTTTCCGCTGTCATAACTGAATTTAATTTCTCCCGTAAGACTCTGATTAGGTGACGAAATAGCATTGCCTCCGGTTACTGTAATTTTAGTGCTTACTGTCTTGCCGACAGATATATTTGGAAGCTGGTATGCAGATTTTCCGCCGTTTAAAATCAAGCTGTCTGAAGGTGTAAAAGTTACAATAGGAGATTCAATTTTAGCCTGGCCTATATTCTTAAAATAAACATCAAAAGTCATTTTTTCTCCGGCTTTTATAGGATGTGAAAAATCACTTATGCTCATTATGACATTGGGCTGTGGTATGCTTTCCTTTATCTTAGACGGTATAGTCACCTGTTCTGTAAGAGTATTTTCATCCATTGAAGTACCGTTGTCATAATTGTACTTTATATCCATTGAAATAGTCTGAGTTGCTGAGGCAATTGTATTATTTGCCTGTATCGAAAGTTTAATTTTTGCTGTACTTCCCTTTGAAATCTGAGTTATTATAGCAGTTGAAGTATCGTCAACTATATTTATTGAATCTGAAGATGAGAAATTCACAAGAACTGTTCTCATAGCAGTAGTTCCTATGTTTTTAATAAAAACAGTTAAATTTATTTTTTGTCCGGCTTCAATTGGCTTTGTCATGTCACTGCGGCTTACAACTACATATGGGGCCGTCACAACAGTATTATTACTATTGCCTGTGCTGTCATTATACGAAGGAGTTTCCTCATCATACACTATGCCCTCAGATATTGTAACGGATGCCTCTGAGCTTATACTAAGATTGTTATATGAAATATCAAGAGAAAGTTTATTATCGCTACCGTCATAAGTTACGTCCGAAAGCGTAACGGAATATGATAAATCACTTCCCGACGAAGTAATTGTTTTGCTTATTGTCCCGCCTGAAAAACCTCCTGAAGCAATTGAAACATCAATATCGTTTTCAGAGCTTAATTGTGATGCATTTATTCCGCTGTCTTCAATTTCAAGAGTTATATCCACCGTATCATCTTTATTTATCATTGTTACAGCCGAACCCGATGAATCTTCTACGCTGTATGACGTTATTGTAGGATTGCTATCAGCCGCTTTTGTGAAAGTCGATATCTGAAAAATAAATAAAAAAGCTATTAAAAAAGCCGCCTGTTTTTTGAGTCTACTCATTTCATTGATTCTCCTTTGTAAACGTTTCTCTTTTTTCATCACTTATTATCTCACCGTCAAGAAGTGTAACTATCCTGTCAGCATATGACGCCATTTGAGGATCGTGGGTAACAAGTATGATTGTCTGGTGATATTTTTTAGAAAAATCCATTATCATTCTCATTACTTCAACAGTAGTTTTTGAGTCAAGGTTTCCCGTAGGCTCATCGGCAAAAACTATATCCGGATGCGTTACAAAAGCACGCGCTATGCCTGCCCGCTGCTGCTGTCCTCCCGACATCTGACTTGGAAAATGGTCAAATCTGTTTGCAAGTCCTACTCTTTTAAGCATTTTTCTTGCAAGTATTTCTCTTTTTTTCTTTTCCACGCCGCGAAACATAAGCGGCAAAGCAACATTTTCAACTGCCGTAAGTGACGCAAGCAAATTATACGACTGAAACACAAAACCGATATGTTTTTGCCTGAATGCAGCAAGCTTGTTTTCACTGAGCCTTGATATGTTTACCCCGTCTACTATAACTTGACCCTTGGTTGGTTTTTCCATTCCTGCAAGCTGATTTAAAAGTGTACTTTTTCCTGAACCCGACGTACCGAATATACAGCATACTTCTCCGCGCGTTACTTTCAAGTTGATTTTCTTTAAAGCCACAACCTTCTCATCACCAACGGGATATACTTTTCTAAGTCCGCGAACCTCTATCGCTATATTGCTTTTGGATTTGCGGTCCCCCATTTCATTCACTCCTCCTATAAATACTTCTTAAAATTTCCTTTAACTTCAATATTATCACAATCCATTTAGTGTATCAAATTAACTATTATGACATTTTATGACAAAAATGTTAATTTTCCAATAAAAAAAAACTTTCTGAACAAATATACATCATTTTTCAGAAAGTTTTTTATTATAATTATATACCATTCATTAATCCAGGCATTATAATTCCATGGTCACGGTAAGCAGGCATTTTTATGTCACCCATAAGCGATGCTGCACATATTGAGTTTTTTCCGAACCTGCGTCGTATATCTTCTATTGTTTTAAACACTTTTTCCTGCTTTTCAGAAGCATTTTCAAAAAGCGTTATTTGCCGTGCTTCGTTTTCAGGTACAAGATTTATGGCACGCACCGTAACAGAACGTATATTTTTGTTCCAGCTGTAGTTTTCAATAAACATATTATAAGCTTTTTTGGCAATTTCTATAGGCGCCAAAGTCGTATACGGCATTTTACCCTGAAACTGCTTTACAAAAAGAGAACTGTCTCTTATAGATACCTGTACTCCGCCAGCTCTGAGACTGTTTGTGATAAGCCTCCGTCCTATATCCTGAGAAAGCTCAAAAATCACTTTCCACACTTCTCCATTATCTACTAAATCCGAAGTGCATGTTATGCCATGTCCTATTGATTTTACAGGTGACCTGTAATCGCTTTCCATTACAGGCGATGTATCAAGTCCGTTTGCAAAGCTATGGAGCATAAGTCCGTTTTTGCCCAATATCTGGTTTAAAAAATTAGGCTGTGCTTTTGCCAAAGCTCCTATTGTTGTTATTCCGTAATTTTTTAATTTCTTTTCGGTAGAGCGTCCTACATAAAGAAGCCTTGACACATCAAGAGGCCATATTTTATACATAAATTCAGCTTTTTTTATTTCAGTTACAGCATCCGGCTTTTTCATGTCCGAGCCAAGTTTGGCAAACACTTTGTTAAACGATACTCCTATGCTTACCGTAAGCCCAAGCTCATTTTTTATTTCGTTTCTTATGTTTTGGGCTATGCTCATTCCGCTGCCAAATATTTTATAGCTTCCGGTAACGTCTAAAAAACACTCATCCATTCCGTAAGGTTCCACTTGATTTGTATATTCATTATAAATTTCTTTTGCCAGTTTTGAGTATTTCAAATACCTCTCAAAATGCGGCTGTATGGTTATAAGCCCGGGACACAAACTTGCCGCTTCCCAGTTTGCCATGCCTGTTTTTACCCCCGCTTTTTTGGCGGTTTCGGATTTTGCAAGCACTATTCCATGTCTTGTTTCGGTTGAGCCGCATACTGCTACAGCTTTTCCTTTTAATTTAGGATTGAGCATAATCTCAACCGAAGCATAAAAATTGTTCATATCGCTGTGGAGTATAGTTCTTTCCATATATCCTCCTGTTTATTGACACTTATTTATAAAAATGCTATAATATGCCTATAATTGCTATAAGTTGCAACTTCATTAAATATATTATAGCAATAATATGCAATAGTTTCAATATAAATACGCAATAAGAAGCAATATAGGAGGTTTGTTTTTGAAAACATTCAGGGAAAAGCTTATAGATAGGCGTGCCGAACTTGGTCTTACTCAAAATGAGCTCAGCAAACGTTCAGGAATAGGTAAGCGTACAATAACATCATATGAAACCGACGGCCGCATTCCTCAGCCGGCACAGCTTTATAAACTTTCAAAAGCTCTCGGTGTATCGCCGGAATATCTAAAAAACGATAATATAGATGATAAAAACTATGGTATTGAGAGAATGGAATATGTTGAAGAGACAAGGAAACTTTATGGTCAGAAAGAAGCCGTTAATGTTGAAAAACTGTTAAAACAAAATACCGCTCTTTTTGCAGGAGGTGAACTGAGCGAAGAAGCAAAAGATTCATTTTTTCAGGCTGTAATGAAAGCATACATAGATTGCAAAGAAGCTGCCAAAGAAACATATGGCAAGAAACAATAATTCTTTTAGAGGTGCAAACAAGTTGAAAAGAGACTATATATATGAAAGGGTTCTCTGGGTTCAAAAAAAATACGGAAAAATTGAACCTAAAAAACTTGCCAAAGACATGGGAATAATTGTGTCTTATGAACCCATGGGCAATACCGATAAAAGCTGCAAGGGCTTTTTTGTTGTGTTTTGCAGAAAAAAACATATAACAATAAACAGTGATTTAAAATATGAGGTACAGCGCATAATACTTATGCATGAGATTGCGCATGCTGTGCTTCATTTTGGCCCGCTTTGCTCAGCATTTCATGATTTTGCTATTTTTGATAACACGGACATAAAAGAATATGAGGCAAATATGTTTACGGCTGATTACCTTGTAAGTGACAATGAAGTCTTTGATACAATAAAAGAAGATGTTTCTTTTTTCGATGCCGCCTCAATTTTAAATATTCCCCCCGAACTGCTTGATTTCAAATTCAGATTGATGAAACGCCGAGGATTTAAAATAGTTGAGCCGCCCATAACCTCAACAGGAGATTTCTTAAAAAACATTAAATAAAACGCATATCATTAACCTGAAATTCCGGCAATGATATGCGTCTTTTTAACTTTCTTTATCGTCATCTTTGGTATCGTCTATAATTTCATCATGTTTATCGTCATCTTTGGTATCGTCTATAATTTCATCATGTTTATCCTCTGTATTTTCATAGTTTCTGTTTTTCAAAAGATATATACCGAAAATTATTATCAAAACAGCCAATACAACCGAAGGGATATATCTTAAAATATCACATGCAAAATTACTCAAGTAAGTATATGCAAATTTGCGTAAAAACATTGTGTAAAGAGAGTATACGCCTACAAAAATAAGAATTCCGCCTACAACCTTCTTTTTCTTAAGAACACTTTTGTTTATTGATTCAAATGTATCATCGTCGAAATCAAATACAAATTTGTCAGGTATTTTCTTTCTTTCCTCGTTTGTTAAACGTCCAAGATCAAGAGTATCAAAAAACGAGTAAAACCATATTACAGCCGAAAATACAGCAAATAGACCGCTGAGCGATGCCGAAAAGAAAAATATCGACATAAATACGAACATAATCTCAGTGCCTCTTCTTTTAAGTCCTAAGTACATTTCTCCAGCACCAGGCATAAGAGCAAACACAAAAGTCCAAAATTTACTTCTTTCCATTTATTATTTCTCCTTTCAAATTATCAAAATCCAAAAACTTATTTACATCACTAAAAAAATCATCACTAATTTTCATGATTTTTTCGCTTTTTCTATCAAAAACATCTTGATTGTATACGTCTCTCTGCGCCCAAGAAGCATTAAAAGCTCCTGAAAACCAAAGCACCATTGTAAATGAGGCTGCAACAGCAAATCTGAAATATCTGTCAACCTGTATTTTTTTCTTTTTGCCTACTGTTTTGGCAATCACTTCTTGCTTAACACTTTTATAAGGAATCAGCTCATTTTTTTCAACTTCTTCCAAATATTTGTTAAAACACTTTTCGCAAAAATCTATATGTTCAGAAAATTCCAGCCTTTCCAGTTCGGAAGCAGTACCTTTAATTATTTTTTCAAAACCGTATTGGCTGATATGTCCGTCTTCGTTAAAAAAATCCACTTTTTTCAGCCTCCTTTATTTTGCCTCTTATAATATTTTTGGCTCTTAAAATCTGGGTTTGAACTGTCTTTTTCGGCCTTTCAAGCTCCTGTGCAATTTCTGCGGCCGATTTTTCTTCAATAAAGTGTTTTACTGAAACCTTTTTATAAGGTTCTTTTAAGTTTAATATAATCTGTTTAATCTCTTTTGCACCTTCATTTGAAATATAGTCTTCCTCAGGCTGAAAGTTTGTTGTTTTTTTAAAATCCAAATCAGTATTATCATCCACAAGCACCGTATGCCTTGCATAAGCACTTGTAACACAGTCTTTTGCTCTGTTAACTGCAATTTTGCAAAGCCATTGCTTGTACTTTTGTGGATTGCAGGAATTTATATTTTTATATGCAGATATAAATGTCTCCTGCACAATATTTTGAGCTTCATCGTAGTTATTTACAATTTTAAAGCTAACGGTAAACACAAGTCTTTCATACTTTTTAATCAAATTCTCAAATTCAATGTCCGTCAAATCTTGTGTTCACCTTCTTTTTTGTATTCTGACAATAAGACGTTATAAAATTAATATTGCCTTCAATATTTAAAATAAAAACCGATAATCTCAAAATCTTTACGATTTGAAATTATCGGTTTCTTTATTTATCATGCCTTACGGAAGTTTTATCTTTTATCTATAAAATAAACAAAAAGTGTGCCGTATTGGGTATACGGCACAGGGTTAAGAATTTATCTTATCCATCATTTTAAATCTATTAATTACTTTCTTTAGCTCCTGCAGTTTCAAGCGAAGCTTCTTTTTTATCTTCCGGAATAACAAGTCTAAGCAAAATAGGTGTTATAAGCGTTGTAGCAACAACAGCAAGTATAAATGCTGGGAATACCGATTTCTTTATCATACCGCTTGTAATGCCGATTTGAGCAGTCATAAGTGAAACCTCACCTCTCGAAATCATGCCCACACCTACAATAAGCGAATCTCTGTTTGAAAGCTTGGATATTTTTGCACCAATTCCACATCCTATTACTTTGGTAATAATGGCTACTGCTGTAAGAAGCAATGCAAAAATCACCATACTTGATGTAAATCCTGTAACATCTGTTCTTATGCCGATACCGGCAAAGAAAACCGGTGAAAAGACCAAATATGATGCGACCGACATTTTTTTTGCCAAAAACTGTCTTGACTTTGTTACATTAGAAAGTATGGCCCCGGCAAAAAATGCTCCGGTAATATCAGCTACTCCAAAAAGTGTTTCCGCACAATAACTCATTACGAAGCAGAATGCAAGAGCCCATACTGCAACTCTTCTGCTTTTTCCATGATTAACGCTAAGACGTTTGAAAAAGTGATATGCAACAAATCCAACAATAGCAGTAAATACAAAAAATCCCAATATTTTAAGTAAAACAATGCCGACAGACGAATTATTGGTGCTTGATGATGAAAGTCCAGTTACTACTGAAAGCAGTACAATACCAATAATATCATCAATAAGAGCAGCCCCTAAAATAGTGGTTCCTGCTTTTGTCTTAAGCTTGCCCATTTCATTTAATGTTTCAACGGTAATACTTACGGAAGTTGCTGAAAAAACAACTCCTGCAAATAATGCCCTTAAAAATCCTTCTATATCGCTGCCTGTTTCAAAATAGAAATAGTAAAGTCCGCCGCATAAAACAACGGGAACCAATACTCCAATGGCGGCAACTAAAAGACTTGCAACTCCTGTTTTTTTAAGTTCACTTATGTTTGTGTCAAGACCGGCAATAAACATAAGCAAAATAACACCAATTTCGGAAGATTTTAAAAGAAAGTCTGTTTCATGCAATATTCCAAGGCAACTTGGTCCAAGGATAATACCACTTATTAATGCCCCTACAACTTGAGGAAGATGTACCTTTTCTGTTGCAAGGCCGCATATCTTTGTAGAAAGAAGTATTATCGCAAGTATAAGCAAAAAACTATACGATTCCATCTACGTTCCTCCCGATTCCAATTAACTGTGCTGTTTAATCAATCTGTACATAATGTATCCCGTGATAAACGGTACAGAAAAAATCAATATTAAAATTACAAATGCCATAAAGTTTCACCTCATGTTTACGATTATTTATACACAGTCGCAAAAGCTGATGCAGCAATTGCCTGCAGTATATTTAGTTATTTTGTTCGATCGCACTTTTTTCGAAGATCTGCGGTTTCTAACAAAGTGTTTCAGTAATTTCATTGCTGTCAGCCCCTTTATGTCATATACTTTTATTTAGTTGCAATTGTGTATTATAGCCATATTTTCTTCTATTTGCAAGTTTTTTGGTTTCTAAAAGTATACAAATCTAACAAACATTTTAAATATAAAAATATACAAAACTTATTTAAAAATAAAAAATTTCCAGTAAATATAAAATTGTTTTGTTCATTTTTAAAATTGTATTCAATATTTAACACGTTAAACTAATATAGAAGTATTGATTTTACTATGTTTTAAATGAAGACAATTTATTTTTAAAAGTAAATATGCACAATAAAACAACCTTCAAAAATAAAATATATTTTTCAGTGGTATATCACATTTCAATATATAAATTAAATAGCTTTGTTCGTTTTTTATAACATATAAAAAACCGTATATATATTAAAAACGACGTATATATACGGTTTCTGCTTTTTCAGTAATTAAAGTCCCAAGAAATCGTCGACCTCAGACTCAAAAACTTCCTCATCCATACAGCCCGTAAGCTGTTTTTGTATCTCACCATCACTGAAAAAAATGAATGTTGGGACTGATTTTATACAGTATTTTTCACAGATTTCTGCATTTTCATCAACATCCACTCTTATCACCTTCATTTTTCCTTCAGTTTTTTTCTCAATATCATTCACCATTTTTGCGCTTTCGGCGCATGGACCGCACCACTCGGCATAAAAATCTGCCATAATTGGCAAATGTGCAGCAGATACTTCTGTTTCAAAATTTGAAATATCAATAGTTTTTGTCATGCAAACACCTCCTTATAAATATATCATTTGCAAAAACGCCTGTTAATATTAAAGCCATTGCTGCCATAAAATAGTAAAAAACGGAGTTTAAAAAAATGATAGATATTATATGGAGCTTCACAATAATTGCCGGAATACTATTTTGCTTTTTAACCGGAAACATAGAAACTGCCGCAACATCTCTTGTTGACGGCGCAAAAGAAGCAGTTGAGCTATGTATTATAATGGCTGGGACGGTATCATTTTGGTGCGGCATAATGAACATTGCTGAAAAGAGCGGTCTTACAGACAGTTTTTCAAAAAGAATACGTCCTATAATTGCTCCTCTTTTTAAAGAAACATGCAAAAATGCAAAAGCTTTTAGCTTTGTCTGCCTTAATATAGCCGCCAATTTTCTTGGTCTCGGCTGGGCTGCCACTCCTGCCGGTCTTGCAGCTATGAACGAAATGCAAAAAACAAATTTACATAAGGATACCGCAACAGACGATATGTGTATGTTTTTGATAATTAACATATCATCTGTGCAGCTGCTTCCACTTAATATGGTAATATTGCGTCAAAAATATATGAGCGCCGCGCCTTTTGACGTTGTAATGCCGTCAATTGCAGCAACCATCGTCACAACTGTCACCGCAATAATTTGCGCAAAAATTTGTCAGAGGTGCAAAATATGAATACGCTTTCAGCGGCAGTAATGCCTATAATAGTGCTTATTGTAACAATATTCGGTCTTCGCAAAAAAAGAAATCTGCTTAATGATTTTTCAGAAGGCGCAATGAAAGGATTAAAGATAGTAGTTAAAATACTTCCTGTGCTTATAGCCTTGATGTGCGCATCAAAAATATTTTGCGAGTCTGGCCTTGCAGACGTAAGCGCGCAAGTTTTTCCGGCAAACTTTCCTTTTCCTCCAAAACTTGTGCCACTTGTTTTTTTAAAAGCATTTTCATCTTCGGCGGCCTTAGGATACGCTTCACAAATATTTAAAATATTCGGTCCGGATTCATATGAAGGAATGACCGCCTCAATAATGCTCGGATGTACAGAAACTATATTTTACACAATGAGCATATATTTTGGTTCATTCGGCATAAAAAAAACACGGTATACATTTTTATGTGCTGCAATTTCAACACTTTCAGGTGTTATAGCAAGCGCCGTTATAGCGTCATATATTACGGGCGCTTGAGTTTTGCTTATATAAATAGTATAATTTATAAAAATCAGTAAAGGAGAATCACAAAATGACAGGAAGAAATGCAAATGAGACAGAAGGCTTAACACTTCTCGGCAAAAAAAATGTCTATAAGACAGATTATGCTCCGGAAGTTTTAGAAACATTCATAAATAAACATCCAGATAATGACTATTTTGTAAAATTTAACTGTCCTGAGTTTACAAGTCTTTGTCCCATAACCGGCCAGCCTGATTTTGCCACAGTATATATATCTTATGTACCCTCTGAAAAAATGGTTGAAAGTAAATCATTAAAGCTGTATCTTTTCAGCTTCAGAAATCACGGCGACTTTCATGAAGACTGCATGAATATAATAATGAAGGATTTAATAAAACTTATGGACCCAAAATATATTGAAGTTTGGGGAAAATTCACTCCGAGAGGCGGCATTTCTATTGATCCATACTGCAATTATGGCAAACCCGGAACAAAATGGGAACAGGTAGCATGGGACAGACTTACAAAACATGATATGTATCCCGAAAAAGTAGATAACAGATAATAAAAGAACGACATCGCTTGGGTGTCGTTTTTTACTGTTTTATTATTTCAAAAATACTTTTTATATTTAGATTTAAAATTTTTGATTTAATTATTATAATTAGTTCTTCCACTGCAGATATGCTTGCCAACACACATAAAACAAATACCGATATTTTAAAATTGAAAGTTATATATATAAACGGAAATAAGAATAATGCAAAACCTGTTATTTTATTCAATATTGTATGCAAAAAAGAAATTTTGTGATATTTAATAAAACCAATTAAAATTGAACTAAAGCGTACAAATATTATAATTACTATCCAAATAATCGCCCATTTTTCTCTTTTTATAATAGGTAAAAATATAACAAGCATTGTTACAAAAAATAAAAAGTCCGCAATACTGTCAAACACAGCTCCTTTAAAAGTTGTGCAATTCATTTTTCTTGCTATATACCCGTCCAAAATATCTGTTATCCCGCAAAAAGAATATATTGTGAAAAATGCATAGGACATCGGTTTTACAAAAATCAATAAAAAAACAGCTATAATTCTTGAAAATGTAAGTATATCAGGAATATGCTTTATGTTTATTACCTCCCCATTTTAAATTAGGAGCCGAGAATTTAAAAAACAGTCCGACATTATTATATGCCGGGCTAATAAAAATTTTCAAAATAAATTATTCAAATAACCTTGTACTAAAATATCTTTCCCCTGTGTCAGGTAAGATTGTAACAATTCTCTTGCCCTTTCCAAGTTTTTCAGCCATTTTTACTGCCGCAAAAACATTTGAGCCGCTTGATATTCCGCATAAAAGGCCCTCTTCTTTAGCAAGTCTTCTGCTCATATTAATTGCCTCATCGTCAGTTACAATGCATATATCGCTGTATATATGCTGGTCAAGGTTTTCAGGTATTACGCCGTCGCCAATACCCATTTGAATATGAGTTCCTACTTTGTGTCCCGAAAGTATAGCGGCATTTTCTGGCTCAACAGCCCAAATCAAAATGTCAGGGTTGCTTTCTTTAAGTACTTCTCCGACACCGGAAAGTGTTCCGCCAGTGCCCACTCCGGAACAAAAACCGTCGATCTTTCCGTTAACCTGTTCCAGTATTTCTTTGGCAGTGTATTTTTTGTGTGCATTGTTGTTATCAGGATTTACAAACTGCTGAGGAACATAAACCCTTGCGTCCTCCCTGCCCATTCTTTCGGCAGTTTTAAGACATTCGTCAATACATTTTCCTATATCTCCGTCATCATGTATAAGCACAACTTCCGCGCCGTATGCATTTACAAGTTTACGCCTTTCCTCGCTTACCGAGTCGGGCATTATAATTCTTACTTTGTAGCCTTTAACTGCACCAACAAGCGCAATACCTATGCCTTGGTTTCCGCTTGTCGGTTCAACAATAATAGTATCTTTTTTTATTTTTCCGTTTTTTTCCGCTTCATCAATCATGTTAAGCGCCGTTCTTGTCTTTATTGAGCCCCCCACATTTACAGCTTCATATTTGACAAGTATTTCCGCACCATCCTCAGGCGCTATATTCCTAAGCCTTATCATAGGTGTGTTTCCGCAGGCCTCAAGGATATCATTATATATCATTTTCTAAACTCCCTCCGTTTTCTGGCATAAATGCTCCTATAATTATTATATTGAAACACTCATGATTAGTAAACATAAAAAGTTGTTTTAATTTAAAATCATCATCAAATGTAGAATTTTAGAGCTACTGTTCTGGAGCTATGCTTATTTTTTACTTAAAATAAATTACTGATTTCCTTAGCTGTGTCAACTACAATAAACGCTCCGCACTTTTCAAGTTCTTCTCTTGAGCCATATCCGTATGTAACGCCAATGGTCTTTATTCCCACTTTGGATGCACCTTCTACATCGTAATGCCTGTCTCCAATCATTATAGTTCTGTTTTTGTCGGCTCCAAGTTTATTTAATGTGTAGTCAATAACCATGTGCTTTTCAGTTCTTCCCACATCAGGATCGCTTCCTCCGACAAAATCAAGATATTTGTCAAACCCAAAAAGCTTCGTTATCCATTCGGCATAGAAAAAAGTTTTGTTTGTGCACATAGCAAGATGTTTTCCCTTGTCTTTGAGTTCTTCAAGCATATCTATTACGCCCGGATACACTTTGTTTTCGCTCCATCCTTTTTCCTTATAATATACATGATAATACTCTATTGCCTTTTCAAGCTTCTCCCCTTTAAGTCCAAAATGACGGTCAAAAGAGTTTACCATAGGAGGGCCAATAAATTCCATCAATTCTTCCTGCTCAGGTATTCTTATACCAAGTTTTGCACAGGCATATTTCACAGAATTTACAATTCCTT
This sequence comes from Clostridia bacterium, assembly GCA_022651385.1. Taxonomy (GTDB): domain Bacteria; phylum Bacillota; class Clostridia; order Lachnospirales; family Anaerotignaceae; genus JALCQR01. Next base: position 258,521 of record JALCQR010000001.1, on the reverse strand, counting down.
CAACAGAATCGGTTAAAGTACCGTCAAGGTCGAAAAGAATGTAATCGTAATCAAGTTTTTTCATCAATAAAAATCCTTTCCTTTTGCGTGTATTGATTTAATCCATGTAAGATTAAAGAAAAGCGTGTCAACATTTTTATCTATTGATACGCTTTTTTGTTAACAATATTTATTTGTCAAGCGGACGCATAGTAGGGAAAAGAATAACATCTCTTATAGAGTTTGTTTGTGTCATAAGCATAACTAATCTGTCAACGCCTATGCCCATACCGCCTGTCGGAGGCATACCATATTCCAGTGCAGTCAAAAAGTCCTCATCAATCATATTGGCTTCTTCGTCACCAGCAGCCCTCATAGCTTCCTGATGTTCAAATCTCTTTCTTTGGTCAATAGGGTCATTAAGCTCTGAATATGCGTTTGCGTATTCTCTTCCAACTATAAAAAGTTCAAATCTTTCCGTATATTCAGGCATATCTGGTTTTCTCTTTGTAAGAGGAGATACCTCAACAGGATAATCCATAATAAATGTAGGCTGAACAATGTTTTTCTCAACAAATTCCTCAAAGAAAAGATTAAGTATATCACCCTTTACATGCCTTTCTTCAAAAGCAACATTCTTTTCTTTGGCTATTTTTCTTGCTTCCTCGGTGTCTTTTATCTCATTAAAATCAACGCCTGAGTATTTCTTAACAGCATCAATCATTGTCATTCTTTCAAAAGGCTTTCCAAGGTCAAGTTCATATCCGCCATAGCTAATTTGTGTTGTACCGTTTATATTCTGACATGTCCTTCTGAAAATTTCCTCTGCGATGTCCATCATGCCATGATAATCTGTAAATGCCTGATAAAGCTCCAAAAGAGTAAATTCCGGATTATGTCTTAAATCAATGCCTTCATTTCTGAAAACACGTCCTATTTCGTAAACTCTTTCGAATCCACCTACAATAAGACGTTTAAGAGGTAATTCAAGAGCTATACGGCAATACATATCAATATCAAGGGCATTATGGTGCGTAATAAAAGGTCTTGCAGCAGCACCGCCGGGAATTGTCTGAAGAGTCGGTGTTTCAACCTCAAGAAATCCCTTTTCATCAAGAATGTTTCTTATTGATTTTATAATAGCGCTTCTCTTAAAGAAAATTTCCTTAACTTCAGGGTTTACTATAACGTCAACATATCTTTGGCGGTATCTTGTTTCTTGGTCTTTAAGGCCATGGAATTTTTCAGGAAGTATACGAAGGCTTTTGGAAAGAAGTATAACTTCTTTTGCATGAACTGTAATTTCACCCATTTTTGTCTTAAATACAAAACCCTTTATGCCTATAATATCTCCTATGTCATATTTTTTGAATTCGGCATAACTTTCGTCACCGATGTCATTTTTAGAAACATAAGACTGAATACGTCCGTTTCTGTCCTGAATGTTACAGAAACTTGCCTTTCCCATAACACGTTTAGCCATAAGACGACCAGCTATGCAAACCGTCTTGTCCTCATAATTTTCGTAATCATTTATAATGTCTGTTGTGTGTGTATCAACCGGATATTTAACTATCTGAAAAGGATCCTTGCCTTCTGACTGAAGTTTTTCAAGCTTTTCACGCCTTATCTTAAGAAGCTCGCTCATTTTCTCCTGACTAATGACCTTTTCTTCTGTATTTTCATTTGACACAAAAATTTCCTCCCTGCTTTATTGCCATTTAACAATTATTTATTTATTGCACGTATCTCAAATTCAATAATACCGTCCGGAACTTCAATCTGGACTGTCTCACCGACTTTATGTCCAAGAAGACCTTGTCCAACAGGCGACTCGTTTGAAATAAGGTTTTCCATAGGATCGGCCTCGGCTGAACCAACAATAGAATACTCTGTTTCTTCCTCAAAATCTTTGTCATATACAAGTACGCGGCTTCCGATTGTGATAACGTCCCCTTTTACATCTTCCTCATCTATAACTTCGGCATTTTTGAGCATTTTTTCAAGAGTTGCTATTCTTGCCTCAATCTCAGCCTGTTCATCTTTTGCGGCATCATATTCAGCGTTTTCGGAAAGGTCGCCCTGTCCTCTTGCTTCTTTGATTTTTTCGGCAACTTCTTTTCTTTTTACTGTTTTTAATTCTTCAAGTTCTTCTTCTCTTTTTTTAAGACCTTCATATGTCAGAACAACTTTCTTTTCTGCCACGGTGCTTCAGCTCCTTTACATTTTAAAAGCAGAAACAATGTTTTCTGCCGCATTTCTCAATCATCATATCGTAAAATTATATATTATCTCTCTCTCATTGTCAACTTTTCACAGTCATTAGCGGAAAAATACTTGTGTAAAAATCTATAAGACTCATTAAATCTTTGCGTATCAAAACCGTATCTGGATATTTTAAAAAATTCGTCGCAGGCAGCCTCGCACAAAGCCTCACAAAATGCCGCTGAATAAAGCCTATCTCCTTTTTTAAAATTTCGTGCCGAAAATATTTTCAAATCTTTTCTTTTCCTTGCAAGTGATAAAATATATCCAAAATTATCTGTAAAATCAATAAATATACTATTTTTTTTCATAAAAAAATTATTCTTTTCAAAGCTGCGGCATTTTATAAATACGTCTGAGCTTTGAACATTTCTGTTCTTCTCGCTGGCATATGTGCTTACACATAGCCCTGTACGCGAATATATTTCCTCAAGTGTTTTTTCGGCCTCATTCCTGTTATCGGTTAAAAGACCTACCCTTACTGGAAGTCTTGAAAGACATTCCAATACAACTTTGGTTTTCGTGTCTCCGCCGTCACTTACTGTCACTTTAAGCTCACTGTCTTCATTAATGTCTTTGCACATCTTTTTCATTATATCTTCGGCAAAAAAAGCTGAAAACAGTTCACCGCTGCAGGCATTTTTTACAAAACATTTTAATCCATCCTGAACAGAAAGTCCTCTAATGTTATAGAGAGAATTTCTAACAAACATTTCCTCAATATATTTTGAAATAAGTTCAAAATCCGGTTCATCTTTTTTAAACGGCAATGTTATTATATCACCTTTGGCTCCAAGCATATTTATTTTTTTGATTTTTTCCCTCTTTAATTTTTCTATATACAAACGTCTTATAAAATCAGGCGTGTGTCCTTTTTTTGTGTTTCCCTTTTCAAAATTAATATATGCAAAGTTCATGCCATACCCCTCCTTAAAACATCTCTTATACTGAAAGTGTATGGCATATCCTTCTCCTATATTACGTAATACTTTTTAATAAGATTTTCTATTTCTTTGAGACTTTCAACAGAATTAATCTGTCCTCTCATTTCCGCAGCGGAAGGCATGCCCTTTGTGTAAGATGAAAAATGCCTTCTCATTTCTCTTATTCCTATATATTCGCCTTTAAAATCAACAAGCATACGGGCATGACGCATTATAAGCTCAGCCTTTTCCTTTGGTGTCGGTTCAGGCAAAAGTTCTCCCGTTTCCAAAAAATGCACTGTCCTTTTAAATATCCAGGGATTTCCTTCAGCCGCTCTGCCTATCATAACAGCGTCGCATCCTGTAAAATCAATCATTTCCTTTGCTTTTTCAGGTGAAGTAATATCGCCGTTTCCAATTACAGGTATGTCTACAGCATTTTTAACATCTTTTATTATCTGCCAGTCTGCCATTCCGCTGTAATACTGCTGTCTTGTTCTGCCATGTACGGCTACAGCCGACGCACCGCCTTTTTGTGCCATAAGTGCAACTTCAACGGCATTGATATTGTCATCATCAAAGCCCTTTCTAATTTTAACAGTGACAGGCTTTTTTTGAGACTCAGCAACAGCTCTTACTATCTTCTCAGCCAATTCAGGTTTTGTCATAATTGCGCTTCCGTCACCGTTTTTTACTATTTTAGGTGCCGGACATCCCATATTTATATCTATTATGTCAAATGGAAGATTTTCAATTTCTTTTGCAACTTTTCCCATTATCTCGGGCTCAGAGCCAAAAAGCTGTACGGCAAAGGGCCTTTGTTTTTCATCGCATTCCAAAAGCTTAGCCGTGTTTTTGCTTGAATAAAAAAGGCCTTTGGCGCTCACCATTTCAGAATAAGCAAGGCCGCAGCCCATTTCCATACATATAAGTCTGTAGGGTTTATCTGTTATGCCGGCCATAGGTGCCAGAAACACATTGTTTTTAAGCTCTACATTTCCAATATACATCATTTTTCCTTCTTGTATTTTTCAATTAATTCAGTTTTTACTTTCTCTCCGCCGGGTGTTTTATAAATCACATACCAAATTTTTAATGCCTCTAAAAGTTTTGCCTTGTCTTTTCTTAAAGCTTTTATTTCAAGCTCTGCACCTATATCATCAAAATCCGAAATGTCCTCGCCTTTTATTGTCTCGAAATACACATCCCCGTTTTCGTGAAAGCCCATTATAAATGTACACATAAGCTTTTCCGCAAGATATACACATATTGTCTGTACTTCTTTTTTTACCTCATCAGGAATGGCTGCAAATTCCGGGTCAATAAAAAATTTTTGTTTCTCAAATGATGCGGCAGCCATTATTTTCTTATCCAAAGTTTAATACACTCCTCTAACAGAAACTTCACCTGAAAAAACAGTTGTTATCTCGCCGTTATCTTTCATTATAACAAGTTCGCCGTTGTTATTTACCTCTAAAGCCGTAGCCTCAAAACTGCCATCATGTTTTATAACTCTTACCCTTTTGCCGATGTTTATACACATGTCTTCATATTCCTGCTTTATACACTTAAAGCCGTCTTTTTGAAAACGTTTATACACCGAATCAAAATTTTTGAGCACATTTTTTGCAATTTCGCTTCGTTTAAATTTCTTTCCGGTTTCGATACAAAGAGATGTCGCCGTATTTTTAATGCCGTCTGGGAAACTTTCTATATTTACATTTATGCCTATTCCTACCACCACATAATCAACTTTAGCTATTTGTCCGCTCATTTCAGTAAGTATACCACAAATTTTTTTGTTGTTTAAAAGTATGTCATTAGGCCATTTTATGTCAGACTGTATCCCAAAATCATTTCTTAGTGTAAAGCACACAGCAAGTCCGGCAGCAAGAGTGATTGACGAAATGCCGGCAGGATTTACATCAGGTTTTAAAAGTATGCTCATCCACACACCGTCGCCCTTTTGTGAAACCCATTTTCTTCCGAGCCTGCCTTTGCCGCCATTCTGACATTCGGCAACAATTACAGAGCCTTCCTCAAGCCCCTCGGAAGCCATTTTTTTACATACCTCATTAGTTGAGTCAACTTCATCAAAACATACTATATTGGTACCTATAAGCGCTCCGGGTATATTGTTTTTTATTTCCACACGATTAAGTACATCGGCGGACTCTTTCAGCATATAGCCTCTGTTTGTAACAGCATCAATTATGTATCCGTCTTCTCTTAAAGCGTTTATTTCCTTCCAAACTGCAGAGCGTGAGACTTTTAGCTTTTCACCGATTTCTTCTCCAGAAATATATCCGTCTGCATTTTTTAGAAGCTCGAGCAGTTCATCTTTCAATTATATTCACCTTTTTTCAACTATTTTTAAAAATCCGCAGACAAAAGCCTGCGGACTTAAAACTATTCATATGTATTGCTTAGTTTCCAAGAGTTGCAACCATAACAGCCTTTATAGTATGCATACGGTTTTCGGCCTCGTCAAATACGACTGATGCTTTTCCCTCTAAAACATCGTTTGTTACTTCATTGCCTCTTACCGCTGGCAGGCAGTGCATAAATATTGTGCTGTCTTTTCCGGTAGCTGCCATAAGCTCGGCGTTTACCTGGTAAGGTCCAAGTATTGCTTTTCTTTCAGCAATCTTTTCCTCTTCGCCCATTGAAACCCAAACATCAGTATAAATTACATCAGCGTTTTTTACCGCTTCTTTAGGGTTAGCTGTAATTGTAATTGCGGCACCGCTTTCTTTTGCATACTTCCTGCAAAGCTCAACAAGTTTTTCATCAGGGAAAAGGCTTTCAGGCGAAGCAACAACAAAATCAAGCCCCATTTTTGCGCAGCCAATCATTAGGGCATTAGACATATTGTTTCTTCCGTCACCGCAGTATACAAATTTAATACCTTTAAGATGCCCTAATTTTTCTTTGACCGTCATAAAATCAGCCAAAACCTGTGTTGGATGATCCTCATCTGTAAGACCGTTCCAAACAGGAACACCACTGTATTTTGCGAGTTTTTCTACAGTATCCTGAGAAAATCCTCTAAACTCTATACCGTCAAACATTCTGCCGAGAACTCTTGCCGTGTCTTCAACGGTCTCTTTGTATCCAAGCTGTATGTCGTTTTTGCCCAGATACTCCGGATGAGCACCCTCATCAACGCAGCCGACTGTAAAAGAGCTCCTTGTTCTTGTAGAAGGCTTTTCAAAAATCAAAGCCACATTTTTATGTGCAAGATGGTTTTCAAAAATACCTGCTTTTTTCTTTGCCTTTAGGTCAATGGCAAGGTCAATCAAATATTCTATTTCTCCGGCAGTATAGTCTTTAAGTGTTAAAAAACTTCTGCCTTTTAAACAAACTGACATTAAAATTTCCCCCATTACTTTAAATCAATGTTATTTGCCGAGATTTGCAACAAATTTTTCAACGTTTACAATGGCTCTGCCGTGTGTGCCCTCAGCAATCTTAGTCTTTTCGTCATAGCACTTTACATTAAGTGTCATTAGTTTTCCGTTAACCTCGGCAACTTCAACGCATATCCTTACTTTCATTCCGAGAGGCGTAGGCGCCATATGCTTGATATTCACAAATGTACCTACAGTGTCATAGCCTTCTGGAAGAACCTGCTGACACATCTTAAGTGATGTCTGCTCAATAAGATTAACCATTGAAGGTGTTGCAAAAACCGGATGAGCCTTACTAAAATGGTCTGTTGTAAGATCTTTTGTTACCATGTATTCCATTTCATTCGACATGCCGACTCTGATGTTGTATTCCATTGCAAATCATCCTTTCTTAAAAATATTTATTTTAATTATTATTGTTCTCCGTCTCCATTGTTGCCCGGTTTATCTTGATTATCTATATTGGTTTTCTTTTCAAGTCTTATAACTTTATTGTCATTATTATCTAAATTCTCATCAAGAACAGAATCAGGATCTTTAAACAGCGCCCTAAATTCGGCTCCTGTAATCTTTTCCTTCTCACAAAGAAGTTTGGCGGAAGCATGAAGCACCTTTATATTATCATTAAGAATCCTCTTGGCTTCTTCATATGCTGATTCCATCATGTCACGTACTTCCTGGTCAATAAGAGCAGCAACATCTTCACCGTAATTTCTCGAATGTGCTATTTCTTTTCCAAGGAACACTTCATCTTGGTCATCGCCAAACTGAATTGGTCCAAGCTTGTCACTCATACCATATTTCATAACCATGCTTCGTGCCATTGCCGTTGCACGCTTAATATCATTTGAAGCACCGGTTGTAACATCCTTGAATATAATGTATTCCGCAGCACGGCCGCCAAGAAAACTTATTATTTCCTGCTCCATGGATTTCTTTGTTATATACATTTTATCTTCTCCAGGAAGAGGCATTGTATATCCTCCAGCCATACCTGTAGGAATTATTGATATACTGTGTACAGGATCAAGCTCACTAAGCACCTCAAAAAGTATAGCGTGTCCGCTTTCATGATAAGCAGTAATTCTTTTTTCTTTTTCACTTATTATACGACTCTTCTTTTCTGTACCAATACCCACTTTAATAAAAGCCTGCTGTATCTCAGCCATATCAATCTTCTTTTTGCCATGTCTTGCAGAAAGAAGTGCTGCTTCATTAAGGAGGTTTTCAAGGTCTGCACCTGTAAATCCCGATGTTGTTTTAGCTACTACATTCAAATCCACATCATCAGCAAAAGGCTTGCCCTTTGAATGTACTTTAAGTATAGCTTCTCTGCCTTTAACGTCAGGACGGCCAACATAAACCTGTCTGTCAAAACGTCCGGGTCTTAAAATAGCCGGGTCCAGTATATCAGCTCTGTTTGTTGCCGCAATTACAATTACACCCTCATTTATTCCAAAACCATCCATTTCAACAAGAAGCTGGTTAAGAGTTTGCTCTCTTTCATCGTGTCCTCCGCCAAGTCCGGCTCCACGGCGTCTGCCTACGGCATCAATTTCATCAATGAAAACTATACAAGGTGAATTTTTCTTAGCCTGATCAAAAAGGTCCCTTACACGTGATGCGCCAACACCAACGAACATTTCAACAAAGTCTGAACCTGAAATGCTGAAAAACGGAACTTTTGCTTCTCCGGCAACAGCTTTTGCAAGAAGTGTTTTACCAGTACCCGGAGGGCCTACAAGAAGCACACCTTTAGGAATTCTTGCACCAAGGTCAACATATTTTTTAGGTTCTTTTAAAAACTCAACAAGTTCTGAAAGTTCGGCTTTTTCCTCATCAAGACCGGCAACATCGTCAAAGGTCACTCTGTTTTTATCGTCAATGTTAACCTTAGCCTTGCTTTTGCCAAAACTCATTACTTTTCCTCCGCCGCCCTGCATCCTTTGGAACATAAATGAGAAAAGAGCAACAGCAAGAATCATAAGTACCACAGAGGGAAGTATCGAGCTTAGCATATTTGTTCTCGGTATATCCTCAACAGTTGTATTAAGACCATTTTCAAGTATTTTTTTGTTGACATAATCTGAAAAAGTGCTTAGACTTGCAACATTTGTTTTTATTTCTGTTCCGTCTTTAAGCTGCGCCGTAACAGTGCCGTAGTCACTTGCCTCTGTACTTTTTTCTATCTGTAATTTAGAAACGTCTCCTTTTTCAATTTTCTCTATAAGGTCACTGTATGTATACGTCTGCACCTGAGGAGCAGTGTATCCGTTGTTTATAAAAGCAAGTATTACTAATACAAACATGAAAATAACGGCATACAGGCCAAAACTTTTCCAGTATTTTTTCAAAATCCTGCCTCCCTGTTTAATATTTTGCAAAGCCGACACTTCTGTCGGTCAGTTTTATATTTTATCATATATAAAAAAAATAGGCAACAAAAAGACTATACCATTATTGGTAAAAAGTCAGCAATAACACATTTAAACATCTATTGTTTATCCAAAATCAATATTTTTTATTCTTCTTCAAAAGATATGATGCCTATGTAGTCAAGGTTCCTGTATTTTTGAGCATAGTCAAGGCCGCAGCCTACAACAAACTCATCAGGTATTTTAAATCCCGTGTAATCTATATCAACGTTGGCAACCCTTCTGTCCGGCTTGTCAAGAAGCGTACAAATTTTAAGGCTTGCAGGCCCTCTGCTTAAAAGCAGTTTTTTAAGTATGCTGAGAGTTCTTCCCGAATCTATAATGTCCTCAACTATTATTACATGCTTGTCCTTTATAGGCTCATCAAGGTCCATCAATATTTTTATGTTTCCGCTGCTTTCTGTATCGTCTCCGTAGCTTGATACATCCATAAAGTGCATGTATACGTTTTTCTTGATTGCTCTGGCAAGGTCAACCATAAATACTACCCCGCCTTTTAAAACACATATAAAATGAATATCTTTTCCCTCATATTCTTTTTCAATCTGGGATGCAATTTCTCTGACCTTCTGTTCAATTTCCTCCTTCGAAATAAGTGTGCTTATTTTCTCAATCATTTTTTTAACCTCCAAATATTAATATGGCAAACATTTTTGGTATTTTCTGATGCCTCATAGTATGTTCCGCATCTAATGCCGACCGCCCATATTACCTCATTTGAAAAAGCTATTAAAGGTATACTGTCACGTTTTTCAGCAGGTATTTTGCAGTCGATAAAAAGTTTTTTTATTTTTTTTGAATTACCATTTTTATTAATACTTATTTTATCATCTTGTTTTCTTGTCCTAACATAGGCAACACCGCTTATTTTATCATAATCAAATGATTTCGTATACATATTGTTTAAATTACTTTCATTTTTTTTGTTTTTTCTGGTTAATTCAAAAAAAAGTCCTGCTTCTTTTACATAAATAATCTTGTCTTCCAAAAGTTCATACGAATAACCTGTACTTTCTTTTATATTTTCATTTAATGATAATGAAAGTTTACCGTATCTTGAGTCAGCTTTTATTCCGTTAGGCAAGTCAAAATGTCCTTTAATCATTTTTGAAAGCTTAAGCACTTCTTCCACATGTACATTTGAAACGTCTTTTATTCCGCTTTTTAGTTTCCACGCTGCTTTTCTTACAATTCGTTTTTGTATAACTCTGTCAAATTCAGAAAACTTAGCTAAATCAATTGTAACTTTTTTTTCAGATATATCCAGCAAAGCATATTCAAAAGCTCTTACGGCAGCATTTTCAATATACATTTCATCTTCCAAAAGCAGTGTAGCGGCATTGGCAATGTTTTTTGTGGCCGCGCTGTTTATGTTTTTTTCAATATACGGCAAAATCCTAAGCCGAATTTTGTTTCTTGTATAGTCTTCCATAAAATTTGTGCTGTCGTTTCTGAAATCTTGGCATTTTTCCTTTAAATAATCTTCAATTTCACTTCTTGAACAGAAAATAAGAGGTCTTATAATATCTCCTCTTACCGGGCGTATTCCGCAGAGCCCTGTAAGTCCGGAGCCTCTGCAAAGACGCATTAAAACTGTCTCTGCTTGGTCGTTCATGTTATGAGCTATAGCTATCTTGCAGTTTTCATGCTTTTTACGTTCCTCTTCAAACTCATAATAGCGAGCCTTTCTGCCTGCTTCTTCTTCAGAAAGTCCGCTTTGTTTTGCAATTTCAATTATGGCATACTTTTTAACAGTAAGGGGTACATCAAGGCTTTTACAAAGTTCCTCCACAAATTGGCAGTCATCATCTGCTTCTTTTCCTCTTATTCCGTGGTGTACATGTATGGCAAATATATTTAGTTTGTAAATTTCTCTTATGCTGCACATAAAAAGCAATAGTGCTGTTGAGTCAGCGCCGCCTGATACACCACATACAACACTGTCTCCTATAGACAGCATATTATATTTTTTAACTGTATCTAAAGCTTTATGAAACATGATTTACCCTCATTTTCCTCATTTTCATTTTATTATGTTCATATTATGATACCGCCTGAAAGAAATTTTTGCAATACAAAATATGAGCCAATTTCTCAATGATTTTGCATTTGTTTAAAAACACCTGAAAATTGCTGTTTTATTATACAAAAATGCGTACCAAAAATGGTACGCATAAGTTTACAAAGCAAGACTTATAAGTATGGATTTGTTGACCTTATTCATTATGTCACCGTCTAAATGCGATACTTTTTCTCTTAACCTTCTTTTATCTATGGTACGTATCTGTTCAAGCAGTACAACAGAATTTTTAACAAGAGAATATTTTTGGGCATCAAGCTCAATATGTGTAGGAAGCTTAGCCTTGTTTATCTGTGATGTAATTGCGGCACATATAACCGTAGGACTGTATTTGTTTCCAATATCATTTTGTATAATAAGCACAGGTCTGATTCCGCCTTGTTCCGAACCAACAACGGGGCTCAGGTCCGCATAAAATATATCTCCTCTTTTTACTGTCAAACCTACCACACTCCAAAAATATGTCCTGCAAGTGTGATTTTACTATATTTTATGTACAATTAATTTCGTTCACACTGCGGTATTAAAATTGTTCCCTTATACCGCGTTATATATTCATTACACAAGAAGATTTATTACTTTTACAACTTTTCCTCCCTTTATATAAACTCTCGGTACCCTTTTGTTTATCATACATACAACCTCATAATTTATAGTTCCTATAGCGTCGGCTATCTCGTCAGCTGTAATTTCTTCATTGCCCTGACGTCCCATAAGCACTGCCTCATCCCATTCATCGGCTTCAATACCGCTTATATCTGCCATAAACTGGTCCATGCATATTCGGCCTATAATAGGTGCTCTTTTACCACTTATAAGTATGTGCCCCTTGTTTGAAAGCAAACGGCTATACCCGTCTGCATATCCTGCCGGAATAGTTGCAATTGTTTTTTTGCCTTCGGTGCGATATGTTCTGCCGTAGCTTATGGATGTGTCTTTGTCAACTGTTTTTATGTAATTTATTCTTGCCTTAAGGCTCATTACAGGTTTTAGCGGAAGGTTCTTCTTTATTACATCTTTTGACGGATATAAACCATAAAGAATTATGCCCGGCCTTACCGCATCAAACATCAGGTCATTAAAATCCATTATTGCAGCACTGTTTGCAATATGCTTAAACGGTATATGGACACCTTTTTCCTCCAAGTGCGTAACCGTCCACATGTACTTTTTCTTTTGTTCAAGAGTATATGTTTTATCTTTTTCGTCACTTGTTGAAAAATGTGTAAACAAACCTGTAATTTCAAGATTTTTCATACTCGAAATTTTAATAATATCATCAATTGATTTCTCACAAGGTGCAAAACCTATCCTTCCCATACCCGTATCAAGCGCAATATGTACTGACACCTTTTTGCCAAGATTTTCAGCAGTTTTATTAAGTCCCTCTGCCTGCGATAAAGAAGATACCTGCTGGGTAATATCATACTTAACAATATCGCTGTAATACTCCGGAGGCGTAGTGCCAAGGATAAGGATAGGTTTGTCAAGTCCGTCATTTCTTAAGTTAACAGCCTCATCAAGCATAGCTACGGAAAACATATCGACACCGTTTGCCATAAGAACTTTTGCAACTTCCCAAGCTCCGTGTCCATATCCATCGGCTTTTATTGTTCCTATTATTTTGGCTTTTTGGCCAACTTTTTTAATAATGCTTTTGATATTAAAATCAAGTGCGTCCAAATCAATTTCCGCTACTAATCTTTTGTACCCCAATTTAAAGAGCTCCCTTCGTGTGTTAAAAATCATGTCATTCTTTTCATGTCATTCTTTTATAGTAAAAATATCATTTGAAAGCTGTACATCATATTCAAAATTACCATATTCAAGTATGTATCTTTCTTTTTTATCTTTATCGTATATAACAAGTTTTACCGGCTTTAAAGTTGTGTCATTTATCCAAAGTTTTTCAGTTACCATGTTTTTGTTACCGCCGGGCATATTTGCCTCAAGAACGGTGCAGGCGCTTTCGTCAATTGATACAGTGTCTATGGCAACATCTTCGCTGTTTAAGTAATTTTTAAAAAAGCTGCCTAAAAAAAGCTCATTTCGTGCCTGATTTTGAGGAACGTTACGAATTATTTTTTTCTGGCAGTGAGGATTATACTGGCACACGGTTTTTCCGTCAAAAACAGTATAGTTTCCAGCCACATCATCAGGAGATGTAAGCTCAAGCCTATATTGACCGGTGTTTTTATAATACTGCTTTGTTCCGTATGTATTTGAGCTTTTATTTGATATCCTTGTAAGAGTTGCACTGCATTCATAGCTTTTTATTGAGCCAAGCCTTACCTGTATTTTTTCCATAGGTGTTTTTTCTTTCTGCCCGCATCCGACAAAAAGCATAGGTACCAGCAAAAACAGCAGTATTTTTCTAAATCCCATAAGAGAAAGAACTCCATGTTTTTTTCATTAAATCCTATGAACAGGTACAGGCATTTTATTACAAAATGCTTCGTTTATAAGATTATCAAATAAAGAACAAGGTTAATTTATAAGATTTTTTTTGTTTAACATAAACCATATCGGCTTATGTATCCTCATAAACTTATACTTTTAATGGCACCTCCAACATTTTCACATAAATCAGAAGCAAGCACACTGTAGCTTCCTCGTTTTTCAGATGCTATCTCGCCGCTTCTGCCATGTATATACGCTCCCAAAGCAGCAGCATGAAATGCGTCCATTTTCTGACACATCAAAGCCGCAATTATACCGCTTAATACGTCTCCGCTTCCGCCCTTTGCCATAGATTCGTTTCCGGTCATATTTATATACACATGTCCGTCGGGAGAAGCAATTATTGTTCTCGCGTCCTTAAGTACAACAACACAGTTATATTCTTTTGCAAAATTCTCAGCTACATTTATTGTATCATCAAGTATTTCCCCTATGCTTTTTCCTGTAAGCCTGCTCATTTCGCCCGGATGAGGAGTTATTACAGGCATACACTTCATATTTTTCAGTATTTCCTTGTTTTCTATAGCGTTTAGTCCGTCGGCGTCAATTAAGCATGGAACTTCAGCTTCTAAAAGAAGTTTTTCAATAAATTCCGTAACGTCTTTTCCCCTGCCTATTCCCGGGCCTACAGCAATAATATCTGCATTTTTTAAATCTTCTGTGTCAAGGCTTTCCGCACAGAATTTTCCGTTCTTTGACACTACAGGCTTTGCCACAGCTTCCGGCAGACTTATCTGTATTCTCTCAAGGTTTTCATTAACAACACATGAATACACAAGGCCGCATCCTGTTTCATATGCTGCTTTGCCGCATAAAAAAGCCGCACCAAACATATTTTTGGAACCGGCAAAAACAAAAAGTTTTCCAAAAGTACCTTTGTTGCTTCTTTTTTTTCTGGCAGGAAGAAGTTTTTTGGCTTCGCTATCTGTAAGTGCTTCAATTCTTACATCTACGCTTTCTGAAACTGCCCGAGGAATGGAAATTTTAGCTACTGTAAGCTTTCCGCATTTTTCTGCTCCCGGATAAAGTATGTTTCCAATCTTTGCCATTTCAAATGTTACCGTTTCGTCGGCGTTAACTGAAAATTCAGAAGCATGGCCGTTTTGAGAGTCAACGCCAGATGCAATATCAACACTAATTATATATTTTCCGCTTTCATTCATTGCCTTTATAACAGACGCCTGTGGTTCTCTCGGTACACCTGAAAATCCCGTTCCAAAAACTGCGTCTATTACTATATCACTTTTTTCAAGCATTTCCATAGTTTTTTCTTCTTTTTCTATTTCAATGCCTATTTTTTCATCAGCCTTAAAATTTATAAGAGCGTCACCTTTTAGTTTTTCCTCTTTGCCGACGAAAAGTATCGCTACACTGTATCCATTTATAAATAAAAGTCTTGCAACGGCAAACCCGTCGCCGCCGTTATTTCCGCCTCCGCATACACAAAGAAAACGTGTTTTGGGCATTGCTTTTTCAAGACATCTGTCAAGTATCGCCGCAGCTGCGTTTTCCATAAGCACTATTGAAGGTATAAGATATTCACTGCTTGTTTTTGAGTCCATTTCACGCATTTGAGAACCATAAGCTATTTTCATTTCAATCCCCTTCCGCAACCGCAAAAGCCACTGCATATTCATTGCAGTGGGAAATGCTTATATATATCTTTTTAATTCCAAGTTCTTTAGCAGTATCCGATGCTTTTTCACTAAGGTTAACAATCGGCTTTCCCATTTCATCTTTTAGAATCTCAATGTCATTTGCCGAAAAATGCCTAAACCCCGTCCCAAAAGCCTTAGATACAGCCTCCTTGGCAGCAAAAGCACCTGCTGCCGACTGTGCAAAAGTACTTTTACCAAAATTTTTTATTTCATTTTCAGTATAGCATTTTTTTAAAAAAGCATCTTTTTTTACTGCTTTTTCAATTCTATTTATCTCAATTATATCTGTTCCGACACCTTTAATCATAATATCGCCTTAAATTATAATATATCTTCCGTCTTTTCTTTTAGGCATTTTTGGCTTACTGTCGCTGTATCCTAATGTTATGGCAGCCATAAGCCTGCCTTTTCCCGGCGCAAATTCTTTTCTAAGCTCATCCTCAACATGAATAGGCGCCGTAAGCCAACAGCTTGAAATGCCTTTCGAGTATGCCGTAAGCACCATGTTTTCCATAGCTGCAGCCGAGCTTTCAATAGCACCCATTATGCCCTCATGACCGTCATATTCTTCTTTTTGCAGAAAAGTTAGTATAATAACATTGGCGTTTCCCATGCTTTTCACAAAATTAACCGTTTCTTCAATTACTTCAGGATGATTTCCAAAACGGTTATTAAGAACCTTTTTTAAACCGAAAATGCTTCCGCCCATTATTTTTGAAAGTCTGCTCTTGGCATCCTCACTTTTGCATACCACAAAATACCAATGCTGGAGATTTACGGCTGAAGGAGCATGAAGTCCGGCATCTATTATCTCCTGAAGGTCTGTATCTGATATTTGTTTATCGTTATATTTTCTGACACTCCTGCGTCCGTATACGGCTTCTTTAAGTTCCATTTTCAGTTCCTCCTTTTTGATTGCAAAATCTTGATTTACTGTAATATTGCGCAAAGCTAATTAAAGTTTACGTCTGCACTTTTAAGTACCGCAAAGATATTCTAAAACTTATTATTTAACATTTATGCTGCCAAAAGCTTTATTAACTTTCGTCTATTATCAGCTTAGTTTTTCTCTCATTTCATCTACAATCGTATCTTCAAGGTATTCATCATATGTTTCCTGTCTGTCAATAATACCTTTTGGCAGTATTTCAATTATTCTGTCTGCAATAGTCTGCACAAACTGATGGTCATGGCTGTCAAAAAAGAGTGTTCCCTTATAATCCATAAGGCCATTATTAAGAGCAGTTATGCTTTCCAAATCAAGATGGTTTGTAGGCTCGTCCAAAATCAGTACATTTGCTCCCGAAATCATCATTTTGCAAAGCATGCACCTAACCCTCTCACCGCCGGAAAGAACCTTTGCACTTTTCATTGCTTCCTCACCTGAGAAAAGCATTCTGCCAAGCCATCCTCTGATATCTGCGTCATACTGTTCTCCTTCTTTTGCATATGGTCTCAGCCAATCAATCAGAGAGTCATCAACATTTTCAAAATATTTTGAGTTGTCCTTTGGAAAATAAGCTCTTGAAGTTGTAATTCCCCATTTAAAGCTGCCTTCATCAGGTTCCATTTCGCCCATAAGTATTTTAAAAAGAGTAGTTCTTGCAAGCTCGTCTGCGCCGACAAAAGCAACTTTCTCGTTAGGATTTATCATAAAACTTATGTTATTCAATACTTTTCTCTCACCTATTGTTTTGGATATTCCCTTAACTTCAAGAAGGTCGTTTCCAACTTCTCTGTCCTGTTTAAAGTTTACAAAAGGATAACGCCTTGAAGAAATTTTAATATTGTCAAGCTGAAGGTTATCAAGAAGTTTTTTCCTTGATGTTGCCTGCTTGCTTTTTGAAGCGTTGGCACTGAAGCGCTGTATAAATTCCTGAAGCTCTTTTATCTTTTGCTCTGTTCTTTTGTTTTGGTCTTTAAGCTGTCTTTGTGTCATTTGTGTATATTCATACCAAAAATCATAATTTCCCACGTACAGCGTAATTTTGCCGTAATCAACATCGGCTATATGAGTACAGATTTTGTTAAGAAAATGTCTGTCATGAGATACAACTATAACAGTATTTTCAAAATCCATAAGGAAATTTTCAAGCCATGTTATGGATTTCAAATCAAGATGGTTTGTAGGCTCATCCAATAAAAGTATGTCAGGATTTCCAAATAATGCCTGAGCAAGAAGCACCTTGACTTTTTGATTGCCTGTAAGCTCACTCATTTGAGCATAATGCAGCTCGTTAGGTATACCAAGTCCGTTTAACAGAATCTCCGCATCACTTTCGGCATTCCATCCTCCAAGCTCGGCAAACTCTCCTTCAAGCTCTGATACCTTTATTCCGTCTTCGTCTGAAAAATCAGGTTTGCTGTAAAGTGCTTCTTTCTCCTTCATAATATCATATAATTTTTTATTGCCATAAAGAACAGTGCTTATTACATCAAAACTGTCAAATTCAAAATGATCCTGTTTTAAGACTGAAAGCCTTTTTCCCGGCTGTATCGACACATCCCCTTTATTTGGCTCTATTTCTCCTGAAAGCACTTTAAGAAAAGTTGATTTTCCGGCACCGTTTGCGCCTATAAGTCCATAGCAGTTGCCGGCCGTAAAAGTTATATTTACGTCTTTAAATAGCACTCTCCCGCCGTACTGTAAAGAAACATTGTTTGCACTTATCATTTTTATTCTCCTAATTTTAATTACTTATTTTCTGTCTGTTCCGACGATTGCTGTGATGAAGAAGCACTGCTTTGTGATGCTGATGAGCTATTTCCTGTCTCACCGGATAATGCACTGGTAACATCCTTTGCAGAAAGCACATCTTTAGGTATTTCTGTTTTTTTAGTATTGTTAATTTCTGATATATCTGTTGTAATTTCAAACTTACCCACAGATATATTTTTTGCATCTTCTTTTACATCAGCATCTTTATTATTTTTAAGCGCTTCATAAGCGTTATCGACAATTTTCTGATAAACAGGTCCGGCATCTAATGCAAATTTCATTACTTCTCCGGTTTTGGAGTTTACCCAGAAAGTCACAGGCATATCTTTTACACCTGACATATGCTCTTCTGTAAGATTTACAAGCCCCGTTACCACAAAAACGCCGGTGCTTAAAATTGTTTTAGGCACATTATCTGCCGGAATAACAGCGTCTACTTTGTAACATTCGGTTTTGTTTACGTCTTCTTTGTCACCGACAGTTGCATTAGTCGAGTTTGTAAGAAGGATATTAAGAACTTCTTTTATGTCATACTGTCCCAGCATTGAATTAAGCTCATCACTATTAACATTTACCTTATACCAGCCGTCCTGATATGAAAAATAAACATCTTGAGTTTTATCTTGAGTATCCACATAAAACTCTGAATTGTTTGTTTCCTTTCCGCTTTGTTTGGTACTTATTTTTATGTGCCTGTTTAAAGGTGATTCCATAGAGTTGATTGATGTATCAACTGTTGCCTCTGAACTTTTCCCCTCGCCTTTTACAACAAAATCTACATCCATTGCAGCTGTGTAGCTTTTCTCATCTGCCGTCTTTTCAGATGCAGTTTTCAAAATGTCCGAAAGCTGAGCTTTGCTAAGTCCGCCCGAACTGCATCCTGTTAAAGGCGCAACTGCAAAAACAGCTAAAATAACAGCTAATATTTTTTTAAAATTCATAATTAACCTCCGTATTAATTTTATGTATACCCATTGGATTATTTTATATTATAACCGATGTATTTTCAAGCAAAATGAACATTTATTTAATTAACTCATATTTAAACAGGAAAAGCACCGTTATAAACGGTGCTTTTCCTGTTGTACAGATGATTGGTTTATGAGAATAACGCTATATATTAAAAGAACGGGCCGCTTGGCTGCTTCGTTCTTGATGCTATCAATTATATCTTTCTTGTATGAATAATATATATATCTTCTGTGAACTGTTTGTAAATATTTTACTTTTCTTCAAGACCATATATTTCAACAGCGTTTTTATAAAATACGTACTCGTGATATTTTTCAGGGATAATACGTTTAATAAATTCTATATATTTTTTTATATTTACAATCGGCCAGTCTGAGCCATACATAATTCTTTTGTAATCTCCAAAATAGTTTATCCAGCATTTTAAAACATTAATATAATATTTATTTTTTTTAAAATAATCTTCCAAGTCAAAATTCCCTTCAATTAAACCTGAAAGGTCAATTGATACATTGCTGTTTTTTTCAGCTACCGCGGCAGCCTCTTGCAAAAAAGGATTTCCGAAATGACACATAACAAATCTCGTTTTCGGAAAGTCCACGGCTATGTCGTCAATTCTTATAGGATGGCTGTATTTCAATTTTCCGTCCGGACGTGAAAGAGCACCTGTGTGTATAGCAACAGGTTTATTATATTTTGCAGCAAGCTCATAAAAAGGTGCATAAACCTCGTCATTAACGTAATATTGGCAATATCCCGGATAAATTTTTATGCCTACGCATTCCCTTAATTTAAGATTTTCTTCAACTTTGTTTATAAAGTACTCTTTTTTGTCTTTCTCAAAACAATTTGAGTCAAGGCCTACGCAATAGCTCATATTTTTCGGATACTTGTTTTCCGAAGGCTCCACGCTGATATTTCCCATAACAACGGCGTGAACGATATTATTCTCTGCAAAAACTTTTTCAATGTGTTCTTTTGTATTTTTATGCCCGGCAAATGCGGCCGTTTCAGAAAAAGGCTCAAAATCAAAACAACAATGTATATGTGCATCAATAATTTTCATATTATAATCACCTGCCTAAAAAATATAAAAACTGCCGCAATATATATTGCGGCAGCAAAATCTTAATTTATTTTTTATATCTCACTTGATTCAATGTTTGTGACATGTCCGTCATCATCTACTTTAATTGTAATTTCTCTGTCTCCAATGTTCTCTTCATCAACAGCTTTTTCTATCCCGTCAAGTGAGTTTCTGTAATAACTTAAATTAAAATCGCAGTCACTATCAACTTTATACGTTGTCTTTTCACCGCTGCTAAACTTAATTGTAATCGTATCTGATGAATCACTTGCCGAATATACATTACCTGTAGCTTTTGAGACATATCCGTCAATTGAAGTAACATAATAATCATCATTATATTTTATTGTAGCTTTAACAGTCTTACTATCATCATTTATTGCATCATCTAAATCATTAAATCTATCAATTGAACTCTTGCCGTCGGTAACATCAACATCATCAAGCTTATCATCATCAATTCTGTATGAAGAGCTGTCATCTTTTAGCTTAAGTCTGCTTGATGAAATTGAAGAAATCTCACCGTTCGTATCATCTGAAGATGAACCGTAGTATACCTTTGTTATTTCATCATCGTCGTTAAAATATACTTTAAGTTTATCATCTTCATCAACTTTTCTACTAAATGTTGAATATGTCTTGCTCGAGGAGTCTATATAAAACTTAACATTGTCGGAGTCGTCGTCCTCATAGTAATATTTTTTCGTTGAACCTGATTTTGATGATTTAAGTTTCATATATGACGATGACATGCTGTCAAAATATAAATTCTTATAGTCATCGTCGTCATCATCAGAATCAACAAGATATACCTTTGTTATTTCATCATCATCATTAAAATATACTTTAAGTTTGTCGTCGTCATGAACATCGTCACTGAATCTTGAATATGTCTTGCTTGAGGAGTCTATATAAAATCTAACATTGTCGGAGTCGTCGTCTTCATAGTAATATTTTTTCGTTGAACCTGATTTTGATGATTTAAGTTTCATATATGTCGATGACATGCTGTCATAGTATAAAGTTTTGTGGTCACTATCGTCATCGTCATCTATAAGATATACTTTTGTAACTTCGTCGTCGCTGTTGTATGTAACTCCTATCTTGTCATTAGTTGAAACATCATCTTTAAATGTCGACTCGCTTTTTTTAGAACCGTGAACATAGAATGTAACATTGTCTATATCATCGTCTTCAAAGTGATATTTATCATAGTCAGAAGACGATGTTTTTTTCTTCAGCTTGATATATTCGTCACTTATGCCGCTGTAATATCCTGTTTTGTCATAATCATCATCATCGTCGTCATCATCATCGTATGAAATAAGATATACCTTTTTAACCTCGTCATCACTGCCATATACAAGTCCTATTTTATCATTAGTTGAAACCGCACTCTTAAACGATGAATATGTTTTTTCACTGCCCTTTACATAAAACGTAACATTGTCATAATCATCATCTTCATAGGCATACTTAGACGTGCTTGATGAAGACGTACTGCTTTTGAGTTTTATGTATGATGAAGTAATTGCTGAAAAATAGCCTTTTTTGTCATAATCGACATCGTCATCGCCGTTGCTGTCTGAATTACAGTCAACTCTTATTACATAATCTTTATCTTTTCCATAAAGAGTAAGTGTAACAGAGTCACCGCTGTCTGCTTTATCATCAAATTTCGAGTATGACGACAATAATGTTCCGTCATAATAAAACTTTACATCGTCAACATTATCGAAATCATACGTTCTCTTTGTTCCGTCTTCTTTTATCTTTATTTCGCTTCGCGAAATACTTGAAAAAGTACCTTTAACTGTAGAAGAAGTGCTGCTTGACGGAGATGGCGAATATTTTGAGCTTGTTATCAAAACACTTTTGATATTTTGTCCCTCATAAGAAATAAGAACCGTATCACCAACTGATACCGAAGACAGATTTGTTAACGTAGAGCCGTTTAATACCTGAGTTGATGCACTGCCCATATAGTTTACTGTTCCAGAGCTTGTATTAACAGAAAGCACCACATTGTTTCCAACATTTTCATTTGCTGTTACTACTCCAGTTACAGACCCAGATTTTGTATTGCTCGTAGGTGTGGTATTAGTATTGGTATTGGTATTATTTTGTTTCTTTGATTTTAGATAATCATATGTTTTTGATACAAGAACTGACATTTCAGCTCTGTTTATGTAAGCTTTTGGTGTAAAGTTTCCGTCCGTGTCACCTGAAACTATTTTAAGTCTTGTAAGTAAATCAACATATGGTGCTGCAACAGAAGAAACTGACGAAGCATCTGCATAAGTAAGAGTAGGATTTGAATTTACACTGTCAAGGCTTGAAATTGCACGGCCTATCATAAGTACAACATCTTGTCTTGTAGCAGAGACACCTTTCCCTTTCGACATAAAATACGGTATATCTGAAATAGTAACTATCTTATTTTCAAGACCATATGCAACTGCCTCATGAGCCCATTCAGGTATACCGTATCCATTCATAACCGTAGTGTATTTTGTTACTATATCCGATGAAATAGCAGAACCCGAATAATTTTTCATAAGTTCATAAACAAGCTGCATTGTCTCACAATAGTTTACTTTATCCCTTGCCCTGAATACTTTTCTTCCGCTGTCATCATAGTCCCCAACCATAAGACCATCATTGGCAACAGCACTTATATAAGTTTTGGCACCTTCCCAAGGCACATCATTTATGTCCGAAAAGTCTGCGGCAAATACAGGTATGCTTATGCTTCCCATAGCTATAGCCGATGCTGAAAAAACAGCAATCAATTTCTTTAGCTTCATAAAAAATAACCTCCTAATTTTAAAAATAATGCAATAGCACTTTTCCATTATACTACAGTTTTTCAGTAAAATTAACAAATTTAATAAAATATTCAAAAAAGTTAACATATTGTAATATTACAAGGCTATCAATAAAGCTAACATTCTTCTGTCAAAATCAGATTTAAGCAATAAATTATATCTAAAAAAAATTAATTAAAACTCATTGTTTCCTAAGCAAAAATTTTCCGTTTTAGGTTATAGTTCAGGAAGTTTTTTCCCAAAACTTTTCAGCATTTTTCAACGTTTTCAATTTTAACGGCATCAATATAAAAATAGAATGTGCTGCCACTGCCTTTTTTTGATTCTACACCGTATTTCAGACCGTGAAGAATAAATATATTTTTAACAATTGAAAGCCCAAGGCCAGTACCTACGGTAGAACGCTTATGGTTTTTTCCGGCTTTGTAATACTTGTCCCAAATAAGTTTTTGTTCTTCCTCGTCAATGCCTTCTCCGGTGTCAACTACCTCAATTTTTGCCCTGTAACTGTCAACAGTTTGACGAATTATTACCTTTTTGTCATTGCCTGTGTATTTTATTGCATTATTAATAAGATTATATAATACCTGTGTTATTTTTATGTCATCGGCATTTACATATACATTTTTGTCATACTCAAAAACCACATTATAACCCTTTGAGCCCATAAATTTTTCGTATCTTTCAATTACACTCTTAATGCTATCAGTTATAGAAAACACCTTAAGATTAAGTTTAGTTACACCGCTTTGAAGCTTGGATATGTCAAGAATATCTGTTACAAGATTAGAAAGTCTATTTGTTTCATCAATAATTGTCTGAATATTTTCAGGCGAATTTTCGCCGGGTATATCCCGCATTACTTCAGCATAACCTCGTATCATTGTCAGCGGAGTTCGCAAGTCGTGGGAAATATTTGCAATAAGATCTCTTTGCAGCTGTTCCGTTTTAGAAAGCTCTGAAGCAGCATAATCAAGAGTTTTATTAAGCTGTGAAATTTCACGGTATCCGCCCTCATTAAAAGAAATATTATAATTTCCCTCAGCTAAAAGTTTTGCCTTGCTGTTTGTCATCATAATCGGCTTTGATATTTTTCTGTATACAACAAAAGCCAAAAGAATAGAAAATACAAGCAGTATTGCATTTGCATATCTTATGGTTACGGAGATAATCTGACTTGTGGCTCCCAAAGGTGTAATGGCTGTGCAGAGCAGAAGAAGCATTTCCTTATTGTCATACTCAATTATTTGACTGTATATTAAATTTTTTCCACGCTGCACATCGTTTTTTTGATTGTGCTCATTATGAGTCGACAATTCTTTATTATCATTAGGCATAGGTTCTATGCCCGGTATGTTTTTAAACCAGCTTCTGCGTTTGATAGAATCAAAGTCTTCAAACATAAGCATTGATCCGCCATTTGCCTTAGTTTTGGTAAAAAAATTGTTTTTTTCCTCCACGGTCATGTTTGATGCAATACCGAAAGGCCTGTCAACCGAATAATGTATATTTCCATATGAGTCAAAAACCTCAATGCTTAAACTGCTTTCTCTTGCAATATTTTTGAGTGTATTTTGATAATCAACATTATCTGTATCATCAATAATATTTACAATTGTTTTGGCAGCGTTTTTGATTTCGCCAACTTTAATTTTTTTGTAAAATGAATCCAGGAAAAAGACCTGAAATATATTAAGCAGTATAAATTCCATGGCGACAAAGCTTACCATATATCCGATAAGTTTCCACTTTATACTGACTTTATCAGCCTTCAAAACGATATCCAACTCCTCTCAAAGTTACTATCCTTTTGCTATGTTTTCCAAGGCTTTTTCTAAGTATTTTAATATGTGTGTCAAGAGTTCTGTCATCCCCGTAAAAATCATATCCCCATACTTCCGTTATAAGTTTCTCACGGCTTAGAGCAATATTTCTGTTTTTAATCAGATAAAAGAATAGTTCGCACTCTCTCGGAGCCATTTCAACTCTTTTACCGTCAATAGTTACAATACGTCCCGTAAAATCAACCTTGATGCCGTCTTTTTCATATATATCACGTTTTTGAATATTTTCGTTTGAATTGCTTCTTTTAAGTATGGCAGCAACACGCATCATAAGTTCTTTTGGGGAAAATGGCTTTACAACATAGTCGTCTATGCCAAGCTCAAAACCATGTATTTTATCATATTCTTCACCTCTTGCCGAAAGCATGATTACAGGAATATTTTTTATTTTTCTGATTTCTCTGCATGCCGAAAACCCGTCAAGCTCAGGCATCATAACATCCATTATAATTATGTCATAATCATTGTTTTTGCAGTCTTCAATAGCTTCCATGCCGTTTGATGCCTCATAAACTTCGTAACCCTCAAATTTTCCGTATTTGCTTATAATATTCCTAATATTTTCCTCATCATCAACAACAAGTATCTTTTCCATATTGCACCTCCATTTGGACAATATTATATCATATTTGTGACCGCAATATGAATTTTGAACAAAAAAACACAAAGACTGCCAAAATGGACAGTCTCCGTGTTGTAAAAATAGATATATAAAAATATTGGGGATGCCTTAATTATTCTTCATCCTGAAGAGCATCATAGCCTTCTTCACCAGTTCTTATCTTTATAACGTTTTCAACATCATATATAAATATCTTGCCGTCACCGATATGACCTGTATAAAGAGCACTCTTAGCCGCTTCAACAACTGTTTCCACAGGAACTTTGCATACAACAACCTCAACCTTAACTTTAGGAAGAAGGCTTATATCAACAGGAACACCTCTATAGTATTCTCCATTGCCTTTCTGCATGCCTGCGCCAAGTACCTGAGTTACTGTAATACCTGTAACTCCAATCTGATTCATTGCATCCTTAAGAGCTTCAAATTTTTCTTGTTTTATTACCATAACAATCTTTGTAAATTTATTCTTGTCAACGTCGTTTGAAACAGTGCTTACTTTAGTAACAGGAACAGCTTTTTCAACTGGTACGTTGTCGGCATCGGCAATTAATTCAGATACGTCTTTGCTGAATGTTGTGCCTTTAACAGCCGGCATAAAGAAGTCTGCATAACTTGAAGCAAGACCATGTTCTGTAGAATCAAGTCCTTGAATTTCTTCTTCAGGAGTAACACGAAGTCCGATTGTTTTCTTAATTATCGTAAATACTATAGTTATAATAATTGCTACATAAATTGCTACGGATAAAACTCCAAGTATCTGAATTCCAACAAATTTAAATCCGCCGCCGTAAAGTAAACCGCCGTTTACAGCAAATACCCCTACAAGAATTGTACCTAAAGCACCACATACACCATGAACTGAAATGGCACCTACAGGGTCATCAATCTTAACAACTTTATCAAAGAATTCAACTGAAAGTACAATTACTATACCAAAAATCACACCCATTATTGCTGCACCGATAGGACTTACCTGGTCACATCCTGCTGTTATGCCGACAAGACCTGCCAGAGCAGCATTATATGTCATTGAAACATCAGGTTTCTTGTATCTAAGCCAAGTAAAAATCATTGTTGTACAGCAGGCAACTGCAGCGCAAAGATTTGTTGTAACAAATATGCTTGAAGCTGAAAGTATAGTATCATCTCCGGTAAATCCAACTGTAGAACAACCGTTAAATCCAAACCAGCAGAACCAAAGTATAAATACGCCGAGAGCCGCAATAGCAAGGTCATGGCCAAGGATAGCACGAGGATTTCCGTTTTTGTCATATTTGCCAATACGTGGTCCAAGCATTTTAGCACCTATAAGGGCACATACGCCGCCTACCATATGTACTGCCGTAGAGCCTGCGAAATCATGAAAACCAAGGCTTGAAAGCCATCCGCCGCCCCATATCCAATGTCCTGATATAGGGTAAATAAATAATGATATACATAATGAATAAATACAGTATGATGAAAATTTAGTTCTTTCAGCCATTGAGCCTGAAACTATTGTTGCGCTTGTTGCGCAAAAAACTGTCTGAAAAATTAAAAATGCCATTACCGGAACGCCATCCGGAAGAATATGGCTGTAGTCTTTCATTACAAATGGGTCAAGCCAACCGAATATACCGTTTCCGGCTCCAAACATAACGCCAAAACCGATTATCCAAAAAGCTGGTGTTCCAATAGAAAAATCCATAAGGTTTTTCATAAGGATATTGCCTGTATTTTTTGCTCTTGTAAAACCTGCCTCACACATGGCAAATCCAGCCTGCATGAAAAACACCAGTGCCGCTCCAAGCAGCACCCAAATAGTATTAATTGATGATAACATATGCATTCCCCTTTCATTAAAAACATGATACGTTTGAGTTCCCTCTCAAACTGTCGCATCCATTCATGTTTTCATGTGTACAATATTTTTAAATGCCACACTATACATATGCTAAGTGCCGGCCGAACACCTGAATATGTATAAAATTTAAAAAAAGGACAGTTTACCTGTTTTCACAAGTAATTCTGTCCTCATTGACAAACTTAACTATTTTAATAATTCAATAGATTTTTTGCTGTGTCTACCATTTTCATACCATGATTCATGCTCTGTTTCTGCATAAACCTATGGGCAGCATCTTCTGTAATTTTATACTTATTCATAAGATAGAGCTTAGCTCTTTCTATTATAATCCTGTCACTTTCACTTCTTAATAACTTTTCGCCCTTTTCATCAGCGGATTTTTTTCCGCTTTCCTGATTAAAGCTTAGTATCATTTTTACAGTTTTAATAACATCATTTTTTGTTACCGGAAGTACAAGAGAAAATATTTCCTGGTTATCAACAAGGTCCGCCTGTCTTCTTGAAAGCAAAACGAGCATACCAAAGCTTTCCGGCATCAATTCAAATATTTCAGTATGAATCATATCCGAAACTTTGTAACCGCATATGATTACACCGTCGCCAATTTCGTTGGCAGTTCTAAGTATTTCATCCCCTGATGTACAAACGATTGTATTATAAAAACCGCCTTTGGCTACGATATCCCTTATGATTTCAGCTTTTGCTCTGTCTGTAAACCCTATGATAATATTTTCCATTTAAACCACTCCGAATCGGACTGTTTTATCAGTAGATGTCAATATACTTGTTAATTTCCCAAGTATTTACCGTGTTGCAGTATTCTTTCCATTCCTCTTTTTTGGCCTGGATATACTTTGTACATAAGTGGTCGCCAAGACATTCCTTCAAAATATCATCCTTTTCAAATGCTTTTATAGCCTCTCCAAGGGTTTGCGTAAATTTTTCAATCCCAAGGTCGGCCCTCTGAGCATCAGTCATTTCATAAATGTTGCCGTTTATGCAAGCAGGCGGGGTCATTTTCTTTTCTATACCGTCAAGGCCAGCAGCAAGTATGCCGGCAAAAGCCAAATACGGATTTATTGATGTATCAGGGTTTCTCATTTCAATTCTTGTATATTCCCCTCTTCTTGAAGGAATTCTTATAAGAGGGCTTCTGTTGGCAAGAGACCAAGCAATATATGATGGTGCCTCAAAACCAGAATTAGTTCTTTTATACGAATTTACAATAGGGTTTGTAAGAAGCGAAAGACCTCTTATGTGAAAAAGGACACCTGCTAAAAACTGATATGCTGTTTCACTGAGCCCAAGACCATTCTTATCATCCGGATCATCAAATAAATTTTTTTCACCGTTTGAAAGCGAAATATTTATATGCATACCGGAACCATTCTGACCATTAAAAGGTTTTGGCATAAATGTTGCAAAATAGCCGTTTCTCTGAGCTACTGTTTTTACCACAAGCTTAAGAGTCTCAAGATTATCAGCTGCTTTAAGAGCTTCGCAGTACCTGAAATCAACTTCGTGCTGTCCGGCAGCTTGTTCATGGTGGCTTGATTCAATAGTAAAGCCCATGTCCTCAAGTGTAAGACATATCTCACGTCTTGAGTTTTCGCCTTTATCTGCTGGCCCGAGATCAAAGTAACTTGCCTTGTCATGCGGCTTCATTATAGGGCTGCCATTATCGTCTGTCTGAAGAAGGAAAAACTCACATTCAGGTCCTATGTTCATATGAAAGCCCATAAGTTTTGCTTTGTTTATAATCTTTTTTAGAACATATCTTGGTGAACCGACAAAAGGTGTACCGTCAAAATTAACGATATCACATATAAATCTTGCAACTTTGCCATGCTGCGGTCTCCATGGAAAAACCACAAATGTATCCAAATCAGGCTCAAGGAACATATCGGATTCTTCAATTCTTACAAAACCATCAATTGATGAACCGTCAAACATACATTTTCCGCTTAAAATCTTTTCAAGCTGACTTGCCGTTACCGCAACATTTTTAAGCACTCCAAAAATATCAGTAAATTGCAGTCTTATGAATTTAACATCATTTTCCTGTACTAAAATCCTAATGTCATCCTTAGTATATCCCACAATGAGACCTCCTAAATATCACTTAAAAAATAAAGGGCGTTCCCCCATTAGGAACGCCCTTGTTCTCTTAAATATGTTGAATATTATACCTGAAATTTATAAAAAGTCAATACCTGTTTTTGTATTATTTAAAAAACACGTCAATATTCGACCTTTAAAAGTGTCAAGCCACAGGGCGGCAATGTTTCTCCAGCATATTCTCTTTGACCTGTTTCAAAAACCGTTTTTATACTGTCACATGTCATTTTTCCAATACCGCAGTCATATATAGTTCCTGCAAGTATTCTGACCATATTGTATAAAAAACCGTTTCCTTCAAAAATTATCTTGATTTCATTTTCATTTTTTTTAATTACTATTTTGTATATTTCCCTTACAGTTGATTTTTTAGTCTTCTTAACAGAACTAAATCCAAAAAAATCATGTCTTCCCGTTAAAAGATTGGCCGCCGTTTTCATTTTTTCAATGTCGGGTAACTGCCTTAATGTATATAAAAACCTGTGTTCAAAAACATTGGAATATTCTCCTATCCACATTCTGTACACATAAGTTTTCCTTTTGGCATTAAGTCTTGCGTGAAATCTGTCATCGGCATAGTCTATGTCTGTTACCGCTATATCATCAGGCAAATATTTGTTTAAATAATCAAACACATATTTCTTATCCAGTTTTTTATGCAGTTTGAAATTGGCAACTTGTCCTATTGCATGAACACCGGCATCTGTTCTTCCGGAACCAGATATTTCAACATCTCCTCCGTTAAGCTGGGAGAGTATTCTTTCAAACCGCCCCTGAATAGTGTCGAGAGTGTTTTTTTGTTTCTGCCATCCGCTATAATGTGTGCCGTCATACCGTATTAAAATTTTATAGTTTTGCATTATTTTTGTTCCTTTATTATACCAATTTGATAAGCATCAAGAAGTTTTGTAAGTTCTTTTATGCTTTCCTTAAGTTCTGTTCCAATATCCGTATTCATTATTCTTATTCTCTCATGAGAATACTGTAAAGCAACTGTTGATGAATGTATGTCCTTTTCCTCGTCAATTGCTTTTTCAAGGGATTCAAAAGGCTCATGGGATACAAGAACAAGCCCGTGAGAATTGTAAATAAGTGTATATCCGGCAATTCCGGTTTCTTTTTGGTATGCTCTGGCAAAACCTCCGTCAATTACAAAAAGCTTTCCGTTGGCCTTAATAGGGCTTTCGCCTTTTACAACTTTTACAGGCACATGTCCGTTTATAATATGCGAGTTTTCAGGGTTCATCCCGAAATCCTCAAGAATCATATTGCATACGTTTTCATCGTTTCTTAATCTGTAATAAGGGCATCTCTCTTCCTTATGGGTTTCCTTATCATCAAGAAAATATCTTTCAAAGGTAGCCATTTTTTTCTTGCCGAAAAGAGGTGAGTTTTCGCCGCACCACAGATACCATACAACATCCATGCAGGCACGTTTTCTTTCAGAATGCGGCTTATTAAAATATGCTTCTCTTATTGTTCTGTCAACTGCGTCAAAAAGTTCCATTCCTGAAAGCCATTTGCCCCACATTTTCACCTTTTTAAGCGTTCCGTCCTCTTCCATAGGCATACAGCCGTGAAACATTAAATTTGAGTTGAATTTCTTATAAAGGCTTCCGTTTGAGTACAGGAAACGCATGTGTGACTGAAGCTTATCGCTGTTTACAAAAGATGATTTTATTTTGTCCATAACAAATGCTTCCTCCGGTGAAAAAGCATATGGATCCTTTGGATCAACGGTAGGAAAATTGGTATCATTAAGCACATATTCATTTCCGTCAAGCATTATTGTGCCTTTTTCAAAGTCTATTTTATCAAGAAGCAGTCTGTCTTCCATTTTAAAGTCTTTGTTGCGCTGTATTATTTTGCCCTCGGCTTTAAACTGCATAATAGAAATGGCTTTGTGCATTTTAGCTATAAAAACGGCGTCTTTGGTCGTTATTTCACCCTCAGGAACTTTAGGCATAAAATCAACGCATGGATCATCAGCATATTTTTCCGCTGCGAAAGTAGCAAGGGGTATAAGATTTATTCCGTAATCCTCCTCAATAGTATCAAGATTTGCGTATCTTGCCGATATTCTTACAACATTGCATATAAGTGCCTGACATCCTGCCGCTGCGCCCATCCAAGAAAGATCGTGATTTCCCCACTGTATGTCAACACAATGATAGTTTTGCAGCAGGTCCATAATTTTAGCGGCTTTAGGTCCTCTGTCATATACATCTCCGATTACGTGAAGCTGGTCAATTGCCAAACGCTGGATAAGGTTTGAAATAGATATTATAAATCGGTCGGCCTGGTCAAGACTTATTATTGTTTCAATTATCTGCTGATAATATAGCTGCTTGTCCTCTCCTGAGCCGTCTTCATGTATAAGCTCTTCAAGTATGTATGAAAATTCCTGCGGAAGTGCTTTTCTTACTTTAGAACGAGTATATTTTGAACTAAGTACCTTGCAAATCTTTACAAGGCGGTTGAGAGTAATTCTGTACCAGTCAGCCAAGTCTTTTTCTTCTTTTTTTATCCTTTCAAGTTTTCTTTCCGGATAGTATATAAGGGTTGCAAGAGATTTTTTTTCCGCCTCTCGCATATTGGAGCCAAATATTGCCGTAATCTGATTTTTTATAACTCCCGAAGCATTTTTTAAAACATGATTAAATGAGTCATATTCGCCGTGGATATCGCTTACAAAATGCTCTGTGCCTTTAGGCAGATTAAGTATAGCCTGAAGATTTATAATCTCAGTGCTTGCGCTGTTTATATTGGGATATTGTTTTGAAAGCAGTTTCAGATATCTCAGATCCGTTGGACTAAATTCCTTTTTTATTTCCATGTTTAAACTCCTCCAATATCATAAAAAGGTCAAACCTTTTTAAATTCACTTACTCTTTACATATTTCAAATTCAAATAAAGCATCGCCGATGCACACCAGAAAAATGTATCAATTAAATTTTTTATACAGCTTGAAATAAACTTCATCGAAACATTTATTCCAAACGACATAAATATATTGCTAAACACACCAGCAAGAGCATACTCAAGTATATATAAAGCTAAAAGCGAAACTGCTACTCTGGCAAAATTGCCTCTTGATATATTTCTGCTTAATCTTAATGATTCGACGGGCGTTTCATTATCCAAAATTATCGCATATTTGTAAAAGTAAAACCATACAGTAAATACAAGAGCAGGTATTACAAAAAGCATAAAACCGCCCCAAATTATTATTTGGTATAATATAGCTGCCGGTATAAGTACAGGTCCCTTTTCAAATGCCGCAAGAATACTTTTTTTAATATCGGCTTTTCGGCCTTCAAGTATATCCTCTGTCATGTGGGCTACCGCCAGCGTTATAAGAGGATAAAATAATCCATTTAAAATTAACAATACGGTTTCACACAGCATTACGTCTTTAAACTTTCCTGTACTAATAAAATTTTCAATTAACTGGGCATTTTTAAGCATATTAACAAAATCCACACTCATAGTTACAGCCTCAAATTTTGAAGAAACAAAGGCAAATATAAAATTAATTGGTATACCTATTATAAGCGCTATGGCAAAAAATGATAGTATGTTTTCTTTGAAAACAGAAAACGCCATACCCATTATTTCAAATATGCTCAGTTCCTGATTTTTCAGTTTATCAAGCATTGTACTCCAACCTTTCCCACAGTAAAAAACATACTGTTTTTGTTTTCATTATACTATAAATTAGTAAGAATTAAAAGGACATTGTATTTTTCAGGTAAAAAGGAGTTGTATAATAAAAATGATAATCTATACAGTAAAGCCAAATGATACATTAAGCAGCATAGGTGCCAATTACGGACTATCACCGCAGTTTATTCAAAATATAAATCTGCTTCCAAATCCTCTCCGTCTTGTTGTAGGTCAGTCAATAATAATACTGTTTCCTGAAGTTTCGCACACTGTAAAAGCAGGCGAGACTATTTATTCCATATCTCGCAGTTATGGTACGGATATAATAACTATTTTACAGAATAACCCGTTTTTATACAGCAGAACATACTTATATGAAGGCGAAACAATAGTTATATCATATGAAACAGACAGGGAAAAAACCGTTATTTCAAACGCCTATACATACGGCAATCTTAAAACTGATGAAGAAAACCTTTCATATCCGTATCTTACATATGTAACACCATTTACATATGGTTTTGAAACAACAGGAAGTCTCGTATATGCAAATGACATAAACGCCATAAAAAATGTTGCGTATTTCGGTGTATGCCCTCTCATGCACCTTTCAACATTTTCATCCAAAGGCAATTTTTCGTCTCAGCTTGCGTCAACAATATTAAATTCCCCTGATGTTCAGAATGTATTGGCTGAAAACATACTGCAAAATATAATACAAAAAGGATATTGCGGAGTTGATGTGGATTTTGAGTATCTTCCTGCGGAAGACGCTGAAAAATACGCCAAATTTATAGGGCTTCTGACAGAAAAACTAAATGCTCAGGGTTACATTACTGTAACAGCCCTTGCTCCCAAAGTATCTGCCGAGCAAAAAGGTGCTGTTTATGAAGGCCATATATATCCACTTATAGCAGAAAACAGCAATTATTGTTTTGTAATGAC
Organism: Clostridia bacterium; assembly: GCA_022651385.1. GTDB lineage: Bacteria > Bacillota > Clostridia > Lachnospirales > Anaerotignaceae > JALCQR01. Next base: position 224,660 of record JALCQR010000001.1, on the reverse strand, counting down.
ATATGAATGGGGTTACACATACGGCCCTCCAATGGCCGTTGCTCCAATAAACAACGTAAGGCGTGTGCTTGACTATGCTGTAAGTGTTATTCCTCCTGAAAAAATCTGGATGGGCGTACCTACATACGGATACGATTGGACATTGCCGTTTGTAAGAGGCGGCGAACCGGCATTATCAATATCAAATTCGAGGGCTGTAGAAACAGCTTTAAAATATAAGGCTGATATTAAATTTGATGAGCAAGCACAGTCCCCGTATTTTTTCTATACCGATGAAGATTCAAGAGTACATGAAGTTTGGTTTGAGGACGCAAGAAGCATATACTCAAAACTTCAGCTAATAAGTGAATACGGCCTTTCCGGATGCGGCTATTGGAACCTTGAACGCCCGTTTCCGCAAAACTGGATGATTTTAAATAATATGTACTTTATCAAAAAAATTTAATGTTAATATAAATAATTTTGTATCTTTGATTGAATATAATGATGTTTTATGGTAACTTATAATTATAAGAGGAGAGCGATTATATTCTATTGGAGGCTTTTTTATGTCACTTAAAGGTAAAACTGTTTTGATAACGGGTTCTTCGAGAGGTATCGGTAAGGCAATAGCATTTGCATTTGCAAAAGAAGGCTGTAACCTTGTTTTAAATGCATCAAAAAGCTCTGAAGAGTTGCTCCAAACTCAAGAGGAGTTAAAAAAAGACGGGTATTATTCTTACTCGTATTTGGCCGATGTGTCCGATTACGAACAATGCCGCCAAATGTTTAACAACATAGCAACTGTATACGGAAATGTTGATGTGCTTGTAAATAACGCCGGAATATCCCATGTTGGGCTTTTTACAGACATGACTCCAGACGAGTGGAACAAAATAATAGATGTAAATCTCAAATCGGTTTTAAACTGCACACATCTTGCCGTACCCAAAATGGTAAGCAACAAATCTGGAACAATAATAAACATAACTTCAATTTGGGGTGACCGAGGTGCTTCCTGTGAAGCTGTATACTCTGCAAGCAAGGGCGCAATAAATGCATTTACGAAAGCAATGGCAAAAGAGCTTGGGCCAAGCGGCATAAGGGTAAATGCAATATCTTGCGGCGTTATTGATACAAGCATGAATCAATGTTTTACAAGTGAAGAAAGAGCTGTTTTGGCAGATGAGATTTCACTTATGCGTTTTGGCCAGCCTGATGAAATAGCAAAGCTTGTGGTTTTTCTTGCCGGAGACGGAGCTTCATTTGTATCAGGCCAGGTTGTAACTGCCGATGGATGTATGTTTTGATACATATTTATTTTTATATAAAGGCTGTCGATAAAATCGACAGCCTTTTGTCAAAATCCTGATGGACAATTCGGCATGTACAAATACATGCTTTTTTCAATTGTTAAGATTATTTTAATTTAAAATTCCTTCTGCATTACTTTTTGGTGATTCTACGCCATTTATGATAGCCGAAACTTTAAAATAAATATTTCCATTTCCACTTACAGAAAGTTCGGTACAATTCGGAAACGACCACGGAAATAATTCTGTGGAATTACTGCTCTTTAATATATTATAATTACCGTCTTTTTCAAATGAGTAATATACCTTATACCCTTCTGCACCATATACCGGCGCCCAGCTTAGATATATTTTACTAAGATTTTTTGATACGGAAAAGAACTTTGGTGTTTCACCGGAAAGTTTTATATTTTTCCACTCCGATAAGGGTATAAGATTTTCAATGTCAAGAGAAGTCACAAAATTTATAGGTATTGCCATATAGTTTCCTTTATTATCATAGTATGAAGTTATGCCTATAAGTTTTCCGTTTGAGTCAAAAAGCGCTCCCCCGCTGTTTCCCTTTGAAAAAGCAGCCGTCGTGCTTATCATGTAATCACTTACTTCTTTTATTTGTCCCTGTGAAAATGTATTCAGGTGACCGTCTGAAGAACCAATCGTAAATACATTATCATTTGCAGATACTTTGTCTTGAGATATAAAAGCCGGATAAAGCCCTGAATAATCTATTTTAATTATTGCTATGTCTCTTGCAGTATCATATGCCGCAAGAAACACATTTCCTGTGTAAACTGTTTTATTGTTAAATATTATGTTAACGGTTGATGCCTTTTCTATTACATGAAAATTAGTTGCAATATATCCGTCTGATGATAATATAATGCCGCTTCCCTGTATCTTATCTGTATTTATCATAACCACACTGTCAGAATCAGTTACGTCGCCATCAGGAATATATGTATCGGTCTTAGATGAAGTAATTGCAGCAGTATATGTGCCGCTGTCCCAGTTTACATCACAGCCCGTACTTTCCGCAATAAATCTAAGAGGTACATAAACATAATCATTTTTTATAACAGGTTTTGTATCCATATTTATTTTTTCGCCATTAATATATGCCTTATTGGAATCAGCTGTAAGTTTAATTTTGAGACCGTCTTTTTTTGCAGTCACTGTTTTTGTTGAGTCGTCCCAGTCTATTTTAAATGATAATGACTCAAATATAGGGCGCATCTGTACCATAGTTCTTGAATTATATATAAAAGGCTGCGACGTAAAATTCAGCTCTTTTCCGTCAAGCGTCACTTTAATCTGTTTATTAGAGGCTGCACACGGCACAGAAAAACATAGCGCCAAAGAAAAGAAAAACAATGCTTTTAATATTTTTTTTAATCTCATAAAAAATCCTCCAAATTATGTATAATATAAAATTATAATATAAATCTGTGAACATACTGTGTATTTTTAAGAATTTAAATGCAAAAAAATTACAGGCACACCTTAAAGAGGCATGCCTGTTAATATCTTTAGCAGTTTTTATCGCAGCATTTGCCGTTTCCTGTAGGTACATTTGCTGTGCCTTCAGGTGAACATGGATGGTAAGGTGTCTGTGGTGCAAAAAGTCCTGTTGGGAATTGAAGGTTATCAAAGAATTCACAAGGATCATCGACATCAGGTGATACGTTCGTACATTCACATGGTGTGCAGTTGCCATAGGAATGAACGGAGATATTTGAAAGTCTGAGAAGTTTTACTACAGCGAAAAGACCAATTGTGATATCAACAGCTATAGGGCTTACCTGACCGCAGTTGTTGTCACAGCAGTTGTTATTTCCGTTGCAGCATCCGTTTGACCCGCTGCAGCATATGTTTGTTCCATTATTGCAGCCGCAGTTGTTGTTAGAGCCACATCCGCAGTTATTTGGTTCGCATCCGCAGTTGTTCGGCCCGCATCCGCAGTTGCTTGGTCCACACGGTCTGCATCCCCAGTTAAAGAAACAAGGGTATCTAAGTTCTGTTGCTAAAGGCATTGCACTTGCTTCTACTGATGCAAAAGGTCCGTTTGGCATAAATTTTCCGTAGAGTTCATTTAATACAGCAACACATAAGTCTTCTCCGCCAAAGAGTGAAACTGTTGTTGTGTAGGAGCTGCATGCAGGAACTCTTGTTATTTCATCACTGTCATTGTTAAAGAATACAAGACAGTAGCTGAATGTAAATTTTACCGTGACATCAAAGCATCCGCTTTTAAATGAACTGCGTGTTTTATTGACAACAGCAATATTTTTAATACAGAAATTTTCAGTTGTTACTGATGCTGCTGAAGCCGGCGGTGTTACCTTTTCATTTGTGCATCCGCCTCTGCAGCATGCGCTTGGAGAAGTATCTATTTTTGCAGGGCCAAGTACACCAGGTGTTAAACATATCTGAAGACGACACTGATCAAAAATCTTTGGCACACTTATACATTCGCACCTTTGAGGCAATGTTGCAGGATTACAATTACCGCAATTACCGCATATTTCAATTTTTGCCATAGTTTATGTCCTCCTTTTGGATAAACATTGAATTTAGGTTTTGGTATATAATATGTATAAGTGTACAACATGTGTGAATGTTTTTTGATTTTTGTGTACAAAGAAACTTATAGTAAAATTTTATTAATAATGTTATACTTTTTTATGGGTGATTAATTTATGCTTGAAGACTTTAAAACTATATTTAAAAGCGGTACTGCCGAGATAGTTGAGAAAAAGTCCAGATTTATCGCAAACGTTATGCCTGCAAAAACAGAAGATGAAGCAAAAGCGTTTATAGATGCGGTAAAAAAGAAATACTATGACGCAAGACATAACGTTTTCGCTTATCAAATAGGCGAAAAAAATGAACTTCAGCGTTATAGTGACGACGGAGAGCCTCAGGGTACGGCAGGCATGCCGATACTTACGGTTTTAAACGGTGAAGATGTAAAAAACGCTGTTATAGTTGTAACAAGATATTTCGGAGGAACACTGCTTGGTACAGGTGGTCTTGTAAGGGCTTATACAAAATCAGCAAAAGAAGGCCTTAATAATGCCGGCATATATAATGTAAAATCATACAGCCGGTTTTCTGTTACAGTTGATTATTCTTTAAACGGAAAAGTACAGTTTGAAGTAATAAAAGCAGGATACATTATAGAAGATACACTCTTCTTGGACAAAGTTAAATTTATAATTCTTACACCTATAATGAGCAGTGAAAAATTTGTAAATCTTATTACTGAAATAACGAATGGCAAAGCTGAAATACAAAAAATTGGTGACATTAAAGGTGTTCAAACATCAGAATGCTTTAAAATATATGATTAAACCTTGTATTGAACGTAAAAAAATGTTAGAATAAAAGTTGCTGAAAATTTTTAGAGGAGGTTATCCGAATGTCTGGACATTCAAAGTTTGCCAATATCAAACACAAAAAGGAAAAAAATGATGCTGCCAAGGGAAAAGTGTTTACAATGCTCGGCAGAGAAATAGCAGTTGCCGTAAAAGCAGGCGGACCAGATCCTGCGAATAACGGAAAGCTCAGAGATATTATTGCAAAGGCAAAATCAAATAATATGCCAAATGACACAATTGACAGAAGCATAAAAAAGGCTTCTTCAGCCGGAGAAGGCGTTGAATACGAAAATGTAATATATGAGGGCTATGGCCCAAGCGGAGTGGCAATAATAGTTGAAGCTCTTACAGATAACAGAAACAGAGCTGCAGCAAATGTTAGAAATGCCTTTACAAAAGGCGGGGGAAATTTAGGTACAAGCGGCTGTGTGTCTTTCATGTTTGACGATAAAGGTCTTATTGTTATAGATAAAGAGGAATGCGAAATTGATGAAGATGAGCTTATGATGCTTGCAATAGATGCAGGTGCTGAAGATTTCGGCATCGAAGAAGACAGCTATGAAATAACAACTGCTCCTGATGATTTCTCGGCTGTAAGAGATGCTCTTGAAAAAGCAGGTATCCCTATGGCAAGTGCTGAACTTACTAAAATTCCTCAGACATATACAGAGCTTACAAAAGAAGAAGATGTTAAAAAAATGAACAGGCTTCTTGAAATGCTTGAAGATGATGATGATGTTCAAAACGTATACCATAATTGGGACGAATAATAATAAAAACAGCGGAAAGCCTTTATTTATGAGGTTTTGCCGCTTTTTTTATTTTATATCGTACTAAAAACGTACTATTTTATTCATAAATTAATAGCTTTGACAGTTATATTTTATTTAAACTCTCTGATTTTAATTTTTTTGTTCTAAAACTTTTATTTTCATCATGATTATTTTAGCTTGAATTTTGTTGATTTCAAAGCATTTAAATTTTTTTCTCAAATAAAACTTAATAACTAATTAAAAGCGTCTCTGTCTACGAGAACAAATCCACCGTTGAATTTAAGTCTGGTGTCAGTGTCGATATTAACGAATAATTTTCATAAAATAAAGCCCTCCTAATAGAGAATATATAGCTGTTCTATTAGTAGGGCTATTTATACATTTATTCTTTTCCCTATGGTTGAGCTACTGTTTTTACATTAGTATCATATTCTGTGTTTGTTACATCGGAACGAGTATACCTCTCATCAAACAGATCAATCAAGCTTTCTACTTCGCCATATGTATTCAATGTGATTTGATTCGTATCTTGATTGACATTGAATTTTCCCCGCCACCTTGCTAATGAATTTATTTTATCTATTAGCTGTTCTTGTGTCAAATTCAATACTTTTGATGAGCCAATACGCATCATTTTCTTGGCGTATTTCGATTTTCCCCGGCTGATATATTCAGTCAATTTCTCAGTATTCACAACAAGATTCTTCTGAACAATACTTTGAACAGCCTGTTGTGCAGATTGGTAAATGTAATCTTGGAATCCAAAATACTTCTGCAAAAGGATTATATTGCTCGTAATTAGGCAGTTATCCATAATTAAAACATCTACCTTTTTTGCTATTGTAAGTAAACTTTCATTTTGTTCCGAAAACACAACCTGATTTTCAAACTGCATCAGTCGTGCCATAATATTTGTTTTCTTCTTATTCGGCACCATGATGCTCCAAAGATGCTGATACAACCAGATAGTATTTTCACCTTTCCTTAACCGGAATGCAAGACCAGAAGCATCGGTCAAATCCTCTAAGATGAATTCTCCGATTTCACTCTCATCATCAAAATATGTAAATGGCTGAAAATTTTCTCCCTGTTCAAAAATCAAGTATTTATGTTGGTTATCTGCCAATTGACGTCCATCTGCATATTCTGCTTCTTGCGATAAATACTGTTCGCCAAGAATATTAAAGAACATCTCCTTTAGAATTGTTCGAAAATTCTTTCCCTGCCCATTAGTGTCTTCGGATAGTGACATTCTTTTTAGTTTCGGAGAATCTTTCTTGACCACAAATGCCTCCAACCCGCATTGTATAGAATTATCATAATAATCTTTAAGTTTCGCTCTAATTTGTTTTTCATTTAAGGTTCCTTCAGGCATTTTTTCTTCCTCTCTTTATTTAGTCATTGTAAATAACAAAAACACCATCCGAGATGTATTTCCGTTTTATTACAGTATCTTCTACTATCGGCACTCCATGCGTAATTCCTATATATACTCTATCTGAATGAGCAATGTCGTTTGCGGGATTCAAAAATTTAAACGAAAATGTTCTATACTTCATTGCTGCAAGCACTGGATTCTGATAAAAAGTATTAGAACTAGTTAAGAGCATGATAACCATTATAAGTATTGTTAAGAATACTATCAGTCCCCTAACTGATTCCACATCATCTGTCAGAAGAGGCAGCACATAGGTCACTAAGAATGTTGCACTACTATCATTAGGCTCTTCCTCGATTATTATCTTTTCACCAACCGCTTTGAATCCAGCTTTTTGCATTCCATTAAAGCCTAACGCAATAGCTATCGTGAGCAACAACCAGAAGATGCCCATAAACGAAACTACGAAACCGCCAAATGAAGAATGGTTTAATGCGATTGAAAATGCTACTGTTCCCCTTTTGACAAAGGTACTGATAAATTTACAAACCAAATTCCAATATAATTTAAAGTCTAAATGCTTGATAGTCAACAATAAGAAAAGAGGTGCAAAGGATTGCATGACAAGACTTTTCTTTAAATTTAAATTCTCAGTTTGCACAACAACCCACCACCCTCTCTGATACTTTAGTATCTCGTTCTTCTTGCAAATTCAGAATGTCACGCTCTATTCGAAGTCTGAAAGGCCTGAAATTAAGCCTTTTCACACTGTTTTATTTCACTTTAGACATTAAACAGACCGTTTAAACGTATATTGTTCATAAAAGCATGTCTGACAGTAAAAATCTTATATAGAAGGATGATTTTTACAGAATTTTTCACGTTCTCGAGCCTCACATACGTATAAATTCTATGTTTTTGAAATTTTGTTTTTGGAGTTAGTACCTGTTTGATACTTATTTTTTAACTTTTTGTTTAAAGCATCTATGCAAAAAATACTAAGTATTAAACCTAAAACCATTCCTGCTGTTGAAGCTACAAATCCTAATCTAGAATTATACCTAATTGTTGTAAATCCAGAAATAATTATAAATGAAATCACACTCCAGTAAGATATTGTTAAAGATTTAAGTTCTTTCAGTTTGCCTTTTAGAGAACTAATAGATAATTCGATCCAAATAAAATAACTTAATATAATAGCTAAGTAAGAAAATGCATATACAATTCCATGTTCAATAAGGTAGAAAACCATAAGTCCTAACGAAATAAAAATCCATGTCCACGTTATTTCATATTTTTTAAGCTTATAGATGCTTGTATTTTTAAAAAAAACACAGAAAACTTTTGTTATAACTAAATAGAGCCACTTTATTATAAGTCCTGATGCTACTTCTAAAAAAATGAAAAGCAATCCGCTATTATACAAAGCAGAATCTTTAATATTTACAATATAAAAATATACAAAATTTAATAGAACTATTGCTGATAAAAATACAAAAATAATCATGCTAATTGCATAATCCATAAAATCAATTGCATCGTCCTCATGGCTTTTTATCCCAAACCTAATTGACAAATAATAAATTAGTGATACAGAAACACAAATTAAGAAAGCACATATAACTATAGTTCCTAAAAAATTTTCAATCATAATATTCAATCCACTCTTTGATTTAACATCCCAAATCATTACTGTCACCTATCTATTTCTTTATGAGAATACCACCATAACCTAAATTATTCCATTGACATAATAACCAATTATTCTATTAAATATGGCATTTTGAGTTTATAAATAATTCCTACAAAAAAATAAGGCCTACATAGAAATCTGTAGGCTAAAACTATTTTATTTATAGATCTATAGCATTTATCAATTCCTTATTACTGTATCCACACAGCCTAAGAGCCGTATACTCCGTTGAGCTGTAACCGCTGTTTTTCCACCGTTCAAAGCTGCTCTTATAAGCATGCGTTGATATTATATCGTCTCTGTATGCTCTAAGTCTTGCTATACTCCTTCCCTTCCTGAGCTTCCTCAACGCCTTATGTTCCAACTGTCTTGCATTCTGTCTGCTATTTCCTGTTTCATTCCCTATAGCTTCATATGTAGCGTTATTATAATATCTAAGTCGGATAACCCTTTCTTCATTCTCCGGTAATTCCTTAAAACATTTTTCCAAATCATCATGTAAACCTACATTATATATTTTCTCATCGGCTTCCAAAAAACTATTGTCGTCGTCCGGAACGATATCCTCAAGAGTTGCGCCGTTTTCATCATCACCAATAGGCATATCAAGACTTACGGAATTATTAAGTATATTATGCTTTCCTGCCGATGTCCTAAGTCCCAAAGCTTCATTACATCTATTAAGCAGAGGATAATTGATGTATGACGTGAATTTGTACCCTTGGGTTGGCTTGTATGCGCTTATAGCTTCGGTAAACGCAATATAGCCTTCATTGAATAAATCATCAAATGTAACCCCTGAACGCTGACATGTCTCGGCCCTTGATGTCATGTACTCATTAACTTTGAGCCTAACTAATTTTGACACATGTTCCCATAGCAGAGGCAAAAGCTCATTGTCTCCGGCTTGTACTCTTTCAGCCAGTTCCTCATTTGTCATAAACTCAAACCCCCAATAGCTGGTAACCGGATTATCAACTTTTAACGTGTTTGCCAGATAAGCACGTTTTAACGTCTGCGCCTAACGCATACCTTGTTATCGCCATGAACGATACCTTTAACGTGCCTGCCTCGCTGACACGTGGTAATCTCGTTACTACGTTCCAACGTGTGGCTCCCACGCACACGTTTACAATGGTCGTATTGTATTTAATATCTTCTCAAGCTCTATTATTTTCTGCTGCTGCTCGTCCGTTCGTATGCTGCTTAATATAGCATTACAGCCCAAAATAATTGTGTTGGCCGTCTTAGTGTCCATTTCATCATTAGCAACCATGTTCATAACCCTTGAGAGTGTTCTTTTAATATCTGTAGGTGTTTTTACTTTAAATGTTAAGCGACGGCTCATAACTTATCACTCCCGGTATATCGTCAATAATTATTGCAGGGTCTGTGTTACCGTATTTTACAGCCAGTTCTTTAAGTTCGTTTATTGCCTCGTCTTTTGTGCTGTGATAGCTTATGAAGTCCTGTTCACGGCTTCCATTTTGCAATCTGGTTACTGACATCCACTTACCATTTTCAAACGATACAAAGCCAACATTGAATTTTAATGCCGGTATTATCTTAGCCGCTTCAATAAGTAACTTGTCTATATTTTTCATACTCTCACCTTCTTAATAAAAAAGGGTGTAGATTTAACCTACACCCTTTAAATCCAAATTATCTAAGCCTAATAACCTGTCCTACTGATATTTTGTTCGGATTTGAAATACCGTTAAGCTTTGCAATCTCCTTATACTTTGAGCCGTCGTCAAACCATGACTTGCAGATAGTCCATAAGGTATCACCTTTTTTTACTGTGTATGTATCCGGGGCTACCCTGTTTGACGGTCTTTTCTTGGTAATCCGCACTATCTTTTTACCGTCTGACGTTGTACCAACTACCGTAGCAGTTTGAGTTTTTGTATTGTACTCTCTGTATTCCTTAAGTTTTACCGAAGCGGTTATATCAGTGCCATTTTTTGCTGACTCTTTTAAGGTATATTCTTCAAGTGATACTTTCATATCATCTGATTCCGGAAGTGTAATACTACCTTCTTCACGTAAAATTTTAAAAGGAAAATACAGGCGATTTACTTTAAGCTCTTTAAGTATATTTATATAATTCTGAGCTGTAATGTCATCAGACTCTTTGTTCCTATAAGGATACTTTACAGATGGTATTTCAAAGTCGAAACTTATTTCTGTAAGTCCCGGAGCTTTTAAGATATTAATTTCCCCACCATTTATAAGGTCAATTGTCTTGTTGTTATTTCCTATCTTTATTGTTACTTCTTCCGGAGTTATCGGCAGCACAAAGCCGTCAAGATAAAATTTATACAATGTTGTTTCCCCCTAAGTAATTATTAAAAATTATCAACAAATTCTTTTACGCTTTCCATTTTGTCAGTCATTGCATCACAGAAAAACAATAAGTTTAAACTTGAATAATCAGGCTGAACATTACCATTTAAGGCCGTTCCCGGCGGCATAGCCGGACCTGAGAAAAAGTTTTCTGTTTTCTCAGCAGCATTTTTAAGCTTCTTTATAATTTCAGGTATTTGGTTATATCCGGAAAGCGTAAATCCTGCTGACGAAGATTTAATTATTTTACTGAATGTAAGCATAGTCTTGTAATCGTACTTAAACGGTGCAAGCCATTCTTTTAAGTCGCTTTCGGTTGCGTCCTTGCCGATAGATGTAAGAAGATTTATTGTAGTATTAAGCTTAATGTCGTAGTTGTCCGGCCTTTTTAAATACTGTTTTTCAAAATCGTTTGCAATACTTTTCAATTCGTTTGATACGGCTGATACGCATTCAATTCGTTTTGCCTCGACTTCTTTTTTTATCGCTGAAAACTTTTCATTTGCTGCTTGCGGCTGATACTGTTCATATATCTTTTTAATTTCATTTTCCTTACTTTTCTTAAAACGTTCGTATTCGTCTGCATATTGATTAAGTCTTGATTTTATATCCATTGTCTTTCCTCCAGTTCACAAATTTTAAATCTATATTTACGGTTAATTACTTTTATTCTACAGAGGGAGCCTTTTTAGGCCATGCTCGGGGCCGGATGTATAAATTTTAAAAGGAGCTTCTACAAATAAAAAAGACGTGGGCCGGCTCTTAACCTTTTCCCACGTCATTAAAGACTTACAATATTTCTATTGCGGTACTACCTACACTATTTATTTGTAATTTAATTATACCATAAATAGTAGGGGTATGCAAGCAAAAAGCCCATAAACTCAATGCTTGCAAGCACTTTTATGTATGATTTTAATTACCTTTTATCGCCTTTATCGCGGCTTTTTGAGAGTATCCAAGCATGATAAAACTTTCCGTCATGTTTCTGTTTAACTTTGGCTCCTGCTCTGATTATAGGCTTATTTATTCTTAAAAACTCTTTTAGGTCCTCAGCTTTTTCACTTGAAGCATGAATTTTTATAGACATTTTATTCCTCCTGTGTTAAACTTGAAGTGGTTTTTGTTGCCCCTTGTGCTGTGGTAGGTGCAGGGGCGTTTTTTATTATCTCAGAATTTTTGCAGATATCATCAAGTCCTTTGTCAAGCTGTACAGCATAATCAAGGGCTATATCGGCATATGTACTCTTACGGTCCCTTGTCCATACTAAATACTTGTCATCCTCCTCATCAAGCATAACGGATAAATCCGCAAGTACCTGTCTGCATTTTGCAGCTGCACAGTATAAATCAGCTATTTTGTCGTCAATTTCATTATCACATTTCATTGTTTTTCTCCTCCTGACTTTCCATAATCTCTATAACCATATCAACGCCAAATTTTGCACCGTTTTTCTCAACTGCCGTTACATAATTGCTGATTAAATCAATGAGTTTATTTTTCTGCTCAACCGTCAGTAAAAGCTTTAAAATGTAGTCGTACAAAATATGACGGGTTTTATAAAACTCAATATCACGTTCAATTACTGCCATTGTTTTAGCCTTCTTTCTGGTCAAGCCTGCTTTTTAAAATATCAGTGGCTAATTTTAACCCAAAGTTGAAACCGCTTTCCTCTGCGGCGTTTGTGTGCTGTATCATTAGTTCAACAAGCCTGTCGTTTTCCTCTGCGGATATGCTTAATCCTTTCAAATACTTACTTACAGCCCTTGCCGTATCAAAAAACTTTTGTGTTCTGCCCGCTGATACATTAATCTTTAAATCATCAGCATTAAAGTCAATTACTTCACTCATTGTTTTTAGTCCTCCTTTATCGGTCATAATTCTTTTTCTCTATGTAGCAGAATATAACACCCAATAGTCTTGCACATAGATAACAGTTATGTTCTTCGTTTACGGCCTGCATGTCCGTAACAAACGCCGGCCACTCATCATCATTAAGTTTGTGGTTATACTTCGCAAAGAAGTTATACACAGACCGAAATATGTCTTTTTCCTGATTGCTCATATCGTCACTCCCTGCACTCATAAGTAATAACTATAAATATTGTGTTATTGTTTGAAACCGCATTTACTGAAATTATATTTTCAGGATTTACTCGTTCTTTAATATATACGGTTAATATGTCGTCCTTTAGCACATCTTCATTTTGCGCAAGGACAGCAATATTGTTACTGACTGGTAATGCTATTGTTTTTATCACCTGAATTTTCCCTCCATTTCTTGTATGTGATGATACAAACGATACAAACGATACTTTTATACTCATGCCTTTATAAATCAAGGCTTTCAAGTGTATCATTTTCAAATGCTCAACATGATACTTTATGATACAATATCATGTGTATCGTTTGTATCATGTGTATCGTTTGTATCATGTGTATCGTTTGTATCATGTGTATCGTTTGTATTTAATATATCTACAACCGGAGCATATGAAAATTTATGTAATTTGTTTCTTGTACTACTTGGTTCAACATATATGATGTTATCCTTTTCGTATAAATCTTGAGCTAATGCTCTTAGACGTTTTCCAACAGCTCTTTCATCTATAAAATATTTGCACTTTTTTATTATCTCTGTACGAAGTTGCCTTGCTGTTCCTTGCCAGCCTTCGCAATGCTCAGACAACAGGGCTTTTATTGTTATGACAATTTCATTATGTCTGTAATAAAAATCTGCCTCTTGTTCCTCAAGCGTTTGCTCAGAGCCAATAAGCTTAAACCTGCACGTTTCCTTATCAAAATTAAGAACAAAAACATTTTGTTCAACATCGCGCCCCGTAAGGTGCATTTTTATTTCTTTATCATCCCTTTTGTTTTTTGTCAGCACAATTATTGTGTCTGCTGCACCCATTATGCCGTTAGTTCCTGAAATTTGATTAAATACATCATCATCATCTTTCATTTTTCTGTTATGATGAATTAATAAGATAGCAATATCATGTTTGTCTGCGAGGTCCTTGAGTTTACCCATATCAGCATAATCTGTTGCATATGGATTTTTGCCATTTGAGATGCCTCTTACTTTTTGGAATGTGTCAATAATAATCAATTTTAGGTTTTTTGACTTTATTTCCTGCTCCAATGTTTCAATTAAGCCATCATCAAGCGTTGGCGCCTTTGTCATAAAATACAAGTTTTCAGGTGCCTTTTTCCCTGCTAACAGTTTATTCATACGCCTTTGCAATCGTCTTTTACTGTCTTCTAAGGCCAAATACAAAACTGGTGCGGTTTGTGTTACCCTTCCTAAGAATGGTGTGCCTTCTGCCACAGATATGGCTAAGTCCATGCCAAACCAAGACTTGCCGAACTTAGACGGCGCGGTCAATAGGCTTTCACCGCTTGTAATGAGTCTATACACTATCCATTCTATTGGTTTAATATTTTCACTTTGCAAGTCTACTGCATTTATCGGGGACTCAAAAACTGTAGCTTCATTATTGTTTTCAATATTCTTGATGTAAACATTAATCCATTGCTTGATTGTTTTATCATCAGCTAATGCGAAATTCTTTTTATAAAATATTTTGTAGGCTTGTACATCGTATTTTATTCCATAGCTTCCAAAAGCATTGCTAAGCTCATCATTTATTGCTCTGTCTTTCATATAAGCAGCTAAAAACACATAATCTTTTACATTTAGGCCCTTTTTTATTAAGGCATCGTATATGAGACTCTTTGCGTTCTCTGCTGACTCTGCGTCCGATATAAGCATTGAGTAATATCCTATGCTCCATAAACGCTCATGGAGTATTGAGTCACTCACAATGATGATATACTTGTTTCCCTCTTTTGGTTTTCGGCGAAACAGGTCTAAAAACACCTCGTTATCAATTTTCACCTTATCACCTCAGATATAAGCATAGGAACAATATTCCAAACGCAAAGCCGGGGATAATTCCTAAGCCTAAATATGTAATTCCCATTTATACCGCCTACCTTTCTATGTTAAAGCGCTTTTCAAAGTACTTTATAGGTACTCTTCCTGCAATTGTTAAAAAGCCGGTATTTCTCAGCTCTTTATTAAGTTGACGTATTATGCCATATGCTTTACTTTCAGATACGTCTAAGAGTTGCATAACATCTTTGCAAAAATAATACCTCACACTCTCCATGTTTAAGCCTCCTTTCAAATTGTTGTGCGTCTGTTGCACATCAAGTGTATATACACTCAATCTTTGCTTAGTTGCTTACCTAACGAGTAACTTTTAATCTTCTAATAAATCTTTGATGTCAACATCAAGTGCATTAGCTATCTTGATACCTGTTGTATCACTACAGCGTTTCCCTCCTTTTATGTAGCAAAGAGTCGGACGAGACACACCACTTTTCGCTGATAGTGCTTTAAGTGTTAAATCATTTTTAACAAGTTCATAAGCAAGTTTTGCTGGGTCAATTCTCATTTCCTCACCTTCTTGTGTAAGTATATAGTAGTTTTTTCTACTTAAATATAGTATATTCTACTATACTATATTTGTCAATACTTTATTTTAACGTAAAATATATTATTGTGTTGTATTGACTTTATGGTAGTATTTGTTCTATTATAGTGTTATCATAACTTATAAGGAACGAAAGAGAGGTTATGAAATGGATAATAGAATTGAATTTTCAAAACGGTTAAAAGAATTGAGAGAAGAACTTGGAATGACACAAAAAGCTTTTTCATCATCTGTTCAAAGTACACCTGCAACCATATCTGCTTATGAAAATGCTACAAAAAACCCTTCTTTAGATATAATAATGAATATATCAAAAAAATATAATGTTTCTTTAGACTGGCTCTGCGGTCTTAGCAATGAAAAAAATGTCAGTAAAAAAATTGTAACCTATAGTGATGTTGTAAGAATATTAATTTTACTCGAATCAAATCCAGAATTAGAATTTTACATTGGCATTCAGCGTTATGACGAATATTCACATGATTCATTCATAGATTACAGCGGAATTACGTTTCAAAATCAAACAATGGAAAAGATTTTAAAAGATTGGGATAAAATGAATACTTCACTAAAAGAAGAAATTATTGATAGTGACATATATGACTTATGGATTGAAAAAACATTAAAAAAATATAATTTTAAAATAACAAAAGACAAAAAAGAAGAAACGGATCCCAAACCATCTGAAGATATAAACCCTAATAGTGATGATTTGCCATTTTAACACTTTACTCACCCCCAAATGGTGGTTAGTAACTAACGTGGGACATGAAATAAAAAATAAAATACACCCTATGTCAAGCATAGCCTTAGTTCGTTCGTCTTTCATGACGAATGCTAATAATTTTGCTCGTCATTGATGAAGAGTAATCTTTTCACCCTCAATGGCGAATGGTGATGATGTAAAACGTGTGGGCGAGAGCCCACGCGTTTAAATAAAGTATGGAGTAAAACAAAAGCATATCTGAGTATATGAAAATAGCTCCGGTACCGTCAATACCGAAGCTGCAAGCAGAATTTAAAGAGCATGTAACTCTTTATAACTATTGTATCACATTTTATGGAGGGATATATATGAAAAAGAAAATTTTAGTTTTAGGGTTAAGTATTGCTCTATGTTTTACGCCTGCTATTCATGTGTTCGCTCAAGAGCAGCCAGTTTACCTAACGCAAGATACTACTAACGATGAAACTTTTTACAAGAAAAACGCGAAATTAATGCTTGTATACAACAAATGTGAAAATTTGACCGACCATTACGCTGACTCAATGTATGCAGGAAGTTTTTTCAGTTGCGATACCAGCACTTTATCTTATGATAAAGACACATGCGACTCAATCTATAATAGAATTACTAAATACGTTACCGAAATCGAAAATACATCAGGAGTATATACCATTGATGAAATAAATACATTGAAAACAGTGTATGGCAACCTTACAACATGTAAAAATTACTTTGATAGTGCGTATTCTGTTAAAATAAAAGGTGATGAAAACGCTACAATAAATTATTTATCTAACTCAGAGGACGAATTTATAAAAGCATATGAAGCGGCAGGCGGTTCTCAGGCTGCTGAATGTTATAGTAAAATAGAAAATAGATAAAAAAACTCCCCTCCTGCGCCAACAAGAGAGGAAAACATATAGCGGTCAAGCTATACCTAAACTTATTAAAATTATAGCATAAGACCGCCTTATTTACTATACCTAAATTGTAAAGGAGGCTTATTTTATGCCTGTTTATAAAGACGAAACACGTAATACATGGTACTGCTCTTTTTACTATAAAGACTGGCAGGGAAATAATAAGCGTAAGAAAAAAGAAGGCTTTAAATTAAAGAGAGAAGCAGCAGAATATGAAAAGGAATTTATAAAGCAACACAGTGGATCTCCCGACATGACATTTGAGAGCATGGCTAAATTATACCTTGATGACTGCAAAACCAAGCTAAAGCCAACATCATTCTACGTAAAAGAGACTGTACTAAATCAACGAATACTGCCGGAAATCGGAGAAATGCCTATAAACTCTATAACACCTAATACCTTAAGGCAGTTTAACAATAAGCTCCTTAAGGATAATAAAGATTACAGTACACTGTATTTAAAAAAGGTTAATGGTCAAATTTCATGTGTATTTAACTTTGCTGTGAAGTATTATAATCTGTCCTCAAATCCTTGTAAACTTTATGAAGGCATTAAAGGCAAAACAAAATCTGATATACAGTTCTGGACACTTGACGAGTATAAGCAGTTTATAAATGCTGTTAAACCTATGGAATATAGAGTTGCTTATGATATATTGTTTTGGTCCGGCATGCGTTCTGGTGAATTGCTTGCCCTTACTGTTGGTGACATAGATTTAAAATCCAAAACTATATCAATTAATAAAAATTACGCTAAACTTCACAATAAAGAATTAATACTAACGCCAAAAACAAAAAAGAGTAAACGAATAGTTGAAATACCCTCGTTCCTTTGCAATGAAATAAAAGAGTATTCGTCACAGTTATATGATTGCAAACCATCAGACCGGCTAATCACAGTCAGCCGTCCAGCGTTAAGAGTAAACTTAAATAAATATGCTCAAAAAGCAGGCGTTAAACAAATAAGATTGCATGACCTTAGACATTCCCATGCCTCATTATTGATAGAGCTTGGCTTTCAGCCTTTAATCGTTGCTGACCGTTTAGGGCATGAGAATATAAAAACAACACTTGAAACATATGCTCATTTATACCCTAATAAACAAAGTACCGTATGCGAAAAATTAGAGGATATTTTCAATAAATAAGCGTACTAAAAACGTACTGCCAGTTTATTAAAACCCCAAAAAATTAAAAAATTTATGAACAATATACATCAAAAACAACGTGACTTGGGACGAATAATAAAAGTTATTAAAACAAATACATCCATATAAAAAAACAATTTAACCACAAGATTAACATATTAAAAACAGATATAGTTTCGCAAAATAGTGAAATTATATCCGTTTTTCTTTTTTATTGTTTTACATAATTTTATTTACGATAGCGGATATTATTCTGTCAGCAATAACAGTATTAATTTTCAGTTGCTTTCTATACTGCTACTTTAGAACCCTTCATTAATGACAGACCAATTACCGTTTTTTGTTCTCGCAACACTAATTGTACGGTTTTCTGTTTTTCCATTAAAAATCGCAGTTACATTAAAAATAATAATATTACCGGCAGAATAATTTGCCTCAATTCCAATATTTTTATATTGCCTGTTATCATCTGAGGTAACATCAATACTTTCAACATGCCAAACAGTGTTTTTGTAATAATCCAGCGCTGCAGTTTTTGCTTCCTCGATTTCCTGTTTTGACAAGGCAGCCTGATATGATATGCATCCTTTATCTGTGCTTTGTGAAACAGAATCGTTTACATGGGCATGTAAAACATCATTGTTGATTGGCTTACTGTCCGGGCATTTAACAAACTTGTCCTGTTTTGTAATTGTGTAGTCATCAAAAGAAGCAGCAAACTTGCCATTATCCTGTAAATTTATTTTTATAGCTTTAGTAGCTGATTTGCCATTTTCATATGTGATTTCTAAAACAACAATATCTTTGCGCAACTTAATCGGTAAATCTTTAATCCCAACATTCTTGTTATCTGTAAGCATTCGAATCGTATCATCCGGAATCCAGTCTATTATCAGATAACAATACTCGCTTTCATCCGAACCATAGGGAACGGTAAAATTTTTTCCCATGCCGAATTCATTGCGCTTTCCCGTCCAATCGACAAAGTCAATCCATTGATTTTTGCATGAAAAGCGTATCGTCTTAATGTCCTTGCCAACAATATAAAATTGCACCTGAGGACCCTTCATTTCACCATCATCTGTAATCGTGCCTGAGGATAAGACTGTGTTAGTTTTCATGATTTCTTTATCTGTTCCATAGGCATATGCTTTTATAGTTTGTTTGTCAAACGGCATAAACATACTGAAGCCTATAAGCAGACAAATACAAAAGATAGCTATCATAAACCTGCCAAATGGTTTTCTAAAAATACTGGTATTACAGCTTAATGAACGGCATGAATGATAATTTATAGCTTCATTGATATGTCTTGAATCAATCTCTCCAATAGCTTTTGAAATATTTTCTTTATTCATAGATAAACGTCCTCCCTCTTTAAATATTTTTTCATTTTCTTACGTATACGGAAAAGACGAACAGAAACATTATGTTCGTTAATACCAAACATCTTTGCAATTTCCGATAATGAATCAGAAAACCAATACCGGCGAACAAACATAACGCGGCTGTCTCTATTAAGAGTATCAAGAAAATTGTCAATGACTTTTGCAAGTTCTTTGGCGTCGAATTCTTCGTCTGTATTTGACGACGGTATACAATCTTCCAATTCTTCAAGCGCGATATCATAAAAACTATTGCGCTTAACAGCCGTATTCATATGATATCTTTTGATAGAAAGGTTACGTACAATGCGACAGACATAAGTAAGCAATGGATTTGGTCTCTGGGGCGGAATACTATTCCACGTACCTAAATAAGCATCGTTTACACACTCCTCTGCATCAGACACATTATTCAAAATATTTTGAGATACTTTCTTACATACTTTGCCGTATTTTTTAGATAGTTCAATAATCGCTTGCTCTGAGCGTTCAAAGAACAAATTAATAATTTCGCTATCATCCATTGTGCCATCCATCCTTTCTGTCTCAAACATGTACTACTGATTTGAAGTCAAATATCACAGATTTAAAAAAAATTTCAAATTTTCTATATGGAAACAATTATAGGCTAATGCTTGTCCAATTCATCTTTATAATATAAAACCTCTTATTTAAGACTATCATTACTTATCGGTAGCCTTTTGTCAAAATCAGGCTTTTGACAAGTATTGTATGTATAAACAGATGAGTTCCAGAGACACAAATGCCTTGAAACTCACTGTTTTCCTCGGCAGAAATAAATTCCGTCTGCGGATTTAAATTATAACCGGCTGGATTTGCTGCCCGTCGAGAGCTTTTTCAAGTGTATCAACAATTAATTCAGTGTGGGCTATCATAGAAGTCGGCTTCTTTGCAACATTGTCCTGTCCAAACGGCACAAAATATATGTTTTTTAAGTTAAAAAGCAAACCTATATTTTTGAAATTCATGCCTAAAGCATCATTAGTTGAAACTGAAATTACAAGAGGTTTTCCGTTTCTCATGTGTGCTTTTGCTGCCATAAGCACAGAAGTATCCGTAATTCCGTTTGCAAGTTTAGCCAATGTGTTTCCTGTGCATGGAGCAATTATAAGAATATCAAGATATGATTTTGGCCCAATGGGTTCGGCTTCCTCAATTGTGAGAATCGGTTTGTTTCCCGTCATTTCAGAAATTTTTTTGATATATTCCTGTGTATCCCCAAATCTTGAATCTATTGTCTGCACGTTTTTTGAGAATATAGGGAAAATATTTGCCCCTTCATTCAATAAATTTTTAACTTGAGTTTCTATTTTATCAAAAGTACAAAAAGAGCCGGTAAAAGCAAATCCTACATTTTTACCTTTGAGTTTCATATAAAAATCCCCCCTTATAAATACTTTTTAACTGCACCAAACAATATATCCGCAGACGTCTTTGGTGAGTATTTTCCCGGAAGGCCGAGACATAAATTTGCATTAACGCCCAATGCTTTGCAGTATTCAAAGTCAACTCCGCCCGGTGCAGATGATATATCTATTATAACTACGTCTTTTTTCATCAAATCTATAATATTTTTTTTAATTAATAATTTGGGAACAGTATTAAAAATAAAATCAAAATTATCTATTGTGCCTTCCAAATTGTATATATCGGCTGTTTCCAGTCCAAATGAAAATCCGTTAGCGAGTTTTTCTTCGCTTCTGTCGGCAATCGTTACATGGGCGTCAAGAGCTTTAAGTTTTTGCGCAATCACTTTGCCGCATCTTCCGTATCCTAAAACAAGGCATTTACTATTATGAATATTAATACTGCTATGCCTAATTGCCTCCGCAATTGTGCCTTCGGCTGTAGCTATCGCGTTTTTTACACTTACTTCCTCAATGTTCATAAAATCAACATAATCGACACCTTTTTCTTTAAAATTAGTTTTTATGTTTTGAGGAATATTTCCCCCAAAAACTGTATGCTTTGAATTAATATAGTTTAAAAAATCCTCAATGTCCAAATCTGTTGAACATTGCGTCGAAAAAATATTTTTTTTATCCTTTGTAAAAGGCACTGGACATACAATTATATCTGAATTTTTAATTTTTTCCTCTAATGATGATAAATCTTTATTATTTTCAAAATAAACTGATGTATTGGTTCCGGTTTTTTCAATATCTTCAGCTAAATAGCGTTGGCGCAAATCTCCGCCTATTACGAGAACGTTTTTCAATAAAACTCACTCCTCCCTTATTTGTTAATATATGTTTTTAAAAAATATTTGTGTTTGGTACCAAAAACTTAATTTTTTCATAATATTAATATTAAGAATTTTTATTGATAATTTCCCTATAAAATATAATATAAATTTCAGTTTGGAATAATTGCTCATAAAACACATATAAAGTTCAGAATTTAATATATATAAGAAAGTAGTGATTAAAATAGGTTTGGGGGCAAGAAAATGTGCGGAATTGCGGGATTTTTTAATGCTTATGAAGATTACAATAAAAAATATGATTGGACTAAAAATACAATTGAAAATATAAATAAACAGCTTGTTCACAGAGGACCGGATGATAACGGAATATTTATATCAAAAAACTTTGCTTTAGGACATAACAGATTATCTATAATTGACCTTTCAAACGGTCATCAGCCCATGATTAAACATATCAACGGCAAAGCTTTCGGCATTGTGTATAATGGTGAAGTTTACAACATGGATGAATTAAAAGCCGAACTTATAGATGCAGGCTGGGAGTTTAATACCACTTCAGATACAGAGGTAATTCTTGTTTCTTATTTGGAATACGGATATAATTTTGTAAACAAACTAAACGGAATCTTTGCTTTTGCTATTATGGATGAACAAAAAAATGAACTTATATTATACAGGGATAGGTGCGGCATAAAGCCTCTGTTTTATACTGTAAAAGACGGTACTGTTGTTTTCGGTTCAGAAATTAAGGCACTTTTTAAATATCCCGGTGTAAAAGCAAAACTTGACATAAACGGGCTTAACGAGATATTTTCAATTGGGCCCTCCAAAACTTACGGCTGCGGCGTTTTTAAAGATATCGACGAGGTTTTGCCGGGCAATTATATTATATGCAGTGACAAAGGATGCAAAGAAATTGAATACTGGAAGGTAAAAAGCAAGCCTCATGAAGACAGTTTTGAAAAAACCGTAGAGAAAACGCGTAATCTTTTAATAAACTCTATAACCTTACAGATGAAGTCCGATGTACCAATCTGTACTTTTTTATCAGGCGGGGTAGACAGCAGCTTGGTTTCTGCCATTTGTGCAAAAGAATTATCTAAAAAAGGTGAAAGACTTAATACATTTTCATTTGACTTTGTAAATAACGATAAATATTTCAAAGCTAATAATTTTCAGCCGTCTCAAGATAGGCCGTATGCGGAAAAAATGGTCAAATACATTAATTCAAATCATAATTTTTTGGAATGTAATAATATAGATTTGGCTGATTATCTTTATAAGTCAGTTGACGCAAGAGATTTGCCTGCTATGGCTGATATTGATTCCTCATTGCTTTACTTCTGCAAAATAGTAAAAAGATATAATAAAGTTGTTCTGACAGGAGAATGTGCAGATGAAATTTTCGGCGGTTATCCGTGGTTTCATAAAAAAGAATTTTTTGAAAAAGATACTTTCCCATGGATGCCTGATTTAGAGCCAAGGAAAGTTATGCTTTCGGATGAGTTTTTAAACGAACTTAAAATGGATGAATACGTTAAAAAAACATATGAAAAATCCGTTGCGGAAACGCCGCTGCTTGATGGTGAAAACAGTGATGAAAAAAGAAGAAGAGAGATATCTTACTTAAATTTAAAGTGGTTTATGCAGACACTTCTTGACAGAATGGACAGAACAAGTATGTTTTCCGGCCTTGAGGCAAGAGTACCATTTGCCGACCACAGAATAATTGAGTATGTTTGGAATGTGCCATGGAAATTCAAATACTACAATAATACCGTAAAAGGTCTTTTAAGAGAAGCTGCCAGAGGTCTTGTGCCTGATGAAATTCTTTTTAGAAAAAAAAGCCCATACCCAAAGGTATACGACCCAAATTATGAAAAACTTTTAAAATCTGAGCTTACAGACGTAATTGAAGATAATTCTTCACCCGTTTTGCAGTTTTTGGATAAAAAGAAAGTATATAAATTCCTTTCCAGTCCTTCAGACTACGGAAAGCCATGGTTTGGTCAGCTAATGGCAGGTCCGCAGATGATGGGGTATTTGATTCAGGTTAATTACTGGATGAAAAAATTTGATATAGAAATTGTTTGAAAAAAATAAAAAACTGGGGTTTTATCCTCAGTTTTTTATATACTTTTCTATAATTTTTTCTGCAACATATATTCCGTCAACTGCCGAAGACATTATTCCTCCGGCATATCCCGCACCTTCACCTGCAGGATATAGTCCATTGATATTTATACTTTCCGCTGTTTCGGCATTTCTTAATATTCTTACAGGAGATGAGCTTCTGCTTTCTGGTGCAGTCATTAAAGCATCAGGATTATCAAATCCTTTTACTTTTCTGCCCATGTTTTTAATTCCGTCTTTTAGAGCGTCGCAGATATAATCAGGAAATAAGTCGTTTAAGTCAGTTAAAGTAATTTTAGGCTTATAAGTGCTTTTAACTTTGCCTTCATTTTTGCTTTTTCTGCCTAAAATAAAATCCCCGACTTTCTGAACAGGAGCAGCATAATTACCTCTGCCCATTTCAAATGCTTTTTTCTCAATCCGTCTTTGAAAATACATTCCTCCGAGCACATCTTCTCCTTCAAAATCATCAGGCCATACCTGAACCAATAAAGCACTGTTGGCATTTTCGCCGGCTCTGTCATAAAAACTCATGCCGTTTGTGGCAACCATCCCTTCTTCGCTTGCAGCTGGTACCACATATCCGCCGGGGCACATACAAAACGTGTACACTCCTCTGCCGTTTGCCGCAGTATGTGTCAGTTTATATTCCGCCGGGCCAAAATACTCGGCAGCTTTCTCACTTCCGTATTGAGCTATATTTATATCTCTTTGGCTGTGCTCTATTCTGACTCCTACCGCAAATGGCTTCTTTTCCATAGTAACTTTATTTTTCTTTAGCATTTCAAATGTGTCACGTGCACTATGCCCCACAGCAAGTATTGCATTGCTGCATTTTACTTTATGTTTCCCATTTATTTCAACAAAACACAGCTTTTCATTTTCTAATCCAAAATCAGTAACTGTACTTTCAAAATGTATTTCACCGCCAAGAGAAACAATTTCATCTCTTATATTTTTAATCACATTTCTAAGTTTGTCGGTACCGATATGCGGATTATGAACATACATTATTTCTTTAGGGGCTCCTGCTTTTACAAATTCTTCCATTACAAAACGACATCTTGGATTCTTTATCCGCGTTGTAAGCTTACCGTCGGAAAACGTACCTGCACCACCTTCGCCAAACTGGATATTGCTTGAAGTATTCAAAATACCGCATTTTTGCATTTTGTCAATATCATTTATTCTGCTCTTAATATCTTTTCCACGCTCAAATATAATAGGCTTTAAACCGATTCGAGATAATATTAAAGCCGAAAATATGCCTGCCGGGCCAAAACCTATTATTACAGGCCTTTCTTTTGGAACAGTTTTTAATTCAGGTAAATTATAGCTTGCATAAATTGCCTCAGATACCCTTTTATCTTTAATTCTTTTTAAAATGCTTATCTCATTTTTAATATTGACATCTACTGTATAAATATAAAATATATCTTCTTTTTTCCTGACGTCTAATGATTCTTTGAAAATCTCCCAAGAAATAACGCTTTTTGGTTCAATTCTAAGTATATTGCATGTTCTTTTTAATATCAGTTCTTTTTTTTCTCCATAATGAAGTTTTATACCATTAACTCTAATCATAAATTTCACTTAAGCAAAACGCTTATAACCCCAACAGCTATGCATGCCCCACATAATATTAAATACTGTATATTTTTCTTTTTTTCTTCTTTTTTATCTTCGCTATCACATTCTTTTTCTTTTCCTGTATATATATCATAAAGTCTTTTTCTGCAACAACTCATATATATCGTCCTTTCTTAAGTTGCTTAATTTTGTTTATATTATAGCATAAAATCACATAAAAAACAGGCAGAGTATAAAAATACTCTGCCTGAAAAATTGTTTTATTAAATCAGTCTTTTTTAACTTCCTTAGAAGCTTTAACTTTCTTGATAGCTTCTGTAAGCTTTGGAACGATAACTTTAAGGTCACCAACAATACCGAGGTCGGCAACATCAAATATAGGAGCTGTATCATTCTTGTTAATAGCTACAATATAGTTTGACTGCTCCATACCTGCAAGATGCTGGATAGCACCTGAGATGCCGCATGCCATATAAAGGTCAGGTCTAACTGTCTTACCTGTCTGGCCAACCTGTCTGTCTTTTTCAATCCAGCCTGCATCAACACATGCTCTTGATGAAGAAATCTCGCCGCCGAGAACTTTTGCGCAGTCTTTAAGAATGCCAAAGCCCTGAGGTCCGCCTATACCACGTCCGCCGGATACAAGTACTTTAGCTTCTGTAATATCTGCTGATTTCTTTTCTTCTTTAAGAATCTGTCTGATTTTAACTCTTGAATCCTCTGGTTTGAATTCAACTTTAACTTCTTCGATTTCACCTTTTCTTGATGTATCTTTGTCAAGAGCCTGCATAACACCAGGACGAACTGTAGCCATCTGAGGTCTATAGTCACGGCAGATGATTGTAGCCATAAGGTTACCACCAAATGCAGGACGAGTCATATAAAGAAGAAGCTGTGCTTTTGAAGGATCTTCTGCCTTAGGGTCCGGCTGAATATCAAGTCCTGTACAATCTGCTGTAAGTCCTGTATGTATTCTTGCCGATACTCTTGGAGCAAGGTCACGGCCGATTGATGTTGCACCATAGATAAATATTTCAGGATCATATTTCTTTATTACTGTTTCAATTGCCCTTGCATATGGATCTGTAAGATACTCAGCAAGTTCCGGAGCATCTACTACTACAACTTTATCAGCACCATATTCAATGCACATGTTAGCTTTATTTTTAATGCCTGATCCAAGAAGGACTGCAACTACTTTTTCATTTAATTTTGCAGCAAGTCTTGTAGCTTCACCTATAAGCTCAATACCTACTTTTGCGATTGCTCCGTCTCTCTGTTCTACAAATACAAATACGTCTTTACTCATTGTAGGTCTCTCCTCCCCTTCATATTATATAATGTGTTTCTCTTCTAATTTAGTTACGATAGTATTAACTGCCTCATCAGCTGAAAGATCCGGATAAAATTCGCCTTTGCCTTTAGCCTGTTTAGGGAATGATTTAAATACGTTTGTAGGAGAACCCTTAAGTCCGATATAATCAGGATTAAACATATCCTTGAGATCCTCAAATGTAAGAACCTTAACTTCTTTTGCTCTGTAGGCATCCATAACACCTTTAACTGACATATACCTTGGTGTAGCAAGTTCTGAAAGAGCTGTTATAAGACAAGGAATAGGAAGTTCAAGTATATGCTCTCTGTCCTCATATTTTCTCTTAACAATAACCTTGTTGCCCTCAACATTAATATCTTCAGCATAGCTTACTTGAGGTACTCCAAGATGTTCAGCAATCTGAGGACCAACCTGAGCTGTATCACCATCAATAGCCTGACGTCCTGTTATTACAATGTCAAAGCCAATCTTTTTAACACCTGCTGCAACAATAGTTGATGTAGCATATGTATCTGAACCACCGAACTTTCTGTCTGATAAAAGATAAGCCTCATCAGCGCCCATAGCAAGTGCCTCTCTTAAAGCAACATCTGCCTGAGGAGGTCCCATTGATACTATTGTTACTGTAGAACCATCATTTAATTTTTCTTTTAATTCAAGTGCAGCTTCAATACCAGCTTTGTCATCAGGATTAATTATTGAAGGAACACCATCTCTGATAAGAGTATTTGTTTTTGGATCGAGCTTAACTTCTGTTGTATCAGGAACCTGCTTTACGCAAACAACAATTTTCATAATGCTAACTCCTTTCGGTAATTTAATTTATATTTAAAAATAGGATTATGTCGTATTAAAAATAATTATCTTATATTAAGGTGATTTGACATAACAATCTTCTGTACTTCGCTTGTGCCTTCATAGATTTCTGTTATCTTGGCATCTCTCATCATTCTTTCGATGTCATACTCTCTCATGTAGCCGTAACCACCAAAGAGCTGGAGACATCTTCTTGTTACATCAGATGCAGTTGCAGCACAAAGGTATTTGCACTCTGCTGCATATAAACCATAAGGACGTCCTGCATCCTTTTCGCATGCTGCCTTATAGCAGATAAGCTGTGCAGCATCAAGTTTTGTCTTTATGTCAGCAAGTTCAAACTTTGTGTTCTGGAAAGCAGCAATGTGTTTACCGAACTGTTTTCTTTCCTTAACATATTTAACAGTAATATCAAAAGCACCTTCACCAATGCCAAGCGCAAGAGCACCCATTGAAATACGTCCTGCATCAAGGGTTTTCATCATAATCTTAAAGCCCTGGCCTTCTGTACCAATTACATTTTCAGCAGGTACTATAGCATTTTCAAAAATAAGGTCGGCTGTTGCAGAACCTCTGATACCCATTTTCTTTTCATGTTTACCAAATGAGAAACCAGGTGTATCTTTATCAATTATAAATGTTGTTATACCATGGTTGCCTTTTGATTTATCAGTCATTGTTGAAACTACATATACATCAGCTTCACCGGCATTTGTAATAAAGCATTTAGTACCGTTAAGTATGTAATGATCTCCTTCTTTTACAGCCTTTGTCTGCTGCATAGATGAGTCTGAACCAGCACCAGGCTCTGTAAGTGCGAAAGCACCGAGCTTTCTTCCCGAAAGAAGGTCTGGAAGATATTTCTGTTTCTGTTCTTCTGTACCAAATGTAAAAATTGGGTAAACACACAAAGTAGAATGAGCGCCTATAATTGTAGCCGTTGTTGCGCAAACCTTACCCATTTCCTCACAACACATAATATAGGCAAGGTAATCAGCACCCTGTCCGCCATATTCTACAGGGTATGCAATACCAAGAAGACCGTATTTAGCTAATTTTTCTACTGTCTCCCTTGGGAATCTTTCTTCTTCATCAATTTCCTGAGCAAGAGGCTTAACTTCGTTTTCTGCAAATTCTCTGTACAGCTTCTGTAATAACTCGTGTTCTTTTGATAATGCAAAATCCATTACTCTTTTCCTCCTTTTAATATATAAGAAAATGAATAAAAACTCTATTTCCCTTTTGGCTGCCAAACTGAAAGAAACGCCCTGATAATCAGACCACAATAACCCATCTTACAGTAAATTACACAGCCGAAACACAAATGGATTTATAATAAACAAAAAAACAATCAAACCCATCCGTTTTCTATAGACATGTTACCAGTTTGACATACAAATGTCAAGGTTTTTAAGTAGAATACTACTCAATATTGTGTTTTTTTTGTCATACAATACATAAAAATACCTAAAAATAAATATATTGTTTTTGTTGATGAATTTTTACTTCAATTTCCCCACAAAAATCGGCTTATATATAAGTTTCGGCCCCCTTCTTATGCTTTCAAAAAGAGTTATTTCTCCTACATGAAAATCTTTTTTGCAATCTGAAAACTCATCTCTTGCATCATCATATCCGATTCTTAAATTTACTTCTCTGCCAAGTGTAATATGCGGACTCAAGCCCTTACGGTCACGTGCAAAACCCTCCCGCATAAGACATTTTTCAAGTTTTTTATAGAAAATCTCAAGACTTTTGCTCTTTTCAATCCCTGCCCATGTGATACATTTGTTTCCTCTTGTAAAAAAGCCTATGCCTTTTAAACTCATGTCAAACGCCTTAAACGACGCCGCAGCCTCTCTTACAGCTTCAGACAAAGATTTCATACCATATTCATCAACTTCACCTATAAATCTTAAAGTCAGATGAAAATTATCTTCATTTGTGAAATTGCCGCTTCTGCTTTTCTCTTTAAGTCTTGACTGCAATGAAAGTAGATATTTTTTTGTTTCTCTGTCGAAATCTATTGCAATAAACGCTCTCATAATGTCTCCTTTTCAGCTTAAAACTGTTCAAGTTTGTTAATGACTCAACAATCATTAGCATGCTAAATAAATTCAAATTGCTACTACTGCGATACTATTTTATCATTTTTTTAAATAAAAAAAGGCAAGGATAGAAATTCCTGCCTCAAAAACAGCAAGTTCAATTTACTGCCAAAAGGCTGTAGTTTTTTCCTACAGCCTAAGGCATAAATAAACCTTTTATTTTGAGCAAATTTCAAGAGCCGTGTTAACTACATTTTCGACTGTAAAACCAAATTTTTCAAAAAGTTTATCAGCAGGAGCCGAAGCACCAAAACCTTTCATAGAAATTACTTTTCCGTCAAGGCCTACATATTTATACCAGCCAAAATCAGATGCAGCTTCAACAGCAAGTCTCTTTCTTACGCTGTTTGGAATAACACTTTCTTTGTATCCATCACTTTGTTCCTCAAATACTTCAAAGCTCGGCATTGATATAACCCTTGCTTTTATTCCCTTTTTATTAAGCACGTCATATGCTTTATATATAAGCTCAACCTCTGAACCCGTTGCCATGAGAAGTATATCCGGTGTACCTTCACAGTCTCGGAGAATATAAGCTCCTTTAAGTGCACCCTTTCCGGTTTCATTAAGAAGCGGCAGTTTCTGTCTTGAAAGGACAATGCCAGTAGGCTGTTTTCTTGTAAGAGCAAGGTACCATGCTGCAGCTGTTTCATGGCTGTCGCAAGGTCGAATTACTGTATATCCCGGCATGCTTCTTAAAGCCGCAAGATGCTCAACAGGCTGATGTGTAGGTCCGTCTTCGCCTACGCCGATGGAATCATGAGTAAAAATACTTATAACAGGAAGTTTCATAAGAGCCGAAAGTCTGAGTCCGGCTTTCATATAATCACTGAATACAAAAAATCCGGCAATATATGGCCTTAATCCTCCATGAAGCGCAAAAGCGTTTGCCATTGCAGTCATAGCAAATTCTCTTATACCAAAGTGAATATTTGAGCCGCTTGGATTTTCCTTTGAGTAATATTCCCTGTCTTTCATTACAGACTTGTTTGAAGGCCCAAGGTCTGCCGAACCGCCAAATAAATTAGGTATAAGTTTTGAAAGTTTGTTAAGAACTTTTTCAGATGAAGCTCTTGTTGCAAGGTCACCTTCATATGTCCAGAAATCTTCACTGTTTAAAAGGTCAACCGGAAGTTTATCTGAGAAAAATGCATCCCATTTTTTAGCCATTTCAGGGTATTTCCCGCAGTATTCTTTAAACATGCTGTCCCAAGCTTTGTTTGCCTCTTCACCTTTTTTGGTATATGCTGCACAATT
Organism: Clostridia bacterium; assembly: GCA_022651385.1. Classification (GTDB taxonomy): domain Bacteria; phylum Bacillota; class Clostridia; order Lachnospirales; family Anaerotignaceae; genus JALCQR01. Next base: position 193,649 of record JALCQR010000001.1, on the reverse strand, counting down.
TTCTTTGACTTCTTCCGGAACGTAAAATTCTTCCTTATATTCCCAGCCGAGGTTTTCCTTTGTAAGAGCAATTTCCTCGTCTCCAAGCGGTTCTCCGTGAGCCGATGCCTTGCCCTGCTTGTTAGGAGCGCCATAACCTATAATTGTCTTAATTTCTATAATAGTAGGTTTATTTGTTTCAGCCTTTGCTTCTTTAATTGCCGTGTCTATTTCTTCAAGGTCGTTTCCGTCTTCAACAAGAAGTGTCTGCCAGCCATATGCCTTAAACCTGTCACGTACATTTTCGGCAAAAGCAGTTTTTGTACTTCCCTCAATTGTAATATTGTTTGAATCATAAATGAGTATAAGCTTTCCAAGGCCAAGGGTACCGGCAAGAGAAGCCGCTTCAGAGCTTACGCCCTCCATAAGACATCCGTCGCCGCAAAGCACAAAAGTATAATGGTCTATAACTTCATATCCCGGCTTGTTAAACTCTGCTGCAAGATGACTTTCGGCCATGGCAAAACCAACGGCATTTGCAATGCCCTGTCCAAGAGGACCGGTAGTTGTTTCAATTCCCTTGGCAATACCATATTCAGGATGTCCCGGTGTTTTGCTGTCAAGCTGTCTGAAATTTTTTATATCTTCAATTGTTGTTCCGTATCCGAAAAGATGAAGAAGTGAATAAAGCATCATTGAGCCGTGTCCTGCTGAAAGAATAAAACGGTCTCTGTTTATCCAGTCCGGATTTTTCGGATTATGCTTCATTTCCTTTGACCATAATGTAAACGCAGCCGGAGCAGCATCCATAGGAAGCCCCGGATGTCCGCTTTTTGCCTTCTGTATAGCCTCAACACTTAAAAATCTTATGGTATTTACCGAAAGTGTATCTTTGTCCATTTTGCTGAATCCTCCATTGTATTGTTTTTAAAACTGTAAATTAAAGTATAAGTTTTATTGTATAATATATATTCTGGTGCCGAAGGCATATTAAAGTTTAGGTCAAGCCTTCATTTTCAGTAATTTTGCTAAAGCAAAATCCGCCTGCGGCGTCCGCATATCTTTGCGATACTAAAAGGCTTGCAGGGTTAGTGGGACGGAGTCCCGCCGGCCTTAATTGCTTATAGGTGCATATAGGCTTCGCCACTAGTCCGGAATGTTTCCCCAAAATTTATACTCTAAACCATTTTACAGCACTTCTTATTTATATTTTTTTATTTATCGACAGTCAGATTATTTTATAAGTTGCTTTTTAATAAATTCTTTTATTTCGTTTTTTTCTATTACATTTTTATGAAGAATAGGCTTGTTTTCTAAACCTTTAATAGGTTCAGGTATCTTTACACCTGAAATTTTTTCAAGTTCTTTCATAAGCGGGAAAAATTCCATATCGGCATATTTTTTGTCAATTGATTTAAGCACGTCTTTTGTAAATTTATAAGGGCTTGCTGTAGATACAATAACAGTAGGCGTATTGTCATTTCTTTCTTTTTTGTACTTTTCATAAGAAGCGTAAGCAACAGCGGTATGAGTGTCCATAACATAACCGGTCTTTTTGTATATGTCTTTTATAGCCTCTGCCGTTTCTTCTTCAGTGGCGTATTCGCCTTTTATAATGCCGTTTGTTAAATCAAGAGTGTATTTTCCGTCTTTTGAAAGACTCTCCATAAGTTCTTTTGTTTTTTCCTGAGATGACGACATGCAAATAAGCCTTTCAAGATTGCTTGATATAAGTATATCCATTGAAGGCGACATAGTTACATTGAATTTTCTGTTTTTGTCATATTTGCCAGTTTTAAAGAAATCATAAAGCACATTGTTGATATTTGACGCACATATAAAAGTCTTTACAGGAAGCCCGAGCTGTTTTGCGAAATACCCTGCAAGAATATTTCCGAAATTGCCTGTTGGCACAACAACATTTATTTTATCCCCAAGTTTAATTTCACCCATTTTTGCCATTTTAATGTAAGCCTGAAAATAATAAACAACCTGAGGCAAAAGGCGTCCTATATTTATAGAGTTGGCCGATGAGAACATAAATCCATTGTCATTTAGTTCTTTTTCAAGTTCTTTGTCGGTAAATATGGTTTTTACGGCAGTCTGAGCATCATCAAAATTGCCATTTATACCGGCAACGCATGTGTTTGAGCCCTCCTGAGTAACCATTTGAAGTTTCTGAACCGGGCTTACGCCGTCTTCAGGGAAGAAAACTATTATTTTTATGCCTTCAACATTCGCAAACCCCTCAAGAGCCGCTTTTCCAGTGTCGCCGCTTGTTGCCGTAAGAATTACTATTTTTTTATCAATTCCGTTTTTCTTTGCTGCCGTTTTCATAAGATACGGCAGAATTGAAAGAGCCATGTCTTTAAAAGCAATAGTCTTTCCGTGGAAAAGCTCAAGTATTGAAACATCAGCTTTTTTTACAACAGGAGCAATTTCAGGAGTATCAAACTTTTCATCATATGCACCGTTAATGCAGTATTTGAGTTCTTCTTCTGTATAATCGGTAAGAAACAGCTTTAATATTTCGTAAGCAAGTCCTTTGTAATCAAGTTCAGACAACTGTTCAAGTGTTTTATCAAGCTTAGGCATTTTTTCAGGAATAAAAAGCCCGCCGTCATCGCAGATACCTTTTAAAATAGCCTGTGAAGCCGTTGCCGTTATATTTTTATTTCTTGTGCCGACGTATTTCAGATTTTCCATAGTATCGTCCTTTCAGTGTAAGTTATCAATAACTCATATTTTTACATTTAATTATATTTTTGTCAACGCTTTTTGGCAAGGACATTTGTGTTTATTACGCACTATATTTTAAAAACTGTTATTTTCGTTTATACTTACTGTGTTTCTTTTTAAAATCTGTCTGCTTTTTACAATTTGAAAATGTTTCTTTTTGCTTAACTTTAGAATCAGTTATTTTTCTCGGACGTATAAGACATTTTCTGTCAAAACCTATAAGGTCAGTTCTGTGGGCCTTTCTTAAAGCCTCAAGCACAAGGTCGTAGTTTGAAGGGACTCGGTACTGCATAAGTGCTCTCTGCAATGCCTTTTCATGAGGATTTTTAGGCACATACACTTTTTCCATTGTCCTTGGGTCCATTTCCGTATAATACATAGCCGTTGAAAGTGTTCCGGGAGTAGGATAAAAGTCCTGTACCTGTTCAGGATTGTGTCCTATATCCCGAAGATATTCCGCAAGCTCAATTGCAGCGTTGAGGTCACTTCCGGGATGACTGCTTATAAGATACGGAACAAGATACTGGTCTTTTCCGAGCTGTTTGTTTATCTCCTCGTATTTTCTTACAAACCTGTCATACACATTGCGGCTTGGTTTTCCCATTTTTTCAAGCACTCTCGGCACAACGTGCTCAGGAGCAACTTTAAGCTGACCGCTTATATGATACATGCAAAGCTCTTTGAAAAAAGTATCATCTTTATCATAAATAAGATAGTCATATCTAATTCCGGAACGTATAAATACCTTTTTGACTCTAGGGAGCGCCCTAAGTTTTCTTAAAAGAGAAACATAATCTTTGTGGCTTACCTCAAGATTTTCACATGGCTTCGGCCACAGACACTGCCTGTTTTTACATGCACCGCTTTTCAGCTGTTTTTTGCAAGCCGGCTTTCTGAAATTTGCCGTAGGCCCGCCCACATCGTGTATGTAACCTTTAAAATCTTTGTCGTTTATTATTTTTTTTGCCTCATTTATTATGCTTTCGTGACTTCTTGAAGATACAACTCGTCCCTGATGAAAGGCAAGAGCACAGAAATTGCAGTTTCCAAAACATCCCCTGCTGCTCGTTATGCTAAATTTTACTTCTTTTATGGCCGGTATACCGCCGTCTTTTTCGTACATAGGATGATAATTTCTCATATACGGCAAGGCATATACCTCGTCCAGTTCCTCTGTGGTAAGCGGTTTTTCAGGCGGATTTTGAACCACAAGCCAGCCCTTGTCATATTCCTCAACTAAAGTTTTGCCTATAACGGAATCCGTATTTTCATACTGCTTCATAAAACTTTCGCAGTAGGCATATTTATCTTTTGCTGCATTCGCGTATTTTGGCAAAACTATATAGTCATAAGGCCTTTCCCAGTCCTTTGTTTTATAAACAGTACCTCTTATAAATGTAATTTCAGATGCCGGAAGACCGCTTTCGAGAGCTTCGGCAATATCCACTATCTGCTTTTCACCCATTCCGTAAATAAGCAGGTCGGCACTTGAGTCAAGAAGTATTGAACGTCTTACCTTGTTGTCCCAATAATCATAATGGCTGAGTCTTCTTAAACTCGCTTCTATTCCTCCGATTATAATGTTTGCTTCTTTGTATACTTCCCTTATTTTGTTGCAGTAAACAATATCGGCTCTGTCTGGGCGCATACCTGATTTTCCGCCCGGTGAATATAAATCCTGACTGCGTTTCTTTTTAGCTACGGTGTAGTGGTTTACCATTGAGTCTATGTTTCCGCTGCTTACTAAAAATCCAAGACGAGGCTCGCCAAAGCGTTTAAAATCATCTGTGCTTTTCCAATCCGGCTGAGCAAGAAAACATACTTTGTATCCTCTGCTTTCAAGAAGTCTGCATATTATTGCGGCTCCAAATGACGGATGGTCCACATACGCGTCACCGCACACATATACGAAATCAGGCTGCTCCCAGCCTCTTTCCTTCATTTCTTTATATGTTACTGGTAAAAATGCCAATTTTTATTACTCCCATCTCCAGCCTGTCTGATATTTGTTTTTAAGCCTTCCGTTTTGAGCTTTTGCCCAGCCCAAAGGGAAACCGCCTGCACATACAAGACACCAGCCGTTTTTTTCTGTTTCAGCCTCAACCGTCTCTCCTTTTAAATATCTTATTACTCTTTCATCATCAAAACTAAAATCCCAGCTGTTTTTTGCTTCCTCCTTTTTAAGAAACATAGCAAATGCCTGCGACGGTTCAAACCTTTCCTTTTTAAATTCACCTAAAAGCAGCCCGCTTCTCAAAATTCTTATGCCTTTAAGTTTTGGTGTATCTTCAGGAAGCAAATAAATGTTGTTGTTTATAATTTTAAATATACCCTCAAGTTTAACATTGAGGTTTTCACTAACAAATTCTCTAAAAATCTCAATATGTTTGTCATTGTCGCTTTGTTCTTTCTCATAATCAAAACATGTATCTCCGCTTATTTTTTTCATAAGCGCTATAAAATGTCCTTCACCCTTCATTTTGTGAGGCCATATTCTGCGGCATCTGCTGAATTTTTCATCTTGGCTTTTAGTCCACTGCGGCCTTCCTTTTTCAAAGCCGAATTTTTCGTCAATTTCTATCAGCTCATAATTGCTGTGTAAGTCCAAAAAATCTTCTATAACTCTCTCGTCTTCCTCTGGAGAAAAAGTACAGGTTGAATAAACAATAAACCCGTCTTTTTTAAGCATTTTTTCAGCCGAATCGAGTATTTCTCTTTGAGTTTTCTCACAAAAATCAAGCATTTCTTCATTCCAGCTTTTTATTAAATCTGACTTTCTTCTGAACATGCCTTCTCCGCTGCAAGGGGCATCAATAAGTATGCAGTCAAAAAAATTATGGAATCTGTCTGTTATATTTTTTGGGTTCTCGCTCATAACTATACAGTTTTTTATACCCATAAGCTCTATATTTTTTACAATGGCCTTTGCTCTTGCACTGCTGATGTCATTTGCAAAAAGCAGTCCGCTGTTTCCCATTTTGGCTGCTGTCTGCGTAGTTTTTCCCCCGGGAGCAGCACATATATCAAGAATTTTCATTCCACGTCCTGACGGAAGCACAGACGCCGCTGACATAGCGCTTGGTTCCTGAATATAAAAAAGCCCCGCATGATGAAAAATACTTTTCCCCGGTTTATCATTTTCACCGCAGTAAAATCCCTCATCGCACCATTTAACATTTTCAAGCTGGCAATTACAAATATTTTTAAAACTGCCCTTATCTGTTTTAAGAGTGTTTATTCTTATTCCGTTAACACTTTTTTCATCTAAAGACTTCATATAATCATCATATTCTTTATCCAATAGAGTTTTCATTCTCTCTATGTATTTTTCAGGAAGTTTCACCTTTATTATCCTCCAAAATTTTAATATATACTATGTTACTTTAAAATGTGTACTATTTCAACATTTTTAAAAACTCTTTACAAATATTCTGATTTTTATATAATTATTTTAGTGAAAGGATTGATGTTTTTGAATAATAATAAAAATGAAATGGATAACGAAAAAGAAGTGTGGAAAGCCGGAACCTTTGTTTATCCCGTACCGGCAGTTATGGTCAGCTGCGGTGAATATGGAAAAGAAATGAACATAATTACTATAGCATGGACAGGAACGGTAAACACCAATCCTGCCATGACATATATTTCAGTACGTCCTGAGCGTTATTCTTATGAAATAATTAAAAAAAGCGGCGAATTTGTAATAAATCTCACAACCAAAAATCTTGCAAAAGCCTGTGACTATTGCGGAGTAAAAAGCGGACGTGACACAGACAAATTTAAAGACATGCACCTTACACCGGCTAAGGCATCACATGTAAAAGCACCTATAATTGCCGAAAGTCCGGTAAACATAGAATGCAAAGTAAAAGAAATAATACCTCTTGGAACACATCATATGTTTATCGCTGAAGTTTTGGCTGTTAACGTAAGCCGCAGGTATTTTGACAAAACAAACAAGTTTTGCTTTGAACAAACAAAGCCAATTTGTTATTCCCATGGTGCCTACTATACTCTTGGTGAAAAACTTGGGACATTTGGATATTCGGTAATGAAAGACAAAACTAAAAAGAAAAAAGCTATATCAGATAAACATAAAAAAAGTTAAAAAAAATACCTGTTCAGCAAAAATACTGAACAGGTATTTTTTTATGCAATAACGGTTTTCTTCCTTAAATTTCTAATAAATTTATCAATAATGGCAACTACAAATGTAAAAAGGTACGTTATAGAGAAATACGAAATAACAGTATTAAAAGCCGTATATAAATTGTCCTGTTGTCTATTATATCCATTTCCTCCGGCCCCATGATTGCCTTTTAAATGTGTATTTTCATTATTTCGTTCATTTCTCCAACCATTTCCGCCTTTAAACTCCGTGGAAGAAGATGCCATTAGATATTATTATTTATATATTTTTATTGTTTTTGTGCCTTCGTCCCAAACAATGTTTTCATCTTGTATACCAAAAGCATTTGCAACAGCTCTTAAAGGAATAAATGTCCTGTTGTCTTTTATTACAGCAGCAGTATCAATTGAAACTTCGGTACTGTTTACGGTTATTTTATTTTCACCTATTTTAATTTTTACAGTATCTTCCGAATTTGTGAATGTAACTGTTTTACTTGAATCGTCCCATTTTATGTCATTTATTCCCAAAGCATTTGCAACAGCTCTCAAAGGCACCATTGCTCTGTCATTTTCATCAATAAAAGGCAAAACACCGCTGTTTTCACTGTCTATAAGATAATATGCCCCGTCGCTTGATACATAATATTTTCCGCTTCCGATTTTAAATTTTACATATTCCTTGTCGGCATTGCTTGTATTTCCAGTATTATTATTGTCATCAGTTTTTGTTTCAGACGGTTTATATGTGCCTATTTTCACTCTGCCAGAATAACCAGAAGTATTTATTGCGCCTATGCTCATATATATGTCTCCGGCAGTACTTTTGTCGGTATGCTCAATTCCGATATTTTTCAATACTATCGTACCCGTTGATGCATCGGAGTCTGATGAAAGGCTTATATAAGCTATACTGTCTGAATATTTACTGAATTCCACTTTGTTTTTAAATTTTCCGGTACCGCTTGCGTCACATTCTCCTGTAAACACAAATCCGTTTTCAAGCTGTAGTTTAAAAATTCTTCCGTTTACGGTGCTGTATGGATAATCGTCTTCTATTGTCATATCAAAAGCTTCCGCTTTAGTTGAAGGCGATATTACTATATCCATAGCAGGATAGCCGCTGTGTGCAAATATATATGTACCGGAAGAAACCGGTGAATCACTTGGGTTAATTGTAACAGATGCTACACCTGTCTCCTGTACTTTAGCCGTAATAGGTATTTCTATGTCATTTTTAGTTGCGTCAAATTCCTTAGTGTCAACCGTTACAATCATTTCTGTTTCTGATACACAATTATAATCTATTCCTGTCTCAAATTCGCCGCTTGTGTCACAGTCCCACTCAGCATTTGAAAGGTCCAAATAAAAAGACGTATTTCCATCGCACGATGCAAAATCATCAGACGCCTCAATTACAAGCTCAGATTTAACTGTTCTGTCAAGTGCTGTCGGCATATCCTTTGTTATATGATTATCCGTATACGCATATGCAGATGAAGAAATAAGCATTGTAAAAATTGCAGTTGCCGCTATAAACTTTTTCATAAAATATACCCTCCTAATTACTTTGTAGTACTTCCGAAACCCCCATTTCTGATTTCATCAGCACTGTCATCAAACGTTATTCCAAACTCAACAAAAATACCCTGCATAAATCCTGTACCTGCATTAAGTTCAACATTTTTTCCGCTGTGACCGTCATTTGTTATTTTAGCCATTATATGGCCCTCATTATTGCTGAAATAATAATCGCTGTCAATTATACCTACTGTGTTGTCAAGCTGCAGGCGGTACTTAAAACCAAGCCCGCTTCTCGGATAAAGCTTTAAAACCCAGCCTTCATCCATACAGCATCTTATACCTGTAGGTATTTTTGCCGTTTCACCGGGTTTAAGTGTAAGCTCGGAAGGCATGAAAAAATCATATCCGGCCGAACCCTTAGTAGCTCTCTTAGGCAATATTACGTTACCATATATTTTTTTAATTTCTTCATCCGTACCGCCAAACGAGTCTTTCCAGTCAGATAAAAATCTTTCAAATGATACTTTGTCAAAACTTGCAATTCTTTTCATTGTAATCTCCTATAAATGTATTTACTTAGATAATTTTATTGTATAGTGGTTAAAATTACAATAGTTGTTACACAAATGTAAAAATGTTCACAAAATAGTCATAAATGAGACAAAAAAATAGGATGCAGGACTATGCCTACACCCTATTTGCATTTTATTTAATTAACCGAATAAATTTATCAGTCTTTTGCAAGACGAAGATATGATTCTGTACGGTCTTTTGAATCTTTTTCAGCTTTAGCAAAAAGCTTTTCAGCAATTTCAGGGAACTTTCTTGAAAGTGACGTATAACGAACCTCACCCATTAAGAAATCTTTGAAGCTTGCTTCTGGAACCTTAGAATCAAGAGTAAACGGATTCTTTCCTTCTGCCTTAAGTTCAGGATTGAATCTGTAGCAGTGCCAGTAACCGCACTCAACAGCTGCTTTTTCTCTAAGCTGGCTGTTGCTCATACCGCCTCTGATACCATGGTTGATACATGGAGCATAAGCAATGATTAAAGAAGGTCCGTCATATGCTTCAGCTTCCTTGATAGCAGTAAGTGTCTGCTGTGGGTCGTATCCCATTGCAACCTGTGCAACATATACATAGCCATAGCTCATGCACATCATACCAAGGTCTTTCTTCTTTGTCTTCTTACCTGCAGCAGCAAACTGTGCAACAGCAGCTGTCTGAGTAGCTTTTGAAGACTGTCCGCCTGTATTTGAGTAAACCTCTGTATCTACGCAGATGATGTTTACGTTTTCGCCTGAAGCAACTACATGGTCAAGTCCGCCGTATCCAATATCGTATGCCCAGCCGTCGCCGCCGACAATCCACTGTGACTGTCTGATAAGGTAATCTTTTCTTTCATATATAGCTTTGATTAAAGCATCGCTTTCTACGCCAACTCTTTCCATCTCAGCAATAAACTTATCAGCTCTTTCTCTTGTGCCCTTGCCTTCATCGAATTTGTCGATAACTGCCTGAGCAGCTGCTTTAAGTTCTGCATCTGATGTCTTTGAAATAAGAGCTTTAATTTGAGTCTTTAACCATTTACGAACTGCTGCTGTTCCAAGGAACATACCATAGCCGTATTCTGCTGTATCCTCAAAAAGACCGCTTGCCCAAGCAACACCCTGACCTTTATCGTTTGTGCAGAATGGAATTTCAGGTGAACCGCCCCAGATATGTGTACATCCGGCAGAGTTTGCGATTCTCATTCTGTTGCCGTAAAGCTGAGTGATAAGTTTGATATATGGTGTTTCACCGCATCCTGCACAGGCACCTGAGAATTCAAGATATGGTTTAAGGAACTGGCTTCCTTTAACTGTAACTTTCTGAGCATCAGGAATTTTCTTTTCAGTTACGTTCTTGATTGTGAAATCCCATTCAGAATTCATCTTGTCTTTCATAGGAGCAAATGCCTTCATAGTAAGAGCCTTAGTAGGACATGTCTTTACGCAGACACCGCATCCTGTACAGTCCATACCTGAAATTGAAAGATGATACTGCATATCTGTGTATCCGTTTGCTTTCTTCATTGCATAGCCTTCAGGAGCTTTTGCAGCTTCTTTGGCATCAAGAAGTGTAGGACGGATTACGGCATGTGAACAAACAATTGAACATCTGTTGCACTGTACACATTTTGTAACATCCCACTCAGGAACATCAATTGCAATACCACGTTTCTCAAATTGTGTGAAACCTGGTTCCCAGCTTCCGTCTTCATGGCCGTTAAATGCACTTACAGGAAGATCATTTCCTTCCTGACGTTCCATCTTAAAGAGTACCTTCTTGAAGAACTCAGGAATTTCAGGGTTATCTTTCTTAGGAGCATCCTGTGCTGTTGCCCATGAAGCAGGAACATCAATTTTCTTTATCATAGTAACGCCTTTGTCAATAGCTGCGCAGTTCATGTCGACAACATCTTGGCCTTTAGCGCCATATGTCTTATTAACCTGCTCTTTAAGGTACTTAACAGCATCTTCAACAGGAATGATTTTTGAAATTGCAAAGAAACCTGCCTGCATAATCATGTTGATACGTCCGCCAAGACCGATTTCCTTAGCTATATCAACTGCATCAAGTGTATAAAATTTTGCTTTTTTCTGAGCTATTCTTCTCTTAAGGTCAGCTGGAAGATTAGCATCAAGTTCTTCAGGTGTCCAAATTGTATTAAGAAGGAAGCTGCCGCCCTCTTTAAGGTCTGCTATAAGGTCATATTTATCAACATATGCCTGGTTGTGGCAAGCAATAAAGTTTGCTGATTTAATCTGATATGAACCTTTGATTTCCTTAGGTCCGAAACGAAGATGTGAAATTGTTACACCGCCGGATTTCTTAGCGTCATATGCAAAATAAGCCTGAGCGTTGAAATCTGTGTGGTCACCGATAATCTTAACTGCTGATTTGTTGGCACCTACTGTACCGTCTGAACCAAGTCCCCAGAACTTACATGATAAGTTTTCAGGAGGAGTTGAAACAAACGGAGTATCAAAATCAGGAAGTGAAAGATGTGTAACATCATCAACGATTGAAACTGTAAATCCGTTCATTGGTTTTTCAGATTCAAGGTTCTGATATACTGCCATAACATCCATAGGAACAAAATCCTTTGAACCAAGGCCGTAACGTCCTCCGACTATAAGCGGGTTTCTGTCACTGTCTGCAAATACATTCTTTACATCAAGGTAGAGAGGCTCGCCAAGAGCACCAGGCTCTTTTGTTCTGTCAAGAACAGCAATCCTCTTAGCAGTCTTAGGAATTGCTTCAAGAAGTTTTTCTGCAACAAACGGTCTGTAAAGATGAACTTCAACAAGTCCAAGTTTCTTTTTCCAGCCTCTTTGATTCCAGTAATCAATTGTTTCTCTGATAACACCGCATGATGAACCCATAGAAATGATAACGTCTTCAGCTTCAGGGTCACCATAATAGTTGAAAAGTTTGTAGTTAGTACCTGCAAGTTCGTTGATTTTATTCATATAATCTTCAACGATACCAGGAACTTTAGTATAAAATTTATTTACAGACTCTCTTCCTTGGAAGAATACATCTGGGTTTTCGGCTGAACCTCTTGACTTTGGATGATCTGGGTTAAGAGCGTTGTCTCTGAATGCTCTGACAGCATCCATATCAACTAATTTTTTAAGATCATCATAATCGATAAGCTCGATTTTCTGATATTCATGGCTTGTTCTGAAACCATCAAAGAAATGAAGTACAGGAATTCTGCTCTTGATTGCTGAAAGATGAGCAACACATCCCATATGGAATGCCTGCTGAACTGTGCTACCTGCAAGAAGTGTGAATCCCGTGTTACGGCAAGTCATAACATCCTGATGATCACCATAAATTGAAAGTGCATTTGATGCAAGAGCACGTGCGCTTACATGAAATACGCCCGGAAGAAGTTCACCGGCGATTTTGTACATGTTCGGAAGCATGAGCATAAGGCCCTGGCTTGCTGTGTATGTTGAAGCAAGAGCGCCGCCCTGTAATGCTCCGTGGAGAGCGCCTGCAGCTCCGCCTTCGTGCTGCATTTCTCTAACTTCTACAGTCTGTCCGAAAATATTCTTTTTGCCATTTGCGCTCCAATCATCAATCAATTCTGCCATAACAGATGATGGTGTGATAGGATAAATTGTGGCAACTTCAGTGAAAGCATATGATGCGTATGCGGCTGCTGTATTACCGTCCATAGTTGCTTTCCTTAACTGTTTTTTCATGGTTTTCCCCCCTGTGTATAAATAAACATATTAAATTCCTCAAAAAACTTACGTTCCTTGAGTAAAACAGCATAATCTCTTTTGCTAAAGCAAAAAAGTCGTTTCTTATTATGTGTATTTTTTTAATCCCATTTACCAAGGACATACTCACACACTATGCCTATTTTATCACACAGTCTTCTTAAACTCAACAATTAACAGCTTATTTCGTTAATTTAACAACGATTTTCTCATATTTTTTAAATTTTCGATTAAAAACATCTGCATATTTTTATATCATCACCTCAAAATTGCCTGTTACGGGGCATAAAAAAAGTAATATGTTATCAATTTATACAATACAAAAAATTTTCAATAGTCACTTTGTACAAATATTATACTTACTATGCTTCAGCTTCTTTAATGCAGTTTTTATAATAAAAAACCGTACACAGTTCGTTATTAGAAAAACAATAAAAAAATTACCGAACTGTACGTTTACATCAGTTCGGTAAAATTTATATCAATATTATTGCTTTGAAATACAGAAATCAACAATATTGCTGTATTTTTTTTCATTGTATACTGTATTTGAAGCTGAAATTCCTGTTTCATACTGCAACTTTAATATTTATAAACTGCTTTTTGCACATTATTTCGTTAAAATATTAACATATATTTAATACTACCATAACATATCTCTCAGGTCGTCTATATCGTTTATAATATTTTTCTGTCTTTCTTTGTATAACAAATCCCTGTTGTACTGATAAAATTTGGTACATCCGTTTTCGTCTATAAACTTAATGCTGTAATATCCGCTGTTAAGCTCGGTTACAAATACAATCATTTCTTGGCTGTGTCCAAATGCAGTTTCCATAAACTCAAATACGTTGCTCAGATTGTCGGAAGTCTTGTCGATAAATTCCTGCCTTTTGGATACTTCTTTGCTAAAAAGTTCTTTTATTATGTCAAAAGCCTTTTCACATGAGTCTGCACCGTTCTTTTTTATCTCAATGTTAAATTTGTCACACATTTCAAGTACAATTCTCTCTGTTTTTTCATCTTCTTTTTTCATAATTCCATTTTTAATTTTCTTTTCAAAAGCAGCCTCTTTAAAATCCAAAAACGGAACTATTATGTCCTCCGGATGTTTGTCAACTGCAAACTGCGACAAAAGCTGTGATTTTAATTCCTTCATATATGACTGTAAAAGTTCAGTGCGGCAGTCTATAAAGTCCGCTTCTCTGAATCTGTCGTTAAGCGCTCCTAAAAGAAGCCCCACTACTGAAAGCCGCTCATCAAATCCAGCCGTTCTAAGCCTGTCTACATAAATATTTTTAAAGTTTCCATCAAGTATTTCAGGTATTGAATAATCTTTTTTATATTTGTTGTAAAGCTCTATATATGATGCAAAATCTCTTGCGACTTTTTTGTTTTGTATGTACTGGTAAACCACATCAAAATCAACTGTCTTGCCTAATTTTTCATATACATACATTAATCTTGACAAGTCTTCCCAGCCCCTTGCAGTCTGAAAAATCTTTCCTTCAGCCGTATTTTTTACACAATAGAAGTTTTCTTTTTTTATGTCAAGATAAGATATTATGGCATTATGGATGTTTTCACGTACTGCGTACTCTTTCCATATGCCATAGTCTTCCTCTACGTCAATTTTCTTAACACGGTCAAGAGTAACTATATCAAATTCTCTTACGGACTTGTTGTACTCAGGAGGATTGCCGGCCGCAACTATTATCCAGCCATCGGGTATTTTGTGGCTTCCGAAAGTTTTGTACTGCAAAAACTGAAGCATTGCCGGAGCAAGAGTTTCAGAAGCACAGTTTATCTCATCAATAAACAATATTCCTTCTTTAAGCCCCGTTTCTTCCATTTGCTTATATACCGATGCCACAATTTCACTCATTGTATATTCAGTTACGGAATACTTTTTTCCGCCGAAAGTTTCTTCTTCAATAAAAAGGAAGGCCGATTGCGCTCTGTCTTGTGTGGTGCGTAATTGTATACGCCACAAGCCCGATTTCACATTCTGCGGCTATCTGCTTCATAATGGCTGTTTTTCCTATTCCCGGAGGTCCTATCAATAAAAGCGGTCTCTGGCTTTCAACCGGTATTACATAATTTCCGTAATCGTCTTTTAAAAGATAACTTTCAATAGAGTCTTTAATTTCCTCTTTTGCTCTTTTTATGTTCAATTTCTTTTTCCTCCCGAATATCTGTATAGTTCATCCTCTTCAATTATTATCTCGTCAGCCCAATTAGGCACTCCCTCATCGGTATAGCTTTCTGAAAGAAATACAAAAGCAGTTTTATATTTAGGCATTTTTTTAGGAAACACTCCGTATCCGTCAGTAAAATAAAGAACACCTTTGAAGTCTGCTTTTTTATCGGCTATAAGTTTGTCCATGTAATTAAATGCCGGTCGAAAGTCGATTCCTCCAAAGCCTTTTGCCTCAAAAGAATTCATATATTTTTCAAACTCGGTTTTGTCCGTTATAACCATGTCATCCTGAATAACGCTGTCACACTGGATTATATGTACATTTATTTTTCTGAAAAAGCTTTCACAGTCACTTAAAACAGAATATGTCTCTCTTAAAAAGCCTTTTATAATATCACCCTCACATGACGCCGATGTATCAAGGATTATGGCAAACTCATCTATTTTTTTCGTTTCTTTGTATTCCAAAGGCTCTATAAGAGGCATATTGGAATACTTTTTAAGGCCATATGTGTAATAAATATAATCAAAAGAATCAAGGTCAAGACGCATTACTTCACGGGTTACAAAAAATTTCTTTAAATAATCTTTATAGCTGTATTTTTGTCTGTTTTCTATATTGATATATTTTACAAGCTTTCCGGCATTTTCAGCCATCTCTTTAGAGAAAGTATCCATGTCCGTCTGTGTCTTCGAGCTTATCTCGCTCCATTTATTGTCAAACTCATTCTTGTCCGGATGAGCTTTAATATCTTTTCCCTTATTGTCTTTGTCTCCTGTACCTAAAACAGCGCCTTTTGTATTTTTATCATCGTTTTCACTATTGTCATCTTTGTCATTTTTGTTATTGCTTGATGTATTTTCAAACTCGCAATCCGGATTACTGTCATATACAGTCCAAAAAGAATGGTCATCTCTTTTAAACGCGTCCTCAAACCTTGCAATTTGTTCTTCTTCAAATCCATGCTTTATAATCGCACGGTATACTCCCTGTGCAGAGACGGCTTTTAGGTCTTTCAAATAACCATACATTACATTTTTTTCAAGCCCTGTGTCCTCTCTTGTGTGGCTGTATGAAAAAGAGTCAATTATGTACTCGGCCGCCACATCACAAGATAAATTCCAAAGCCTCTTTTCACGTTCTTCACGGCTTGAGGGATGTCTGAAAATGCAGTGCATAACCATGTGAAGATATGTCCTAAGTATCCATTTTGCATCAAGACGGTATTTCTCAATCAGAAACATTGGGTTATAGTAAATATAATATCCGTCTGTGCCCAAAGTAGGCGTTTTATCACTTAAAGCATATTGAAATCCGCCAAAAGCCATTGACAGAAAACGCATTGTCATATAAAGCTCACTGCGTGTAGTGTCAAGAATATTTTTCCCTATGTTTTCAAGCTTGTGTATCACATTGTATTCATCCATGTTTTATTCTCCGAAATTAAAGTTCAAATACTTTCTTTTTCCTGCCGAATTTTTTAAATTTAATGTCCATAAGATATGCACTGAAATCAGCTCTTTTTATATGTGAAGAAGCATCAAGAGCCGATTTCATATTATCTTCTGTAAATATATTGTTTTTGTCAATCATTTCAAGTATCTCAATGCCTTCTTTTTTGGCAGCGTAGCGTATAACATACCCTATATTCCGACTTATAAAATTTTTATAAGTCTCAAAATAAATTTCTTTAAGTGAATATGGGTGCATAAGCCTCATAACCGCTATCTCTGTAAGCATGTCATCTGCTTCTTCTCTAACAGCCATAGAAAAGGCTTCATCATATGTATCGAAATTTATGCCGTCTTTTTCTATTGCTTTTCTGTATTCAACTCCTGAGCCGTGAGTTACTGTTATAAAACGCATGGCAGGAGCATTTGCGATGTACTCGTAATCATATTCGGGAAAAATAAGCATTGCTTTCTGATTTATAAGACTAAGGCAAAATTTTTGGCTTATGTCATTAAGTAGCCAAACTATTTGACTTGAAAGCTCACCGTCGGTTAGTATTGTAATGTTTTTAAGCTCCTCGCAGTTTTTTACAAATCCGTCTCCTATAAACTGTACTTTCCCCGGCAAAGTCATTTTCTTAATGCTTCTGGCGTTATAAAAAACATGTCCGCCTGCTTCTTTTAAATTTCCGCCTATGTCGGCTTCTTTAAGAGCACGGCATTCGCAAAAAGCATAATCCCCTATCGTTTCTATGTATTTAGGAAATTTAACTCCGTATATATCTTTGCGGCCTCTAAAGGCTTCACGGCCTATTTCGGTTATTTTTTTGCCGTTTATTTCATCAGGTATGTCAACAAAACCACCAATACCATTATATCCGTCAATACATATTCCGCTTTCGCAGAAACTATATATAAAATTATCAAAAACCATTATTTCACCTCATTTTCATTTAAAAAAGTATATCACAATTTTTATAATTCTAAAACTTATATATATTTTTTCTTAATTTGCTGATATAATAGTAAACCATAAAAAAAGAAAGGAGAAATGTCATGGAAAAAGGGAAAATAAAAGGTGCCGTATTTTTTGATTATGACGGCACTTTAACCGATAAAAACCATAAAATCTTTAAACCGACAAAAGCAACTTTAGATTCAATAAAAAAGCTTAATGAAAACGGTTACGCTGTATGTCTTGCAACTGGAAGAAGCATTAAATATGTACCTCAAAGCGGTATAAATTTTGACTGCATAGTATCGGAAAACGGAGGCTATACTGTTGACATGTACACAAAAAAAGTCCTTACAAATAAGTCCTTCAGCGATGATGTATTAAAAGAAATGACTGAGTTTTCAGACGAAAACGGATTTATATATGTGCTTGAAACATCTGGTTACTGCTATGTAAATAAGTCTGATGACAGTCTTTTTAAAAAAATGATAGGCATGTTTAACGTTCCGCATTCACTTTTTACACAAATTAATTTCAATGGCACTCTAAATGAATATAAAGAAGTAAATAAAATACTTATGATGTATTCCGACAAAGAAAAATTTAAGAATTTCAGCAATATTTTTTCAAAAAAAGCCGCTATAACTTTGCCCGACTCAGCAATTACCTCCTGTGATATTAATCCCATTGGAGTGTCAAAAAAAGACGGCGTTGAGGCCATATGCAAATATTACGATATACCAAAAGAAAACACTTACGCCTTTGGAGACGGCGGAAATGACTACTTTCTTTTAAATTCAGTAAATCATGGCGTGGCAATGGGAGTTCATGACAAGTCCTTGGAAGATGTATCTGAATACATAACGGACGAGGTAAAAAACGAAGGCATAACAAAAGCCCTTATGCACTATGGTATAATTTGATTTAATATATACATTAAAAAAACCGGTAAATACCGGTTTTTTGTTATAATTCAAGTTTCTTGTCCCATTTCTGCATGTTTTTTGAAGCATGTCTGAGTTCTTTTCAATATCCATTTTTAAATCCGTATTTAATTTTTAACAACAAAAAACATCTTTTCTCATATATTTTCTTCAAGTATATCCGCTATTCTTTTTGATGCAAAGCCGTCGCCATATGGGTTTGACGCTTTACTCATTTTTTCATATTCTTCTTTGCTGTCAAGAAGAAGTCTGAACTGGTCATATATTGTTTTTTCATTGGTTCCAACAAGTTTAAGAGTTCCGGCTGCTATGCCTTCCGGTCTTTCTGTGGTATCACGCATAACAAGCACAGGTTTTCCAAGAGAAGGCGCCTCCTCCTGTATTCCCCCGCTGTCTGTAAGTATAAGATAGCTTCTTGAAAGGAAATTATGAAAATCAAGCACATCCAAAGGCTCTATAATCCTTATTCTGTCATCACCGCCGAGTATCTCATCTGCCGCAGCTCTAACAACCGGATTCATATGAATTGGGTAAATAACCTTTATGTCAGGAGTTTCATCAACTATTTTCTTTATTGCTCTAAACATATGGTGCATAGGCTCTCCAAGATTTTCTCTCCTGTGGGCCGTAAGCATAATAAGCCTGCTGCCTTTTGCCCATTCAAGGTGTTCATTTGTATAATCTTTTCTCACCGTTGTTTTTAAAGCGTCGATTGCAGTATTTCCAGTTACAAATATGGTTTCAGGCTTTTTGCCTTCTTTTAATAAGTTGTTTTTTGAAACCTCAGTCGGTGCAAAATTAAATTTTGCAATAATACTCACTGCCTGTCTGTTAAATTCCTCCGGATACGGAGAATATATATTGTAAGTTCTGAGTCCGGCTTCAACATGTCCCACAGGTACCTGCATATAAAAACATGCAAGCGCCGTTGTAAATGTAGTTGTGGTGTCGCCGTGTACAAGCACCACATCCGGTTTTACTTTCTCAAGTACAGATTTTATTTTCTCCAGTATACTTATTGTAACATCAAAAAGAGTCTGTTTTTCTTTCATTATTGAAAGGTCATAATCAGGCTTAACATTAAAAACTTCAAGCACTTGGTCAAGCATTTGTCTGTGCTGACCTGAAACGCAGACTATAGTTTTTATATTTTTTCTTTTTTTAAGTTCGTTTACAAGCGGGCACATTTTTATTGCTTCAGGCCTTGTGCCGAAAACGAGCATTACCTTTTTCATCAAATCAAACTCCTTACTTAGTTTTTATTAAGTATACAACAATTAATTCTATTTTGCTATCTCAAATTACGCAATCATTATATAATTTTGCCAAATTATGGCCATAAACATAACTTTGTGTCTTAACACGTTTTTAAAATAAAATTAATAAATTTTTATGCTCTTACATTTCATTTAAAATCACGATTTGTGTTTTATAAAAACATCGCAAAAACGTCATTTGTACGGTGTTAGTAGCCAAGTGTCCTCCATATGTATACACTAATGATTTAACTATACAAAACCACCATACACAATTAATACGTGATTTTTTGAAAAATTAACAACAAAAACATAATCAATCAAGTATTTTTTTGTATAAAATATGTATCAGTTTTTCACAGGAAAACATTTGTCTTTTTGTCAGATATTAATAAAAATATTTTTTTTGTAAAATTTCTCTTTTATTATGCAATTTTGTATGCTATAATCTCACCATAAAGTTTGAAGCAATTGTGTGGAGGGATTTTACAATGATAAGCAATGATATAAATGATATAGCCGAGAGAATTTCCAGACTTGGTACAGAATCGGCATTTGAGGTTTTAAACAAAGCAAAGGCGCTTGAAGCAAAAGGAGTTAACGTAATTCACCTTGAAATCGGCCAGCCTGATTTCAGAACACCAGACCATGTATCAAAAGCTGCATGTGACGGAATTATGGCAGGACATACGGGCTATACTTCATCCCAAGGCGAACTTTTCCTCAGAGAGGCAATAGCAAAACACAGCAAGGAATATTATAATATAAATACAAATCCTGATGAGATAGTGGTAGTACCAGGTGGAAAACCAATAATGTTTTTTACAATGCTTTCACTCATAAACCCGGGTGATGAGGTTATATATCCAAATCCGGGATTCCCGATTTACGAGTCATGCATCAATTTTGCCGGAGGTGTTCCGGTTCCGTGCCCTATGCTTATGGAAAACGGCTTTAAAATTGATGCAAAACAGCTTAAGAAACTTATAACAGACAAAACAAAACTTGTAATAATTAATTCTCCGGGAAACCCGACAGGCGGCGTGATGGAAGAAAAAGATATAAGAGAAATTGCAGATATACTTAAAGATAAAGATATATATGTACTTAGCGATGAGATTTACAGCAGACTTATATTTAATGGAGTTAAACATTTTTCAATTGCTTCAATACCAGAAATGAAAGATAAGACGGTAGTGTTAAACGGTTTTTCAAAGCCATATGCCATGACAGGCTGGAGAATTGGCTACGGCATAATGAATAGGCAGATAGCCCAAACAATGACAACACTTATGGTAAATTCAAGCTCATGTGTGGCAGGATTCATCCAGGAGGCCGCAAAAGCAGCTCTCGAAGGTCCTCAGGACTGTGTTAAGAAAATGGCGGAATCATATAAAGACAGACTTAATTTTGTTGTTGACGAACTCAATAATATAAACGGTATTAAATGCCTTATGCCAAAAGGTTCTTTTTATCTTTTCCCTGATATTTCAGAAACAGGCCTTGATGACAAAGATTTTGCGGAAAGGCTTCTTAATGAAGCAGGAGTTGCAACACTTGCAGGCAGCAGTTTTGGTAAATACGGCTCAGGTCATATTCGTATTTCAGGTGCTACATCAAAAGAAAATCTTGAAGAAGCGCTTCGCAGAATTGAGAATTTTGTTGAAAAGCTCAAAGTTGAAAAATTATCAGCGTAAATTTAAAACAAAGGATGATGCTTGATGATGGCGGTATTTTTTAATCTACAATCCACTAAAAAGCCATGGTGTTCAAAATAAATTTGAATGCCATGGCTTTTTTAGATAATCCGATAATGTATGTAAATATAGTGTTCTATAAAATATCAATTTTTACAGTATCGCATTATTTCTTATTTGACTTTTTTCCCTGCCACCAGTCTACAATTGCAAACCTGATTTTTACTTTGCTTGTTTTGTATTTTTCACATGTAACTAAACTGTACTCACTGTTATCTAAAATGTCTTTGCAAGAATATTTTTCATTATTGTCAAATTCAGGAGGATATAAAAGATTCCACCAGTTATGTCCTTTGGCTTTTCCAATTTCAACTCTTAAAGCATCATAATTTCCTGCCGGAAATACATATTTCTCATTTGCTTTTTTTGGAAAATACATAGTTCCGACAGTTACTTTTATGTCTTTGTTATAATTTACGTTATCACATACAGCTTTGGCCGTTTTTTCTATTTCTTCACTGTTTTCGCTTACTGCCTTAAAATATTGGTTTTTGTCTGTACAGCTTTTACAGATTTTTTTGACTTTGTCCGTAACAGCCTTTTTTACAAGCATTTTCATAGCTTGATCATATTCCGAATCGCTGTCGGCAATTACCTGTATACGCATTGTTTTTTGTGATATTGAGTTTACCACTTCATTGCTGTATGCTCCAACTGCCGAAACGCATATAAAGGCAAGCGTTATAAAAACTCCCGTTACCAAAGAGTAAATCATTCTTTTTTTTATATTTTTTTTCATCGACATATCCACCTCTTTGTTTGGATTATGTCCTTAAAATAGTTATTCTATAACATTCGGACCGGAAATTTTTACCTCCGTATCTATATCAAAAATCATATTTGAAAAAATATTCATATTAAGATATTTTTCATATAGCTTTGGATTTTCATTTTTCATTCTGTATAAAATTCCGGCTGCGTCTGCGTCTGCCTTTTGAAGCTTTTCTATACAGCTTTTAGTATCATTTTGAGCTACATTTAAAATTGAATCATGACAGTCTTTATAATCCGCCGTGTTTGCCTGAGCATCTATTTTTATTTTAACATTGACATATATTTTACCGTCTTTTTCATAAAAGCCATATTTTGATTTCTGTGATTTTATATAAAATTCACCCTTTTCAGTTGAAAGCTCACATTTATCGTAATAACCTTTTAAAAACATAAGTCCTTTCAATTCATTTTCATCAAGCTGACCGCAAAGAGCATTTTTATATATATAAGCTCCGGATACATATATTTTCCCGTCACTTTGTTTGACAATAGGTATTACTGTGCTTCCGAACTGGTCTATTTCCCTTGTAATTCTTTCTATATCCGTTTTTTCATTTTCCGGAAAAGCCACATTATTTTGGTAGTAATCCCAAAGGTAAAGACTGTTTTCGCTTTGAGTCATGCTTTTGATAAGACTATCACAGTCTCCGTCATAAGACGTAATTATTGTTTTGACGTTTATATTTGGATTACTTCTTGCGCAGCTTAAAAACTTGCCTATTTCACCGTTTTCAAGAATATCCGTACCAAGAATTGCCGTTTTTAAATGTCCTAAATAAAAGCTCTTGCTGTTGCCTATTTGAGATTTTTCATCTATTATAGGCTCATTGCTTTCAACCGAGGTCTCTTTTGAATTAAACAAATTATCCTTTAAAGGTGTTATTAAGCCTAAAGACAGCTTGTATTTTTTAAAATCACCGTTATTAATCCCCGCCGAGACCACAAAACTGCGGCTTTCCAGTTCTTTTGCTCTGCTGCATCCCGTAAAAACAAGCGGTATCAATATAATAAAAGGCATTATTTTTTTCATGTCCGTTTCCTCCGAATCATAACAGTTAGTACATACAAAACCGCCAAAACCGAAAACAGTGCTCCAAAATAGTCTATTCCGTTCATTATGCCAAAAGCCTGAATAGTATTATTTGGAAGTATGCTTATAATAAATACGGTTGCCGCAGTAAAAATACTCCAAAATTTTTTCCCTCCGAATACAGCTTTCGATACTGCTTCCGAACTCAGTATTATAAATGTGGATATAAGCATAAAAAATGATGTTATAATAAAGCCCATTATAAGTATTTCCTGCCGCTGTACAACAGAGCCGGGGAAATCAATGTCATTTAATACCTCAACAGCCGCAAAAAATCGTCTTGCGGCATCAGTGCTGCCAAATATGTTTGCTGCCGCAAGCAAAGCAGCCGCCAAAACTATAAAAGTAAGAAAAACAGCCGTTCCGACTGTTTTAAAGCATTTTTTATCGTTTTT
Organism: Clostridia bacterium; assembly: GCA_022651385.1. Classification (GTDB taxonomy): domain Bacteria; phylum Bacillota; class Clostridia; order Lachnospirales; family Anaerotignaceae; genus JALCQR01. The sequence goes on along the minus strand of JALCQR010000001.1, from coordinate 170,177 downwards.
TCCGTAATGCCCAAGCATAACAAAAAGAAAAGACGACATATCAAAATAAAAAGAAACCATTAAAACATTTCTAAATGATTCCATTGTTTTTAAACCTTTAAAATACGTTCTTTCAAAATTTTCGCCTTTTATCATAAATACAGCTACAAATATAAGCCCTAATATCATCAATACGGCTGTAATTTCGGACATACGTCCTTTTTTCTTAATTCCTCCCGATGAAGCAATATAAGCACACAATACCAAAATAAAGGCTACCATTTCCTTATTAATTTCAGGCAGCATAAAAAGCGACGTAATCACAGAGAAAATATACGTACACATTCCCGCAAACATACACATATGAACTGCCGCGAGTATACATAGTATTTTAAAAAATAAATCGTTTTCATCTTTTACATATATAAAAAGCCTTGAAAGAACACCGTAAAATACAGCCGCTGTTATGCCTCCCAAAATAAGTGTAAGGGCTATGTTATCGCCACAGACATTAATGAATCTGAAAGGCATAACAGTAACCATAACCCCTGAAAAAATGGAGAATATGAGCGCCTGTATTTGCCTTGCAGACAGTTTTTCATCTTTAATGCTCATTTTTCTTCCCTCTTTCCCCCATCCGTTTCCTGTTTAGCAAAAGCCGGCCTCTTTTTCATAAAAATAAGCGGCACTCGTATAAGAGAATCCTTTAAGTCACTGTATCCTCCGGCTTCAGCAGAACAAAACGGAAACAGATACGGCATTCCATAGCTTTCAAGCATTGATAAATGTGAAAGTATCAAAAGCTGTGCCATAAAAAATCCGAACATTCCAAAAAATGCCGAAGCAGCAATAACAAAATATTTTATAAGCCTGAACGACGCAACTATTCCCGTATTTGGTATGGCAAAAGAACAAATACCGGCTGTGGCCGCAATTATTACTACTGCAGGGCCTACTATGCCGGCTTCTACAGCCGCCTGACCTATTATTATTCCGCCTACTATACCCAACGCGGAGCCAGCCGACGAAGGAAGACGTATGCATGCTTCTCTTAAAAGCTCAAAAGCAAGCTCCATAATAAGCACTTCAACTAAAGTTGGAAATGGAACATTTGCACGCCCTTCTGCAATTTTAAGTGCCAGCTGAGCAGGTATCATATTAGGCTCGAATACCGTTAGCGCAATATAAAGCCCCGGAAGCGAATAAGAAATAAAAGCCGCTATAAATCTCAAAATTCTTAAAAGACTCATTATTTCCCAACGTTCATAATAATCCTCGGATGCCTGAAAAAACATGTTGAGTCCGGCAGGTACCATAATGGCAAAAGGCGAGTTGTCTACAAGAATAACAACTCTTCCTTCAAGCACTGCCGAAGCCGCTTTATCAGGTCTTTCCGTCATCTGAAGCTGAGGAAAAGGAGAAACTATATTTTTTTCAATCAGCTGCTGAACATATCCGCAGTCAAAAACTGCATCAATATCTATGTTCTCCAATTGTGTGATTACTTTTTGAACCAGTTCATCTTTTGCCACATCTTTAAGATAAAGCACCGCAACATCGGTTTTGCTTCTCTTGCCGCAGTGCATTCTCTTTACTTTCAAGGCCGTGTCTCTTATTCTACGTCTTACAAGAACCGTGTTTGTGCTCCCCTGTTCTGTAAAAGCATCATTTGGTCCTTGAAAAACAGCTTCATTTTCGGCTTTCGGCACGCCCCTTGAAGGCCAGTTTTTGGTTGAAATTACAAGAGCGGAATTATCACTGTCTGTAAATATCGCAGTATCTCCCAAAAGAACAGCGTCAAACACTTCTTCAAAAGTATACACCTTTTTTGTCTCGCCTACAGACACTGCATCTTCATTCATTGAGTTTATATTATAATTTTGGGTGCTTCTTATCATTATATTGGTAAGTACAGCATTTTCAATTGTATCGCTACTGACAATATTATCTGTATATACCATAAAACAGTTTTTATTTCCGCTTTTAAATTCGCGAAATATAATATCATCGGCACCTTTAAATGTATCTTTTATATATTTGATATTTTTGTCTAAACTGTTTGTTATATCCATATCATCACCAATAACAGTTTTTACCATGAATTATGTTTTTATGCACAAAAAAAACTGACTGTCTTTCGACTGTCAGTTTTTTGTCTTAGCCTGTTATCAGAAATGGATGAGCCATCTTAATTTTATAAATGTCATACTGTGAATAAAGCTGGAGCAGCGATACCTGTGCACTTGTTATTGCAAGTGAAGCCTGATCAAGCTGAAGCTTAGTTATATTCCCCACATCATAGTTTACTTTAGCCGTATCATATTTCTGTTTTGCGTCATCAATAGTTAATAAAGCAGCTTTTATTTCTTCATCTGTTTTATCAATGTTGTTGGCACAAGTTTGAATATTGGTTTTCATATCTTTAACCAAATCACCTTTTGTTCTGTCTGCGGCTTTCAAAGTATTGTCCTTTTCCTCATAGCTGTATGCTGATGTTTCATATGTGCTTATATTTTTCTGGTACTTTGCGTTGTTTATATCTGCATCGGCAGCTTTAATGCTTGGGTCCGTCTGAGTCTTTATTGTTATATAGCTGTCAAGAGGTACATCAAGCTTAAAAGGTTCATACTCTATGTCGTAATCAATAACATATTTTTCACCGTTTTTTATGCCGATAAGTTTTTCAAAGCTTGTATACGCATTATCAAGAGCAAGCTGAGTCGAAGCAAGATTGTTCTGAAGGCTATCAACTTTATTTTTTTCTGTTGCAAGATCTTTGTCGCTTAGCATGCCAAGTTTGTTTTTTATCTTCATTTGCTCATAGTTTTCTTTTTCAACATCAATATTCTGCTTCATAAGCTCAATTGACTCTTTTGATACAGCAATAGTATTAAGATAGTTTCTCGTTGTTAAAAGCGCAGTTTCTTCAAGCATTTGTTTTTGATACTCACTCTTTTTTATGTTTGATGAAAGATTATATGTCTGTGAAAGTGAACTGCCTATATCTGACTCAAGTACATAACTTTCATCTGGAAGAGCCATAATCCCGTTAAGATTATTCCATAACGCACTGTTGCAATCATCAAGATATTTAATTGTATCATTAAGAGTATCTATATCCGTTGTATTGTCTATTGCTCTTTGAACAGCAACATCATATGTAATTACCATAGGCTGCTCATCATCGTCAGATGTCTTTTCGGCAGCAAATGCCGTGGATGAAAACATCAATAATGCCGATATTGAGACCGCCAGCAGTCTTTTATATTTCATTTTAAATACACTCCCTGTTATCAGTCGTCATCATCAGTGCTTGTGTTGCCTTTTTCAATAAAATGGAATGTGTAAGGTTTGTCTTCGCCTGTTGTGTTATTTCTAATCACAAGAGTAAGGTCCATTTTTTCGTAGTCCTCATTACAAAGCTCAAATGACACATATCCGTCTTTTTCTCCGTCGTCGTCATCTTCTGAATAAATATCACCCGTTGACCAGCTATTGTCCCATCTGCTTAAAATCTTGCAAAGAGGAACATCCTCCCCGTCAACAGTAAGCTTGCTCTCGCTCGGTACAAGCTGAATATAGTCATCTCCTTTATTTTTTACTGTTACAAGAGCCTTTGTGTAGGCTAAAGAAGCATTTCTTGTAAACCCTGTAACTTCAACACTGTAATCGCCGTCAGTAACCTTAATTGGCAACGTTTGGTAAACAGCAGAACCATCTGTCTTAGAATCATCCTTAATATATACAGGCACTTCTTTTACAACCGGAACCTGCTTTTCTACAACTTTAGGTTTATAATCAACAGATACAGTCTTTAAGTTAGAATCATAATTTACATCAGCTCCGAACTGCTCGGATACAAAGCGCAGCGGAACATAAGTATATCCCCTGTAATTTAAAACAGGCTGATCAGACGGTGAAGCAACCCTCTCATTGTTAAACCTAAATGTTACATCGTTCCATAATTTTGCAGTAACGTCAGAATATGCAGCCATTGCAGTAACCGTAACCATACATAAAGCACCTGCAACAAAACCCGCTGCCGCAGTCTTAAAATTTTTCATAATACTCCTCCATTCATGCTGAAATTAAAATACTATAAATACATATTAACATTTTACAGCCATTACCTAAAAAATACAATTACAAAATGGTAACATCTTTATGACTCTTTTATGAACGCACTGCACAGAACTGAAAAAAACATGCAAAATGTACCTCTTATTGAAATATAATATACCAATTCAGAAATATTCGGAGGAAAAATCCATGTTAAAAAAAATTGCAAGTCTATTCAAAGCTTTTGCAAAAACAAAGTACATACCTATTCTGTCTGTGGCCGCAGCCGCGGTGATACTTCTAACGGCAGTAAAACCGATATCGGTAAACGTATTTTCAAGCTTGGCCGCATCGAAAAGGGCACTTCCAATTTACTGTGTCAACACAGACAAAAAGAAAATCGCTATATCTTTTGATGCCGCTTGGGGTGCGGACGATACCGATACGCTTCTAAGTATACTTAATGAAAATAACGTAAAAGCAACATTTTTCATGTGCGGATATTGGGTAGACAAGTATCCAGACGAAGTAAAAAAGATATGTGAGGCAGGTCACGACCTCGGCAATCACTCAGCTACGCATCCTCATATGAATTCTCTTTCATCAGCAGAAATCAAAAAAGAACTCGACAATACATACCAGAAGGTATACGATCTTACAGGCTATAAAATGAATCTTTTCAGAGCTCCTTTTGGCGAATACAATAATAATGTTATAAACACTGCACATCAATGTGGCTACAATGTTATACAATGGGATGTTGATACACCTGAAATAAAGTAAAATAATGTTTTGTCAATGTCTGACTTAGTTTTATCATAAAACCTTTTATTTGTCAATAATTGTTTTTTATTGCATATCCTGTTTAACAATAAAATCGGCAAATTTAACCGCTGATTTTTTATTTTCATCAGTAAGTGGTTTTCCTACACACTTTATATGTACAGAACCCATATAAAACATTCCGCAATGTATTGCAAAACGCATCATGCCCCTTTCAAAAAGGTCTGTTGACGTTTTAGGTTCAAGTCCGCATGTAATAACAAGTGATATTTTTTTTGATTTCATCATTTTTGTTCCCTTTTGCCCAAGGTATATTTTATTCATAAAAAACACAATTCTGTCTAATAAATTCTTCATCACTCCTGTACAGAACCAAGAATATATTGGCGTAGCAAGTATTATTTGGTCAGATTCAAGTATTTTTTCGGCTATTTTTTGTGCATCGTCATTTTGGACACAACCAAAACCTTCTTTTTGTTTTTGGCAGGCAAAACATCCCAAACAAGGTTTGATTTTTTTGTCATACAAATATATTGTCTCTGTTTCATGTCCCATTTCATTTAATCGTTTTATAACAACATCAAGCAGCTTTTTTGTATTACCCTCTTTATGAGGACTCCCGAAAAGTACAATTATCTTCATTTTTTAACCTCCAAATATAAAAATATATAAATTAAATTATTTTTAATTTTAGCATATTTAACAGACATTGTAAAAATCATAAAATATTTAGTGGATTTTTGCAATATAAAACATACCTGATTTGGTTTGAAATCTTAAATATTCTTAAGCAAATTTTAAATTTATATTTTAAAACATAATTTTATATACTATTTTTTTTAAGAATATTTAATATATTTCGTGAAATTCTTATAAATTTAGTATTCCATAGTGTTCCAATTATTTATTTATTCCATATTGACATAAAAATAGTTTTATAGTAAAATCAATTTTCGTAATGAATGTTTTGTCATGTCATGTCAATAATTACGGAGGCGTAAAATGGAAGAAAGCGAAATAAAAAAACTTGCTCTCAAATATCTGAGATTCAGTATTCATTTCGCCTGCTGGAACGCTCAGCACCTTGAAAACATGTTTAATATCAACGGCAAAGGCAATAAAGAGCTCTCACAAAGACAGTTTGGTCTTATGTTGGTAATAAGCGAATCAGGCATAGATACAATATCCGGTTTAGAGAAACTATTTCATATAAGTAAAAGCAGTTTGTCTCTTACAATAAAGAAAATGGCAGATGCCGGGTATGTTTCAAAAAAGCAGTTTGACTCCGACAAAGACGGCAGGATATTCCATATTGTGTTGACGGAAAAGGGGTTAAATGTCCTTGATAAATTCAGAGATTCGATATGTCAGTCATTTGTAGAATTTTTAAGCCGTGCACAAAAAGATGAACGCGAAAAATTCATTAAATGCATAGAATTTTTTGAAGCTATTGGGATATAAAGGCTTGTAAACGGGAGGATTTCTAAACATGAAAAAAAGAATAGTACCTGTTTTGCTTGCCACGGCCTTAACAGCATTTTCAATTACCGGATGCGGTTCAGGCAGTGTCAAGGCAAACAGCTCAGCTGAAAGTTCAGCAGAATCGAACGTTACATATGTTGAAGAAATGAATGTATCCAAAACAACAATCGAAAATAAGTATCATTACAGTGGCACAGTGGAACCAGTAAATGAAATGACAGTCGCAGGTACAATATCCGGCAAAGTGGCTTCTGTAAATTTTGATGTAGGCGATTACGTAAAAGCAGGCGACGTCCTTTATCAAATGGATACCTCTGATATTTTAAACAGCAAAAAAGTTGCAGAAGCATCTCTTGCTTCAGCCGAAGCTAATATAAAAAGTGCACAGACAGGTGTTGAACTGGCAAATGGAGCCAGTATGCAGACATCAATACAAAATGCAAAGGCAGCTCTTGACAGTGCAGAAATTGCATACAATCAGGCAAAAACTAATTATGACAATAATACAGTGCTATATCAAAACGGCATAATTTCCAAAACCGAAATGGATAATTTTACAAACGCTTACAAAAGCACAAAGATATCATATGATCAGGCAAAAGAAAGTTATGATCTTGTAAATAAGATGCCTGCAGAAAACCTTAAAAAAGCTCAAGATTCATTAAACAGTGCAAAAGCTGCAAAAGAAAGCGTTTCGGCACAGATTAATTCGTATAACAAATCATTAAATGACTGTACTGTTAAAAGTCCTATATCAGGCTATGTAACAGCATGCAATGTAAAAGCCGGCGGCATACTTTCCGCCGCTTTAGCACCATTTGTTATTTCCGATACATCAAAGGTAGTAATGAGGGTTTCCGTATCCGAATATATCATAAACGATATAAATACAGGCGAAACTATTGATGTGTCAATACCGGCAGTGTCGGATAAACCGATTTCCGGCACAATATCGGAAATTAACCCATCCGCAAACACAGGCGGAACATATGATGTAAAGGTTGAGATAGAAAATACTGACGGAGCAATAAAAAGCGGTATGTTTGGCGAGACGACATTTGTAAAAGATAAAAAAGCCGATGTTATCGCTGTTCCTGTAAACACAGTAATAACAAAAGACAATGAAACATTTGTATTTATAGACAAAAACGGGACTGCCGTTAAAACTAAAGTTACAACAGGAATAGATAATGGAACAAACATAGAAATCACAAGCGGAATTGAATCCGGCACGAATGTTGTAATTAAAGGTCAGACATATCTTGATGACGGTGACAAGATAGCAGTAGCCAAAGATGACGCAAATGAATAAGGAGGTTGAGAAAAATGTTTTCAAAATTCTCCATTAAACGACCGGTTACTGTAATAATGGTTACACTGATGGTAATTCTTGCCGGATTGCTGTCACTGTCAACGCTTAAGCTTAATCTTATGCCTGATATAGACATACCAGTTGTTTTGGTAAGCACAACATATGTAGGCGCCGGCCCGGAAGAAATAGAAAACCTTATAAGCAAGCCTATTGAGGAAGCACTTGGCACAGTAAGCAATGTAGATACCGTATCATCGACTTCATCATCAAATTCGTCAATGGTAATTGTAAAATTCCTTGACGGTACAGATATAAATGTAGCTGCAGATGATGTACGTGAAAAAATCGACCTTGTAAAATCCACATTGCCGGATGATGCCAATGACCCAATGGTACTCAAAATTGATATTAATGAACTGTCGTCAATTATTGTTGGTGTCGGCTCAGATAAAATGGACATACCTGATTTGACACAGTTTGTTGATGACAATATAACAGACAGTATTGAAAAAATTGACGGTGTCGCTTCAGTAGATGCAATGGGCGGACTTGACAATGTTGTAAACATTACTCTTGACACAGACAAGATGAATGGCTACGGAATATCCACAAGCCAGATATCATCTATGCTTAAAGCCGAAAACATTAACTCTCCTGTCGGTAAACTTACAAACGGCACAACAAAGATTACAGCCAGAACCGTAGGCGAGTTTAAATCGGTTGATGATATTAAAAACATACTTCTCACAACATCAGGCGGAAGTAAAGTACGTTTAAGTGACGTTGCAGATGTAGAATATACAACGGAAGATGAAAACTCATATGCTATAGTAGACGGAGAAAAGAGTATCGTTCTTGCAATAAGCAAACAGTCTGATGCAAATACAGTTGAAATATCAGATAGAGTTTCAAAAGAAATGGAGCAGCTTAACAGCAAATATCCTCAGATACATATGTCAATGCTTTCAAATACATCTGATTATATAAAAACATCTGTAAAAAATGTTCTTTCAACGGCTTTGCAGGCCGCAATTATGGCAGTTATAGTACTTTTCATATTCTTAAGAAGCGGAAAAACATCGGCAATCATAGCCGTATCAATACCTACATCGGTAGTGGCCACATTTGCTCTCATGTATGTCAGCGGTATGACGCTTAATATTATATCTCTCGGAGGTATAACAATCGGCATAGGTATGCTCGTTGATAACTCGGTAGTTGTGCTCGAGAATATAACAAAATTCCACTCAAAAGGCATACCTGCCGATGAGGCGGCTGACAGAGGTGCAAACGAAGTTGGTGTAGCCGTTATGGCTTCAACTTTTACAACAGTTGCGGTTTTCCTTCCGCTTATGTTTGTAAAAGGCACTATAGGCCAGATGTTTAAAGACCTTTCGCTTACAGTATGCTTTGCCCTATTGGCATCACTTATAGTATCTCTTACATTTGTGCCAATGGCATACTCAAGGCTTCTGAGGTCCGAAGAAGAGTCGGCATCAAAGCCAAAGAAAAATACACCGCTAAACAAGCTTCTTGATTCATGTGGCAAAGGCCTCGGCAAACTTGATATGTTTTACAGAAAAGTGCTTGCCGCCGCTTTATGCAATAAAAAGAAAATAATTGTACTCGTATTTGCTTTGTTTGTATTGTCTTTCGGCCTTATTCCGCTTACAGGCGTTAACCTTTTGCCGGATATGGATGAAGGCGCGGCAGCAATAAATATTGATATGCCTAACGGCACAGATATCGACGAGACAAGCAAAGTCCTTGATGAGGTACTTAAAAAAATTAAGGACATACCTGAAACAAAGAGTTATTATGTAATGGCAGGTGCAACAACAGCGTCGCTTCTTACAGGCGGTTCGCAGACAGATACGGCATCAATAAACCTTACATTCTGTGACAAAAAAGACCGTGACAGAAGCACAAATGATATAGTTGATGATATTAAAAACAGAATAAAAACAATTCCGGGAGCCGACATAACGGTAACAGCAAGTTCTTCTGCCATGGGTTCCGATTATGAGTCAAGCAGTGATGTTGAGATACAGTTAAATGATGATAACACCGATGAGCTTAGAAGTGTCGGGAAAGACATAGAAAAACTTGTATCATCTCAAAGCTGGACAAAAGATGTCGTTAACTCCTCCGAGGACTCCGAAATTGAGGCAAACATAGTAATAAACAGAGAAAAAGCCGCAAAATACGGTGTTACTACATCTACAATTGCCTCCACTCTTGCTACAGCAATAAATGGTTCCACCGCAACAGAGTATAAGGTAAACGATGATGAGATGGATATTATTATTAAAGATGACAAAGACAAAGTAAGCACTATGAACGACCTTCAAAAAGTCACAATTTCCACATCTTCGGGAATAATACCTATAACGGATGTTGTCGACATACAGACTGATGAAAGTGCTACTTCAATAACACGTAAAAATAATCATACATATATCACAATCGGAGCAAATCTTAAAAACGGCATGACCGCCGGAAACGCACAAAAAGAGCTTACTAAAATCCTTGACGGCTATAAGTTCCCTGAAAATTGCAGCTATGAGTTTACAGGTGACCTTGATACTATGAAAGACACATTTAAGAGTCTTGGAATTGCACTTGTAGTAGCAATGTTATTGGTATATATGATAATGGCTTCGCAGTTTGAGTCGTTTATTTATCCGCTTATAGTAATGTTCTCAGTTCCCCTCGGAATTACAGGAGCTATTTTAGGGCTTTTCGTCTGCAGGCAGACTATAACGGCAACGTCGTTTATGGCTTTCATAATGCTTGTCGGCATGGTTGTAAATAATGCCATAATTCTTATAGACTATACAAATCAGCTGAGAGCAAGAGGCATGGAATGCAATGAGGCGCTGCTTGAGGCAGGCCCAAGCCGTTTAAGACCAATACTTATGACAACTCTTACAACGGTAATAGGTATGGTTCCAATGGCACTTGCGCTTGGTGAAGGTACTGAAATGCAACGTCCTATGGGTGTTGCGATAATATTCGGCCTTTCGATTTCAACGCTCATAACACTTATATTTATTCCAGTTCTTTATTCTTCAGTTGAAGTTTTCAGAATTCATAAACACAAAAAGTCTTTTAAAAAACAAGCTAAAAAATTAGAGACTGAAGCTGAAAGAAACACAAATAATTAAAATATGTATCATTTTTGATACAAGAATAAAAAACAGGGAGTCTTTCAGGGAGTCTTTTTAAAAATAAAAAGCTCTCTGTATTTTTTTATATTATTAATTTAATTGGCTTCTCTAATATATTAGAAAAAATTGTATGGTTTATTTTATATAAAGTGGTAAAAACATGTTGCAATTATTTCAATATAAGCTATAATTGAATTTAAGTAAATAACATGCGGGGGAACTTAATTAAGTTGAGAAGGTTAAAACCTGACCCTTTGAACCTGTTGGTTAACACCATTGTAGGAAGCATAAACGAAATATTATCCTTTCCTCAATGGGAAGGATTTTTTTATGGGAGGAAATAATTATGAAAAAACTAATGGCTCTTTTATCTGCGGTTTTACTTGCTTTAAGTGTGACTGCATGCGGCGGTACAGCTAACAAATCCGCGTCGGCATCATCATCTAAAACCACAGCCAATTCAAAACTTGAAGATTTTGACCTCATACTTGACTGGTACCCAAACGCAGTCCATTCTTTTATATATGACGCAATAGAAAAAGGCTATTACGCTGATGAGGGGCTTAAAGTAAACATAAAATTCCCAGCAAATAATACCGATCCTCTGTCGCTTTCTGCTGCCGGAAAAGCAGACGCAGGACTTTATTATCAGGATGACGTCATAATTGCACGTGCCGCCGAAAATATTCCGGTAAAAGCAATAGGCACTGTTGTTCAGGAACCGCTTGACCTTATAGCATCAATTGCAGACAAAAATATAAAATCACCTAAAGACCTCAAAGACAAAACGGTAGGATATACCGGCATTAAATTCGGCGAGGCCGTTATAGAATCAATGCTTAACTCGGAAGGCCTTAAAATGGATGATATAAAGCTTATAAATGTCGGTTTTGACCTTATGAGTTCAATGACAACAGGAAATGTTGACGCAACTTTCGGATGTTTTATAAATCACGAAATACCTATGCTTGAAAAAGAGGGATTTAAAATGAATTGTATGAAGCTTACCGATTATGGTGTGCCAAATTATTACTCACTTGTTTTCGTAGCCGGAGAAAAAAATCTCGAGAAAAACCCTGAAAAATATGAAAAATTTATGCGTGCCACAAAAAAAGGCTTTGAGGATATGAAAAATAACCCTGACGGCACACTTAAAATACTTCTTAAAAGCCAGGATAAAGCAAATTATCCTCTTGATCCTGATGTAGAAAAGAAAAGCATGAGTATACTTCTTCCTATGATGGAAAAAGAAAACTCCCCTTTCCTTACACAGGATCCTGAATGTTATCAGGAAAATATAGACTGGCTTTATAAAAACGGCCTTATACCAAAAAAAGTCAATCCCTCCGATATGTATGTAGACATAAAATAAGGAGATGTTTATATGAAAGACTATGAAAAAATTAAAGTTGCAGCAAATATGGGAGCTAAAAAATATCTTGATAAGCAAATGGAACTTTTAAAAACATTTGCTTCCATAGACTGCGGCACATGGAATGAGGAAGGAAATATAAAAGTAGTTGAAATACTCAAAAATGTTCTTGAGGATATGGGATGCAATGTAAAAACATACCATGTAGACGGCCTCGGTACACACATGACAGCCAAACTAACGCCAAAAAATTCTACAGGTAAAATAATACTTAACGGGCATATAGATACCGTATTTGAGGAGGGTTTTACAAAAGAACACCCTTTTCATATTGACGGTTACTGTGCATACGGTCTTGGCGTAAGCGACTGCAAAGGCGGAATAGTTACCGCCATATATGCGGTTAAAGCAATGCAGGACGCAGGCCTTCTGCCGGATAAAGAAATAGAGTTTATATTTAACTGTGACGAGGAAATAGGTACAGCTTCAGGGAGCAAGCTTTATAAGCAGGAAGCTGAAGGAGCTGATTATGCTTTTATATTTGAAATGGCAGAAGAAAACAACGGCAAAAGAGCTTACATTACATCAAGAAAAGGTGTAATACTTGGTCAGATGGATATTGAAGGCAAAGAAGCACATGCGGGATGTGCATATCTTGAAGGCAGAAGCGCCATACTTGAGCTGGCTCACAAAATAATTGAGTTTTATAATTTTAATGATTACAAAAAAGGTATCTATTATAATGTAGCACCAATTTCAGGAGGACGTCCTAACGGTATTGTGGCAGGCAATGCCCATGCCGAGTTTTGCGTTGCAGGAATACCCACAAACACCGATTTTGCCGGTGTGGAAGAAAACCTTCGTTCTCTTGAAAACAGCGTAACCGTTCATGGAACAAAAATAAAAGTTCAGTATCACACCCTTTTCCCTGCTTTTGAAAAATGCGAGCAGAATCACAGAGCATATAAACTTCTTGAAAAACCGGCGGAAATTTTAGGCAAAGATATATGTGAGTTTGGAGTTGACGGAGCAACTGATGCGGCATATTTCAGTTCTCTCGGAATACCAACCGTTGACGCTTTAGGGCCTGCCGGTAAAGATATACATACTGTCAATGAATGTATGTATATACCTTCTCTCAGACAAAGCACCGCGTTTTTTGCAGCTGTGCTTGGATGTATGTAATTTTATATCGCTGTCCGTAATTTTTCATGCGGGCAGCTTTTTTTCTTCGCTGTGAAAACACTTTTATTTTCATAATATAATGAAAATAATACTAAAGTATTTGACATGGAATGGCATTGGTGATAAGATACTTTTATATTATAAGTAGAGGCGCATTTTTCATAAGTAAATAAGCTGACACTGCCGAAAGTGTGAGATGCTTATCGAAAGGGAATGATGCCGAAGGAAATTCAGTGCGGTGCTGTTTTTCCTGGGCAGCAGGTAAACAGCCTGCTGACTGTCGCATAAGTATATAAAAATACTTTTGCGGAGAGCTACTAAATACTTCATATGTGGGAAGCCGTTGCACCTGTCTGTGATTTATTTAGTTGGTGTCAAACGGTTTTTTTAATACTATTTTTTAGGAGTGATTATTCAATGAAGAAGGTTAATCTCGCTGTTGTGGGCGCAACAGGAATGGTCGGAAGAACATTTCTCAAAGTGCTTGAGGAAAAAAATTTACCTATTGATAATTTTTATGTAATGGCATCCGCGCGTTCTGCCGGAAGCAAGCTTACATTTAAAGGCAAAGAATATGTTGTTGAGGAGCTTACAGAGCATTCATTTGATAAACCTATTGATATTGCTCTTTTCTCGGCAGGCGGAAGCACAAGCGCAAAGTTTGCACCTATCGCAGCAAAACACAACTGTATTGTAATAGATAACTCAGCTCAGTGGAGACAGGCCCCTGAAGTTCCTCTTGTAGTTCCTGAGGTGAATCCGGAGGATGTTAAGTGGAACAAGGGCATAATTGCCAATCCAAACTGTTCAACAATACAGGCAGTAGTTGCATTAAAACCGCTTGATGACAAATATACTATTAAGAGAGTTGTATACTCAACATATCAGGCTGTATCAGGAGCCGGTGTTGCCGGCTGGAAGGACCTTGAAAACGGTCTTAAGGGGGAAGAGCCTAAGAAATTTCCTCACCCAATAGCAAATAACTGCCTTCCTCATATTGATGTATTTTTGGATAACGGATATACAAAAGAAGAAATGAAGATGATTTGGGAAACAAGAAAGATTCTTCACCATCCTGAATTAAAAGTAACTGCAACCACCGTGCGCGTACCTGTTTTTAACAGCCACAGCGAATCTATTAATGTTGAGTTTGAAAAACCTGTTGATATCAACGAGGTTAAAAAGCTTCTTTCAGACTCACCTGACATTATACTTAAAGATGACCCGGCAAATGATGTATACCCTCTTGCAATTGAAGCCACAGGCACAGATGAGGTATATGTTGGCCGTATAAGACGTGACGAAAGTGTTGAAAACGGTGTCAATTTCTGGTGCGTAGCCGACAATATCAGAAAAGGTGCCGCTACAAACGCAGTACAGATAGCACAGATACTTATTAACAATATGAACTAATTTGTAAGGGGGATTTCAAAATGTCTATTTTCACAGGTTCAGCAGTAGCTATCGTCACACCATTTAATGATGATAAGTCAATTAATTATGATGCATTCAGAAAAATTGTCGAAAGACAAATAGCAGCAGGCACAGACGCAATCCTTGTTGCCGGTACATCAGGAGAAGCAACAGTAATTGACGACGCAGAACAAATAAAACTTATTAAATACTGTGTTGACATAGTTAATAAAAGAGTACCTGTAATTGCAGGCGCAGGCAGCAATATCACATCTCATGCATGTGAGCTTGCAAAACTTTCCGAAGAAGCCGGAGCAGACGCACTTTTAATGGTTACTCCATATTATAACAAAACAACTCAGAAGGGCCTCGTAAAACATTATACGGAAATCGCAAACAGTGTTTCAACACCAATCATTCTTTACTCAGTATCAGGAAGAACTGGCCTTAATATTGCTCCTGAAACAGTTTATGAGCTCTCAAAAGTAAAAAATATCGTAGCTATAAAAGAAGCAAGCGGAAACCTTTCACAGATTGCAAAAATAGCTCAAATGTGCGGGCCTGATTTTGATATATACTCAGGAAACGATGACCAGACACTTCCTATTCTTTCCGTAGGCGGCAAGGGTGTAATATCAGTTCTTGCAAACGTAATGCCAAAAGAAGTGCATGAAATGGTAACAAAGTTCTTGTCAGGTGATATTGCAGGAAGCCGTAGGATATTCCTTGATACTCTTCCTCTTGCAAATGCACTCTTTATTGAAACAAACCCTATTCCTGTTAAAACGGCATGCAATCTTATGGGCATGAACGCCGGCCCTCTTGTAGCACCTTTATATGACATGGAGCCTGCAAATCTTGAGAAGCTTAAAGCAGAACTTAAAGCGCAAAATCTTATTTAAAAAATCAAAATTGATGGCACAGGCATATACCTGTGCTGTCTTTATACTAATGAGGTGAAAAAATGATAAACATTATTATACACGGCTGCGGCGGAAAAATGGGAAAAGTCGTAGAAGGAATAATAAATAGAGATGAAAACTGCTCTGTTGCGGCAGGTATTGACCCAAGAGATAGTTTAAAAGCAGATTATCCAGTTTTTAAAAATATAGCCGACTGTACTGTAAAAGCAGATGTGATAATAGATTTTTCGACAGCGTCGGCAATACCGGCTCTTCTTGAATACTGTAAAAATACTAAAACCCCTGCCATACTTTGCACAACGGGTTTTTCGGACGAGCTTAATACAAAAGTAAAGGAAACATCAGCATCAGTAGCACTTTTAAAATCCGCAAACATGTCAGTGGGCATAAACCTTATAATGAACCTTGTAAAAAAGGCTGCAGATGTGCTCTATGACTCCGGATTTGATATCGAAATACTTGAAAAACATCATAATCAAAAAATAGATGCTCCAAGCGGCACTGCCATAGCTATAGCAGATTCAATAAATGAGGCTCTCGGAAATAAACTTAATTACGTATATGACCGTTCTCAGGTACGTGAAAAACGTACACATGACCAAGTCGGAATAAGCTCTATAAGAGGCGGCACCATCGTAGGCGAGCATGATGTTATATTTGCCGGGCAAGATGAAATAATTACAATTAGTCACACAGCAATGAGCAAAGAAATATTTGCTGTAGGAGCTGTAAAAGCCGCAAAATACCTTGCAGGAAAACCGGCAGGTTTTTATACAATGAAAGATGTTCTTGAGTAAAAACGGAGAGTGAAAATGAATACAAAATTCACTGGTGAAATTAAATTCAGAAAAGCCGAAATTGATGAAACTGACTGTGTGTTTTCTATTTTTTCTTCAGCAGTAGCCGATTTGGAAGATAGGGGCATATTTCAGTGGGATAGTGTATACCCTGACAGAGATACAATAAAAAACGATATATTAAACAAAACTCTATATGTTGGTACATTTTCTGATGAAATTATTGCGGTGTTTGTGCTTTCAAAAGAATTTGATGACGCATACAATTTTGCTATGTGGTCGTCAGATTCATATATAATATTACACAGGTTATGTATTCATCCCAAATGGCAGAATAAAGGAATTGGCAGAAAAACTATGGCCTACATCGAAAAGCTTCTTATTAAAAACGGTATCGGCTCCGTAAGGCTTGATGCTTTTTCCAAAAATCCATATTCCATAAAACTGTATGAAAGCATTGGATATAAAAAAGTAGGCAAAGCAAATTGGAGAAAAGGCTTGTTTTATATATACGAGAAATGTTTATAACAAAAAAAGAGCTGAATACATAAAATACATCAGCTCTTTTTTTATTGTTAATTTATTACATCTTGTCTTCAGAAAATTTTTCAATATTTATACTGTAAATAAAATCTGCTTTTTCAGCTATTTTTTCATACTTCTTGTTTCCCGTGATTATAACATCCATATAGCTTGTTCTTTTATCTAAAAGGTCCGCAACCTCCTTATCTGTAATAAACCCAGCTTCAACTGCATCTGTAATGCCGTCAAGTATAAGCATATCACATTCGCCCGTCTCAAGTATTTTCCTGCTGAAATTAATAGCAAGCCCGATTTCATTTTTCACTTCATTAACCTGGGCATCCTCAAGGCTGTCTCGCTGTTTTTCAAATCGAAAAGCTCTAAAATTAGGTTCAAGTTTTTTAAGCGGTATATATTCCTTATTGTGATTGTAATCAAGAAACTGCACCATTACTACAGAAAGATCATTGCCTACAGCTCTCATCCCCTGTCCAATAGCAAGAGTAGTTTTTCCCTTTCCATCCCCGTAGTAGAGATAAATATATCCTTCTCTCATAGTCAATACCTCCAAAGCCGAATTCATCAGCTTAAGAAATTATATACCATTAAACTCCGATTGTCAATAAAAAAGTATATAAAACAGTAAAACTATATATCCCAACTAAAATTAGTCGTTTTCGTTTTCTTCTGTTTCTTCTGTTTCTTCCGTATTATCACTTTTTTCAACTTTTTCAATCTTTGAAACTGAAACTTCATATGCCGTTTTTTCGTCTATTCCATTTTCAGTTTTTTTCTGATATTTTCTGCTCTGCATCCTGCCACTTACAATTATGTTGTCACCAGTAGCTAATTTCCCGGCATATCTGGCATTTCTGCCCCAAACAATACAAGGAATATAGTCCGATTTATTATATGCCCTGTTTACGGCAATAAGCATATCTGTAATCTCACGTCCCATAGGAGTTGTTCTGTAAACCGGAGTTCGGCATATATATCCGTTTAAAACAACCATATTCCTGTTATCCGCCATATCATCATCAAATTCTCTTACAAAGACTGAAATCATAAGCCGATTTTTTGTGGAATCATTGTTATTATAACTTCTTACCTGACCTTTTATACTAACTTTTTCTCCATTTTTGATTTCAACTGAGTCAAGAAGTCTTTCCGAAACAGTTATAGGAATTATATCCTCACTTTCGCTAAGCCTCATTACAGAAATATTAAAAGTATAAAAGCCCTCTCCATATATTCTGTGGCTGAATTTCGCCTCGCCGCATACTTTGCCTGATATTTCAATACGGTTGTTATCATTAATGCTGTTACTGGTAATATTATTTTTTTTGCTGCTGTCCATAAAACGTTTCTCCCCTCAAAATTAGCGATGTAGTTATAATACATATTTCTATTCTGAGTGCTGTAAATTTATGAACTCCGCGTAAAAATATTTATAAAAAGTCTATCAATAAGCACAAGGAACTTTCATAGTTTGAAAGTCCCTTGTTTTTCTTACACTGTAAGTTCACAGAAATATAAAACATGCAATGTACATCATTCAAGATTTGTATATCCCATAAGAAATTTATCAATTTCTTTTGCCGCTCCGCGGCCCTCTTTTATGGCCCACACAACAAGTGACTGACCTCTCCTCATGTCGCCGCAGGCAAACACTTTTTCATTGCTTGTAGCATAATGTCCTTTTTCAGTTTTTATGTTTGTTCTTTTATCAAGTTCAACTTTAAATCCTTTTGAGGAATAACCTTCCGGACCTGAAAAACCGCCTGCAATAAGCGCTATATCAACGTCTATAATCTTTTCCGTGCCTTCTACAGGCACTATTTCATATCTTGCTTTTTTGCTTGGTTTTTTAATTACCTGAGCAATTCGCGCCTGTTTAAGGTTCTTTTTTTCATCAAGTATAAATTCCATACATGATGAGGCAAATATTCTCGGATCTCTGCCGAATTTTGCAATTGCCTCTGCCTGACCATAATCAATTTTATAGACTTTAGGCCACTCCGGCCATCCGTTGCCTGCAGCTCTCTCTAAAGGCTTTTTAGGATTTATATCAAGCTGGTATACATTTTTGCATCCTTCTCTTAAAACAGTTCCGAGACAGTCGTTTGCTGTATCTCCGCCGCCAATTATAAGCACGTTTTTACCCTTTGCAGACATAAATTTTGAAGTGTCGTATGTCTTGTCAAGCTGCCCTTTTGTCAAATTTTCCATGTAAGGCACAGCAAAATAAATACCGTTTCCATCTCTGCCCTTTACTTTTACATCTCTCGGGTTTGAAGCTCCGCATGCAAGAACAACAGCATCAAAATCATGCATTATGTCTTCTGCTTTTATGTTTTGTCCCACGTCGGAATTAAGCTTGAATACAATGCCCTCTTCTTCCATAAGACGTATTCTTCTTTCAACTATGCTTTTGTCAAGCTTCATATTGGGTATGCCGTACATCAGGAGTCCTCCGGCACGGTCACTTCTTTCAAACACAGTTACACTGTGGCCTCTTTTGTTTAAATCATCAGCAGCCGCAAGGCCTGAAGGCCCTGAACCAATTACAGCAACACTTTTTCCTGTCCTTACCTTTGGCGGTTCCGGTTTTATAAGTCCATGTTCAAAGGCATACTCTATTATGCCGTATTCGTTTTCTTTTATAGTTACTGCACCGTCATGCACACTACATGTACATGCTGACTCACAAAGCGCAGGACATATGCGTGATGTAAATTCCGGAAAGCAGTTTGTCTTTAAAAGTCTTTCCAAAGCCAATTCAGGCATTCCTCTGTATACAAGGTCGTTCCACTCCGGAATAAGATTGTTCAGAGGGCAGCCCGAAGTCATTCCATGTATCTCAACACCGCTTTGACAAAACGGGACACCGCAGTTCATACATCTGGCACCCTGTTCTTTTCTTTTATCTTCTGACAGGTGGATATGAAAATCATTGAAATTTTTGATCCTTTCCAGTGCGTCAATCTCAGTGCCGTCCTGTCTTTTATAATCTAAAAATCCTGTTTTTTTCCCCATTATTACTACCTCCTGTCAGGCTCTGTTGGCATAAAATGCCTCAATCTTTGCTTCTTCAGCACTCAAGCCCTTTTCCTCAAAAGCAATTATTGCTTTGTTCATCTTATCGTAATCTCTCGGAAGCACCTTTTTGAATTTTTTAAGGTATTCTTCAAAGTTATCAAGAATTATTTTGCCTTTAGCGGAGCCTGTAGCCATTACATGATTGGAAATAAGTTTTTTGAGCATAAGCA
The DNA here is from genome assembly GCA_022651385.1 of Clostridia bacterium. GTDB lineage: Bacteria > Bacillota > Clostridia > Lachnospirales > Anaerotignaceae > JALCQR01. The sequence goes on along the minus strand of JALCQR010000001.1, from coordinate 149,911 downwards.
CATCCTGCATGTGTTTAACTTCCTCAAGACTTACAAGGCCTTTATTTACCTTCATGTATAACTCGTGGTTTTCATCAAGCACATATGCAATTCCGCCGCTCATGCCTGCCGCGAAATTCTTTCCTGTTTCGCCGAGTATTACGGCCACACCGCCTGTCATGTATTCGCAGCCATGGTCTCCAACTCCCTCAACTACAGCTCTTGCTCCTGAATTTCTTACACAGAATCTCTCCCCTGCAACACCGCATATATATGCTTCTCCGCTTGTTGCACCGTAAAGAGCAACATTTCCTATAATTATGTTTTCAGACGGAACAAATTTGCTGTTTTTAGAAGGATATACTATTAATTTTCCGCCTGAAAGTCCTTTTCCAAAATAGTCGTTGCTGTCGCCTTCAAGCTCAAGAGTAAGGCCTTTAGGAATGAAAGCACCAAAACTTTGTCCTCCGGAGCCTTTGCATTTTACATGAAGTGTGTCATCAGCCATTCCGTCGGGATATTTCTTTGTTATTTCCGAACCAAGTATTGTGCCTAAAGCTCTGTCCGTGTTCTTAACATCTATGTCTATAGACATAGGTTTCTTTTCATCTATTGCTCTTCTAAACCTCTTAAGCAGTATTTTTTCATCGACTGTGTTTTCCAGTTTAAAATCATATACCTGCTTTGAATCAAATCCAAAGTTTTCTCCCTGTTTTGCAAAAGGATTGTTAAGTATTTTAGAAAGGTCTACTTTTCTCGTTCTCGTGCAGGCCCCGTCACGTTCCTTTAACAAATCGCTTCTGCCGACAAGTTCGGCAACAGTTCTTATGCCAAGCTTTGCCATATACTCTCTAAGCTCCTGAGCAACAAAGTACATGAAGTTTATAACATATTCAGGTTTTCCGGCAAATCTCTTTCTAAGTTCCGGATTTTGCGTTGCAATTCCCATCGGGCATGTATCAAGGTTGCATACCCTCATCATTACGCATCCCATAGTTACAAGCGGTGCAGTAGCAAATCCAAACTGTTCGCCGCCCAGCATAGCTGCTATTGCCACATCACGGCCTGTCATAAGTTTTCCGTCAACTTCCAAAGCAACTTTATTTCTAAGTTTGTTTTTTATAAGTGTCTGGTGAGTTTCTGCAAGACCAAGCTCCCACGGAAGTCCGGCATTATGAATAGATGTTCTCGGCGCCGCACCTGTGCCTCCGTCATATCCCGAAATAAGTATTACCTGTGCTCCTGCTTTTGCAACACCTGCAGCAACTGTTCCCACTCCAGCCTCTGAGCAAAGTTTAACTGAAATACGTGCATCTCTGTTTGCATTCTTAAGGTCGTATATAAGCTCTCCAAGGTCCTCTATAGAATATATATCATGATGAGGCGGCGGTGAAATAAGAGCAACACCTGTAGTTGAATGTCTTGTTTTTGCAATCCAAGGATATACTTTCGTTCCCGGGAGGTGTCCGCCCTCTCCAGGTTTTGCGCCCTGAGCCATTTTTATCTGTATCTCTTTTGCACTTACAAGATATCTGCTTGTTACACCGAATCTTCCAGAAGCTACCTGTTTTATGGCAGAACATCTGTTGTCTCCGTTTGCATCAGGAGTAAGACGGTCTATGTCTTCTCCGCCTTCTCCGCTGTTGCTCATTCCGCCTATACGGTTCATAGCAATCGCAAGTGTCTCATGCGCTTCCTTTGAGATAGAACCATAGCTCATAGCCCCTGTTTTAAATCTCTTTACTATTGATTCAACACTTTCAACTTCTTCAATAGGTATCCCTTTTTCTGGAAACTTAAATCCTATAAGGTTACGAAGCTCACTTGTCGTCTCTTTATTAAGTGCTTCCGAATATTGTTTATATACCTCATAATCCCCTGTTTTTGCAGCATCCTGTAAAAGATGTATGGTAACAGGATTGTACCTGTGCTGTTCTTTTCCGCTTCTGTACTTATGTGTACCGGCACTTTCAAGGCTTATATCACAAGAAAGGCCAAGAGGGTCAAAAGCACTCTTATGAAGCAGGTCTACCTCGTTTTGAATATCATTTAAATCAATGCCCTCAATACGGCTTACTGTATTTGTAAAGTATTTATCAATTACTTTTTTGTCAATTCCTACTGCCTCAAATATCTGAGCTCCCTGATAAGACTGGATTGTGGAAATACCCATTTTCGAAGCGATTTTTACTATTCCCTGAAGCACAGCGTTATTGTAGTCGTCAACAGCAGCGTAATAATCTTTATCAAGTATTCCTCTGTTAATAAGTTCTTTTATTGTGTCAAGAGAAAGATATGGATTTATGGCAGCAGCGCCATAGCCTAAAAGTGTAGCAAAATGATGTACAAGCCGAGGCTCGGCACTTTCAAGAATAATAGTCATAGCTGTACGTTTCTTTGTTCTTACAAGATACTTGCTTACAGCCGATACCGCAAGCAGCGAAGGTATCGGAACATGGTTTTCATCTACGTCACGGTCTGAAAGTATAATTATATTTGCTCCGTCACGATATGCTCTGTCAACTTCAAGGAAAAGTCTGTCCAAGGCTTTTTCAAGAGAAGTGTTTTTATAATATGTTATAGACAAAACACGTACTTTAAAACCCTCAACATCCATTGTTTTAATTTTTAGAAGGTCCGTGTTTGTAAGTATCGGATTGTTTACTTTAAGTGCCTTGCAGTTATCTGGCGTTTCCTTTAAAAGATTCCCGTCATCGCCTATATAAACAGTTGTGCTTGTAACTACTTTTTCACGTACAGCATCTATAGGAGGATTTGTTACCTGAGCAAACATTTGCTTAAAGTAGTTAAAAAGAGGCTTCGGCTTATCGGAAAGCACTGCAAGCGGTGTATCAACACCCATTGAGGCAATTAACTCTGTTCCGTTTTGAGCCATGTTTAATATGGAATTCATGGCATCATCGTATGTATAGCCAAAAGCTTTCTGCATCTTTGTAAGCTTTTCGCCTGAGAATTCATTAATTTTCTCGTTTGGTATATGAAGATCTTTAAGATGTATAAGGTTTTTGTCAAGCCATTCGCCATACGGCTGGCGTGACGCATAATATTCTTTCAAAACATCATCATCTATAAGCTTGCCTTTTACCGTGTCTACAAGAAGCATTTTACCAGGGTGAAGCCTTTCTTTTTTCACAACTTTTTCTTCAGGAATATCAAGCACTCCAACCTCTGATGAAAGAATAAGCCTGTTGTCATTTGTTATATAATATCTTGAAGGCCTTAAACCGTTTCTGTCAAGAACCGCACCCATTACATCGCCGTCACTGAAAAGTATTGACGCAGGTCCGTCCCACGGCTCAAGCATTGTTGCATAATATTGGTAAAAATCTTTTTTCTTGCGGCTCATAATATCGTTATTGCTCCAAGGTTCCGGAATAGTAATCATAACCGCAAGAGGAAGATCCATGCCGTTCATTACAAGAAATTCAAGAGTATTGTCAAGCATTGCCGAGTCAGAACCCTCAGAATTTATTATAGGAAGAATTTTATTAATATCTTCTTTAAAAACGTCGGAGCTCATTGTTTCTTCTCTGGCAAGCATAAGGTCTGCGTTTCCTCTTATTGTGTTTATCTCACCGTTGTGGAGTATAAATCTGTTTGGATGCGCCCTGTGCCAGCTCGGTGTAGTATTTGTGCTGAATCTTGAATGTACCATACCTATTGCCGATTCATAGTCAGGGTCCTGAAGATCAGGGAAGAACAACCGAAGCTGCCCTACGAGAAACATTCCTTTATACACAATTGTACGGCTTGAAAGAGAAACGACATATGTGTCATCATTAGACTGTTCAAAAACACGTCTTGCAACATACAGTTTTCTTTCAAAAGGAAGCCCTTTTTCAACACCATCCGGACGTTTTATAAAGCACTGCATAATTTTAGGCATGCATTCAAGAGCTGTATTTCCAAGAACCTCAGGACGAATCGGAACTTCTCTCCATCCAAGAAACTGAAGTTTCTCTTTTTGAGTAATAATTTCAAACATCTTTTTAGCCTGCTTGTATTTCAGCTCATCCTGTGGGAAAAAGAACATGCCAACGGCAAAATCTCTTTCCTCACCAAGAGTTATTCCGAGCTTTGACGCTTCTTTTTTAAAGAATTTGTATGGCACCTGTGTCATGATGCCAACGCCGTCACCTGTTTTGCCTTCAGCATCCTTACCAGCTCTATGTTCAAGGTTTTCAACTATCTTCAGTGCATCCTCAACTGTCTGGTGTGTCTTTTCGCCATCAATATTTACTATGGCTCCTATACCGCAGTTATCATGCTCAAAAGCAGGATCATAAAGTCCCTGTGCTTTCGGCTGGCCGAGAAACTCATTGTAACTCATAAAATCCATCCTTTCGCTCTAATATTGCAATTTATCTTTTGCATTAAACTACAAAAAGTTTTATTATACTACATTAAATACTTTTTTAGATAAAAAAAGAGCTCTTAAATCTGCACACAGTCAGATTTAAGAACACCCTTGTTCTTAGTATCGTTTATTATAATACGATTATAGAAATAAATCAATACTATATCGCATTTAAATTACATAAAAATTAATTATATAATTCATAAATTCATGTTATATTACTTCAAAATATCTTATGGTAAGATTTACTGTTTTTGAATATTGTATGTTTTTTGTACATTATTTTAATTTTCATAAACAAAATTCATTGCACATTGCTGTATAAATTCATTATAGCACCACAAAATTATATATTATTAAAAAAGTCTGAATTTAGAAAATTTTATTATAATTTGTATCTTCTCATTTTAATTTATGCAGTAATTAAAGAATTAAAAAAAGAAGAAATTATACAGTAATATCTGCAAATTCTGCTTCTACATACTCTTTAAGTTCATTTGGACCTATTATAACCTGTACTCCCCTTTTGCCGCCGCTTACGGCTATTTCATCAAAAAGCTGAGCCGTTTCGTCAATAAACGTAGGGAACTTTTTTTTCATTCCTATAGGCGAACATCCACCTCTTATGTACCCTGTAATTCCAAGAAGTTCTTTTACGTGTATCATCTCAACTTTTTTGTTTGATGATACAACAGCAGCTTTTTTAAGGTCAAGTTCTTCTGCAACAGGTATGCAGAAAACATTTATGCCTGTTTTGTCACCTCTTGTAACAAGAGTTTTAAATACCTGTTCGGGATTTTCGCCTATCTCTGCTGCAGCTTTTACTCCTGAAAGGTCGTTTTCATCATAATCATACTCAGCAGTTTTGTAATTTATTTTTTCAGTATCCAAAAGACGCATGACATTAGTTTTTGTCATAGAATCATCTCCGTCAATGTAAAAATGTACTTATAGCACTTACGATATTTCTTACAAAAGGAAGATAATATATTACAGGCACAATTATTGCGGGAAGCATATTTCCAACTTTAAATTTTTTTATCTCAAGCATATTTACGCCTATTGCAGCAATCAGTATCCCGCCTACTATTGATACCTCTCTCATCATATCATTAGTTATATACGGCTGCAATAAAGAAGCTGTTATTGTAAGCATTCCCTCATATAAAAATACGGAAACTGCCGAAAACACAACACCAATGCCTAAAGTAGAGGCATATACTATGCTTGTAACACCGTCAATTACGGATTTGGTGTAAAGGATTGTATGCACACCCATTATTCCGCTTTCAATTGAGCCCATTATGGCCATTGTTCCAATACAAAAAGTCAGTGACGCCGTAACAAACCCCTGTGATATGTTGCCACCATTAGAACCTATTTTTTTTTGAATTAAGTCTCCGATATAGCAAAGTTTTCCCTCAATATCAAGAAACTCACCTATTATACAGCCAATAACAAGGCTTACTATATAAAGTATAGGTTCAGCTCCGTCTGACAGCATCCCGCCTAAAGCAGATGACGCACCGGTAAATATAACAGCCAGTCCAAGAACACTTGTAAGTATGTCTCTGTAACGCTGTTTTAATCTTCCCTTTATTATATATCCAAGCAATGCACCTAAAATAACTGCTATTGTATTAACAACAGTACCTATCACTTTTTGGCACCAGCCTTCTTTTCCGAGGCTCCTATTTTAAATTCCCTCGCATAATTAAAAAGATACTGCTGGGCAAATCCTTCATATCTTCCGAATTTTTCCTTTGCCATTTTTTGTATTTCCTTAAGAGATGTATCATTTCCGCCAAAATAAAAATAACTCATTACACGTTTTACCCAAACATCAGTCGGAAATGCCTCGCTTCTTGAAAGAGAAAACAGCATAACACAGTCGGCAACTTTCGGACCGACACCTTTAATCTCCATAAGTTTTTTTCTGAGTTCGTCTGTTGAAAGCCCAGAAATCTTATCATTGTCAAACTCGCCCTCATTGTATTTTTTTACAGCGTCAATTATGTATTTTGCCCGGAATCCGGCCTTGCACTCCATAAGTTCGCTCTCAGTTGCATTTGCAAGGTCCCTGCCCTGAGGAAACGAATAGTATTCCACTCCATTATAATCTCCGATACATGTTCCGTACCGCCGGCTGATATTTGATACTACTTTTTTAATCATGGGTATACGATTGTTTTGAGAAATTATAAATGATATAAGGCATTCAAAAAAATCCTGATTAAGTATCCTTATTCCGGGAGCATATTTAACTGCTTTAAAAAGCGTTTCATCCATAGAAGAAAGATTAGATTTTATTGCCTTATAATCACGGCCAAAATCAAAGTATCGGTTCCAAATATTTTTGAAATCATCAATATTTGTGTTTTCAAAAACTACTTCATCTTTATTAAAATAAATATGTAAAAGTTTTCCCAAAGCAATTACTATGTAATTTTCTTCACTTATTTTTTCAAACCTAAAACACTGGCCGCATTCAAGTGTTTGTGAGATTACAAAACTGTCAGTGTTTTTTATAATTACGTCGTTGTTTCTTACAGAGATTTCCATTTTTTCACCTTTATTTGTCAAGAATTATAAAAACCGGAGCTGTACTTGATTTTGAAAGCATTTTTCTTTCTGCATCATCACAGCTTGCAACCTGTATTATGCTCCATTCACCGTTTTCTTTAATACATAAAAATTTCAACTCATTTTTCAAATTTACATATGCATATTTTGAAGTAGAACATATGTATTTTACATAATTTTCACTTTTTATTATTTTCTCGCTCATAAGTTTTGATAAAACTTCTGAATTCGAAGTATCTATACTGTTTCTGTAATCATATGTACTGCATGCAGGCAGCATAGATATATTAAAATCCGGTAGATTTTTGTTTACAGCCACAAGCATCCTTGGTTCTTTCTCCAAACCGCTATATGCAACTTCCCAAATACTATTTGATTTTTTCAATATATATTCTCTAATATCAGCAGTGTTGCTTGCCGGAGAAAGAGTAACAAAAGCATATTTATCATCTAAATACACACTTCTTACGTAATAATCCTCATATTTTGCCTCATACATACTTATAAAACTCAATATCCTATTATAAGTGTCGGTATCAGGATACAGTCTCGAAACAGGGCCGTGATCTTGGTAATAGCTGTTAAGCAAAGCTGCATACTGAGATGCTGAAAGACTGCCGCCCATGCTTTTGCTTGTTGCGATAAGATATGAATTATCATTTGGATTTTTAAGTGAAATAAAAACCGTAAGACCGCATTCTGAATCTTTAAGGCTTACCGTATCATAGTTGTTGAAATCGTCACAGTTTAAAAGCAATACCTCGCAGCCCGAGTTAGCATACTTAGATGACAAATATCCGTTTTTTATAAGATAATTAACGTCAATCTTTTCTTTTGATGCCCAATTATAAAGATATCCGTTATTAGCTATGAGTCGAGTTTTGCTGAAATTATCATTATAATATACTTGTCCGGCTTCAGCAACCGCATCTATAATGTTCCAATACTTTGTAAGAGATTTATCGGTTACAACCGCAGGATAATTTAAGTGCTTATTGTTTTCATTGCTTCCTCCGCCTGACGAAGAATTAGATATAACTTCTTCTCTTTTCGGCGAAACAGCATTGTCATTATCTTTATTTAATGAACTGCCTGAATTGCTATTATTGTTGTCTTTGCCTGTACTATTCGTTTTCTCATTATCTTTTTGCGTATCATCATTCTTTTCTGACGACGAAGTACTTGAATCAACTTTATTTGAATCTTCCTCTGCTGAAGAAATAGAACTGCCTTGAGAGCTGCTATTTTTAACATGCTGCTGATTATTGCTGTTTTTGTCTTTTTCGGCACAAGAAGTGATAAGAACAGCAGACAAAAACAGCATAAGCACCAACCTTAAATGCTTAATGCAATCTTTTTTCAATCAATATTCATCCCTTTTATCTGAAATTGCGTCATAGACGGATTTAAGTTCCATATAATGCAGGTCAAGTATTTTCTGTATTTTCTGTTCCATCTTTTCTATATTATCAATAAAATCAAATGTCACTATCCACGTAGGATTGTAGCAGTCTTCTTCCTCAGCAATGCTTTCGGCTTCTGCAAGTACTGTTTGTGTGTCATAATAATCGTAAATCGCGTCAAATTCCCAGTCTTCAACATTTCGGTCACATGTTAACTTCATAAATACAATATATTTTCCGTCTTTTTCCTGAGCATATGTATTATATATCAGTTCATCATGTCTTTCTACTTTATAGCTTCCCAACTCCTTTTCCAGAAATCCAGTATGTTCGTCTTTAATCATAATTACTATAATAGTCTCATCCATGTATAAACGCTCCCTAATATAATGCGTCAATAATTTCATATAGTTATTATACTATCCACATAATAACTTTGCAACATTGCCAAGTTGCAGAAAACCGGCAGTATTTTCCAACTGCCGGTAATGTTATTCATTATTGCTGTCTGTATCTGATGATGAACCAAGTATAATAAGTATATCAGTATCACCATCAAGCTTTTCACTGTCAACAGTTATTTCCGCGTCAGGAAAATATTGAAGAAGATCTTTGCCCATTCCTTCATCATATACAATTATTCTTGTGTTTTCAGCCTGTTCTCCTTTATAAGTTGAGATTTTTGAAACCGTATAGCCTGCATTTTCAAGAATATCCCTGTTTTTGGCGGCAAGCCCACTTACATCAGTTCCGTTTGAAATTTCTATATTCATTTCCTTTGATGATATGTTTCCATTTTCGTCTGTTTTAAAATTCGTATAAAAACGTCTTCTTACAAGTGCTCTTGTACCTGCATCATCATGAATATAATATGAAACATTTCCGACATACTTGCCAATTCCCGGAATAGTATCCATTGTAATGTTGTCTTTATCTATTTTATTAAGATAATTTGAATACTTAATCATGTCTGAAAGCGAAATATCGGTTTTTACATCTGAATACATAGTTTTTATGTATTCCGGCATGTTCTTAATCAGAGAATCGCTGCTAAGCACTTTATCGGCAAGAGCCTTAAGGAATGTTTGCTGTACTTTAACACGGTCAACATCACCGTTTCTATATCTTCTAAATCTGACAAGCTGTTCGGCCTGAGCCCCGTCAAGATGCTGCTCACCTTCTTTAAGGTTTATAAGAATATCTCCCGTATCGGTCATATTCCAATACATATCCTGCGGCACATAAAGGTCAACTCCGCCTACAAGATCAACTATTTTGGAAAATGCATCAAAATTTATAAGTATATAATTATCAATGTCAATTCCTAAAACATCCTCGAGCTGCTTTACAGCAAAATAATTTGCCTTTTCTTTTCCGGCATATGAATGAACTTCATTTATCTTGCATATTCCGCCTGACGGTATATACTTTCCATTTTCTTTAAGGTATTGATACATCTCATCAGTAATTTCTACTCTTGTGTCTCTCGGAACAGATATAAGATTTACTTTTTTAGTTTTGCTGTCATAATGAACTACAAAAATTACGTCTGTCCTTGTCTGGTCGGCATCAACGCCAAATACTGCAAGGTTTAAAGTCATATCTTTACCTGTAAGTGAATCAAGCAGGTTAAGATTGCTTGCTGAAATACTATCGCTGTTTTTTCCGGATGAATCATCATTCTTTTTTATTTTTGTATATGCAAAAATACTCGCTCCCGCAAACACTATAAAAATAAGTACCATAGAAAATACTATTTTAAAAAAAGTTGCAATATGGCTTCTTCGTTTTCTTTTTTTACTATTTTTTCTGCTCATAAACTTAATTCTCCAAACTTAAACAAAATATTACATTTAAAAATCGTACATACGTTAGCCATTATACCAAATAACAAATTTTTTTACAACAATTCTTAATATAAATTCATATTTTATTAAAAATTTAAGAATTTACATTTAAATTCGCCGAATACTTTTTTCTTTACTAATGTCGATAATTGTAATACTATGTAAAATGTAAATCAAATCGGAGGTGTACTATGAAGATTGTAAGTTTTATTAAGTCAAGACAAATCAGACTGAGTATAACAGTATCAATTATTATAATGGTTTTCTTTTCAATAATAGCAACAATGATTTCCATATATTTGCAGCCTGGTTCATTTATGAGATTTATTCAGTTAATAAAAGCAAACCCGTTTTTATTTGTTTTAAACTATCTTCCGTTTTTGCTTTTAGAACTGTTGGTATTCTTTTTAACCTCAAATCCTGTTTTTTCGTCAATAATCCCGTCGGCTGTACTTATACTTTTTTCATACGTAAACCGTGAAAAAATAATACTGCGTCAGGATCCTTTTATACCGAATGATTTTTCACTTGTCAGTGAGGTCACCGGTATAATACAAAAATTCCCCTCAAACCAGATAAAAACATATGCCTTTGTTGCAGTAGCATTTATTGTTGCAGTTACAGTATCCATACTGTTTTTCAGATGTAAAAAAATCAAGTCAATAAAAAGAATGATAGGCTTAATTGCAGTAATATGTGCTGCCTTTATACTTAACTCAACATTATATACAAGTGACAAACTTTATGGAAGCTTTGCAGTTGACGGCAACATATATTTTGAAGTAAACCAATTTGATTCAAAAGGGTTTATGTATAGCTTTATCTATAAATTCAACACTATGAAAATCAAAAAGCCGGATGGTTATGACAAACAATATTTTGCCGATATTGATAAAAACTTCAAGGAACCGTCTCATGACACAAAAGAGCTTCCAAATATAATAATGATACTCGGAGAATCTTTTTCTGACTTAAGCAATAATAAACATTTTGATTTTACAAATTATACCGACCCCCTAAAAAATTGGAAAGAAATAACGTCTGGGCCAAATTGTGTTTCGGGGCATATAGTTGTAGCAACATACGGCGGCGGCACAAGCAATACTGAATTTGATATTCTTACAGGATACTCAACAAGATATTTGCTGAGAGACGGCATATCCTATAATTACATAAGAAAGAAAACCGATTCTATTCCGAACCGTTTAAAAGATATAGGATATGATACTCTTGCCATTCACCCAGGATTTCCATGGTTTTACAATCGTGAAAACGTTTATCCAAATATCGGTTTAGATAATTTTATCAGCCTTAAAAGTTTCCAGGGAAAAGAAAAATATAAAGGCGGATATATTGCCGATAAATATGCGTTTGATTCTATTATAGATAATTTTGATGATCACTTCAAGCAAAGTAAATCTCCTTTTTTTGAATTCTGTGTCACGATACAAAATCATGGCCCATATGACCAAAAATATAAAAATGTTGAAAATATGTTTGACTGTGATGTATCTCTTACAGACAACGAGAAAAGTCTGCTAAACAATTATTTTACAGGCGTAAAAGATGCTGACGAGCAAATTAAAAGACTTACGGATTACTTTGAGAACTCAGACAAGCCTGTAGCAATTGTATACTTTGGAGATCATCTTCCGCCATTTTCAAACGGCATGGATTTTTTCAGCGAGCTTAATTACAATATAGACGCAAACGGCACTTATGAACAGCAGCTAAATTTATATGCTACGCCATACCTTATATGGGAAAATAATGCCGCCGAAAAAATTTCGCCTATAAAAGAAGTAGCACAAAAAATAGGTCTTACAAAAACAGATAAGATAAGCTCAAATTTCTTGGGCACATCCCTTCTTGAATTGTTTGGTCTTGATGATATATCACCATTTTTTAAATTTTCAACTGCTATGAGAAAAGAAACACCGGTGATTACAGGCGGAATATATGTGCTTCCTGACGGAGAATATAAAGATGCTTTAAAGCCTGAACAACTTAACAATATATCAAAGCTTCAAAAATGGCAGTATTACAAAATGTTTGACGGAAACTAACTTATATTTAAAAAAAGAGGTGCTTTTTAACTATCTAAAGCACCTCTTTTTAAATGTATTGCGTCATTTGACTTGACTGTTAAACAATATTATTCAAATATTAATTATATGTAAAATAAATTTTTTTAATTACTAAATTCAAACATCAATCGAATTATTTTATAGCCAAATTACAAACGAATTAATTATCCTCGCTTATTAATACCTGTATCTCATATGGACATTCACTGTATTCTCTTAAATTATCCTCATATTCATTTGCCAACATTAATTTTGAGCTGCTCACATTTGAAAGTATTTTAACTGCTTGGGAAAAATCGCAATTTGGCGACCTGAGCCTGCATAAAAAGCAAAGATATTCGCCTTTAGGAAAAACAAGTACATCATTCTTAAATTTTTCAGCAATATAATAAGGCTTTTCTTTAAGAAACATATAATGTACAAACGGTTCAAACCTGCCGTTTTTCAATGCATTAAAATCAGCCGTATATCCATACTGCCTAAAATATGTCATTGCCTTTGCTTCACTACTGTTTCGCATATCAGTAAGCCTTATTTCAATATCTGAAACTTTTTCATTTTCACCGCAGACAGTACCGAAAGCATATCTTTTCGGAAATTCTTTAATATATGGTATGCTGTGGAGTATACGTTTTTTTGGATACTCAAAATATTCCGTATACCATTCCACATCCTCAATGGCTTTAAGAACACTTTTAAGTTCTTTTTCAAGCATAATTTTCTGTTCTTTAAGATGCGGCACAAGCCGGTCCGGACTTCCGCTGTCAAAAGCATCTTTTATATCTAAAAGTGGCACTCCAAGCCTTCGCAGATATTTTATACGATCAATGTAATGGAGCTGATTAAAAGAATAGTACCTGTATCCGGTGTCAGGATCAACATATTCTGGATGAAGCAATCCCATATTTGTGTAATGCCTCAGACTTTGGATAGAAACTCCCATAATTTTAGCTGTTTCGCCTATAGTAAAAAGCTTATCCAAAAATATCACTCCTCCAAAGCTTTTTGATATGGACAATTATACATTACTCAAAGCCAATTGTCTATATCACAAAGACTTATATATTTGAGCTGAGGCCTTTTACGATACTGCAAATCTTTTTATTGCTCCCGGCATAAAAATAAGGGATGCAAATTACGGCATCCCAAATTATCAAATTGTCCTCTCTTTAAAAAGTAATCATGAACTAGTTCATAAACATCAGAATAATGTGGCATCTTGAGGCTGCTTTCAATAATAGTCATTTAATTTACTTGATAAAAATGTTTGGAATCATCTCAAATATGCTGCAATAAAACTTATACTTGCCTTATCAATCAAATGCTTTGAGTGCCTGTGTAAAATCTTTAATCAAATCCTCTGCTTCTTCAATGCCTACTGAGATTCTCATAAGTCCTTCTGTAATTCCGAGTGCCTTTTTCTGTTCTTCAGGCAAATCTCTGTGTGACGAAGTTGCCGGATGTGACATTGTTGTTCTTACACCGCCGAGTGTAGGAGCATAATGGCAAATCTGGAGACGTTTCATAAACTCGTTTATCTTTGCTCTGTCGTCAGGCATTTCAAAACTGAGCATAGCTCCGCAGCCATATCCATTTTTAAACAGCTTTTTGGCAAGTTCCTTCTGAGCATAGTTAGGAACCGTAGGATAATTTACTTTTATTACATGCGGATTTTCATAAAGAGCATTTGCAAGCTTGTCTGCATTATACATGGCTTTTTTCATTCTCAGAGAAAGAGTCTGCATTGATCTTTGAACAAGCCATGCGCTGAAAGTTCCTCCTGCGGTGCCGAATATTGACTGTCTTGTAAGCACTTTTTCTATAAGCTCTTTTGAGCCTGTAGCAGAGCCAAGAAGAGCGTCACTGTGTCCGTTTATAAATTTTGTAAGGCTGTTTATAACTATATCAGCACCAATATCGAGACATCTTACGGCATAAGCCGTTACAAATGTGTTGTCTATTATAAGCAAAGCTCCGTTTTCATGAGCTGCTTTTGCCAATTCCTCAACATCCGTAAGAGCAACGCAAGGATTGCTTGCCGTTTCACTGTAAATTACTTTTGTGTTTGGCTTTATAGCTTTTTTAACTGCCTGTGTATCACTGAAATCAACAAATGTATAATCAATTCCATACTCTTTCATTATCTCAATAAGCTCTATTGATTCGCCATAAAGTGTGTCACTTGCTACCAAATGGTCTCCGCCTTTTAAAAATGTGAAAAGCACTGTCTGTATAGCGCCCATGCCTGACGAGAAAATAGCACTGTCCTCGCCGTTTTCCATATAAGTAATTTTATCGGCAAGCATATGTCTGTTGGGATTTCTTGTACGTATATATGTATATCCCTTGTTTTCATACATGCTGTTTACATCATCAAGATCTCCGGCAATATCGAAAGCTGATGCAAGAAAAAGAGGAGCAGCCTCAGGCACAATGTCACAGCCTTTTACTCTGTCTCCTTTATACAAAATATTCGTTTCACGTTCAAAATTCATTTTATCCATATAAATACCTCCTTATAAAAAAACAACAATTCCAATTTAAACGTTAAACCCTATAACTGTTGTAGAGTCAATAGTCATTTGTCACATATATTGGGGGTAACGTTTTCAGCACATTTACCATTTTTTTTAACAGAAAGCAGTATAACACATATAATTATGGCAGCAAAACCTACGAAATCTATTTTACTGAAACTGCTTTTCATCCATAATACAGAAAAAATCGTCGCTGATACCGGTTCAATGCAGGCAATGAGACTTGCGTTTGAAGGCCCTATATCGCTTATTCCCTGAAGATAAAGGATAAAAGCAGCAACTGTACCTATAAGCACAATAACCGAGAGTGCCAAAACAGTGGCTATGTCTAAATTTATGTTAAACCTTCACGCTCTCGTAAAAGTTGTAAG
Organism: Clostridia bacterium; assembly: GCA_022651385.1. Classification (GTDB taxonomy): domain Bacteria; phylum Bacillota; class Clostridia; order Lachnospirales; family Anaerotignaceae; genus JALCQR01. Next base: position 134,726 of record JALCQR010000001.1, on the reverse strand, counting down.
GATTATTCCGCCTATAAACATTCCATAGGCAGTGACCGGAAGTGCCCCTCTCTTTTTTATAATCTTTTCAGGCTGTGCAGAGTAAAATGCAAAAGCGAAAGCTGATATAAGCCCTCAAAAAAGAGCTGATTTTGATATTGCAAGTGAATGTACATTTCCGTGGGTAGCCAAAAGGAATGTGCCTGTAAGTGCAAGTATTATGGCAAAAACCTCATTTATACTAGGCAGTTTTGAACTTTTTAGGCATACAAATATCATTATCAGTACAAGGCCAAGATATTCAAGTACGGTTGCAGTACCGGCGTTTGAGTATGATATTGCAACAATATATGTATACTGGCATGACATAATACCGGCTGTACCAAAAAGTAAAAGCATTGCCAAATCTTTTTTGTCCTTAATTATCTCACAAACAATTTTTTCCTGTCTTATAAATGCAATAATCATCAAAATAATTCCTGCAAAAAACATCCTAATTGTTGTAAGCCAAACTGGATTTATCCCCTTAGTGCTCAGCAGATATTGTACACAAGTTCCTGAAAATCCAAAACTAACTCCTCCAATAAATGTTAAAATAATTCCCCTTGTCCTGTTTTGCTCTTTGCCCAATTTTATTCACCCCTTTAAAATAAAATAATAAACCATATCACTGTGTAAGAGTCAATATGGTTTATTTAGATTATTTATACTATTTTATTTTTTAGGCGGTATTATTTCTATCCAGTATCCGTCAGGGTCTTCTATAAAGTAAATACCCATTTTTTCGTTTTCAAAGCATATGCAGCCCATTTTTTTATGTTTCTCATGAGCAGCATTAAAATCATCCGTTTCAAACGCCAGATGAAACTCTCCTTCTCCAAGGTCATATTTCTCTTTTCTGTCTTTAAGCCATGTAAGTTCAAGAGTGAAATTTGTATTGCCGTCGCCAAGATAAACAAGAATCCAGCTTCCGTCAGGAGCTTCTTTTCGCCTAACCTCTTTAAGGCCCAATGTATCTGAATAAAATTTAATGCTTCTTTCAAGATTAAGCACATTAAAATTAAAATGATTAAACGTAAACATGTTTTCCCTCCTATTTTTTATCAATGGTTATGGTTATGGCCGCAGCTACATTCATCGTCATGAGTATGGTGGCATTCATCTTCAACATCATCAAAAGTCATACCGTTGTCAAGAAATACGTTTCCAATCTTGTCAACTATAAGCAATTGCTGTTCGAAAGAAGACGCGTTGTCTATTCCCTCTTTAATATAAGCCATTATCTCATCAAAATTCAAATCAATAGGAAGTGCAGAAATAATTGACTGCATGGTATACTTTCTTGTGGCAGACGGAAGTGAGACCAAGTATTCTTTAATATATGATACAAAATCCGATACAGCCTTTTTTACAAGTCCGTCAGACGCAGCTTGTGAATTGCTGTCAGAACAAAAAACGAAATCATCGTTTATGTCCTCATAAAAGCAAGACCTCACAAACCCTTCGGCGGAAATAGTTTTAAGTGTATCCGAACTTAAAGAAGAAACATCATCAACTTTTGAAAGAATTTCCATTATTTTTTTGTTAAGTTCATTTGCCTTGTCAATAATAGGTTCAACATAAGTTTCTATTTCCTCTGAAAGGCTGTCGTCAAAAGCCGTATCCTCCGGTTTATCCATCAGCTCACAAATTTTATAGTAGCAGTCGGCATATCCAAACTCATTTTCAGTAAGTTCATCAAATGAATATCCCATAAAATACAATATTATAAGTGAGTTTATATCACTTAAAGTAAGCTGAAAATAATCTTCTATTTCATTTACGGAATCAAGAAGCTGCGATATATCATCAAATTCTAATTTTAATTTTACATCTGAAAGTTCCGAAACCTTTATACTGTTTTTTTCTTTAAGGGCATCTGCTATATCGCTGAAATATTTTCCGTAATCCGGTGAAAGCTCCGGAGCAGCAGTTCTTTTGAAAATATCAAATGTTTTTGTAATCTCATCCTCTGATGCACCGTTAAAAGCTTTGACAAGACTTCTTTCAAGCAAACTGAAGTATCTTTGGCGGCTCATTTTCATCGGAATACATTTAAAAATCTCACTTGTGTATCCCTTTAATTTCTCAGGGGATTCAGCGCGTTTTAATAAATCCACACAATCGGCATAAAAAAGAGGCAGCTCAATTTTTTTGTCTTTGTTATTTTCATCTTCACGATATTTGCGTATTGCAATTTCGTCGCTTACCATTTCCGAAATGCTGTTAAGCTTTGTATAATAGCCGAATATAAATGTATATATATCTATAAGGTTTTTCTTAAGCAAAAGACATTTGTCAAGGCATTCTTTTCGTTTTTTGTCATCTGAAAGAATACCTTTAAGCGATTTTATATTCTCATTTATTTTATCTCTTATATCAGTTATATCTTTATTAATCTCAAAGTTTTCAAACATAGGATTAGGTGATGTTCTCTGTTCCATAAAACTATCCAAGAGCAAAAGCATACTGCCAGTAGTCTCATTGAAAATATACTGTGAAGAAAGATCACAGAGTTTTGATTCATCTGTTTCTTGCATTTTTTTCCTCCAAATTTTAAATATAGTTTTGCAAAAAGTCTGCAAATCCGCTTTCGCTGCACGACTTTGCCATGTAATTTGCTTTCTTTTTTAACTTGTCGTCTGCATTTTCCATTATTACCCCGCATCCCGAAAACATAATCATGTCTATATCATTTTCGCTGTCGCCAAAAGCAATTGTTTCTTCTTTTTTTATAGAAAGAATGCTGCAAAGCTTTTTTAAAGAATTTCCCTTTGTGGCCTTTACGGAACTGATTTCCATATTGTTAGGCGAAGAAGTTGTAATAAAAGCCTTATCTGAAAATATTTTTTTCAGCTTGGGCCTTAATGAAATGTCGGGGAAAATAATATTTATATTTTCTATCGAATTTATATTCTCATAAAATATTTTATCAAGAGAGTCAACTTTAACTCTTGTACTTTGGATATAATATGCATGTTGGCCAAAAACACCATATTCGGAAAGATGTGTAGCAAAGTATTTCGATGTATAAGCCCTGCCCTTTGAAAACAATTCAAGCATTACTTTGTGTTTTTTAAGCTCCTCATAAATAAATTGTGCCGTATCACTGTTTAAACATTCATCAATAATCTGTTTCATAGAAGGATATTCATAGACGGCTGCACCGTTTGAGGTCATTATGTATTTAACTGACGGCAGCGTAAGCACATACTCAGGCACAGCATTTAAAGTACGCCCCGTAGCAGGAACAAACATTATATTTTTTTTGGCACATTTTTCAAGTATTTTACGATTTTGAGCTGTTACTTCTTTTTCAGGCGTTAGAAAAGTGCCGTCAAGATCCGAAGCTATTAGTTTTATCATTATATCACCTCTGTTTATGTACATATTATCAGAAAAAACACATTGCGTAAATATATTTGGTTGCAAATAAAAATGAGTAATGATAAAATTTTTATCGGAGGCGGTATAAATGAAAAAAGCTAAAAAGCTAAAACCAAAGTATTTTAGAAAAACGCGGCGTCTATATAAATTAGGTAAATTTATAATTTTTATTTTAAATTCCGCTTCATTTATAATGGGTGCCGTCTCAATAATAAAAAAAGTATTGTCTTTAATGGGTGACAGAAAACAAAAATAAATATAAATTCGCGATACGAAAAAGGTTTATGACTTTTTTCGTATTTTTGTATATAAAACAGCCTGCTTTTAAATTATGTTCTGTATAAGTTTAATAAAATAAAATTTTTGTTTAGATGCTATTGAAAAAACAAATATGTATAGTATAATATCAATGGTTTAGTAAAAATAATATTAATGTTTAGTAATAGTAATCTAAATAAAAATAAGGAGCATACTATGGATATAGGACACAAGGTAAAACAGCTAAGACTGCAAAATGGACTTACTTTAGAAGAACTTGCAAGCAGATGCGAACTTACAAAGGGTTTTCTTTCGCAGCTTGAAAGAAACCTTACCTCTCCTTCTATTGCTACGCTTTACGATATCCTTGAGGCACTTGGCACATCGCTTTGTGATTTCTTTAAAGAAACTAAGGCGGAAAAAGTTGTTTTTCAGAAAAAGGACTTTTTTGTTGATGAGCGTGAAGGCTATACCGTAAATTGGATTGTTCCAAACTCACAGAAAAATGAAATGGAGCCGATTTTAGTCGAGCTTCAGCCCGGTCAGAAAACATTTGAGGTATCACCGAATAACGGCGAGGAGTTTGGCTATGTGCTTGAGGGACGCATAACTCTTGTTAACAGCAATACTGAATATACCGTTAAGAAAGGTGAAACTTTTTATTTAACCGGAAAAAACTTTCATTATATTAAAAATGACAAAAAAACTATTGCAAAGGTAATATGGATATCAACTCCGCCATTGTTTTAAAATGGGAGGGAAGTTAAAATGGAAGAAAAAGTAAAACTTATTCAGTTTAAAAATATAGTTAAGGAATTTGACGGACAAATTGTTTTAAAAGGAATAAATCTTGATATATATGAAAATGAATTTGTAACTTTGCTTGGTCCCTCGGGATGCGGCAAAACAACTCTTTTAAGGATATTGGGAGGATTTCTGTCACAAACTCGCGGGGAAATTTTATTCGGCGGTGAGGAAATCAGCAAAGTTCCGCCATACAAAAGAGAAATAAACACTGTTTTTCAAAAATATGCTCTTTTTCCAAATATGAATGTATATGATAACGTTGCATTCGGACTTAAAATAAAAAAAGAGCCAAAAGATGTAATACAACAGAAAGTAATGCGTATGCTTAAACTTGTAGGGCTTGAGGATTACGGAAAAAGAAGCATATCCGCAATGAGCGGCGGTCAGCAGCAGAGAGTTGCCATAGCACGTGCCCTTGTAAATGAGCCGAGAGTTCTTTTGCTTGATGAGCCTCTCGGAGCTCTTGACCTTAAACTAAGAAAAGAAATGCAGCGTGAGCTTAAGCGTATTCAGCAGGAAGTCGGCATTACATTTATTTACGTAACTCACGACCAAGAAGAAGCAATAACAATGTCTGACAAAATTGTAATAATAAATAACGGCGAGATACAGCAGATAGGCACCCCAACAGAGGTATATAATGAGCCAAAAAACGTATTTGTAGCAAACTTTATAGGAGAAAGCAATATAGTTGACGGCGTTATGGCAAAAGATTACGAAGTAATTTTTGAGGGCAAAAAATTTGAGTGTGTCGACAAAGGTTTTAAGCAAAACGAGAAAGTCGACGTTATTATACGCCCTGAAGACCTTGATATAGTGCCTAAAGGACAGGGAAAACTAAAAGGAACAGTAAAGTCTATTCTTTTTAAGGGTGTACATTATGAAACTATAGTTGAAACAAGAGCCGGCACAAATATTACTGTAACAATGTTTGTTTCCGAAGATAACTCGGTATTTAACAAAAGTGCAAACGAGAGAATGAGCGCAAATGATATTTACCTTGACATAAGCGATATACCGGAGCTTACGGACGCCGATATAATAGCAAGAGCCGACGCTCAGGCATGGAATCCCGATACAGATGAATTTGTATCAATAAACAAAGTTGAATACAGCATAGAGCCTGAAAACGGCACGTATCCGGTTACGTTTTCAACACCTTCCGGAACAAAAGTAACATCAAACATGATTGTGGCCGATGAAAACAGAATAGTAAGCACTGAATACAACGAGGAAATATACGCCGTAAACTTTTTCAAAAAGACAGATGAAATAAAAGAAAGCATTGCTCTTGAGACAGACCTAAAAACATGGGCAAACGCTTCTGCATGGAGCCTTGAAGACGACAGTTCTGTCGATATAACGGAAGTGGTTTACGATTTTGACCCGGAAAACATAGTTCCCGGTAAATACAGCGTTACATTTAAAACCGAAGGATACCAGTATAAAATCGATACAACAAAGCGTTTTGAAGAAGGTGATGTTGTAGGCCTTACATTTGACCCTGAAGATATACACATAATGTCAAAGGAAGGAAACGAGAAATGAAACAGTTCAGATCAATGGCATATCCCTACATAATTTGGATATGTATAATGATAGTTGCACCTATGCTTTTGATAATGATGTATGCTTTCACTACCAAGGGCAATGATGTGACAACTTTTAGATTTACTATTCAGAATTTTATCAAATTTTTCAGTGATGACATATTTGTCGATGTTTTAAGGCGCTCACTTTTAATAGCAGTTATCACAACTATCATTTGTTTTATAATCGGCTATCCAACTGCATACGTTATTGCAAAAGCAAGCGGACGCAAAAAAATAATGCTTATTATGTTTGTAACCATACCTACATGGATAAACATGCTTGTTCGTACTTACGCATGGATGGGTATGCTTCAAAACGGCGGCATAATAAGCAAACTTTTCAGTTTAATAGGAATAGATAATCTTAATCTGCTCCATACAAGTTTTGCTGTAGTGCTCGGTATGGTTTATAATTTCATACCATTTATGATTTTGCAGATATACACATCCTTATCAAAAATGGACTACAGCCTTATTGAGGCAGCAAATGATTTGGGTGCCAATAATTTTCAGACATTTATAAGAGTCGTATTTCCCTTGTCACTCCCCGGAGTTATAAGCGGCATAACACTTGTATTTCTTCCGGCTGTGTCAAGTTTCTTTATTCCAAAACTTCTCGGAGGCGGACAATATGTGCTGATAGGAAACGTAATTGAAAACGAGTTCCTTACATCCGGAGATTGGAATTTCGGCAGTGCCATATCAATTATTATGACAATAATAATAATGGTATCAATGTATATTACTAAAAAGATTGATGTTGGCGCAAAAATTGAAGGCGGTGACGCAAAATGAAAAAGCATGCTGTATCATCAAAAGTTTTAATACTCTTTATAATGATATTTTTCTATGCGCCAATTGTATATACATTTATTTTTAGTTTTAATTCATCAAAATCCCTTACACATTGGGGCGGATTCTCTTTAAGGTGGTACCAAAAGATGTTTGCAAGCTCGGATATGATGAGTGCCCTATGGACAACTATAACCATAGCAATACTTGCAACCGCAATATCCACTGCTGTAGGCACAATAACCGCCATCGGGCTTTCCAAATCAAGACGTGTGCTTAAAGTATTTACTGAAAGAACAAATGACCTTCCCATAATGAACCCTGATATTGTCACAGCTATAGGACTTTTGATGTTTTTCAGCGCTCTTGGAATAAAAAAGGGATACACTACAATGCTTCTTGCTCATGTAATGTTTTGTATACCATATGTTATGCTGAGCGTAAGTCCGAAATTAAGGTCTCTCGACCCAAATCTTGCAGACGCGGCTCTTGACCTCGGCGCCACACCTTTTCAGGCTCTTATAAAAGTGATAATACCGCAGTTAATGCCGGGAATTATATCGGGAGCTCTTATTGCATTTACAATGAGTTTTGATGATTTTATAATTTCTTACTTTGTAACGGGAAACGGTGTAAATAATATATCTATTCTTGTTTACACAATGAGTAAACGTATAAATCCATCAATAAATGCGCTTTCAACTGTCATAATGCTTATTATAACGATAGTACTTATTCTTATAAATATAATACCATTACTTAAAAAGAAGGAGATAAAAGAATGAAAAAATTTATCGCACTAACACTTTCAGCAATGATTATTGCGTCTGTTTTTACAGGATGCGGCAGTTCAGCCTCATCTGATTCAAGTACAAATAATGAATCGGCAGCTAACGGCAACAAAACACTTAAGCTTTACAACTGGGGCGAATATATAGGAGACAACGTTATTTCAGACTTCGAAAAACAATACGGTGTTAATGTTATCTCAGAATATTATGATTCAAACGAAATGATGTATACAAAACTACAGGCCGGAGACGAATATGATGTCATAATACCTTCTGATTATATGATAGAAAGGCTCATAAAAGAAGGTATGCTTCAAAAACTTGATAAAAGCAAAATACCTAATTTAAAAAATCTTTATGACGGTGTAAAAAATCTTGCCTTTGACCCGGACAACACATATTCGGTTCCTTACTTCTGGGGCAGTGTTGGAATAGTATACAACAAAAATAATGTTGACAAAGCTGACCTTGAAAAAGAAGGTTTCGGCATACTTAAAGACACAAAGTATAAAGGCAAGATATATATGTATGATTCAGAAAGAGATTCTTTTATGATTGCGCTTAAAAACCTTGGGTATTCCGCAAACACAGATAACGAAGACGAGATACAGAAGGCATATAAATGGCTACAGGAAGTAAACGATACCATGGACCCTGTATATGTAACAGATGAAGTAATAGACAATATGGCAAACGGAATGAAAGATATTGCCGTATCATACAGCGGAGATGCAGCTTATATTATTTCACAAAATCCAGATATGGATTATTACTGTCCAAAGGAAGGCACAAATATTTGGTGTGATTCAATGGTAATACCTAAAAATGCTGAAAATCCGGAACTTGCAAATGAATTTATAAATTATGTGCTTTCATATGATGCAGCTTATAATAATTCGGAAACAGTCGGATACGCTTCACCAAATGCCGATGTTCTTAAGGACATGACATCTGAAGGTGGAGAATATGCAAACAATAATGCCTACCTTCCAAGGTCAGGATATGACAAAGATGAAATTTATACCGATAATGAAGTGTTAAGGCAAAAACTTTCAGAGCTTTGGATTAAAGTAAAAGCTGGAAAATAATGACGATACGAAAAAGCACGAGGCTAAATGCTCCGTGCTTTTTAATTTATAAAAGTAACTTTGCGGCTCCAAAAATTCCGGCATCGTTTTCAAGTTTTGCAATTGCAAAAGGTATATTAACCAATGTATGAAACGTATATTTTTTATAGTTTTTTTGAATTGCCTCTATAATTATATCTCCGCCCTTTGAAACTCCTCCGCCGATTATTATTATCTCAGGATCAAAAACACATGCTGCGCTTGCCAAGATATATCCAAGGACTTGGCCCATTTTATCTATTGTTTTTAGAGCAACAATGTCTTTTTCTTTGGCTGCTTCTACAATATCTTTGGCTGTAAAATCATGTAGGCTTAAAACAGAATCAAAACCTTCTTTAATCAAGTTCTTGGCATATCTAACCATTCCTGTTGCCGACGCATACTGTTCGGCACAGCCTTTTTTGCCGCAGCTGCATATTTCTTTTTCATTTTCATTTACAGTTATATGCCCAATTTCTCCGCTGCTGCCGTGATATCCGTTAACTATTTTACCGTTTAAAACTAAACCTGCGCCAATTCCAGTCCCAATAGTTGCCAATATAAGACTTCCCTTTCCCTTTCCGCTGCCCTGCCACATTTCTCCAAGAGCAGCTATATCGGAGTCATTTCCGACGGCTACCGGCAAATTAAGAATTTTTTCAAACTTATCCTTAACATTGAAAACGCCCCAGCCTAAATTTACACATTTATTAACAACTCCTGAGCTGTCGACAGGTCCGGGCATTCCTATTCCTACACCTATTATCTGAGAACGTTTACATTTTGCAGATATCTTTTCATAAAGAAAATTTTTTATGTCCATAAATATATTTTTCCCATTGTCGGATTTGTCGGTCGGAATTTTCCATTTTTCAATTAATTTTCCGTCTTTTTGAAACATGCCAATTTTGATATCTGTACCGCCAATATCTATGCCAAACACAAAATTTTTTTCAGACATTTACTTCAAACCTTTCGATACAAAAACATTATATGCGTTTATTTATATCCGTCCGGATGATTTTTATGCCATTTCCACGCAGAGGCAATTATTTCCTCAAGACTGTCATGTTCAGGTTTCCAGCCAAGTATTTTTTTTGCTTTCTCACTTGACGCTATCAGCTGTGCCGGATCTCCTGCTCTCCTTGGAGCTTCAACCGCCGGTATTGTATGTCCCGTAACCTTTCTGGCCATTTCTATAACTTCTCTGACTGAAAAACCAATTCCGTTTCCCAAGTTAAATATATCGCTTTTGCCGCCGTCTTTGAGATATTTTACGGCAAGTATATGAGCCTTCGACAAATCTGTTACGTGAATATAATCTCTGATACATGTACCGTCTTTTGTCGGGTAATCCGTACCAAAAATACTTATGTGGTCTCTTTTTCCGTTAGCTACCTGCAATATAAGAGGTATAAGATGTGTTTCAGGATTATGTGCCTCTCCTATTTTGCCGCTCTCATCAGCACCGCAGGCATTAAAATACCGAAGCGAAACAAATTTTAATCCATTGGCATTGCCTGTCCATTTAAACATTTTTTCCATTGAAAGTTTTGTCTCACCATATGGATTTGTAGGCTCTGTTTTATCTGTTTCCATAATTGGAATTCTTTCTGGTTCACCATACGTGGCGGCTGTTGATGAAAATACTATATTTTTAACTCCAGCATTAACCATTGATTCAAGCAAAATTTCCGTTCCACAAAGATTATTATTATAATATTTAAGAGGGTTTGTTACACTTTCCCCAACAAGCGAATATGCTGCAAAATGTATAACTGCATCAATTTTTTCGTTTTTAAATATATTATCAAGAAACTCTCTGTCTCTTAAATCTCCTTTATAAAATTTAGCCTTTGGGTGCACTGCCTGCTTAAATCCGGTTGCAAGACTGTCGGCGACCACAACTTCTTCACCGCTTTCACAAAGCATTTTAACTGTATGCGAGCCAATATATCCTGCTCCTCCTAAAACTAAAATCAATTTATTTCATCTCCTATACGTGTAAAAAAATTAATATAAACACTAGATATTATAGAATTTTTTTGTAAATATTGCAAATATACAATTAAAACAAAAAGCCGCAGATTTCTCTGCGGCAATTTTAATAGTAAAACTATCTATATTTAATTACATCATTTCTACGAAGCTCTGTACTCTTGTTCTGATCTGCTCCATTGAATCCGACTGCTGGTCGATTTCAATCTTAAGGTTACGAATACCGGCAGCTTCAAATTGCTGAAGCATGATAGGATAATCGAACTCTTCAGGATCACAGAATTTCATCATGCAAACGATGATTGCATCTGCGCCATATTTATGAGCCATCTCAACAAGCATTTGTCCTCTTGGTTTATCACGGTCTGTTGCAAGTGAGCAGCCGTCTACGTTCTGCCATTGTTTAGCAAGTCTGTAAAGAGGATCACTGCCAGAAGGTACATCTGTCCTGAACTGTCTTGATTCCTGAGCAAGGTCGTCAGCAACTACTGCAAGATCAAATTCCTTGAATACATCAAGAAGCTCATTAGGCTCAGCCATAATACCTGTAAGGATGATTTTCTTTCCTTTATAAGGAACTACGCTTTCCTTCATAACTTCTGTGATAAGTTCTTTAACTTTCTTTGTATGTTCAGCTTTATCCATGAACTGTCTTGCTTTAATTACAGTATGACGTTTAACAGGATCAAAAACTTGTGGATACATAGCTGCAACTTCGCAGAACATTCTCATTACTGCACGGTTTTCATTATATACATCTATAGCTTTGTTGATAGCTTCATCTGTAATAGTGATGCCAAGAATCTTTTCAAGTTTTGTCTTAACAAATTTATATTCTTCAGTCATGAAGGTGTTTGAAGCCTCAAAGTCTCTGTTCTGTGAATGAACAAACTGAATAACAGGTGATTTGCCTTTCCATTTCTGGCCAAAGCATTTAAGTGTATCACATGGTGATGAAATAACAACTGCTGCAAGGTCATCATATGTACCGTCAATTTCCATTTCAAGTATTGACTGCATAATTGAACATGCGAAAGCCGGAAGATATGTAGCTGCTTTAGAAATAGGTTTTTTGCCGCCCCAGATACCAACTGGAAGGTAACCTGTTGCATAAACGATTTCCTCAGGAGCATATACAGGAAGTACACCTATACAGCCTTTGCCTGTTTTTGCTTTAAAATCATCCATTGCTTTCTTTGGATTTTTACATACTGCTTCAAATTCAGCTAATAATGTGTCTACTTTACTCATTTGTTTGCGCCTCCCCTAATCAAGCTTTTGCCTTTTTCTCAGCAATCATCTGTTCCATAATCTCTGAAAGAGCCTCTACACGAGTATCATACTGTGCTTCTGAGAAGTTACGTGGATCAGTCTGGTCGCCATCGAAACTTGCAAAAGGAACGCCAGTTCTCTCTTTAACTTTTTCAGCCGTTTCTTCATTAAGGAAGCTCATAAGCTTGCAGCTTCTGTTCATATGATAAAGAATACCTGTGCAGTGTGTATTTTCTATAACATCAGAAATTACATTTACTTTGTTGTCAAGACATGTATTTGAGTACATTCTGCAATAGCCGTCAGCCATAGCATCAAAATCGCCGACTTCATAATGAATTGACCAAGCACCAGGATATGTCGAACCAACCATATTCATGCCGAGAGCTCTAAGTGCTTTGTATGTATGTGAAAGATATGGCCATACGGCAATACCTTCCCAAGCAATACGTGTTTTTTCTCCGCCTTTGAATGCATCAATACCTGCTGCTGCTTTTGCTTCAAGTTCGTCAGCAAGTGTAGTAAATGTATCTTCAGCTGCAAAGTTTGAACGTGCGCAAACAATAAGAGCCATATAGTTAAACATATCAAATCCGCTCAGTGGTGAAGGAACAACTGCTGCCATTCCCATTGCTTTGTCCCAAGCTGCTACTGAACGCTGTGTCTGCTCCTGAACCTTAACAAATTTTTCATAATCGAAAGGTCTGCCGCAAACATCTTCAACCTGTTTGATAGCTCTCTTAAATTCTTCTTTCATATAATCTCTTGTGTACTGAGGAATAGGCCAGTCATGAACATAAGGTGTATCAATTATGATATAAGGCACATTCAGTGATACAGCTATATTCTCATACCATTTGAGAAGTGTATTACAAATATTGTTACATGTGATGATGATATCAGGAAGTGGAATTCTTGGTATTTTAAGTTCATCAAGCTTAGCAAGAGCTGCTGGAGTCTTGCCAGTCTTTTTCTCTTCTACAAGAAGGTCCATATAAGCAAGGTTAATTCTTGAATATGAACAGTTGTCCATTGTATAGCCTTTTCTTTCAGCCAATTCAAGAATTTCGATAGCGCCGTGTTTTGCACCAACTGCTGCTGCATGGTTTTCAGGGTAAATCATATGGATACCCATTGTTTCACAAAACTCCGCAGGAGCGATTGATGAAGACCAGCAAACAAGTTCTCCCTTGCCATGTGCAGCAAGTGCATCTTCATAGAATTTGTTTGTATAATAGCCTAATTTCTGTTTTGCATTCATACCTTCAGTTTCAGTCATTCTAATCCCTCTTTCCTTAATAATTAATGTTTTTTAGCTTCATCATAAGCAAATAAAGCAGCACCGAGAGCACCTGTAATCTGTGGATTTGGGGCTACTATAACAGGACGTCTAAGCTCCCTGCTTATAGCTCTTACCACACCGGCATTCTGAGCAACTCCACCGCCCATAACTATATCGTCTTCAAGACCTGTCCTGTAGGCTAGACCACAGGCCTTGCTGGCAACCGATGCATGGATACCTGCAATAATATTCTCTTTTGGAATATTATTTGAAAGGTGAGAAATAACTTCTGATTCAGCAAAAACAGTGCAGGTGCTGCTGACGTTTACAACTTCTGTAGCTCTTGCATCATATTCTGCCATCTGCTTGATATCTATTTCAAGAACTCTTGCCATAACTTCAAGGAAACGTCCTGTTCCTGCGGCACATTTATCATTCATGAAAAACTGGCTTACTGCGCCTCTGCTATCAAGTCTAATTGCTTTAGCATCCTGACCGCCAATATCAATTATTGTCCTCACAGTAGGTATAAGGTGATAAATTCCCTTGGCGTGGCAGCTTATTTCACTAATTTGTTTGTCTGCCTTTTCAAATGAATAACGGCCATATCCTGTAGCAACAATTTTTGCCATATCATCATAACCGAGACCACTTTTTTCAAAAGCCTCTTTTAAAGCTCTTTCTGGTCCTGAAGAACCTGTTCCAACCTGGAATACAGATGACGCAACTACTTTTTCTCCATCTTCAAGAATTACAACCTTTGAAGAAGCAGAACCAACGTCTATTCCGAGTGTATACATCATAGCACCTCCTAAAGTATTTGAGCTGTAGCACAGCTCGAAAAGTCACTTTGTCATGTTTTTAACCAAACAGAAAAATAAACTTTTATACGGCTTTTATTATAGCCCGTAAGTGCCAAAAAATCAATAGAAAACAGCAAATATTTGTTTTATTGCACCTCAAATATATTATTTACTCTAATGTATTTAAAAAATATCCAAAAATATGACAAAACTCCAATCTTCTTTTATAAAGATATGACACAAAATTTTTATTTTAAGCAAAAAGATAATATTTTTTGAATCTAAATTTCATTATATATACAATATGACGAAAAATCAATCCATGTCTTTAAAATTTAAAACATTTTTTACAATTAAATTTTATAAATATACGAATGTATTTTAAAGGTAATATTTCTGCCTCATATATGAAGTCTGTATTTATACAAGCCCCACATTTCTTTTATATGCCTGTTCGAATTATATTATCACTAAAAAAACCGACTTCTTTTCCTTCCTAAAAAAAGCTTACACTTTTGGTAAGGCCATATTCGTTAATTTATTGTCTATAATAAAATTAATTGCATTAAATTTAATACAATTTTATTTATATTCTTTAATTCTTTTTACTTTTATTATAAATTAACTGGGATAATTGCGCACAACATAAAAAGAGCGCACTCTCGGGCACAATGCCCGTTTGTTTGCTCTTGTACTTTATTTATATTTTACCTGCTCTGATGGTTCGTGCCTGTGACCGCACTTTTCCCCATAAGAAGTGCAGGCTCTTTTTGACATTAGAGAATACCTTTCAGACCGATAGCCTGTGCGTTCTCTTTCATGCCTTCTATTGTTTCGCGGATTACATCATCAAGTTCCATGCCCATCATTTCACAACCGTTCCTAATGGTACCTCGATTGACACCAGATGCAAATGATTTATCTTTGAATTTCTTTTTGACGGATTTCACTTCCAAATCCAGAACGCTTTTTGAGGGGCGCATTAGGCACAGAGCATTAATCAGCCCTGTCAGTTCATCCACGGTATAGAGCGTCTTCTCCAACATAGTTTCCGGCTTTTCCTCAGTGCAAATACCATAGCCATGACAGTTCATTGCCCGAATATATACTTCATCAATTCCACGCAGCCGCATGATTTCAGTAGCTTTTTTGCAATGCTCTTCGGGATATTTTTCATAGTCCAAATCATGCAGAAGTCCGGCTACACCCCAAACTTCTTCGTCATCATTGTTTAGCTTTGCGAAGCGACGCATAACGGTTTCCACGGCCAAAGCGTGTTTACGTAATGCAGGAGTAACGGTATACTCTTTCAGTAAAGTCCATGCATCATCTCTTGATAATTTTTCCATTATAAATTTCCTCCTTGATTATTTTAATTTTGTTTTTGAGCAAAATGCGGTCTTGATTTGTTATCCTAACAGAATTTGAACAAGAAACATATAGAATAGTTCCTGTTCTGATACTCAGCATGGCCTTTTTCCAGCTTACATTTTGTATCCTATAAGTACCAGAAAGAGCATATACAGCGAAAGATAAAAAGATTGACCGTAACAAATTCCATAGACCCGGCAAATATAAATAAACTCATAATCATTGGATAGACAAAAAAGCTTGTTTTCATTGCGTTTTGCACCTTGCTTTTTCTCGAATCGTCTCATATAATAGTTTTATTATATCAGACATCATTTTATATTTTAAACTGTTAGTACATTATATTTTACATTTGTTCATTATAATTGTCAATAGAAAGAACATGGCTTTATGAAATTTGAGCATATTAACTTTATGTTTGCCGCGATAATTGGCTCATGGTGCAGGAGGTTTTCCGATTTACGGTTGACATGTAAAACCGCCCGGACAAAATAATGTCAGAGCGGCTGTGTGCGTTTTGCCTTATGGGCAGGGTCACAATTTGAATTATTGATAATGCAGCCTTATTTATTTCCCTAAGAATAATTTTGAAAGAGCAGGACCGTTTTCAACATATAGCCCTGTTGTTTTAGCTGAATTTTCATCAAAACCTTTTACACCTTCCACAGGTTTATTGCTTCTGTATATAAGGAAAGGAACCGCATCTCTTGCGTGTGTTTTAGTGACGATAGGCGTAGGATGATCCGGCATAATAAGTATGGTATAATCCTCACCGGCATTTTCGAGACCTTTTGTTACAGGCCCCACTATGTCTCTATCAATAAGCTCAATAGATTTTATTTTGTTTTCAGCTTCTCCTCTGTGTCCGCATTCATCAGGTGCCTCAACATGAATATAAACATAATCTTTCCCTTCAAGCAATGCACTCAAAGCTGCTTTTCCCTTGTTAGCGAAATTTGTATTAATATTTCCCGTAGCGCCTTCAACGTTTATTACATCAAGACCGGCAGTTATTCCTATTCCCTTTATAAGGTCTACTGCCGAAATTGCGGTACCGTTAAGGCCGAATTTTTGTTTGAAATTTGGGATAGCAGGTCTTGTGCCTTCTCCCCAAAGCCATATAGCAGAAGCCGGATTAAGGCCTTTTTTCTTTCTTTCAATGTTGACAGGATGATTTTTTAAAATTTCAACGCTTTTTTTCATTAAATCATATATCTTTTTATTTTTAGGAACATATTGTGTTATTTTCCTGTCCGAAATATCATGCGGCGGTGTAAGGCCAAGACCTTTTGGGCCGTTATGCCAAATCATGCAGTGACGATAGCTTATGCCGCAGTAAAATTCTATTTCGTCATCTTTCAGTTCCTTATTGAGAGTATCAATAATTTCTTTGGCTTCCGGTGTCGTAATTTCCTGAGAACTGTAGTCAACCATTGTTTTTTCATCATACGGTTCATCCTCTGACAGAGTTACAAGATTACATCTGAAGGCAATGTCCGTATCACTCATGTCAATTCCTATACTCATAGCTTCAAGAGGAGAACGTCCTGTGTAACAAGTTGTAGGATCATAACCCATAGCGGAAAGATTGGCAACATCGCTTCCCGGCTTCATACTGTCCGGAACGGTTTTTACTGTGCCGACGGTAGCTTTTAGTGCAAACTTATCCATATTTGGCTTGTAAGCGGCCATCATAGGAGTTTTGCCGCCGAGTTTTTCGACAGGATAATCGGCCATTCCGTCGGCAAGCATAACTATATATTTCATATGTAATATCCCCTTTAAATGTAATAAAAATATAATTTATTATATATCTAATTTTTACAAAATTCAACCATAAAAAAACAAAAGTCCGTCATATACGGTCATGATTTTATGATTTTTATTGAAAATATACAAAAAATATGGTATTTTAATACGATAAAGGAGTGATAAAATGTCTGTTGAAGCAGTAAAAAAATACCTTGAAAAATACGGCCGTGACAGTGACATAATGGAATTTGATGTATCAAGTGCTACAGTTGAACTTGCCGCAAAAGCTCTTAATGTTATACCTGCTATGATTACAAAAACTCTTGCTTTTAAAAAGGATGGTTCATGTATTCTAATAGGAACAGCCGGCGACACTAAAGTTGATAATAAAAAATTCAAATCAGAATTTGGGGTAAAAGCAAAAATGCTTACACCGGAGGAAACGCTTGAAATGACAGGCCACGCCATAGGCGGAGTATGTGCCTTTGCCGTTCCGGAAAATGTTAAAAGCTATCTTGATATATCACTCAAAAGATTTGAATACGTTTTTCCGGCATGTGGAAGCTCAAATTCAGCAATAAAGCTTACATGTGACGAACTTTTTGAACTTTCAAAATCTGAAAAATGGGTGGATGTGTGCAAAAATTGGTAAATTTGGCCTATAAAGTTAAATTTAATATAAAAAATACCTCTTTGTATAAGAGGTATTTTTTATATTTATAAATGTTTCATACATTATTTTAATGTATGAATAAACTCAGAAACATATTTCGACGCCACGGCTCCGTCTGAAGCAGCGGTAACTATTTGTCTTAATGGTTTTGTACGAATATCTCCTACAGCAAAAACTCCGGGTTCACTTGTTTTCGTTGTTTCATCCGCAATTATATATCCCTGCTCATCCAGATTAATTTGGTCTTTCACTAAATCTGTGTCAGGTGAACGCCCTATTGCAACAAACAAACCGTCACATTTAAGCTCATAGCTTTTGCCTGAAATTTTATCTGTCAGCAACACTGCCGTAAGCTTTTTGTCATATATTAATTTGTCAATTTTGGTGTTCCATATAAATTCAATGTTTCCGGCTGTTTTAATAGGGTCAAGATAGCTTTTTTCCGCTCTTAATGTATCACGCCTGTGAACTATATATACCTTTTTGCATATTTTTGACAGCGTAAGTGCATCGGAAGCAGCCGAATTTCCTCCTCCTGCAACTACTACTGTTTGATTTTTATAAAACATTCCGTCGCATGTTGCGCAGTATCCAACACCGTTTCCAACAAGCTCATCTTCGCCCTGTATTCCCATTTTTTTAGGTGAGGCACCCATAGCCAAGATTACAGCCTTGGCCGAAACATTGCTGCTTGATGTTGATATATGTTTAGGCGAAGACTGCAAATCCAGTGCCGTAACTTCATCAAATACTGTTTCGGCGCCGAATTTTTCAGCACCCTTCTGCATTTTTTCGCCAAGCTCAAAGCCGTCTATGCTTTCGTCAAAACCGGGATAATTTTCGACCTTAGCTGTAGTGGCCATCTGTCCTCCGGCAGAAAGCTTTTCCAATACAATAGTTTTAAATCCTGCTCTGGCACAGTACATTGCAGCCGAGTATCCTCCAGGTCCGCCTCCAATTATAGCTACATCGTAAATCTTGTCCATTATGCTCACCCCACATTTTCCGTCTTATTTATGCTGAGTCTTTATCCAATTTTCAATCTGAGCCTGTGAAGGAGGCGCAACCAATTTTTCTCCATGTTCGCCATTTTTAAATAAATAAAGAGTAGGCACAACACTTACATCAAATTTTTCTTCAAGCTCAGGCTGTTCATCAATATTTACTCTTCCTATAGGTATGTCACTTCCAAGCTTTGTTTCAAGACGGTCAAGCACAGGTGAAAGCCTCTTGCAGTAAACACACCACGGAGCCCAAAATTCAACAAGTACAGGTTTTTCGGATTCTAAAACTTCTTTGTTAAAATTGTCTTTTGTTATCGATTTTATTGACATAATTCTTCTCCTCCGTTCATTATTTTCATAAAATTTTGACTTTTTGTATTTTTAATAGTATTTACTATGTAATTTTATTTTATTATAGCATAAAACAATGTTTTTTCCGTGACAAAATCACACAAAATATAAAATTCCAAGTTTGACATACGCCTGAAATGAGCTATAATTATCATATCAATCATTTTGCTGAAGGGAGTGGAAATATGGGTATCTCAAGTGACTTCCCAATTTGGGATAAACTTACATCTCAACAAAAGGAACTGATTGAAAAATCAGCTGTCAAACGCTTTGCTCCAAAAGGTACATTGCTTCATAATGGTTCAGCAGACTGCGTTGGGCTTTTTGTTATACACTCAGGACGTCTTAGAGCTTTTATAATTTCAGATGAAGGCAAAGAAGTGACTTTGTACCGTCTTTTTGAACATGATATTTGTCTTTTTTCAGCCTCGTGTATTATGGAAAACATACAATTTGATGTTACAGTTGAAGCCGAAAAAGATACGGAGCTTTGGATAATACCTACGAATACATATAAGCAGATTGTTGAAAACTCAGCAGTCGTTGCAAATTATACAAACAAAATAATGGCTTCTCGCTTTTCAGAAGTCATGTGGCTTATAGAGCAGGTAATGTGGAAAAGCTTTGATAAGCGGCTTTCCGCATTTTTGCTAAAAGAAAGCGATATAGAGCAGTCCGATTCACTTAAAATTACACATGAAGTTATAAGTCACCATATGGGCACCGCCCGAGAAGTAGTAACGAGAATGCTGCGTTATTTCCAATCTGAAGGTATGGTACACCTTACACGCGGAGGCATATTAATTAAAGACAGAAAAAAGCTTGAAAAGTTAGCTGAAGAATGATATTTTTAAATTAATTATCACATATTTTGTCATTATTTAATTGTATCAAATACATATATAGAAATAAATAGCGGGAGGTGCAATATGATATTTTACTACTCGGCAACAGGAAACAGTTTTTGGATGGCAAAGAAAATATCTGATGTGCAAAATGATACATTGATATCGGTTACAGATGAATTAAAAAACGGTAAGCCTCTTAATTATTCTATTAAAAACAATGAAACTTTAGGGTTTGTATTTCCTGTTCACGCATGGAATCCTCCTAACACACTTCTGCATTTTATAAAAAAAATGAATATTACAGGCTACATGGGCCAATATACCTATGCTGTAGCAACATGCGGCAATTCATCAGGAAATACAATGAATGTCTTAAAAAGAACGCTCTCCAAAAAAGACATCACTTTAAACTCACAATGGGAAATAAAAATGCCAAATAATTATTTACCCCTTGGGGATATTGACAGTCGGGATAAGCAGGAAGCAAAACTAAAAATAGCTAAGAAAAAAATAGCTCATATAAACACAGCAATAAAAAGCTGTATTGCGGAACAGCGTCTTTGTAAAGGAAGCTTTTCTTTTTTTAAGACATCCGTTATGGGTTCTTTATTTCATAAATTTGCTATGGGTACATCACCGTTTTATGTTACCTCAAATTGTATATCATGCGGGCTGTGTGAAAAAATCTGCCTTTCGGGTGTAATTTCAATGAAGAACGGAAAACCGGTATGGACCGGCAAAACATGTGACCAATGCGGAGCATGTATAAACAGATGTCCAAAAAAAGCAATACAATACGGGAAAAAAACATCGTCAAGAGGCAGATATTGCCATCCGATATACAAAGAAAAAAATTAAAATATATAAATTAGAGAATGGGTGCAGAAATCTGCACCCTTTTATTATGTCATAGTGCAATATAAATGTTAATACCTATACATCTATTGAAAATAGTTACATGAAAATATCAGTCCCAAATTAATATTGCAAAACATAACTTTGCATTTAGAAACTTACGCATTTATATTATGAAATTCTTGCTAAATACTATTATCCTATGTATAATTATTATGTATTCTGTAAATTCAAGAGGTGTATTTATGCGCAAACAGTCGGGTTTTACGTTAGCGGAGCTGCTAATTGTTGTTGCAATCATTTCCGTGTTGGTAGCTATTTCAATACCCGTTTTTTCTTCAAAACTTGATAGAGCCCGTGAAGTTACGTGTCTGGCAAACCGGCGTTCTTTGTATTCAATGGTATGCGCCGATTACTTATCAGGCGATTATCCATCACTTGAAGCTGCTTTCCACGGTATTTACGATAATAACAAATCGGAATTTCCTTGTCCCTCCGGAGGCACTTTTTCTTGGGTGGATGACGGTGACGGCAAAGGACATATAACATGCGATAAACATGATGGCAGTGGCGGCTCTGGCAGTGGTGATTCAGGAGGAGATTCCGGCGGTGGTTCTGGTGATTCAGGAGGAGATTCCGAAGGCACTACATACGGAGACACAGATATTAAGGTTCAGGACAATTATTGGCCGAAGCAATCCGATTATGACAGCAACATATATGGCAATATAACAGTACATGCCGGCGGTGTCTTTCAATATACCGACGGAAATTATTATATAGTTGTAAGAGATACTTCTTTAACTAAATCTCAGGCGGCTTCCGGTCCCGGTCCCAGCAGTGAGACATGTGCATATGGCTGGTACAATACAGAAAAGATGACCGGTAGGATTATAACGTATTCAGATGATAATGAACATAAAGACGTGCACCGCGGAGACATATGCCAAGTCGGTGATGATTATTACGTATTCATTGACGGTGAAGGCTGGGTTTATGGTCCAACGGTTGAGTCAAGTCGATGGTATAAAATACCGAACTAAAAAAATAGTGACCTGCCGATATAAAATTGACTGGCCACCACTTTGTTATTTCTGTATATATTTTTGCTTTAGTTATACATACCGTTTTGAGCCATATAGTTATATATTTGCTCACCGTGTTCCTGTTCTTCTTTTTGTATATGATTTAAAGCACTTCTTACATCTGTATTCTTAAATTCAAAAACACTGGTATTGTATACAGATGATACATGCTTTTCCGTAGATAATACATCAGTACAGAGGTAATTATCCAACTGTTTATTTTGGTCTGAAGAAACAGTATCATAAGTCGGTGTAAAATTAAGCTGTACTTTCTTGCTTTGTCCGGACTGCATTGAAGGTACATTTCCGTTCAAAATTTGATTAATTGTGTCCAAATGCTGCTGCTCTGTCTGTCCGATTTGTGCAAATAAGTCTTTTAGCTGTTTGTCATGTGCCTCAGAAGAGTATTTGCTATACTTTTCTACACAAATTTGCTCCTGCTCTTTTAAATCTTTTAACAGTAATGTCTCTTTTTGCGTTAATTGTAATTTCTCTTTCTGCGCTAATTGCATTAAATATCACCTCTCCAGTAGTTTGTTTAATTTTGTAAATTTTATTCTCAAAAAAAAATGATATTAAAATTTCTTTTTATTTTAAACATTGCTGAAAAGTATTTAATCCGATTGTATCAGACTATAATTAGAAATTTATGCTGCGTTTTATTAAAACTATTGATGTTGATAAATTTATAAATCAAATTATATTAACATGTCATGAACTTTTTATAGGTACACAGATTTCACAAAAATGTTTTTTAACCATTTCAACTTTATATCTTTCCATTATAGGCCGTGTTTCATCAACCTGATACTCATATTCAGACAGCCTCTGAAAAATTTCAGACCATGCTTGTTGAACGGCTTCTGCTGTATGGTCTATTTTAAATACGGCATATCTTCCTCCGGCAATATTTCCCCGAATAGCAATGTCATCACTGATACAATAATCGTGTGAAATAACAATGCAGGCATCATAACGGCAGTTTTCAGGTCTCATAGTATCAGGATTATCTTGTGCAATTCCAAATATTATTGTTTTATCGTTAAACAGATTATGGAGCTTTGCCCATTGTTTCAAATTTTCCATTGTTTGTGCATTTTCAATTCCATAAGGCCCAAAATGCCTAAAGTATGCAATTTCATACGGCGGTATTATTTCAATATTCATACTTATTGTTCCTTTCTTAATAAAACTATTTTCTACTATATATCAATTTAAAATAAATTACAAAACATAATATAAAAGTATATATAATATTGATAGACATATTGACTTTTGTGTATATATACTATACAATAAAAATCATGAAAAAAGATATAATAAAAATTTGTGAGTTGCTTTTAAACACAATAAGCGAGTTTTATGAATTTGACAGCCAGGCAAAAAATTTCGGCACCGATACCGAGCTTTATCATTCGGAAATTCATATGCTTCAGTGCATAGAAGAAAATCCCGGTATGCATATTTCAGGTATTGCCCGTATGCTTGGCGTTACCCGCGGCGCCGCATCGCAAACCGCAAATAGACTTGAGAGAAAAGAGATGATTATAAAAAAATCAAGTCCGGATGACAACAAAAAGATATTGCTTCAGCTTACACTCAAGGGAAAAACCGCTTATTCAAATCATAAAAACGCACACGATAAATATAACAAAATAATAGCCGAAATCCTGTCTGATGCCGATACAGAACAGCTTCAGTTTTTGCTTAATTTTCTTATAAGTTTTAATAAAACAATAAAAATAAAGTAAACAAAAATTTTACTAAGATTGTATAGTATGTATACATTATTAAAAAGAGGTCTTATATTTTGAAAGAAAATAGTCAAAATTTTACACTAACAAAATCACTTGTTTTTTTTATGGCAGTTGTCTGCGGTGTGACCGTAGCAAATCTATATTACATACAGCCCTTGGAAGCACAAATTTCTGCAGCTTTTTCCGTATCTCAAAACTTAGCAGGAATTGCAGCTATGCTTACGCAAATCGGATATGCTCTCGGATTGTTTTTGTTTGTGCCTTTAGGTGATATGTCGGAACGCCGTTCTTTAATTCTTCGCATGCTGCTGTTTGTTGCCTTGGCTCTTATTGGCGCCGGTGCTTCCAAAATTTATTTTATATTTTTAATTGCAATGTTTGCAATAGGACTTACCACAATTGTTCCTCAATTAATTATTCCATATGCCGCCCACCTTGCACAGCCTGAGGAACAAGGGAAAGTAATAGGAAATGTAATGAGCGGACTTCTTATCGGTATTATTCTTTCAAGAACTTTTAGTGGTCTTGTTGGTGAAGCATTTGGCTGGAGGTCGGTTTATTTTATAGCAGCAGGACTTATTTTGCTCCTGTCTATACTTATAAGAATTGTACTGCCAAAAAGTCAGTCAGATTCGCAGACTTCTTACATATCATTGCTTAAGTCCATTCCAGATTTAATTAAAAAACAACGAATACTTCGTGAATCGGCTTTTAATGGTTTTTTTATGTTTGCATCATTCAGCGCATTTTGGACATCACTTATATTTTTGCTTAAGACACCTCACTACGGTATGGGAGCACGTGAAGCCGGTCTGTTTGGTTTGGCAGGTGTTACAGGTGCCCTTGCAGCACCGCTTATAGGCAAAGCTGCCGACAAGAAAAACCCGCGTTTTACTGTCGGAATCGGTGTACTTCTTTCAACAATTGCATATGTGTTCTTCTGTATTTTCGGTTTACATATCTGGGGCCTTATTATAGGCGTAATTATACTTGACCTTGGCAATCAATGCGGGCAGGTATCCAACATGGCAAGAGTTCAGGCACTCGGAGACCAAGTACGCAGCCGCAACAATACCGTTTACATGTTTTCATACTTTATAGGCGGAGCTGCCGGTTCATTTACGGGTACTCTTTTCTGGCAGCATTTTGGATGGTACGGAGTATGCGCAGTTGGGTTTACATCACAATTGTTTGCAATAATTATACACTTTTTAGTTTACAGAAGACAAAATAATTAATATAACATTTTTATTATTACCTGATATAAAATGGATTTAATATTTATAGTTGCATTTTAGTGATTGTATAAAAAAACGAGCAGTAACTTAACCAACTCGGAGTTTTTATTTTTGTGTCCTTGTCCAATTTAGATGCAACTTTGTAAAATAATTTAAACCATTTTTTACAGCCCTTTTTCAGCAATAATTTTTTCAAATTTCTTTTCAGAAAGGATTTCATTTGTTACAAATTCGCCATTGAAAAACAAACTATAAGAAGTAAAGGGAGCGGGAGCATTCTGTGCCTGCTCCGTTGTTTCAAAGCGAACAGACTTAAATGGAATACTCTTTTTATTAGCGACAGCTTCTACCAAAGGCACATATTTTGCTGTAAATGGGCATTGATATGTATAGTAAAGCACAAAACCCTGTTCTTCTATTTTTGGAGATTTAACTCTGTCCATAAAACAAGGTTTGGCAGATGACTTTTCAAAAGGTAAATACAATAACTCGTAAAATGGTTCTGCCGTATCAGCTAATTCAAACCCTTTATATCTTAAATACTTTGGATCTGAAAGAAATGGCATTTTCTTTTTAGAAGATAAAACCACAAGCCCCTGTTTACCTTTTTCTTTGCTGTCCTTAATACATTCGTCCAACAGAAGATTAGAATTGCCATGTCCCTTAAATTGTCCCGATACCCAAAAACAATTTATGAACATATATCCATCTGCTTTAATAGGTGACCATGCTTTTTCAGCAGGAATATACTCAATAAAGCATTTGCCTCGTACATTGCCTTTTTTGAAGACAAGCCCATCACGAAATCTTTCCACAAGCCAAGATTTTTTTGCAGAAACCTGATAATCTTTGTTATTTGAAATAGCACAGCAAATATGCTCTTGTTCTATATTATCTTTTGTAACAGTAATAATTTCCATATAGCGCATCCCTCCTTCGAAAATTAATCATAGCATACCATTATATAACAAAGAAAGCAACATATAGGTTCAAATCCTATTATGTTGCTTTTCTTATTGGAAAATTGCGCTCATTAGACACAGTCCCAGATAAATTCATATTTAGCAAACGGACTATAAGTCATACTTGTTTCGCACTTTAAATGTAAGAATAAATGCAACCGCACCAATAACAATTAAGCCAATGCAGAATTGAAAAGTGTTTTGTCCGTA
The DNA here is from genome assembly GCA_022651385.1 of Clostridia bacterium. Taxonomy (GTDB): domain Bacteria; phylum Bacillota; class Clostridia; order Lachnospirales; family Anaerotignaceae; genus JALCQR01. Next base: position 108,514 of record JALCQR010000001.1, on the reverse strand, counting down.
GAAATCCGGATATTTTAACCCCATAAAAATAAATCCAACCCCAAGTATAAAGTGAGGCAGGGCAATATCTCGTTGGAAGGCTTTGCACCAAGTCTCTTTTCTATATTTTTTCCGAACAATATAAGGGCAACCAAACCAACTTAAAATTGCCATAAGAAGCCAATAGACACCTAAAAATACAATTGCCATAATAACACCACGTTTCTATTTTTCTCTAATGCAATTTATCATTAAGTAAGAGTACATAAATAATCAGCATTTACCTTCTGATTGGCATACGATTTTGAGATTGTTGATTTATGATACCATTTTCATACATAAAAGGCATATCTTCCCATTTGTATGGGACTATGTCTTTTTGTGTTATTTTCCCAATTTAGATGCAAGCTTAAGTGAGCGCAGCGGCTTTCTTATTTTCGAATTGCGTTTGACGAAAAAAGCAATGATAACACCAAGGATTAGGATTATGAAGGCTACAGTAAGGGACTGCTGCACGCCCACGGCCAAACCTTGCGCCTGGATTTCCGCGCCGGAATTTTCCATACTGTTAACATAGTTCTTTTGCCCCGCCGTCATGATGGCAACAAAGAGCGAAGTTCCAAATGCGCCGCCGATTTGCTGCAGGGTGTTGGTGATAGCGGTACCGTGCGGGTACAGCTCGGGCGTCAGCTGGTTCAGGCTGTTCGTCTGAGTTGGAGTGTTTATCATTCCCACGGCAATCAGTGACAGACAGTGCAGTATGATGATTGTGGGAATGGCGACTGAGACCGTCATGGTGCGGGAAAGGAGAAAAAACACGACCGCCGAGAGGAGAAAGCCTGGAAATATCAGAACTCTCGGTCCGTATTTGTCGTAGATTCCACCGGCAATCGGCGCCACGATGCCGTTTATGACTCCGCCGGGGAGCATTATCAGGCCAGCTGTGAACGCGCTCAGGCCCATCGCCCCCTCCATAAACAGCGGAAGAAGAAGCATTATTGCAAAATTTACCATGTGCATGATGATGATGAGCAGGGTTCCAAGTGTGAACATTGGGTACATAAACGTATGGAGATCCAGCATCGGTTCCTTCAGGCTTGCCTGCCGCAGACCGAACAGAACCAGCGCAATTACGCCAGCCAGCAGCGGAACGACAACGAGAGCCAGGGTGCCCGCCCCAAGGTTGCTGGCACCGTAGATCAGGCCACCGAAGCCGATGGTGGAAAGGATGACCGAAACGATATCAAGGTGCGGCTTCGAAAGTTCTGTCACGTTTTCCAGGAAGATGATTCCCAGAATAAGTGAGATAATACTAAACGGCAAAATGATAAAAAACAGCCATCTCCAGTTTAATGCCTGCACGATGATACCGGAGATGACTGGACCTATGGCTGGTGCAAAGAACATCACTAAATTGAAAATGCCCAGTGCTTTCCCTCGCTTATCCTCAGGGTTGATGACGACCAGCGTGTTGACGATGTTAGGGATCAGCATTCCGGTTCCTACTGCCTGTATCAGGCGGCCGGCAAGCAGAATAGGAAAGGCCGGAGCAAAACCGCTCACGCATGTGCCGAAGATGAATATCAGCATGGAAATTATGTAAAGCGGCCTGGTTTTCACCGTCTGAATAAAAAATGCCGAAATGGGTATGGAAACTCCCATAATCAGCATATAGCCGGTGCTTAGCCACTGAGCAGTGATTGCTGAAATGTCAAACTGACTCATAACGTTTTTCAGCGCCATATTAAGCACGGTTTCATTCAGCATGCAGAAAAATCCGGAGATGGTCAGCACGGCGGTAATGGCTCCAACGTGAAAAGACGATTGTGTTGGATTGTTTGTAATACAAGTGTTTTGTGAATCTGTCATAAATAACTAGCCTCCAAAATAGTAAAATAAATATAGTGAGTTTTGTAAACTGTTTTTTATGGATAGACCGTAGAAAAGCTGCATTTGCACAAACTTAGGCGGCCTGTGTTCATCGACAAGCGATATTGCTTTGGTAAGGCTTATTTTTTCAGCAACCCGTCGAGGTTGCGGCTTATTTCTCCCAAAACCTTTTCGTAGACTTCGATTTCGCCCGCGGAGATGTTCGCGGTTATTTCCTTAAAACGGTTCTCGATATATGGTGCCACTTCGCTTCGCAGGTGTTTCCCATTTTCGGTGATAAACAGAGAGGAAGCCCTACGGTCACCCTGAAAAGGTCTTCGTTCGACAAGTCCTTTTTTTTCCAGTATATCCAATATTCTTAACAGGGACGTTGGGTCCTTTTCAATTTTAGCGGACAGCGACCTTTGATTGATACTCTCGTTTTCCGATAGCGTCGACAGAACGACCCACTGCTCTAATGTGATTTCGTACCACTCTAAGCTCCGATTCAAATATCTCAGCATCTTTTTCTGCATCTGATTTGCCTGCAACCCAATGGTTTCATCTAAAGAAGTTTCCATTTCAGCGCCTCTCTTTCTTCCTAAAAATAGGTATGATTTACCAAAACTAATAGACTATCATATAATCGATATATCAATTATATGATAGCAATCTAATCTTGTCAAGTACAGAGAACTTTTGTCAGTCAGGCTGAAAAAAAGGCACGTTTTGTATAAATTAATTGCTTCCGGTCGGAAGCAGTTTCTCTCCACAGATAAGTGTCGTACAATCTCAAATAAAGAAAAGCCTCATGAATTACTGAAAACTCAGTAAGCATGCAGCTTTTTACTTTTTTTGTCATTTGTTTAATTTAGAGCAATCTTCCGGCACGGACGTCTAAGGTAAAACAACAAAAAGCCCCGGTACGCGAATTGCGTGTCGAGGCTCTCGACTGTGTCATTAGTACAAAATAGATGCAATGTCTTATTCTCTTCGACTTTGAAACTTTCCAGATAAAGTTGCTTGCTGCAAGATATGACCATCAGCATTGTTTAAAAAATCCCGCTTTCTACAATTTGCAGCTAAATCTAACGTACAATCCAGTATATAAATAGTAAACACATATGTATGTATCGACTTAAGCGGGGGTTTTGGACCTTTATATTTATTTCTTCCGTAAGCAATGCCTTGCGTTGCATCTAGACTGTCCACATATTTGCCATGGGCTATCCCCTTTGGAATAACAGACTGTACGGCTATATTCCATATCACCCAATGGTTATAGTTTGGAAAAATGGGGTGTGATGCATCATCTAATGTAATTGCAATTGATTTTGCATTGGGAACAATGCTACTTATTTTAAAATCAGGAGATATATCTGCTCCACGAGCTGTATATTCTATGGGTATCCAACCACCTTCATCAAAAGCGTTACTTTTAATCTTTAATATTTCCATGACATTATCCTCCAATAACCCGACGTTCTTATCGTCTTACAAAAGTATAACATAAACAATCAGGCTAAAACAACCTACAAAACCATTTTAGGGTACAAAAAAGACAAACCTGTTATAACTAATGTTATAAAAACAGGCCTGTCTTTTTGTGTCATTTGCTCAATTTAGATGCAAATCTGATTATGCTAAAAACCCGAAAAGTAAAAGTTATAAGTATTTTTCAACAGAGCATTGTTCAACAACCTTTTTCCCCAGAGAAGTTAGTGCTTGTTTTGGGCAGCAGTTGATACAACGGTAGCATTCTGTGCATTGACCTTTTATCACAAGTTTATTTTCTGTTATGTATAGATTATCCATGGGACAATTTTTTACGCATAATCCGCAGAGGATACATTTTTTGCTGTCAACTTTAAGCCGATTGCTATACCTGCTGGTCTTGGAATAGAACCAGAGCCTTTGGCCAAGCAATCCGGCGATATGATAAAAGATATTTAGCCCCTCTTTTGGATATTTTCCATTGAGAATGTCATATGCAGCGTTATCGATTTTATTTCCGGCTTTTATAACAAGCTCTTTATTGAATGCTAACGGCTTTTTAAGCATTTTACTGTCAGCAACAACATCAGGCATGCGAAGGTGAAGCCCTCCGACAATTTGTGCTCCGCATTTTTGGAACAGTCTTGCAGCACATCCTGATCCATCTCCGCTGAATGCCCCCATTGTCGCAATAATCAAGATTTTTTTGCCGTTAAAAATGAATTTGTTCGCTAATATCCAATCATGAACTATTTTAGGAACATTAGAAAACTTGACTCCATAGCCAAAAATAAAACCGTCAGCATGTTGTACAGCAGTTAATGTTTCCGGATCTTTCATTGCTAGACTTTTAGATTTTTTGTCAAGCTTATTCACCAATCGTTCAACACAGTATTTCGTATTGCCAGTAGCGCTAAAATAAATACCTAACATATTGACCTCCGCAGAATCAATTCATGTTTTATAAATAATCTGATTAATTATAGCACAAAAGCCAACAAATAGAATTAAAAAAATCCATTTGCCAGCTCAAATTCTGACACATGGATTTTTTTGTGATGCCGGTGGCCGGACTCGAACCGGCACGGATTGTCTCCGCGTGATTTTGAGTCACGTGCGTCTGCCAATTCCGCCACACCGGCATATTAAAAAACAAGTAATACTTTTAAAACAGCAAAAGTATTCTAACATATTTTAAGTTTTTTTGCAAGCATTAAATCTTTTACGTGAATAAAATCTGCCGCCTTAATAAGCAGCAGATTTTTCACATTTAAAAATCAGCTGTTTACACGTCCAAGATATTCGCCTGTTCTTGTATCAATCTTGATAACCTCACCTTGATTTACGAAAAGAGGTACTGAAACCTGAGCACCCGTTTCAACTGTAGCAGGTTTAGTTGCTCCCTGTGCAGTATTACCAGCAAATCCCGGCTCTGTTTCCGTAATTTCAAGCTCAACAAAAAGTGGAGGCTCAATACCAAAAACATCACCTTCGTGCGAAAGTATTTTAACCATTTCATTTTCTTTAACAAATTTGAGAGTATCGCCAATATCACTGGCGTTGATGGCAATCTGTTCAAAATTTTCAGGATTCATAAAGTAATATAAATCACCGTCATTATAAAGATACTGCATATCAAGTCTATCAATATGTGCTCTTGGCATTTTTTCAGTTGGTCTGAAAGTTTTTTCAACAACGCTTCCAGTCTTAAGATTCTTTATTTTTGTACGAACGAAAGCAGCCCCTTTACCAGGTTTAACATGCTGGAATTCGAGGACAACATAAATATTGCCTTCATATTCAATTGTAGCGCCGTTTCTAAATTCACCTGCAGAAATCATAAAAATCCTCCTTGTATTTAAAAAAACATATATCTCGTATTAGTTTAAATTAAAATTTGTCATTTATCAATAGCTTTATCAAAATTTATCTTATTTTTGCTCTATTTTTTATTGCGTTTATAGCCATAATGTAGCCGTATTCTCCAAATCCGCAAAGCTGACCTATGCATGCCGGAGCCGTTACAGATTTATGTCTGAATTCATCTCTCTGATGAATATTCGATAAATGTACTTCAACCGTCGGTATCTGTACAGACGCAATAGCATCTCTTATAGCATAGCTGTAATGAGTAAAAGCCCCAGGATTTATAACTATGCCGTCAACCTTATCATAATAGCATTTTTGCAGTCTATCTATTATGGCACCCTCATAGTTGCTTTGAAAAACCTCAATCTCAAAACCAAGCCTGTTTCCTTCTTCAATTATATATTTATTTATGTCATCAAGGGTTTTGGTACCATAAATACCCCTTTCACGTATGCCGGTAAAGTTCAGATTAGGTCCGTGAATAACACATATTTTTTTCATATTGTACTTTTTCAACCTCTCATACATCCTGTTTGTTATACGGTTTACGGTCTGTCCTGCTGTGTTTATTGTAACGTCGGCATTTTTTTCATAAGTAGGGATTCTTTCAGCCATAAGCTGCCTGATTTTTTTCATTTTATTTTTTCCCTGCAAAAGAGGCCGCGAACTATCATGGCCTATATTTCTGAAAATATGTTCAGGAGATGCTTTAAGATAAACAATAACACCGTTTTTGCCAAGACATTCCATATTCTCGTCATTTTTAATTATTCCGCCGCCTGTAGCAATCACGTATCCGTTCTTCTCACTTATTTTTTTACAAAGTTCTTTTTCCAGCTCACGAAAATACGGTTCGCCTTTTTTTTCAAATATATCCTGCACCGACATTCCCTGCTCGGCTTCTATAAACTTGTCGGTGTCAATAAACTCACATTTATATCGTTTAGCAAGCTTTCGGCCAAATGTGGTTTTGCCGCAGCCCATAAAACCTATAAGCACTATGTTTTTTTTCAGCATTGTCCACCACTGACCTCAATAAAATATTTTGCGAGAGAATCTCTTAATTCTTTAGCTGTGCTGTTTTCAATATGTCTTTCATGCCATATTTCAAAAGAAGCTATTCCCTGAAAAATCAGCATATCAAAACCATTTACAGTCTTACATCCGCATTCCTTGGCATATCTTAAAAATTTTGTTTCCCACGGAATATATATAACATCAATGCAGTAACTTACATTATTAAGAAAATCAGTATCCACATATCCGTCAAGCGGAGAATTATCTCTGTCCTTTCCCATTCCAACCGATGTAGCATTTATCAATATATCTGCTGCGTTATTTTTTATATCACTGTAACCTATAACCTTTATTTCCCCGCTGTATCCTGTACTTAATACAAGCTTTTTTAGCTTTTCAGCTTTTTCTTTTGTTCTGTTAACTATAATTATTTTCTCTGCATCTCTATTGGCCGTAAGAATTGACACAGCGTTTGCGGCGCCTCCGGCGCCAAGAAGCATAACTTTCTTATCTTTTATTCTTATACCGTTTATATCACAGCTTTTCCCAAATCCCAGAATGTCGGTATTATATCCCACATAACCGTTTTCGGTCCATTTAAGAGTATTTACAGCGCCAATCATCTTAGCCGTATCATCAATATCACAAAGGTAATTCATAACTGTTTTTTTGTAAGGCACCGTAATATTAAGACCCCTTATGCCAAGAGCATATGCTCCTTTTATGGCTGCCTCAACATTGTCATTATCAACTCTGAACGGCAGGTATGACGCATTTTCGCTCATTGCCGAAGCTACTGTGTTCTGCAAAATAGGAGAAAAGCTATGTTCTATTGGATTTCCGATTATTCCATAAACATCTGTGTGTCCGTTATAAATATCAACCACTTTTTATCCTCCTTTTATATATGTTAAGCACTATTTTTTCCGCTCCTCTTTTTACCTTTGTTATAAGCTGGTCGCGGCTGCAAATAGGTTCTGTATATATTGCAAGCACTCCTGCCCTGTGGCCACAGTACATGTCTGTAAAAACCTGATCACCTACTATTGCCGTAGAATTCTTATTTGCCCCCATTGCCTTCATTGCATCATTTAATTTTTTTACTCCCGGCTTTCCTGCTCTCCAAACGGCATGTGCTTTTAATTTCCTGTTAAAAAGATTCACTCTGGTTTCATTATTGTTTGAAAAAAGACACAGTGAAAAACCATTTTTTCTGAATTCTTCAAAAAGCTCAGCTGTTTTGTCGTCCGGCTCAGCAATGTCAAATGGAGCGACTGTATTATCAATATCAAAAATAAGAGCTTTAATACCCCTTTTTTTCAGTTCCTCAAGAGGCAGCTCAAAGATTGATTTTACATAAATATCAGGAAAAAAACATTCAAACATTATAATCTCTCCTATAAATTCTGCCATATATTATACCAATATTATTAATCTTGGTCAATAAATTACTCTAAGAATAAAAAGAAGAACTTATTTTTTTACTTTGATGTCAAATTTTAATCAAATGGCCATAACATAAAAAGAACCAGAATTTTTTATATCTGGTTCAGTATAAATTATTTTCCACATAGTAAATTGAAATTTTCTTGCAAAACACTATTTTTATTATATCTTGACCACAAACGTTTAAGTACATCCTTATAATAGTTTAAATCACTTTTTAAATAATTTGATGGAGCCATTGTTTTTTGTTCAGATTCAGCTTTATATAATGCATCTTCAAAACAATATCCTAAGACTTCTTCACCTATAATATTAAATAAATCATAAAAACATTCTTCTTCGTTAGGTATTTTTTTTAATATTAAATTTTCCATATTTCCCATCTTTCGTAAAACTGTTTTTAAATCATCAGTATTATTTATTAAACCGCCAATTTCATCATAGCTAAATACCCCTTGATAAATTTTACATAAAAAAGTAATGCATGCTAATTGATAAGTTCTTCCATTTTTAATCATCGGCAGAACTGTTTTTTCATCATATCCCTTATTTTTTGTTTTGGTTTTTAAAAACTTTTTATAATAACACGATATTTTTAATAGGTCTGCTATAACTCCCTCTTTTGCATTTTGTCCAAAAATTGAGTAATAATATTCGTTATTATACATTCTTTGTGAATTGCTTCTAGCTGACCCTGGCATCTGTAAAACTCCTGCTAAACTCAGCTTGCCTACCTGTTCTAATGTGGCTACTTGATAAGCTTCACTATACTGCTTAGAAGGTTTATCTCCCTTTTTGGTAATGTAGTAGACATGTTTTTGATTTAAACGCTCTTTAAGTCGCAATTGTTCTGGTGTATTTGCTTTTAAATCGGCTTTTTTTATTGGTTTTTGTGCATTAGCCGCCTCTGCAATACTATGAGCAAATTTGTCTTTATCATTATTTGTTTCTCCTTTAGATTTTACAATTTTACATTGTAAATAAAAATTTTTTTCAATGTCTAACTGCCCTATGCGATTTGTAGTCTGACCTCCGTTTAAAATTGAAAAGTTATGTAATTTTACTTCTTTTCCATCAATTTGATAATCATCACAAATAATTAAAATGCCATTATTTTTATACCAAAAATTCTCAGGCTCATTTTCAATAGTATTTGCAATCCCAGTATCAACTGCTTTTTGCTTTATATAATAACGTAAATTCATACCTAAAAGACCATTTCTTCTTCTGTTCTGCAATTCTTGCAAAGATTGTGCAGATACATTAACAATAATTGAATCTTCATATTTTAAATAATTATCTTTATTGTCAATACATAGCTTATCATAATCTACACATAGCTTTCCTTCATCACAAAATTCTATTTGAGACTCTATGTCTTCTCTAAAATTCAATTCAATGTCATATGTTTTAAAATACTCACGCATAGATTTTTCTAATTTATTTTGTTCTCTTTTATTCTTTGGTTGATATGATGTAAAAAAATATATTTTTATTTCTCCGTTATCCTCTAACTGACTGGTTGCATTTCTATAAGCTGTAACTAATTTTTTATTAAATTCAGAAATTTTATTGCTTCGTAACTTACTCAATGTTTCATTAATCTTATATAATTCTCCAGCAACGTTACATTCAGTCAAGGTCGCATTGTTATAATATTTGCTTTGAATAATTACGACATCATTACCCTCACTGATTTGATCATTAAAAATTGCATCAATTCCTCCATCATTAGGTCCATCTGTTAAATATTCTAATGCTAATTCTGGATCAAAAGGTACACCTGCTTCGCTAAAGAAAAAATATTTCATACAAAGCAAAGTAAAAACATTATAATCGTTCACATATTCAAAATCATGATATTTTATTTTCAAATCATCAATATGATGTTTAAAAAAATTTTGTAACATAATAATTCCCCTTTCATATCATATATTTATATTAGATCACAAAATCTCTTTTTTTTCAACAAACGTTATTACATTATATATTAAATTTGCTTTATTTAACATCCTATATTATAGTAATTATAGTTTAAAAAATCTATATACTCAATTCAAAAAGGACATCACTATTAAAAATAGTGATGTCCTTTTAATATTTGAAAATTTTAATCCTCAATTTTAATAGGCTTAATATTCCAAATATCATCAGCGTATTCTTTAATTGTCCTGTCACTGCTGAATTTACCGCTCATTGCAGTATTTGTAATAGCCATTTTGGCCCATTTCTTTTTGTCTCTGTATGCCTTTTCAACTTTTTCCTGCGCTTTGGCGTAATCCTCAAAATCGGCCAGAACAAAATACTCGTCGGCTCTTGAACCGTTTCCGTTTAAAAGAGAGTCGTAAAGCTCTCTGAAAAGCTCTGTGTTGCTGTCAAACGTACCGTCAATAAGGCTTGTAAGTGCCATTCTTACTCCCTGATTCATATTGTATATCATCCATGGGTCATAGCTGTTTTCCGAGTACATTTTTATTACTTCTCCTGCCGTAAGACCGAATATAAATATATTGTCCCTGCCTACTTCCTCACATATTTCAATATTTGCTCCGTCAAGAGTTCCTATTGTAACGGCACCGTTTAACATAAGTTTCATGTTGCCTGTTCCGGAAGCCTCTTTTCCGGCTGTGGAAATCTGTTCGCTTACATCAGCAGCAGGTATAAGCTTTTCAGCAAGTGACACCCTGTAATTTTCCATAAAAACAACTTTAATTTTGCCGTTTATATTTGCGTCATTGTTTATTACGTCAGCAACACTGTTGATTAATTTTATTATCATTTTGGCTCTGTGATAGCTTGCCGCGCTCTTTGCACCGAAAATAAACGTTCTCGGCACCATATCGAGGCCCGGATTCATTTTTAAAGTATTATAAAGATATATAATATGCAATACATTTAAAAGCTGTCTTTTATATTCATGCAGTCTTTTTACCTGTATGTCAAATATAGAATCAGGATTAATTTCTATTCCTTTGGTTTCCTTAATAAATTCGGCAAGTTTATGCTTATTGTGGCGTTTTACAGCCATAAACTCATTTTGAAAAGCTTCATCTTCTGCCATATCCTTTAGTTTTTTAAGCTCTGAAAGATTGGTAATCCAGCCGTCGCCGATTTTTGACGTAATAAGTTTTGAAAGCTCATGATTGGCATGAAGGAGCCATCTTCTCTGGGTTATGCCGTTTGTTTTGTTGTTGAATTTTTCAGGATAAAGCTCATAAAAATTTTTAAGCACTTTCTTTTTCAATATGTCTGTATGAAGCTCGGCAACACCGTTTACACTGTGGCTTCCGGCAATAGCAAGATATGCCATTCTCACATTGCCGTCGGCTATTATAGCCATATCTCTAATTTTTGCGTCATTATGCGGATATTTTTCCATAAGCTCAACGCAAAAACGTCTGTTTATCTCTTCTATTATCTGATAAATTCTCGGAAGCAGACGGCTGAAAAGCTCTATCGGCCATTTTTCCAATGCTTCTGACATTATTGTGTGATTTGTGTATGCACATGTTTTTTTAGTTATTTCCCAAGCCTGTACCCAAGGTATGTCATTGTCGTCTACAAGCACCCTCATAAGCTCAGCCACTGCAATTGTCGGATGTGTATCATTTAACTGCAAAGCTACTTTATCAGGAAATTCATTAAAGTCCGTGTGTTTGCTCTTAAATCTGTCAACTATTTTCTGAATTGTGGCCGAAATAAAAAAATACTGCTGTCTGAGCCTTAATTCTTTTCCTGAATAATGGTCATCTGCAGGATAAAGCACATCAGCTAATGTCTGGGCAAGATTTGCCTCCTCAACAGCTTTCTGATAATTTCCGTCATTAAACGACTGAAGATCAAATTTATTTTTCGGTCTTGCGTCCCATAATCTAAGCGTGTTTATATTGTTAGTATTATATCCAACTACAGGATAGTCATAAGGCACAGCCATTACAGAATGATAATTTTCCTGCACAAACCTGTACTCGCCGTTCCCCTTAGGCACAGCTCTTACATTTCCGCCGAACTTCACCTCGGCAACATACTCATTTCTTTTAAGTCCCCAAGGATCGCCGTTTTCAAGCCAGTTATCTGGTTTTTCCACTTGATACCCGTTTTCAATAACCTGCTCAAAAATGCCGTAATGATACCTTATGCCGCAGCCGTATGCCGGATATCCCATTGTAGACATTGAATCCAAAAAGCATGCTGCAAGCCGTCCAAGTCCGCCGTTTCCAAGGCCGGGGTCAGGCTCGCTTTCTTCGATTTTGTTATAGTCAATGCCAAGCTCGTCAAAAGCTTCTTTTATAGGCTTATATATAGAAAGGTTTTGTATGCTGTTTCCAAAAAATCTGCCCATAAGAAATTCCATTGAAAGGTAATAAACTATCTTGACATCTTTTTCAAAATATGTCTCCTGTGTCTTTATCCAAATATCATTTACAATATCTTTTATAGCATATACAGCTGCCTGATAAATTTCCTCATCAGAGGCATCATCAACTGTTTTTCGGGTAAGCATACGAAGATTGTCTATAACCATTTTTTTAAATCGGTCTTTAGTAATGTCAACGTCGTTCAAATTCTCTCCTCCAAATACATATCAAAGTAATAGCGCTGCTAAAATCATACCGGCAACAGCGGCAACTGTATTTTTAAAACTAAGTTTATCTTTTACAAATATCAATGAACATCCACAGTATATAGCGCATATGACTGCCAAAACAATCATTATCTTTATAAATATATTGTTTCTCATATAAAAATTTTCCATCTTAAAAGGACAGAAGGCAATAATAAAACCACCTGCAAAAGAGGAAATCAGCTTTTTCAAAACAGTTCCTCCAAAACTAATATTTACTATATTTATATGCGTTATTTCTCCATGCTTTCCTTAAGTTTTTGTGCTCTGTCTTGAGTAATGAGTACATCCATTATGTCATCAAGGTCTCCGTCAATTATTGCATCAATTTTATGAAGTGTAATCCCTGCTCGGTGGTCGGTAACTCTGCCCTGAGGGAAATTATATGTCCTGATTTTTTCACTTCTGTCACCTGTTCCTACCTGCTGACGCCTGTTTTCCGAAATGGCGGCATCGTGCTTTTTCCTTTCAAATTCATATAATCTGGAATAAAGCACCTTAAGAGCTTTGTCCTTGTTTTTAATTTGGCTTTTTTCATCCTGACATGATACAACTATACCCGTAGGTATATGAGTAACCCTCACAGCAGAATCAGTTGTGTTTACACATTGGCCACCGTTTCCGGATGCTCTGAAAACATCAATTCGCACATCATTCATGTCAATATTAACATCCACTTTTTCGGCTTCCGGAAGCACAGCCACTGTAACGGTTGACGTGTGTATTCTGCCTCCGTTTTCAGTTGACGGCACCCTTTGAACACGATGAACACCGCTTTCAAATTTTAGCCTTGAGTATGCACCCTCGCCACTTATCATAAAACAGATTTCTTTAAATCCTCCAAGGTCACTGGCATTAGAGCTTATTATTTCCGTTTTCCAGCGATGTCTTTCAGAATATCTGCTGTACATTCTAAAAAGGGTACCCGCAAAAAGCGCAGCCTCATCTCCGCCGGCGCCGCTTCTTATTTCCATAATAACATTTTTCTCATCATTCGGATCTTTCGGCAAAAGCAGTATTTTAAGATTTTTCTCAATTTGCACAAGTTCTTCTTTACTGTTGCTTAGTTCTTCTTTAATCATCTGCCTGAATTCATCGTCATGACTATCTCCAAGCATTTCCTCCGCTTCGTTTATGCTTTCCTCAACTTTTTTATATTTGCGGTATTCTTCTATTATCGGGGAAAGAGCGCTGTATTCTTTCATAAGCTTCTGCCATTTTTCCTGATTTGCTATTATATCAGGGTCATTCACCTTTTCTTCAAGGTCCATGTATGTCTTTTCCAGTTCCTCGATTTTATCAAACATCTAAATCTCTCCAAGTTTATATCTGCCAACAACAACTCTGTCAAGTCCCGACATGTCTTTTATTGTTTTTATGTCGGTATATCCATTTTTATTCAATATTTCACGAACACTGTCACTTTGGTCATATCCTATTTCGTAAAAAATCCATCCGCCGTTATTAAGATATTTTTTTGCATCAGAACTTATCCTCCTATAAAACCTTAGTCCATCATATCCGCCGTCTAAGGCCGAGATAGGCTCATGCTCACGTACTTCAGGCATAAGAGAATTTATAATATCGCGTTTTATATACGGAGGGTTAGAAACAACAGCATCAAATTTTTGGTCTTTAAAGTTTTCAAACACATCACTTAAAATAAATTCCGTCTTTTCTAAAACACCATTTTTTTCGGCATTTTTTACAGCCGTTTGTATTGCTTTTTTACTTATATCGGCAGATACCACATTTATTTTTCCGTAATAAGCAAGGCTTATTGCTATACATCCGCTTCCGGTGCCTATTTCAGCAATGTTTTTAAACCCAAATTCTTTTGCGTATTCAAGAGCTGTCTCGACCAGTATTTCCGTATCACATCTGGGTATAAGTACATTTTCATTTACATCAAAATCAAGCCCCATAAACTCGCACTTACCTATTATATACTGTGACGGTTCATTTTTCATTCTGCGTCTTACCATTTCAAAAAAAAGCTCAACTGATTTTTTATCCGGTTCAAATTCTGGTTCAGTATAAATCTGTGTTCTTGAAAAATTTAGCGCTTTCATCATAAATATTTCCGCTTCAAGATGCGATTCGGGAATTTTTGCTTCATCCATCATCTTTTTTGCCTGCAAAATAAGCTGACGGATATTTTTATTCGGGCTCATCCTCCAGAACTCCTTTCATTGCGGCAATTGCTGCCTCAATCTGACCGGCATCAGGTTCCGCCGTTGTAATTCTCTGAAGGCAAAGTCCCGGAGCGCTAACTATTTTTACCAAAAATGAATCGCTTCTTCCGGCCCACTTTAATACCTCATATGATATTCCGGCTACAACCGGCACAAGAAGCACCCTGCTTATAATTCTCAAAGTAATTGTATCCGTTCTTACAAAAAAGAAAACCAACATACTTATTATCATTACAATAAGGAGAAAACTTGTTCCGCACCTTTTATGAAACCTTTTATACTTTTTAACATTCTCTACAGTAAGCTCTTCATCATGCTCAAAACAGTTTATTGTTTTGTGTTCTGCACCATGGTACCTGAAAACTCTGTTTATTTCTTTCATTCTTGATATTAAAATAAGATATGCAAGAAAAATTCCCATTCTTACAAGGCCCTCAACAATTCCTATGGCCCATGTTCCCGGAACAATATTTTTAAACCAACTTCCAATTATAACCGGCAAAACAAAAAACAATCCTATTGAAAATACAAGCGATACTAAAACACTAAAATATATAAGCAAATCGCCAAGTTTATCGCCAAAAACACGCTGTAAAAATTTTTCAAATTTTCCCGGTTCAATATCGTCGCTGTCATCTTCAAGACCGGCTATCTGCGAAGAACGTGTTATTATTTTTACACCTATTACAAGTGACTGTACAAAAGCTGCAACTCCTCTGAATATAGGAAGTTTAAATATACTGTTCTTGTTAAATACATCATTTATAGGTTCTTTTTCAATACATAACGTACCATCAGGACGTCTGACTGCCATGGCATACATTTTTTTGCCCCGCATCATCACACCTTCTATTACAGCCTGACCTCCAATTGATGTTATTTTCATCTAAGCACCATTCCTTTATTATATTTAAAGAAAAAAAGGGCTGAACCCCAGTCCAACCCTCTTGTTTCAAAATTATTTAATGCCGTATTTTTTGTTGAATTTTTCAACTCTGCCGCCTGCTTCACTAAGAAGTCTCTGATTTCCTGTATAGAAAGGATGGCACTTTGAACAAACTTCAACTCTTATTTCCTCTTTAGTCGAACCTGTTACGAATTCATTGCCGCAGTTGCATTTTACCTTAGCTTGGTAATATTTTGGATGTATACCCTTTTTCATTTAATTCACTCCTTAAAATTTGTTGATCAATAACTACGCACATTATTTATAGACAACACAAGCATTATATCACGACAAAAGTGAATATGCAACAAGAAATAAATTTTAAAAATCATTTTTTCCCTTCATTTTGTACCATTAGCGTTACCGTCTGTATAAACTCCGCGTTGTTTTTTGTGCGTTTCATAAGATTTATAACTTCTTCAGTGCTTTCCACAACCGACAAATTGCCTATAAGCTCCCTTAATTTATACATTGCGTCCATTTCGCTGTGGCTTAAAAGCATGTCATCGCGTCGTGTTCCCGACTTATTTATATCAATTGCAGGGAATATGCGTCTTTCAGCTACCTTTCTGTCAAGCACAAGTTCCATATTGCCTGTACCCTTAAATTCTTCAAAAACAACATCATCCATTTTACTTCCTGTTTCAATAAGTGCCGTGGCAAGTATTGTAAGACTGCCGCCGTTTTCTATATTTCTTGCAGCTCCGAAAAATTTCTTAGGCATGTAAAGCGCAGCCGGGTCAAGACCGCCTGAAAGCGTACGTCCGCTCGGTGTTGTGGTAAGATTATAAGCCCTTGCCAAACGTGTAATGCTGTCAAGCAAAACAACAACATCTTTTCCCTGTTCAACAAGTCTTTTGCTTCTTTCAAGCACCATTTCAGCAACTCGCTTATGATGTTCGGGCTGTTCGTCAAATGTCGAATATACTATTTCAACTTTGTCGCCGCTTATTGAGCGCTGTATATCTGTAACCTCTTCGGGCCTTTCGTCAATAAGCAACATAATAAGGTTAACGTCTTTGTAATTTTTTGCTATGGCATTTGCCATACCCTTTAAAAGCGTTGTTTTTCCTACTTTAGGCTGAGCTACTATCATTCCTCTCTGCCCTTTTCCTATAGGAGATATCAGGTCTATCATTCGCGATGATATATCACAATGAAATGACTCAAGTGTAAGCCTTTCAGTAGGATATATAGGTGTAAGTTCCTCAAAACTTGGGCGTCTTATAGATTTATCCGGTGTATCGCCATTTACAGTTTTAACATAAATTATGGCGTTAAACTTTTCGCCTTCTCTCGACTGACGAATATAACCGTTTACCAAATCCCCTGTTTTAAGATTAAAACGTCTTATCTGTGTTTGTGAAATGTATATATCCCCTGAACCCGGCAGAAAATTTTCAGCTCTTAAAAAACCATAGCCGTCAGGATGAACTTCCAGTACACCCTGTCGTTCCTCATTTTCATATTTTTTTTCTGTTTTTGACCCCTTGTCGTTAGCCTCAGATTTTTCAGCAGCTGTTATTTCGCTTGAAACATCGTCAGCATCATCTTTATCATGCATTTTTGTTAAAGACTTAGCAATTTCATTATTTGCTTTTTCCTCTGTATCCGTATCCCCTGATAATTTTTCTGCTTTATTAATTTTGTCTATCAAATCCTTTTTCTTAAGTGCAGACACTGATTTGAGGCCAAGCTCTTTTGCTATAAGCCTAAGTTGGGCAAGTGTCATTTTTTCAAATGCTTCCTGCATATAAAGCCTCCAATTTTTATTTTTTAGGAATCTTAAGTGTCTGTCCTATCTGCAAACTTGAGTTTTCTGTAAGCCCATTTGCCTCCAAAATCTTCTGGTACCCAGAATAGTTCCCATAAACCTTCTGGCTTATTCCGCTTAATGTATCCCCTGCAACAACAGTATATGTGTCAGCCGTCTCTGCAGAGCCGCCTGTATTGCTTTTTTGGTTACTATTTTCATCACTATTTGTATTTTCTTCTGACGATGTTGCATTAGTTTTTAATTTATCCTGTAAAGAAAGAACCTCAAGTTTGTAGTCTTCATTTTTCTGTTTCATATCCTGATAGTCGGCAAGTTTTGTGTTTAACTCGTTTACTTTATGAGTAAGTGTTATGTTTCTTACAAAAAGGAATAAAAATAAAAATACCGCCACTCCAGCAGCTATAATAACTTTCTTTCCGACTGCTGTTTTATTGCTTTGCTGTCTCATTTTTCTGCTTTCGCTGGGCGTTCTTAAAAGATCAAGTGTTTCATTTTTTTTGTTTCTTCTTTTTTTATACTGCATTTCATTGTAAGTATCTTTTTTATGCGGTAAATGGCCGTTTTTCATCCCACCATTTTCCATATTTTCGCGTCTTTCTCTTTTTTCTTCCAAAATGTGCTTCTTAATTTCCTCAAAATCATTCTTATCAGTATCTTTAAAATCTTTTTTAAATTTTTTCGGCATTTCTTTATGTCTTACTACCTGTACCTGCTCTTCTTCGTCTGCCGGTATTTTTGATGTCTTCTTTTTCTGTCCTATACCCATTATATCATCAAGTTCGTCACCTAAAAAATTACTGTCATCAAGTACAGGCATATCTTCCCTTGAGGCCTTTTTTGTATGTTTTTCTTTATGCAATTTTTCTTTATCAACATTTTCACGTTCACGCCCGTCATTAAAATTTTTATCTTCTTTTTTATCACGTTCATCAAAATATGTATTTGGATTAAATTTTAAAGAAGATAAATCATCTTCAGACACGTCTTTTGTTTGTTTTTCCATCATGCCACGCCTGCTTGGAGAATACACATCTTCGTTTTCATTTTTTATAGTTTTTTCAAACTTATTATCCCTCTCCATATCTTTATCTTCTGCAGCTTGCTCATCCTTTCTAAACGGATGATTTTCCATCATAACCTTAACTATATCCTTAGGATAATCACTGTAAAGATTATCAGATGAGCTTGACTCATGATTTTTTTCTTCAAAATCTTTGCTCATAGTTTCCTCCTATTACAAATATAACCTGTATCTAGCCTATGTATTCAATAATATATATCTTATCACCTTGTGTCAATAAAAAATACAGGCATACCAAAATATGCCTGTCTAAGGCTGTCGATAAAGTCGGCAGCCTTTTATCAAAATCATGATTTTGACAAGTACTGTATGTTAAAACCATGAGTTCCTTGGCACACAAATGCCTTGAAACTCACTGTTTTACTCGGCGAAAATAAATTCCGTCTGCGGTTATAGTTTAAGAAATCACTTTCCCAAACCTTTCCGTCACACTAAATCGACAAGCTGAGACATATTAAAATATGCCTGTTTTTATAAAATCATTTTTCTTCATTCTTTGCTTCATCTGATATAATTTCTTTTAAACCAGCTGCAAGTCCGGCAAGAGACTGTATATCAGAAGGTATTATAATCTTGGTTGCTTTTCCGTCGGCAGCCTTTGCAAATGCATCAAGGCTTTTTAATGCTATAACCTTCTTTTCAGGAGAAGCCTCATTAAGCATTTTTATACCCTCGGCCGTTGCCTTCTGAACTTTTAAAATAGCCTGTGCCTGACCATCGGCACGCCTTATCGTAGCCTCTTTTTCAGCATCAGCCCTCAATATAGCAGCCTCTTTTTCACCTTCGGCAACAAGAATAGAACTCCTCTTTTCACCTTCGGCCTGAAGTATTTTTTCACGTCTTTCACGTTCTGCCTTCATCTGTTTTTCCATTGAGTCTTGTATTTCCTTAGGCGGCATTATGTTTTTAAGCTCAACTCGATTAATTTTAATACCCCATGGGTCTGTTGCCTCGTCAAGAATTATACGCATTTTACTGTTTATTATATCTCTTGATGTAAGTGTCTGGTCAAGTTCAAGGTCACCGATTATATTACGAAGCGTTGTAGCCGTAAGATTTTCAATTGCACGTATAGGATTATCAACACCGTATACATATAACTTCGGGTCTGTTATCTGAAGATAAATAACCGTATCTATTTGCATTGTTACATTATCTTTTGTTATAACAGGCTGAGGCGGGAAATCCGCAACAAGCTCTTTTAAATTAACTTTTTTTGCTACTCTGTCCACTATAGGTATTTTAAAATGAAGCCCTGTTCCCCATGAAGCATAATAAGCCCCAAGTCTTTCAATAACAAATACATAAGCCTGAGGTACTATTTTCATATTAGGAATGAGAAATATCAATATTACTACCAAAATAATGATATATGCCATAAAAATCCTCCTTATTTCACATAAACCGTAACTCCCTCAATTTTGACTACCATTACCATGCTGCCCTTCTCAAAAACCATATCGTCTTTAAGTGACTTTGCAGTCCATATCTTGCCGTCAACCTTTACGGCCCCGGGTTCTCTAAATGAAACCTTTTCAATAACTTCCGCAGTCATGCCGATAATTCTGTCGGCATTTGTATGATATTCTTCACCTTTAAGAAATTTTTTAACAAATGGTCTGGCAAGTATAAAAAGTGCAAATGATACAACAGCAAATATAGACGCCTGAACCATAAAGCTTAGGCCTGCTTTTGACGCGGCCATAGCACAAACCGAGCCAATACAAAACCACACTGATATTATATTGAAAGTTGAAGCCTCAGCAACTGCAAATATTATAAACAGTATAAGCCAAAATACTACATACGAATGTGAAACAAGAGCCATATGCCTCACTCCTTTGTGACCATTAATAAAAGGTCATTTTTTATTTAAGGAAACCGTTTACTATCTGAGCCTCTGCCTCCGCTTCAGTAAGCCCAAGAGTCATAAGTTTTGTTATCTGTTCTCCGGCAATTTTACCTATTGCGGCTTCATGAACAAGAGTTGCCTCAACATTATTTGCAGTAATTTCAGGAAGTGACGAAACTACACCTTCATCCATAATTATTGAATCACATTCCGAATGTCCCATACATTTAGCATTCCCGTTTATTACAGATACAAATTTCTGCCTTGATTTCTCCTTAGCTACAGACCTTGATACAAGATTTACACTTGAACCGTCGCCGTTAAGGTCAATATCAAATCTTGTTTCGGCATACTGTGTGCCGTGAGTAAGTATTTTTTCTTTTACAACTACAGTACCGTTTTCTTTTGCTTTGGCTTTTGTTGTTCTAAGTGTGGAGTCAACTCCCTTAAGCTGTGTTGTCTGAAGCTCTATGTAGCCGCCTTCATCCACTTCTACAATTGTCTGGGGATTTATTATTCTTTCTCCTTTGCCGTCACCGGTTCCTATATGCTTTTCAATATAGAGCACTCTTGCGTTTTTTCCTACAAAAAACCTGTGTACACCGTCATGCTGGCTTAAACTGTCGCCGTCGTTGTGAATACCGCATCCCGCAACTATAACCACATCAGCGTTTTCACCTATATAAAAATCATTATATACAAGGTCATGAATGCCAGTTTCAGTTACAAGAGCCGGTATATGCACGCTTTCGTGTTTAGTATTAGGCTTAATTATTATATCTATACCAGGTTTATCGGTTTTGGGAATAATATCAATATTTGCCGATGAATTTCTACCGGCAGCCTTTGAATTAAGTCTAATATTATATGCTCCAATAGGTATTGAGTGAAGATTTGTTACTTCCTCAAAAAGTTTTTCAAAAATCTTATTGTCCATCAAACTCATGGTTATCTTTCCTCCCTTAAAACACTGCAGCCCGGAGAGCTTACAGAATCATCAAGCAGTGAGTCAAGCACTTCTTCCCTAGTGCCTTTATTCACTATCTCTCCATTTGCTATAACTATAATTTCGTCTGCAATATTGAGTATACGTTCCTGATGAGATATTATGATTATAGAACCATGTATCTCATCGTGCATTTTCTGGAACACCTCTATAAGATTTTTAAATGACCATAAGTCTATGCCTGCCTCAGGTTCATCAAATATGGAAAGCTTAGTTTTTCTGGCTATAACCGTTGCAATTTCTATTCTTTTAAGTTCTCCTCCTGAAAGAGAGCCGTTTACTTCTCTGTCTATATAATCCTTGGCACAAAGTCCAACTTCCGAAAGATAATTGCAGGCATCTGCCGTACAGAGCTTCTTTCCTGCGGCAAGATTTATAAGGTCCTTTACAGTAACGCCCTTAAATCTTACCGGCTGCTGAAATGCAAAGCTTATTCCTATTTTTGCTCTTTCAGTAATTGACATATCCGTAATGTCTTTTCCGTCTAAAATTATATTTCCGGATGTCGGTTTCAAAATACCGCATATAATTTTAGCTAACGTCGATTTTCCTCCGCCGTTAGGCCCTGTAATAACAATAAATTTGTTGTCATCAATTGTAAGGCTGATATCTTTTATAATACCCTTGCTGTCCTCAACAACATAGGAAATATTTTTTAATTCTAACATATTGTCCTCCCAAAAGAAAATACCTTAATAAAAATTATTTGTCATTTAAAATAAAAAGATACATATGATTTTGAAATTCTAAAAATAAAAACTATATAAAACAAAATAAAGTTCGCACATCGTAATTTGTTCATATTATCCCTTTGTTTGATTATACCAATTATACTTATTTTCGTCAATATACGATTAAATTGGCTGTACCGCATGTAAATTTCTTGACAATGGCATAAAAACGTATTAGAATAGTGCCGTTAGGTATGTTTCCGTAGCTCAGTTGGATAGAGCGACCGCCTCCTAAGCGGTAGGCCGGGTGTTCAAGTCACCTCGGAAACGTAACTTAAAATCCATGTGTCATGAGTAATCTGCACATGGATTTTTTTATTTTAATTTTAACAATTTTAATTTTACCAATTTGTCTTAAATTAAACCATTTTGGATTAATCTTGTTATTAGATATAAAAAATGATATATTAAGCATAATTATTTTAATATTCTTAGGTTGGTGGGAAAATGAAAAGATGCATTGTAATTACTGGAATAGTTCGATAAAACAAAAAAACTTAGGAGGATTTTTATGGCTATTCCAGATAAAAAAATATATCCGCGAACAAATGACTTTGAAACCGTATATTTGAAAAATATTATTAAAAATCCAAATATCATAGTCGGCGATTATACTATGTATAACGATTTTGTTTCTGATCCGATGCAATTTGAAAAGAACAATGTGCTGTATCACTATCCTATCAATAATGACAGACTAATTATTGGTAAGTTCTGCTCAATAGCTTGCGGAGCAAAGTTTATTTTTACAAGTGCCAATCATACTCTTAAATCACTCTCAACTTATCCATTTCCAATATTTTTTGAAGAATGGGATTTAGATAAAAAGAATGTTAAATCTGCATGGGACAATAAAGGTGATATTGTAATTGGTAATGATGTTTGGATAGGATATGAGGCAGTTATTTTGTCAGGCATTCATATAGGCGATGGTGCAATTATAGGAGCAAGAGCAGTTGTAACAAAAGATGTTCCTCCATATACGGTTGTTGGCGGTATTCCCGCAAAAGAAATCAAAAAGCGTTTTAGTAAAGAAACAATTAATAAATTAGAACAGATACAATGGTGGAATTGGTCTTTTGATAAGATACAGAAATTTCTGCCATTTATTATGAATGGAGAAATCGAAAATCTTTAAGTAAATCTGCTTCCATAAATAACTAAGAGAGGTAACCATGTAGCTGCCTCTCTTTTCTTATGCAACAATTTTATTGTTGTAAATTCTATAATGTCTCAGTCAAAGCTGTCCTCTTTTTTTATAAGTTTGAACTTTGCAAGTTCATTATACAAAATTTCAGTCTGTGCTGAAAGCTCCTTGCTTGAAGCAGCTCCTTCCTGTGCAGAAGATGCGTTTGTCTGTACAACATTTGATATATTGCTTATATTATCATATATTTCAGTAATTGATTCAGCTTGTTCCTCGGATTTCTTTCCGATATCAAGAATTGAATTTTCTGTGCTCTGCATCATTTCAACAGAGTGTTTAACAATACCTGACATTTCACTTGCAATACCTGTTCCCTGTAAAACAGCACCCTGTGATGTTTTTACAAGTTTTTCGGCCTGTTTTACAGCATCTGAAGATTTTTCAGCTAAAATACGGACTTCCTCTGCCACAACGGCAAAGCCCCTGCCATTTTCACCTGCCCTCGCAGCTTCAATAGACGCATTTAGAGACAAAATATTTGTCTGAAACGCAATGCCCTCTATAAGCGATGTAATTTTGCCTATTTCACCAGTTGCATTTTTGATGTCTCCCATTGACTTTATAAGTTTCTCCATTACTTTATCAGATTCTTGAATGCTTGCTGTAGTTTTTTCAACATTCTGTGCAGCATCTCTGGATTTTTCCGCGTTTATCTTTGCTGAGTCCGATACACTTCCGATAGAAGATGAAATTTCCTCAATTGAGCCTGTTTGCTCCGATGCTCCGGAGGCAATATACTGCGTCATAGAAGAAATACTTTCGGCGCTGACCGAAACCTGCTCAGCAGATGACTCTATGGTAAGCAGCGTATTATTTAAAGATTCCTTAATGTTTTGAATGGAATTTAAAATCGGGATATAATCTCCAATATATTCATATGTAACCGGTGCAGTCATATTTCCCTCAGATACTTCTTTAAGCTGAGATGTTATATCCTCAATAACACCTCTAAGCTGCAATATTACACTTTCGGCAGCTCTTGTCAGCTGTCCCGTTTCATCCTTAGATTCAGAAATAGGTGCAGGCTCTGTTTTAACATCGCCGTCAGCCAAAAGCTTCAGACGATTTGTTACGCCGCTTATAGGTTTAGAGATTTTTGCCGCAATCATTAATGCCAATAAACTTCCGATTACACATATTCCTACGCAGGATATAAGTATGATTGTCATTGCCATTGTTTTTTCATTTTGTACTTTGGCAATGGCGGCATTCATATCATCATAATAATTTCCTGTGCTTATATACCAGCCATAAGGCTTGAAAAACATCGTAAAGGCACGTTTTTTAGTTGCCTCCGTTTCTCCCGGCTTCGGATAATAAAACTCAGTAAATCCTCCGTTTTTATTATTACCCGCAGTTATCAGATTTCTTATGTAATAATTTCCCTTTTCATCCTGATTATTATATCGTTTGGCGCCTTCGTTTTTAGAATTCATGTGAACTGCACATGTTCCGTCTGCCGAATCGGCCCAAAAATATCCGTTTCCGCTATCATATCTTGTATTGCGCACAATATCCTTG
Source organism: Clostridia bacterium (assembly GCA_022651385.1). Lineage (GTDB taxonomy): Bacteria > Bacillota > Clostridia > Lachnospirales > Anaerotignaceae > JALCQR01. The sequence continues at coordinate 83,900 of JALCQR010000001.1, read as the reverse complement.
GCATTTTCAATTGCCTGCTGTTTGGTTATTTCTCCGTCTGTATATCTTTGATAATTAACCTGCAGTACGCTAACTAAATCTTCAACAGCTGTTTGGATTTTAGTATCGAAGCCATTTTGCATTTCGTGTATCTCTCCATTGTAAGCCTCATTCATCCTTACATATGAAATTGCGCTAATTACGACAATTGAGCCTATCAAAAGAGTACTTACCAAAAGAACCAACTTTTTCTTTAGTCCGAAAACACAATTCATGATTTTGTTCTCTACTTTTCCTCATCCGCATATTATAAATTGCTTTTACCTATGAGCTTAAATTCAAAAGCAAATATATTTCTAATGCTAATTAGGTACTTTTGAACATGAAAAGTATTATAGCATTTTTTTACAATATTTTCCAATAGGTATTATTTAAAAATCCATAAAAAATATACACTTTAAAACGCCGTAAATATTTACGGCGTTTTAAAGTGTATAATCAGTTATACTTACAAATACAAAAATACGTACTGTCATTTACTCATTGACACTGCCTTTTCAATCATCATTCTTTGTTTTTCCGGAAGTGAAAACAATAAATTGTTCAGGCACGAACATAACTGTTTTTCACTCTCTTTTAATCCATCCATTTCAAAATCATTTCTATACGGATATTTTTTAAGCAGAGCTGTAAACTCTACAGGCGTCAGTATTTTTAAAACCTCATTAATTTCCAAATCTGAAAGCTCGGCATCAAGCAGTATATCTTCCAAATCAACAAGCGAGTGAATATTTTCTTTAATAATTTGAACTTTGTCTTGAGTTTCCTGACATTGCATGATTTTTTCAATAATGCGACGATAAAGCTTATTATCCATTTTTTTACCATATGAAAATTCAATCTTAGTATTGTTTTCTGGATATGCAGGTATAATAAATATTTTATTTATTGTTTTTGTATCTTCGGCATTTTTAACGTCACTTGCAATTTTAGGCAGACTGTCGCTCAAATACTTAAATAAACTATCCTTAAAAGAAAGTTTTTGTTTAACCGCTTCAAGTGCCTGTCCCAAAATTTCTTTTATTTCAGGTTTCGTCTTATTTTCAAATATACGTGTAAGCTCAGATACATCCGAATCCGAAAGCTCCAAATTTATATCTTTTCCAACAAGAACACAACCAAGCGCCGACGTTAGTACCGGCTCGTAAATATTGATAATAAGTTCGGAATAGTTTTCATCAAAACCGCAAAGCAAGTGGTGAATACTGTCTTCTGAGAAAAAAGAGCAAAACAGATTTTCAAAATAAATATTTTCCAAGTATTTTCTTATAAACTCTATCCCCGTTAAATCTTGAACTCCATTATAAGTTGGATAATCAGCTGTAATATGAATTTTATGCGCTCCAAATTCAGGATAATACAGCTTAAAAAAACCATTTATTCCGTCAACTATTGTTGAGCGATAAAAAACGTTTTGCGTATTTACAATATGATTTACAATTCCTAAATGAAGCAGCTTGGTTGTCGTTACCATTCTTTTAATTATTTTCTTACCTTTTATAAACATATCATCAATTGTATTTTGCTTAAGCGCTAAGGCAGCGTCATCAGGGTTTTCATATGTTTTTAAATACAGACCGATTGTGTACATAATTGAGTTTAATAAATCCTGAGCTTTTTCAATTTGTATTGAACAGCTGTCGCCATTATTAAATTTTTCCGACTGTTTAGCCAAAAGCGAAAGATATTCAAGTTGAATTTTCTCAACATCTGAGTCTGACAGAATCTTACAAATGCAGGCTTGTTCAAGGACAGATTCAAAATAGTGTTCACCGCTTAGTTTCTGCTTATCAATTTTACTGATTCTTTCAATACTCTTCATCTTCATCCTCCTTATCATCATTATTGGGATTGTCTGTATAGTCTATCGGGTAACCGCAGCGCAGATTATGAGCTAAATTATATAATTCCCTTCCTGACAAAAGTTCCAATGAGCCCTTGCATACTCCGTCGAATGCTTTCTTCATATATTTAATTAAATCTTCATCGCTTATTAAATCAAGAGTTTCGTTTTTATAATAATAAAATATTTCTATCAGCTCATGCAGTGTTTTCTCATAATTACGCTCAGAAATATAAGGTGAATCGCAAAACTCATATATAATTTTGTTAATTATACCGCTTCCAAACTCTATTCTTCCGTTCTCATTTAATGCAGTTGTTCTGGTTTGAACCAAAGCTTTTGCCTGATTTTCCGTTAATGCAAGGCCAAATCGTGAAGTTACATCATTACATTTAATTATTTCGCTTACAGCCTGCTTTTGTATCAATGCGTTATTGAATAAAGAAAGCTTAAATTCCAAAAAATATCACTCCTCTTGGAGGCTTAATGTCAAAAGCCGAATTGCATTATCAACAACATAATTTTTAAATTCAGCTGTGTTTTTTATAAGGCCACGGCCTGAAATATAATTTGACACTTCTCCTATAATGTAGCAATGTACATTATGTACCGTTTCACTAACTTTTTTATTATTTGACTTATATCCTGATAGCTCCTCCCAAATATCAATCATATATTTATCAAGTTCATCTTTAGTCATCTTTGTAGCAATAATGTTACTTTCAGGACGTTTATCCCCTATATATATCATCCATACCAATCTAAACCAACCTATATTATCTAAATAAAATTGCAAAAAAGTTTCCCAAAACTTCCTAAGCCTAATTTTCGGGCTTTTTTCAGCTGAAACGTTTTTTCTCAACATAGTTATAAATATTCCCAGCAAAGCACTATGAAGCTCCCACAGCAAATCCGCAGATGATGAAAAATAGTTATAAATATTGGTATGGGCACAGCCTATAGTACGGGCAATTTCACGAATATTAATACTTTTAAAATCCTGTTTGTCGCTGAGAAGCTTAAGCGCCGTATCAATAATTTGTTCTTTAGATATTGCTTTTTTCATAGTTACCTCCATATATTACCAACGGTAATTAGCAGTGGTAATTTAAGTATATATGTATACAAATGTTTTGTCAATGATTGAAAGATACACATTGCAAATATTCTATACACAAATCTTCACATAAAAAAACAAAGACTCGGTTGGTCTTTGTTTGAGGCTGTCGATAAAATCGACAGCCTTTTGTCAAAATCAAGATTTTGACAAATACTGTATGTATAAACAATGAGTTCCAGCGGCACAATGCCTTAAAATTCATTGTTTTCCTCGACGGAAATAAATTCCGTCTGCGGATTAAAATTGGGGCATTTTACTTTTCAGATTTGGCAGAATTTATTGACTTTTTATTTACAATCTTTTCATGTTCTTTTACCATTTGCCTGAATCTGCTGTTAAAACTGATTGCATTTTTTATTTTTTCTCTAACCAGCACAGACACAAAAGGCCTTGTAATGTAATCATTAACACCCATTTCAAGCATGTTTATATTTTTACCTGCGTCTGATAAAATAGCAACAGTAGCTATAGATGCGATTTTTGAATCCGTATTCTTGGTCTTTAAAAAATTATTGGCGTCCGCAATCGACATGCATAAATCAACTATCACTATTTCAATATCGTTTTTGTTTTCCTTAAGTGTTTCAATTGCCTGCTCACTGTTTTCCGCCTCATATATATTGTATTCTTTTTTAAAAATATCTTTAATTGTTACACGGTTAATTTCCATATTGTCTACAATAAGCATACCCGGCTTTTCCGTGTTTTTATCTGCTACTTTTCTATATTTGTTAAATTCTATTTCAATATTTTTTTGTAATGATACATCACTTAATATTCCGAAAAGTATGTTCCTTTTATTAATTGCAGCAATGAAGCGTACTTTAACTGAAAGCCACATTACTTTTCCTGATTTATTTATTCTCATATATTCGCATTGTGCATTATCTTTTGTTTTTACAGCTTCTTCAAATACCTCCTTAATTTCATTTATTTCTTGAGTATTCATATATTTTTCAAGAAAATTAGGATTATTGTAAATATTGTCATCACATTCAATTAATTCAAAAAATGCCTCATTTGCCCTTAAAATCACTAAATTTCTGTCGGTATACTCATATATCGCAAGAGGCTGGATACTGTTTTCAAATATTTTTTCAATTTCAGTGTCTCCCAAGCAAAAATCATCCCATTTTGCTTTATATTTAATTACACTGACATCATCTGTTTTTTTGTTTTTCTTAAGCAAAAGCTCATAAGCTTTAATAGGCATAGGTTTCGCAAAATAAAACCCCTGTATATAGTCGCATCCCACATTCTTAAAAAACTGGACTTGATTTTTATCCTCCACACCTTCAATTATAACCGGAAGATTAAGCCATTTTGCCATACGTATATCAGATACTAATATTTTATTGCTTTTTTCCTTTTTAATATCCTTAGGAAGATAATTAATGTCAATTTTAAGTGCATCAACTATAACACCTTTAAGTGTATTCAATGATAAATATCCGCTACCAAAATTATCTAATAAAATATTAAATCCTCTATTTTTAAGTGACTTTATAGTTATACCTATTACCTGTGGATTTTCAACCCATACGCTTTCCGCAATCTCAAGATTAAGATATTTAGGCAGTATTTCATATTTCTTTACAAGTTCATCAAGAATATCAGCCAGACGCGGATTATAAAGTTCTACTTTTGAAACATTTACAGAAATCGGATATGGATCAATGCCATCGTCTATCCACTTTTTTATGCTGCGGCAAACAACATCCCATACATAATAATCAAGCCGAGACACAAATCCGTTTCTTTCAAAAATTGGTATAAATTTATCGGGCAGTATAACTCCTCGTTTCGGATGCACCCATCTTGCAAGAGCTTCTGCTCCCTCAGGCAAATTTGTTTTTGAATTGTATTTAGGCTGAAAATATACTTCAAACTGTCCGCTTTCAAGAGCATACTCCATTTCATTTAATATGTATTGCTCATTTACAAATGTGTTTGTAAATTCAGAATCATAAATTTCTACAAATTTTCCGTATTTTCCCTTGCATTCCATTGCGGCAAAACTTGCCAAGTCATAGACTCTTTCAATGCCAAAATTCATTTCTTCAATTACATAAACTCCAAAAGACGGTTTAAGATAATATTTATTGCTGTAGTGAGTAATACTTTTTATCATTTCAGCAATTAAATTATCAAAATTGTTTTTGTTATATAAAGTACAGAAACAAAATATATCGTGTTCAATCCTGCCATATGTGAAGTATTCCTCATCAGATGACATCTTTTTTAATTCATTTGCTATAAATACAAGAAGCTTGTCACATTCATTGTCTCCGTAAAAAGAATTAATCTTACTAAAACCATCAATGTCGAAACGCACAAAAGCAAATTTTTTATCATCGTTATCATATAACATCTTTTTTGTTTCTCTAAAAAACTTAGCTTTATTAAATAAGTCCGTAAGCTGATCTGTTTCAATTAAAACAGCATTGCACTTTTTAACGGCGTTTTTTATTCTGTTTTGCAATATTAGAGTGTCATAAGGTTTTGCAACAAAGTCCCAAGCACCAAGAGCAAGACATTTGCTTTCACATTCCGTATCTTTATCGGCGGTAAGTACAATTATTGGTATATTTTGATATGATTTAGTTATTGAACATATCTGTAAAAACTCATATCCGTTCATTACAGGCATAACTATGTCAAGTACAATAACACTTACGTCCATCTTATCATTTAAAATGCTAATAGCTTTCTCACCATTTTCAGCCTCAACAATTTCATATTCCGAATCAAGTATTTTTTTCAGCATTTTTCTGCTTGTTTTGTTATCATCCACAATAAGTACAGTTCTCTTTTTCAATTTAATATCACTCCAAAATAACAATATTCAAGAATTAATATTTTCAATATTACACAATTGTGCTGATTTTAAGCAGGCAAAAAAATAAACATAGTAAAATAAAGCAGTGATATAGATATATTATTGTCTATTTTTTATCAGTTCGATTGTGTAATATTTGATTTTTTTATTCATATAATCTTTTTCATAAAATTTATAAATTAATAATTGGGGTTGCTTAATAGTTCTCACAATAATAATCATATCCCTCTCTGCCATTTAATTATTTATTAAAAATAACTATATCCTTATTCTAATACGCCATTTTTTTAAAATCAACGAGTATCTTTCTCAAATTGTCAAATTATAATTATTTTTGTCATATTTTTTGAAAAATAATATGTTTTTTAAAATTGGTCGTCCAAAATGCATATATTAGATTAAAAATCAAACAAAAAAGCAGGTACATATCCTGCTTGAATTTGTCATTTCTGTATATTCAATTTTTAAGTTTTTGTCTTTTCATTTTTTATTTGTTACAAATCCAATTCTAATTTATATTTCAATGTCATCAGGCATTTCAATTGTAAGTCTTCCAAGCTTACCGCCACGAAATTCATCAAGCAATATTTCGCCTGTCCTTGTTAAATCAGTAAAACCGCCTTTTATTATAAAACCTCTTGCTCTTCCTATTTTATTAAGCAAATCATGAGGTGTTTCATTTGCCTCAATAGAAATTTTATATCTTGACGCAATAGCCGAAGGCTTTATTTTCATAATCAGAGAAATAAACTCTGTTGCCAAAGTTTCACTATCGAGAATATTATCATTAACAGCACCTGTAAAAGCAAGTTTAAGCCCGACTTCTTTGTTTTCAAATTTAGGCCATAATATTCCTGGTGTATCTAAAAGTTCAATGTCTTTTTTCAGTCTTATCCACTGTTTTCCTCGTGTTACACCGGGTTTGTCCCCTGTTTTTGCCAATGTTTTGCCCACATACTTGTTTATAAAAGTTGATTTTCCAACATTCGGAATTCCGCTTATCATGCACCTGATAGGAACAAACAGCCTGCCTCTTTCTTTCTGGCGTTTTATTTTATCAGCCATAAGTTCTTTGGCAGCGTTTGTGACTGCATTGATACCGTTTCCTTTTAAAGAATTTGTCGTCAACACCTTAAACCCTTTATTTTCATAATATTTTTTCCAAATTTCCGTAGCATTTTCATCGGCAAGGTCTGCTTTATTAAGTATTATTATTCTGAATTTATTTTTGGCAAGCTCATCAATATCCGGATTTTTGCTGCTAAATGGTATCCTTGCATCCAAAAGTTCTATAACAACATCTACCAATGAGAGATTTTCCCTCATCATTCTAATCGTCTTAGTCATGTGCCCCGGGTACCATTGCACCGTCATTTTTCCGTTTGTATCATTCATAATTTATCGTTATCCTTTCTTATTTTAGGCCCGCAATGTTTTTACCTACATAAAACAAAAAGTATAGTTTTAATATAAAAAATATTTGTTTCTATTTGCATTAATTTCAGTGTAATTTATTTTATCATAAAATATATAAAATGCAAATGTCATATGTATACGAATTCTTATTAAATAACGGTCGGTATGTCGCCCTTTTCAAATTTCTTTTGCTTGAAAACCATTCACCCAGCAATACTTTTAAATTTATATGACCAGAAATAGTTCATACTGTGACAAAAATCTTATTTTTAAATGTATTTTTTTAATTGTTTCCCAAATCAAAGATGTCAAAAACACACTTGCAAAAAGATACAAGAATCTGCTGACAGCAATATTGACAAGGCGATACATGTCATATATAATAAGGAAAGTGACTCGAACATATATTCGCAAATATAATGTTTATTGTGGAAAAGGCTTATAAAATAGAGATATCATGGACAGGCGAAAATGATAAAAAAAGAAAGTTTATCTTTGCGAAGCAATAGGAAAACATAACGAAAAATTTATTTTGGGTGGTATTAATGTGTAAAAAAAATATAAAAATTTCTAAAAATACAATTATTAGTATAATATGTTTGGTAATCTTTTTAATACTGTTAATTGTATTACCTATTGCCTTTTTTTATATTACTGTTATGTTAATATTTGTTAACGCTCCTATTTTTATAATTAAAGGCATAATTTTATATGCACATAGTTTATACATTTTGCCTGTTCTGCCTCAATGGAAATTAAACAAAAAAATATTTATATTTGAAACAATAATAGTTATTATATATTATATTGTATGTATTTATATTGAATTATAAGTCACTTATGGTTAATATAAGCATTTTCTTACCGTTACTATAATTAAGCAAAAGGGGAAACAAATACCATATTTAGCACCATGCAAAAAACCTGTCGGAAAGAAAAAGCATTTATGAAAATTTTATTTTATATCAATTACACTCCATTTTTTATTTTTCTGCTCCACGCCGGAAATCTTGCATCCTTTACCAAATCAATTATGCCATAAGGTTTTATATCCAAAACAGGGGTATTGTCAAATGCATCAAGTCCTTCAACTGTCAATATGTTTTTTTCTACAGATATAAGTTTTACTGTTGTAACGCCTATTGGATTTGGTCTATGTGGTGTTCTTAATGAAAAAATACCTACAAGCGGCATATCTTTTCTTCCTCTTGCATGTCCCTTAAGCGGAACGTTTTCATTCCTATTAATTATTTTATCAAAAGCAAATATTACAATAATATGCGAATACTCTGAAATTCCGTCTAAAGCCTGTTCATATTTTTCATTTACTATTATTTTTGAAATCTCAGGTTTTTCACTCTTTTCAGTATATCCGTTTTTAACATATGCTATAGGTTCAAACGTCATTGTATCCTCCTCAAATCAATTTTTTCGTTAAGCCAATTTCTAAAAAACTCAAGCTGTTTTTCAGTATGAAAGTAATGCTCTCCGCCTTTCATTATGACATATTTCCGTGTATGGCTATAAAAATCCTTTCTGCCTTTTTACCCCATTTCACAGCAGGTATAGTATTTATAAAAAAATGTTCATTTTCATTAAAAAGCCTCTATTTATTTTGTTTTACTTAAAATCCAAGCCATATTTTCTCCTATATTTTTCATATTTTTCATTCCTTCATCATCTTTGTAAACATCCCCTATGTCTTTTCCATAAACCATATTCCAATATGTAGAACCGACAACAATTATCTCTTTGTTAAGCAAAAAATGATTCATTGTATCCACAGCCGCCATTCCGCCGCCTCTGCGCACAGCCGAAACAGCTGCACCGACCTTGCGTTTTAAAAGCGCCGGATTTTGTGCCACCACCATGCCGGCTCTCTCCAAAAACGCTTTCATGTTTGCTGAGACATCAGCAGAATAAACCGGAGAACCCAATATAATTCCGTCGGCTTCAGTCAGCTTTTGAAAACATTCACAAAAAATATCATTTTTGTACACACAATTCTTTTTGCCCTTGCAGGTATAGCATCCTTTGCAAGGCTCAATGATTTTTCCGGAAAACTGTATCATTTCCGTTTCTATGCCGTGCTTTTTAAGCTCATCAAATATCGTATTTATAATTATGGCAGTATTGCCGTCTTTTCTTGCACTGCCATTTATGCCTAAAACCTTCAACATAAAACCCCCTCCCCCTATATCAAATACGTCTTAAAAGTGCCCAAATACCCATCATTAATTCATGCGGAATAAATTTTGCCGATATTCTGTGTAAAATGCATACAGGTCCGGGAGTTGAAACAGGCAGACCAAGTTTTGCATCACTCATTGCCCATACAGCAATCGTTTTTGCCTTTGATGAAAACGGGAAGTTACGTATATACGAACTGTTATGTGTTCTCTTTGCCGTGCTTATAAACTCTGTGTCTCTTATCCAGTATGGGCACACTGCCGTAACCGATATATGCCTTGGAAACAACTCAACTCTCAAAGCACGGCTGTATCTGTATAAAAAAGCTTTAGTTGCGGCATATATGTCTAAAAACTGGAAAGGCTGAAAAGCCGACGTAGAGCATATTTCCAAAATATGGCTTTTTTTAGGCATATAGGGTATCACAATTTGAGTTACGGCAACTGCCGCACGGCAATTTAAATCAATCATCTTTTCACTGTCTTCAAGAGAGATATCCTTATAGCTTCCTATTTTGCCGAAACCCGCCGCATTTATCAAAAACGCCACCTCAGGTTTTTCTTCTTTTAAAAGCTCCGAAAGCTTTGCAAAAGACTCTTTTTCCGTAAGGTCATATGCAAGCACTCTAATCTTTGAGTTTGACTGTTCCTGAAGCTCTTTAAGACGGTTTTCGCGTCGTGCTATAACCCATATCTCATCTAAATTCTCATGTTTATCCAATAAATAAACAAATTCACGTCCAAGTCCGCTTGAAGCACCTGTTACAATTGAAATTTTCATAAGAGAACACCTCTATTTATAAAAACACACACTAATTTAATTCTTTAATAAATCCACTATACTGTCTTTATAATTATGGGTATATAAAACAACGTACATACAACACTCATAAGAAAACATATCTGTTTTACATTAATTTGTTTGCTCTGCAAGTTTTGTCAATGTATCGCCTGTTATTCTGTATACAGTCCATTCGTCCATAGGCACAGCACCCATTGAAATATAAAAATCAATGCTTGGCTTATTCCAGTCAAGGCACCACCATTCAAGACGCCCGCAGCCTCTCTCAACGGCAATCTTTGCAAGTTTTTTAAGTATGGCCTTTCCATATCCATTTTTACGGTATTGAGGCAAAACAAACAAGTCTTCAAGATAAATTCCTGCACGTCCCAAAAAAGTTGAAAAATTGTGGAAAAATAAAGCAAATCCAATTTCTTTGCCCTCTTCCAGCAAAAATAAAACCTCTGCTTTTTTCTTTTTGAATATCCATTCATTAAGCAGCTTTTCGTTAGCCACAACTTGGTCCGACATTTTTTCATATTCTGCTAACTCTTTAATAAAATAAAGAATTAATTTTTCGTCACCCTCTACAGCATATCTAAATTTAATTTCCATAATAACCTCCAAAACATGAAACATATTTATTTACATAATTATACCAGAAACCGGCTCAAAGTGATATATAATATATTGTTTCAATTCATACTTTCCCAACTTTTGAGTTAAAATAGCAATCATTTATTAAGTTATTTACACGAAAATATATATGATGTTTGCATCATTGCTTTTAATGTGTTAAACTTTTACTGTCGCTTATGTACCAAAAAAATCCCCCAAATCTTGAATTTACAAGACTTGCAGGGATTTTTATTTTCGCCGTTAAAAATTCTGAATATTCTATTACAAAAACAAAGTTTTAATTAAAAGTCAACTTCCGTATCATAATAGCAGCATTTGAGCAGTTTTTCCATTTCCTCTTGGTTTATCTTTCGAGGGTTTGAGACTGTGCAGGCATCAGCAATAGCATTTTTTGCAATCTCAGGCAATCTTTCAAGGAACACATTTTCAGGCACAAAACCGTTTTCCGTAGGATAGCTGTCTGCTCCATAGTTCTTAATGCAGTGCGGTATATTCATTTCATCGTTCATCTTACGAAGATAGTCAATCAAAAGTTTAATTTTCTCTTCTGTAGAATTTCCGCCAAGTCCCATATAGTCGGCAATTACAGCATAACGCTTTGCGGCTGTTTCGTCCTTTGCGTTAAATGCAATTACTTTAGGCAGATACATTGCATTAGCGGCACCATGTATAATATGAGCACCCAAGTCGGCAAAAGCCGCTCCTGTTTTATGTGCCATTGAGTGTACAATTCCAAGAAGAGCATTTGAAAACGCCATGCCGGCAAGACACTGTGCGTTATGCATAGTATCACGTTTAGTCATATCGCCATTATAAGATTTAACCAAATCGTTTTGTATCAACTTAATTGCATAAAGTGCCAGTGGATCTGTAAAATCGCAATGAGCTGTAGAAACAAAAGCTTCAATAGCGTGAGTTATAGCATCCATGCCTGTATGCGCAACAAGTTTTTTAGGCATTGTTTCAGCAAGGTCAGGATCAACAATGGCAACATCAGGTGTAATTTCAAAGTCGGCAATAGGATATTTAATGCCCTTTGAGTAATCGGTTATAATTGAAAATGCCGTTACTTCCGTTGCTGTACCTGATGTAGATGAAATAGCACAGAAATGAGCTTTCTTACGAAGTTTTGGAATACCAAATACTTTACACATATCCTCAAATGTAATATCAGGATATTCATATTTAATCCACATTGCTTTTGCGGCATCAATAGGAGAACCGCCGCCCATTGCTATTATCCAATCAGGCTTAAACTTAAGCATTCTTTCAGCACCGTTTTTTACAGTTTCAACTGAAGGATCCGGTTCAATACCATCTATTATCTCAACTTCTATGCCTGCCTCATTAAGATATGAAACAGCCTTGTCCAAGAAGCCGAACTTTTTCATGCTGTGTCCTCCAACACAAAGCATAGCTTTCTTGCCCTCAAATGTTTTCAGTGCTTCCAAAGCTCCTTTTCCGTGGTACAAATCTCTTGGCAGTGTAAATCTTGCCATAAAAAGACCTCCTTAAAATCGTTTATTTTAATTAAATTACACAGTATCTTTAAATTTATTTATTTCTTTAAACGGCAAGCCAAAACCTTTTAAAAGCTTTCGCCGGTATAATTGTTGTTTGGGTAATCAAATTATTTTGGGCAGTATATTAAAACAATTCTCCAGTTCTGCATTGGTTGCGTCCGCCTGCTTTTGCCTTATACAATGCCTTGTCAGCAGCCGAAATAATTGTATTCATGCTATAGTTTTTTGTAAAACCTCTCCAACGCACACATCCTATACTTAATGTTACCCTCAAAGTTTTTTTGCCGTCTGCAAATTTCCCTGTATTAGTCTTTTGTATAAGTCTTTCTGCAATAAATTTTGCAGATTTCAAATCTGCGTCCGGCAGAATAACAATAAATTCGTCGCCTCCAAATCTTCCGGCAATATCTTCGGAGCGTATGTTGCTTTTAATCAATCCTGCAATCTGCTGTAGAACTATATCGCCTACCTCATGTCCCCATCCATCGTTTATCTGTTTATAATGGTCTACATCAATCAGCAATATACTTATTTCCATAACTCGGCTGCCCGGCTCTTTCTCAGGCAATAACCTCAGCGTTTCATTAATGTAGCGCCTATTAAACAGGCCGGTTAAAAAATCAGTATTTGCCTCATGTTCTTTCAAATAATTCAGTTGCTTTAATTTTGTATTACGCTTTTCAAGTTCTGCTTTGCTTTCCTCAAGCATCTGATTCGATTTCTGAATAATACTAATCAGACGTTTATTTTCAAGCAATGAGAATATTTGTCGTATCATAATAAGCATAATAGTAAGAACAGTCCCTGTAACAAGGGGATCCTTTAAAATACACTGGTAATTAACCAGTATAACTATTATGCTGACACTGAAATACGGAAACAAAAACCTAATATATTCTCTAAACAACTGCCTTCTGTTTAATATTGAATTCCGGCTTTTTATTTCTTCATCACCTTTGCAGTAATGCGGATAAAGTGAAGCCAAGGCCAAAACCCAGCAACCAATCGGCCACAGCGGATCTACAAAGCCTCCGGATACATATACATGATTTGACATGACTGCATAAAACTGATCAGCAAAAAACCAAATTATAAATGCTAAGCTTGTAAGCAAATTCGAATTATTTAATTTTGATTTAGGTGCACAGAAAAAAAATAGTGAAAATACACCGCCTAAATATCCCATATCCATAACCGGATAAGATAATGAAATAATTCTTTGCAGCAAAGTAATGGTTCCATCATTCCAAATCGGCAACATTATATACTTGAAAATAATCGTTGTACTTACAACCATTGTAATTATAATGTCAAATCCAGTACGAACAATATCGAATAATTTCTCGTTACGTATATAAAACAGCAAAGCAAACAAATAAAAAACCGAACCGCATAAATAAGCAGCATCGCATATTGAAGGAAACGGAACATCTTTCTGAAAATGTATCTCAAATACACTCCATATAAAATCTCCAATAAAATTCATCATAATGCCGAGTAAAAACATTTTCCATTCTGCTCTGTGTCTTTTTTCCTGCCAACGGAGTCCAAAAGATATTATTATAATACCTGTTCCCTCTCCAATTAGAGTAAGCAAGTCAGATAACGTTTTTGATAAACCTATTTGAGCACCTGAAAACATGCCTATCAAGATATAATAGGTCAAAACATAAACTCCAAGGGAAACAACTGCCATTTTTCTAACACTTGATATAGAAACCCTTTTCATGTTGACAGCTCCTAATTAGAACAATATTCACCAGATAACAATAACGACTGATGTGGCATTTTTCTACAATAATTTGAATTATATCATATCTATATCTTTCTGTAAAATCAATTTTTCTCCAAAATATACAAAATATATTAAATAATTTAAGGTTTTAAAATTTAATAGTCACGGGCAAAATTGTTTCCACTATTACAGTGCCTCCCAATTTCATATTTTATTTAATTTAAAAATGTGCTAAAATGCTAATAAAATAAGAAAGGTGGTTAAAAAATGAACACTATGAACCAAACAATATTAAATGCATTTAATTTTCGTTATGCCTGCAAACAGTTTGATCCCAAAAAGTCGGTTTCAAAGGAAGACTTCGATACTATTTTGGAAGCGGCACATCTTTCGCCGAGTTCATTTGGCTTTGAACCATGGAAAATTATTGTTTTACAAGACGCAGAAACAAAAAAGAAGCTTTATTCCATTGCCTGGGGAGCTCAAAACAGCTTAAAAGGAGCCAGTCATTTTGTAATTATTTTGGCACGAAAAAAATTCGATACAATTTATAACTCTAATTATATAACACATATAATGAAAGATATACAGCATATGCCTAATAATGTTGCCTCTGACAGGAGAGAAAAGTTTAAACGTTTTCAGCAAGTTGATTTCAATTTATTAGAAAGTGAGAGAGCTGCTTTTGACTGGGCAAGCAAGCAGACATATATAGTTTTAGCCAACATGCTTACTGCTGCTGCATTACTTGGTATTGATTCATGTCCAATTGAGGGCTTTAACAGAGAATCCGTTGACCGTTTTCTTGCAGATGAGGGCTTAATGGATGAAAAACATTTTGGAGTGTCAGTAATGGCCGGCTTTGGATACCGCGGCGAAGCTCCGCACCGTGAAAAAACAAGACAGCCTTTAAGTGACGTTGTAATTTGGAAATAACAACACATTTTAACATTTTCAAATATCTTAGTATCAAAATAGTATCAATCAAAATAATCACTTTATAAATTCAATATAATAATTTTAGATATCCTCTTATATATGAGATATATCTTGTATAAAATCGTATACTATAATGAAAACAATGAGTAAAAACAAACGCCGCAAACCTTTAATTTTCAAGGCTTACAGCGTTTTTATTATTTATTCCCACTCGCTCACTTTGAGCGAATCTTAAACAATTTTGTTTAATAAATATGGCTTCTCATATTCTGATTCCATCAGATATTCATATTGGAAGAGCTTCCTGATCTTAGGTTGCCAAAATGTTGCCGAGCAAATACTTTATATAACCAAACGAGTGCCATTTAACGAGGATATTATAAACCATGAACTACATCCAAGTCTAGGATTTTTTTTCGTTCTTTCCAGTCAGGCATGTGAATACTCAAAAAATCGTAGAATTGCTTACTGTGATTTGGGTAGAGAAAATGCACCAACTCGTGCAACACGACATATTCAATACAAGCCGGCTTGGCTTTTATCAGGTACTGATTGAAAGTAATTGTTTTGCGATTCACACTGCAACTGCCCCAGAGGGTTTTCATTTTTCTTAAAGCGATACTTGGCTTATCAATGCCATATTTCCCGATTATCGGATAAAGTTCTTCCACTTTTTCTTGCAGAATTCGCAGTGCCTCTTTACGCCACCATTTTTCAAATAGCTGTAACAATTTTTCCTGATGGTTTATATCAAAACTTGATATGCAAATTGCCTTGCCTTCTTTATAAACACTGCATTTGTTGCTGGCTGATACTGAAAAAATCAGATCTTCACCAAGCATTTTAATGGATTGTCCATTGCGAATTTCAGTAGTTGCCGCATATCCGGTTGTTTTCGTGAACTTTTCAAGCTTTTTTTCAATCCAGCCTGATTTTTGAATAAGAAAATTCTGGATCCAATCTGTGGGGATCGTCAGTGGTACAGCGATGACGACAGATATATCTGGATATACTTTTAGGCGACAAGTTTTCATCCGTTTGCGGTCAACAACAACCTTAACCACCTTTGATGACAATGGCAAAGTGATATCTATAGTTTCCATATTCAGAACACCTTCTTTGCCACCATCATAATTTCGTCAATAACAATATCAATTGTGTCCAGCGACCAATTAAGACTATGATCTTCCATATAATCGAAAAGTAAATCATCCAGTTCTTTTTTGATGTTCCGATGAACAATTACATTATCACGCCAGTCTCTTTTAGCATTCGATGCCACAATATTTTTTATATTCAGCGCCATATTTCCAAGGCTTTCCTCGTCATATCCATTCATTTCCCCCAAGGACTTTTTAATTCCGCTGCATACAGCGCCATAGAATGCTTTTGCATCACCATCGTCCATAATGACTTCAGGATAATTGACCGCACTTCTGCCTGCCCGATAATCTTCCGCCATTCGTTCCATTGACGTAAGATATTTTTCGCTGTCTCGCTCAGCTAAATAGTCTTGTATGGTTTTATTAATCCGCTCCATAAAGGTCATATATTGAATCGGATCATCATATCGATGACTTTCAAGTACCTCGACTTGACGGGTTTGAATAGCTTCCGCCTTTGCCTCATTGGAACCCAACCGAGCCAACTGCTCTTCCATTTTGGCTTTGTTGGATATATCAAGAGGTTCAATCACCATCTTAACATCATCAGCGTTAACATAGGTGTTCAAAAGCTGACGAATTCCATCTTCATATCTTGAAAAGTCTACACTGTCGTTAAAACGCAATGAAACGCTATCCTTGAGCTTCTTGAAAAACAGATAATCGCGGCGATATTCTTCCGCTTTTTTCTCTCCTACCGACTGATATAATTCGTAACTTGAAAACATGAAATCAACTTGTTTTGCAAAACTAGACAGCTTATCATAAAAATCCTTACGGACATCAAATTCTCGCAGCCTTTCCTGCCACACATTCGCCGAAGTCTCATTTTTATCAATGCCGTCAAATATTTTCCACAGTCCTTTGTGTGAGTCCTCAAGTTTTGTTTTTTCATCAGAAACCGACGAAATCGCATTTTCTATATCGGTTCTATCAAAGGAATCCATCCCGGATTGCTCATCGCCATATAAGTCTAGGGCAGTGTTGAGTTTTTTAAAAATTCCAATATAGTCTACGATAAGCCCGAAGTCTTTGTTTTCATATACCCTATTGACACGCGCAATCGCCTGTAGAAGGGTATGATCTTGCAATTTCTTATCTACATACAGAACTGCAGCTACCGGTGCATCAAAGCCAGTTAACAACTTGTCTTTCACTATTAAGAGGTCAATGTCTCCCTCCGGATCCACAAACGCTCCGGTTACTGAATCTTCATAAGCATCGTAATTGTTTTTATATAACGGGTCAATTTCTTTCTTAAAAAAGTCACCTATAATTTTTTTCATTTGAGGTGTATTTTCCTCATCATCGCCCTCTTTTGCATTGTTCGGTGTAATAACGACGGCAGGTGTGATACCGCCCAGATCCCGCAGTTTATAGAACATTTGTACAGCCGCTGCACGTGAAGAGCATGTAAGCATCGCCTTGAAATGTTTCGGCTTCACATAAGTCAAAAAATGCTCGTGCAAGTCAAAGGCAATCATGTTCAATCTGGGGCCTGTCTGCGCCAGTGCTACAAACCGGCTATATTTTTTTTCAAGGTCTTTTCGAGCTTCATCCGTAAGACCTACCGTAATATGCTTCAGATGCTCGTTAATCTGCTGACTGGTAACTTTTTGCGGAACGACACGGCCTTCATATACAAGCGGAACCGTAACTTTATCGTCGATAGCGTCCTGAAGAGTATAGCTGTCAATCAGGGGGCCAAATTTGAGATACGTGTTTTTAGCGCTTTCGATACCACGTTTGTCATTCTTCTTTGGCTTCTGAATCAATGGTGTGCCTGTAAAAGCAATCTTGGCTGCATTTGGCAAAACCTTTGTCATGTAGATATTCAAACGCCCATACTGCGTCCTGTGGCCTTCATCAATAAACAAGAAGATATTGGGGCTATCATTGCAGTATTCCTGCTTTACTGCTGCTTCAAATTTATTGACCAACGCAGTGATTACCGTATTGCCTTCGTCCTGCAGCAACTCGATAAGCCCTTTCCCTGTCTTTGCACGGTGAGGGCTCATTTTTGTGTGGATGAAGTTATCACGGATTTGTTTATCCAAATTAACACGGTCAGTAACCATAATAAAGCGCGGATGCTTAATCGAGCTATGAGGATTCATGCTTTCACGCAAGATCATTTTAGTCAACATAATCATGGTCAGCGTTTTGCCGCTGCCCTGAGTGTGCCATACAACGCCGTTTCTGGTATTTTTCCCGTCTTTCATCAGAATCCGGTTCATGCATTTCTTTACTGCAAAATACTGCTTATATCGGGCAATTTTCTTGACATTATTGTCATAAATAATAAAGTTACGTATAATATCCAGCAGGCGCTCAGGATATAGCAGGGAAATTAGTGCCCGATCCTGCTCTTTTACGCTGCCGTCTGGTGAACACTTTCGACACCAGGCGTCCAGCCATTCCTTATCATCCTCATGCCAAGAAACAAAATATTTGGCCTCCGTTCCACAGGTACCGTATAACACTTTGTCCGGGTTGACAGCCATAACCATCTGAGAATACTGGAAAAGCTGGGGGATGTAATCGTTCCCCCAGTTTCTGATATTCTGAGTAACGCCTTCCATGACGTCCACACTCGATTTCTTGCACTCGATTACTACGAGAGGAATACCGTTCACAAAAACAACAATATCCGGGCGGGCGAACTTCCCGTTTGGGCGTTCAACTTCAAATTCATCTGTCACCTGAAAGATATTCTTTTCCGGGTGCTCAAAATCGATGAAGTTGATATCAAACGACTGTCGTGTCCCATCGGGAAGCGTTTCTTCCAAGCTTTTCCCTGAGCAGAGAAGGTCATAGATCTCTTTGTTGGCAGCATATAAACCAGCAGCGTTCTGCAGACTGACAGCCCGAATTGCCGCAGCAATAGAGCCGCCGGAAAAATAGCGTTTTTCACTGTTGTAAGGATATGTCTGCCTGCTCAGAAAAGTCTGTAACTCATCCTCAAACAGTACCGCTCGGCGAGAACCGCGCTTTTTCTCCGCATCGCTGCGAGGCACAATGGTATATCCAAGTTTTTCTATGACTTTCAGCGCTCTGTCCTGAGACTCCGGGCGCTCGTTGAATATTGTATGGTTTGGCATAACTAAACCTCTATTCCGTACCTATCTTTTATATCAGCTAGAAAATCAGCTTGCTGTTTTGGCTTTACAAAGATACAGTCAAATAATTCTTCTAAAAGATCAAGTATAATTTCTGCTTCACCCTTCTCAACCTCAATGATCTCATTACTATTTGAGCTTTTCTTTGGGTGTGCCCCAAAGTTTGCAACTTTCCGAAAAACTTGAAGCATTTTTGCAAGGTTAACTGATACAATTTTTTGAGTTGCCAATTCATTAAGTTCTTCTTCAAGATTTTTCTTCTTAATATGTAATTCTTCATGGAGAATGAGTTGAAGCAAATACCTGCTGAGCGTGGCGCTTGCTTTTGGACTAATCTCAAGGACTTGTTCTGCTTCTCTAAAATTTTTGGAGTATTTTTCTGGGATTCCATCTTCGAGAGTACGGCCAGTCGCAAATTTTGGAAATACTATTTTTGTGCTGTCTATTTCGTATGCCTCATCATCGCTTTGCGTTTCCTCATATTTTTCCCCATGCTCTACTATTACTATAAATTCATCACAATTGGGACAAAAACCAGCAGCGACATTATAACCGCCGCTTTTCGTTTCTTTTTGTTCCTTGTATCCTTCACCCCATAATTCTAAATATACTCTTGTGCCACAATACGGGCATGTTGCTTTAAAAGTTTTAGTCATATTGGAACCCTCGCAATCCCAGTCAGTAGAAGCTGCATCAGGGCTTTTTTCTTTTGCTGCCATTGGGCAAGTTCTTGTTCTAATCTATGAATTTTTTCGTCTTGTGTAGAAAGGACTTTGCAAATAGCAATTTGCTCATTTTGTATTGGAATAAATGCACTTATTTTTTTAATTATGGCCGCCGATAAATTTCCCTGACCGCCTTGTAAATAAGTGGAGACAATGTGATTTTGGGCATTTTTTAGAACATAATAGAGAAAAACAATATTGACTTTTGTACTTCTTATACATAGAATGGCTTGATTGATTGCTCCATGAATTTGTGAGATGAAACAATCACCACTATTGGCTCCATATAACGCATACAGTAAATCTCCTTTGTTAACCATTTTCGCAGAGGAGTTTTGATACCCTTTCTGTGTAAGAAATAATTCTGTTTTTGTGGAGCTAATTTCACCAGACCTTATAAACGGAATTCCATTCTCGCAATAATATTCCTTTTTTGAGGATTCCGGAGTTCCACCAGAAAATGAAATCGTAACACAACCAATATTAGTTTTTTCCCATTCACTTTTCTCATATCCTGGCAACCTTACTCCGCTGTTCGGATTAAGCAACTTTTGCATCAGCCACTTTTTCAGCTTCTTTTCTTCCTTGATACGCTCTTTTTTTAAAGCAATTACTTTGTCGCATTGCAGCAGAATATCAGCGATATTCTGCTGCTCCGACAATGGAGGGTTATGAATGATTAAATCCCCAAAATCATCATATCCGATCTGTTTTCCATCACGAATACCATAAATAGTGCTATTCAATCTGCTGATAAATTCTTCTGTCTTAAAGTAATTTTTGTAGTATTCGTTTGATATCGGAATGGCAGGTTTCAGGACTGTATATGCCGGACTTACTATACCGTCGTATGGAGAATACTCAATTCCACCTTGAAAAGAACGCAGGCTAATTACAAAGTCACCCGCATCGACTTTCTTATACCCATTAATGCCTTCTTCTGAACACTTAATATCTATGTTAATCTGACTTCTTGGAACAATCCCGTTTTCTTGCGTTGCTGCCAATATTTCCAATGAATCATCATGCTTTTTATCCGTATGTCGTCTGAAGACTTCTTTAGCTTTTTTATTAATATTCCAGTCAGATGGCATAAGTCCGGCTCTCGTTTTTATGTACCCTTCCGGTACCTTACCTGCTTTAATCTGTTCTATCCTTGCTTTGATCTCTTCGGTCATGAAGTAATCTCCTTAAGTTAACAACCTTAGTACAGCCTGTTCGAGGGAATTTGGATAGCTTTTTCTCTTCCGCCGCCTACAGACAGCCTAAAAGCACGCTCGCATTTTTTTATGCTTAGGGTAATGGATTTCTTCCCGGGCTGCAGCAGTTGCTCTTTCAACTCATCTTTATGTAAAACTGCATATTGGCTTTGCCTCATCGGAACATCTCCACAGACAAGGCCAAGTGAAACATTCATATTCTGACTATAATAGTCTGAAAGTTCCCGAATATCTGAATCTGAAAAAGCGAACTGCCAGCTTAAGTAATTTACTGTTTTTGTTTTTATAGGTTCGGAACGATATTTTACAAAAAGTCTGAATTCCGTATTATCAGTTGTGAAATCATAAATCTGACGATCAGTTCCGCCCTCAATTAGAGCTGGACAAATGTGGTTGTTTAGGAGATTTGACAAAACAGCTCCATAATAGAAATCGGCTTCTTTTAGCTTTGACATTCATTTATCCTCCCTTTCAGTTTCTTCAAACTCTTATCGCTGTATTTTACGATATCACTTATAAACCAAGCTCCTTTAGATAAGCATCCATTTGCTTTTCTGCTTCAGTAATTTCAATTTTTAAATGTGCAATATTCTGCTGAACGGACTCAATATCAATCGGTTCTTCCTCTTCGAAGGTATCCACATAGCGTGGAATGTTTAGATTGTAGTCATTTTGTCTGATTTCTTCCAAAGATGCAACATGAACGAACTTTTCTACATCAACACGATTCTTATAAGCCGTTACGATATCATTAATGTTCTTCTCACTGAGTTCATTCTGGTTTGATACTTTTACATAACGGAGATTACCGTTCTCATCTTTCTTGCTGGCATCAATAAAGCAGATGTCTGTGTTTTTACGTCCCCTTTTGAATACAAGAATACAGGCGGGGATGCTGGTACCATAAAACAGATTTTCCGGCAATCCAATAACTGTATCCAATAGGTTTTCGTCCACAATTCTCCGGCGGATTCTGCCTTCTGCGGCACCACGGAACAGGACACCATGTGGGGCGACAGCAGCAATTCTTCCGCCAACAGCAAGACTGGCAATCATATGAAGCAAGAAAGCCCAGTCACCCTTACTTGCCGGAGGCACACCCCAATCAAAACGGTGGTACTTATCCAGCGTGGCTTCCATCTTGAATTCTTTTTTTCCTTTGCCACTGGATTCGCCGCCTGGATTAAAACCGACAGCCCATTTATCTTTGGAGAAAGGCATATTTGCAACGATAGCATCAAAAGTAAGAAGATTTCCATCGTCATCTTTAAACATAGGGTTGGCGAGGGTATCACCCCAAGCAATCTTTGCATCGCTTATCTCATGGATATACATATTCATCTTTGCCATAGCGACCGAGGAGCCGTTAACCTCTTGACCATATATGGAAATCTGTTTTGACCGAGCCTGTTTTGCGCATTTTATCAAGAGGGAGCCGGAACCGCATGTGGGATCGTACAGCCGGTCACCTGGTTTGACAGCAACAATACGGGCCATTAATTCCGACACCGCAGCTGGTGTGTAGAAAGAGCCCGCCTTTTTGCCTGCCATGCTCGCGAACTGACCGATCATATATTCATAGGCATCACCAATGACATCCGCCGGAACCTGTCCTTCCGTAACTTCAATCTGTGACGGACGCAGATCCAGAGGATACAGATCTTCAAGCAACTCTCTAAGAATTGCGTTTTTATGTTCACGAGTGCCAAGTGCGTTTTCGCTGTTATAATCGGTTGTGTTTAAAACACCGGCAAGTTGTTGATTATTGTCATTTTCAATCTGACGCATCGCCATATTGATAATTTCGCCGATTTTATCCGAATATCTTTGTTCATAAAGGGTAGAAAAAGAGCAATCCTGCGCAACAGTAAACGGAAGATACCGCTTTTGCCTCTCCAAGCGTATGCCCTCATATTCTTTTTCCAGTTCCTGCACTTTTTCCGTATATGTGTCGCTAAGGTATTTTACAAACATAAGCGGAAGAACATAGTCCTTATAGTTTGCTGCATCAATGGTATCCCGTAGTGAATCCGCGCAACGCATCAACGCATTCTCAATATTTTTTTTTGACGTACTCATTCCACTGTTCCTCCGATTATTTTCTGAATCTGCGCATTCATATAAAGTTTTTCTTGCTCGATAAGCTCGCGATATAGACTCTCGCGTTTCATACCCGTTGTGCATATTTGAACGATAAGCCGCTGTTTCTGTAGTGGCGGAATTGGAATATAAATATCAGACAGTGTGCTGATCTTTATTGCCCGCTGCACTTGCCAACCTTCCTTTAAAAGAATTTTATCTGTAACTAATGGTACTGATAAATACCACCTTAAATAATCCGGCATGATCTTGCGTGCATTCTTTAGCCGGATTACTGCTAGCTGTGAAGGAATGACAAACCCGGTTTCATTTTCTTGTATTGTTACTGGAAAAATAGGTGCAAACAACCTAGCAACAATATCTTTCTCCTGAGTCAAAACCGTTTGGTCGAGAATCTCAGTAGAATTATATTCATCCAACTCATTAATTTTCAGAGACCCATTATCGCCAAGCGAGCGTAAGCTTAACCGTTTATATTGCTTCTTTACCAATCCGAATTCTCTGGCTTCTTTTCGGTTCAGAACTAAACCACTCTGCACAGTCGCAATCCTTGACAGTTTCAACTTTTCCATAGAATGCTCCTTATTAAGTCTCAGCCCGCCCACAAATGCGGACGGGCTGAAAAGAATTAGGATGTATGCGACTCAGGGCAGCAATAGGCACAACCGTCAGCACGGTCATAGTATTGCTTTGCTTCTCTTACTGCGTCCTGTGACGTCAAAAAATCGCCTAAGTATAACCGATTTTCGGCATCTGGTAACCAGTTGCATGTCGAGCGATGAACTTCGTGATCCCCATTCGACTGTGCATTTTTATTAGCATAAAATCGCATGATAGTGTCCTCCTTCTTGCCAAAGTAACAAGCCTTCATTGACAAATCGATGGAATTTTGCTATCATGCAATTAGATTGAAGTATATCAATGAGGGTACCGTCAAGAGTAGTTGCCACTGCTTTTGACGGTATTTTCTTGTCCTGTATAGAATATATCATATATTTTTTCTCGTGTCAATATTTTTTACATTATTTTTTGTCATGTTCTATGCATAACTTATTTTAACTTACATTTATGTTCTTTGTCTTCTATTGCACATCTGCCTCATCTATCTATTCTTCTCGTTTTCGAGAATATATTTCTGCTCCGTTCTTCCTTTTTTGCCTGTTCCAGCAGCCGATCGGCCTGCTGCTCCCCAAACGCACGCCGAATCCGTTTGTAATCCACGAGAGTCCGACGGAGAGTCAGTGTTTCCTGTGCCATACGGTCAAATGAGGCATTCAGTGTGCCAAGTCGCTCGTTGGCGCTGGCAAGCTGATTTTCCAGATCATCCGTCTTTCCTTTCAGCCGCAGATACTGCGCCACAATACTTCGAATTATGTCTTTCAGTTTGGAAATAAACGGCTCCACAATCTTGATTTTGTAGCTTCTGGCCGACATCAACGCTCCCGGCTCAGGAAGTTGCCATTTTTTCTCGGTGTCATAACGGTCCACATTGAGATTTACCAACGATTCTTGTTTTTGCAGGCGATTCAGCTTCTTCTGCACCACCTCCAGCGATTTTTCCGTCTGTCCGATACCGGCTTGCAGGCTTTTCTGTTTGGTATCCAACCGTTGCAAATCAGTGAGCTGCTTTCCAATCTGGTCATCCAGCCGGACAACCTCTTTTTCCCGCTCCTGCTTTTCAAAATTCAAAACGCTGAGATGTTTTTCATGCGTTCCGAGTTTTTCCCACTCAATACCATGGCGCTCCATCACAAGGGCAAGCTGCTGTTTCTCCGCATCGACCCATTGGTTCCACTCCGTATCCTGCCGGCTGCCACCCTTGAAACCCTGCGCCGCCAGCGCCTGTTTCAGCGATACCCGCGAATCCAAACCGCGCTTGCTGCCGGTGGTAAACGGAACAAAATCGATATGTAAATGTGGCGTGGCCTCATCCATATGCAGATGAGCAGAAAAGACCCGGAGATACGGGTTTCGCTTTTTAAAGTCTTCCATATACTCATTCAGAGCGCTAACAGCAACCTTGCCGTTCTCCGTCAGGACGCCGGTATTATCCTTATTTCCGATTTGGATGATTACTTCATGGAACGGCTTTTCCTGTTTACCCGTGCGGATTTTACGGTAATAGTCGGAAATGCAGCGGTCGCTCCGTTTCTGTTTGGCGTTATAGCGCTTTACCGCATCATCAAACAGTTCATGATAGACATTCTGAATCCGCTCATTGCAATAAGTCTGATTCAAATATGTACGTTCTGGGTCGGTATTTTTTGCATGGAATTTCCGCTCGTTATGGTTGAGGCACCCTTTCCCGATCATGACGCTGATTGTCCGCTTCATTGACTCTCCTTTCTTTGTCGGCTAATATTCGGCGAATGCCGGGTTTTGTTACTTTTGTCAAAAGTAACGCAAAAGCACTTTTGACACTTCGCATCAAAAGTGCCTTTGCGCCCTACGAGGTAGTTATCCGCCTGCAGCGGTTGGGGCTTTGCCCCACTGTCTGCGGACAGTGCCCCCAACAGGGGGACGCCCTTTAAAAAGGGCATCCTTGCACTCCACCCAAACTCTCCGTGACGGCTGTGACGATGGTGTCGATGTCTGAGACACCGGGCCCACTATCTGAAATACCGTCACCATCGTCACGCCTTTTCCTATTTCTCCCGCGTCAGTCGGATATTTCTCCCGGTATGATTACGGCTGCTCTCATAACGGATTCCATGCTCATTGAGCAACCGCCCGGCTTTCACATTCAGCCGCAGAGTCAACGCGTTCGGCTTCATATTTAGTCCCAACCGTTTCACAAGTTCTGTTGGAGTTCCATTCCAAACCGACTGCTCTTGCGTAACAATAGAAGCCACTGCCTCCAGTATGGGATCTGGCGGTTCCCTCCACAATTCCGTTTCAGCTTTTTCCAATATCCATGCCAGCGTTTCCGGATCACGCTTAAGATACAGCCGTTGATCCTGCTGGTCACGTCCGGATATATCCAGCGTAGCGTCGTTACTTGTGCGCTTTTCCTTTTGCAATAGGAAAGCACCGTCCGCCGCGCCTAGCAAGCCGTTGGTGCCTGAAATCATATCGAATCGATCATTGGCCTGTTGCTTCCGGGTATGGTGCACCAACAACAGGCAAACGCCGGAGTCATTTGCAAACTGCTTCAGCCTCGTGATAATTTCATAGTCGTTCGCGTAGCTATAAGAATCTCCGCCGATCTCCCGGATTTTCTGTAACGTGTCGATAATAATCAGGTTCGTTCCGGAGTGCTCTTGTGTGAATCTCTGGAGCTGTTCTTCCAGACCGTTTCCGAGCTGCTTAGCGGCAATGGAAAAGTAGAGATTCTCCGCGCTGTCTGTACCGAACATCCGGAACAAACGCTCCTGCAACCGTTTATAATCATCCTCAAGCGCCAAATATAGCACTGTGCCCTGTTTAACGGAAAAATTCCAGAGCGGGAGTCCCGTGCTGATGTGGTAAGCAAGCTGTGCCATAAAGAAACTCTTACCGAGTTTCGGCGCGCCCACAAACAGATATGTACCCGGATAGAGCAGTCCGTCAATCAACGGCGGTCGGCTCGGATAGACCGTTTCATAAAGCTCGTTCATGGAAACCGAGTGAAGGTAAGCCGGGTCCATCATTCGGAGTACATCTCGTTGATACGCTTCCAAATACTTTTCGGTTTCCTTGCTTTCCGAATCCTCATCTGCTATAATTTTGTCAGTAGTGTTATGAAGCGGCTGCCCATCGTCTGCGCCAACAGATGAATCAAGGGCAGTCGTTTTTTCTTTGGATAAACCCATTCTATCGGTCCTCCTTCATGCCGTCCATGCTGATAGCAATCAATCGAATTGTGTCCAGCAATTCACTGTTGACCGTTGCACCGGCGTTAATCCGCTGCAACTCCGTAAGCACCGCCGCAAGCTGATTCCGAAGTGCCTTATAGACTCTCGGGTTTCCAACTACCACAACATCGCGGTTTTGCAGCCGCCGGATGATATAGTCCTGTTTGGTTAGGCCGGAAAGCCGAACCGCTGTTTCAATCTGCTCATCCTCCTCCGGTGAAGCCCGGAACGCCACAGTTTTATTTCTCCACCGACCCTTTTCATCACGATTTTTCAGGAACATCTTTAGCACTCCTTCCAGTACGCTCAATATCCAGCTTATCCGCCATTTCTTTCTGCTCCGACGGAAACAGATGGGCGTAATTATATGTAATTTCAATACTCTCATGACCGAGCCGGTCGGCGATAGCTACGGCGGAAAAGCCCATTTCAATTAGCAGCGAAACGTGTGAATGCCTCAAATCATGGATGCGGATACGTTTTACCCCGGCAGTCGCCGCGCCCCGTTTCATTTCATGATGAAGGTAATATTTCGTGACAGTAAAAATCCGATCTGTCGGCTGAATCCCATATAAAGTCTTGAGAAAATCCTGCATTTCATCACTCAAAAACTGCGGCATTTTAATCACCCGGTTGCTTTTTGGCGTCTTCGGCGTCGTAATCAAGTCCTTGCCTTTCAGTCGCTGATAGGATTTTGTGATGGAAAGCACATTCTTTTTGAAATCGAAGTCGGATGGCGTTAAAGCCAACAGCTCACCTTCCCGGATGCCGCACCAGTACAGCATTTCAAACGCATAGTAAGACATCGGCTTGTCCATCATAGCATCGGCAAATTTCAGATACTCGTCTTTTGTCCAAAACTGCATTTCCCGGTTTTTCGCCTTACCCATGTTTCCGACCTTGGCCGCCGGATTTTGTGAAAGCCCGTAATATTTCACCGCATGATTGAAAAGGCAGCTGAGCTGATTGTGGAGTGTTTTCAGATAAACCGGCGAATAAGGCTTGCCATGCTCATCCCGATACCGAATCATGGTATTTTGCCAGGCAATAATGTCTTTTGGCTGAATTTCGCTTATTTTCCGCTTTCCGAAGAATGGAACCAGTTTTGTACGAATGATATGTTCCTTAGTAGCCCAAGTATTTTCCTTCATCCGGTTTTGCATATCCTCTGTGTAAACCGCCACGAAACTTTCAAATGTCATGTCCAGATCGGCTTTCACCTTCTGAAGCTGTTCGCGTTCCCACGCAAGGGCCTCTCTTTTGGTTGGGAACCCACGTTTCTGGGTCTGTTTTCGTTCTCCTTTCCAGTCGGTATAGCGGTAAACTACGCGCCATGTGTTTGTTTGGGGCTCTTTATAAGCAGCCACCCGTATCACTCCTTTTCGCTTTTGGATTCGCCGTAACAAAGCTTCTCCAAAAAATACTTTCGGCTGACTTTGCCGGAAACGGTCAGATACCCCTTCTTTTTCAGCTCGACATTGAGTTCACGCATAATTTTGTAGGCGAAGGATTTCGACACCTCCAGTTCCGTTGCCACCTCGTCCACTCCCATAAAGAAATTGCTCATAAAAGCCTCTCCTTTCGTTCTCTAAGTTACGTCGTTCTCCCCGCGCGTTTTCCTGGCAGGCAACCTTTTTGGGCACTGTGCCGTTTTTTCCTCCTTGGCAGGCTCGCTTGTGTTATCAAAAGGTCTTGGCCTGCTTCCCCGGAAGGTATCTGTTTGGACGATCATTCACTTTGTATTAAACTTATTTGTTTAACTATTTTTATTATACTAAGCATATTTGCTTGTGTCAATGGCTTCTCCTTCAAAATATTTAACTTTTTTGTTTAATATATCTTGACGATTCTTAAACAAATAAGCTATAATGAATTTACAAGTTCAATCTTACACAGAACAGGGGATAGACGGTTATGGCTATCGGTGAACGAATTCGGTTTATCCGAAATCTCCGCGGCATGACGCAGAAAATGCTGGGAATAAAAGTCGGCTTTGATAAGCGGAATGCCGACGTGCGCATGGCGCAATACGAATCAGGCACCCGCACTCCAAAAGAAAATCTGGTGAATGCCTTGGCGGAGGCACTGGAAGTATCACCAAAAGCCCTCACTGTCCCTGAAATCGACTCATATATTGGTCTGATGCACACCTTTTTCGCATTGGAAGATTTATATGGTATCAAAGTTGGCGAAATTGATGGAGAGCTTTGCCTTAGACTTGATAAATCCAAGGATACAACCTATCTTTCTATGCTTGATATGTTCAGTGCTTGGCAGCATGAGGCTGAAAAGTTTAGAAACGGAGAAATTACCCAAGAGGAATATAATACTTGGCGGTATAATTATCCGAGCATACAAAGGAGGTGAACATAATGAACATTAAATACATTGGTAATGACACAACAAAATCGGAAAAAGGTAAAATACATCTCAAAAACGGTAATTACACTGGTTGCGGAGCGAGAATAGATGACAATCCCGAGGACTGGGTTTTAACTACTGAGGCTATTACATGCGACAAAAATGGATGTAAAAACTAGACTGTCCGAATAACGCTTTATTAAATTATGTTGCTTAGCACATGGGCATTCAATAAAAAAGGAGCTAACTGATCGGTTAAAATCAGCTAGCTCTTTTTATGAATTCTGGAATCAGTGTTGCCAAACCGTTGCCATTGGGAACCTCAATAAGCCACGAACCCGCATAACTACTTGGTTCAAGGGCTCTCTCAAATCATTCCCACTCAATTGTTGCTGGTGGCTTACTTGTTATATCGTACACTATTCTGTTTATGTGTTTTACTTCGTTTACAATTCTTATGCTTACCTTGTCAAGTACATCATAAGGAATCCTTGCCCAGTCAGCAGTCATAAAATCGCTTGTAGTTACTCCTCTAAGTGCAAGAGTATAGTCATATGTTCTCTCATCACCCATTACACCAACTGAACGCATATCAGTCATAACCGCAAAATATTGGTTAATGCTTCTGTTAAGTCCGGCATTTGCTATTTCTTCTCTGAAAATTGCATCCGCTTCTCTTAAAACTGCAAGTTTTTCTTCAGTAACTTCACCGATAACCCTTATTCCAAGCCCCGGTCCCGGAAACGGCTGACGCCAAACAAGGTACTCTGGAAGCCCAAGGTGTTTTCCCATTTCTCTTACTTCGTCTTTAAACAACATTCTCAAGGGCTCTATAAGCTCTTTAAAATCAACTACGTCTGGAAGTCCGCCTACGTTATGGTGGCTCTTTATTGTAGCACTGTTTCCAAGCCCGCTTTCTATAACGTCAGGATATATCGTTCCCTGAACAAGAAAATCTACCTTGCCTATTTTTTTAGCTTCGCCTTCAAAAACACGTATAAATTCCTCGCCTATTATTTTTCTCTTTTTTTCAGGCTCTGTTACACCCTTAAGCTTACTTAAAAATCTTTCCTGCGCATTTGCCCTGACAAAATTCGAGTTAAAAGTATCTTTAAATGCAGCCTCAACCTCATCGCCTTCATTTTTCCTCATAAGGCCGTTATCAACAAATACACACGTAAGCTGTTTGCCTATAGCTTTACTCATAAGAGCTGCAACAACACTTGAATCAACACCGCCTGAAAGAGCACAGAGTGCTTTTCCGTCACCGACTTTTTCTCTTATAATCTTTATCTGGTCATCAATAAAGCTTGACATCTTCCAGTCGCCGCTGCATTTGCAAACTTCAAAAAGAAAATTCCTAAGCATTTCTTTGCCCTTTGGTGTATGGTTTACCTCAGGATGAAACTGAGTTCCGTAAAGTTTCTTTTCAGCACATTCCATGGCCGCAACAGGGCATGAAGGCGTAACAGCAGTTACCTTAAAACCCTCAGGCACTTTAGATATATAATCCGTATGGCTCATCCAAGTTACTTGCTCTTTTTCAAGACCGTTAAACAAAACGCTTTTGTCGGTTATAGACACATCTGTCTTTCCGTATTCGCTTTTTTCGGAAGCGTCGCAAACAGTGCCGCCAAGCGCATACGCCATAAGCTGACATCCATAGCAAATACCAAGAATAGGAATACCAAAGCTAAAAATTTCTTTTGCTATATGAGGTGATTTTTCATCATATACACTGTTAGGTCCGCCTGTAAAAATTATTCCCTTTGGATTTAGTTTTTTTAGTTCATCAAGAGGCATTGTATAAGGCTTTACCTCACAGTATACGTGGCATTCTCTTACACGTCTTGCAATAAGCTGATTATACTGGCCGCCGAAATCAAGAACGATTACCAATTCATTTTTCATAATCGGTACCCTCCATTAGTATTCAACACTATAGTTTGGTGCCTCTTTTGTTATCTGAATGTCGTGAGGATGGCTTTCTCTAAGACCGGCACTTGTAATTCTTACAAATCTTGCCTTTGTCTTAAGTTCTTCTATGTTATGGCATCCGCAGTAACCCATTCCTGCCTTAAGTCCGCCCATAAGCTGGAATATAGAATCTCCTACGCTTCCCTTATATGCAATACGTCCTTCAACGCCTTCCGGAACAAGTTTCTTTGCACCTTCCTGAAAATATCTGTCTTTGCTGCCATGCTCCATAGCTGCTATAGAACCCATGCCGCGGTATACCTTGTACTTTCTTCCCTGATAAAGCTCAGTATCTCCCGGAGCTTCCTCACATCCGGCAAAATAGCTTCCAAGCATACATACACTTGCGCCTGCAGCAATTGCCTTTACAACATCTCCTGAGTATTTAATTCCGCCGTCTGCGATAATCGGAATGTTATATTCCTTTGCAACCTCAGCGCAATCGAAAATAGCAGTAATCTGAGGAACACCAATGCCTGCAACAATACGTGTTGTGCATATAGAACCCGGTCCAATGCCAACTTTAACACAGTCGGCACCTGCTTCAATAAGAGCCCTGGTTGCCTCCCCGGTAGCTACGTTTCCGGCAATGAGCTGAACATCAGGAAATGCCTCTTTTATTTTTTTGACTGTGTCTATTACTCCGTGAGAATGTCCGTGAGCGGTATCAATTACAACAGCATCGACTTTTTTCTCAATTAAAGCAGCCATACGATCAAGCACATCATTCGTAACACCAACTGCTGCTCCTACAAGAAGTCTTCCGTGAGCATCTTTTGCAGAGTTAGGATACTTAATTGCCTTTTCAATATCCTTTATTGTAATAAGTCCTTTAAGAAATCCTTCGTCGTCAACTATAGGCAGTTTTTCTATTTTGTATTTCGTAAGAATATCCTGTGCCTGTTCAAGGTTTGTGCCTTCAGGAGCAGTAATAAGTCTTTCCTTAGTCATTACTTCTTCAATCTTTTTGTTATGATTCTTTTCAAATCTGATGTCTCGGTTTGTAATGATACCAACAAGTTTGCCGTCAATAGTTATAGGAACACCTGATATATGGTACTTTCCCATAAGATGATCAGCCTCATAAACATAATTGTCAGGAGTAAGGAAGAACGGATCTGTAATAACCCCGTGCTCAGATCTTTTTACTTTATCAACTTCTTCAGCCTGTTTCTCAATAGACATGTTTTTGTGAATTATACCGATGCCTCCCTGCCGTGCAAGAGCAATCGCCATTTTAGCTTCTGTTACCGTATCCATTCCGGCACTCATTACCGGTGCGTTAAGTTTGATTTTGTTTGTAAGATATGTTGTTACATCAACATCCCTTGGCACAACATCGCTTTCCGCAGGTATCAAAAGCACATCATCAAAAGTTAGACCTTCTTTAACAAGCTTGTACATTTTCCAAATCTCTCCTTTAAATATATTAACTATCCCATTATTTTGCCATAAAATCAGCATAAAAAACCATATGTGGCTATTTACATAAAAATATTAGATAATATAGTATCACATGTGTATTTCAAATACAACATTTTATTTTTCCAAAATTTAATTTTATGGATTTTTATAAGTATCATATACAAACATTACACAAAAATGTAAAAAAATTTAAAAATATAATTAAACAAGTAAAAATCTTACAAATTATTATTGAAAAACACAATACATAAATAATAAAAATAAGACCGCATCTTTAAATGACGCAGTCTCATAATTATATTTCAAAGAAAAATCATTCTACTTCAAACCCTTCAACAACTGTGTTGTAAGAATACTCTTTTGTAGGGAAAGCACCTGAGTTAACTTCCTCAGCAAATTTGTTAAGGCCATCTACAACATATGTTCTAAAGTTGCAGTATTTCTTTGCAAATTTAGGAGTCCATTCATTGTATCCCATTATGTCAACCCATACAAGGTCCTGAGAATCGCAGTAAGGGCCAGCACCAATACCCATTGTAGGAATCTTAAGTTCTTCAGTAATTCTCTTAGCAACACCAACAGGAATACCTTCAAGATTAATAAGGAAAGCACCTGCTGCCTCAATAGCTTTAGCTGTATCAACAAGAAGCTGAGCTGCTGCTGTACTCTTGCCCTGAACCTTGAATCCACCCATGAGAGCTGATGTCTGAGGTGTAAGGCCAATGTGGCCCATAACAGGGATACCGGCTTTTACAACTGCTTCAATATATGGAACAGTGTTCATTCCGCCTTCCATCTTAACACAGTCGCATCCGCCTTCAGCAAAAACTCTTGAAGCGTTTTCGACTGCTTTGTCGATACTTGCATTGTAAGCGCCAAAAGGCATATCTCCAACAACAAATGTGTTAGGAGCACCTTTAACAACAGATTTGATATGATAAACCATATCATCAACTGTTACACCAACCGTACCTTTATATCCAAGCATAGCCATTCCAAGAGAATCTCCAACAAGTATCATATCTACGTTACTTGCTTCAACAAGAGTTGCTGAAGAATAATCGTAGCAAGCTACCATTGATAATTTTTTGTCAGAGCCTTTTGTTGCCATAATTCCAGGTACTGTGATTTTCTTTTTCATTTGTCAATTCCCCCTTGAATGATTGTCTGTTTTGATAACTTAAACATATATAGATTATACCCTAAATTTCAAAAAAAATAAATATAACAATTGACGAACTTTTCACATTAGTATTTTACAAAATTCGTCATTTATACTTTACTTTGTTTCAAAATAAAATATTTTGTTAATTATTTAATTTCATTCAAAAATTCATCAATAGTGTTGTTCAACATCGTTGAAACCTTGAACAATCGTTAATTTTTAAAAATCCATATCTAAAATATCATAATTTATGATGCTGCAGATTTATGAAAATTTAAAAAAAATTCCAGTTATAATTCGTCCTATGAATAAATTATTTTAATGCATAAATGTTATAAAAAACTCAATTAATTACTTAGCTAATTAAATTAACAACTCGCAATTGTTTATAATAGGTGCTACATAAAAGAAAGCATAGCTATAATAAAACACACATTCGTTTGCCGACAATTTTAACCTTTAACAAAAACATAGTTTACTTAGCATTGTTTATAAAACACCCTTTACTGGCTCATTATTAAATACCTTACCAATTTTATCTATATCCCAATTCCCAGAAGTTAAAACAGCACATACCTTTTCGTCACTGCGAACCTTTATGTTACCTTCAAGCAATGCCGCAATTACAACACTTGATGTAGGCTCTGCAATAAGCTTTGCATAATCTGCAATCAGTTTAACTGCTTCTTTTATTGTTTCTTCTTTTACAACCACTATTTCGTCAACATATTTTTCAATAATAGGATATGGATTAGTTCCTGTTTTTCCACATGTAATTCCGTCAGCTAACGTTTCTCTGCTTTCAAATTCTGTACGTTTACCATTTATGCGGCTTGCATAATAAGCACAGCTTGCCGCTGCCTGAACTCCAACTACTCTTATTTTGGGATTTGTTTCCTTTATTGCAGTAGAAATACCTGATATAAGGCCGCCGCCGCCTATAGGAACCAAAACTGTTTCAACATCTGGCAAGCTTTTCATAATTTCTAAGCCGATAGTTCCCTGACCTGCCATAACGTTAAAGTCCTCAAATGGATGAACTATGGTATAACCATGTTCTTTAACCTCTTCATCTACCTTTTTCCATCTTTCTGCATAACTGCGGTCCCATGAAATTACTTCTGCACCCATATTTTTTGCATTTCTACTTTTCACAGTTGGTGCATCTTCCGGTATAACTACTGTGGCATGAATATTAAGCATTTGTCCAGCATAAGCACAGGCTTGTCCATGGTTTCCTGATGAACTTGTTATAATTCCTTTTTTTAATTCATCCTTTGGTATTGATAAAATCTTATTGAGTGCTCCTCTTAGCTTAAAAGCACCTGTTATTTGAAGCATCTCAGGCTTTAAATAAATCTGGCACCCAAGTATTTTATCCATTTGGCTTTCTCTTAACAGCGGAGTATGGCGGATATACTTATCAATACGGGCTTCTGCATCATGAATGTCATTAATAGTTACGTTTGTTTTTTCCATTAAAAATCTCTCCTCCTTATTTTTTCTATTGTTTATATTAAAAATTATACACTTAGAAACTTTTTTAACAATTATCGATATATATACAAAAAGCCATAACAAATCGTTATGGCTTTAATATTTCACGCAGATATTCAATTAATTTTTTTGCGGTATCCGTTAGTACTTTTCCTTTTTCAATAACATATCCAAGTGTTAAATAAGTATTCTCTCCTTCAATCCACAAAGTTTTGATTTTATCGTCTGTATATGCCTTATTGCTTACATCAATACCAAGTATAGCTAAATCCGTTTCCAAAAGCATATCCATTGAAAGATGCTCACTATTTGTATAAACAGCCGAATGCATCATTTCACTACTAAACAGTCCTACATTTATTTCTTCAAGATGATACTCAATAGAGAAAAAGTCGCTTAATCCTCTTACAAATGAAAGTTTAGATAATTCGTCAAGAGTAATCTTGTCCTTTGTGTACAAAGGATTGTTTGGTCCAACAAATATACATGCCCTTCTTTTTGCAATCTCTACAAATTCAATTTTTTTACCTGCAATAACATTTCTAAAAGCATTAAGTTGTTTTTTTGAAACATAAAGTATACCTATTTCAGAAATTCCGTGTGATACATTATCAGTTATTTCCTCAACCGTTCCCTGATAATGCTTAATTGTAATATTTTTATTATCTTTATAAAGCTTAACAAGCAGGTGTGCCAGTATATGACTTTGGTAAGTAGAAATACAAAATGTGTTATTATTTTGCGTATGAACTGTGTTTGTAATAAGATTTGCATTCTTTACCACATTTAAGGCATATTCATATATTGATTTTCCATAATCAGTAATCTCAAGACCTCTGCTTGTTCTGTCAAAAAGTTTGTTCCCAAGCTCGCTTTCAAGTAAACGTATAACCTTGCTTACATTCGGCTGCGTTGTATATAGCTTTTCTGCTGCTTTGCTTAGACTGCCGCAATCAACACATTTAATAAAAAATTCCAACTGTTTAAGTTCCATCGTTACCTCCTATTACAGTTTAGTTTTCTAAATCAAAGTTTTTATTATTAATTAATTGCATTTTATCACTATTTAGCAGATAAAAAAAACAAAAAGAGTGCCAACTAAATCATGTCAGCACCCCATTTATTATTTTTTAAATCTTTTCAACTGAAAGAGTTACTTCTTCACCATTGATGTTCCATTCTTTCTCATATCCGCTTGTTGCATTTGTGCTAAGCTTGTTTGCAAGAACATCTCCGCATATAGAATCTTTGTTTTTCTCGATTATTTCCGAAATTTTCTTGTTGCCCTTGTATCCGAGTACAATTCTGTCCATTACTTCAAAACCGGCTTCTTTTCTCATTGTCTGAACCTTGCTTACTATTTCACGAACAAAGCCTTCTTCAATAAGCTCAGGAGTAAGATTTGTATCAAGCACAATAGCAGTGTTGCTGTCATCGCTTGTTTCCGTAATAAATCCGGACTTTTCAACTATCTCAACAAGAACATCGTTTTCCGTTAAAGCAATCTCGGTTCCGTCAATTGTAAACTTAAAAGTTTCTCCTGCTCTGAGTTTCGGCACAATCATGCTTCCGTCAGCTTCAGCGAGATATTTTTTGATTTTAGGAATAAGTTTTCCGTATTTCGGTCCAAGAGTACGAAGCTGAGGCTTCATGCTGTAGCCTGTAAGGCCGTCCGTGCTGTTTGTGAAAGAAACATTCTTTACATTAAGCTCATCGGCTATTATGTCAACATACATCTGAGGAAGCGGCTCTTTGCATTTAACATACATATTTCCAATAGGCTGACGATTCTTGATATTTGCGCTGTTTCTTGCAGCACGTCCGTCAACAACAACATCAAGAACAACTTCCATGTTCTTTTCAAGTTCATTGTCAACCATTTCTGAATGATACTCAGGATATAAGCAAAGATGAACACTTTCAGGAGCATTTTTATCAAAATTTACAACAAGGTTTTGATATATTTCTTCTGTCATAAAAGGAACAAACGGCGCAGCTATTTTAGATAACGTTACAAGAACGGTATATAAAGTCATGTAGGCATTTATCTTGTCCTGCTCCATACCCTTTGCCCAGAAACGCTCACGGCTTCTTCTTACATACCAGTTTGAAAGCTCATCAACAAAATCATTGAGCGCTCTTGCCGGTGAAGTAATATCATATGCATTAAGCTTTTCATCAACAAATTTTACAAGAGTATTCATTTTTGAAAGTATCCACTTGTCCATAGGTGCAAGCTTATTATACTCAAGTTTATATTTCATAGGATTAAATTGGTCAATTTCTGCATAAAGCACATAAAAAGCATATGTGTTCCAAAGTGTTCCGAGGAACTTTCTCTGTGTTTCGTTTACCTGTTCCGAATCAAATCGGCAAGGAAGCCAAGGCGCACTGTTTACAAAGAAGAACCATCTTATGGCGTCTGAACCCTGATTATCGAGTATATCCCAAGGCGAAACAACATTGCCCTTATGCTTGCTCATTTTTA
This sequence comes from Clostridia bacterium, assembly GCA_022651385.1. Taxonomy (GTDB): domain Bacteria; phylum Bacillota; class Clostridia; order Lachnospirales; family Anaerotignaceae; genus JALCQR01. The sequence continues at coordinate 45,764 of JALCQR010000001.1, read as the reverse complement.
TGCCGTTTTTATCAAGCACATGTCCCATAACAATACAGTTTTTAAAGTCACTCTTGTCAAAAAGGATAGTGGATATGGCAAGCTGTGAGTAGAACCATCCACGTGTCTGGTCAATGGCTTCCGTTATATAGTCGGCAGGAAATCTGCTTTCAAATTTTTCTTTGTTTTCAAACGGATAATGGAACTGAGCAAAAGGCATTGAGCCTGAATCGAACCAGCAGTCGATAACTTCAGGCACACGAGTCATAGGCTTTCCGCATTTCGGACATTTTATATGAACTCTGTCTATATATGGCTTATGAAGCTCAATATTATCAGGACAGTCGTCGGACATACTCTTTAATTCCTCAATGCTGCCCACTACATGCTGATATCCGCATTCACATTCCCAAACAGGGAGAGGAGTACCCCAATATCTTTCTCTTGAAAGGCCCCAGTCAATAACGTTTTCAACAAAATTGCCCATACGTCCTTCTTTTATATTGTCCGGATACCAATTTATAGACCTGTTGTTTGCCACAAGCTGGTCTCTTACGGCAGTCATTTTTATAAACCAAGTGCTTCTTGCATAGTAAAGAAGCGGTGTGTCGCATCTCCAGCAATGAGGATAACTGTGTTCAAAAGGAATGGCTTTAAAAAGTCTGTTTTCATTTTTAAGATAATCCTCAATCTCTTTGTCACATTTCTTAACGAAAACACCTTCCCAAGGAGTAACCTCTTTAGTAAATTTTCCGAATGTATCAACATACTGGCGGAAAGGCAGGCCGTTTTCACGTCCCACACGTGCATCGTCTTCACCAAAAGCAGGAGCAATATGAACAATGCCCGTGCCGTCTTCAGTTGTAACATATGTGTCTAATACAATTCTAAAGCCTTTTTCATCATCAGTATTGAAATCAAAAAGCGGATAATATCTGAGTCCCTCGTATTCGGAGCCTTTTTTCTTTTCGATTATTTTTCTTTCGGTATCCTCTCCGAGAACGGCGTCCAATAGAGCTTCCGCAAGTATATATTTTTCACCGTTTGCCTCAACTTTTACATAATCTACATCAGGGTTCATGCAAAGAGCAACATTTGAAGGCAAAGTCCAAGGGGTTGTCGTCCATGCAAGTACAAACGTGTCTTCATCCCTTAAAGCAAATTTTGCAATAATGGATGTTTCTTTTACATCTTTGTATCCCTGAGCGACCTCGTGGCTTGAAAGAGCGGTTCCGCATCTCGGGCAGTACGGTACAACTTTGTGTCCTTTGTAAAGAAGACCCTTTTCCCAAATTTTCTTGAGAGCCCACCATTCTGACTCAATATAGTCATTGTGGTAGGTTACATAAGGATTTTCCATATCGGCCCAAAAACCAAGACGGTCAGACATGTCTTTCCATTCCGAAGAATATTTCCAAACGCTTTCCTTGCATTTTTGGATAAACGGTTCAACGCCGTAGTTTTCTATCTGAGGCTTGCTGTTAAGCCCAAGCATTTTTTCTACTTCAAGTTCAACAGGCAGACCATGAGTATCCCAGCCTGCTTTACGGAACACATCCTGGCCTTTCATAACGTGATAACGGCATATAATGTCTTTTATGCTTCTTGTTATAACGTGGCCTATATGCGGTCTGCCGTTTGCAGTAGGCGGTCCGTCATACCAAGTCCATTTAGGGCATCCCTCACGTTCGGTAAATGTCTTTTTAAATATCTCGTTTTTGTTCCAGAAATCGAGTACCTCTTTTTCTCTTTTAACAAAGTCGAGATTAGTTGAAACTTTGTTATACATTTTCCTACCTCCGTTTATATAAATTAACATTTTTAACAATAAAAAAATCCACATCCCTTTTCAGGACGTGGATACGCGGTACCACCTGATTTAGCAAAATTGCTCACCTTAGCGCATAACAGTAATAACGATTATGCCTTCCTTTTAACGTGGAAAAACCGTCGAAAATTACTGTGCCTGCAAAAAAAGCATTTCACTTTCGCCACTCAAGGGTGATTTTCATATATCCCTACTTACGGCAGTTTCCACTAACCACTGCCTCTCTGTAGCTTTTAGGATATACTACTGTCCCTGTCAAAGTGTTTAACAGGATTGATTATATAACACTAAAAAAAATTTGTAAAGTGTCTTTTATCGAATTTAAACTAAAATTGATATAAAATCATAAGTTTTTAGGCGAAACATAAAGACCTTAATTAAAAACACAGTTCAGCAGCAGTATTAAGACCTTAGTGGCTCTGCCCCCAATACCCCTTGCAAGCCTTTATGGTCAGTAATTTTGCCAATGCAAAATCCGCCTACAGCGTCCGCGCATCTTCGTGGTACATAAAGGCTTGACCTAAACTTTATTATGCCTTCGGCTCCTATCCAGAATGTTTTACCAAAACTTACACACTTATAATACCAGTATTATGCCAATTATTGCATGCTTTCATACATAAGTGAGGCTTCTTCTTTTCTTGGATTCTCGTTTAAGCTTTTAACTTTGATTTTGGTCATATTGCTTCCAAAACGTATTTCAATCTCATCGCCTACTTTAACATCAACCGATGCCTTGGCAACTTTGCCGTTTATTGTAACCCTTCCTGCATCGCAGGCCTCGTTTGCAACAGTTCTTCTTTTAATTATTCTTGAAACTTTTAAAAATTTATCAAGACGCATTTTTTCCCCTCCAAATAAAAAAATCTGCACTCACTAAGAATGCAGATTAAAATTCTGTTTTAAACCTTAGGCATTTACAGCATCCTTAAGAGCCTTTCCGGCTTTGAATTTAGGAGCCTTAGACGCGCTTATTTTCATAGTGTCACCAGTTTTAGGATTTCTGCCTTCTCTTTCAGCTCTCTGAGCTACTTCGAATGTGCCGAAACCAACAAGCTGAACCTTTTCGCCCTTTTTAAGTTCTTCTGTTATTACATCTTCAAAAGCCTTAAGAGCCTTCTCTGCATCTTTTTTGCTGATTTCTGTTTTTTCCACGATAGCAGCAATTAATTCTGACTTGTTCATTATGTTTTTATCCTCCTTAAAATTAAACTGTACCGTCTCTATTACGTTTAAACAGACAGTAAATTGCCTGTGAGAATTCATCAAACGTTCTTAATAGAGCGCTCTTTCTTATTTATAATATTTTATTTGTGTTTTGTCAAGGAAAACAGGCAATTTCATTGAAAAATATGCCTGTTTGATGAAATAATTCTTATTGACATATGTTATAAATAAGATAACGCTTTATTTCGACAATTTTTCCACAAGTCCCAGTATTTCATCTAGCTTTTCTTCCTCTTTGCCTTCTTTGAAAGCTTCCCTCACACAGCAAAGCATATGGGCTTTTAAAATCTCCCTATTGGCTTTTTTTATAATGGCTTCAGTAGCCATTACCTGAGTGGAAATATCAATACAGTAACGGTCGTCATCAATCATTTTTAATATGCCGTCTATCTGTCCTCTGGCAGTTTTTAAAAGACGTTTTACCTTCTCCTTATCCGCTTTCATTTTATGCCTGTAACCTCATAACCGGCATCTTCAACAGCTTTTTTAAGCATGTCATCGGTAATTGAATCATTAACCGTAACATGTGCGCACTTTTCGTCAAGGCTAACGTCTGCTTTTGCACCTAAATCCGTAAGCGCTTTCTGAACTCTTCCGGTGCAATGCGAGCACATCATTCCATTAATCATAATAGTTTTTTCCATCTCATTTTCCTCCTTTAATCCCTCTAATTTTTCATTATTATTTGGTTCTGCATTTTTATTAGCTTTTTTGCCTTTCATAAAAGAAGGTGTAAAGCCTCTTAATCTAAGAGCATTTGAAACAACAAATACAGAGCTCATGCTCATTGCTGCCGCGCCTATCATAGGATTAAGCTTTAATCCAAAGAAAGGATAAAATATACCTGCAGCAACAGGTATGCCTATAATGTTATAAATAAAGGCCCAAAACAGATTTTCCTTTATGTTTCTTATCGTAGCCTTGCTAAGCTCAAATGCCGCTGCCGCGGAAAGCAAATCGTTTTTTACAAGCACAATGTCCGCCGATTCTATGGCAATATCGGTTCCGGCGCCTATTGCGATACCCACATCAGCCCTTGCAAGAGCCGGAGCATCATTTATACCGTCACCTACCATTGCGACCTTTCGTCCCTCAGACTGCAAAAAGCGTACTTTTTCTTCCTTGTCCTGAGGCATAACTCCCGCAAAAACATTTTTTATTCCGACTTCATCGGCAATAGCCTTTGCCGTTTTGCCGTTGTCGCCTGTCATCATGTACACACTCATTTTGGCTTTTTTAAATTCCTCAATAGCCTCTTTGCTTGTTTCCTTAACGGTGTCAGCTACAGATATTATACCAATAATTTTGTTATCTGAGGCAAATAAAAGCGATGTCTGCCCCTTTGACGAAAATTCATCTGCTTTTTCAAACATCTTTGTATCACTAATTCCGTTTTCACTCATAAGTTCCTTATTTCCGGCAATTATGTTTTTCCCGTCAACCGTGCATTTTATGCCTCTTCCGGATATAGCCTCGAAATCAGAGCCGGTTGAAAGAGAAATACCCATTTTATCAGCTTTTTCCACAATCGCCGCAGAAAGCGGATGCTCAGACTTTTTCTCTGCCGAAGCCGCAATATAAAACAGTTCTTTTTCATCAATTGATGAGTATACTCCGGCCACTTTGGGCTTTCCCTCTGTTATTGTGCCTGTTTTATCAAGTATAACGGTATCTATGAGATGTGCCGTTTCAAGGCTTTCGGCCGATTTTATAAGTATGCCGTTTTGTGCTCCTTTTCCGGTTCCTACCATAATTGCCGTAGGTGTAGCAAGGCCCAAAGCACATGGGCATGATATTACAAGAACAGCAATTCCTATTGATACGGCAAAATTTATACCCATTCCGGCAAAAAGCCATACTATAGCCGCAACAACCGCAATACTTATTACAGTCGGCACAAATACCCCTGCAACTTTGTCTGCAAGTTTTGCAATAGGTGCCTTTGAGCCTCCTGCTTCCTCTACAAGATGTACAATTTGTGAAAGTGTTGTGTCATCGCCTGTTTTTTCTGCTTTAAATACAAAACTGCCGTTTTTGTTTATTGTGGCACAGACAACTTTGCTACCTTTTGTTTTTTCAACAGGTATGCTTTCGCCGGTAATTGCAGATTCGTCTACAAACGAGCTTCCTTCTTCAACAGTTCCGTCGGCAGGTATTCCGGCCCCGGGCTTAACAACTATTAAGTCACCGACGGTTATTTTATCAGCCGGTATCTCCGTCTCTACTCCGTTTCTTATAACATAAGCCTTTTTAGGCGCAAGGTCTATAAGTTTTTTAACTGCTTCGCTTGTTTTCCCCTTGCTTCTTGTCTCAAGAAATTTTCCGAGTGTAATAAGAGCAAGTATCATTCCGGCAGACTCAAAATAAAGCTCCATTACTTCATTATGGGCCTCATTCATCATACCGTGGCCTAAAAAATATCCCATTTTAAACATAGCTATAAAGCTGTATAAAACTGCAGCTCCAGAACCTATTGCTACGAGAGAGTCCATATTCGGCGCCCCTGTAAAAAGGCTTTTAAACCCGTTGGTATAATATTTTCTGTTTACGTACATTATCGGAAGCGTAAGCAAAAGCTCCGTTAAAGCAAAAACCATAATGTTTTCCTGTCCCGCAATTATGCCCGGCAAAGGCCATCCGGCCATATGTCCCATAGCTACATAAAAAAGCGGTATCATAAAACAAAACGACACAATAAGCCTTTTTTTCATTTGCTTTATTTCTGTATCGGCCGATGTGGCTGTACTTGTATTTTGTGTGTTTTTTCCTGCCTCAGAAGCTCCGTATCCACCGCTTTCAACAGCCTTTATTATATCATCACTTCCCACATTTTTTTCATCAAAATCCACCTGCATTGAGTTTGTAAGAAGATTGACATTGACACTTTTGACGCCTTCAATCTTTTTGACGCTCTTTTCAACATGAGCACTGCATGCACTGCATGACATGCCGGTAATATCATATTTCTTTTTCATTTTATCTCCTCCTATACCCCACACCGGTATGGTATCAATTTATCATTACTTATTCTTTTTGTCAATTATTCTATTAAATTTATATAAATATATTCCAAAAATAAAAAAGCCGTGGCTTACACGGCTTCAGAGTTTTAAAATATATGACGATTTTATTTTGAATCTTGAATTTTTAGTATATACTAAAGCTCTTAAACGGCCAGATCTTTACACATACTTTACCTACGATATTCTCTCTTTTTATGGCTCCAATTGACGACCATCGGCTGTCGGTACTGTTTTGTCTGTTATCGCCCATTACAAAATAACATCCGTCGGGAACAGTATAAGGATCTAATATTTCTCCGTAAAACTGCGTCGGTTCTTTTATATAATCTTCCTGAAGTTTTTTGCCGTCAATATATACATCATAATTACCGCTGTCATTTTCCCTGAAATCTATTGTTTCGCCGGGAAGAGCCACTATTCTTTTAATTATGCTTTCATTATTGACATCATCGTATCCGCATACAATGACATCGCCTCTTTTAGGCTTACTAAACTTATATAAAAATTCATTTACAAGTACGATATCGCCATGTATAAAATTCGGTTCCATGCTTGTACCTTTTATCATAACAGTTCTGAAAGCAAATGTTCTTACAGCAAAGGCCACAACAATAACTATTACAAGCGATATTATCCATTCCATGGTTTCTCTTTTTTTCCTTTGTTCTTTAAACTCAGACATATCATGCCTCCAGCTATGTGTATAAAAAATCTGACCTGACAGTAAAACGTCTGTCAGGCCATTTTTTTCAAATTATCTTAATACTTCTTTAACTTTGGCAGCTTTGCCAACTCTGTCACGCAGATAGTAAAGTTTAGCACGTCTAACAATACCTTTTTTAATTACTTCAATACTGTCAATTCTTGGTGAATGAAGCGGCCAAGTCTTTTCAACGCCTACACCTGAAGCAATCTTTCTGACCGTGAATGTCTCACGAATGCCACCGTTTTGTTTTTTAATAACGATGCCCTCAAATGCCTGCTTCTTATTTTTTTCTCCTGGAATAATGGCTGTAACACGAATTGTGTCACCTACGTTGAATTTCGTAACGTCTGCTTTAAGCTGTGCAGCTTCGAGGTTTTTGATAATTTCGTTCATTTTCTGTTCCTCCTGAATTTCTCAAGATGTTCTTGCCGCATACATACAGCGACAGCGGACCATCGGTTTTTATCGCATACCAAGGTAGTGTATCATAAGCTAATTATATATGCAAGTTTTTTTACTATTTTAACTAAAATTATTTTATTTTAAATGCATTATATATGCTATGCAGTGGCACATTTTCATTAAGCCTCTGCTTTTTTGAACTAATCATCATAGTAATGGCCTGGCAGTAATTCTCTATGACAACTGTCTTGTGTTTCCCGCCGTCTTCTCCGTCGAGAGTCCATTTAACCTCTTCATCAGATGAAAATGTAGCCTCCGAAGCTTTAAAAGTATAAAAATACTTCCCGCTGAAATCCTGCATCAGTATAGAAGTCAGTATAACTTGTACATCAATAGGGTTTTTAGGCATTCTAATAAGTATAACTTCAAAAAGCCCGTCATCAAGCTGAACTTTTTCTTTGCCTAAATTTTTCACGCCTCCTATAGATGTAGTGTTTGAAATCATGCCGTATATAAATTCATCTTCAATAACAATACCGTCATGCTCAACTTTCATTTTATAACTTCCCAAATTAGGTACACGTTTTATAGCTTCCATTGTATAGGCAAGGTGTCCAAGCATATTTTTCATCGACTGGGGCGTTTCGTAAGAAACATCTGTAAATGCTCCGAAAGCAGCAATATACGTAAAAAAATCATTGTTAAATTTTCCTACATCGCACTTAAACTGTTCGCCGTAAACAACATCTCCAGCCGCAAGCAGCATATTTTTAGAAAGTTTCAGGCTTACAGCAAAATCATTTGTAGAACCGCACGGAATGTATCCCATTATAGGGCGTTTTTCTTTTGGAATTTCCATAATTCCCTTTACACATTCACTGAGAGTTCCATCGCCTCCGCTTGCCACAACAGTACTCATATGACTGCCGTACTCTTTTATAATCTCATAAGCATCTCTTCTCGCTTGAGTAGTGTGTACATGCACGTCATAGCCTTCTTTAACAAACAAATCCACTATATCAAGGACTTTGTTTTTAATAAGGCCTTTTCCGGAGCGAGGATTAATAATAAAAAGCAGCTTTTTATTCAACTTAAGTACCCCCAAAACTTAATAATTCATAATATTGCTGATTATACTATTATGGATTATATAATACAATATATTTCGACAAAAACAAATATTAAAATTTCTTTCAAAACTCTCCAGTAAATTTCTGATATTTAGCCTGCTAACAATTCTAAATATCAGAAAACTATAACCATTATATAAAATGTGCCTATACATGTTAAATTCGTTTGATTTTAATTGTAAATAATTTCTGATACTATTATGCACATTAACTATATTGTAAATGTAGATTTTCAGCAATTTTTTATATATACTGAAAAAAAATTTTTTAAAATGTGCTTGACTCTCTTATTGAAGAAGGCATTATAATAGAAAACGTATAAGGTTGAAATTAAGCGTATTGGCAATCTTATTTATTTAAAGGAGGAGAAACAATGATCGGAGAAAAAGTAGTACTTCATGTTATGATGAAGGGCAGCGACGGACATTATGTAGGCGGCCTCGTAAATGGTGCAAGAATAGTTCATTACTGGGGTGATGTTGGTACAGAACTTATGGTTCGTGTTGACGGTGATATCAGCCTTTTCCTTGGATACGAAGAAATTAATTTTACAGCTCCCGTATATGTAGGAGATTTTATGGAATATCACGGCTGGATCGAAAAAATAGGAAATACTTCATACACATGTAAATTTGAAGCTTGGAAAGTTGCTACAATGTGCGACAGAACCGATATGGATATGACAGGTGTTGAGCATACGGCTGCTACAGCATGTGTTCCTCCTGTACTTTGCGCAACAGGCACAGGAAGCCTTTATATCGCAAAGAAGGATCAGAGAGGCGAAACAGATCCTGCTTTCAAACATACTCATACAGTTAAAACAAAATAATTTGATAATAAATCTTAAGTTAGGAGGATATAATTATGGTAGGAAGCAAAGTAACACATCATTTAATGATGAGAGGCGCAGACGGACATTATGTAGGCGGCCTTGTAAACGGTGCAAGAATAGTTGATATGTGGGGCGATGTTGGTACAGAGCTCATGGTATATGTAGACGGTGATATCAGCCTTTTCCTTGGATATAAAAACATTAAATTCACAGCTCCTGTATATGTAGGAGATTTTATGGAATACACAGGCTGGATTGAAAAAGTAGGCCATCAGTCATATACATGTCATTTTGAAGCTTATAAAGTTGCTACAATGTGTGACAGAACTGACATGGACATGACAGGTGTTGCTCATACAGCAGCTACGGCATGCGTACCTCCTGTACTATGTGCAGAAGCAACAGGAAGCCTTTATATTGCAAAGAAAGATCAGAGAGGTCCTCAGCGTGAAGACTTCAAAGATGCTGTTCATCCTGCTGACTGATAAAAGCACAATTGGCACAGATTATATCTGTGCCTTTTTTTATTACTACTGAATAAGGGTGTTTTTTGTATGAAGAAAATTCTTTTTATAACCACCGGGGGTACTATTGCCTCAGGCAAAACCAACAGCGGCCTTGCCCCGATACTTAAAAAAGGCGAGCTTTTGTCATATGTGCCTGAAATAAACACACTATGCAACGTTTCTGAAATACCCGTATGCAATATAGACAGTACAAATATGACTCCGTATTTATGGACAAAAATAGCCGAAACAATAAAAACTAATTATGATTTTTTTGACGGCTTCGTTATTTGTCATGGCACTGATACAATGGCATACACATCCGCCGCATTATCATATATGATTCAAAATTCAAATAAACCTATAATTTTAACAGGCTCACAAAAACCTATATCTTTTAATATTACAGATGCAAAAAAGAATATCCGTGACAGTGTATTGCTGGCTGTAAATGAAAGCACTCACGGTGTCATGATAGTGTTTAACGGCAAAGCCATATCCGGAACAAGAGCCAAAAAAATAAGAACACAAAGCTATGACGCTTTTGAGAGCATAAATTATCCTCTTTTAGCTCAAATACAAGACGGAAAAGTTAAGTGGTTTGTACCATGCAAATCATATAAAGACAAGCCGAAATTTTATTTGGACCTCGATACTTCTGTTTTTCTTTTGAAGCTTGTACCCGGAATGTCGGCTGACATTATAACTAAAATATTACGTAAATATGACTGCCTTATACTGGAAAGCTTCGGTGTAGGCGGAATACCAAAGAGCATAGCCGAGGCACTTGACAGCGTTGCAGAAAGCTGCAACAAAAAAATAGTAGTTTTGGCAACGCAGGTTACGTATGAGGGTACAAATACGGATCTGTATGAGGTAGGTCAGCAATTAAAGGGCAAAATTGATTTTGTTGAAGCACATGATATGACAATAGAAGCTGTATACACAAAAATGATGTGGCTATTGGGAATCAAAAGTATAACAAAAAAAGAACTGATAGAATTGTTTAATAAATCAATTTCTTAAAAATTTCGGATGAAAGCCGAAGGCCCTCGTCTCAGACTGTCGAAAAAGTTATCATCAAAAGTAATTCTGCACAATAGTAATTACTTGGGCGAAGCCTATCGAAGTTTAGTTCAAGCCTTTTTAAAGGCTTGCCGGGTTGGTGGGACAGAGTCCTGCCGGTTTTCATTGCTTTTAAGCGCATTTTTAAAAGGTTATGGGAGCTTTTTGCAAGTGAAAAAACTCCCATAAAGACCGAAGGCCCTCGTCAGAAATGTTGCAAAACATTTTAATCAAGAAAATATTTCAATGTCTGGAACAAAACCGCCGGTTCAATAGGTTTAGAAAGATGCTCATTCATACCAGCCGCTTTTGATTTTTCAACATCTTCTTCAAAAGCATTGGCACTCATTGCAATAATAGGTATCGTTTTTGCCGTTTTCTTTTTAAGCTGTCTTATTGATTTTGCAGCAGTCAAGCCGTCCATAACCGGCATACGTATATCCATAAGTATTACATCAAAATGTCCAAGCGGCGCCGTAGCAAAAGTTTCGATTGCCACAAGACCGTTTTCCGCAACCTCTACTTCCATTCCCTTAGACTCAAGCAGACGCTTTGCAACCTCGACATTCATAATATGGTCTTCTACAAGCAAAGCGCGTTTTCCCTTAAAATTATACTCCACCGTGATATTTTCACTTATTTTCTGCTCACGCTGCGAATATATTTTTTCAAATGCCGAAATAAGCGAAGATTTAAAAAGCGGTTTTGAAATAAGCATATTAACTCCGGCAGCTCTTGCTTCCTGTTCAATTGACATCCAGTCATAAGCCGTCATAATAATTATTGTGACATCAGGACCAACTATTTTACGTATTTGACGAGTCGTTTCAATTCCGTCCATTTCAGGCATTTTCCAATCAATTAATATAATATCATAAGGTTTATTTGCGTTCCATTTAAGCTGTACCAAGTCAACGGCTTTTTTACCGCTGTCCGCCCACTCGGCTTTTATACCCATATCTGTAAGCAATTCTTTTGTGTTTTGGCATATTATAATCTCATCATCCACAACAAGAGCGTACATCTTGTCAAACTGTAAGCCTACTGCCTTTTTCATTTTTTCTCTTGTTTCTTCGCATAGGCCAAGCGCTATTTCAACTGTAAACTCACTGCCTATGCCTTCTATGCTGTTTACACGTATATGCCCTCCCATAAGGTCAACAAGACTCTTGCATATGGCAAGTCCAAGCCCTGTGCCTCCATAAGGCGTAGTTGTACTGTTATTTGCCTGTTCAAACGGTTCAAACATATTCTTTTGAAATTCTTCGCTCATTCCAATTCCTGTGTCATTAACTATGAATTTCATATATGCTTTTCCCTTTTTAATCTTTTCCTGCTGGATTATAAGCTGTACTTTACCGCCGGCCGGAGTAAACTTAACAGCATTGTTAAGCAAATTTACAATAACTTGCTGAAGTTTCATAGGGTCGCCCACATAGTAGTCTTCTGTAACGCTCGTTATTATAGAATCATAGTCAACTCCCTTGTTTTCCGCAAGCTCGTAGCATATGGCATTTATACCGTTAACAAACTCCTCAAAAGGAATCTTCTCGTTTTTAATTATCATTTTTCCATTTTCAATGCGTGACATATCCAATATGTCATTGATAAGCGAAAGCAGAAAACGCGCCGAAATTCCGATTTTCGATATACAATCTGATACCTGTTCCGGATCGTTTACATTTTGTGCCGCCAAAGCAGACATACCTATAATAGCATTCATAGGCGTTCGTATTTCATGACTCATGCGTGAGAGAAAATCACTTTTTGCATGATTTGCCTGTTCAGCCTGAACCAATGCATTTCGCAGAGTTTCACGCTGCTGTTCCTGCTGGCGGAAAATATCCGTAATATCAGAACGTGTAAAAACAATTACATTTTTTGTTTGATCAAGATATATAAATTTCCATTTCTTACGGTACTTTTTGCCGTCCGCAACAATAGTAAAAGAGAATGCATAAGTTTTATTTTTCTTCAGTCTTTCACATATTGTCGATAGGCTCAAAGCATTTGAAGCCTCTTTTTTATTGTAGTCCTCAATATATTTATCAATAAATTTCTGTATGTCTTTTTTATAGTCAATGTCTTCTGAAAGCGCCAGATTGTATTCCGATTTAGAGCGGCGAAACAGTCTGAGCCTTGCATCAGAAACATTAAGAAGCCCAAGATATTCGTAATCCATGGCTAATGCTCTGTCTACAATTATTCTTGCTGTCATTTCCTCGTTAATGTTATATGTATACATGAAACACATAATATCATTAGTGTCAGGATTAAGAAACGTCTTAGCCAATGTGCGCACCCAACAGGCAGTATTATCTTTCATTTTACGCTGATACTCAACATTGTACTCGTAAATGCCCTCATAAAATTTTTTCATAAGAACTTTTGGGTTCATGTTAGCTTTAAATTCTTCTGCTAAACTTTCATCTAAAAAAAGTGATGCTATATTGTTGACGGCATCAAAATATGCCGTTTTTTCATCATTAATAATTAAGTTTTCGTTTCCGCTGTAGTTGTCTACAATATCTTTAGAAACATTTGCACGGCACTTTCCAAGAAGCTTTTCAGCATGTATTTCTTCTAAATAGTGCATTTCTCTTTCATATTTATTTTGAGCTTCTTTAAACTCGGTTATATTGGTGCAATAACAAATTGCACGCACAGGCTTTTTATTTTTGTCAAATATAGTTTTAAAAGACAGCCTAAACCAAGCGGAATTTCCATTGCCGTCAATAAACTGAACATTATCAGAAGCAACTTTAGCACCGTTAGCTACCGCCTTGTTAAGACGATAAAACGTCTCGATTGAATCCGGATGTATACATCCGGCGCCAACTATGGAACGCGGAACACCTTCCATAATTTTAGGGATTGAAAAATAGTCCATAATTTTAGGCTGCTGCATATTGGCATTGTCAAATATATTGTATTCCCATATCATTAAATCTGAATTAGCAAATATAATATCAATTTTTTCGTTTTCTTCTCTGTTGTTTGCATCTTCTGTAACGTCTTTTCCAATACCTATGGCACTTATAGGCATTCCATCTTCATTAAATAGTGTGAAGTAAGTAGTTCTTTCACACCACCATCCCATGTCATCACTCGTTTTAAACCAAATATCAGCGCTTACTTTTTTCTTACCATGTTTTACGCTGTCATATAATTCTTTAAAACTGCTTATGCAATCAGGTCTAATTTTACCTGATTTAAGTATATTTGAAAGAAAATTCTTCATAATCATGTGTCCATCTTGAAAATGAGCATGAAGCGAATTTTCAGTATTGTACATTTCATCATTTACAATATCATACTGCCAGATATTAATATCGTTATCTTCTGTAACAGATTTATATGTGTCATTTTCAGATTTAATATCATTTCCTACCTGCTTGGTTATGTCGGTATAATTAATATAATACATAAAATGCGAAGATTGTTTTTTTACAGCACCATTAAATTTAATCCATTTATAATCGGAATTAAATACAATTCTGAAACATCCGGTAAAATGTGCCCCATCAAACATATTGTTAATAAAAATTTTCTTACATTCCTCAGCCGTATCCGTATTTGAGCCGCCGAAAATATGACGTTTGTAAAGGCACATCACTTCATCCTTTTTTTTGCCAAACATACGGCAAAACCCGTCACTTATATATATGACATCCAAATCTTCCGCGCATGTACATTTCAATATGCAAAATCCACCGTCAAAAGTGTTAAGTGTATCCTTCAAATCAAGCTGAAGGCTTTGTTTTTCAGTAGTTTCATTAATTATACAGCCGTATCCAAAATCAACATTATAGCAGTGTATATTCCAGTATTTTTCAGTTTTAGGATAATAAACTGAAAATGTATAGTCTCCTTCATTTAATGCATTTAGTTTGCTTATAAAGTCATTATGTACGTTATCATGAGTGTCATAAAGTTTTGATACATGCTGTCCAATTAAGTTGCCTATATCTGTTTTGCCGATATCGGCAAGTTTCTGGTTAGCATAAATCACTTCAAAATCTTTTGCAGTGTTTTTTTTCCCTTTTACAGCCTTAATAATACAGAATGCAAGCGGACTGTTGTCATAGCAGTTCCTGAATTCCTGTAGTCTCCTCGAAATGTCCAATTTTCACTTCCCCCAAAATCAATTATGTAACAGCTTTATATATTCAGACATATATAATAAGCTATTAATAGATAAGTTCCAAAGACATATAGCTTTAAAACTTTCTGATTTCCAAATACTTCTTAACATTTTAGATATTATAACTAATTATTTTGAATAAAAAATTTTCGGTCTCCAAAACTTAAACTCATAGATATTTATAAAATTATACTTTACTTAAAATCAATTTATTGAATATAAGTTGATTTTAAAATAATTGATACGCATAAAAATACATTTAAAAATTCAATATAAATCATTATAATCATAAATTTTTATTATATCGCAATCAATATAGCACAAAATTAAAATATTATCAATAAATAGTACACTTTTACATAAAAAGATATTTATTTATTATTTGATTAAAAATAAAAAAGAGAGTATGCCAATAATAGCAGCTACTCTCTTACTATAAATTACACAATAACTTTTGACAAAAAGTCCTGCGTTCTTTTGTTTTTCGGATTTGAGAAAATCTCATCAGGCTTACCCTGTTCAAGTATTCCTCCTCCGTCCATAAACATAACTCTTGTTGCAACTTCTCTTGCAAATCCCATTTCGTGAGTAACAACAACCATTGTCATTCCGTCGTGAGCAAGCTCTTTCATTACATCCAAAACTTCTCCAACCATTTCAGGGTCAAGAGCAGATGTAGGTTCATCAAAAAGCATAACTTTCGGCTTCATAGCAAGAGCCCGTACAATGGCTATACGCTGT
Source organism: Clostridia bacterium (assembly GCA_022651385.1). Lineage (GTDB taxonomy): Bacteria > Bacillota > Clostridia > Lachnospirales > Anaerotignaceae > JALCQR01. Next base: position 30,181 of record JALCQR010000001.1, on the reverse strand, counting down.
TTTTGTCCGCCGGAAAGCTGTCCGGGATATGCGTCTGCCTTGTCTAAAAGGTTTACTCTTTTTAAAAGCCTGATTGCTTCTTCTTTTGCTTCCTCTTTGTTCATACGCTTAAGAATAATAGGGGCAAGAGTCAGGTTATCCATTATAGAAAGATGCGGGAAAAGATTAAAGTGCTGAAAAACCATACCCATTTGTTCACGAATTTTATTGATATTGACACCTTTTTCCATTATATCTTGACCTTCAAATAAAATTTGCCCCGATGTCGGAACCTCAAGAAGCGTCATGCATCTTAAAAAAGTCGATTTCCCTGAACCGGAAGGGCCGATAATAACAACTTTCTCGCCATGTTCAATATTTTCGGTTATACCGTTTAAAACTACATGGTCTCCAAAACTTTTAGTAAGTTTGTTAACGTTTATCACTTTCCCTCAGCCTCCTTTCAAGTTTGCTCATAATAGCAGTAAACAGCATTACAAATACAAGATAAATTGCGGCAACGGCAAGAAGCGGAAGCAGAGCATCAAATGTTACGCCTCTTATTATATCGCCACCTCTGGTTAACTCATTCAAGCCTATGTATCCACTTATGGATGTTTCCTTAAAAAGCGTTATCCATTCATTTACAAGAGCCGGCATAATATTTTTAAATGCCTGAGGCATAATTATTTTTCTCATTGTTTTTGAATAACTGAGGCCGAGAGAACGTCCAGCTTCCATCTGTCCTGCGTCAACACTCATTATTCCTGAACGTATTATTTCAGCCACATAAGCACCGCTGTTAACACCAAATGTAAGCATGGCAACAAATATTTTGGAACAGTTTGGAAGAAATACAAAAAACATAAGCAGCAGCTGTACAAGCGTAGGAGTTCCTCTTATAACCGTAATATATACACGGCAGAGCAGATTGGCAACTTTAAGCAAAAATCCGCCAAAGCCGTGAAGTCCATTTTTGCTGTTTTGGTCATGACCAGCTCTTATAATAGCTATAATTGTACCAATAGCAATTCCCAAAATCAGCGCTATAATGGTTACTTCAAATGTTACAAAAAGGCCCTTTGTAATATACTGCCATCTGGCTTTTTCAATAAAATCCGATACGAATTTTCCCTTAAGAGTGTCAAACCACATTCAAAGATACCTCCAAAATAATAAACACATAACAAAGGGGCGACACCAAAAAAATGCACGCCCCATCAAATGTCAACTAATTAAAATTATTTAGAATTTATATACTTATCAAGTATAGACTGGATGGTTCCGTCTTCTTTAAGCTCTTTAAGTGCTCCGTTTACAGCGTTAAGAAGATCTTCATTGTCTTTTGATATACATGCTGCATAATTTTCCGTTACATAACTTGTGTCAAGCAGTTTAAGACCTTTATTGGCAGCAACATATGACTTAGCAGGCTCTCTATCTATAATTACAGCGTCAACCTTGCCCTGAATAAGAGCCATAACGGCATCTGCACCTTTATTGTATTTCTCAACATTGTCATCACCGTAATCCTGTGACGCATAGATATCACCTGTAGTTGAAAGCTGAACACCTATTTTTTTACCCTTAAGGTCATCAGGTTTTGTAATATCACTGTCATCTTTTACAATTATTAACTGTACGCCTTCGGCATAGCTATCTGAGAAATTGATGTTTTTAAGTCTGTCCGGAGTAACGGTCATTCCGGCAAGGCCTAAATCAGCTTTGCCTGTCTGAACAGCAGTAATTATTGAATCAAATTCCATATCCTCAATTTTAAGCTTAAGGCCAAGCTTATCGGCAATTGCCTGAGCTATATCAGGATCAATACCCACAACTTTGTCACCGTCATAATATTCATACGGTGGGAAATATGCGTTTGTTGCCATTGTAAGAACGCCGTCCTCGACAGTTTTTACACTGGCTGTCTCAGCTTTTTCACCAGATGATGCAGCTCCTGCAGCTCCAGAAGATGCGGCTGATTGAGCTGCGCCTGCACTGCCTGATGCAGTTTCAGACGGCTTTGATGCTGAGCTGCCGCAGCCTGTAAGAAGCGTAAACCCTAATACAGAAGCAATAATAAGTGATAATGCTTTTTTCATAATACCTCTCCCTTTCATAGTTTTAACTTCTTATTATTATACAGTAAAAACAAATAAATTCAACACATTTGTATAAAAATAAAGTGCTTTTAATTAAATATGCAGTTTTAAATGTATATTCAATGTTTTATTCAGTACTTTTGTTGTTATATATAAACATAACGGCAGATGCTCCACATATAACAATATAACCGACAACGCTCCAAATATCCGGAATATCGTTAAATAAGAAGAAGCCTATAATAGATGCAAATATAACCTGTGAATAATCATAAATCGAAATCTCCTTTGCAGGAGCGCTGGAATATGCCTCAGTCAGCGAAAACTGACCTCCCGTTGCGGAGCATCCGGCAAGTATAAGAAACATAACCTGTCTCAGCGTCATTTGGTGATAAGCAAAAATAAGATACGGCAATGAAAAAAGACATGAAAAACATGAAAAAAAGAATACTATCTGCGTACCTTTTGCTCCCCTTTTGTTGCATAGCCTCACCATGGTATAGGCAAGCCCTGCCGTCATTGAGCCGCATAAACCTAAAGTTGAAGCAAATACAGCGCTGTTCATTCCCGGTTTAATTATAAAAAGACTGCCCGCAAAAGCAATAAATACAGCCACTATCTGAGGAAACGATACTTTTTCATAAAGAATAATAAATGAAAAAATAATTACAAAAAACGGAGAAAGTTTATTTAACATTGTTGCGTCGGCCAATGCTAAATGGTCAACAGCATAAAAATTACATAATATGCCCATTGTACCAGCAATAGAACGCACTAAAAGAGGAGTAATCGCTTTTTTAGACGGAATTGGATTTTCACGTTTTTTTATAAGCACAGCCGCCGTTACAATTACAGCCACAAAATTTCTGAAAAAACTCTTCTGCATTACAGGCAAATCACCTGAGAGTCTTATGAAAGTACTCATAAGTGCAAAGAAAAATGCCTCGCTTATTATAAAAATTATTCCCCTGTTTTTTGCTGATATTTTATTAAGCATATGATTCCCCCTTAATTCCTATTCATAAATCATAATACTATTTTACATAAAAGTAAAGAAATACAAAAAACAATGACGAAAAATGTCATTGCTTTAGATTATCAAAAACCTATATATAATTCTGGAGAACTTTTTAACTTGCAAAAAGCTCCCCCTCCCCCTTTAAATATGCGCTTAAAAGTAATAAAAACCATGACTCTGTCCCGCCAACCCTGCAAGCCTTTTATTACCACAAAGATATGCGGAAAGTTGGAATATCTATGTTTCCCAAACCTTATAAGTTTACAAAAATGGCTAATTATTTTCTATAATTTAGCGGTAAATATAACTCCGCCGTCAATATTTTCCGCCTTTATTGTTCCCCTGTGTTTTTCAACAATAGCTTTTGCGATAGAAAGACCTATTCCATATCCTCCTGTAGCACGGTTTCTTGAGCTGTCAGCCCTATAGAACCTATCAAAAAGCCTGTAAAGCTGTTCCTGTGACATAGGATCACACGTATTAAAAACAGACAGTTCTATTTTGTTTAACGCAGTTTTCTTCAATGTAAGTTTAATAGTTCCGTTTTCAGACGCATATTTCACAGCATTATCTGCAAGTATTGAAACCATTTGTTTAATATATTCCTCGTCACCGTTATACATTATGCCTTCCTGTATATCGGTCTGAGTTTTCTTTCCTTTGCTGTTTGCAAGCACATAAAAAGGCTCAAATGCCTCCGTCGCTGTTTTTGACAGGTTAAACTCCCTGAACACCACACTTTGTTCCTCACTCATTTTTGACAGTGTAAGCAGTACTTTAACAAGTTCTCCAAGGCGTGTTGTTTGGTTTCTTATACTGTCAAGCCATTCGCTTCTGCCGTGCTCAAGCTCAAGTACATCCGCATTTGCGGAAATTATAGCAAGCGGCGTCTTTATTTCGTGGCTTGCATCAGTTATAAACTGCTTTTGGCTCTCTATTGCTTCCGCTGTTTGTTTAACAACTTTTCCCGAAACAAGCGAAACAATCACAAACATTATGGCAAGACAAAGAGCACCTACAACTAAACTTAAAGCCATCACCTGTTTTTTTGTGGATATACGGTCATGGCAGTCAAGAAACACAATCATTTTTCCATTATCTGTATCTGTTATCATAAAACGGTAATACTTGAAAATACCGCTTTCTTTTCCGGAATTCAAGACCGCTTTAGCATAGCTCTCTGCATTTTCCCTATCAATAGCAGCAACAGAAGTCAGGTCCATTTGTGATACATCTCCATTTTTGTCGGTAAAAAGAGTAAAGTATCTTGTTTCAAATTTTGTTTCAGCGGTAATGTTTATATTGCTGTTGCTGTTTTTCATATTAACATTGATGGTGCCGTCATTTTTTCCCTGAACATTAATTTCATGGTTTTTCAGTTTCACTTCCATATTCGGCTCAAATTCCGGAAATTTGCCGTTATTTTCAGAAATAAGAGTTAAAATCACATCGGCTCCTTTATTAACCTGCAAATCAAAAAGAAAATTAATCGTACAGGATAAGAAAACGAGCACAGCAAGAAGAGACAGCATTGAAGTCATTACAAATTTTCTTTTAAGTCTTTTAACCATTTTATCCCTCCAATATGTATCCTCCCTTAGTGTCTGAAATAATCAGATTAGAACCGGCCGACTCAAGTTTTTTTCTAAGATACGCTATGTAAATTACTATCACGTCTTCCTTAGCTTTTTCACCCCAAATTAATTTTGCCGTTTTTAAAGCCTCTGTTTTCTTATTTTTGTTCTTAATAAGAATATCCAAAAGCTGAAATTCCTGTTTTGCAAGCCTAAAAGACGCCTTGGGGCCTGATAATTCAAACGTTGTTCTGTCAAGTTTGCTGTTGCCGCAAATAATATCCGAATTTTCTGTTTTTTTCTCACTTCGCCTTGTCATAGCTCTTAAACGGGCAAGCAGTTCACCCATATTAAACGGCTTAGCCAGATAGTCATCGGCACCGGCATCAAGGCCTGTTATTTTATCTTCTGCCTGAGCTTTTGCTGTAAGCAGCAGCACAGGAGTATCTATGTTGTTTGCACGTATATTTTCGAGTACCTCAAGGCCATTCATCTTAGGCATCATTATATCAAGTATCATAACGTCATATTCATTTGAAAGAGCTAAATCCAAAGCTGATTTTCCGTCATATGCAGCATTTATCTCATATCCGCTGTGTTTAAGTATGGCACAAAGAGCATTTGAAAGTTCTTTTTCATCTTCAGCAAGCAAAAGTTTCATTTATGTCCTCCTGTTCCTTCTGAATCAATCATATCCCTAATTGCCTGAAGTGTTAAATCTGTTGAAGCAATCTCGTCTGCGCATCTTTTGAGTTCTCCGGCAATCAATTCAGTATTCGGTACATCTTTTTTATATCGCATTTCATGCTCAAGACTTGCCCAGCAGTCCATAGCTATTGTTCGTATTTGGATTTCCGCATTAACATATCTAATACCTTTTGGAAGATGTATCGGCACTTTTATTATAAGATGAAAACTTCTGTATCCGCTTGGCTTAGGATTTGATATATAGTCTTTTTCTTCTATAATTTTAATATCCTGCTGTGATTTTAAAAGTTCCACAATTCTGTATACATCGTCTACAAACGTGCATATAACTCTTATTCCGGCTGCGTCATAAACTTTTGTAACCGCATTTTCACATGTAGGAGCAAGTCCCTTTCTGATAAGTTTTTCCTTCATGCTTTCCTCAGATTTTATTCTGGTTTTTACATGCTCTATAGGATCTCTAAAACCTTTAATTTTTATATATCTGCGTATAATGTCTATACGAGTTATGACTTCGGTAATAGCTCCCTCAAGAAGAATCAGACTTTCGCCGTAAAACCCATAGTTTGCCACAATTTTCTCATCATCCATAAAAATCACTCCGTTTTGAATATAATAACCGCCTCAAAACACTCTCCATCATCAAAAATATCAAACACTCCGTCGTGTCTTGACATTATTCTTCTGCACACCTCAATGCCGATATGGCTGCTTTCAACTTTTGCATTATTTTTATTTATATAATTTTTAGCCGAAAATTTCAGATTGTTATTGTATGTTTCCGTCTGTATAAGTATCTTTCTGTCTTTATCGGAATACTTTAATATGTTTGAAAATATATTGTCAAACACTCTGTGTATAAGCTGAACATCAATATACAGTTTAACATTTTCGGCAGTATTTTTGTATTCGATATCATAACCTTTTTCATTAAGGGTAAAAATATAATCCTCTGCTATTTCATTTATTACATCTACAGTATAGTATTCCTTATCCATTTTATCATCATACGGCTCAACCGCAAGAAAATACTCAAAAAGTTTGTCGGAAAGCTGTTTAATCTGATATGCCTTTTTCCTGCTTTTTGAAATAAAAAGCTGTCTGTCCTCATCGCTTATGTTTTTGTTATTGTCAAGTATATCCATATATCCCATAAGAACCGTAAGCGGTGTTCTAAGGTCATGGCTCATAGCTGTAACAAGACTGCTGCTGGCATTTATAACTTCTCTTTCATTTTTAATTCTCTCAATAAACGCCTTTCTCATGTCCTCAATATTTCTTGCAAGATATGTAATTTCATCAACGCCTTTTACAGTAATGCTGTACTCTAAGTCTCCTCCTTCAAGAATACTTATTTCATCGGCAAGCTGATTTATATAATCCGTCTTTCGTTTTATAAGCAAAATAATTATCAGTGAAAACACACCCGAAGATAAAATTATCTTAATATATGAGGCAATATCGCTAAAATGATAGCCAAAAAACACTATCATCATAGCATCAAGTGTTTTATCGGTAAATTTCAGCTCATATATCTTTCTTTGGCCTTTCGAGTCTTTGCTTTTATGGAAAGGATCGTTGTCATCACCACCAACATCAAACGGTCTTATAAGTGTGGAATCATAAATAACTCTTGAATTATCAATTATAACAAGAGAAACCCCTCTTTTTTTTCGCACCCAGTCGTTAACCTTATACATTTCCATGCTTGAAATATTGTTGTCGTCAATGTATTTTTGAAGTTTTTCAATAACAAATGCAGTATTTTTGTCAACAAAAGACTCATCCTGCATAAAATGTACGACTATTTTAAACTCAACAAACGACAATACAAAAAAAACGCCCACAGCTGCTAAAAGCGATATGAGCGTAGTCAAAATCAGCTCTGCACCGAGTTTTGTCTGCCAAAATCTTTTTTTGTTAATCTTATCATTATTATTCAATCCTGTATCCCCGTCCCCATATAGTCTTGATATATTTCGGATTCTGAGGATCTTTTTCTATTTTTGTCCTCAGCTTTCTTATGTGTACCATAATAGTGTTGTTTGCAGTATAATAATACGGTTCATTCCAAAGCGATTCATAAAGATTTTGAGCCGAAAATATTTTTTTCCGGTGAGAAGCCATTAAAAGCAGTATATTATATTCCAAATCGGAAAGGGCAACTTCTTTTCCGTCAACCGTAACGGAGCTAAGCTTCCTGTCTATCACAAGTCCTCCCAAATCTATTATACTGTTTTCATCATTTTTTTCTTTTCCCTGATAAACATAGTACCTTCTTAAAAGAGCTTTTACTCTGGCAAGCATTTCGGTATAAGAAAAAGGCTTAACCAGATAATCGTCGCCGCCAAGAGTAAAGCCCATGGTTTTATCTGAATCCTCTGTTTTAGCAGTCAAAAAAAGTATCGGTACATTAGATTTTTTTCGTATTTCGGCACAGCATCTGAAACCGTCCATACCCGGCATCATTATGTCAAGTATTATAAGATCAACGCTGTCATCGAGAAGTGCTATTGCTTCTTTGCCGTCGCCTGCCTCAATAACATCATATCCCTCTCCCTGAAGAAGAATTTTAATAACTTCTCTTATTTCAGAATTGTCGTCTGTAACCAATATTTTATTTTTCTTTTCCATACTATAAAATCTCCTTAAAAAATAAAACATTCATTAGTTTATTTCGTCAGCAAGCCTTGCCTTAGTATAACGCTCAAGAGCATCCACACACCCGTCAAGTCCTATAACGGAACTGCTTATGCAAACATCATAGTTTTCCACAGCTCCCCATTTTTCTCCTGTATAATAATTGTAATATGCAGCACGTCTTTTGTCTACTTTCGAAACAATTTCTTCAGATTTTAAAAACGGAATGTTCTCGTTTTTAGCTATTTTTTCAATTCTTTCATGCCTATCACCGTATACAAAAATGTTTATACAGTTAAACTTTTCTTTTAAAATAAAGTTGCTGCATCTGCCTACTATAACGCAAGGGCTCTTTTCCGCCATTTCAATAATGACTTTTTTTTGGATTGTAAAAAGTTTGTCAGATATTGAAAGCTGGTCAATATTTTCCATTTTACTGGTATAAGGGAAAATATTCATTGCAACTGAGAACAAAAAACTTGTACTTCTATTTTCATCAAGCTTTTTAAACGTTTCCTCGTCATAATTGCTTTCTGAAGCCGCTTTTGTAATAATATCCCTGTCATAAAACGGTATTTCAAGTCTTTTGGCAAGTCTTTTTCCAATTTCGTGCCCATTGCTCCCAAATTGTCTGCCTATAGTTATAACATAATTTTTCATTTTAAAGCCCCCTTGCCATCATAAAATATTTTACAAAAGGCGGCTGAAAATATGCCACAGCCGCCTTTTATCTGTTTTAATTATATCATAATTAACAAAAAAAACGAACTTTTTAATTAATTGTCTTTTACATCGTCATCATAATATTCATAGTGCTTATCCTGCCAGTTATGTATTTTCTTTTTGATAAACATTTCAAATTCTGTTACATAAGAATACAGTACAGGTATAAACACAAGCGTTACTAATGTTGAAAGAGAAAGGCCGAAAATAACGGTTATGCCAAGAGGCTGCACCATTTCCATACCTGAAGATGTTGCAACTGCCATTGGCAAAAGTCCGATAACCGTTGTAAGAACAGTCATAAGTATAGGACGGAGTCTGGCCGGGCCTGCTTCCAACAATGCCTCCATGTAATCCTTGCCATGTATAAATCTAAGCTGGTTTGTATAGTCAACAAGAACGATGGCGTTGTTAACAACCATTCCTACAAGCATAATCATGCCCATAAGAGACGTCATTGTAACGCTCTGGCCTGTAATAAACAGTCCAAGCAAACCGCCTGTAAGTGAAATAGGCATTGAAAACATTATTATAAAAGGATATATAAGAGATTCAAACTGCGAAGCCATTATCATATAAACCAAAAGTATGGCTACGATAAGAACTATAATAAGGTTTGATGAAACCTGTTTAAGCATTTTCATTTGGCCGCCGAATGAGTAGCTGCATCCTTCAGGGAATACATAATTTGCAAGTTTTTGCTCAATAAGCGATTGTATCTGCGTTGAAGTATAGCCGTAGCTCTGCTCATATGAGCCACTTATATCTATGTATCTGTGTTGGTCCTCACGGTTTATTGAAACAGCGCTTTCGCCTACATCAAAATCGCATACATTAGTTATCGGTATTACTGCTCCAGACGAAGTAGTAACAGTAAGTTTTTTAATATCATCAAGATACTTTACACTGTCTTTGGCATATTTTATTTTTATGTCAAGTTCATTACCGTTTTCTTTAAATGTTGTAGACTTAACACCGCTTACTGCTGCAGAAATAGTAGAAGCAATACTTGTTGTGGTAACGCCGTACTTTGAGGCCTTTGCTCTGTCTATGGTAACATCCGTTTCAGGGACGGCGTCATCCATTGAGTTTTCAAGGTCATACATTCCCGGTATCTGAGAAATAAGCGATATGCAGTCGTCGCCGACTTTACGTAAAGTAGCGGTATCGTCGCCTTTTATTTCAAGCGAAAAACCGTTGGCACCACCCATTGAACCCATTGCGCCTGACGAAGCAGAAACTGTAATTTTTGCTCCGGCTATGTTTGTAACTTTCTTTCTTATATAAGCACATATATCATCTGTAGAACGGGTTCTTTCTTCTTTGTCAACAAGGTTATAGATTATCTGACATGAGCCCGAACCGTTTACCATTGCAAACATGTTTTTCTTTTCAGGAATTTCGCCTATAGCATCAAGTGCCTGATAGAGCATTTCTTCACTTTTTTCAAATACAGTGCCGTTAGGAAGCTCTATAGAAACCGAGCATACGCCTTGATCAATGTTGCTCATAAGATCCATACCCATGAATTTCAGTGTTGACAGAGAACCTAAAAATACAGCCAAAACTATTATGATTGTTATTATTCTGTGTCTTAAAGAAGCTTTGAGTATTTTTCTGTAAAAATTATCAAGGCCTGTAAGGAAGAACAGCACAAGTCCGCCTATATAAGTAAAAATAGTTTTCTTTCTCTTTATCTTCTTGTCGCTCGACGAAAGCAAAAGAGCCGAAGCCATAGGCACAAATGTAATAGATACAATATATGACGCAATAAGAGCAAAGCATATTACGTATCCAAGCTGTTTGAGGTACGTTCCCATCATGCCAGACACAAATGTAAGAGGAAGAAAAACTGCAACGGTTGTAAGTGTTGAAGCCATTACAGGCATAGCCACTTCCTGAGTTCCTTTAAGCGCCGCTTCTTTAGGTGAAAAGCCTCGCTGGTGGAACGTATTAATATTTTCAAGCACAACAACCGAGTTATCGACAAGCATACCTATTGCAATAACTACAGCACCCATTGATATTGTATTCATCGACATTCCCGAAACATACATGAGAGCAAATGTTGCCATAATTGATGTAGGTATTGAAATACCTATTATTAAAGACGATTTCCAGTCACGTAAGAAAATAAGAAGTATCAATACAGCTATTAAAGCACTTTCAATAGCTGTTTTCGTTACGTTTGAAAGAGATGTCTTAATATAGTCGGCAGTTGTAGACATAAGCTGAATATCAAGGCTTGGATATTCCTGCATTATTTCGTTTACAGTTTCATTTATATTATCGCTTACTGTAACAATATTGGCGTCTGACTGTTTGTCAATAGACATTATAACGCCTTCCTTGCCGTTTATAAGAGCAATCATAGACTGGTCAACAGGTTTTTTTGCAACAGTCGCCACATCTTTTACACATATAGCATTGCCGTTACCTGTGGTTATAGGCAAGTTTTTAATATCATCTATAGAGCCGAACTTTCCAACAGCACGTATATCCATGTCTGTGCTTCCCTGCTGGATGGAGCCAGCCGGTGCATTTGTATTTTCGGCACTAAGCGCTCTGGAAATCGTGCTTATTGTAATACCGTAATTTTGCAGTTTTACAGGGTCAACGGTTATATCTATTTCATATTGCGTGCCGCCCATCATATCAACGGAAGCAACACCGCTAATTCCCTCAAATTTAGTTTTAATGTTATTTTTTATAAAGTTATAAAGAGTATCCGAGTTATATTTGTCACTTGTTATAGATACGTACATGCTTTCCTGATTCATATCCATTTTCATAATGGAAGGAGTTTTGGCATCATCAGGAAGCTGACGTGACACTTGGTCTATTTTATCACGGATATCATTCATTTTGTCATTAACAACAACTCCGTCATTAAATTGTACCATTACACTTGACGAGCCAAGTGACGAAGTTGATGTTATTGTGTCAACGTCCGAAAGCGTTGCAAGCTGCTCTTCAATGGGCTTTGTAACAAGCTCCTCTATTTCCTCAGGACCGCAGCCTGTATATGTTGTCGATACCATAACCATTGGTAAATCCGTTGAAGGCAGGAAAGAAAGGTCAAGAGCATTATAAGAAACAATGCCTGCAATAAAAACTATAAGCGTAATCATTACTGTTGTTACAGGACGTCTTATAGAAAGATTAATCATTCTTTACTCCCCCTTTGAACTTTCAGGAGCAGTTTTCTTAATCGTATCACTTTGAGATTCATTGTCGCTTTGAGTTTTCAAGTCTTTGGAAGAAGATTTAGGTTCTGCGGAAGAATCAGCGCTTTTATCTGCCGAAGTACTGTCTGAATTGCTGTCTGACACGCCGGTTACAACGTTTACCGAATCTCCGTCGTTAAGATATGTATTGCCGCTGTATACAACTTAGTCGCCCTCATTAAGACCGCTAAGTATCTGTATTTCATCACCGTTATCTATACCCGTAGTTACATCTACCTTCTTTGCCTTTCCGTCTTCTACAATAAATACATAGTTTCCGTCGGTAGTTGTAAGCAAAGCGTCACGGTCAATTACTATATCACTGTCGCCTGACTCTTTAGCAAATGTAACCTGAGCAAACATTCCGCTTTTTAAAAGCCCGTCACTGTTGGGAATATCTATTTCAACAGGATAAGTTCCGTCATCAGCACCAGGAGCAATTGTTGAAATATGTCCTTCAAATTCTTTATCAGAATATGAAGCAACTTTTATCTTTACTGTATCGCCCACTTTTATTTTGTTTATCATATCTTCCGCAACATTTACTTTTACTTTTACAGTATCAAGATTAACTATAACAAAAGGTGTACCTGAGCCCAAAACCGAGCCAACAGTCGCGTTTCGTTGAAGAACAGTTCCGCTTATAGGTGATGTAACAGTACAATCTGAAAGCTGTTTTTCATAAGATTTCATCTGAGCCGCCGTTGAATTTTTGGAAGCCACAGCGGAATTAAGGCTGTCTTGAGCTTTTTCAGTATTCTCCTTAAGAGTTTCATTTACATACAAATTATATTGATAATTTGCATTATCAAGAGTCTGCTGAGCAGCGTCTACGCTTCTTTGCGCATTTTCATATTTTATTTTGTCGTTATTGAGGTCATATTGTGACACACCTCCAAGTTTAAATAAAGACTGAGCCGAATCATAATCGGATTTGGACGTTTCAAGGTCCGATTTGGCAGATTCAAGGTTTCGTTTTGCAGTTGAAATACTGTTTTTATAAGTCTCTATCTGACTTTTGCTGCTTGAGCCTTTGACCTGCTCTAAAGATGTCTGCGCACTTTTTATGTTCGCATCGGCAGAAGCAATATTTGCTTTCAAAACGTCAATATTATTTTGAATATCCGTAGTATCAAGAGTAAAAAGCACATCTCCTGCTTTAACTTTGTCACCAACGTCAAAATTTACACTTGTAACTTTTTCTGAAGTCTGCGTACTGATTACATTAACAGTATCATAAGGATTTATGGTGCCTGTAAACGTTGCTGTATCCTGAATCAGTTTTTTTTCGGCAGTACATGTCTCAACAGCAGTAGCACTTGACTGCTGTTTTGCTCCGGGCATCTGTCCTTTTGTGCCTGCACCGGCCTGCTTTGAGCCGCAGCCGGAAAAAACAACTGACGCACAAATTAAGCCTATGGGCAGCCATAACATTTTTTTCACTAAAAACTACCTCCTCATTTCCAAATCTCAATTATAATAAAGATTATTATTTAAAAAAGCTTATGTTTTTAGATTATTATCTCTACATCTTAAACAAACCTGTTACATTTCTTAAAATTTCTTAATCGTTCCAAAAATGTAAAAATTATCCACATAAAACATGCATTGTTCACAATTTATGCACAGTTTATATGTGGATAAGTGCATAAATTACACATTTTGTCAACATAAAAAGCCTCCTGTAATAACAGGAGGCCCAAAATAAAAAAAATTAAGTTATCCTTCAACAATTTTAACAAACACAGTTCTTGTTCTCGGTCCGTCAAACTCACAGAAGTATATGCCCTGCCATGTGCCAAGCACAGCATTACCGTTGTTTATAATTACTGCCTGTGAACATCCCACGATAGAAGATTTAAGATGCGCTGCAGAATTTCCCTCAGAATGATGATATCCGTTTTCCCAAGGCACAGCTTTTTCAAGTGCATAAAGCAAATCCCTTTTGACATCCGGATCAGCATTTTCGTTTATAGTTATACCGGCAGTTGTATGCGATGTAAAAATAACAGCTATACCGCTTTTGACACCGCTTTCAGAAATCGCCTGACGAACTTGCTGTGTAATATCTATCATTTGAGAATGATTTTCCGTATGTACTGTAAATGAATAAGCCGACATAATAATGTCCCCCTTTATATTTAGGCCGTTTTGGTCAATCGTTCAGCAAAAATCAAAACTGATACTCTGTATAAAAAATAAAATACGAAACGTTTTTATTTTACCACAAAATCATGTAAAAATGTGCATTTAATACCAACTTATTTCATTTATTAAAAAAAGTCCGATTTCTCAATAATAGGTTTAAAAACCGATGAAATCGAACTTTTGTAATTCTGTTTATTATAAATTCTTTAAGTTTTCTGTCTTATTCGTCTGTTTCTTTTTGTTCCTGTTTTTGCTCTATTGGTTTTTGCTCTGGAAGCACCTGCTCTATTGGCTTTTGTTCCATTGGCCTTTTATCCGGAATCACTTGCTCTATTGGCTTTTGTTCCACTGGCTTTTTATCCGGAAGCACCAGCTCCATTGGCTTTTTATTCGGAAGTATTTCTTCTAACGTCTTTTTTTCTTGATTTTGTTCTATTAATTTTTGATTTGAAGATTTGTCAGACATTTTCATTATTTCTTTTTCAACATTTTCAAATTTGCGTTTCTCATTTTCCAATTGTGATACTGCATTCATAAGTTCTTTATTCTTTTTTTCCGCATTTTCAAGACTTTTTCTAAGCCGTGTAATAACGCTTCCGTCATTTACCTGTTTTTGTGAAAATTCGGTCGATATACTGTTTATTATTTTTTCTTTGTTCTTAAGTTCAGTTTCAAGAATATTCAGCTTGCTTTTAAGTTTTTCGGTTATATCGTCATCTTTTTCAATTATTTTAAATTCAGGACTTAAAACATCCGGCATAAGCAGTCTGCCTGTAGAATCTGCAAATATATGCGATGCTGAAAATTCTGCATTATCTGTTATATAGCTTATTTTTATTACATCAGGTATTTCTTCCTCGGTAACAGGAGAAAAGGCAGTCCTGCTTTTTTCGGAACGCATAAAAGCCATATGCTTTTCATCACATATTCCTACGTTTAAAGTACCGTTGTTTGACGTGATAATGCAGTTTTTTGCGCTTTTAAGCTTCAATAGGTGTATAGGACGTTCACCCTGCATATATAGATTTAGGTTAAAAGCATATCCGTTTCTAACAATCATCAATACACATATTTTCCCGTTATTCATACATAAGGACATGTCCTTTATGTTTCTTGCATTGTCACTCACTATTAATTTTTTTCCGTTTTCAGTATCATATAGACAAAGTTTTCCGTTTTTGATGTATGAAATCAGCGTTTTGCTTCCATAATGATACACTCCGCCGTCAAAAATTTCTATGTCTTGTTCTACAACATCATTTTTTCCGTTTTCAGTATTAAGTTTTATAAGGCTGTTTTTCGGCACTGAAAACAAAAACAATTCTTTTTTTAAAGCAGAGTATCCTAAAAGGTTGACATCCGACATTGAGAAGCTGCCTTCCGAGTTTCCGTAATACATCAATCTGTTTTTGACAATAAGCATTTTTGTCCAAGTATCTTTTCTTGTCCTCAAAAAAAGCGCCATCTTTTCATCGGCTTCATAAAATATATCAAAACTTTCAGCGCCTGATATCAACACAGGCGAAAGATTTTTAGGTTTTTCATGTATTTCAGAAATATATAAATTCCCGTTTTTGCAATACACATATTGTGCCCCATAGTTTGTATAAAGCACCGCTTGGTCCATTGGTATTCCTCCTTGATTTTTTTGTATAAAAAAAGGCCGCTAAAACAGCAGCCCTTTTTTGATATCAAGCTTCACACATACTGCATCCGTTGTTGGAAGCACAGGTTCCGCAGTTTCCATTTGAACCGCAGCAGCAAAGAAGGAGAATAAGTATGATTATCCAAGAGCACTCATTGTTATTTCCTCCGCAGCCGTCATTGCATCCGGAATTACCAAAGAAACCGAAACTGTTTCCGCCACCGCATCCTCCAATAAGGAAAATAAGAATAATAATCCACAAAAAACTATTACTACCATTTCCACATCCACAATTCATTTTTCATACCTCCGAAAGGTTTTTACATAAACGATTATATGTATCGGTTCAAACTAATATTACCTGTTATTACCTGTAATTTAAATTATTTTGCTCATTCACACATATTAGGCTTTTCCCATAAAATGATACAGACAAACACTGTGGAGCATGATTTTAATGGATAGAGCATTAAATACAATAAACGCTTATCCGCCGCAAGGCATAACAGGTAAAGGTATTTGTATAGCTTTTCTTGATACAGGTATATGTCCTTTAGCCGATTTTATATACCCAAATAACAGGATAATAGCCTTTCACGATTTTGTAAACGGCTTAAGAGAGCCGTATGATGATAACGGACACGGTACACATGTGTGCGGCATAGCAGCATCAAACGGCATTTTAAGCAACGGAAAATATAGAGGCGTTGCACCCCAATGCAATATAGTAAGTCTTAAAATACTTGATGACGCAGGCCACGGAAACGCAGCCGCAGCCCTTGAAGCCATAAACTGGATACACAGAAACTACAGAAAATACGGTATTCATATAGTAAATATGTCAATAGGTACCGTAGATAAAAGCATATCGGCATCACTCCTCATGGCCTGCACCGCTCTTTTTAACGATGGCATAACTGTATGCGCAGCTTCAGGAAACGAAAACTCCTCTGTAATAACATCACCCGGAATCAGTCCAAACGTAATAACCGTAGGCTCATGGGAAGAACACCGAAGATTCAGAATAAACATGGGAGGAAAAGTTTATTATAAGCCCGATATATTCGCTCCATCAGAAAATATAGTGTCCTGCCGTTCTCTTTCATTTTCATTCGACAGTCCAAAACGAGAAGAAAGCCTTATTGTAGACAGCAATTATATACGCATGAGCGGAACCTCTATGGCCACTCCAATGGTATCCGGTACATGCGCGCTTATATTGCAGAAGTATCCGGAATACTCCCCCTCACAAATAAAAAGAGCCATAATAGAGGCATCTATGAATAATAATAAATATCTTCTTAATATTGCAGATATCTTTCATAAATGACACACTTAAAACCATATAATTAATATAAAGATAAAAATAGAGGTTTTGACAATGCCGGACAAAAAAGATATCCCAGACATGATTGATATGTTTAATCCAATAAATGAAGATATTTCCCTTGCTGCACAGTCACTTCGTAGAAGCCTTGAAAACAATTATATAAAACGTCTTTACGCCGCAGCAAAAAATGAGGAGGATAAAACAAAACACAGACCGTCAAGAGAAGTGCTGCTTTTAAGTGCTTTAAAAAATTATTCTCCGCCACAGTCACATAAAAATTTTGATGCCTGCATAAAAATGCTGAATATGATGTCTGCTTTTTCAAACATTAAAACCAGTCTTGAAAATACATCACATATAGAAATGAAAAGCAAAAAGACACCCGACGGCAATTCAGCAGCACTTGCACGGATGTCAGAATTTATCATTTTAAAATATTTTGCCGATTCAATTAGATCAGATTTTCAGGATTGAGAACTTCAAGCTCATTTAAAAATCTTCCGTCTTTTCTTATAATTACATCGTCAAAATAGATTTCGCCCCCGCCGTATTCAGGAGTCTGTATAAGCACCAGATCCCAGTGTACGGCGCTTTTATTACCATTTGGCGCGTCGTCATAGCAGCAGCCCGGTGTAAAATGAATACTGCCCATTATTTTTTCATCAAAGAGTATATTATTCATAGGTTTTTTAATATATGGATTTACACCAAGTGAAAACTCTCCCACATATCTTGCACCTTCATCAGTATCCAGTATTTCATTTAATCTTTTGCTGTCGTTGGCTTCGGCTCCGATTATTTTTCCGTCTTTAAATGTAAGTACGATATTTTCAAAAGTAAATGAATTATAGTCGCTTGGGGTATTATATGATATTGTTCCGTTTATACTTTCTTTAACAGGGGCCGTATAAACTTCACCGTCGGGTATATTACATTCCCCGGCACATTTTACAGCAGGTATATTTTTTATTGAAAATGAAATATCAGTGTTTTTTGCAACAATACGCACCTTATCTGTTTTTTCCATAAGTTCTTTAAGTTTATCCATAGCTTTACTCATTTTTCCATAGTCAAGATTGCATACTGAAAAATAGTAATCCTCAAAAGCCTCCATACTCATTGACGCCGACTGTGCCATTGATGCACACGGATACCTAAGCACCACCCATTTTGTGTTTGGAACACGTATATCGTTTACAGGGCCAATAAAATATTTGGAATACATATTAATTTTTTCAGACGGAACATCAGACAGCTCACTTATGTTTTCATCGCCCCTTACACCTATATATGCATTCATATGACGCATTTTTTCACATTCAAGCTCAGATTTAAGTTTAAGCTGTTCCTTAGTCATACCCATAAGCATATCACGTTCAACGGAGCTTGTGGTCATATCAAAAAACGGAGTTCCACCTGCTTTGTAAACTTCCTTAATTATTCGCCTTACAAGCGGAATAGGCGCCGTGCCGTGGCAGCTTATAAGTACGTTTTCGCCTTTTTTTACCCTGCATGAATAATTAACAAGGTTTTTTGCTAAAATTTTTATTCTTTCATCCAATTAAAATCATCTCCTAAAACTATTATTATTGATTATATAACAAAAATACGTATATTAAAATAAGCTTCATTGACAAATAATATATATAAGTTAATATAAACGTAATCAAATATGGTATCTAAGGGAGAAAATCTTGGCACAGACAGATAATATGCTCTCTTCACAGCTACAAAGCCGAATGATATTAAAACACAAACACAGCCTGAAGTATTTGTCAATAAAATACTCAAGCTGTGCTTTTGTTTTGATTACTTGTTTGATTTTAAACAATTAATAACGTACTTTTCCGGTACGTCCATTCTTTCAGAAATTTGAGTCACGCTTAAACCGCTTTTTTCAAATCTTTTAACAACATTTATCATATTTTCGCCGATTTCAATTATATGACCGTCACAGTCATATATTCTTACAACTCTTTGGCCCCAAGAGTGTTCTTTTACTCCATGCACATATTCGATATCTGTTCTGCTTTTAAGGTTATCTATAAAGAAGTCAAAATTATCCTCTTCAAAATAAAGCTCGTATGAATTGCTTTTAAACAAAACATTTTTTTCGTCAATAAAGCCTTTCCAAGTATCAATGGTTTGCAGAGAAATTCCTCCTGTAAGAGTGACATTTGCCCCAAAATCAGCGCAGACATGAAGGCCCAATACTTCCTTATAAAATTTTTTGCTCTTTTCCATATCTTTTACGGCCAAAAGCGTATTTTTGTACTTCATTTAACCACTCGCTTTCTTTTCTTTTTTATATCAGGCAGCTCATCATACATTTTAGTTATAAGTTCTTTCAGAAAATCCCTGTTTTCTATTTCTTCAACCAAAAACATAGGTTTTGCACCTTCATATGGTATTTCTTTGCGGCAATCCGGCATAAGATTTTTTCCGGCTTCCGTTATTTTTACAAGAAAACGGTTGTCATATATTCCGCCGAATACTTTTTCGCGGTAATATAATATATATTCGCCCATCATTTTTCTTGACGCTATGTCGTCAATCCCGTTTAGCTGGTCAAGCAAAAAATCAAGGTATTCTTTATCAGACGGCAAACAAATCACCCCTTAGATATAAAACAATACAAAAAAATCCATATGCAATACATACATATGGATTAAGAAGCGCGAAACGAGATTCGAACTCGCGGCCCTCGCCTTGGCAAGGCGATGCTCTACCTCTGAGCCATTCGCGCATATAATAAACAATGCCCAGACTCGGAATCGAACCAAGGACACGAGGATTTTCAGTCCTCTGCTCTACCGACTGAGCTATCTGGGCATATTGTTTAAAAAAAATGTGCCCGAGACCGGAATCGAACCGGTACGAGTGTTACCCCGCAGGATTTTAAGTCCTGTGCGTCTGCCAGTTCCGCCACTCGGGCATAAAAATCAAATTAGCACAAAATCGCTTGAATTTTACAATTTTTTACAATCTTATGTTTCAATTGACCGCTTAAACATAATAACAAAAAGAGCAGAGGTTGTCAACCCTAAATTTTTATTATTTTAAATTATATCACTTACTCTATTTTACTCGGTTTTAAAAGTACACATACATTATCTTAACTGTACGCATTCAGTTTCAGTAAGTCTTATTTTAATCTGCCGTATTTTGTTCTTCCTGCAAATATGCCTCAGCAGCAGGGTCCTTAATATTATAAAGCCTATACCATTCTTTTGTTTCCGTATTTTTAGCTGTTTCCGACCTGTTTTTATACAGAAATCTTATAAGATTATAGCAGTTAATCCAAATTTCATTATTGCATTCTTTCTGTGACTCATCAAAAATAATTTCCATTCCAAAATGCAAATGAGATGTATCAATATTGTTTGCATTTTCCTTGCTGCTGTAGCCTGTTCTTCCAAGATATCCGATAACATCCCCGGCCTGAACAACGTCTCCTTCTTTTAACGTTTTAACATAAGGATAGTTTTTTCTAAGATGTGCGTAATAATAATATCTCTTTTTATCAAAGCTTCGTATGCCTATCCTCCAGCCGCCGTACTGATTCCAGCCCAAACACTCAACATATCCGGATTCAACAGCAATAATCGGAGTACCTACCTGCCCCATCATATCATGTCCCAAATGCCTTCTTTTATAGCCATATGATCTTGATACCCCGAAATCATCATAATCACTGTAAGGAAAATTCTTGGCAATAGGAGAAAATCCTTTTAATCCATATTTTTTAACCCATATCTTTTCTTTTGGGTTTTCCTTGTCGGGAATTTCTATTTCATATTCACCAACTAATCCGCCGAGAACAGCCGAGTAAATTTCATAATAATACGGATAATGTTTCATTTTTTTTGTAAGAGAATTAATTGTCTCATTTTTTGACTGAAGCTTTTTAACAAGAGCATTCATATCTTTATCTTTATATTTTGAAAAATCTCCGCCGTATTTGGTACCAAGGTATGCAAGCAATTCAATCCAATTAAGCTTTACATCCTGTGTTTGTGATTTGACATCATATGTATATGCCTTGTCAAGAGCCTTATAGCAAACATTAAACTCCATCCATTTTATAAATTTTTTTTCAGTGCTTGATGAACTTGATGAAACGGTATATGACGCTGCGCTGTCCACTTTACGAACAACCAGAGCGGCCGACAGTACAAATAATACAACAAGCTGCAAAATAATTATATGTTTGATTCCTATTTTACTTTTCAAAAGTAGTACCCCTCTATCAATATAAACATTATTATTTTATGTTTTTTATAAAACATATATAACAAGATATAATTGATATCCTCTACTTTCTATGCTTTAATGACTTGCATTATCTATCAATTTTTTTGATTGTATAAATCGATATACAGTGATAAATATTCCCAAAATACAAAGTGACATCAAAATCAAGCAATTATTTTTCATTCCGTAAACAAATACGTCGTCTCTTCCTTTTACATAATCGAGTACCTCATATCCAATTTTGTGACTCATAAAACAATACAGAAAAGTTGTTGAAAGCACAATTCCTGCATATTGTCCAAGATTGCGCACTAAAGAATTTACGCTTCCGCCTATGCCAAGTTTGTTTTTAGGACAGGCCGACATAATAAGAGAATTGTTTGCCGGTTGAAAAAACGACTGCCCCACCGCCATCATTCCTAAAAAAATCGCACATGAAAAACATGATGAATTAACATTTAAAAACGACATCATAAAAAAGCTAAATGCCATTACGGACAGTCCGATTACCGTTAATATTTCTGCACCGATTTTGTCCGCCAAAGTACCGCAAAATGCAGAAAGAATAGCAATTATAATTGGAGTAATCATCATTAACAACCCTGAGTTGGACGGTGACATTTTCAGTGTATCCTGCAAATAAAACGGCATAAGAAGTGTATAAGCGGCAATACAAACAAATGAGATAAAAGTACAAATAAGGCTTACAGAAAACAAACGGTTTTTAAAAATATTGATATCCAAAAGCGGCTGTGCTTTCTTCTTTTCTAAAATGATAAAATAAACAATAATTATAACAGAAAGAAATATTGCTCCCAATATATAAAAATTTGAAAATCCAACTTTCTGAGCAAAAATAAGCGCTCCAAATAAAAGTATAGTCCCCAAAAACGAAAGAACGGAACCTGCCTTATCAATATGCTGTCCTTTGATTTCTTTATCATTTGGAAGATATTTAAAACCAAGAATAAAAAACACAATTCCTATAGGAACATTAACATAAAATATATAATTCCAGCTAAGCACTGAAACTATCATTCCGCCAACAGGCAAGCCGGTCATTGTACCAAGAGCCACGGCGGCAGCTAAAATACCAAGGGCTTTCCCCCTTCCCTCATTTGGGTAAAGCTGAGTAATTATGCCTTGGTTGTTGGCCATATAAGCCGAAGCACCTATTCCTTCAATAAACCGGCACACTATAAGCATAAAAAATGAATTGCAAAGCCCACAAAGAAGCGTGCCGATTATAAATAAGAGTGTACCAAAACGGAACACTTTCGATTTTCCTATAATGTCTCCCAGCCTGCCAAAAAATAAAAGCGTAGAGCAAATAATCATTACATAGCTTGCCACAACCCATTCTATAGAAAAAAGCGTGACTTTGAGGCTGTCAGCCATTACCGGAAGGGCAATATTTACAATGCTTGAGTCCAATGTAGCCAAAAACGACATAGCCACTACAACAGTCAGAGTAATTCCATTTTTCCGTATTTCTTTAAGTTCATTCAATTTTTTCAGCTTCTTTCATTATTAGTTCAATTTTGCGGTTTACAAGTTTTACAACGGAATTTATAATAATAGAAAATTCCTATTATTTCTATAATTATATTGCTTAAATTTAGTACAAAATTGACATAGAGGCTGAAAATGAAAGATTATAAAACATACTATTACAAAGAGATGCCGTATTCATTTTTCGGTGTCGATATATTTTTGAAAACAGATTTAAAACATGGAAAAGAACTGAAAATGCATTGGCACGAGCATATGCAGGCATATTATTTTATCTCTGGAACAGCAATTCTTGAATGCGGCAAAAAACGTTTTCACGTCCAATTAAACGATATCGTTATAATTAACAGCAGTGAACTTCACTATATGAAGAGCCTTTCAGACAACCTGAAATTTTACGTCATTCGCATTAACCTGCCTTTTTTGTTCAGTAATCAGGTGGATTTATGTCAGACAAAATTTTTGGCTCCTCTGTCTCAAAATCGCATAACATTTCGTAATTTAATACAAAATGACGCAGAAGTGTTAAACTGCGTAAACAAAATGATAAGCGAATACCATGAAAAGAAAATAGGCTTTGAGCTTGAGGTTAAATCAACTATTTATGAATTGATTGTTTTTTTGCTGAGGGGGCACATGGATAAAGTTATTACAAATACTGAACTTTCCTCAAAAATCAGCAGCTTAAAGCGCTTTGATTCAATTTTAAACTACATTGAAGGACACTATACGGAAAAAATATCATCAAGAATTCTTGCAAAAAATGCACATATATCAGAATGTTATTTTTGCCGTACGTTTAAACAAATAACCGGTAAAAAACCGACAGCTTATATAAATGAAGTCAGGCTTAAAAAGTCTGCAAAATACTTAAAAACAAGTGAACTAAACATTTCTGAAATTGCATTAAAATGCGGATTTGACGATATAAATTATTACAGCCGTTTATTTAAAAAATACTTTCATGTTTCACCTACAAAATTCAGAGAAAAAAACATTTAAGTACCGCAAACATATAAAATACTTATATAAAATTTTTCTTTTTTCTTTTTATTAATTCCTCTATATTAAACTATAAAATTTTTAATAAATACACAAATTTAATCACAATTTATGTGAACCAATAGTAAAAGACTGCTGCCATTTTCATTTTATTAAAATAACTCTTCTTTTGAAATTATACACATATTAATCTAAAATATCAGCATTGTCATTTGTATAATAATTACAAAAATGGTTGATATATCCAATTTTTTTCTACAATATAAATTCCATTTATAAAGATGTTTATTTGAACAAATCTCACAAATATTTTTGTTGAAAATGACGTTATTGAGTAAAAATATGAATTACGGTTGACATTTTATTACATATATTATATATTAGTGACAACGAATTCATAAGATGAATTACAACAGTTGTATGATGTTATAGCCGATTTTTTTAATTAATTATAATGAAACATTATTTACAGCGGAGGCGATTTTATGAAAAAGAGAATTTTGGGTTTTATAGTATGTTCATTTTTTGCTGTTTCTGCACTTGCTGGATGCGGTTCGTCAAGTACGGCTTCATCTAACGTTAAAAGTTCAGCATCTTCAGTATCCTCAGCAAAAGCTTCATCTTCTGAATCTTCATCGGCCAACTCATCATCTTCTAAAGCTTCATCTTCTGAATCTTCGGCATCAGATACCGGTGATTTCAAACTTAAGAAAGGCAATTATGTAATTGGCCTTTCAAATGCGTATTTTGGAAACACTTGGAGAAAACAAATGGTAGATTGTTTTACGAATGCTGCCGAAAAGGCAAAGACAGACGGTTACATAAAAGATTATGAAATACAAAATGGTGACGGAACAGTAAATTCACAGATTGCACAGATTAACAGTTTTATTCTTGAGGGAGTAGACGCAATAGTTATTGATTCAGCTTCTGAAACAGCTCTTAACAGTTCTATCCAGCAGGCTCTTGATGCCGGTATAACAGTAGTATCATTTGACTCTGTTGTAAATCTTGACGGTGTTTATAAAATGGACTACCCTTGGGCTGATATAGGCAAGGCAAGCGTAGATTTTATGGCAAAAAAATATGACGGAAAAGGAAAATATATTGTTGTAAGAGGTGTATCAGGCGCCGCTCCTGACCAAGGAATTTACAGCGGCATAACAGAAGAATTAAAAAAATATCCTGATATGAATATTGAAGCACAGGTTATAGGCCAGGCAAGCGCAACTGTCACACAGCAGGAACTTCTTAAGATTCTTGACAGCTATCCTGACGTTGACGGTGTTATCACACACTGCGGCGGCGATGCTATAGGTGTTGTAAATGCATTCGACCAGCTTAACAGAAAAATGCCTACAATAATAGGTGATAATACAGGCGAATTTATACAGTGGTGGTTAAAGCAAGACGGTTATGAAACATTAAGCCAAGGTTCAACACCGGGCTGCGGAGGTGCTGCTTTTTGGGTAGCTCTTGATATACTAAACGGATATGACGTGCCTCAAAGCATGATGCTTTCAATACCGCGTGTTACTACAGATAATCTTCAGGATTATAAAGACTTAAAAGCAGGAGAGTTTATTTCACCTGATTTTACAAATGAATACGTAATCAAAAACATTATAGACGCTGCAAAATCAAAATAAAAAATCTTAAACAGCTGCTGCTGTATAGCGCAGCTGTTTTTTTAAATAATTAATGATTTGTAAAGGATGTGAGCTTAATTGGAAAATAACAAGTGCTTTATTGAAGCAAAAGATATTTTGAAAATATATGGCCCCACCATTGCCGTAAATCATCTTGATATAACTATAAATAAAGGTGAGGTTCTGGCTCTTGTAGGCGGAAACGGCGCCGGTAAAAGCACAATAACAAAAATACTTTCCGGTGTTATAAACTGCGACAGCGGTTCAATAACAATAGATGGAGAAGCCATTGATACAAATAAGTATTCAACGGCAGACGCAAGAAAAAAAGGTATATTTGTAGTCCATCAGGAGCTTTCTCTGTGTAAAAATCTTACAGTTTATGAAAACTTCTATGTTGAACAGTATCAGCAGTTTTACAAAAGCCATAACTGGCGAAAAACTGCAAAGGAGCTTGCAAAAAAGGCACTCGACAATGTTTTTCCGGGAAACACAATAGATGTAAACGCAGGTCTTAACACACTCACCATAGCTCAGCAGCAAATGGTAGAAATTGCAAGAGCCACAAGTACGCCGGATCTTAAAATGCTTGTGCTGGATGAACCTACAAGTTCCCTTCCTACCGAGGAAACAAATCAGCTTCAGGAATATATCAAAAAAACAGCGGCAAATGGTATTGCGTATGTATATATATCCCATCGTCTTAAAGAAATCATGTATCTTGCAGACAGAGTATTCATTATGCAAAACGGAAGCAAAAAGCATGAATGTCTTATAAGTGAAACCAATGAGCAGGATATGGTTGAACGAATGGGCAGCGGCATAGGCAGCCAAAATAAGAAATTGGAATTTAATACCCCTGCTTTAAATGAAAAAGTTTCAATCAAAATGGATAACTATTCCTCAAAATCCCTTAAAAATATATCAGCGCAGATGTACGGCGGCGAAATAATATGTCTTACAGGTCTTGAGGGCAATGGTCAGCTTGAATTTATACAAGAAATATTCTATAAAGCAAGAAAGAGAAATAAAAACGGGCTTGAAATAAACGGTAAAGTTGCGTATGTAGCAGGTGACAGAAAAAAAGACGGCAACTTCCCATTATGGTCTATAAAAGACAATACAATAATTTCAAATCTCGCAAACAGCCTTTTATTTAAACCGCTTAACACAAAAAATGTAAATGATTTAGTAAACCGATGGAACGGCCGTCTTAAAACAAAATGCAACAGTACAGATGAGTCTATAATGAGTCTGAGCGGCGGCAATCAGCAAAAAGTTCTTATAGCCAGAGCCATGGCCGTTGACGCAGATATAATCATTCTTGATGACCCTACAAGAGGCGTTGATGTTGAGACAAAACTTGAGCTTTATGAGGTATTTCATGAGGCTGCCGAAAACGGAAAGCTTATTATTTGGAGAACATCCGACGACGCCGAACTTGAATATTGCACAAGACTTTTTGTAATGACAAGAGGCACTATAGGCGCTGAGTTTGAACACGGAAAATATGAACACAGCGATATACTTAAAGTTGCTTTTGAAAATCAGGAAAAGAAAGACCTTAAAAAGGCACTTGAGAAAAAGGCAAAACAGCCTAAGCTTTACCTTTTTGCACTTATAACAACAATTATACTGTACACAATATGTGGTATTCTTTCCCCTACAGTTCTTTCAAAAAGAGGAGTAGAGCTTCTTGCGGTTGGTTATGCTCCGTTTATATTCTGCGCACTTTCACAGACGTTTATAATCGGCCTTGGTCATATCGACCTTAGCGTAGGCGCATTTATGGGTCTTGTAAATGTTGTTACAGCAACAATACTTGACCATAATACGGCTTTCGGAATATTTGTGCTTATAGTTTTGCTTGCGGCATATTCGCTTATGGGACTTTTCATTTATTGGAGAAATGTCCCGCCTATAATAGTAACCCTTGGTATGTCGTTTGTATGGACAGGCATAGCATATAACCTTCAGGATATGCCCGGCGGACATGTGCCTGAATGGATGGTAAATTTATTTAATTTTAAAAATCCTGTTTTAAACGGTATTCTTATATGGCTTATAATCTGCATTATTGCATCAATACTTATATATCGTTCCAAATACGGCACAGCATTAAGGGGCTATGGAAATAATGAAACCGCAATGAAAAACAGCGGTTGGTCAAAGGCAAAAGCTTATTTTATGATTTATTTTATTGCCGGCTGCTTTGCAATGATGGGCGGTTTTGCACAATCCGGAATAACCGGTGCCTCAGACGTAAACGCTTCAAGTACATATACGATGCTTACAGTTGCGGCTGTCATAATCGGCGGCGGATATTTCAGCGGCGGTGTCGTTACACATTTCGGCTCCGTATGCGGTGCAATATCGCTTACAATGGTAAGTATCCTTCTTGGTCTGCTAAAGGTAAATACAGATTTCACAGCAACTGTTCAGGGGCTTGTGCTTATAATAATACTTTCAATAAGACTTATTAAAAAGGGGGAAAAGGCTAATGAATAAAGCGTTAAGTTACATAAAAGAAAATACGTGGATATGGGCGCTTATAGGCTCTACTATTCTTTGGCTTGCAATGGGTATTTCTTCGGGACAGCTTGGATTCAGCAGTCTTATATCAAATGCAAACACAGCTGCGTTTCTTGCCATAATGGCTTTCGGACAAATGCTTGTAGTTACATCCGGACGAGGAGCAATCGACCTTTCAATACCCGGTGTTCTTACCCTTATGGCCTTTATATCCATGAGTATAATAAACGGCAAAAACTCTATGATTGTCCCTGCTTTTATAGCAGTTATAGCAATATGTGCCGCTATAGGCTTTATAAACAGTCTTATGGTAATATATCTTCAGATACCGGCCATAATCGCAACAATGGCTATGAACTATATACTTACAACAGCAGCTTTGCTTATAAATAAACACTTCTCAATATTTACAGTTGCACCTGTGTTAAAAGCTTTTCTTAAAGGAAAAATATTCGGTATATATTTCAGCATAATTTTAGTAATACTCCTTGGTGTGTTTTTCTGGTTTTTATTAAGGAAAACATCGTATGGGAAATCACTTCTTGCCCTTGGTCAGAACAAAAATGCCGCAAGCCTTGCTGGAGTTAAAACAGCAAGAGTTGAGATGGTAACATATATATTGTGTTCTGTTCTTACAGGAATAGCAGGCATACTTGTATCAGCTCGAGTAGGCAGTGCCGTTCTTGGCATGGGCGATACATACACAATGGATACCGTTGCCAGCATAGTTATAGGCGGTACGCTAATTTCAGGCGGACGTGCCAACGTTCCTGGAACATTGGTAGGATGTCTCTTCCTTGGCCTTATAAGTGCCGCAATGCAGGTAATAGGATGTTCTGTAGGAGCGCAAAACATTGCAAAAGGCGCACTTATAATACTTGTACTCATGCTTGGAACATTCCAGAAAAAGTCGGCTAAATAAAAAATTATGAATAAAAAGGAGGAATAAAAATGATAATAGATGTTCATTCACATCTTGGTGAAGATTGTGTATTTGATGAAGAGCTTGACGAAAGAGGCCTTCTTGATGCATATGAAAGAAACGGTGTTGACGGAGGCATAGTTCAGCCGTACCTTCCAAGAATATATATGGAGGATCATGTTGCAATACATAATAGAATCTATGAGCTTACAAAAACAAAGGAAAAGAAAATCTGGGGAATGGCTTCAATAAATCCGCATTTTAGACCGGATGACTATGATAAAGAAGCATACAGATGTATAAAAGAACTTGGATTTGTCGGCATTAAAATAACGCCTATCGGCCATGCAACACATCCTTCTTCAAAGGATGCCTTTCATGTATGGGAAGTCTGCCGTGAGCTTAAAGTACCAATTATGATACATACAGGCGCAGGTATTCCGTTTTCCGACCCTATATCAGTTGAAAAAGCACTTGAAGCTTTTCCTGATGTCACATGTGTATTGGCACATGCAGGAAGCGAGATGCATAATCAGCAGGCAACTTATCTTGCAAGAAAGTTTGAAAATGTATTTCTTGAACCAAGCTGGGTTGGCGTAATAGGTGTTTCAAATATGATTAAACAGGTTGGCTGTACAAAAATTCTTTATTCATCAGACAACGTTCATAATATGCCTGTTGAGCTTGCAAAATACAGAGAATTAATTAAAAATAAAGATGACCTTGATAATGTGCTTTATAAAAATGCTGTAAGAATTTATAACCTTAAAATATAAAATCTCCTAAAATCAATATAAGCCTCCGAACATTGCTTTGTTCAGGGGCTTTAAATTTCAATAACAGTCAAGAGCATTGCTGTTTAAGAAAACTTTATAAGAAAGTAGTATAATACCTTTTATAATTTTTTTGCAAAAAAAATCCCCTTTAGCTTATATACTAAAAAAGATTGATTAAAAATGGATGGGGAAGGATTCGAACCTTCGAAGCAAAATTGCAGCAGATTTACAGTCTGACCCCATTGGCCACTCGGGAACCCATCCATATTATATAACGCCCTGTGAGCGTTCAAAAAAGAATAACGTACATTAAAACCATGTTCTCCATAGAAAGGAGGTGATCCAGCCGCACCTTCCGATACGGCTACCTTGTTACGACTTCACCCCAGTCACTGGCTTCACCTTCGGCGACTCCTTCTTGCGTTGGGTCATCGACTTCG